>CAIJXT010000035.1 GCA_903824665.1 uncultured Bacteroidota bacterium | reverse complement strand
GTTGAGCCGCATGCGTTGGTAGCAGTTACCGTATAGATGCCTGCGTCTGCTATTGTAACGGCAAAGGCTGCGGGGTTTTGTGCTGTTGAACTAAAGCCGTTAGGGCCAGACCATGCGTAGGTCACTGAACCGGTGCTGCTGGTTGCTGAACTGGTCAGTGTCAGGTTAGCACCGCTGCAGATCGGATTAGGTGATGCTGATGCGGATACTGCGCTTGGGACCACATTCACGGTTACAGTCGCAGTTTGTGCTGATGTTGAACCACATGCGTTGGTAGCGGTTACGGTATAGATACCTGCAGCTGCCGTTGTAACCGCAAAGGCTGCAGGGTTTTGATTAGTAGAAGTAAAGCCGTTAGGACCAGACCATGCGTAGGTCACTGAACCGGTGCTGCTCGTTGCAGTGCTGGTCAGTGTCAGGTTGGCACCGCTGCAGATTGGGTTGGGCGTAGCTGATGCTGATACTGCAGATGGAACCACATTCACGGTGACTATCTGTATTATCAGATCTTCAGCACACCCGTTGTCTAAATGATAAGATATTTCTGCAGTACCTGCAGTCACGCCGGTTACAATGCCAGTTGACCCAACTGTCGCTACTGCGGCGTTTCCGCTTATCCAATCTCCACCAGCCATCACACTTGTCATTGCCGTAGTGGCACCTACGCACACAGTGAGTGTACCGGAAAAATTGGCATCGGGTAATGGATTAATTGTTACAGTTTCAACTGCGACAGATGTACCACAACTATTCGTAACTGTATAACTGATATTTGTGATACCGACGGTAACTATATCTATGATACCATCAGCACTCCCTATCGTAGCAACAGAGGTATTGCTACTGCTCCAAGTACCATCAGGGTCGCCCAATGATACGAATGTCTCCTCAGCGTCACTACACATTATACTATCATGGGTATCTATAGGGCCGGAAACAGGCTGTGGATTTACGGTAACATCTGTTGCCGCGAAGCAAATACCGTTTATATATGATATCGTGGTTGTACCCTCACTGATACCCATCACTACACCTGTTGATGCATTTACCGTACCTGCCGCAGTATTGGAGCTGCTCCATACACCACCACTTACTGAATTGGACAAAGTGGTAGTGACACCGGCACAAACAGTTGTTGTACCGGTTATAGCACCCGGTTGAGCATTTACAGTAATGGTTCTTGCTACTGCACTACCGCAACCGGTAGTATAAGAAATAACAGCAGTTCCTTCGCCCACGCCCATAATAAGCCCTGTTGATGCGTCGACAGTAGCTACAGCAGTATTTGTGCTGCTCCATGTACCGAAATTGGAAGTATTTGTCCAGGTTGTGGTAGTGCCACTACAAATGACAGTACTACCACCGGCAATTGCAGCGGGGGAAGTAGCTACAGTAACAGTAGCCAGTGCCGAACAGCCTCCTACAATATAAGAAATAGTAGATGTGCCCTGAGCAATACCCTGCACAATGCCCGTAGCAGACCCGATGGTCGCTACAGCAGTGTTGCTGCTGCTCCAGGTGCCACCACCTGTTGCATCACTGAGTGTGGTAGATGTGCCGCTGCATATACGGTTAGTGCCGGTTATTGCCGCGGGGGCGGTAATAACAGTAACCAGTTTGGTAGCAGCAGTTCCGCATCCTGTAGTATAAGTGATGCGGGTAGTACCTGCCGCAACCTCCGTCATAATACCCGTTGAGGCATTAATGGTAGCAATAGCGGTATTACTACTACTCCAGGTACCAAAGGGTACTGTATTGGTGTAAGGAGCAGAATAACCTATACAAGTTACACTGTTGCCACTAATAGTAGCGGGTGTACTTGTAACCGTAACCACCTTTGTAGCCACCGCAGTATTACAGGTGCCCGTTACAGCATAAGATATTGTTGCGGTACCGGCAGAAACACCGGTAACAACACCGGATGAGTTGACTGTGGCTACACCAGTATTACCTGAACTCCATGCACCACCACCGGTAGTATTGGCGAGGGTTGTTGTAGCTCCCGAACAAAAAATACTTCCACCACCCGTAATTGCGTTAACCGTTGTAACTGCAACTACAGTTATTGCTTTAGTTACTCTAGAGCATGTAAGTGTTGGGCTTGTACGATAAGTCAGTGTAACTGCTCCCGTAGCTATACCCGTAGCCAACCCTGTGTTTACATTTATAGTTGCACGACCAGTATTACTACTTCTCCATGTACCTCCAATTACACTGTTGGTATATGTGGCAGGTGTGCCAATACACAGATTGGTACTGCCCCCTATAGCGGCGGGCACCGCCACAACCGTTATGCCGGTTGTGGCAGAGCTCTTCATGAAACCACTGGTGTTACAAGATCCGGAACCTGTCCAAGTTATTTCTATATAGTAATAGAGAGTACCCAGCGATGTTGTAGAAGGCGTGTAAAATAAACTACCGGTTCCGGTAGTAGCACATGCCACAGTTGTAGTGCTTAAAAGGGTACCACCCGTTGTGGAATTGGTGGTGTTGCTGTACCATCTAACCGTAAGCGAAATACCAGAAGTGGCACCTGAGCCTACATTGCAAGTTCTATACCGGAACCTGATATTTGAAGGCGTACCGCTTTGGCAATAAGATGCGCTTGCAGACTGATCCCTCACCGTATTGGGCGAGTATATCATTTGCCCAAAAGCATTAATATTAAACCCTAAAATCAACAAGATCAAGATGTATAAAACACGAGTGTTTACTAATCGGATCCTGAGAGTATTCTTACCCATAATATCTAAATTCTGATCTACAGAAAAACCTTTATTTTATCTATTGCATATATTTTAATGCAACATAAATTATACTTTCGCAATCACTCATTAACTCATGCGTAACAAAACAGCGCATCAATTACCTTATCTGCTAAAAACAAAAAAACCTTTCGGTATCAAAAGGGCTATCACAGGGCTATATTGCAGTACACATATCAACTTACCGCCATTTGCCTGTGGATTTTGTTTTCCAAAACACTATTAATTGCCACTGTCAGACGATCCAGTTCTGAACCATCTTTAATAATGTAGTCAAGCACACCATATTTCATTGCGTCAACAGCTACCTGAATACTCCCCTGCGACGAAATCATCACGACCATCTGATTTGTGTTTACCGATCGTATTCGGGAAATTATCTCAAGGCCGTTTGTTGGTGGCATATCAAAATCCATCAGTATAACGTCTGGCTTAATCTGCGTATCCAGCAACGCCCGCATACACTGCTCACCATCCTCAAAAACATGTATATCATTGATCCTCAGGTTCTTCAAGTGCTGCTTGTATAGATTCCTGCAAAAAACACTATCATCCACTATAAATATTTTTATATTTTCTATTTTATTCATTTATCGATGATTTATATTGACATTTATCAATTATTATGCCAAAGCGCCAATTAATTAATTTTCAATAGGATACGCTTTATTACAAATAAAAATGCATTCCACAAAATGGAATTGTATTCCACGAAATGGAACGCCTAACGCATTGAATTGCTGCAGAGAAAAACGAAAAATCGAATTATAGTAGAAATATGTGTATCTTTAGTTGGAAATATTCCATTTTATGGAACAGTTTAGCATTTTTATTGTAGAAGATGACCCGTGGTATGGTCAGGTACTTGAATATCACCTATCTCTGAACCCGGATCATCAGGTGTCCCGTTTTACCACGGGAAAGGATTGTATTTCCAATTTGTCGAAAAAACCCGACCTTATCAGTATTGACTATTCATTGCCGGATATCAACGGGATGGAATTGCTGAATACCATCAAAGCATATGACAACGACATACCAGTAATAGTCATTAGCGGGCAGGAAGACATCAGCACGGCGCTTACACTAATAAAAAAAGGAGCCAGTGATTACTTCATTAAGGACGACAGCACAAAAGATCTGCTTTGGAATGCTGTAAACCATGCCAAGGAACGAAAATCGCTGAAGAAAGAAGTAGAAACACTGAAAGAAGAACTTGGACACAAGTATGATTTTGGGAATGCTATTATAGGCAAGAGCCCACCGATGTCCAAGATTTTTTCGATGCTTGAAAAAGCAGTCCACACTAACATCAATGTCTATGTTACCGGAGAAACCGGAACCGGCAAAGAGGTAGTAGCAAAATCGATCCATTACAACTCTGACCGTAAAAAGAAACCATTTGTAGCGGTTAATATGGCTGCTATTCCCAGAGAATTGATAGAAAGCGAATTGTTTGGCTACGAAAAAGGTGCTTTTACCGGCGCACAGGGAAGAAAAACCGGGAAATTTGAGGAAGCAGATAAAGGCACTCTGTTTCTGGATGAAATAGCGGAGCTGGATATGAGTCTTCAGAGCAAAATACTCCGGGTGCTGCAGGAACGTGAATTAACTCGCGTTGGTGGCCATGAGAGTGTAAAACTGGATGTTCGGCTGATTGTGGCTACCCACAAAAATCTGCCCGACGAGGTCAAGGCCGGAAGATTCCGCGAAGATCTGTTCTACAGGATAATGGGTCTGCCTATTGCGCTACCACCACTGCGGGACAGAGGTAACGATGTATTGCTGCTGGCCCGGCATTTTCTTGACGACTTCTGCAAAGCAAACAAATTGAAACCGATCAATATAGCACAGGATGCAAAGGAGAAACTGATGAAATACCACTACCCGGGTAATGTAAGGGAACTGAAGTCGGTGATAGATCTCGCAGCGGTAATGTGCAGCGACAACCAAATGACTGAAACAGACATTTACTTCACCAACCTCACTTCAGATTCGTCGTTTCTGAACACCGAAAAAACCCTGAAGGAATACACTACAGATATTATCGCACAGTTTCTGAAAAAATACAACAATAATGTAGTGACCGTGGCAAAAAAACTGGGCATTGGCAAGTCTACAATTTACAACATGCTGCAGGAAAAAGAAATCACAATAAGCTGACCGTTATGCACGCCGATAAACTACGCGATGAACTGGAACAGGAACGAACGGCCCGCAAAGCTGCTGAAGAGCGCATAGCGGAGCTGGAGCGTCGCCTGTTGGACATGAAAGGCAGCGTAGACAAAAGTCCGGGCTTTTACGAAACCGTCATCAAACTGGCGCCATTGCTTAGCAATCTGCGCGATGGCATATTGGTAGAAAATGAAAATGGTGAAATAATATTCCTTAATCAGGTATTCTGCAACCTGTTTCGCATTTCCGAAAACCCGCAGGTTTTCTCTGGTACAGAATCCGGAATGATGTTGTCAAGAACAAAGTCTCTTTTCAAAAAACCAGCAGCATTCGTAGCTCTTATTAAAACAACCAGACAAGAAAGAAAACCCTGCTTCGGCAAACAGGTGGAGCTTGAAAATGGCAATATTTTCTCGTTCGACTATCTACCGGTTACGTTTAACGGTAAGTACTCTGGTAACCTTTGGAAATACACGGATATAACGGAATCCAAAACCACTGAAGATAACCTTACAAGACAAAAAAATTTCTACGAAAAAATCCTTTTCAATATACCCGGCAGCATTGCAGCTTTCAACAGCGAACATCAGTATGTGTTTGTAAATACAGAATCAATAAAAAATCCTGAAATCAGAAAATGGATTATTGGCAAAAACGACGATGAATATTGCAGGTACACCCATAAGCCGCAAGGTCTGGCAGATACCAGAAAGAAAATGTTCGTAAAAATGCAACAAACCGGGAAGTCTGTAAACTGGGAAGAGCAGATTACAACACCTGATGGCATCATTGAGTACCACCTTCGCGAAATGTATCCGGTAATTGATGACAAGGGCAATTTGGAGATGGCTGTAGGCTTCGGTGTAAATGTGACGGAAAGAAAAAAAATAGAAGACCAGGTAAAACTCAGTGAGAAACGATACAAAGAACTTTTCAATTTCAGCCAGGCATGGATTTGCACACATGATCTGAATGGCAAACTGCTAACCATAAACCCTGCAGCGTGCAAAATGCTTGGGTACGAAGAACCTGAACTAATCGGCAAAAAAATATCTTCATTCCTATCGCCTGGCTTAGAAGAAAAATTCAATGAAAATTACCTTGGCCGGATCAGGAAAGAAGGATCTGCAGAAGGGGTAATGGTGGTATACAACAAAAGTGGAGAGAAGAAATATCTGCTTTACCAGAACTACCTGCTGAGCGAAACAAGGGAGGAGCCTTATGTGATCGGATTTGCACAGAATATCACAGACCGTTTTGATGCTGAAGAAGCACTGAAACGCAGCGAAGAAAAATACAGGGGCATCATTGAGAATATGAATCTCGGTATGCTCGAAATGGATACTGAAGAACATATCCGTTTTGCCAATCAGCGATTTTGTGCCATGAGCGGTTACGAACCTGACGAACTATATGGCAAAAAAGCCACCGACCTTTTTCTCGAAAACGAAGAAGCTCGCAGCATCAGCGATATAGCACGCAAGCGGCAATACCGCCTTTCAAACAATTATGAGTTCAGGATAAGAACGAAGAAAGGCGAGACCAAATGGTGGCTGGTAAGTACCGCACCACTGCACAATCCCGACGGCTCGCTGAAAGGTGCCGTAAGCATACATCTGGATATAACCCGCCAGAAAAAGATGGAAGGCGAAATGAAAATCGCTATTCAGGACGCAGAGCGGTCTTCTCATGCCAAAGAAGCATTCCTGGCCAACATGAGTCATGAGATACGGACCCCCATCAATGCTATTATGGGCCTTGGCAAACTACTGTCGAAAACCTCGCTCGATGAACAGCAACGTTTCTACCTGTCGTCTGTAAGAACCGCCTCTGAGAACCTGCTGGTAATTATCAATGACATTCTCGATATCTCTAAGATAGAAGCCGGTAAAATTGCGCTGGAACAAATACCTTTCGATATCAACAAAACGGCTCAACAAGCAGTAAACATGCTGCTACCCAAAGCCGAAGAAAAAGGCCTGGTAATGGCTGCCGAAGTGGATCCGGGCATATCCACATCGCTCATAGGCGACCCTTACCGCATAAATCAGGTGCTGATCAATATGCTCTCGAATGCTATTAAGTTCACAGATAAGGGATATGTGCACCTCAAGGTAGCCCTTACCGAAACAACCGGCGACATTCAGAAAATAGGTATCACGATCAAAGATTCGGGAATAGGTATCAACGAAGATTTTCTGAACAAAATATTCAACAAGTTTACCCAGGAAGATGAAACGATAGTAAGGAAATTTGGCGGCACTGGCCTGGGCATGAGCATTACCCGCCAGCTGATGGAGCTGATGGGCGGATCGATAGATATAAAAAGCCGGAAAAATCATGGCACTACGATCACCCTCTCGCTGCCACTAAAAATAGGTACACAGCGAATACTGGAGAAAAAACGAGCCGTAAAAAGTGACACAAGCAACATCAGCAACAAAAAAATACTGTTGGTAGAAGACAATGAACTCAACAGGTTGTTGGCGTATACGATACTCACCCAGTATGGTGCGCAGGTAACTACTGCAGGCAATGGAGCTATTGCAATAGAACAAATGCGCAAAAACAACTTCGACATAGTGCTGATGGATGTGCAGATGCCGGTGATGGATGGTGTAAGCGCGACAACGATCATCAGAAAAGAAATAAACACACAAATACCTATCATTGCCCTGACAGCCAATGCAATAAAAGGAAAGAAAGAGCAGTACCTGGAGGCAGGTATGAATGATTACATCACGAAGCCCTATGACGAGGAGAAAATGATTGCTGTGATCGCAAACTGGCTGCATAAGTCAGCCAAAGAGACGGTGCAGCCTGCACCTGCAATCATAGAAACTATTGCTCCGCCAGCCACTCCCGAAGAACCACTTTTCGACATAAAAAAGCTGATATCCATTGGAGGTAATAACCCTGATTTTGTTACACAAATGCTATCCCTTTTTGTTACAGACGTACCACAATCTGTACAAAAAATCAAGGAAGCTTACCACAATAACGATTTCAAAACGGTAAAGTATCTGGCGCATAGAGTACGGCCATCTATCATCAATATGTGTATCAACAGCATAAAAGAGGAAACAATACAGATAGAGAAATTGGCGGAAAAAGGTGAACAATCGCCCGAATTGGAAAGCATGATCGACAAAATCGTAACAACAATCAGTATCGTAAGCGCAAAGCTCAAAGCCGAACATAACATTTAACACGGCGAAACCGGCTGGCACTTATCTCTTTGCAACAACTCAGGCATCCGCTGTATTTTCTACCGTCCACTTCGCTGGCTGGCAAATCATGTTTTATATTTATCATTCACTTATTTCTTAAATTAGCACCTGAATTGCGAAAAAAATCGGGCATGAAGTATACCGTTATTGTGTTTTTCGTTTTAGGCTTACATCCCTGCTTCGCTCAGATCGCGGGCTCCAACCGGCAAGTTGTAGCACCACCCGACAGAAGAGAAGTAAGTTACAATAATAGCCCAGCTGAAACCCGTGCTATACCGACGCGTTATGAGATAAGGTCTGTAAACTATGGAAAGGAAAGCGACCGGGAAACCAGCAATGCTACTGCTAAAGCTGCATTTCAAAACCAAATAGGTTCGCGAAATGATATCGTAACTGCTGAAACAAACGATGTCGCAATTGCTGCCACCACAACATTCCCACGCCACGATATTAATGGTGGAGGTATGACACCTCAACACCCAGCTGCCAACCACCTCATCAGTCCGGGAAGCGGTACAGTGCGTGCCCGGTACAGCAGCAAATTGGGAAAACACTACTACTACTGCACTTCAGAATACAGCCGGAATCAGATAGAAAAAAAGCTGCCGGGCAGATTCTCAGGAGCCGGAGGCAATGTAAGTGCATGGTACAGACCAGATGGCATCTACAATTTTCTGGCGTGCAATGACATACAATTTACACCCAATCCCTACTACTGGTTACAGTTTCTTTACCACGATGCGTTGTTGATATCTGATGAAACGAGCAAACATAGCAACTCTGCCCAGCATTTTTCTTTTGATGGCTACATCGTATACGACCATGATACTATTTCCGGCATAGTGACAATAACCCACAATGCAGTGGCTGTGGAACGCCCGATAAACCGCCCAAACTGGGACAGCCGCTCAGCTATGCTGAATGACCGCAAACTATCAGCAATTATGGTTCAAAAAGGGCCAAAAACACTTCACCTGATTCGATTGGAGAATAATAAACACCTGTCCAGATTAGTGCACAATGGCAAATTGATGGTATTTGATCATTCCTATTCGTTTATAACTGCCGACAATGTATCAAAACACTTGACGGTAGTGGAAAAAAAGCAGGGATTAACCTCACACATTCAATCAATGGAACAACTGATAGACGCCGTAAACCGAGCTTATGGTCTGCACCTTTTTCCCGAAACAATCAGCAAACGTGATCTTATAGCAGTGGTGAACCGGCTTGATTAATGTAACGGATTTTTGTTGCACACCGGCTGTCGCCGATGACTTGGTCAATCTCTAGTCGCATTAGCCACAAGAAATGCCAGACCGACAATGAGCATCAATTCAAACCCTTTTCAGTACTCAAGCGACGGCAAAAACAACATATTGAACAATATTCACAAACAATATACCCATTTCGCATGGTGCATTGTGTGATAAGCAGCAAACAAATTCACCAGAATACCTGAACAGAATATTTCTGTCTGCTGTACTCTATAAAAATGTTTTACTTTTGAAGTTTGAACAAAATTGCTCAGCCGGAAATGCATCCGGATAAATATTTCAAGACAACATGATAGACGTATTGTTGGGGTTACAATGGGGTGACGAGGGCAAGGGGAAAATAGTAGACTTCCTTGCTGCTCATTACGATATAATAGCCAGATTTCAGGGTGGGCCAAACGCCGGACATACTTTATACCTCAAAGGCGAAAAAGTAGTGCTGCATACCATTCCATCGGGAGTTTTTCAGACACACTGTCTTAACCTGATCGGCAACGGTGTTGTAATAGATCCGGTGACGCTGCGGCTGGAGATAGAGAAAATACTGCCACTTTGCCCTGATATGCTCTCGAGACTGTATGTATCGCAGAAAGCACACCTGATACTACCTACACACAGAGCGCTGGATGCCGCATCTGAGGCTGCAAAAGGCGCAGACAAAATAGGCTCTACACTTAAGGGAATAGGCCCGGCATACATGGACAAAACAGGCCGCAATGGGCTCAGGGTTGGAGATATATTGTCGCCCAACTTCAGAGAGAAATACAACAAACTAACGCAGAAACACCTGCAGTTGCTAAAACAGTACGACGGACCGACCATAGCATGGGAACAATGGGAAGAACCATTTTTTGCCGCCATTGAGCACATGCGTGCACTACAACTGGTGAACGCCGAATACTGGTTGGAAAACCACCTTAAACAAGGCAAAAAAATTCTCGCAGAGGGTGCGCAGGGCAGTATGCTCGACGTAGACTTTGGCACCTACCCGTTCGTAACTTCTTCCAACACAATCGCTGCCGGAGTTTGCAGCGGTCTGGGAGTAGCACCATCATGGGTGGGCGAAGTGTATGGCATCACCAAGGCATATTGCACCAGAGTGGGTGGCGGACCCTTCCCTACTGAACTGGAAGACGCCACCGGCGACGCGCTACGTGCTGCAGGGCATGAGTTTGGCGCTACTACCGGCCGGCCAAGGCGCTGCGGCTGGATAGACCTTGTAGCACTACGTTATGCCATAATGCTAAGCGGTGTCACAAAGCTCATTATCACCAAAACCGACGTACTTGACAGCTTCACGCCGCTGATGGCGGCTACCGCATATAATGTGAATGGTACAGTAACCAAAGAACTACCTTACGACCTCTGCGAAACCGGGATAGTACCAGTATATGAAACGTTTGATGGGTGGGACAAACCCATTAGTACATGTACCACCTACGACGAGTTGCCTAAGGCGTTTAAAGACTATTGCACGTTCATTGAGGAATACCTCGAAGTGCGCATCTCACACGTATCTAACGGTACCGGAAGAGATCAACTGATCGTCATTTCCTAAAAAAAATTATATTTCATTATCTCAAAAAAAATTTGGCAAATTCACCAAACTATTAAAATTTTACGGCATCAAGATAAAGAGCTATGAAATCAAATACTGACAAAAAACCGGCAGCTAAAAAGAGTGTGAAACCAGGCGCAGCTCCTGCATCTAAAAAGACAGCATCAAAAGCTAAAAAAGAAGAGCTAGATGACGAAGATATTGATGATGAGTTGGAAGAAGAGACAGCAAAACCCGCAAAAAAAGCGGCATCTGCAGGTAAGAAAAAGAAGACAGACGATGATGATGATGACGAGGATGATATAGAAGATGACGTCGAAGATGATGATTTCAACAAAGACGAAGACGACTTCGATATTGAAAAAGAGTTTGAGGAATTTGATCTGCCAAAATCAAAGAACAAGGCGCCTAAAAAGAAATCGGGCAAAGACGATGACTTTGATGTGGATGATGACTTTAAGGATCTTGGCTTCTTTACAGAAGGCAGTGGCGGATTTGATGACGATGACGATGATTTCTAAATCGCACGCTACACTGCCCGACAGCCGGTCTGGTATGATGCTGTACACCTCATTTTTTAGCATACACCGCACCTAACACACTGGCATTGGAAAGAAACGTTGCAATCTACAACATAGCTCCCGGCACTGCCGGAGCATTAAAAAAAAGGATGCTGAATTGGGCCCACCAGTTCAGCATCCTTCTTTTTTCGGATAACAACAACTACCCTACTGCTCACACCTCCTATGAATGCCTGCTGGGTGCCGGGGCTTCAAAAATCATTGACTGCACCGGTCCAGATCCACTGGCAGCATTGCAACAGGCACACGATACCCTGCCCGACTGGATGTTTGGTCATATATGCTATGACTACAAAAATATACTGGAACCAAAGCTGAATAGTAGCCACGGGGCGCAACACGGATACCCGCTCATCCAGTTTTTTGTTCCGGAAACGGTTTGCCACATCTCCAGAAACCTGGATGTGCTGACGATTGCTACATTTGGCAACCCTGCAACGATCTACCGCGAGATAATGGCATCCTCCGACACGATCTCAAATGGGTATGCTGTAAAACAGGCATTTGCCGGAAATATGACCGAGCAAAGCTACCTGAACACTGTAAACCGGCTGCGCGAACATATTGCTGCCGGCGACTGCTACGAAATCAACTACTGCTATGGTGGCAACAGCCCGGGCGCCACTATTGCGCCACTTGAAACATTCCATGCACTCAATAGCCTCTCCCCTGCACCCTTCGCAGCTTGGTATCGCCTCGATGACCAGTACATGATGTGCGCCAGCCCTGAACGATATTTGTGCAGGAAGGGAGAAAAACTGATTTCACAACCTATAAAAGGCACGGCAAGGCGGGAACAGGACCCTGCAGCAGACCAGCAGATCAAAACAAACCTGAAAAACAGTATAAAGGAGCGTGCAGAAAATGTGATGATTGTAGATCTGGTACGCAACGACCTGGCGCGATGTTGCATCACCGGGTCTGTGACGGTAGATGAGTTGTGCGGTATCTATACCTTTCCACAGGTGCATCAGATGATATCGACCGTGAGCGGAACGATGTTGCCGGACGCACCGTTTACCGACGCCATCCGTGTTTCTTTCCCGATGGGTAGTATGACGGGTGCACCAAAATTCAAGGTAATGCAACTGATAGAACAGTACGAGCCCGCAAGGCGCGAGTTGTTTTCCGGCACAGTTGGCTATATTACCCCGGGGGGCGACTTCGACTTTAATGTGGTAATCAGGAGCCTGTTTTACAATGCTGTTACGCACCTGCTCAGTTACCAGGCTGGCGGCGCTATCACCTATGACAGCGAACCTGCGGCTGAGTGGGCCGAAATGCGGCTGAAATCATGGGCGCTGGAGCGCATATTTCAATAGAATTTTCCCGAATTCCGGCAATCTGTCTATAATTCTTGCTTTACAAACACGATATTTGTAAACAGACAAACAGATTCCGCCATACGATTTGACCAGAATGAGCAACAAAACCCGCATTTTACCATTCCTTATTGTATTGCTGTATTTGTTGTACAGTACAGCAGCATCGGCACAATACCTTGCACCACGGCTATCTGTTCATGTCATTAATCCGCTGAGCCTGATGTCAAAAGGCGGCCTGAAGCTGCAATACAGGCTAAGCCTGCATCATTCTGTACTGGCAGCATACCGCAAATATTGGGGATTCTTCCCCGGGTACCAGGGTTCTATCGAGTACCACCGCTATTTCCGCAGCTGGGAACGGTCTGAAGCTTTTATCTATGGTAAGGCAGGCATGGGCCGAGCTGACTATACCCCCAAAAGCTATTACAAAGACTGGCAAACAGTCTACAATATCCCGGGAGGGTATTTATTTGCAGGTGCAGGGCTTGGAAAGCGGTACAATTTCGGAGCATTCTTTATTGAAGGAAATGCAGGCCTCAAATTTGTACAGCCAGTAGAAAAGGTTGAAAATTACAACCGCAGCCTGTTCTACACTCTTGGTCCCGGCTCTTTTATCGACTGTGGGCTTACACTCGGCTTTCAGTTCTTCAACGAAGAACGAAATATGTACAGAAGAACTCTGGGTGTACGGCGACCAACAAGATACCGGTAAAACAAAAGCAGTGCTGAAGGCGCCCCTTACTCAAAATTATCCTTCATCATCTTAGTGAATTTCTTTTTCACTTCGGCTTCCTTTTCTTCATCTACCACCGTTTGCAGTGCTTTTTTCAGTATCACAAGCCTGGCAGCAGCGCCGGCCGCTATGTCCTTATTATCGTCTTTTTGTCTGTTTTTTTGCTCTGTTACCGCCTGAAACATAAACCCACCCAATGCCTGCCGGTATGATTTCATAGTTTCCTGCCTTACCAATGCTGCATAAACATTCACCGCTTCTGAGAAAGCATCGATGGACTGAACTGCTTTAAGGTAGGTATTGATGGTGAGTGCAAATGTCACGGTTTTTGTACCGAAAACGGTTGCGGCCTTCGTTTTATACAATACAACATCTTCATCAGCACCCTTCTTACCTATTACTGCCCATACAGCACCATCAAGAGCGCCACGGGGATGGGTCTGCAGCAGCAGTTTTGCCAATACATAGGCAGTGTCCTTGTCCAGCTTTTCAAGGGCCTCTAGCGCATTGGCCGCCACCAGGTAAGAACTATCCCATACTGCAGCCAGCATGGCTACTTTCGCCTTGCCTACCTTCCATGTGCCCAGTATATCAAATGCCTCTGCACGTATACGGTTGTCGGGGTCTGTGGTGGCAAGTGCCATCACTACCGGCGTCCAGCGCTTGCGGTATTTATCACTTTGTGCCCGTGTCAGCTGGCCTACAGCCAGCCGCCTTATCGATGCCATTGTATCCTTAAGCGACAGGTCTATAACCACCTGCGATGCAGAATCGGAAAGTTGTTTGGCTGCCGCTACAACTGCCAGCCGCTTGTTGATGTGCCCGGTGCTGTTCACATATTGGGCCAGCCACTGAGCGGGCTTCTTACCATCCCGCAATTCGCCGGGCAGCACATGTGTAAAGTCGGGTATCACCACCGGTTTTTCACCATTCCTGTAGGGTATCGTCCATGTGTCTGTCCGCTTGCTGATGTTCCAGTCTACAACGGTAAGTGAATTGCCATAAATAACGGCAGCCTTCAGCGGCAGCCGGTACAGAAAATCAGAGTCGTCCTGAACCTGTTCTGTTTTTACGCTCAGCGTCTGGGCAGAGTCATTATAATCGTAGGTTACTTTCAACTCCGGATGCCCTTTGTGATAATACCACTGGTCGAAAAACCAATTCCAATCGAGACCGGTGGCCTCCTCTACTGCCAGGCGCCACTGATGCGCCTCGGCAGACCGTAGCGCATTTTTGGTCAGGTACTGCTTCATCGCATTGTCAAACGCTGCATCGCCTATCATAAAATTGAGATGCCTCAATATCGCTCCACCTTTGTTGTAAGAGATGGCGTCAAACATATCTTCCCTGCTATCGTAACGAAAACGCACCAGCTCGGGGTCATGGCTGCGCGAAGAACTAAGGTAGATCTGCAAATCATTCCAGGCAAGTTCATCACCCGACTCCTTGCCATGTTTTGCAGCCCGCCATAGCTGTTCGCCATAATTGGCAAATGATTCGCTTACAGTCAGGTTGCTCCACGACTCGCAGGTAACATAGTCACCAAACCACTGGTGAAAAAGCTCATGCGCAACAATATCCTCATAGTCGCGGTCGGCCATTTCGCGCTTCGTCTGGTTAATAAATTCACCGAAAAGAGAGGCTGTTGTATTCTCCATAGCCCCAGATACGTAGTCACGCACAGCCACCTGACTGTACTTATTCCACGGATACGGAACACCTGTACGAGTAGAGAAAAACTCCATCATTTCAGGCGTATTGATGAACATCTGCCGTGCATAGGGTCCATACTGAGGCTCTACGTAGTAGCTTACTTCTTTGTTTCGCCATTTGTCCTTAACCACCGTGTATTTTCCAATCGCAAACATTACTGCGTAGGCCTGTATCGGCATATCTATCCGCCAGATATCAGTACGCATACCACCTGTGCTTTTCACCTGTGTTATCAATGCGCCATTGCTCAGTGTCGTGAGGCTATCGGGCACCAGCAGTTCCAATTGTACAGTGAATCTTGTGTTCGGCTTATCTATCGTGATCATCCAGTGGGAATTGGATTCGGTTTCGCCCTGTGTCCAGATGTGTGCCGGTTTACTTGGCGACTGACCATCGGTATTGATAAAGTACAGTCCCCTATCGTCCGAAATGGCCGTGCTTCCACCACTCTTCTGCGCATATGGCAAAGCTGTATATCGAAAATAAAGCCCAATTGTGTCCGTGGGCAGATACTGTTTGTCCAGCCATATCTTCAATTCATCTTTAAGATAAGTGTATCGTAGCGACTTGTTTCCCTTTTTACCGGTCATCATTACACTGTCTATTGACATGCCTTTGGCATCCAGCACTATGGTATCGGTGGCATAGCAATAAGGCCGCAACTTTACCCACTCTCTGGCAGCGGCTGTCTTCTCCTGACGGTTGAACGACAATGCAACACGGGTATGTATTATTTCCCATAACCTGGGTGACGATGCCCTGTACGGCGCCGGGCCGGCCGGCACCGAAACTGTAATGGTATCAAGATCTATCTGCTGCAGGGTATCGTTACCCGGTGCCTGTGCCAGAGTGGTGGCTGACACGCAAAACAGAACGTACAGCAGGAGGTATTGCTTCATCAGGTACTTTTGGAAGTGAAAACGGAACAAATGTAGTTAAACCTGCCATTCGTACTATCACCCGTGTAAGGGTAACTTGTATCGTAGATATTAGCTATAATAGTGTGTGATTTGCAGGCTTACTCCAGTATATCTTCGTCAACGCTCTTGAAGGTAAAAAAACGCTGCGAAAGGTAACTCAGTACAGATGTGATCACCATGATGAAGATATACGAGATATCTGCACGAACCATAGGCAGTATAATGGCAAACATCTTGATAAGCACGTAAGTGAGCAGAATAAACGTAGCCGTTGCCAGTGCGTACCTGAAAAACTGCTTACGACCATGAAGGTTAGACTCAGGAAAAACAATATGCCGCGACAAGATGAAACCAATAGGAAAGCAAATGCAGAAGGATATTATTTGTGCGCCTACTGGAGCTGTAATGGCAATATCCTTGTATATGCCGAAACTCTGGCGTTTTAATACCACATTGAACGAAAGCGAATACACCACCCAGTTGAGCACTGTATTGGAACCACCGCAAGCCAGATAACGAAAAGTCTGCTCAGGAATGAACCTGGCAAAGGGCTTGTGAAAATAATCAATTAAACCTACTATTATATGTCGGGCTTTCGATAGCAATATCTTCTGGAAAATTGGCGCAAATATAGTACAATTTTAGTGTACACGGCATTTTACCATTACCGCTACCCTTGTATTAATATTACCGGCAGGTGTCTCTTCGTTATTACTCCTGCAGGCTGCAACGCATTACTATCTCCCACATCTTACTGGATCCCGCAATAGTATTTCAAGTTATCGGGCATAACCGTATCTTTGCCGCCTGCTACATAATTTTTAAACTATGTCAT
Organism: uncultured Bacteroidota bacterium; assembly: GCA_903824665.1. Classification (GTDB taxonomy): domain Bacteria; phylum Bacteroidota; class Bacteroidia; order Chitinophagales; family Chitinophagaceae; genus Nemorincola. The sequence goes on along the minus strand of CAIJXT010000035.1, from coordinate 77,851 downwards.
CAACCTGGTTTCGTCGTAATAAAAAGGGCATACTTACCTCTACAAAAGAAAAAAAGGAAACCCCGGATGGTTTGTGGCACAAGTGCCCCGAATGCAAAACGACAGCAACAGTGAAAGAACTGCATGACAATATGCATGTATGTCCGAAGTGCAATTACCATAACAGAATTGACGCTGTTGAATACTTCGAAATTCTATTCGACAACAATCGGTACGAGCTGCTATTCGAAAACATACGGCCAAAGGATTTTCTGGGTTTTGTAGATGTTAAACCTTACGCTTCGCGGATCGTGGATGCCCAGCAATCTACCGGCCTCAAAGACGCCATGACGGTTGGCGTAGGCACAATGAACGGTACCGGTTTTGTGGTGGCTTGCATGAACTTCTCCTTCATTGGCGGATCTATGGGTTCGGTGGTGGGAGAGAAAATAAGCCGCGCCATAGACTATTGCATCGCAAACCGGTTACCATTGTTAGTGATATCAAAATCAGGTGGCGCCCGCATGATGGAAAGCGCCTTCTCACTGATGCAGATGGCGAAAACTGCGGCAAAACTGACACAGCTTGCCAGTGCCCGCCTCCCTTACATTTCGCTGATGACCGACCCAACCACAGGTGGTGTTACTGCATCTTATGCCATGCTGGGCGATATCAATATTGCCGAGCCCAACGCACTGATTTGCTTTGCCGGTCCGCGTGTAATCAAAGAAACCATCAAGAAAGACCTCCCCGCAGGTTTTCAGCGCTCAGAGTTCCTGCTGGAGCATGGTTTTCTTGACTTCATAACGGAAAGAAAAACACTGAAAAATAAACTAAGCCTCACTGCTGAATGGTTTATGAAAACACCAGAAGCTCAGGTAGGCTGATTCAAAACAGTGATGGCTCCTGACTTGGCGCAACGTCGCTATCACCTCATCACCTCCTTTGCAGGCCAAAACTATCGCACAATTGCCCGAAAATATATACATAAAGAACCGGCCAGCTACCTTTGAATATGCCATTGAAGACCGGCTTAAAGCTGGTATAGTGCTTACCGGATCCGAGATCAAATCAATCCGAAACAGCAAGGTCAGCTTTAACGATAGTTACTGCCTCTTCAGTGATGGTGAGCTCTGGATCAAAAGTCTGCATATCGCCGAATATGTTAATGCCGGCTATGCCGGGCATCCACCTGTGCGCGACCGAAAACTACTGGTCACTAAAAAAGAGTTGAACAAGTGGCAGAACAAGGTAAAAGAAAAGGGTTTCACGATCGTACCACTCGCCATTTTCATCAACGAAAACGGATATGCCAAAGTTGAGATTGGCCTGGGCAAGGGCAAAAAGCTGCACGATAAAAGGGAAAGTATCAAATCCAGAGACGTGGAGCGGGAAATAAAAAGGTTCCTCAAATAGATATCGGATTTTTACTTAGCCATGACGTTTGCGTTAATTACAGATTTATTCTTCTGTAATTATTTGTTATTTTTGCGAATATGAAGCCTTTAAACCCTTTGTATTACGCTCTGCTGCTGCTGCTTACACCTCTATACGCCGATGCAACTGCAAGAAAATACAAAATCCCTCAATTCGACCTGATAGACGCTTATACCAGATCTGATTTGCCTGGCAGAAGCGACGGAATGACCAACACTACAACACAGTTTATCGTAATCTGGCGTGATCCGTCCTTTCCTGAAACTTTTGCATGGCGTGCCAATAACAAGTGGGCTGCCTGCAAAACTGAAAAGATACATGCTGCGCCTGCCAGCAACACTGCACTCCCAAAAGGAATAAACTACACAATAGAGCGCACTACGCGCCAACAGATAAAGGCGGGAGACACCCTCCTAATTACTACATTAATGCCCGGATCATTCACCGCTCCACCAGCATTGCAAAAAATAAACAACAACACTATCGCTTTGAAAACCGGAAGCAAGAAATGGGCTTTTCTGTCCGTTAAAAAAATAGAAAAAAAGCCGGGTCTGATGAAACAATAAAGTACCCCTGACAATAAAAACCGAACAACAAAACCCTGTTATAAAACAAAAAAAAAGTACACAATGCAGAAATCGTTTCTATTGACAATATTGCTGGCACTCACCCACGCTGCCGGTGCACAGCCCTGGATGCCAAAGAATGGCGGTCGTGTGAAGTATCTGGATGCGGTAGCAAACTACAAACGGATTGAAAGCAATGAAAAAGAGAACCTTAAAGACGCCAAATATGGCGGCGCGGTAAAGGAAGATGAAGACTACCATTTCGACCGGTGGAGCTGGTATTGGAAACAACACCTCGACTCGCTGGGGTATATCGTCAGCTCAGGCAGAACAAGAAAAGAGTGGCGCGAATTTATGAATAGCTATGCCAGCTCAGCTGCCAAAACCACAGCTTCGGCAAACTGGACGTTCCAGGGGCCCAGTAAGTCAAAAGGTGGTTATTCAGGTATTGGCCGTATCAATGTTGTTGCATTCGATCCGGTCGATTCAAATATTTTATACGCTGGCAGCGCTGCAGGCAGCACCTGGAAATCTACCAATGGTGGAGCTACATGGAAATGCCTGTACGACAACATGCCCAATCTCAGCGTTACTGACATAAAAGTAAACCCACTCAATGGCAATACGATCTATGTACTTACAGGTGACGTGGACGGCTCTGATGAATACAGTACCGGGGTAATAAAATCTACCGATGGTGGCACTACATGGACAAGCATTGGTCCGGGTTGGACTCAGGACTCTTTCCGCCTCGGATCTTCACTGCTCATCAACCCTATTGATACCAACAAACTTATTTTCGGCGCATCTACCGGGCTCTACAAATCCTCTAACGGGGGTGCGACCTGGCAGAAAGTATACTCACAAAACCTGCGCCAGGTGGTCTTCAATCCTGCTGACACTGCGGTACTGCATGCGACGGCTGACATGGGTAGCTCTGCGCAGATTTTGCAGTCTGCCGATGGTGGATATACCTGGACGACCTCCACTTCATTTTTTGCAGCGCGCCGCATTGCGCTGGCGGTGTGCCCGGCAATGCCTACCGAAGTAAAAGCAATAGCCGCCAATAACGAAAACGGCCTGCTCGGAGTCTATGTTTCGCATGATTTTGGCGCAACTTTTGACCCTGCATTCGAAGACAATTCATTTTGTGTAAACAATATGCTGGGCTACGATCTGGGCTTACCGGCAACAAACTGCGGCGGACAAGGCTGGTACGACCTCTGTATTGCCGTAGACCCGCTAAACCCCGACAATGTAACCATTGGTGGTATCAACAACTACCATTCTGTAGATGGCGGCTACACATGGGAGATAGCCAATCAGTGGTATAGTGGTGTAACCGGCCTGGAAACCGTACATGCCGACAAACACTGGCTGGGGTACAACCCGCTCAATCATTGCATGTATCTGGGCTGCGATGGTGGTATTTACAAAACGTATTCACCACTTACCGGACGGTGGAAAGACATTACTGACGGAATAGGTGTTACTCAGTTTTACAGAAATGCTGTTGCCAATGGGGTTACCTTTTGCTTGGGTGGTTCGCAGGACAACGGATCAAAAAAGCTGGATGCAGGGGTTGCCACAGATATGACCGGTGGCGATGGTATGCAGTGCCTCTTTAACTATGCCGACCCTGAGTTCGTGTTCTATTGTGCGTATCAGAACGGCCATGTAGATAAAACCACCGACGGCGGTATCAACTTCAGTAGCATTACTGACGACCTACCCACTCCCGGTGCGTGGATCACGCCATACGTGCTGCACCCCACTAATCCAGCCAATCTGTATATAGGTTACAAAGCTGTTTATGCTTCTCTCGATAATGGCACTTCCTGGGACATTATCTCTCCGCAGTTCAGTTCAGTAGCCAATATCGATATACTCACGATTGGCATGGACAATCCCGACTACATCTATGCTGTGCGTAACAACGGAGCATCTTCCAGAATTCACTACACTGCCAATGGCGGCGACGACTGGGGTACTATCCCAACCACATTTACCAACTACATTTCAGACCTTGTTGTAGACCCTCTGGATGCAAAACGCATATGGGTAACACTGAGCGGCTACAACAGCTCCAAAGTGTTGATGTACGAGCCCACTACCGGCAACTGGGTAAACCAGAGTGCCGGCCTGCCCAACATACCTGTAAACTGCATGGTGATAGATACCTTCTCCAAAACCAAGTACGTAGGCACTGACGCAGCAGTGTTTTACCGAACCACCGAAATGACCTCATGGGCGCTCTACAACAATCTGCTACCCAATGTAAATGTCTATGACCTCAATATCAACCACAGCACCAATGAAATATGGGCAGCAACTTATGGTCGCAGCATGTGGAAAAGTCCTAAACTGGAGATTACACCCACAGCCATTAAAAACACGGTATCACAACAGCAGAAAATCAACATTGCTCCCAATCCGTGCCATGGCTCTTTTACAATCACTTCGCCCGGCAACACCCTGCGCAACCAGACTGCCACAGTAAGCCTTATCACCACTGATGGCAAAACGATGTACACCTCCAACAGCAAATTTGACCAGGCGGGAACCCTGAAAGTAGATATCAGCGATCTGCCTGCCGGCTTCTACATCTGTGAACTTACACACAGTGCAGGTACCAGCAGGGGTAAACTTGTTGTGTATTGATCATTGCCGGAGTGCAAGAATGCTGTCTGTCATTCATACGTCATTTAAGTTGCGTATAATTGCGCCCTTGCGCTCATTGGGTTCAATTAGTATGTTTCTTTGCACCCTCATACAATAAGCTGACAGAATGGGTGGGAATAAAAAACGTGCAATAGTACTGATGAATCTGGGATCACCCGACACTACCGAGGTGAAGGATGTACGTAAGTATCTGAATGAGTTTCTGATGGACGAGCGGGTCATAGATTCGTCCTACATTGCCAGAACTATATTGGTAAAGGGCATCATTACGCCCTTCAGGGCACCAAAATCGGCTGAGGCTTACAGGTCTATCTGGACAAAAGACGGCTCACCACTCGTACACATCACCAGGCAGTTAAAGCAGGCTTTGCAGCAGGTTACCACCGAACCAGTTATCATAGCTATGAGGTATGGCAGCCCCGATATGAAGAGTGCGTATGATGAGATCATGCGCAACCACCCCGATGTTACAGAAGCAGTACTGCTGCCGCTCTACCCCCATTATGCGATGTCCAGTTTTGAGACAGCATCGGTGCACGCCCAGAAAGTACATGCCGATGGCAATTACCCTTTTACCATTTCTGTGGTGCGCCCTTTTTATAATCACCCCGCGTACATTGCAGCACTTGCCGAAAGCATGAAACCCTACATCACCGGCAACAATACCCATTTACTGTTCAGCTACCACAGTATACCTGAGCAGCATATCCTCAAAAGTGACATTACCGAGCGGCATTGCCTGCAGACTTCCGGATGCTGCACTACCCCATCACCGGCACACAGCTATTGCTACCGCCACCAGTGTTACACCACAACCACCCTCGTGGCCGAAAAGCTGGGCCTACCCAAAGAACGGTACAGCGTAGCCTTCCAGTCAAAACTGGGCAGGGCAGCATGGCTCACACCGGCCACTACAGCGCGCATGGGCCAGTTGCCCGGCGAAGGTATTAAAGACCTGCTGGTTGTGTGCCCGTCTTTCGTCAGCGATTGCCTTGAAACCCTCGAAGAAATTGCCATCCGGGAGAAAGAGAACTTCATCGAGGCAGGTGGCATCAATTATACCTACATCCCCTGCATGAATACTCAGCCATCCTGGGTTGAAGCCGTTGCTACCCTGGTGCAGCCATAACCCGCTCAACACCGGCAACACTACCCTGCAAGGTTAGCAGATGGATCCCGGCTGCTGAATAGCGGGTTTTAGTGTATTTTTGACCAGTTATTATCGTAGACCATAGGGTATGTATTTTTACGTCAAGGCACTACACATCATATTTATAGTTACCTGGTTCAGCGGTATGTTCTATATCGTCCGGCTGTTTATTTACAACGCCGAGGCCAATGACAAACCTGAACCTGAAAAGTCCATTTTGCAGCAGCAGTTTGGTATTATGAGTCGCCGGCTGTGGTATGGTATCACCTGGCCCTCTGCCGTACTAACACTGCTGTTCGGCCCCTGGATGTGGTATCTCTATGGCCACCTCGACAACTGGCTGGTGGTAAAGCTCGGCTTTGTAGTGGGTTTGTATGCCTACCACCTTTCGCTGCATGTCATTTTCAAACAGCAAGCAGCAGGTATTTTCAGGCTCTCGTCCGGAAAATTGCGGGTCTGGAATGAAGTAGCCACTATATTCCTAATAGCTATTGTGATGCTGGCTGTGGTCAGGCAGAGCCTTAGCCTTGTATGGGGATTGGGCGGACTTGTACTCTTTGTGATCGTGCTGATGAGTGCCATTAAAATATACAAGAAACTCAGAACCGGCAAACCGCAAAAATAACTTTCGACTGATGCCTGCACCAAAACCATACCTACCCATCGCAACACCAAGGAACGTTTTCGTTGTATGCATGATTACCTTTTTGCTAGGGATGCCGCTGGTGTTGCCTGCGCAGCAATCGCAACTGTCGATCAAAGGCTCCATCACCTCAAAAACAGGCGAGAGCTACCCATACCGCCTCGTGCTTGATATTGCTGGAAATACAGTCAAAGGATACTCGGTAACCTCGCAGGAAGGCATGGAGTTCAGGGCCAGGGTGAAGGGCATGATCAATCAGGACAAGAAAACCCTGGCCATTACCGAAACCGGAACCATGGGTGCTTTGGCCGACTCATTCGAAATGTGCTTCCTGAGCACCGTTTTGCAGTGGAAAACCAGAAAAGATAAATACGTTATATCCGGACCATTTGTAGGCCGTAACAAAAACAAGGCCATTTGCAGCGAGGGCAAAGCGCTGTTCGAAATACCGCTGACCGATGCCAAAATCCTGAAACTGGCGCCCCCTCCAGACACTGTAGCCAAACCTGCCGTACCCGATGACCCTGAAAAAATAACCGAGGGGAAAGACAAAAAAATCACCTTTACTACCCGGCAGTGCACCCTGTATATCTGGGATGGCGGGGTGATAGACGACGATGTAGTGACCGTTTTGCTCAATGGCAGGGAAATACTGACCAACTACGTACTTACAGCCGAGAAAAAAACGCTAACCATTCCACTAACTGAAAAGACCAACACGATAACAATCGTTGCCGGCGACGAAGGCACAGCACCACCCAACACAGCACAGATGCTGCTCACCGATGGTACCGAGCAGCATAAAGTAACCGCCTACAACAAAAAAGGCAAAACAGCAAGCGTAGTGATCACCACTAAATGATCACAAACTATTCCTGTTGCTACAAAACTGTTGTTTGCGAATTTGTCAATTTTCTTTTACCTTTGCGCTCCCTCAATGCGGCGATGGCGAAATTGGTAGACGCACTACTTTGAGGTGGTAGCGCCTGTAACGGGCATGGGAGTTCGAATCTCCTTTGCCGCACAGAAGGAGACAAACGGGAATTAACCCCTGTTTGTCTCCTTTCATTTTTGCCCGAAACGCTTGTCAGACGGGCGATTTCAACAAAAATAGAATTTACTCTTTCGGTTCGAAATACCCCTTTTTTCTTGTCATAAACAATTCCCTCAGGAAACAGCAGTTTTTGCAACTTGTTTTTATGGCTAATATCGCTGGAAGTCCACTCTGTAGGCAGTTCTACTGATATGCCTATTGCTTTCTCAATAGCTGCCATTGGGTTCGAAATGCCTATTGTCAGTTGAGACAGGTTCTTGTTGATATCTTTAAGCTCCGTCTCAAACCTCAACCGGAACTTATCATAGGTTTCCCTATTCATATCCTTTTTGATATAGTAGCTTTCTTCGATGTCCTCAATCTTAGCGTTTACCGCAGAAAGTTGCTTTTTATAGCTATGTTCCAACTCATAGCTCTCTTTGTTTATGTCTTTCCATACAGCTTCCATTTTTTTAAGTAATGGTGCTTTCAATTCCTCTTTGATGTTATAATCACTGAGAAATTCCACAAAAGTCTTGTGCATTTCCTTGGCACTCTTGTTGCATTTGCAGCCTTTAGTCCTGCATTTATAATACCACAGTCCTTTGGCTTTTACAATATAACCAGTAAAAGGTTCATTACAATCGCTGCACTTGATAAATACCTTTAAGGGCAGTTCATCCTGTTGCTTTTTGTGCGGCACACCATATCCTGAATTACTCTGGTGTATTTCATTGACTTTTAAAAACAGCTCTTTAGAAATTAGGTGCTGGTGTTCGCCTTCTACCACTTCTCCTTCGAGCATATTATGACTGATCAATCCACAATAGAAAGGATTTTTCAGCAATTTTGTAAGATGCTGTTTGTTTAAGCTAACACCCATACTTCTAAGCCTATCTAATATTGCTTCATTTTTTACACCGCTACCTTTCCATTGAAACGCTTTCTTGATTTTCTTGCCAATATCATTTACCACGATCTTTCTTACACCATTGATTTTTATTACATCATAGCCGATAGGCGGTTTTGCAACCCATATTCCCCGTTTGAACTTCTCTCGCATACCGGCTACTGATCTTTGCTTCCTTAGCTCATTGTCATATTGGGAGAAAATAAACTGAATAGACTGCTGTAATACACCGCTTGGATTAGATGTATCGGTTGGTTGAGTTACTGCAAATACCTCTATGCCGTGTTTTTCCCTTAACTCCTGAGCCAGCTTTATAGCTCCGCCGCCGGTGCGGCTGAAACGGTCAAGCATGTAAACAAGTACATGCGAAATTTTACCTTTGTTTTTCTTGATGAATTCAAGCATTCGCTGAAACTCTTTACGACCATCGGTCTTTGCACTTTCATAAGTGCCGCCGAAATACCCAGCTACACTTATGTTGTTTCGCTGAGCATAATCATCAATAGCTTTTCGCTGGTATTCTAAAGAAAGGTTTGTATCTGCCTGCTCCTTGCTGGAAACCCTTGTATAAACAACGGCCATTTTAGCTTCGGATAGACGAAGCATTTTATCATTTGTTTTGCCGAATCGTGCGAATGTAGATAGTGTGTTCATGCTGCTAGTTTTTGAAGCGTTTCTTCTTGTTGTAAAGATATAACTAATTGATTATCAATTACATGTAATTTTTGTGAAGCATTCATTAAAAGGATTGATGCAAAAATATTTAAGCTTTCTATTACAGCCATTGCTTCAGAGTCTGAGTAATGCTCGCAGCCCTTAAATGAGCGGAGCCATTCGGGTGTGTCCATTGATCCATTAGTAGCTGATAGCTTTCCATTGCTCGAGTTGCTTTTTATATTCAGTTCCATGTTACTACTACATCAATTGGCAAACCAAAAAAGAGGGTAATAATGACAAACTTTCCGTCTTTTTTGAAATCTAAGATAGTTCTAAACCGCCACAAATCATCCCAAACTTTTTCAAATAGCATGATTGTATATTTATTTTCGCATTGTCATTATGTCGAATTACTCAAATATCGTGTCATGAAATGTTGGCAGATTATTCGAAAACTGACCAATGTGCTGAATCTTATATACCTCACACATATTATTTCAGTATCACACATGCAATTGAAATAGCATTCTTGGTGAATTTAGATTAAACCGATATTCCAGCACCAAAATAAAGCGGGAAAGTGAGATTAGTAATAGATTTCGTTTGAGTATGTTTGCGGAGATACGAAAACACATCGACCACATGTTCAAAACAAATCAGAATCCGCCATCATCCCTCGAAATCAAGCTTGAAAGGATAAAAAAGAAGCTTGCCGATGCGCAAAAGGAACTGAGTGAAACAAAAGATCAATTGCACAAGCAGGAAAATGAGAATATAAAATTGCGGTTGTTACTTGACCACTATGTAAACCCTAAAGATAAATACGATGAAAGCAGAACATGGGTTAGCAAACTTGTGTTTATAGTTGCTCAAGCCAAAAAGCCATTGCGCTCTGCCGACATAATTTCGCTGCTATTGCGTCGGGAACCAATTCTTAATAAAAAAGCAAGCAAGGAAAAGTTTATTTCTCCTTCTCTTAACGCAGCGATGAAATTCAAGCGGTTGATACCTTATAAACTTCACGGTGTTCGAGGCAAGTTCTACTGCTTGCCAGAATGGATTAATGAAGAAGGTGAGCTATTGCCGGAAATGCGAAGCAAGATTTATTAATGTTCACAAAAAATGATGAGTATCGATTGATGTCACGCATAGGTTACGATCATGTTACAATTAACGGTAGTAAACGACAAATAGAGACAATTAAGTAACTAGTCTGAGACACAATGTGATTTTATAACAAACCATAGATACCTTTAACCAATAATGGAAAAATTATCTCTCAGTAAGCTGGAACAATACCTTTCTAAGGCCGCCTGGATATTAAAGGGCCCGGTTGATGCTGCCGATTTTAAGGTATATATCTTCCCTCTGCTGTTTTTTAAACGCATAAGCGACGTCTATGACGAGGAATACCAGGTGGCTTTAAAGGAATCCGGAGGAGATAAGGATTATGCAGAGCTCGCCGAATTACACCGTTTCATTATCCCCGACGATTGCCATTGGGAAGATGTGAGAAATACTACTGTAAATGTAGGCAAGGCTTTGCAAAAGGCATTCAGGGAAATAGAAAAAGCTAACCAGCAACTGCTTTATGGAATATTTGGTGATGCCGCATGGACCAACAAAGAAAAATTACCGGATTCTTTGCTGACAAACTTGATCGAGCATTTCTCTCAATACAATCTTTCTAACGAAGCGGTAGATGCGGATATTCTCGGCAGGTCTTACGAGTATCTTATCAAACACTTTGCAGATCTGACCAATAAAAAAGCGGGCGAATTCTATACTCCCCGTTCCGTGGTTCATCTTATAGGGCTTGTTATAGACGCGAAAGAAGGTGAAACCATTTACGATCCGGCTTGTGGCACAGGTGGCATGTTGCTGGAATGCGTAGAACACCTGAAGGAAGAAGGCAGAGACTATCGTACACTAAAAATGTATGGACAGGAAAAGAACCTGACGACATCTACTATTGCAAGAATGAACATGTTCCTGCATGGTATTGAAGACTTTGAAATAGTACGCGGCGATACACTGCGCAATCCGGGCCATTTAGATAATGACGAAATCAAGCGGTTTGATTGTGTTATTGCAAATCCACCGTTCTCATTAAAAGAATGGGGCGCAGACCAATGGGCAACTGACCCCTATGGCCGCAACATAGCCGGTGTGCCTCCATCAAGTAACGGCGATATGGCCTGGGTGCAGCATATGATACGCTGTATGAAGCCCAAGACCGGGCGAATGGCTGTAGTGCTGCCACATGGTACGCTTTTCAGGAAGGGGGCAGAGGGAAGGATAAGACAGGAGCTGATAGAGCAGGATATGCTGGAAGCTGTGATAGGGCTGGGTGCCAATATCTTTTATGGTACAACGCTGGCGGCATGTGTACTCGTATTCCGGGCACTAAAACCAAAGGAAAGAAGAAAGAAAGTACTGTTCATTGATGCATCAGACCAGGTAAGAGTGGGAAGGGCGCAGAACTATATGGAACCGCAGCACATAGATGCTATTTATAGCTGGTACAAAGAATATGCAGATGTTACAGACCATGCAAAAGTGGTAAGTGTGGATGAGTTGAAAGCAAAGGAGTATAACCTGAATATACCGCTGTACATAGAAAAGACGGTTACTGATGACCTGCCGAGCCTTGATGAAGCCCTTGCACAACTGGAAAATGCTGCAGAGAAGGCGTGGGAGGCAGAGGATAGGTTTAAAGTGCTATTGAAGGAGTTTAATTTGATGTAATGAAAGCAACCGTACCATACAATATCGATTATTGCGAAATAGTTGAAAAGGAACTGCAAATTAAGTTTGCGGGGAATGAGATGCGGCTTAATGGTTGGGGCGATGCTGATAATCATGTTTATTTGTCTGATAATGTATTGGTACTTGCAGAGATTGAGAATGGGCAAAAACACCCACAAGCGAATGTTCTTAAGTTATGGCCATATTTGGAGGAGGAGAAAACGGTTAGAATCATTCTTATTCACTGGCTAACCCGATTTTCCGATCCGAAAATCAGCCCGAATAGGAAAAAATTATGCGAATTCACGGGCAATAAATTGGAAACTTTGTTTCCAGGTAGGTTTAAATATATTCTGCTGAAAGACCAGCAATATCAGGAAGAATTGAAACAGGCAAAAAAGTTCATTAAAGAGTTAACTAACCAATGACCCAGCAACAACTTGAAAAATACCTGTGGGGTGCTGCCACTTATTTGCGGGGCACTATAGATGCAGGAGATTATAAGCAGTATATGTTTCCGTTGCTGTTCTTTAAACGCATCAGCGATGTGTGGGATGAAGAGTACGAAGAGGCGATGCGGGAGAGCGATGGAGATACTGACTTTGCCGCCTTTGCAGAGAATCACCGTTTTCAGCTGCCGGAGGGCTGCCACTGGAATGATATAAGGCAGGTGACCCGTAATGTGGGCAATGCCCTGCAGGCGGCTATGCGTGATATAGAGAAGGCAAACCCCGAGCAGCTTTATGGCATTTTTGGTGATGCTACCTGGACCAATAAGGACCGACTGAGCGATGAAATGCTGATAAACCTGATAGAGCACTTTAGCCAGCAGCGGCTGGACCTGAAACATGTGCCGCAGGATGAATTGGGCAATGCTTATGAATACCTGATAAAACAATTTGCCGATGATAGCGGGCATACAGCGGCAGAGTTTTATACCAACCGCACTGTGGTAAGGCTGATGACGCTAATAGGTGACCCGCAGCCGGGCGAAACGGTTTATGACCCTACCTGCGGCAGTGGCGGGCTGCTGCTGAATGCAGCCCTACAATTAAAGACCGCAGGCAAGGAATACCGCACCCTGAAACTATACGGACAGGAGATAAACCTGATCACCAGCTCTATAGCGCGCATGAATATGTTTCTGCACGGCATAGAGGACTTTAGCGTGGTGCGGGGCAATACACTGAGCAGCCCCGGCCTGCTGGAAGACGATGAGCTAAAGACCTTTAACGTGATACTGGCCAACCCGCCCTATAGCATAAAGCAATGGGACCAGAAGGCATGGGCCAACGACCCTTATGGCCGCAACCTGTGGGGTACCCCACCACAGGGCTGTGCCGACTACGCTTTTCAGCAGCACATACACAAAAGCCTTGATGCGAAGAATGGAAGGTGTGTGGTGCTTTGGCCGCATGGTATATTATTCAGAGATAGTGAAAAGGAACTAAGGCGAAATATGATTTTGACCGATAGTGTCGATGCGGTGATAGGTTTAGGCAAGAATCTTTTCTATAACTCAGCAATGGAATCGTGTCTGTTAATTTGCAATCGCCGTAAACCTAAATTTCGAAAAAATAAAGTTTTGTTCATCAATGCATATAACGAGATACGCAATGAAAAGGCAATCGCTTTTTTGGATGAAGTGCATATCCAGAAGATATGGAATTGTTATAGGAACTATGAGGAGATAACCGATTTCTCAAGAATCGTAGACAACAAAGAAATCTTAGAGTCAGATGCATCTTTACACGTAACCAAGTATGTCAGGTCGTCTCGATTGACTAACTCATTTGAGGGCAATTTAAAATTGTTGATCAAAACGTGGACTGAAGATTCAAAGGAATTAAGAATTACTATTTCTAAGACAATATCTGATTTGAAAACTTACCAATGAATATAGATAAATCAAGCTGGCAACCTGTTACTTTAGGAAATATTTGCACTAAGAAGGAGGAGAATGACCGGGAAAATGCCTCATCAAACTTTGACCGTTTTCTCAAGGTGGAGCATTTGGATGCTGATAGCCTGCACATAAAAAGGTGGGGCGAAATTGTGAAGGATGAATTACCACCTACGTTCTACAAAATTTTCAGAAAAGGACAGGTATTATACCCCACCCGAAATCCACATTTGAGAAGAGTTGCGTTAGCTTCTTTTGATGGTATTTGTGGAGAGAAAACGCTGACATTGGAGGCGAACAACGAATTGGTTGATGAGCAGTTCTTTCCTCAATTGTTTTTATCGCATTCATTCTATAGTCATACCACAAGTGCTATAGTCGGCTCCACCAATCCTCATGTAAGATGGAGAGATGTTGCGGATTTCAAAATCCTGCTACCCCCAAAAGACCAGCAGGCAAAGCTGGCTGAGTTGCTTTGGGCTGCAGATGAAACAATAGAACGATTGGAGGAATTGATGAAATCCGAACTTATTGTGAAGGATTGTTTAAGGAAAGTATTTTTTAAAGACTACAAGGGGAAATTTGTGAAAGCTGGAACTATTTTTAAGTTAACAGCTGGAGGCACTCCAAGTACTAGTGAGAGAAGGTATTGGGAAAATGGCAGTATCAAATGGATGGCATCTGGTGACGTTCACAAAAAAAGAATCTATGATGTTGAAGGAAGAATCACCGAAGATGGGCTAAACAATTCCAGTACAAAAATTTTACCAGAAAACTCAGTAGTCATAGCTTTAGCTGGTCAAGGTAAAACAAAAGGCACGGTTGCAATTACAAAAGTTGAATTATGTACAAATCAGTCCGTTGCTGCATTTTTGCCTAATAAACAGCTTTTTTTGCCTGAATTTCTGTTTCATTATTTAGATAGTAAATATGATGACTTTAGGGAAATGACAGGGGATAGCAACTCAAGGACAGGTTTGAACCTTGCAATTTTGAAGGAAATTCAAGTTCCTAATCTTACTATTCTCGAGCAAGAGGCGATTGTTACAAGAATCAATATAGTAGAGGATTGTATTTTAGAAATAGGCAATCAGATTTCGAAAACCCAACTAATTAAGAAGCAATTAATCAACCAAATATTCAGTGCCTGATGGAGTATCATGAACCGGCAGTGTGGTGGAAACTATATGATCTGCATGACTTTGAAAGTTACTGTAGGGAGTTTGTCATCAGGGGCAGGTTTCATCCTTCGGTACCTGGGGAAATAAGAGAAGAATACTTGCTGGCTGAGTATATGATGGCTCATGCTTATTATCACCCGCTACTGTATGATGAGGCGTATAGCAAGGTGCTGCGCATAGTCGAACTGGCGGTAAAGCTGCGGTGTACGCAACTGGGCCTGAAAAACGATAAAATTCTGGCAGGGCTCATTGATGATATCACCACAAAGGAACCAACCAAAGGGCTCAATGATCTGCTACATAAATTACGAGACGATCGCAATAAATATATGCACGCCAGCAAAGACCGCGACCTGGGTGGTATACTGCGTGCCCGCATGCGGCGGTGTGTAGTATTGCTGAATGTACTGTTTATGGACGAGCAGTATTTCCTAAAGGCCCATGAGCATAAGTTGCTGATGATGGATAAAATGGAGCCTTTGGGTATAGGTGCTTATGCCTTGAAGTTGAAAGATAAAGAAGTGCTGGCAGAACTGATGTTGCTATCGGCAACAGTACATACCGCCGACGGATGGGTATACTGCCTGCATATAGCCCCAGTACCGGAAAAGGTAGACGATATTCTGGAAGGAGAATTGCCGGAGTGGATTCCGTTTCCTGTTAAAGACCTGGTTATAGAGCCCAATAAAGTCACAGCACTACTTGCCGACATCGGTGAGCTCATTACCATAACCCGCACCAACAACCCGGTAACATTAGCACACCTGAACAAATATGAAGCAAAGCGCAACGAGGCTTCAGAGCAATACTTAAAAAGAGCAGAGTTACTGCACATGATGCATCTCGATATCAGCCTGGTGAAATTTGGGTATGATTGGGGGTGGCAGGCTACCGATATCTAAACATACAACCATGATAAAAACCCCACCCAAATATTCAGACCCGTTCCGGTATACGCTACATCTCGCCCAGCATGGTATTGATGCAAGAAAAATATGCCGCATAGAAAAGGAAGGGATTTGTATAAAGAACTTTGACAAAGATGTTCGCCAAGGCCGGTGCCCTAAAATATACATCGTTCGCAAAGGAAAAGATGTACTCTATGTGGGCTATGCTGATCAGCATATAGGCAGCAGGCTGCGCTATGGCCTGTATCCCAAAAATCAGAAAGGCTATCACGGCTATGGTTGGAAGGGAGAAGAAGATGTTGAGCTATTCGTATGGGTGTTTGAGCCATTCAAAACAGCCATAAAAAAGGGCGATCCTGGTTATGATGAATACAAACGCCTAGTGGAATGTATTGAAGCGGAAATAGTGTTCAGAATAAAGTCAGTGACTGGTAAATGGCCGTTGTATCAGCAGGAAATACACTTTGGGAACGAGAATGAAGAGGTAGTAGAAGTTGTTGCCAGTGATATTATTAAGTATTTGAGTATATTGGCGGAGCCCAAACTATAAATTACCATCATCATGCATGAATTATATGAAGAGTTATATAAGTACTTGTCCGAGAGGCATGAACATGACCCCGGCTTTCGATTTACAACCAGAATCACAAATAGGTTTGGACGATTAGATCGCGGGTATTGGTTTCATGGTAATGATAGTTATATAGCGATTTCATTCTGGACAGGTACCGACTGGATGAACAAAACTCCGAACATTTATTTCTGTATCATGGATACGGAGTGTTTCTTGATGATTTCGGTTTTTGACTCAGATATTAAAAAAACTTTTGTGGATAGGGAGCTTTATGGCAAAATCTCAGAATTGGACCTTATTAAAGGAAGGTATTACAAATACTATGGTAATAGCGGTTGGCAATTTGGAATAATAAAAGAATCATTGGATGTATTCTTGAAAGAAGATAAACCTAGAATTGATGATGCTATCTTGAGGTCAACAGAATTGAAAAAAGACGGCAACAAACTTGGTTTAATACCTGAGAAAACATTTGAAAAATGGATAAATAACATTGAGCGATATCGTAGAACGCCTAGAATAACTAGCATTACATTTACTACTGAAGATGAAAAAAGGGAGGTGCCAAATCCGTTCAAGCTTAATGAAATAAGAATTAACTCTTTTCTCGGAATTAAAAACTGCGTTATCGGAGATATTCCTCAAAATGCAAAGTGTATTTTTTTGACTGGGGAAAATGGAACCGGAAAAAGTACTATTCTCAAAGCAATTGGTACTGCCCTGACGTCTGATCACAAAATAATTGCAGAATCAGGCCTAGAAGGAGACTATAATGTTGAAGTTAAACTGAGTGTACATACTGAAAAAGGCAGTGCGCAAAAAGTTGTAGAGTTTAGTAAAACAAAAAGTTCCAACCACACTGCGGAGAAAGTGGTTTTAGGTTACGCAAGTTATGGACCGTATAGATTGATGACTAACCACTCTATTGATATTGATATAAGCCAACATAGTTACAACGACAGTTTATTTAATTCGGCACCTATACTATACGACATTGAAAAAGGATTGCAGTTACTTCCGAATCTTGACGATGAAGAGCTGGAGAAGCGAAAGTCAATAATAGCAGCAGCAATACGGGATATGATCCCCGGTTTTCGAAAATTTATATGGTCAAATGACAATAGTCCTACACAATACGTTTTAGGTAATCCGGACAATGATGAACTATTCGAAGAAAGTGATTCTCAGTTCAACGTAGACAAATTGGAGGCTGACGTTGCTGTGTTAAAAGTTTCATATGGACAATTGGCCTCTGGGGCTAAAAATATCATATCGATGGTAGGCGATATGATTGTTAGATTATTTCAGGAGCAGCCGGAAGTAACGGACATAGCAGAACTTCAAGGTATTGTGTTAATAGATGAAATTGATATCCACCTACACCCAATTTTTCAGAAGGCAATTGTTAAGCTGCTGAATGATAATTTTCGATGTATTCAATTTGTAATTTCAACTCATAGCCCAATTCCATTGCTTGGCGCTCCTGAAGAAAGTGCCTTTTATGTGGTAAAACGCGATTCAAAAATGGAAATTGTCGTTGATAAAATAGAGAATTTCCATGTAAAGAACCTCACTCCAAACAACATTTTGACTTCACCTGTTTTTGGAATGCGAACGATATCTGCCAATTCAAATCAAGATAAATCGGAAATTCTAACTCAGGATGACTACGAAGAAGCCAAAGACTTTGAGGAACTGAAGAAAAAGCTGAATATCAAAATTATGCCTGATGCACAGTATATAGCTAAACTGAAAGCAACCCTTGGCAAAAAATGAAAAAAATAAACAAACATTATCTAATTCGTCCACTTAGTCTAAACCCACATAGGCAACCGTATATCGATGCAAAGGCTGCTGTAATGGCAGCTGGTGGCTGGTTCCCTGGTGCTTCAGGATTATATAGAAGTGCACCCATCCTTCGTATGTTGAAAGGGATTTACAATAGCAAATGTGCTTATTGCGAACAAGAACCTAAAGGGAGTCCAGCTCAGGTTGAACATTTTCGGCCCAAGGATGGAGTATTTGGAATTGTTCACACTGGTTATTATTGGCTAGCTTATGAATGGTCAAACCTGTTACTTGCCTGTGGCAATTGTAATTCTACTAAAAACAATCAGTTCCCGATAAGAAACATACCAGGAAGAGTTCTTGGTCCTACGCTTTTGGCTGGTGTTCTCGATGACAGAGCAAATTTCATTTTGAATAGTCCTCTAAAGAACGAAGGTTTTGAGCTTATAAACCCCGAAATCGATGACCCTGCAAAGCACATTAAATTTTTGCCAAGTGGTAAAATTGTTGATAGTAACTCTCCAAGGGGTACATTGAGTATTAAAGTTTATGGCTTGAATAGAGACGAACTTTGGATCAATGGAAGAAAGAAAATTGTCGATGATCTTCTGTACAAATTTGGAAGACGTATTGACAGGTATGTATCTGGAGAAAGAGCCGCAATCGTCGTTATAGACGATTTGAAGGACATTATCGAAGAAGATATATGGCGGCCGATAAGTCGGAATTTATCATACAGTGCATTTTATAAAGAAATGCTACTACAATATGATCAATTTTTAGTGGCCGCAATAGGGAATAAACGCGGCGCGACGGTATTACGCATAGCATTTATCAAATTTATACAATCAATATAGCATGTCATTCAACGAACTCAATACCGTAGAACACCTTATCGTAAAAGAGCTAACTGGCGTAAATCTTAACCTTGCCGGTGGAGTGGTGAGTGAACCGGAGTCGCGGTATGGCAATGCTCTATGGGAGTATGTACCTGCCGATAGGCTTAAGCGGGAAATAACTGAAGTGTTGCTGGAGGGAGAGCTGAAAAAGGCACTTATCAAAATAAACCCTGAGATATATGCGCAGCCGGAGCGGGCAGATGAGGTGATACATAAGCTGCGGGCCATTTTGCTATCAGTAGGCAACTTGGGGCTGGTATCGGCCAATGAAGAGTTTGCATTGTGGCTAAAGGGAGATAAGACCATGCCCTTCGGTAAAGATGGGGCTCATGTGGCGATAAGGCTCATTGATTTTGAGGACTATGGTAATAACACCTACATACTCACCAACCAATTCAAGATCAGAGCCAGAGAAACCAAGATACCGGATATAGTAATGTTCATCAATGGCATACCGGTTGTGGTAGGTGAGGCCAAAACGCCAGTGCGCCCAGCGGTATCGTGGCTAGATGGCGCTTTTGATATTCATGATATTTATGAGGGCACAGTGCCTGCACTATTTGTGCCCAATATCCTCAGCTTTGCCACAGAGGGTAAAGAGCTGAGGTATGGTGCGGTGAAAACACCGCTGGAATTCTGGTGCCCGTGGAGGATAGAAGAAGAAAATGACGAGCTGGCAAAATATGCCAACTTGCATGACGTAAAAAAGCAAATGAGCAGCCTGCTGCGCCCGCAAACGCTGCTTGATATTTTGCAGTATTTCGTCATCTACAGCACCAATAGCAAAAAGCGGAAAATAAAGGTAGTAGCCCGCTACCAGCAATATGAAGGTGCCAATGCTATAGTAGCCCGCGTAGAAGAAGGGATCATAAGGAAGGGTTTGATTTGGCATTTCCAGGGGTCGGGCAAGTCATTACTCATGGTGTTTGCTGCGCAAAAGCTGCGGAAAATGGCGGAGCTGAAGAGCCCCACTGTGGTCATAGTAATAGATCGCATAGACCTCGACACTCAGATATCAGGCACATTCAATGCTGCGGATATACCCAACCTGGTGAATGCCGATAGTATTAAAGAGCTGCACGACCTGCTTGAAAAAGACACCAGGAAAATTATTATTACCATGGTGCATAAGTTTAAGGATGCTTATGCCGACATGAATAAACGCGAAAACATTATCCTGATGGTGGATGAAGCCCACCGCACTCAGGAGGGCAACCTAGGCAGGAAAATGCGTGCTGCTTTACCCAACGCATTTTTGTTCGGCCTAACTGGTACTCCCATAAATAAAGCTGATAAAAATACCTTCTGGGCTTTTGGTGCCGAAGGGGATGAGGGAGGCTATCTGAGCAGGTACACTTTCCAGGACAGTCTTCGCGATGAGCAAACAAGGCCATTGCATTTTGAGCCCCGCCTGCCTAACGTTCATATAGACAAAGAAAAACTTGACATTGCATTTAATGAACTGGCAAACGACCTTAGTGAAGCTGATAAGAATCTGCTGAGCCAGCAGGCGGCAAAGATGTCCGTTTTCCTTAAATCGCCGGAGCGTATCAGGACCATTGTAACTGATATAGCGGAACACTTCCGGGAGCATGTGGAGCCGCAAGGTTTTAAAGCAATGATAGTAGCACCAGACAGGGAAGCTTGTGTGCTGTACAAAGAGCAACTTGATATACTCCTGCCGGAGCGAATGAGTCAGGTAGTTATTTCAACAACGGCCAACGACAGTCTCGAATTCAAGCAGAAGTGGGCGATGGATAAAGACAAGCAGGAAAAGGTAGTTGACGAATATAATGATGCTAATTCGCCACTGAAATTCTTAATAGTCACTGCAAAGCTGCTTACTGGATTTGATGCGCCTATTCTGCAAACTATGTACCTGGATAAGTCTATGAAAGATCATACGCTTTTGCAGGCCATTTGCAGGACCAACCGTTTATTCCCAAACAAATCGTTTGGCAGGATAGTAGATTATTTCGGCGTTTTTGATGATACAGCCAAAGCATTAGCCTTCGATGAGCTTGCGGTAAAAGCAATTGTCACAAATTTGGAGGAGCTCAGGGAACAGTTACCTCTATTGATAGAAAAGTGTTTGATGCATTTTTCGGGAACTGACAGGTCTATTGAAGGATTTGAAGGTTTGACAAAAGCACAGGAATGTATCAACACCAATGAAAAAAGAGATGCTTTTGCCAAAGACTATAATTCCTTGTCTAAAGTTTGGGAGGCGTTAAGTCCCGATCCTATCCTCAATTCATGCCAGCGAGATTATAAATGGCTAAGCCAGGTCTACACTTCTGTGCGCCCTGCTACAGACGATCATGGCAGGCTATTGTGGCACGCCCTTGGTGCGCAAACAACTGCCCTCATTCATGATCATATACACGTAGATGGTGTAAACCATGAGATGGAAGAAATGGTGCTTGATGCTGAAGTTATTGATAGCCTAATGAATAAAAAGGACCCTAAGGAAGCCGAGAAAGTAATGAGGTTACTGATCTACAGGTTCAAAGGGCGTGGTGGTGACCCGGAAATTAAAAAACTTAGTGATAGGCTTGATGATGTGCGGCTTAAAGCAGAAAAGGGATTGATAAGTAGCATCGACTTTATCAAAGAGCTTTGCCAGATAGCACGCGACACTTTAGAGGTTGAGCGGAACATGTACACGCCTGAAGAACGAAAATCGGCGACATCAGTATTAACCGAGCTGTTTTTAGAATTAAAAACGGATAAAACACCTGCTGTCGTAGAGCGTATAGTGAATGACATAGACGCTATAGTAAAAATAGTTCGCTTTCCCGGCTGGCAAACAACCGTTGCGGGAGAAAGAGAGGTTCAAAAGTCATTGCGAAAAACACTACTAAAGTATCAACTTCATAAAGAAGAAGAACTTTTTGAAAAGGCGTATGGGTATATAAAGGAGTATTATTGATAAAATATTAACTGTTTTGACGTATTTCCAAACATCAGTTGTCGCTCTAAAATCGGCCTGAAAGGTATAAAAGGCGATTTGGATAATACCGTAAGGAGCCACTGGCCGACAAAATAGATTGTACCTGGGAGAACGGAAAGCAACTATAGCTGCTTGGGATAAATCTAAAAGCCAAGCCACTTGGAAGACCAAATGCAGTGAAATAACACGTAAGTCCGGGAGAGCGAAACCCAATAGAAGGCAAGTTTGGCCAGGCAAAAAGAAAGTATGGCTTAGGTCACATAAAAGCCCGACTGGCAAAGACTAGCGAATTGTTAATCGTCTCCATAATAATGGTAACCAACCTAGTCAATCTGGCCGGGCAAGTGCCTTTTGCCTTATGGTCAAACCTTATTGCATACGTGGCTACCTTTATGAATGATGAACCTCCGACTCCAAAATCATTAGTAGTTGGCATCTGACTTTTTCAGTTGACCAATTTAGGCATACATTGTGATGTGTCATTATCTGTAGCCAGTCTAATTATTGTCAATAGTATATTGTTTGGAGAGTATAGGTATATCGATAGCTCGCCATTTTTTTGATGGCGTCGATTTTCTCAAAAAATTGCTTTAATGCACTTAGCACAATAACAGTAGACAGAATAAATCAAGTGCAAAAAAAGCTCAACAACAGTCCTCGTAAAAAGAACAAATTTATCACATCAACTAAATTGCTAAATTTACATAGTGTTGCATTTGCTGCTTGAATTCAGCCTATGCATGATCTATAGAATTACGAGATTTTTTTTTAGCCTTTTTATCATTTTTTTGTGAGAGCATTTTTGATATTTCAGATAATACTGGGTCTTTTAGTAGGGTTGACAGCTAAGGGACAGAAGTTGGGTGTTATTGACTCTCTGGAAAGAGTTATGCAAAAACAAGGAGAGGATACAAACAAAGTAAAGTTGCTAAATTCTTTATCATATAAATTATCGGATCGAGATACAACAAGATCCCTACTCTACGGCCATTATGCAATAACCCTTTCTAATAAACTAAATTACAAACCCGGGCTGGCTAATGCAAACAATAATATTGGTCTGTTCTATTATGATATAGGGAGTTATAGGGAATCATTGAAATATTTTTTGACTTCTCTTTCTTTTTATGAGGAATTGAAAGATTTGAATGGAACCGCAATGGTACTAAGCAACATTGGCAACATATATACCGATAATGGAAACTTTGACACGGCATTGTTATATCAACTACAATCCTTAAAGATAGAGCAGAAATTAGGCAAAAAGACAAGACTCGGAGCAACCTACAACAATTTAGGACTGATCTATGAAGGGATGGCCAAATTTGATACTGCGTTGCAATATTATATTAAAGACTTGCAGATTGAGGAAGAATTGGGGCTCAAGTCCGAAATGTCAAACTCCTACAATAATGTGGGCAATATTCATATGGCACTCGGTGCTTATGATAAGGCTCTAGAATATTATCAGAAGGCAAAATTGATAAGGGATAGTTTAGGTAATAAGGGAGACTTGGGTTATACGTTGAATAATATGGGTAACGCATACGCTAGAAAGGAAGACTATAAAACTGCTTTGAAATATTATATCGAGGCGCTATCAAAACTTGAGGAAATTGACAACAAGAAGGGCATCATAAGCTGCGTAGACAATATCGGTACAATATATTATTACCTAAAGAATTATTCTGAAGCGTTAAGATATCTTTTCAAATCAAAAAATCTTGCTGAACAAGTTGGCAATAAAGTAGACATAGCATCTTCCCTAATTAATATTGCTCAGGTATATGCAGACACAAAGCAATATTCAGCTGCCACAAAGTGTTACAAGGAAGCAATTAACATTTCGATGCAAGTTGGTTCCAGGGATCGGCTTCGGGATGGTTACCGGGGGTTGTCATACAACTATGTGGCTATGGGAGATTTCAGGAACGGATATGAAATGTTTGTACGCTACACGGAAGTAAAGGATTCAATATTAAACAACGAAAACAATAAGAATATTAATGATCTGCAAATAAAATATGACACTGAAAAGAAAAATAGAGAAAACGCAGTTCTGAAAAGGAATGAGGTCATAAATGAAGCAAGAATCGTACGACACAAAAATCAAAAATTGATTTTGAGCATTTCCAGTTTGCTAATTATCAGTGCGTTTGGGTTGCTGATTTTGTACTGGCGAAAGAGATCAATTGAAGAGGGCTATAAAGCAAACAAATTGGGTCTCGAAAAGAGTCTTGTACAACAGCGAGCTATAGTATTGGAAAATGAGGCTATACTATATGATCAAGAAAATAAGATCAGAATTCTGGAAGTATTAAACCAACATGCAACCAATCATGAAATCAAAACGCTTGTGAAAAACATCGCGGATTATGTGGAAATAAAAATGAACAGGTTTATCCGGAAAGATCTGCCTCCTAATGACACATTTAAACTTAATATTGAGCACATAATACACTTTTCAGGTGTTGTAAGTAACTACATTACTAAATATTACGCATATTCAAAAGAAATTGTCACAACCGTCAGCCGAGAAATCGATTTGTCTAAAGAATATGCACAAGCTTTCCAAATTGTGCATTTGGGCGAAGGGTATAAGATCAATATTATTAACGAAATACAGAATGATTATGTCTTAAATGACATGCATGTTCCTACCCATCTTTTAAACAACTTTATTATGAACTCCCTGAAGCATGGTTTAATCGGCGATGAGGAGGAAATACAATATGTTTTAGATATTAAGATAAGTGCATTAAAAACAGAAAGGGGATACGCAATCAGTATTGATGATAACGGTTGTGGAATTGAGTACACAAAAAGCAAAAAGCAAAACACACGTATGGAAAGTAGCGGAAATGATCTTGCCCAAAACCTTATCAAGGTCTTTAACAATTTTGAGGGTGAAGAGTATTTAATTGTCTTTTCTGAGAATCAAGTGTTTGACAAAAAGCACGACTTAAACGATGGTAAGGGTACCAAAGTAATTCTCCAATTTATTAGAAAGAATATTGGATAAACTGAAAATAAATATTGTCTTGGTTGATGATAACATCCTCAACGCTCAAAAGCTTGAAATGGCTGTTGAAAGCTATCAATCCGAATTGGCAATATATCATGTTAAGACATTTAGCAGGGTAAACGCCTTTCAAGAAGCAAAGCGTTACATTCTGAGCAATCAACAGGAGATAGGGCTTTTACTAGTCGACTACAATCTTAATGGCAACTATGGTACTGATTTGTTTAAATTAGTCGACAATGCAAGATACAGGATCTATAAGATCCTCCATTCGATAACAGATGCCTCCATACGTTACACCAAAGAAGAATTAAGAGACAAACAGTACGATGACTTTTGTTACTCTAAAGATAAGGATGATATTCAATCAGCTTTGAGCGCATTTGAAAACAGCATTCTCAATGTAATGCTTTATGGCAATAAGAATTTTCGTAGCAAGTATTTTAATGAAAGCACAAATAGGATCGGCAGCATTGAATCTCAGAAAATAAGCACAAAATCGACAATAATATTCTTTGATGTGCTATATGTGGAATCTTTAAAAAACGAAAGAATCGCCATTCATTACCGAGACTTGGTGTCGGGCGAAATACATACAGCAACCTCAACGTCCAGTACACTTAAGGAATTCAAGGAATTAAATCCAAATTTCAAATCGGTAAACAGCCATTTGATAGTTAACCTGCTTTGGGTTGCTTACATTGATACAAATGTTCTGGAAATAATTTTCGTTATGACCAACAACTCAGTCCAACATTTGAAGTATGTGCCAACTGCTTTATTTGATCAGGAAATAAGACCATCGCTACCGAAAATCAGCGAACATATCCCCACCTACTTCTACTCCGAAGTCTTTCGGTAAATTTCCCAAATACCGAAAAAATACATTCCGGTATATTCCCAACTTTGCTATAGATAATACGCAATTGGCTATTTGTAAATGTGATAATGGGAAATAAGCAATTCACTAATACCAGTGAATAACAAGTAGACGATTGCGTATTAATTATTTCCCGCCATTTTTTAACTGGAGCCAGCTACGATTTGTGCTGAGTAAGGGGTGATGTATCAAATCACTTCAGCCGTGTGCAGCTCCTATTCCAAAAATCATGTTCGATGAAAAACAAAATAGTGCTATTTATGGCAATTGGGAGCCTTTTGATATTAAGTTGCTCGAAAAGTAAAGACAACACCCAGCCACAACAAACCGCAAGTATGAATGTAGCCCACCGCGACGGGGGGGAAGATGATGACCGTCCAATTATTATCATAAACCATGTAAATATCGAAAATAGCCCTGTCAGCGGTTCGTCCATTAAACTACAGATTGGTAATGATGTTGTGACGGGCACAACCGACAATTCCGGTGTGTGCTCCTTATCAGTACCATACCTGGGACAGTGGAATCTTAGTGCCACAAACGATGGGTATGTACCCATTAATACAACTATGGTTCTGGTAGATTCCGTCACTTCCAGGATTGATACACTTCTAATACAACAGTAAAGAGGCGTAATATTTTTACAGACCCATCTGAAATGCCTATTTCAGGTGGGTTTTTGTTTTACCTTGCTAAAAATTTCTAATGTATGCAGGTAATTTCAAGGATAGTACTAATTATTCTATTGATTGGTGTATATAGCTGCAAAACAAAAAATGAACCGGAAAAAATACCGGACATAGTTTCTGATCTTATTGGCCACGCCAAAAATGACAGTGACGGCTACGACAAAAGACTGGGTTTTGCCTTTCGGGCAGATAGTATAGCGATATCGGAGAATGACAATAAGGAACACTTGAAATGCTTAATACTAATAGCAACCCTTTATCTGCAAAAAAAGGAAGTAGCATTATCTGATACCTATTATCATAAGGCAGTAATCGTTTCCAGGCAAGCACATGACACCTTAAATGAAGCGATAGCGCTAAATAATATTGGTTTGATATTTAGCGAAAGAACGGACTACGATAGCGCAATAAAGTACTTTACTAACGCAAAAAATATTTTCCAATTTCATATAAGGCAGGAATTATATGCCCAATGCCTTGCAAACCTTGCAATCGCCTATAAGAACCAGGGTAACTATGAGGAAGCTTTCGGAACCAGTATGGAGTCTGTTAAGATACTCGAAACTTTTGACAGGAAAAATGAACTGGCAACATCTTACATGACTATTGGCAACATCCTGAAAGAACTCAATAGGCTGGACGAAGCCTTGAACTACAATCATAAAGCAATGGCAATACTAGAAAAAGAACTTGACTCACTAGGTATTGCCTCTGCTTTCAACAACATTGGAAATATTTTCAGGATCAAGAAGGAATATGAAAAGGCACTGACAAACTATTTTACTGCCCTGAACATCAAAGAGAAATATGGAAACACAAAAACAATAGCAACTACGACCGACAATATTGGGCAGGTCTATTTCGAGTTAGGTAAGTGGTCAATTGCAGAAGACTATTTTAAAAAAGCACTCGACCTGCGCAGTAAAACGAATGATAGAGATGGGTTCCTTACGACATCAAACAGATTAGCCAGGTTGTATTTAGCAAAGAATGAAAATAACAAGGCAAATAATATTGCGACAAAGGCATTAAGAATGAGCCCTAAGACAGGATACTTAAAACTGCGTACGGAAAATAACCTGCTATTATTCGAAATCTGTAAGAAAAGCGGAAAAACTGATCTGGCGTTAGCCTATGCAAGTAAAGGATTGGCATTGAAAGATAGTTTATTTAACGAGGACATGGCTAAGGCTATTTCGCAAATGAATGCAAAATACAAGATCGAACAAAAGGAAAAAGAGAATGTCATTCTTCAAAATGATAAGATAAGAAGTGAAGCAAAAATAGAAGATCAAAAGAAAAAAAGCACTATTGGGATCATTTCCGCCATTTCCATATTCATTATTTCCGGCTCCATCGTTTATGCTTACCGGAAAAGGAAGATCTACCTTTTTAAACAGGAAGTGATAGCATTGAAGCAAGAAGCATTGAATGCCCAGATGAGCGATCATTTTATTGGCAATACAATGGATTCAATAAATAATTTCATCAGGAATAATGAAAAAGACAAGGCAAGTGAATATTTGATCCTATTCAGCAGGTTGATCAGACGTGTCTTGGAAAACGCCATAAAAAAAAACATATCACTAAGGGAGGATATGGCAATTTTAAGGGATTATCTCGAGCTAGAAGCACTAAGGTTTCCTTGTGGGAGTTTAGAATGGGAAATTGACATAGACAATAGCATTGACGAAGAAAATACGTTTGTCCCGCCTCTTATATTTCAGGTTCTTGCGGAGAATGCTATTAAGCATGGATTTAAAAAAACATTTGGCGGAAAACTGAAAATATTAATTTCACAGAACAAAGATCAGTTGTTATGTATAGTAGAGGACAATGGGATTGGCCGTTTGGCCGCGACACAGAACAAAGAAGGTAATGACAAGTTTAGGACATCTATTGGAAGTACTCTTGCTGAAAGACTATTGAAAATGGCAAATGACTCCGCAGGCGCGTCGCCACTAAGCATAGTAGATTTGGCAGGCAAGGACAACAATACAAAGGGCACAAAAGTTATTTTTGCTTTACCGTTGGTAATAATGGAATAATTCGAAAATAGGAACTATTATGATAAAAAGTATTATTGTTGAAGATGACCCAAATCATAGTGACACACTTATCCGTTCGATAAAAGACCTCCATCAACAGATTGATATCCTAGCAGTTTGTACAAACATACAGGATGCTGAAAGGTCTATTAACGAACGTAAGCCTGAGTTGGTTTTTCTTGATATAGAACTCGAAGGAGGAGGAAGTGGGTTTGAATTGATTAAACGATTCGATAATCTTGATTTTGCTGTTATTTTTACCACACAACATAATAACACCAGCAACGCAATTAATGCAATTCGGTTGTGTGCTCTTGATTTCTTGCCCAAGCCGGTCTTGCCGAGTGAGTTGGGTGTATCGCTGAACCGTTTTTTTGAAAATAGAGCCGCCAGTATTGAACGTGTAAGAACCCTAAAAATGAATCTTGAATTGGAACGGGATGAAACTAAGACTATATGGATTAGTGATATAGATCGCAATATCCGGGTTAAGACCGATAACATACTATACGCTCAATCAGAGAACACAACAACGTTCTTTTTTTTGACAAATGAAGTTTATGGAAAAAAGAAATTAGCTTCTACAGTCAGCATTGGCAAATGGGAAGAAGTAATAGAGCGGCATGGCTTTTGCCGTATTCACAACAGAAACCTGGTCAACCTAGAACATGTAGTGGAATTTGCAAAGCACGATAATACTGTCAAAATGATGGATGGTACAATCTTGGCGGTCTCAAAACAGAGAAAAGACACCCTGCTGAGGAGACTGGGATTGACCAAATTCCACTAAAAACATATCTATTTCTTAGAAAGAGCAGCCAGATTCAAGATTTGGCTGCTCTTTTTTCATTCAGTAGATAAATTTACTGTCATCATTTACACTGCATAAATAAACGAAAGGCATTTTTTGCAAAAAAATCCATTTCAAATGAATAATAGAAAGACAATTTCGAATATTGGGGGAGCTATAGCAGTCATTAGCATATTATTTCTTCCGGTAGTAGGATGCGGTGGCGAAAACGTGAATGGCATTCAGATCATTCAATCTGATCACGTCTCTTCAGATATTAAAGCTTTCTTTTCTGTGGCAATAATATGTGGCGGGTTGATCTTTTTGTTTAAAAATTACGTTCAGCTAGCTATCACCGGAATTGTAGGAATCCTGAGTTTGTTGATCGGGTACTTAATTGCAAAAGATAAAATCAATGGAATTGACCTAAAGGCTGGTGGTGTCTTAGGCATCATCGGCTTCTTAGTGACGACAATCATAAATTTCCTAGACCCCACCCAGGAAAAAAAATAGTTCACTATAAAGCATCGTAAAGAAATTGCCAAAAATGTTGTCGCATTACCCTGAAGTAGGGAGTGCGGCGCTAACCTATTAAAAAATATTTTATGAACAACAACATTAGCTATTCCATATTTATTTTTCCTTTTGTTTTTATAATGTTCACCTCCTGTGATGGTAAATTATCGAGAAGCAAAGCAGAGGAGCTAATCGTCACGAAGTATAAGCTACCTGATAGTCAGATTGAAAAATTGCCCAGGTTCTACTACAAGAAATCATGGGGTGACAGGGGCGGATTCTTAAACATGGAACAGGTTTGTCTGCCTCTTGATGAAAGCCGATATGACGGGTCAAGGGACATGCTTGACTATTTTCTAAGTATTGGCCTGATCACCATTAAAGATACCGAAGAACACTATGACCGTTGTCATACAATACACGCAAAGATTACTGTAACGGATGCCGGATCACGGTATGTAACCAAACAATCTGCTCTAGAGTATGAAATAAAAGTTTGTGACTTAGTGTTTGACAAAATCAACGGAATAATAGAAGAGGAGAAATCAAATATTGCGAAAACTGAATTTAGTATAAAGAGGGGAAACTTCACACCATTTGGCAAGTACTATTTTAAGGATGAGCAAAACACGGACAATAAAATAATAAATAAAAGGGAAATATTTACAAAGTATGACGATGGCTGGAGAATAAGAAATTGACGCAAGCGGATAAGAGTATATATGCCAGGTGGATGGATAACATCCTTTGATTGCGAGAAATTATGAACCGGTTTAAAATTTATCAATTACAAAAAACATAACTTTTATGCTTTACACATTAAGACTTCTGTTTGTTATATCGGTTCTCAATCTCCTTACGTTTTCGACTATTGGATTAGCACAATCTATTCCCAATAAAGGCCCCAAAATTGGAACAATCACCTCAATGCGCCAGGAAGGGTGTGGCTGTACCTTTACAAAAGCTAAAGCTGATAAAAAGACGATTTTCATTTCTTTTTATGGCGACGTAAATGGTGAAGACAACGCATTTATGTTTATTGATGGCAAACTTGAGAAATTCACCCTTGTCAAAACGATAAAGAACATTACAATCTACTGCAACGATACTTATGTGTTGACCCAGACGGCCAAGCTGGGAAAAAAGACGGGCTATGAAGTATCGGAAGAATCAGGAACAATAGAAATTGAGGTGCGAAAACCTCCTATAGGGCAACTAGGGAGCTATACGACAAAAACTACCTACTTTGGGGAGTGCGGTTGTTAGAACAGAATAAGCTTTTTCCAAATTCTGCCTGAACCTGCAATGTTTCTTTTAGAAAGCAGCCAAATTCAAGATTGGCTGCTTTCTTTTTCTATTTGTATGTTCCTTTATATTCAATAATAAACTTGAATTTATGAGGCCACATCTATATCCTTTTCTTTTCATAATAATAATGACAATAAACTTATTCTGTCCATCGGATACGCTTTGTCAAAGTATTGAGCCTAGCACAATTAATGCAACCGGTGGTTCTGTAGTGATAAGCGGCGATTCTTATGATTGGTCCATTTGTGAATTGACAATGATAAGCACACTCGTCTCACCGACCATGATAGTTACCCAAGGTATACTTCAGCCTGCAAAGGACGGTTCCGTGAGTGTTATGGCGCATCACCTGATGGAGCAGTTGAGTGTCTTCCCTAATCCAGCAACCGATATTATTAACATAGAATACCAATCGGCCATTAAAGGCATGCTCTCTTACAAGCTTTGGGATGTGGCGGGGCGGCAAATTACTGGTAACACCAAGGAGCTTAAAAGTGGCTTAACCGTCGAAAAATTGGATGTTTCCAAACTTCCATCTGCCAAGTATTTATTGAAAGTATCTATAACTGGCCCTAACGGCCTTGAAACAACGGTGGTATACAAAATTGAAAAAAAATAACAATTGATAACACTATTTTATGAAGCATATAATTTACACGGTATTTATTTTTTTACTAGCCATCTCCGCTCACGCACAAGCTCCGAATGCATTCAATTATCAAGGGGTTGCGAGAAATGGGGCAGGCTCTCCATTATCTACGGCTTCGATAGGGCTCCGCATTTCCATACATGATGGATCTGCCACTGGCCCCACTGTATACCAGGAAAGACATGTACCAATGACAAACGCTTTCGGATTGTTCAATGTGTTTGTTGGAGGAGGTGTAGTGTTGAGTGGAGCATTTAACACCATCAATTGGAGTAGTGGTGCAAAATATCTGCAGGTCGAGCTAGATCCGTCAGGTGGCACCAGCTATACCCTTGCCGGCAATAGCCAGTTGTTGAGCGTTCCGTATGCCTTGTATGCCGCAAATGGCACGGGTATATCTTCAATAACAGCCGGTGCAGGTTTATTAGGTGGGACAATTACCACATCGGGGACTATCAGTATGCCCAATGTGGGCACGGCGGGGACCTATGGTTCCGCTACTCAGGTGCCGGTGATAACTACTGATGCTCAGGGCAGGGTAACGGGTGTTGTCAATACCTCAATTGCCAGCGGAGGCGTTGGAACTGTAACGTCAATAAGTACATCAACACCGTTGACAGGAGGGCCGATCACGTCCTCGGGAACAATCGGGTTGGCAACGTCGGGGGTGACTGTGGGAACATTCGGTACGACAACTCAGGTACCGCAAATTACAGTTGACGCTTATGGCAGGATTACCAGCGCTTCAAATATTGCTATCGCCTTACCCGCAACAGTAACCATGGGAGGCGATGTTACTGGAGCAAGTAGTTCATCAACTGTCGCAAAACTGCAAGGTAATCCAGTATCATCTGCGGTTCCAACCTCTGGTCAGGTTTTACAGTGGAGCGGATCGGCCTGGACGCCTGCAAGCGCCGGGGGGAGCGGGTGGTCACTTACCGGAAATTCCGGGACTATTGCAGGAACGAATTTTGTGGGCACCACCGACAACGTAGCACTAAGATTTAAAGTCAATAATCTGTGGGCTGGAGATATCAATCCATCCACTGGTAACGTTTCAGTGGGGGTCAATGCCGGCCAGGCAGCCACCACCGGGTTTAGTAATGTAGCAATCGGAAGAGGTGCCCTGTATAGTAATAATAGTGGTAAAAATCTTGTGGCAATTGGCGATTCTGCGTTGTACAATATTAATGGTGGATTTGGATTTAATACAGCCGTTGGTAGCAAGGCTCTTTTTTTTAATTCAACAGGTGCTTATAACACGGCGAATGGCTTCAATTCCCTTTATAGCAATACGACGGCTTATGCAAATACGGCGATTGGAGCCAATTCATTGTATTCGAATACTACAGGAACATATAATACCGCGATTGGAAATGCAACCCTTTTCACAAATACCACAGGTTCATATAATATTGCAATCGGTAACGGTGCACTTTATTCTAATACAACAGCACTTGCTCTCATTGCTATTGGCGATGACGCTTTGAGAGCAAACACAACGGGTGCATCTAATATTGGCGTCGGCAATCAGGCTTTATATTCAAATACGACCGGTTCAAACAACACAGCATTTGGTTATACAGCACTTCACTCAAATACAACAGGAAGCAATAATAATGCCATTGGACGGTATTCGCTCTACACAAACGTAAATGGCAGCAATAATACCGCCACCGGTGAGTCAGCACTTTATTACAATTCTGGTGGTGGATACAATACGGCAAATGGTTTTAATGCTCTAAAAAACAACACGGGTGATTGGAATAACGGATTCGGAGCAAATTCACTGTATTCAAATACAACAGGTTACGACAATACGGCTGCTGGATTGTCTTCTCTGTATTACAATACAACGGGTGGTGCTAACGCCGCAGTTGGCAATTATGCAATGCAGAACAATACTACAGGAAGTCAGAATGTTGCTGCCGGAGTATTTGCGTTAAGTAACAATACAACCGGATCCAACAACACCGCTCACGGACGTTCCGCACTTACTACCAACACCACTGGTTCAAATAACACTGCTATAGGAACATTTGCAGATGCATCTGCAAACAACTTTTCGAACGCTACTGCCATGGGTTTTGGTGCAATGGTCAATGCAAATAATAAAGTGCGGATTGGAAATGGGGCAGTTACTGTTATTGAGGGCAACACTGCATTTACACCATCAGATGGCAGATTCAAAAAAAATATTGCAAATAGTGTAAAAGGGTTAGAGTTTATCGAAAAGCTAAGGCCGGTTACATACAATTTTGAGGCTAGGAAATTCGATGCCTTCTTAATGAAAAATAAACCGGATAGTGTGCAGCAGAAAATACTAAATTGTCTTAATTATTCTGCATCTGAAAGTATTACACATAGTGGATTCATAGCTCAGGAAGTAGAAGCAGCCTCCATCGAGTGTGGCTACTCTTTTAGTGGATTGCACGTCCCAAACAATGGCGATGACAATTACAGCCTGGCATATGCTGAATTTACTATACCACTTGTCAAAGCGGTGCAGGAGCTGTACACCAAAATCCAGGAACAACAGAAAAGTATTGAAAGACAAGAGCAGAAAATCGCCGATTTACAAAGGAAGGTAGAAGAGTTAACTACAGGTAGGAAATAGAATACAAAGAGGTTAATAGCTAGATATCAAACAAAAAATCACAACTACATAAATGTCAAACCAATGAAAAGAAGATTTTCCATAACAATCATGCTCGCATTAATTTGCTTGAGCGGAACGGCACAAAATAATTCTGAGCAATTACACGACCGGTCTTTCATGATTAAGTATTTTGAAAATGCGTCAAGAGAATTTCACATACCAATAGAAATACTTGAAGGTATCGGTTTTGTAGAATCACATTGGGTACAAAGAATCCCCACAAATAATGAAGAAGGGCACATGCCCCCTGCATACGGTGTTATGGGATTAAGAGACGATCCTTTTTTTGGCCATTCTCTTATTAAAGCAGCAAAATTAATTAATGTAACACCAGATAAATTAAAGACAGACGCTTTAACAAACATTAGAGGGGCAGCAGCACTTTTAAGAAAGTATGCAGATGAAGAATCAAAAAATAAAATGAATAAATTTTTGAAATTAGAAGATTGGAAAAATGTTTTAGAGAGATACTCTGGGATACCACAGCCAAAAACCGCTCAAATTTATTCTCATGATGTTTATTATATTTTAAACCAAGGATATAACCAGTATGGAATTAAAATCAATAAGGTTCAAATTAAACCAGAGTTATTGGTTGACCCGTTATCAAAGTAATGATTCAAAGAAATAAAATTTTATAATTAACATTTACATATTCAAAACGATGAAAACATATTTAACAAAAACAATCGGTCTGATACTGGTTTTTGGGATAACATTTCCAAGTATAAGTTTTGCAGTCGTAGGTTATCCCGGCGCAGTATGGAACTCCGCTGCATCGTGCAATTATACATCTATGAGCCGCCCAACCACTTATCCGGTAAATAAGTTAATACTCCATACTACAGAAGGTTCTTTTGCCTCGGCTGTGTCATGGTTTCAAAGTTGTGCTTCAGGAGCAAGTGCCCATTATGTTGTAAGGTCAAGTGATGGATTTATTTATCAAATGGTTGATGAAAAAGATATGGCATGGCATGCCGGATATCTTTCCTACAATCAAAATGGCATTGGTATTGAAATGGAAGGTTATGCAGCTGATCCATCTTACTTTACTACTTCTCTTACAAATAGTGTTAAAAATATTGTCGTGTGGGATTGCAATCATTGGGGAATTGCAAAAAATAGGGTGAATATCATAGGCCACAATCAAGTGCCGAATGGCAGTGGTGGTTGGGGGGGGGCAAGTGGTCATACAGACCCCGGAGGTTTTTTTGATTGGGATACTTTCATTCAAAGTGTAAGCGGTACAACTTCCACTTATCAGCAACTTAAAATAACTACTTCAACTTTAAGTGTTAGAACGGGGCCCGGAGCTTCAAGTCCTCTCTTAACAACTGTGTCTCTAAATCAAGAATATGTTGCATATTTCCAGGACCCAGGCACTGGTTGGTATTTGATTTTTATTCCAGGAAGTAATTCACAACATTTTGACGGGTGGATTTCGAATGCTTTAGTTAGTACGGTCCCTTGTTCCAATCAAGTTGAAGTTACTGGTGCCTGGCCAACGCCTTTAAATGTAAGAAATGGTCCGTCAACAACCGGTACTAGCATCATAGATAAAGCGATAGACAATCAGCGATTTGTTTCTTTTAATAATAGTGGAGGTTGGTATGAATACTATACTCCCGCTTCAACTGGTTCAACCTCTGGTTGGAGTTCCGGAACATATTTAAGCGTAACTTGTGGTTGTACAAGTTCAACTGCCCCATCAGGTGCTACAGCAAGTACCAGCACAATTTGTGCTGCCGGTTCATCAACATTGAGTGTTATCGGCGGTTCATTAGGAGCCGGCGCCGTTTGGAAATGGTACTCCGGAAGTTGTGGTGGAACATATATTGGTTCAGGGTCCTCAATAACCGTTTCGCCTAGTTCAACAACAACTTATTTTGTGAGGGCCGAAGGTACATGTAATACAACAGGTTGCGCCAGTGTAACCATTACTATAGGCACGAATTCAACCCCACCGTCGGGAATAACCGCAAGTCCTGGTACAATTTGTGCGGGCAGTTCATCAGCATTGAGCGTCAGCGGTGGTTCGTTAGGTACGGGTGCCGTTTGGAAATGGTACTCCGGAAGCTGTGGTGGAACATATATCGGTTCAGGATCTTCGATAACAGTATCCCCAAGTTCAACAACAACCTATTATGTACGGGCGGAAGGAACGTGTAATACAACAACCTGTGCAAATACAACAATTGCTGTAAACCCGTTACCGGTGGCTGGTACTATTTCTGGTGCATCAAGTGTATGTGTTGGAGCATCGACTACATTAACAGATGGCACACCGGGAGGGGTATGGAGCAGTAGTAGTACTTCAATTGCAACCGTAGGTGCGACAGGAATAGTGACAGGCGTATCTGGAGGAAGTGTTATCATATCGTATTCTGTAACCAATTCTTGTGGTACCATAGCGGCTACATGGCCTTTTACTGTTACAACAGTGCCGGTAGCCGGCACCATTACCGGCGCATCGAGTGTATGCGTAGGAACAACGATTACTTTGACAGATGGAGCAGCGGGAGGAGTATGGAGCAGTAGCAGTACGGCAATAGCAACAGTAGGCGGGACAGGCATAGTGACAGGGGTATCTGGAGGAAGTGTCACCATATCCTATTCAGTAACCAATTCTTGTGGTGCTGCTGTAGCAACACAACCGATTACGGTCAATCCTATGCCTGTCGCAGGTACTATTGCCGGTGCATCAGGTGTATGCGTAGGGGCAACGACTACATTAACCGATGGCACGCCGGGAGGGGTATGGAGTAGTAGTAACATATCGGTTGCAACTATTAGCGGAACTGGCGTTGTATCAGGGGTGTCTGCTGGAAGTGTCATCATTTCATATTCAGTAACCAACTCTTGTGGAACAGCAGCAGCCACTTTATCCTTTTCTGTTAATGTATTGCCAGTACCCGGTACTATAACCGGAGCAACAAGTGTATGTGTAGCTTCAACTATTACATTGACAGATGGTGCACCGGGAGGGGTTTGGAGCAGTAGCAGTACTGCAATTGCAACCGTAAGCAGTACTGGTATAGTAACAGGAGTATCCGCAGGAAGTACCACCATTTCATATTCAGTTACTAATGCTTGTGGCACTGCTGTAGCAACACTACCAATTACGGTCAATCCTTTGCCTGTAGCTGGCACTATTGTCGGCGCAACAAGTGTATGTGTTGGCTCAACAACTACATTAACAGATGGTGCGCCGGGAGGGGTTTGGAGCAGTAGCAGTACATCGATTGCAACTATAAGCGGGGCCGGCGTAGTGTCAGGGATATTTGTAGGAAGTACCACCATTTCATATTCAGTAACCAATTCTTGTGGCACTGCAACCACCACCTCGCCTATTACTGTTGATATAGTACCAGTAGCCGGTACCATAATCGGTGCATCAACTGTATGTGAGGGTACAAACATTACATTGACTGATGTTGCGCCAGGAGGCGTTTGGAGCAGTAGCAGTACGACAATTGCAACCGTAGGCGGGACAGGCATAGTGACAGGGGTATCTGGAGGAAGTGTCATCATATCATATTCAGTTACTAATGCTTGTGGCACTGCTGTAGCAACACAGTCAATTACGGTCAATCCTTTGCCGGTAGCTGGTACTATTACTGGCGCAACAAGTGTATGTGTTGGTTCAACAACTACTTTATCAGATGGTGTAGCAGGAGGAGTATGGAGCAGCAGCAATACTTCAATTGCAACGGTTGGCGGAATGGGTATAGTAATCGGTATCGCTACGGGAAGCGCCACAATATCGTATTCTGTGACCAATTCCTGCGGTACAACTGCTGCAACTTTATTAATAACTGTCACTAATACTCCTGTTGCAGACTTTGGGGCTTCTCAAACCTCCGGAAATTGCCCGTTTCCTGTTGATTTTTTCGATCTTTCTACACCAACCGGCACATCTTGGGCCTGGACAATATATAATGGTAGTGCAGGTTCTCCCATTACATCTATTTTACAAAATCCAACCGGCATACTTTACAATTTTTCGGGCAATTACTTGGTCAAGTTAATAGTTACAAATACTTGCGGATACGATACTAAAATAGCTGCAAACTATATTACCGTAACAGGTGACTGCGGTACTGGTATTGATCCAGTAGCAAATAATGTAGAAATAGAAATTAACCCGAATCCCTCAACAGGAAAATTTGAAATCAATAGTAGTGAAGGAATTACAGCAGTTATCGTAACTAATGTAATAGGTAAAAGAATAGCCTACGGAACGATAAATAAAGCAAATAAAACTCAACATTTGATTGACTTGTCAAATCAGGTACCTGGGATTTACTTCGTAACCATTGAAACAGAAAAATATTCAGTTAAGAAGAAAATAATTAAGCTGTAATAAAAGCAATATTACGCCGCTAACCTTTTCAAATCCTCACCAAACCAGTTCGAGATTTGTACCATAGGGTTCATTCAATTGCTTCAGCCGCAGCCAGCGGCTGCTTTATGCATGTCTTGCAATTTACTTCTGGGATTAAGGGTTTACGTGAGGGATCGTAGTGGATACAGCCGCATGGTATTTTTGTTTTGGCGGCTATTGTCTTGCTATGGTCAAAACTCCTCTATGGATTTCAAATCCTCCATAAAATAGTTCGAACATTGACAACCCCGCCGCACAGAAGGAGACAAACTGGAATCAACCCCTGTTTGTCTCCTTTTTTTTTGCCTAACTCGTTTGCCATACTATTAGTGCAGCTGTGATCAAGAAAAGTCCAATCGGGCTAATGCAAAACAATTTTCCCACCATTCAAATTCTATTTTCTTAATTTATTATTATTTTGACATCTCCTTTCTATGTCATATTTTTACATCTTAACATCAAAATTACCCGAGTACAAACACACCTTATGAAAAAAATCTACCTCCTGGCTATAGCCATGCTTTTGCATGGCGCATTGGTAAGTTATGCCACCACCATCTCCGGCACAGCCACAGTTTGCACCGGCCTCAATACCACATTTACTATTGATACCTCTGGTGGAACATGGAGCAGTGGTAATGCAGGGGTAGCCTCGGTTAATCCAGCCACCGGCATTATTACCGGCAACCTGGCCGGCACAGCACTCATCAGCTACAACCTGCCCGGGGCTACTTTCACGCGCGTTGTCACCGTATTCACGCAGCCACCGGCCATAACCGGTGCCGATGTGATCTGTGAAGAAGCCTTCACTAATCTCTCCAACTCCATGGGTACCGCAGGTACATGGGCCAGCGGCAATACCAGCATAGCTACTGTGGTGCCCAATGGAAAGGTGACAGGAGTAGGCGGCGGTACCGCACTCATCACCTACCGGGTCACTGCTTCGGGTTGCTTCGTTACCCGCGAGATTACGGTCAATCCGTTACCGGCACCTATTTCCAATCCCGGTGCAGTGTGCCCCGGTGCTGCTACCACACTCACCTCGGCACCTGCCGGCGGTACATGGATAAGCGGAAACACCAGCGTGGCATTGATAGATCCGGTATCCGGAACCATGACCACAGTATCCGGAGGGCTTACTTCTTACTACCTTGTAACCATCAGTTACACCCTGCCCACAGGCTGCCGCAGGGTGGCACAGGTCACAGTCAATAGTTCACCGGGTGCTATTGTTGGCACTACAACACTATGCACCGGTAATACATCAGCACTCACATCGGGCACTCCCGGTGGCGCATGGAGCAGCAGCAACCCTGCTGTAGCTTCAATCTCCACCACAGGTGTAGTGAGCGCGCTCAGCGATGGTATGGCTACCATCAGTTATATTATCAGCACTGGTTGCGCCAACACCGCTACTGTCACCGTGAACTCGGGCATAGGTGCCAATACCGGCACAGCAGTGGTGTGTGTAGGACAAACCACCACACTCAGCAATGCCACATCGGGCGGTACATGGAGCAGCGATGCCGCAGATAAAGCCAGCGTGAACCTCTCTACCGGCGTGGTGTCGGGTGTTAGCGCAGGACTTGCTAACATTATTTACACCGTAGGTGCAGGCTGCACCAGCAGTACCCAGGTTACTATTAACAGCGTAGCAGTAGCAATAACAGGTACAGCCACAATTTGTGCTGGAGCCACTACGAGCCTGTCGCACCCCGTGACCGGTGGCACATGGAGCAGCAGCAACATCGCTGTGGCTACAGTAAACCCTGCCTCCGGCCTCGTATCATCATTAAGCGCAGGCACATCCTATATTACTTATACTGTTAGCCCCGGCTGCTTCAAAACATTGCTCATCACCGTGCAGCCCCTGCCGGGCACCATCAGCGGCCCCGCATTGCTATGTCAGGGCAGTACGGTAACGCTCTCCTGCAGCCCCGCAGGAGGGGTATGGACATCAGGCTCTACCAATGCTACCGTAACGACATCTACAGGTATCGTGACCGGTGCTGCAGCAGGCACCGCACTCCTGTCATACACCCTTGGCGGCACCTGCCGTGCCACTTACGAAGTGTCAGTGCACCCGCTGCCAGCCGCCATCAGTGGCACTACCTCTACATGTATCGGCGGTACTACCGCTTTGACCAGCGATGGCAGCGGCACATGGAGCAGCAGCAATACAGCTCGGGCTACTGTCAATGCCACTACTGGCCTGGTAACAGGCATATCAGCAGGCACATCGGTGATCAGCTACGCATTTGCTACAGGCTGTTTCAGAACAACTGTTGTTACTGTCACAGCCGCTCCAGCAGCCATCTCAGGTACACTGGCACTATGCCCCGGCAATACCACCACACTCAATGCCGCCGCATCAGGAAAGGTATGGGTGAGCAGCAATACTGCAGTAGCATCGGTCGATGCTGCTACAGGCGTTGTCACAGCCATCAGCGCGGGCAATGCGGCTATCAGCTACGCCATAGGCAGTTGCGCAGCCACCCCTGTAGTGGTTACCGTCAATGCCGGCCCTTCGGCCAATGTGGGCACGCCCACCATCTGTGTAGGCCCCAATGTGGTCATATTGACCAACCCGGTACCGGGAGGCACATGGAGTGCCAGCAACAGCAAGGTAGTGATCAACCCGACGTCCGGCCTAGCCCGCGGTGTGACGGTGGGTACTGTAAATATTTCTTACAGCACAGGCACCGGCTGTTTTGTAATCACCAATGTAACCGTAAACGCAGCCATGCCTGCCATTACCGGCCCAACAGCAGTATGTCCTGCAGCCACTGTGGGTCTGGCCAATACCGTGACAAGCGGCACATGGGCCAGCAGCAATACTGCCAAAGCGACAATAGATAACACCACCGGTATTGTGACCGGTGTCAGTGCAGGCTCGGCAACAATTACCTACATGGTAAGCCCGGGCTGCTACAACACACGCACGCAAAATGTATCTACACCTCCTGCAACCATAGGGGGCACAGCAGTGCTATGCACCGGCGCCACCACTACGCTTACCAACAGCACTGGTGGCGGCACCTGGGGCACAGGCAATGCAGCAGTAGCTGCGATCAATGTAACCACAGGCTCGGTTTCAGGTATCAGTGCGGGTACAGCCAACATCACCTACCGTGTTACCAGCACCGGCTGCACCGCGCAGCGCGAGGTAACAGTAAACCCCATACCTGCGTCCATCACCGGCACACTGAGCATGTGTGTGGGTGATGCCACGACACTGAGCAATGAAACGACTGGCGGCACCTGGAGCAGCAGCCTGCCCGGCAGAGCCACTGTAGATGCAGGTACCGGATTGGCAACAGGTATAAGCGCCGGTACAGCAGTGATATCGTACATGCTGGAAGGCGGTTGTTACAAAACAGCAACCATCACCGTACAGGGCTTGCCAGCAGCTATAGGTGGCCTATCGGCAGTATGTCCGGCGGCAACAATATCGCTCACCAATGCCACAGCAGGCGGCACCTGGAGCAGCAGCAATACTGCTGCGGCTACCGTGCATTTATCTTCGGGAGTGGTAGCGGGCATAGCTACGGGTGATGCGATCATCACCTATAAATTGACAAGCTCGGGATGCTATATAACCAAGTCGATCGCAGTGACGACCGGGCCGGATGCGGGAACGATAATGGGCGGAAGCTCACTAGCTGTGGGTGGAACGCT
This sequence comes from uncultured Bacteroidota bacterium, assembly GCA_903824665.1. GTDB lineage: Bacteria > Bacteroidota > Bacteroidia > Chitinophagales > Chitinophagaceae > Nemorincola. The sequence goes on along the minus strand of CAIJXT010000035.1, from coordinate 35,217 downwards.
GGCGCTTACCAATACCGCGGGAAGTGGTGTGTGGAGCTCGTCGAATGCGGCGATCGCTTCTGTAAGTGGTAGTGGTGTTGTGGCCGGCGTATCCGCGGGTATGGCCACTATCTCATATACAGTAACCAGCGGATGTGGCAGTGCAGTGGCTACGCAAAGTATAACCGTAAATGCAGGGCTTGTGCCGATCACGGGTGGGCTGAATGTGTGTGTGGGAAGCGTAACAGCACTCGACAATGGAAACCCAGGCGGAACGTGGAGCAGCAGCAATGAAGGTGTAGCAACTGTAAGTGCAGGGCTTGTAACGGGCCTGTCGGCGGGCACCACTACTATCAGCTATACATCGGGCCCTGGAACGGCCACAGCGGTGGTGACAGTACAGCCGTTGCCAAATGCGGGGGCTATCACCGGGCCGGCTTCGGTTGATGCAGGAGCGACTATTACATTGTCAAATTCTGCATCCGGTGGCGCGTGGAGTTCATCTAACAGTGCAATAGCGTCGGTGAATAGCAGCGGCGTAGTGACGGGTGTGGTTAACGGAAGTGTGACTATATCCTATGTAGTCGGCAACGGATGCGGGGTGGCAAACGCTACAAAAGCAATTACAGTGACTACCCCACCGCCGCCTTCATTTGCTACCGCTATATGGGCTACCTACCTGGGTGGCACTGCGTTCGACTTCGGACATAATGTAGCTATAGATCAGGCAGGCAATGTTTACATGAGCGGTTATACAAACAGCACGTCAGGGATAGCCACGTCAGGGGCGAGCCAAACTGTATTTGGAGGAAGTTTAGACGCATATCTCGCCAAATTTAATAGCAGTGGTTTGTTGTTATGGGCTACCTATTTTGGTGGGAGCAGTGCAGAGACGAATACCTCAGTTGCTATAGATGCAGACGGCAATGTTCTCTTGTCAGGCCAGACGCAGAGCTCTTCGGGGATAGCGACTACCGGCGCTTACCAGACCAGCCTGAGTGGAACATCTGATGTTTTTGTAGTGAAATACAGCAGCTCCGGAGCGAAAATGTGGGCCACTTATTACGGCGGCAGCGGGGCGGAAAATTGTGACATTGCAGCCCTGGCGACAAACGGCACCAATGTGTACCTGGCCGGATATACAAACAGCTCATCGGGAATAGCTACCGCTGGAGCGCAACAAGCAACATTCGGAGGTGTTTACGATCTCTTCCTGGTGAAATTTAACGGATCAGGTGTGCGTCAATGGGCCACTTATTATGGCAACTCCGGCGAAGAATATACCCCATGTGTCGCAACAGATGGAAGTGGAAACGTTTATTTGGCAGGACGAACTAACAGCCTGACTGGGATAGCCACGGAGGGAACACACATGTCTTCCAGCCTTGCAGTAGTGGGCTCTTCTAATTCAGACGCGTTTCTCGTAAAATTCAACGAGGCTGGTGAGCGGCAGTGGGGGACATATTTTGGCGGCAGCAGCGAAGACGACGCACATTCTTTGGCGACAGACAATGCCGGTAACGTATATATGTCTGGCTACACTAACAGCTCATCAAACATTTCCACGGCCGGGGCGTACCAGGTGGTAAAAGGTACGGCTGGTGTTTACCTTGTCAAGTTTAATACGAACGGAATTCGTCAGTGGGGAACATACTATGGCGGTACCAGTGGCGCTTCTTCGGATATAAGGTGGGTAACAACAACTGATCTATACCAAAATGTGTACCTGGCAGGATGGACTGCTAGCTCATCCGCAATTGCAACGGCAGGGTCACACCAGACGGCCTATGGCGGAGGTAGCAGCGATGCCTTCCTTGCCAAATTCAACGGAGCCGGCCAACGGCAGTGGGGAACCTATTTTGGTGGCGCGGGTAATGACGAGGGCCGCTCAATTGCGATCGATGCAACAGGGCACGCATATATGGCCGGCTTCACTACCAGCACAGCTTCGATCTCAACATCCGGAAGCCATCAAGTCGCCTATGGCGGTGGCGGACGCGACGCATTCCTTGTGAAATTTAATGGTTGTGGTGACCTGTCGGCAGGCGTTATTACCGGCCCATCAACCGTGGATGCTGGCGCTAATATTACACTCGCTAACATTATCACAGGTGGCACCTGGTCATCTTCAAATACAGCGATAGCAACAGTGGGCAGTACGGGTGTGGTGAGTGGTGTGGCTGCCGGGAGTGTGATTATATCTTATACGGTGAGCAATACTTGCGGGAGTGTGAGTGCGGTGAAGGCGGTAAGTATAAACCCGGTTGTTACACCCTGTAGTTTGTGGCAGGCTGTTGGAATAGCAGGTTTCTCAACTGGAGGGATGGAACATACATCAGTTACCACAGATGCCAGCGGCACTATGTTTGTGGCTTACAGGGACAATAGCGCAGGAAATAAAGCTACTGTCAAGAAATATAACGGCAGTGTTTGGGAAACTGTTGGCAGTGTTGGTTTTTCGGCTGGTTCAATTTATTGGACTTCGATTAAAGTAGACGCAAGCGGCACACCCTATATATCATTTCAAGATGATGGAAACTCGGGAAAGGCCACAGTCATGAAGTATGATGGTACTAATTGGATAACAGTTGGACCTCCCGGAATCTCTGCTGGTATTGCATTCTATTCTTCTCTTGCGATTGATAATAGTGGTACACCGTATGTTGCGTTCAGAGATATGGGATTAAGCGGTAAAGCATCGGTAATGAAGTTTAATGGATCTGTTTGGGTGGCAATAGGTGGCGCGGGTTTCACGCCCGGGCCGATAAGTACCACATCTCTAGCATTAAATAGCAGCGGTACACCCTATCTTGCTTTTATGGATGGAGCCAATGGCGATAAGGCTACGGTAATGAAGTTCAATGGAACGACATGGGAAACGGTTGGTGCTGCAGGTTTTTCAACTGGTAGTGTCAGTTATACTTATCTGGCACTAGACGGTAGCGGCGCGCCCTATGTGTCTTACTGGGACATGCCCCTGGGAAACAAAATCACTGTAAAAAAATATGATGGGACAAACTGGACAACAGTGGGATCCCCAGGTTTTGGTGAAGGTACTGAAGCTGACGCATGGCCAGCGATCGCGATAGACTATGCTGGAACCCCCTATGTATCATTCAGAAGTAACGGAGGCAACAAAGCCAGTGTGATGAAGTATAATGGAAGCAGTTGGATGACAGTCGGTGGTGCGCCCGCATCTGCTGGCGGGGCTTTCTGGATTTCAATTGCAATTAATAACATTGGCACACCTATTGTGGCTTTCTCAGATAATAGCTTGAGCGGAAAAGCCACCGTTATGAAATTCGGCAACCTGCCCTCTCCCGGTACTATCACGGGTGCATCAACATTTGATGTTGGCGCTAACATAACTTTGTCTAACACCACCCCTGGCGGTGTGTGGTCATCATCTAACACCGCAATAGCAACCGTAGGCAGTACCGGTATCGTAACTGGTATAGCTGTTGGCAGTGCGACCATTTCTTACACAGTCACCAATGCTTGTGGCAGTGCCAGTGCAACGAAATCACTGACTGTCAATGCCGCAGTTGACACAGTAGTGATTCAAAGACTGTGGGCAACTTATTGCGGAGGCAGTCTTCAGGATAATGCTTATGCTGTTGCCGTCGATAATGCCGGGAATGTGTACATCGCTGGCAAATCGGCAAGCGCAACGGGTATAGCAACTGCTGGAGCACACCAGACCACATTTGGCGGCGGCAGTTTTGATGCCTTCCTTGTGAAATTTAATAGCTCCGGTGTTCGGCAGTGGGCCACATTGTTTGGTGGCAGTGGTAACGAAGGTGTTTCTTCATTAGCGGTCGACGCCGCAGGCAATGTTTTTATTGCAGGCGAAACGGGAAGCACATCCGGCATTGCTACTACAGGTGCTCATCAGACATCTTTCGGAGGTGTTTTTGACGCCTTTCTGGCTAAATTTAATAGCAGTGGCGCATGCCAATGGGCTACGTATTATGGTGGTAACAGTGCCGATTACGGTTATTCAATTGCCACAAGTTCATTGGGCGACGTATATCTGGCAGGGCGCGCATTCAGTTCGTTTAATATCGCAACTCCGGGTTCCCATAAGGCTACTTACGATGGCAGCTTCGATGCATATCTCGCAAAATTCACTAATGCCGGAGTAAGACAATGGGGCACCTATTTCGGCGGTACGGGCGCTGAAGACGGTCAGGCAGTTGCAGTAGATGACTCAGGCAATGTTTTTCTTGCTGGTGGGTCCGGCAGCTCATCCGGAATAGCCACACCCGGCGGCTACCAAACAGTATCCGGAGGAAGTGATGAAGCGTTCCTTACTAAGTTCAACAGTTCGGGCACCCAAATATGGGGTACTTATTTCGGTGGCAGTGGGGGCGAGGCCCCAAGTTCATTGGTGATTGATGGTTCTAATAATATATACATGAGTGGCTACACAAATAGCACCTCCGGTATAGCCACTGGCGGCGCTCATCAAACAACATTCGGAGGAAGTACTATGGATGCATTCCTAGTGAAGTTCAGTAATTCGGGCGCGCATCTGTGGGGTACTTATTACGGCGGCACTAGCATAGACGTTGGGCGCAGTGTCAGTGTTGACACTGCAGGTTTTGTGTATTTAGCCGGCGAAACCTTTAGTACTTCAGGCATTTCTTCTGCTACCGGTGCTTACCAACCGGCATTTGGAGGAGCTAACGATGCATTTATCGTCAAACTGAACAGCCTTGGTGTGAGACAATGGGGTACATACTATGGTAGCAGCAACTATGATGAAGGAAAGGGGATAGCTATCGATGGGGCGGGAAACATATATCTCACAGGGCAAAGCCAAAGCACATCTGGGATCGCAACTGTTTGCGCCCATCAACCATTACATGGTGGCGGAGATGATGGAATGCTCATAAAACTGGGTACGTGTAGCGGTGCTCCTGCACCAGGTACTATAACGGGTTCATCATCTGTCACAGTTGGCGCCACTATTACACTATCCACAGCTTCTTGTGGTGGTACATGGTCTTCATCCAATACCGCAATAGCTACGGTGGGGAGCACCGGAATAGTGACTGGTGTAGCTGCGGGGAGTGTGACCATTTCTTATAATGTGAGCAATGAGTGCGGGAGTGCGAGTGCTGTGAAGGCGGTAAGTGTTAACCCGACTGTGCTATGCCAGTCATGGCAGGCTGCTGGTAACCCCGGATTCTCAGCCGGACAAGCCGAGTTTGAATCACTTGCTTTTAATGGAAGTGGTACGCCTTATGTGGCTTACAGCGATATTGCTGCCGCAGGCAAGGCGACAGTAATGAAATATGACGGTACCAACTGGGTGACGGTGGGTAGTGCCGGTTTTTCGGGTGGTGTAGCCCAATATACCTCTATAGCCATAGATGGCAGCGGAACCCCTTATGTGGCTTACCGGGATCACAGTATAGGGTTTAAAGCAACCGTGATGAAGTATAATGGAGCTAACTGGGAAACAGTTGGCACTGCGGGCTTCTCGGCTGGAGCAACCGAAAATACTTCTCTTGCTATTGATGGAACGGGTACGCCTTATGTCGGTTATAAGGATGGTAACGTGAGCAATAAAGCTACGGTAATGAAATACAGTGGCACAACTTGGGTAACTGTGGGTAGCGCAGGTTTTTCGAGTAGTGATGTTGGTGCTACTTCGCTTGCTATCGATGGCAGCGGCAAACCTTATCTGGCTTTTCAGGATGGCAGTGTAAGCAGTAAGCCCACAGTCATGAAGTATAATGGAACTACCTGGGAAATGGTGGGTATCGCGGGTTTTTCGGCAGGTACTGCCTCTCATATCTCTTTTGCACTTAATGGCAGTACGCCATATGTAGTTTACCAGGATCAGACTGTGAGCCAAAAAGCAACCATGATGAAGTATAACGGCAGTAGCTGGGTAACGGTAGGTAGCGCGGGTTTCTCCGACGGCATAGCCGCATATATCTCTATGGCAATAGATGGTAGTGGTTCGCCATTTGTGGCTTACAGAGACCTCAGCGTGAGTGGTAAAGCAACAGTAATGAAATACAGTGGTAGCACTTGGGTTACAGTAGGTAGCAAAGGGTTTTCGGCTGGGATAATAGAAAATACATCGCTTGCCTTCAATGGCGGTACTGTCCCTTATGTAGCGTACCGGGATTATAGCAATAGCCATAAAGTTACTGTTATGAAACTTACTGAAGGTTTCTCGCCTATCACAGGATCGCTTACCCTGTGTGTTGGCGCTACAACCCCACTGAGCCACATCACTTCCGGCGGTAGCTGGAGTAGCGGTGCTACCGACGTTGCAACTGTGAACAGCACGGGAGTTGTAACCGGTGTAGCAGAAGGGACGGCTACTATCACTTATACAGCAGGTGAGTGCAATGCTACTACAGTAGTTACGGTAAATTGTGCTCCACGCGGGGCTATGACTACTGTGGGTGATGAAGCCATTTCCATATTCTCCGTGTCCCCCAACCCCACCACAGGCTCCCTCACCATCCACTCAGGCGTAGCAGGCGAAATGGTGGTGTATACCATAGACGGCCGGGAAATAACCCGCAAAGACATACCAACTTCGGGCACTACCCTATCGCTACCTACCAACCTTGCAGCAGGCATATATATGTTCCGCTTCAAAGGAGCTGATGGCAGTAGCCGCATGGGCAGATTGGTGTACCAACCGTAGCCTTCAAAATACAAAAGCAAATCCCAACCTGATGTGTCTTCGTATCAGGTTGGGATTTGTTCTTTCTTGTGCGTCTGTAATGGGTTTGGTATCAAAGAATTTGGAGGGTGTATTTCGTCCGCCGTTGCTGGCGTAAACAACACACGTGCCGAATTCAATTGTAGGACCCAACTCAAAATTCCCCTATCACCAAAAAATACCCCATAAAACAGTTTGAAGATTGAAAACCCACCAGCACATTGATCTGACGCATTACAGATCTATTTTTCATTCGTTTCCATCACCTGCCTATCTGACCAACCGTAGCATATTCACGACTAAAAACCAGCTTGCTCCTGGCTTTTACTTTACCTGAAAATGCCGCTCTTCCTTTAATCTGCAAATAATGTTCCTGGTATGTGAAGTCTGAAATAAAACTTATATTTTGCAATAAAATAAAAAACGCTACGCATTAAATGCCTCCGGCAAATGAGCTGTAAAAAACAATTAAAAATATTTATTCATGTCTAAGAGAAAGAATGCCAACAGTAAAGAGCCAGTGCCTTCGAACCCGGAAAATATCCCGCCGAAAAATGAAGCTAAAACCACAGCAAAGCAAGACTCAGAAACAGGTTTGGATTTTCTGAATGACAAAATCAAGGGAAAGGAATTCTTTATACTGCTCGGGGCACTGCTTATCGGCTGTTTTTTTGTGTTCAAGGATTTCATCACCTGCGACAAAGTATACTTGTACAAAGATGTAGCCAGCGACTCCATCAACATATACTTCCCCTGGCTGGCAAACATGACCCAATACATTAAAGCCAACGGAGTGCCTACCTGGACGTTCTCTCAGGGATTGGGACAAAACGTATTTCCATTATGGTTAGGCGACTTTTTCTCCAATTTTCTGATGCTATTGAGCAAGGAGCAGCTTCCTTATGGCATTGCCTATATGGAGGTATTAAAGGTGATACTGTGTGGGGTTGTTTTTTACAAGTACCTGATGCAGCTGCAAATCAACAGCATAGCAGCCTGTATCGGTGGTTTTCTTTTCGCCTTCAGCGGATACATAATATTGGGTGGAGAATGGAACGTCTTTTCCTGCGAGGCACTGTACATTGCAACCATCCTCTACGGCCTGGAGCGGTGGATGAACAGTGGCAAGTGGATTTGGTTTGTGTTGGGCATCATGGCAATGAGTTTTTTGCAGCCATTCTTCCTGTTTCTGTACGCTATATTCCTTGCTATTTATATCCCGGTGCGGTATAGTGATCTGCACAACGGTATATGGGGCAAGTTTGCACTGTTTCTGGCCAAAACACTTGGCCTGGCAGTTTTGGGTGTTGCCATCAGTGCGTACCAGCTGTTTCCAGACATATTGCAATATTTAGAAAGCCCAAGGGTTGGCGGACAAGCCCGCCTTATAGATACGTTGAAAGCTCAGCCGTTATTTGGAATGGCCAACGATTTACTACGTTTCACTACTACATTCAGGGCCTTTGGCACCAATATGCTGGGTGCGGGCAGGGCCTACCAGGGCTGGCAAAACTACATGGAGGCGCCACAATTCTACTGCGGCATACTTTGCCTGGTAACCTTTCCGCAACTATTTATAGGGCTCGATAAAAAACAGCGGATAGCCTACGGCATTATGGCTGGCATATTTGCATTGCCCATATTTTTCCCATTCTTTCGTTATTCATTCTGGGCATTTACAGGCGATTATTTCAGGTCTTTCTCCCTGGTCATCACAATTATGCTGGTGGTCTTCACCGCTAAGGCACTCAGCAATATCATTAATACCGGCAAGCTGAATATTGTATTGCTGGGTATAACCGTGCTGACAATGCTCATCCTGCTATTTAGCCCTGCTGAGCAATTTGCACATGCTATAGACAGTGGGCTAAGGTCTACTGCTGCACTCCTGCTGCTGCTTTACGCTGCACTGCTGGTTGGCATTACCCGTCAGGGGCAGACCAGCAAAATATCGCTCATAGCCCTTTTGGTAATTGTCTTTGGGGAAATGCTCTTAAACTCATCACAGACTGCTAACGACCGGGACGTGATAACAGCTGCAGAGCTTAACGAAAAAACCGGATATAACGACTACACAATAGATGCGGTAAGGTATCTCAAAGACCATGACAAAAGTTTTTACCGAATCAACAAAGACTTCAGCTCTGGTTTGGCTGGCGATCTCAGCGTCAATGATGCAATGGTACAGGGATATTACAGTACACCATCCTACCACTCCTTCAACCAGAAAAACTATGTGAAGTTTCTTGGCGACCTGGGGGTTATTGACCCTACTGATCAGGTCGCCACACGATGGTTGCGCGGTTTTTTGGATCGTCCGCTGCTGTTTACCATGGCTTCAGGCAAGTATGCATTAACCAAAGAAAACGGACAGCGCTTGCGCATTTTGGGATATGACTCCATTGCTAATTTTGGCAACACCAAAGTCTTCAAAAATAGATTTCCGGTGCCTTTTGGCTATACGTGCGATCTGACAATGGAAGAATCTGCATTTAAACAGATGACCAGTTTCCAGAAAGATTTGTTCATGATAAGGGGTTGTGTAGTTGCCAAAGAAGATAAAGAACTTATGCAGATAGGACGGGCCTTCCAAAAAGCTGATACAACCGTATTGTTTGACGACGGCAGCTACCTCGCATATACCAATTCGCTCCGTAAGGATACGCTTACCATAACTCAATTCAAAGAAAACCACATAAAGGGAAACATAACCCTGCAGTCCCCCAAAATACTGACTTTCTCCATCCCGTTTGATGAGGGATGGAAGGCAACTGTGAATGGTGTTGATGCAAAAGTGTACCGCGTAAACTGCGGACTCACAGGGCTGAAGCTACCTGCTCAAAAAAGCGATGTAGACCTGCACTTTGAGCCAAGGCTCAGGAGTCAGGGTACAATTGTATCTCTTTTGGCAATAGCTGCTTTCATAGGTCTGCTGGTCTTGGGCCGGTCAGGGGAGAAAAGAATAAAGACCACTACGGAATGAAAAAAATACTGATTACAGGCGGATCCGGATTTATAGGTCGAAACATTACCGAATCTTTCCTGAAAAATAAATATACCCTTTTTACTCCTGCCCGTGCCGAACTGGACTGCAGCAACGATGATAGCGTGCGGGAGTATTTTGCAAGACATCAGTTTGATGTGGTAATACACGCCGCAGCTAAACCGAGTCACAGAAATGCGCCGGATAGAAACAACCTCCTCCTCACCAACTCGCGCATGATAGCAAATCTCCTTCACTATCGCCATCGCTGGGGAAAGTTGCTGAATATGGGCAGTGGAGCTATATATGACATGCGCCACTATATACCCAAAATGAAGGAGTCATATTTTGGCACTTACATCCCGGCTGATGAGCATGGATACAACAAATACCTGCTGGGCAAGCTTCTACCCTGCATAGAGAATGTTTATGACTTTCGCCTGTTTGGCGTTTTTGGCAAGTACGAAGACTATGCCATTCGGTTTATTTCCAATGCTATATGCAAAGCTATTTCTGGCATGCCCATAACATTGCAGCAAAACAGAAAATTTGACTATCTGTTCATCGATGACTTGATGCCGGTATTGGAGCATTTCATTGAGCGCAGTCCACAGGAAAAATCATTTAACATCACTCCAGATCACACTTTAGAGCTGCTGCATGTCGCAGAAATGGTAAGAACCGTAGCAGGCAATGGTATAGATATTTGTGTTGCTACAGAGGGTATGGGTACCGAGTACAGTGGTGATAATTCATTGTTACATAAAGAAGTACCATCTTTGCAGTTCACACCGGCAGAAACAGCAATAGGAATGCTGTATGAATGGTATAGTTCGAACCGATATAACATCAATAAAGAATTACTTTTAAAAGACAAATGATCAAGGTTACTGATTATATAGCAAAGAGGCTGAGCGCATATGGAGTCACCCATGTTTTTATGGTTACTGGTGGAGGAGCTATGCACCTGAATGACTCACTAGGCAAAGCTTTTATTTGTATCAACAATCACCACGAACAGGCTTGCGCCATCGCTGCCGAAGGCTACTCACGGGTAAACAATAAGCTGGGCGTGGTAAACGTGACAACCGGCCCGGGAGGACTCAATGCGTTAACCGGAGTTATGGGACAATGGACCGATTCGGTACCGGTACTTTACCTCTCGGGACAAGTGAAGTTCGAGACAACCATAGGTGCTTGCCCCGAAGTTAACGGGCTTCGCCAGCTTGGCGATCAGGAAGTAGACATCATAAGCATAGTAAAACCACTCACGAAGTTTGCAATAAGTATAACGGATGCCGCTGATGTGCGCTATTTGCTGGAGAAAGCCATATACGAGGCAACAACCGGAAGGTTTGGTCCTGTATGGATCGATATTCCGATGAACATTCAGGGTGCTCTGGTTGACGAAGCTACGCTGCGGCCCTTCACACCACCTGCCCCAGCTGACAGTAATGCCGCACAGCTGCAGAAAACCATATTAGAAATATCGGAAAGAATAAAGAATGCCAAACGACCGGTAATAATAGCCGGACACGGAATACGCTTGTCTGGCGGAATACCCGAATTGGAAACCCTACTCAGTAATTGCAACATCCCCGTGATAACAACCTTTAATGGGATGGATGTGGTCAACGAAGCCAACAAAAATTACATTGGCCGCTTTGGCACATTGGGCAACCGAGCTGGAAACTTCTGTGTACAAAATGCCGACCTGCTTATTACTATTGGCACCAGAAACAACATTCGTCAGGTAAGCTACAATTGGGAATTTTTTGCCAGAGAAGCATACAAAATAGTGGTAGACATTGACGCGGCAGAGCTGCAAAAGCCTACTGTTAAGCCCGACCTGCCAGTACAGGCCGACGCCAGAGTATTCCTTACTCTACTCAACAATGCCCTTGGCAGATCGGTTGCCAACCTACATTCAGACTGGCTTGATTGGAATTCTGTGCGTAAAGAAAAATATCCCAGCGTATTGCCCGATTACCACCTCTCAGAAAACGGAGTACACCCATACGTTTTCATGGAAGTATTGGGCAAATGCCTGCCAGATGGCAGCATCTGCGTAGCAGGCGATGGTACCGCCTGCGTGGTTCCTTTTCAGGCAATGCCCATTGCCGGCAAAATAAGGGTATTCTGGAACAGCGGTTGCGCATCCATGGGCTACGACCTACCAGCTGCCATAGGTGCGTGTGTGGCCAACAATATGGGTGCAGTGGTATGTATGGCTGGAGACGGAAGCCTCCAAATGAATATTCAGGAGCTGCAAACGGTGATACACCACCGGATGCCCATAAAACTCCTGTACCTGAACAATAACGGATACATATCTATCAAACAGACTCAGGACGATTTTTTTGGCGGTCGCAGAGTGGGCAGCGATCCGGCATCGGGTGTCAGCTTTCCCGACATCACAAAAATCGGAGCAGCGTATGGGTTCAAAACATGCCAGATAACCTCTCACAACAACCTGAAGGAAGAATTAATCCGGTTTCTGAACACCGACGGACCGGTTATATGCGAGGTGATACTGACAGATGACTACAAGTTTCTGCCTAAAGTATCGTCGAAACGACTCGACGACGGGCGCATGGTCTCTGCTCCGCTCGAAGACCTTGCACCCTTTCTTGATAGAGATGAATTCAGAACAAACTTATTGATTAAGGAATATAATGGCTGACAATTGGGATACTGGATTCCTTATGCTTAATTTGATGAAAATATAGTACCTGTATGAATGCATTGGAAAGGAAAATGGTGGACCAATTGAAAGACTTGAAAGAGAACCACTTTGCAATTGGTATTAAGGCGGAATTTGAAGCAGAAGGCACACGGCTTGAAGAGGCACTTCGCCTGAAAGAAGTAATCACAAAAGCCGGACTGGACCTGACCATCAAGATAGGCGGCTGCGAAGCACTGAAAGACATGTTTGATGCGCGATCTATCGGGGTTACCCGCATTGTTGGCCCAATGATAGAGTCGCAGTATGCACTCAAAAAATTTCTGGCCTGCGCTAATCTTGCCTTTCCCGAAGAGGAAAGAAGAGAAGTCGATTTTCTTATAAATATTGAAACAATAACCGCTGTAAGAAACTTCGACCAAATGCTTGTATTGCCAAATATTAGCGAGCTCAAAGGCATTGTTGTCGGTCGTACCGATCTTACAGGCTCAATGAACCTTAGCGCCAATGACATTAATACCGATGCCATACTGAATATTTGCGACGCCATATTGGGTAAAGCAAAGAAGTTCAATGGCATGGAGTGCGTTATAGGCGGTGGTGTTTCTACCGAATCGCTGCCCTTTTTTGATAACCTTACTATAGGCAACCTTGACAAGTTTGAAACACGAAAAGTTCTTTTCGACGCACATAATGCAACGCTGGCCAAGGGTGGCGAAAACGGTATCCAGAAAGCCCTCGGTTTCGAATTAATGTGGCTGAAAAACAAGCGCAACTACTATGCAATGATCTATAAAGAAGATGAAAACAGAATAGAAACACTGCAGCTGCGTTACGAAAAACTAATATCGAAAACAGGAGGAAAAAATGACTAAGACGGCTCTGAACAATGTTTCATCTCGCTACACAGTCAAAGCATGCACCACCCTATTTGCATGTAAGTACGATAATGTGCCCGAAAATAGCTCCGGGCCAGATGAGTCAAAAAACAAGCTAAGTAAGCTATTAGTCGATATTGCAAAAAACAACTACCTGCCCATTACCACAAACGAGGCTGCAAATACTCTCAAACATTTCAAACATATGTATTGCAGTTAAAAATGGACAATGTCAAAAAGCACATATCAGTTATTACCGCCTGCTACAATGAGGAGGAAAATGTGGCTGCACTTATTAAAGCTGTCGCCAATGAATTTGAGCAGGTTCCGCAATATACCTATGAGCATATATTTATCGACAATTCATCAACAGACAATACAGTAGGCATTCTAAAGGATATTGCTGCTACCGACAAACATGTAAAAATAATAGTTAACGATCGCAACTTTGGCCATATTCGCTCGCCATTTTATGGTATGATACAGTGCCGGGGAGATGCAGTGATATCACTTGTAGCAGACTTTCAGGACCCACCCGAAATGATCATCAAATTTCTGGAGAAATGGGAAGAAGGTTATAAAATTGTGATCGGCATAAAGAAAAAGAGCCGCGAAAACCCGATCATGTTTGCATTAAGGCGCCTGTTCTATAACCTGCTCGCAAGCGTGTCTGAAGGCGGCGAAAAGCCTGTCAGAAATTTCACCGGATTTGGACTGTACGACCAGAAATTTGTAGCCGTCCTTCGTTCGCTCGACGACCCCTACCCTTACTTCCGGGGCCTTATAACTGATCTGGGATTCAACCGCTGCGAGCTGCATTATACCCAACCCCGGAGAGCCGGGGGCACTACCAAAAACAATTTCTTCACACTTTACGATATGGCTATGCTTGGCTTTACCAGCCATTCACGCCTGCCGCTTCGTCTTTCAGCTTTTATCGGATTCTTCTCGGGCATAATCAGTCTTGCTTTTGCTATAGTATATTTTATCTACAAACTCATCTACTGGCACAGGTTCCAGGTGGGGCAGGCACCAATGGTCATCGGTATGTTTTTCTTTTCCTCTGTACAGCTGTTTTTCATTGGCATTATAGGCGAGTACATAGGAGCGATACACCGGCAGGTAAAAAAACGCCCTCTGGTAATAGAAAAAGAACGGATCAATTTTAACTGATTAGAGAGGACCCATTCGTGTTTCATTCGCCCTAATTTGCCGTCTTAATCGAGTCTGCAACTTTTTCGTTTTTCTGAATTGTTGCCTTACCGGTTTCTACTTCTACTTGTTTTACAGTTACGGCATAGTCATTGGGGTGAATTTGTGAACCATAAGCAATGGCATACGCTTTCGTGAATTCTGCGCCTAAATATAGAATCATGGAACTATAATACACCCACGATATCAGCACTACCAGCGAGCCTGCCGCACCATAGGTGCTACCCACCTTTGTCTTGGATATGTAAAGCGAAATACCAAACTTGCCTGCAATGAACAATAATGCCGTGATAAAAGCCCCGGCCATCACATCCCTCCACTTTATTTTGGCATCAGGCAACACTTTGAAAATAACGGCAAATATCAGCATACTGATACCAAAAGTAAGTAGCAGGTTTACGATGTAAAATAATACCACAGCTACCTGTGGGAACCTTTCCTGCAGGCCGTTGCTAAGGCCTTCTATTATACCGGTAACGGCCAATGAAACCAATAGCAAAAATCCGAGACTGATGATAACAGAAAAAGACAAAAATCTATTCTGTATCATTTTCAGCCAACCATGCTTGGGCTTTGCTTTTAGCCCCCAGATACTGTTTATAGAATCCTGTATTTCAGCAAACACAGATGTTGCACCTATTACAAGTACTACAAGCCCTATAGTTGCTGCTGTAGCGCTTTGCCCGGTGATCGATGCATTCTTTATTATTTCCTGTAGCTGTGCTGCGGTATCCTGCCCTACAAAATCCTGAAGAACAGAATACACTTCTCCTTCAATCGCTTCCCGCTCAAAAAACAAGCCACATAACGATATGATGAGCACCAGTAAAGGCCCCATTGAAAACAGAGTATAGTATGCAAGCGAGGCACTTAACTTAGTAATTTTATCGTCAACAAACCCACCAAATGTAGCTTTCACCAAATTCCATACCCCCGCGAATGACAGCTTTCGCTGTTCAATATTGGTGTTATTTTGCTCGTCTGTCATATAGTGTTCCGTCCTCAAAATTTCAAACCACATTCACTGAAATCAAACCGAAAATCTGAATACTAAAATTATGCAGCACATACTTTAAAAAATTACTTCTTGTTTGGTATTACTTACATTTTTACCACTTTTCACAGTATCGATAAAGAGAGTTGGGTTTCCCTGAAGAAGGCATTTAGGAATTTCAGGATGAATCACAGACGCTTCCAATTGAGCGGATTAAAGGTCAGAATAGAATGGTGACAGCATTAGTACACCTGTAATAAGGCGTCCCCCAAAAAGGATGTATAATATGTGTGTTGAGCAGAATGATAAAAGTGTCCATAGTAATCAATCTGAAACCTATCCGACCTTATTGGGTTAGTAGTTCTCCAATGTCGTCTGCCATTCGCGAGAAATTCGCGTATTCGTTGTTCGATAAAATGATTAATTGTTTTTTCTGTTGTATAAAGTTCACAATTATCGTAGTATAGCCCGGCCAACCGCCGGTATGAAAGGTAAGTGGTTCTGTACCGTTGCCTCCAGACAAGAAAAAACCATAACCATAATTGGTGAGTATCCCGTTCGGTAATGTATGGTTGGTAAAAGCCATATCGAATATTTCTTTCGGTATTATCTGCGGATCCTGTACTTCCTTCTCCCATTTCTCCAGATCAAGGATACAAGAGTTCACAGTGCCGTCACCGGTTATCGGATCTTGATAGCGCACCTCAGCGTATTTTTCCATACTATCGGGCAACAGGTATTTCTGGTGATCATTCGAGTATACGTAGCCGTATGCATAGTTGTTCAGAAGTTCTGGCCCGGCTCGGCGGGTATTGTATATCCGGGTATGCGTCATTCGTAGTGGCTCAAAGATATTTTCTTTGAGAAACGCCGCGTAGCTCCGACCAGATACCTGCTCTATGATAGAGGAAAGTAGAACATAACCCGTATTGCAATACTCAAATCGCGTTCCTGCCGGAAATAAAATACGCGGATGATGTTCAGCCAATTGCGCCACTACATCATTATTGGTTGCAAACTTTGTTCTATCCCACTCTTTCTTGAGCAACTTTTCATAGTCAGGCAGTCCCGATGTGTGAGTTAACAACTGCTCTATTGTGATGTTCCTGTACGGCAAAGCCGGAAAGTATTGTCGCAGTGTATCCGTCAATTTCAGTTTGCCTTGTTTTTCGAGCAGCAGAATAGCTACAGCCGAAAATTGCTTGCTTACAGATGCCAACTCGAAAAACGTGGAATCATTTAGCAGGTTTTTCTTGTTGAAGTCGGCATAACCGATGCAACGTTCATATACTGGCTGTCCATTTTCAAGTACTGCTATACAACCATTGAACCCGTTAGATGCTTTCCTGGTGTACTTTTTAATAATAAACGAGTCAATATCGTTAGTCAATGCTGCCACATTTAGTCTACTCGGCGGTGCTTTTCGGTATATGAGCTCCGGATAGGTCTGGCCAAAACCTTGGAGGTGACCGTTATTGCTGAAAATATAGCTGAGATATAGTGTTGTTCTGGGCTCTTTTTCTGCTCTCAATTTCGCTATGTACTGGAATTTCGACTTTTTTAAGATCGTGTCTAATAACAGTGCGCCATACCGGGTGTGATAGGCCTCAAACTCACGTTTTAGTTTATTCCTCGTTACTATTGGTTTAGCCCACCAGTTCCAGGGCTTCCTCATAGCACCATAATCGTGATTATTGTAGCCGTCGATGACTCTATTCACAGTCCCAAGCCGTGAATCGTTGTTAATAGTTTGCCCTATAGAGGTCAAAGACCAGCACATGGCTAGTAATGGTACAATGTACTTTTGCATATCATTCGATTCTTAAACCTGCAAAGCTATCGTAGCGCCACCGCTGAAAATTGTAAAAATCGAAAGTCAACTCCTGGCTCATGAAATATTGCTTCGGAGGTAGTCCCACTGCTTCCTTAAATTCGTGTATAAAATGGGATTGATCATAATACCCCAGCGAATACGCGGTTTGTGTCATATTTTCTTCCGTAATATTCTGTCGCAAAAGTGCCGTTTTCACGCGGAGAATCTTGATGAGCTCCTTTGGTGTTATGCCTACGTGGTGATGAAATATGTGGCGCAGCGTTGTGGAGGATATTTTCATGTCCTGACTTAGTGAATCTACATTGGTTGCAGTTCCACTGCGTATCAGATTAAGACAATACTGTGCTCTTTTATCCACTTGTTCGTACAACAGATTTCTTTCCAGAAATGCACCAACAATGTGTACGATGTCATTATCATTTACGGCAGACAAAAGTCCAGTAAAAAGGCGTTGCACTTCAACCTCTGGCAATATATCGTACAAATCGGTAGCTTGCCTTCTAAGGAGCCCTGATACTCTTTCTCTGATGAACAGCTGAAGATATTCTGGCAAAAATCCAATATTCACCTCCCGGTAACCAGGAGCCATTTGATGGAATTGCACCTTGCTAACAAGACCATATACAGATACAGGTGGTTGCCTTTGCCATATATTCCCCAGACGAATGTATCCATCTCCGTTCAGCAATACAGAAATGCCGATTTCTCCATTGGGTACACATCCATAAATATGATGCTCACTGGCGTTTGTGAGGACATAAATATCTTTGAGAAAATGTTGTGTGTATTTGTTTTGCGAGAGGTTCAGCAGCTTATACTCCATATGACATTGCTGTATCGAATATACGATATTTTGTATTCTTTTATCTTTAAACAAAAAAGCTTGGCTTGTGATATATGTATACTAGAGCTACACAGCACAGACTTAAAAAAAACAGTTATTATTTGGTATTACTTACATTTTTACCACTTTTCACTGTATCGATAAAGAGCGTATAACCACAGCATTTCGGCAGGCATGCTATTATTGCTAACATTGGTTCTATTTCAGGACGGTTTATTCGGCAAAGTCCTTGTCGCATTGTCTTTCATCGGAATCGCATTGGGGATAGCTCAACTTCAATCTTTCTTGATAAAAAGTCGCAAAAAGCAGCCATACATACGTCGTTTCAACAGCTGACGTTTCTGATAGTTGCGTATCATTTCACGGAGCCTGTGTAACATGAAATTTTTGACGCTGCAGAGGGCTGGCAATTCGTTTTTTGAACCTTTTTAGGGTGTGTATGGGCTGGTTAGCAAAAAAAATGGGACCATTGATCTATCGTGTTACATGCGAGAAAATGTGAAATATGTAACAGATTGCTTTATTAGTGTAATACCCCGGGCAGGCTCCTGCAATACCTTTGTGGAGGTAACGAGTTGAATGGGGTATTGCTGCGAAATACACGATGAAAAACTATTCGAAACTACTATCGTGAAAGGAAAAACACACACATTATAACATCATAAATAATTAAAGTCACAAAAAAGCAGCTATAAAAATCATAGAATAAGAAAATTCGTTGATAGCAGCCGATAAAAAAATGAATTATGAAAAAAAGCATTATTATGGCCATTATGGTTTTGGGAATGAGTACTGCAACGGCAATTGCTCAGGATAGAATACCTACTAAGAAAGAAGAGCGGGCACAGAGAAAGGCGGACAGAAAACAGGCGGGTATAAATGAGACCAAAAACAAAATGGACAATAAGCAAGACAAGGCCGACCGCAAAAAAGCAAAAATGGATAAGAAGGTACGCAAAATGCACAAAAAACAGCGTCGTGTGAATGCTGAAAAGCGTACTTTGGATAAACAGATGAATGATAAATAACCAAACGGAAAAGTATATAATTTAAAATGACCGGGTATTACTACACATATTAGTGTAATACCCGGCTTTTTAATGCTTGAATCTGTAATTTTTTTTTGAAATTTTTCATAAAACACTTCAATCGTTTCCCGCTCTAAAAAACAAGCTACAGAACGATATGCTGAGAACCAATAGAGGCCCCATTGAAAACAGAGTATAGTTTGCAAGCGAGGGCACTTAGCTTGGTAATTTTATCATCAACAACCCCACCAAATGTAGCTTTCACCAAATTCAATACCCACGGCGAATGACAGCTTGCGCTGTACAATATTGTTGTTATTTTGCTCATCTGTCCGGATGTTGATCTTTCCTCTAAACCTCAAATCACTTTCACTGAAATCAAACTGGAAATCTGTATACTCAAATTACGCGGCACATACCTTAAAAAATTACATATTGTTTGGTATGACTTACATTTTACCACTTTTCATAATATTGATAAGGAGAGAATAACCACCACATTTCAGCAGGCAAGTTCTTGTTTGCCAACAATGATCCAATTTCAGGACGGGAAGCTTTCCAATGTCATTGTCTCGTTGTCTTACATCGGAATTGTATATTTGCAAAAAACCTGCATGATCTCTCGCATCCTATTTTTTTGCATTTTTGCTTTGAATTCAGCACAATGCTGGTCTCAGCAACAACCTTCATTTGCAACACCCAACTATGCCTACATTGACTCAGTAACAAAGGTGAAAAATACAATTTTCTACTACCCTGTGTTGCTCAAAAGGTATCGGCACAACGACACCACGCTCTCCCAATACCAAATACACTTGTTGTATTATGGAAAATTTTTCCAGGAAGGCGCTTCAATATTCGACCACAATCAGGGACTAAACGACTCTATAAAAGCTGTTTATAAAAAAGAAACACTTACCGACAACGATCTTATACAATTGCTTGGGTATTTTCTGAAACTACATGATACAATGCCCTTTGATCTGGGTACTTTGTATAAGCTAAACAGCGTTTGCCAAAAACTAAACGATGCACGCGCTGCCAAATACGCCTATAAACTAAAGATGATACTGCAGGCAATAGTTGCCACTGGCGATGGAAGAACCGAAAACTCGGGGTTCCATATTGGATCTGTCAGCGACGAATATTCCTTCCTTTCTATAATGGGGCTTAAATTTGGAGGATCGCAATCCCTCATAAAAGATTGCGACTACCTTAAAGTTGGCGAAAACAAATACGATATCAAGGGGATATATTTCAACATCGAGCAAATATTGGCTGAAGAACGAAAACTGTTTGGATTGGATGATTTCTTACAAAAAACCAACAAAAAGCAAGTGAAAGACGAAAAACAATCAAAGAAAAAAAAGGACCGGTAAATACCTTCGGAATGCCTGTTATCGGGGCCCTTCCACCCGAGTAAATTTCCGCCGTTGTTGGCGTCGCCGCCAACAACACACGAACCAAATTCAATTGGAATACTAGCCGCAAAAGTCCACAACAGCCCTAAAATCCTCCCTAAAAAATTTGAACTTTCACAATTTCGCCGCACAGTATGAGAAAAGCAGAGCGAATTGTAACATATAACTTTAGTCGCTCCTTTTTCAATTTCCGTCCCGCTTTCAATGCTTTGCATAACTGATATTCAGTTATATCAAACTACTGGCTTGTGAAATCAGGCATTTATGGGTTATTCGGGTAGACCGAGCTATAACCTAACCATCATGGTTACTATTTAGAAATACCTTATATTTACATTTTCAGTATAGGCATAAAATACTCAACCAGATAAAACTATCACATGCCACCTTTGACCCGAAAACAGTTTTTTATCGCACTCCAGACAACGTCGCAGCCAGATATCCTTGATCCTTCTGACGATACTATTTTCAAGAGATATGCCAACAAAAGTCTCCCGGTATCAAAAAAAAGCACATCACTATCACTTGACCAATACACGGGTAATTGGACAGAGGTAGAAATAAAGCACTTAATTAACCGGACTATGTTCGGAGTCAGGCAACAAGATATAAACACTTTGTCTGCAATGACCATGCAAGAATCTGTAGACCTTTTATTGTCAGCACCCGCAGCAATTCTAAATCCACCGCTTAATAATTACACATCTGCTGGCAATCAGGATGTCACCGGAGTTCCTGCTGGCGAAACATGGATAGACGCCGATTTTGGTAGCGCTGGACTAAATTTCTCCAGAGCCGAATCTTTGAAGTCTTGGTGGATTGGGCAGATGATCAATCAGGGCTTAAGTATTATAGAGAAGATGTTGCTTTTTTGGCATAATCATTTCGCCACACAGGTTCTAGTCCTAGAAGATGCAAGGCTTAGCTACAAGCACTTTGAGAAACTGCGGATAAAAGCTTTGGGCAACTTCAAAAACCTGGTCAAAGAAGTAACAGTTGACCCGGCAATGCTACTTTATCTTAATGGGTACGTCAATACAAAAAATCACCCTGATGAAAACTATGCACGCGAACTCCAGGAACTATTTACACTTGGCAACAACAATAAAAACAACTATAATGAAGATGATGTAAAAAGCGCAGCAAGAGTACTTACAGGGTGGAGTATAAACAGCTCTGTATTTGAAAGCTATTTTGTGCCTAAATGGCATGACGAGTCGGACAAGCAGTTTTCGTCTTTTTATAATAACAAGATCATTACCGGGCGCACCGGCATTGATGGTGCAACGGAAACTGACGAGCTGATTAATATGATCTTCGAAAAAAGCGAGACCGCTCACTTTTTGTGCACAAAATTGTATCGCTTTTTTGTTTACTACAACATCACAGAAGACATTGACACACATATTATCAAGCCGCTTTCCCAAATATTGATTGCAAATAATTTTGAAGTAAAACCTG
Organism: uncultured Bacteroidota bacterium; assembly: GCA_903824665.1. GTDB lineage: Bacteria > Bacteroidota > Bacteroidia > Chitinophagales > Chitinophagaceae > Nemorincola. The sequence goes on along the minus strand of CAIJXT010000035.1, from coordinate 13,206 downwards.
TGTTGGATAAACTATTAAAAAGCCAGCATTTCTACGATGGGTACAATATAGGATGCTACATTAAAACCCCACTAGATTTTATGGTGGGCATACTACGCACATTCAGTGTAGATATGTCGAATGTGAACGGTGTTGCTGAAAGATACAGTATTTTAAAAACTATTCATACTTATGCAGAGTTGAATGGTCTCAACCTGGGCGACCCACCAAACGTTGCCGGCTGGCCTGCGTATTATAGGTCCCCGGCTTATTATCAATGTTGGATTAATTCCAGCACCTTTCCGGCACGTATGCAGTTTTCAGATGCGCTGCTCATCGACGGATTAGACACGGGTACCAATACGCCAATATTCGTCGATGTAATAAAGTTTGCAGAAAAGTGTCCCAATGTAGCTGACCCGCGATTGCTCATCAATTGGATGGTGACGATTCTTTTAGGAATTGATATTGCAGAAACTCAAAAAAGCAGCCTGATTGGCATCCTGCTTTCAGGTCAGGTCACACCATCCTACTGGACCGAAGCATGGAAAGCATATATAGCTGACCCATCAGAAATGAACAGAAATATTATTCAGGCCCGTCTGAGATCTTTATTGATTGCGCTGTTACGTTTACCAGAGTTCCATCTTTGCTGACCTAAAACACCTTCCAACCCATGAACCGTAGTGACTTTTTGAAAATGATGCCGGCAGCAGGGCTTTCTCTGATGATCAATGGATTTCCGGTAAGGGCTCTTGCGAATGCTACACTTAACCAGATATTAGGTGTAACGTCTGTTAACGATAATGTTATTGTTCTGATACAGCTGGTAGGCGGCAACGATGGTATCAATACGGTAATCCCTCTAGATCAATACACAGCACTTTCCGCCGCGCGAGGTAATATTTTGATACCCGAAAACAGAGTATTGCCCATCACAGGCATCAGCAATACAGCATTGCACCCTTCTATGGGTTTTATCCGGAGTATGTATGATGAAGGTATGGTAAATATAGTTCAGGGTGTGTCTTACCCCAATCCCCATTTTTCACACTTCAAGGCTACAGACGTTTGGCTTACCGGATCTGATACAGACCAAATATTAAATAACGGCTGGGTCGGCAGGTACCTTTCAAATGAATTTAAAGGATACCCGCAGGGATACCCCAACCAATTGCATCCCGATCCGCCGGCTATCGAGATAGGCACTACAATTTCCACCTGCCTCATAGGTCAGGATGTGTGTATGGGAACATCAGTCACCGACATCAACGATTTTTACAACCTGATCACTAATACAGTAGGAAATGTGCCTGATACACCCGCCGGGCACGAACTTTCATTTCTACGGTTTATGGCTCAGCAAACACAGCAATATACCTTCTCGTTGCAAAAGGCCGCCGGCAAGGCTCGGAATTTGTCCGATAAATATCCCGAAAACAATGCCCTGGCCGACCAACTAAGGATTGTTGCCAGATTAATAGGCGGCGGACTAAAGACACAAGTATATGTGGTAAGCCTTGGCTCTTTTGATACACATGCAGCGCAAGCCGTTCCAAATGCCACCCATACAGGGCAGCATGCTAACCTGCTGGCACATTTATCCGAGGCCGTTTATGCATTTTTTGACGACTGCCGATTGCTTAAGATCGACGACAAGGTAAGTGCGATGACATTTTCAGAATTTGGAAGGCGCATTATTTCAAATGGTGCCGCCGGAACAGATCACGGTACATCCGGACCTGTCTTCGTGTTTGGCAAAAATGTTATCCCCGGCATTATTGGTAGCAATCCCGTAATCCCAGCCAATGCAGATTACCACGATAACACCGAGATGCAATATGACTACCGCAGGGTGTATGCTGCGATATTGGAAGACTGGCTTGGCATCAGTAAAGAAGATGCAGACAGTGTGCTAAAAAAAGAATATGCGCCTTTGGCCATTTTCAAGGTGAAAGACGAAGTTTCGGGTTCCGGCAACAATATCTTGTTTCAGAATTACCCCAACCCAGTCACAAGTATCACAACAATAAAATTCATTTCACATGGCGGACAAACCAACATAGTATTGAGAGATTATGCGGGGCGCATTGTACGTGAATTGGTAAACCAGAGTTTCGACCCAGGTGTTTATGAAGTTTCATTTAACAGAGATAATATGCCCTCTGGAACCTACCTCTACACGATTACTAATGGAGCGTACCGCAATACAATCGCACTAGTGGTCGCCGGGTAGTTGCTGTCCTATTTTATGATCACAACCCTGTTTGTTGTGACGCCGGAAACACCAATATACTTCACTGTATATACACCATCAGACAAAGGTAGGTTTATTGGCAAACTACCAAACGGAACAGCCTCATATACCTGTTGCCCATGCATATCATACACAACAATGCGATCTTCTGCTGTGCCACGAAAGTTGGGCCTCAGAAAAATTGTCCCGTTGCTGGGGTTGGGAAAAATAACTGATGAAATTTCTTCGACCTTGTCCATCCCTACCCGTGCAGTGTTCAATCCTCTAAAGTTATCCATTATCCAGCCGTCATGGTGAACTAATGAATCGCCCGTTATAAATGTGAAACGATATATTATGGTGTCTGAAGTACGGTAGTGGGGAAAAGAAAAGTGAGAGCCCGGGTAAGACTGGGACCAAGTATCCATATTTAGGTCAAATTTACGCCAGCCTGTAGTTGATGTATCAAAACGGGGCTTCCCGCCCACCCAGTAAAACATAAACGTTGTGTCTTCTGTAATAGGGTTTATCCAGTTCAGACCGCCGTCTCCCGACAACTCCATTTTGGCTGTTGCAAGCGTGTCTATATCAAGTTTAAAATAAAAAGACAACGAGAGAAGAGCATGATAAGACCCTGCCATCGTCAAATAGAATATTGATGTGTCATTTACAGGATACTGGTTCAAGGTATCAGTAACTATTGCATTTGGATAACTATATGCAGAATCAAAAAACGCTTTTTGCGGCCTGCCTATTTGCCAGAGATTGTTACTGCAATTGACTGTGTCAATATAAAAATTGGTCCTGAAATCGTCGTTTGGGGTTTCGAAATTCTGATAAATAGAATATTGTGCAAATGCACCAAAACTTGTTAGCGAAAGAAGAAGAGTATACAGGAATTTCATAAGGGCTAAATTTAAGGTGAAGTACAAAAATACTACTTTGTTTTTAAATAATAACAGGTTGTTATTTGTATGGTTTTTAGTGCACCAGTTCTTCATGCTCCTTGTATCCCTCTGATAGCCTTTAAAACCCAACAAAAAATAGTTTGACGATTAACAATCATTGCAGCACATTGATCAGAGCTACTTTCCGAAAAAAGCTGGATTTTGTTTAGGCGGCGAAGCTTTTTTTGATTCCGTAGATTGAAATGGGATACTTATGCGCAGGATTGCACCCGCCAACATTTGTTTTAGGTGCGTTGCCCAAATGTTGGTGATTCAGGATGAAATACCATATAGTCACGATAGTTATCGGGAAGATTCTATTTGCAGTTTGCGATACCCAGCCACCCTTCACAAACAGCGGGTGATGTTAAAACTGATAAAATAACTTACTTTTAGAATCACATCTCATTAGATAGGCAGAAAGCACAAAATAATCCAGGATTATAGGGATAAACCGCTTGCTAAATTAAGTGTAAAACGCGCATCATAAATAGGGGAAATATGAAGACAAGACGTGCATTGTCAATTATCATTACCTTGTTTATTGTATCATGTGGAAATGCCCCCGAGCCAGACACGGCTGTGTCAGTTCCAGTCGATACAAACATTAGGATATCAACAGTATTTGACTACAGTCACATAGATGAGAATACCACTAAAGATTGGGTTGTAGAGCGGTTCTGGGACAAACTAGGTTTGTCCCGGGATTTTGCCTACATCATTGAATGGAGAAAAATAGACTCGTTCATAGCGTACACCATTGATAGCAAATACAAGGACACTTGTGTGCCAGTCGCACTTTCTCATCTAACGATATGCACACGTTATTCGATCTTATCAATTAATATCCTCACAGACCACATGAAGATCTTACCCTCCCTGGGGGCGAACTTTCGCGATTTAGATACAGCGGCAATCGGTACAATTGGCTTCCAGGAACTGATGAAGGATGGCACTTATGTTGCCAAATACTTTGAACGGGGCTATGACAAGGGCTACGATAGTGCAGTTAGGGCGGTGTTTTATCCTGCGATCGACAAATAAGTACATCGTTGCCGGAGTCCCCGCCAACAACAAACATGCAGATTTCAATTGGAATACGAGCATCCATACTCCTCTATAGCCCTCAAATCTTCCCAAAAAAAAATTCGAACTCAGACCACCGCCTCCACTTTTCAAAGACTATCAAGGTAAGTTCAGTTTTTAACACCATAAACACTACTACGTTCATTCTTTCCCGTGCCGTTTGCTCTTTATATTGGCAGTTCGAGTATTTTCGATTTCCATAGTTAAATAATAAAAAAAAGTACGACCAGATGGGTATATAATAAGGGGTAATGCCCCTCTCCGAAGTTTTACTTCGTTCGTTCCACTGCACGCATCACGCTGCTGAAAGCCAAATTCTTGTGTACCGATGGTACTATTCCTACAGCCTGTACTTTTTCTCACCAAACCCTTGCCCACAGCGGTTATTAATTTCTATCATGTGCAGCTGGCGTATTATCATAGTACCCAATGCAGGCTGTCATAAAACCCATTATAGCAGGGCATCTTTTCTTTACCGAACTTTATGTGTAAACACCCAGTTTTATGCCCGATACTTTTATTGCTTTATCCACATTCTATACCTGCATTTTTCAATCACCGGCAACCCGCTGCGTGCGCAAAAGTGCGCAAAAAGTGCGCAAAAATGTTTGCTTACATTTTTTCCAACACACTAATTATCAACACTTTACAATTCCACAGCAGAAAACAAAAAAACCACCCCCAAATTGCGCAATTTTCATTTTACTGCCCTTGCTGCAGTTACCCAAGATTGCAAATACCAGCCCCCATCCTACCGCTTGCACACGGCAAAAACACCTGCCTGACGTAAACTTTCAGCCATGTTGTTAGTGGCAAATTTGTACTTTTCGTTTGGGCACGATGTTTCCGGTGCGCACTTTACCATTAACCATACCGCAAGATGTATATCCAGAAAAACTATTCGCTCAAAAGCCTCATTGCCCTCACCGGCGGCCATCTCGTCTGGCTTACCGCTTGGTCTTTGCTGGTAGCGGCACTGCACGAGTTCACACCACTGCGCCACTTCAATTTGCCCTGGCTGCCGCTTTCACTCATTGGCACTGCAGTGGCGTTCTATGTAGGCTTCAAAAACAACCAGGCTTACGACAGGCTATGGGAGGGCAGAAAGATCTGGGGTAGTATCATCAACAGCAGCAGAGCATGGGGCAGCATGGTTAAGGCTTACATATCCGGCCAGTTTGCAGCAGAGGGCGTATCTGCCAGCGAATTGTACGAAATAAAACGTGCGCTCATTTACCGGCAGATCGCCTGGGTATATACGCTCCGTCACCAGTTGCTGATATCTACCCCATGGGAGCATGTAAGCCTGCGGGGTCATTTTGGTGTTGTAGGGCAGCAGCGCCGCAAGCACTTCGGCATAGGCCTCTACCCTACCAACATTACAGAGCAGCACCTCTCTAAATACCTTACCCCCGCCGAATATGCCAGTCAGGCTACCTTCAAAAATGCGGCAACCCAAATGATCGACATTCAGGCGCAGGAGTTGTCCCACCTCCGTTCGCTCGACCTCGTGAATGATTTCAGACAGGTAGAGTTGCAAAAGATACTCAACGATCTGTATGACCATCAGGGTCGTGCCGAGCGGCTTAAAAAATTCCCCTTACCACGGCAGTATGGTAGCATGAGTTTCATATTTGTCAGCATCTTCATTTTCATGCTGCCCTTCGGTATGGTCTCCGAGTTCAGCAAGCTGGGCGATTGGGGTCTGTGGCTGTCAGTACCCTTCTGCGTTATGGTGGGCTGGGTGTTTGTGGTCATGGAAATGGTTGGCGACTATTCCGAAAATCCGTTCGAAGGCCTTGCCAACGACGTTCCCATGTTTGCCCTATGCCGGACAATAGAGATAGACCTGCTGCAGCAATTGGGCGAAACCGAGCTGCCATCTCCGGTAGAGCCCGTTAATAATGTACTGATGTGATCTGTTGGCTATTTTGACGCAGCATGTAGACCGGAACAAAATTCCTGGTCTATTCTGCGATTACCTTTTTACTTTTGCTACCTCCCTTATGAACGCAATCAAGAAAGCAGGTGGCTATATATATGCAGTATATGCACTGCTCATGTTTGTTGCCACTATGCTGGTAGTCTTGTTACCCATCTGGTTCATCTCTATGTTGCCAGAGCCTCGAAGGGCCAGAATGTTGCACCCCGTTTTCCGGCTATGGATGGGTGTATACATGCCGCTTATCTTCTGCCCGGTGTTCCGCAAAGGGAAACACCATTTCAGTAAGGGACAGAACTATGTAGTGGTGATCAATCACAATTCGCTTATGGACATTCCGGTATCATCGCCCTGGATACCCGGTCCCAACAAGACCCTTGCAAAGGTGGAAATGGCCAGAGTACCCTTGTTTGGAATAATCTACAAGACCGGCTCAATATTGGTAGACCGCAAAAAAGAAGGTAGTCGCCGCGAGAGCTTTGCACGGATGCAGGAAACACTGGAAAATGGCATCAACCTGTGCCTGTATCCGGAAGGCACCCGCAACAAGACCGGTGCCGGCATACAGCCTTTTTTCGATGGGGCTTTTATTACGGCCGTGAAAGCGCAGAAACCCATCATACCGGGCGTGATATTTAACACAGGCAAAGTACTCGCACACAATACCAAAGGATGGGCCAGGCCTATGCCGGTTCATATCCACTTTCTCGAACCTATACCTACCGTGGGCCTCACGATGAATGATGTTGCGGCGCTGAAAGAACGGATTCACCAAATCATGGAAACTTACTATATTACCAATCAAAACCACCCCTCATGACATTCACCATCATCGGCACCGGCAATCTTGCCTGGTTTATCGGCAACAGGCTCGTTGCTGCGCGCCATTTGTGCAAAGGCGTATTTGGCCGCAACAGCGCAGCCGTACAGGAGCTGGCCGAGGCACTACTCTGCAACAAACAGGGCGATATCAAAGCCGCCCGCGAAACCGAAGCCGACGTGTGTTTTCTGGTTGTATCAGACAATGCGGTTGCCGAGGTGGCTTCAAAGCTATCCTACAAAAAAACCGTACTTGTTCATACCGCAGGCGCCGTGTCTTTAGAGGCCATTCAGTCCGCATCGCCCGACACGGCAGTACTGTGGCCGGTTTACTCCATACCACGGCAAAGCCCTCCTGCCCACCGCAACATCCCCACCGCGTGGGAGGCGTCTTCACCCAAGGCAGAAAAGTATACACTAACACTGGCACACGTGATTACCGATGTACTTTTTGAAGCCAGGTACGAACAGCGCAAATGGTTGCACCTTTCGGCAGTGATCAGCAACAATTTTACCAATCACCTGATGGCCATTTGCGAAAAAATCTGCGCGGAGAACAATCTGCCATTCTCTGCATTGGAGCCCATAATAGATCAGACATTTACCAGATTTAAGCAGGCATCTCCTTCTGCTGTCCAAACCGGGCCTGCAATGCGCGGCGACAGTGCCACAATCAACGAGCAAATGTTGCTGCTTGAAAAACACCCCTATTGGCAAAAAGTATATAATGCAATGACAGAATCAATTCAGCATACCCACCAACCCATTAAAGCTTAGCCGCCCCATAACCTTTTTTCTGCTAAAGCCAGGAAACTACCCGCAGCTAAAATTTTGAGTTTCTTTGTTATCGGCGTACCTTTCGGGCAAGATGGTACTGGTTGGCAATTACAATACACTGAGGGTAGTCAAGGAAGTTGATTTCGGGATGTACCTCGACGGCGGCGAAGACGAAATTCTGCTGCCCAAGCGTTATGTACCGGAGGGCCTGAAACCTGACGATGAAATCACGGTATTTGTTTACCATGATAATGAGGGCCGGTTGATAGCTACTACCGACAAACCTGTTGCCCAGGTAGGCGAAATAGCGATGATGGAAGTAGCAAGCGAGACCCCTCATGGTGCCTTCCTTAAATGGGGTATCATGAAAGACGTCTTCATACCGCTTGCCTATCAGGACAGGCGCATGCACCCGGGCGAAAAACGGATGGTAATGCTCGTCATCGACGCACGTACCGGCCGGGTTACAGCAACCGAAAAAGTTGATAAATTTCTAAGTAATTACGAACTTACTATAAAAGAGAACGACGAAGCAGACCTTGTTGTTTTCCAGAAAACCGATATTGGCTACAAAGTAATCATCAACAACAAGCACACCGGTGTACTCCACTTCAATGAAGTATTTAAGGAATTGGAAATCGGAGAGCGACTGCGTGGATTTATAAAGAGTATCAGGCCAGGCAACAAAATCGATGTGTCTCCTGGCGTAAAGGGTTACACCCGCATCAAAAACGAAGAGGAACGCATTCTGGATCTGCTTAACAACAACAGTGGCTACCTGCCTTACAACGACAAATCAAGCACTGAGGATATCTATGCGTACTTTGGCATGAGTAAGAAAACATTCAAAATGACGCTTGGTGCCTTATACAAGCAACGCAAGGTTGTCTTTACCCAGACTGGTACGAAGCTGGCAAATGAAGGTGAATAATTTCGTACTTTCAAACAAAAAATATTACACAGCGAAATACCTTTCTATCCTGGTATCCGTGCTATGTATTTTGCCATTTCCTTGATCTGCTCTACAACCTGTGCATTAGTTGCTTTGCACGATTTTGCTTTGTTGAAGTAAATCTTGGCATTCCTGAAGTCGCGGCGCTGAATGCAAATACCTGACAATTGCAGGTACGCTGTTGCTTCATTGTCTTTGTCGGGCAGGCCTATTTTTACGGCCTTGCGGAGATGCTCATAGGCTTCGCGGGTGTTACCTTTTTTCTGGGCTATTGCTCCCAACTGAAGATACGCAGTGCCTTCATATTCCTTCTCGGGCATGCCGCTGTCGAGGCTCTTTTTCAATTGTGCTTCTGCCAGGTCCAAATCTTCGCCGATGGTTGAAAAATTCGCTTGCAACATGTAGAACGAGGACCGAATGGGTTTGTAGAGGAGCTGTGGGTACTTAACCATTTTCAGCAGCTTCTGCGCACCCTCCATATCTCCGCTTTCCATATACCCCTGTATAAGTGTCATCGGGCCTATCAGGAAATAGGCGACTATCATGATAACTGCTATCAGGAAGGGTATCCAGGCGATCCACCAGGTAACCTGAAAACCTAAAAGGAAGCCAAGTGCAATAAGAACAATAGAAATCGGGATACGATAAAAAACGAATATGCGACGTAAATTCATGTTATTAATTGGGGCGCAAAGATACCTAATAAGTTAATTGGACGACAGGTGAATGTTGAATATTGGATACTATCGCTTTGAGATATTCAGTACAGATTTTAAATATGCATTCATCTCAGGCTGACGACTAGTTCTGGTTGTCACGCCATTCGTATACCCACGATGACTGTATCATCTCGAGGTGCCCCTCATTGCATTCTTCTCGTTTACCAACAAAATTTGGTAATTCAAGCACCCATTCTATGAGGTCGGTAAATCTCAAACGATATATCTTGCTCTCACCAAAATCATCACCAAATTTCTCGTATAGTTTCAGTGCGATATCTTCGTAGTCATTCCACTTTATTGGCGGTTCGTACATTGTAATTCGTATTTATATTATTTTCATTGAAAAGTCCAACACTCTTCATCGACAATTTTGAATAATTTATGTTTCTATTCTCCGTGAATTAACGACTGATCAGGAATGCAGATTTCGAGTGTCCCAGATCCATTTACAAGCACGCACTGGCAGCCGAGACGCGAATTAATTCGCGGATTTCTTGCTCTGTCTATAAAGTCTTCTTCCCTATCGCTCAATTCGGGAACAAACTCTTCTCCCTTTTGCAGGTAAATATGACAGGTGCTGCATGCGCAAACCATGCCGCAATTGTGGTGTAATTCTATATTATTGTCTAAAGCTACCTCCAGAATACTCTGATCAGGCGCAACATTTTCTAACGTGACCGGACTCAGACCTTTCTGATCAAACGTAAATTTAATTGTATACATGAATGAGATTGTGTAATCAGTATAAGACCGCAAAGTTAAGGCATCAATTCTAACTTGTAAGCCTGTTTTGAAATAATTGGTCGAAACTGTGGCAAACCTTTCAAAAATGCGAAAGAGCCTGCATAACACAGGCCCTTTCAATTTAGCTTAAAGCAAAAGGAAATCTACTCTGATATAACAAAATGGATCTTCTTACCAGTATTGGCAGATCTAATTTCCAGCAAATACATACCTGCTGGCAATTTATCCGTAGTTATCGTTTCGTTCAGGCGACTACTAAGTGCGATTACCTGTTTTCCGAAAACCTCCTGACCGAGCATGTTTTTTATACTTAGGTAGGCGTTGTCAGCAATATTCAGGTCTCCGGTCAGAGAAAAAACACCTTTGTTTGGATTGGGTACGATAACAAGGCTATTAGACCTATCCCCTGTTTCGTAAAAGCCAGTTGTACCGGTTGAGATCAAAACAGACTTCAGTACAAAGTCTGCACATGGATCTGTATTACTAACCCTGCAAGTAACGATATCACCGTTAACGTATGTATTTGTTGTGTAAACAGGTGTTGTTGCACCGGAAATTGCTGTACCATTGAGTATCCATTGGTAATCGAGTGGCCCGGCGGCACCAGTAGCAACCGCTGTCAAAGCCACAGTTTCGCCCGGTGAGATGGTTGTACCCGGCAGCGCCGAGATACTTACGACAGGAAGTGGTGCAGAAGCCTGTACAGTCATAATGGTGTTGGCACTAAATGCAGAATCTATCGACCGGCAAACATAGCTACTTGTGATCATACAATAAACCACATCACCATTAGCGGGTGTGTAAATGTAACTTGGCCCGGTTGCTACATTCACCCCATTCTTAGTCCACCTGTAGGCAGGAGCAGTTCCGCCTGAAACAGGAATAGCGGTAAACATTACCGGATCACCGAGGCATGAAGGATTGCCTGGATTAACTGAGATACTTACACCCGGTGTTGCAAGTGGAGTAACAACTACTGTGTAGTCAACTGTTGCAGAGTCTGGCACAGCACAAATTCCACCCGGATACAGTGTTACTGTAACAACATCGCCATTTGCTGGTACATATGAAAAAGTAGTACCTGTAACCGTTGGGATGCCATTTACGTACCACTGATAAGCAGGCGAAACACCTTCATTTACCGGTGTGGCAGTAAAAGTCACAGAAGAACCTGAACATACCAGTGTAGCTGAAGCACCGATACTAACCGAAGGAACAACGGGAGGTGCAACTGTTAACACAGCACCTCCGACCATTGAGCGAACGCAAGATGTTGCGGTATTTGTTGCAGAAGCGGTATATGTACCGCCTGCGGTAAACAAACCAAAATTAAGTGCCGAACCGGTTCCAGGTAAGGTTGCAACGGTTGATGTCCCATCAGAAAGATCGTACGTGAATCCTGATGCAGAACCATCGAGACCAATGGATACACCAGAACCACTTGCACAATAACTACCCCCTCCGGTAACATTGAATGCTGCTGGTAGTGGATTGACTGTTATCTGTGTTGAGGTTCTGCAAGATGTAGGCATGGTATATGTGATATTCGATGTGCCGGGTGTAATACCTGCCACAATACCACCTGGTGTGCTTATTGTGGCAACCCCTAGCACCGAACTTGTCCATGCACCACCTGCAGACGCACTGCTTAGTGTTGTTGTGCCCGCCTGACATACAGATAACACTCCGGTAATAACTGCCGGAATCGGGTTAACAGTCATGGTTGTAACTGCTGAATTTACGGTAGGTGTAGATACACAGCCAGTAGCAGACATAGTTACCATAATAGTATTACCGTTTGTTAGCGAGCCATTAGGATAGGTTACAGACGTTGCGCCCGCAACCGGAGTACCGTTTAAATGCCACTGGTAAGTGGGTGTACCTCCATTGGCTGGAGTTGCGGTAAAGGTTACACTTGTACCGGCACAAATTGCACCTGCCGGTGACTGAGCAATTGTTACTCCCGGAACAAGTGCGGTCTGCAACGATAGATTACCAAAATTTGTACCACCCGGCCCTGTTGTTACTCCATTTAAAACTGCTGCAACTGACGCCCTGATAGACCCCGCAGCTGAACCAGTTGTGTTTGCCTGTACCTGCAGACCAATGATTCGAAAAGCATCCATCATTGTTGTCCCAGTCGTAGTAATATTAACCGTGAGCGAGGTCGTTGTCATTCCGCCTCCGGCGACCAAAGTAATATTTCTACCAGCAGTCCATGTGTAAGTTGGCGGAGATGCTGTATTAAACGACCACCCTGCGGGCGCATTGATAACAAGCACATTCGCACCGTTACCGATATCCGCATTTGCGCCTTCGAAAAACACGATATCGCTCAAGGTGTTAAAAGCCGGAGAACTTCCTGTTGCAGCGCGATTGGAACAAATATTAGTACCACCGGTACCTGCACCTACAAATATCGCTGCCCGAGCTTGTTCCATCCTAGCACAACACAAAACAGCCAGCAGAATAAAAATCTTTTTCATTATTGACATTTTCAGTTGAATATTGGTTGCTGATTTATAAAAACATGTTATTTACTGCAAAATAACCGTTTATGAGTCCGAAATTAAAGAAAACACAAAAAACAGTTTAAAGTTACCATTTTATTTGATACATACAAACGCACAGACCACGGTTGCAAAAACAGAATATGCTGCAAACCAAAATGGCCACAGCATATTCTACTTTCATTGCAGGTGTTCAAACCAGATCCGGCACCTATTAACTACTGCTCCATCACAAAGTGGAACACCTTCTGTTCGTTTCCGCTCCGTAGCGTTAGTATGTACATGCCATTGGCAAGCGTGTTGTCCAGTTGTACCTGTGTGTCTATCGTGCCGTTTCTGGCCTGCAGCACACCACGGTATACTACCTGACCCAGCATGTTCGTCACGTCGGCTTCCACTTACGCCTTCAACGTGCTGCCCTGTGTACCACGTATCGTAAACATACCCTTGTTCGGGTTGGGTAGCAGCCTGATGTCGCCGCCAAGACTTCCC
>CAIJXT010000034.1 GCA_903824665.1 uncultured Bacteroidota bacterium | reverse complement strand
TAATTAAAAATGTATTTATCGGAACAAAAAAATACTATTTGCGACCAAGCATCTACCAAATATTCAATACAACATGATTTCAAGTATCATATTGTATCGAAAGCAGCAGATTTATTAATGATTACGTAACATATGTAAAATGTACACACATTCATCGTGAAGGTAATCTGAATTGATACAGCTAGTATGCATTCGATTGTTAATAGCTGGTTAATTAAGAGTGGGATAATCTATTTTATGTCGGTATATTGTCCCGAACATGATCAGTAGCAATTGCAAGAGTCCTTTTTTCTTGGTTAATAATTGTGAAATAGTATATATTATTTGTGTTCCCGGCGCGTTTTTATGTTTCCCGTATTATAGCTGATTTCCCCGCGATGCCTCCATGTTCAACATATATCAGGTTGCTGCAATTGTTTGTCCGCTATTATATTTTAAGAACCAAATGTATTTGCTGTTTTTATCAAGAATTCCACTTGTAGACCCCTAATAATGAACGGTGCCATTAAAACACATTTTCCTGCAATTGTACTTTTGTTGGTATTACTTATTTTGGCCGTCAGCACCTATCAGGATTATGGAGTCACCTGGGACGATCCCGAACAACGGGCAATAGGGCTGGTGAGATTTTAGCTGCCGATGGTGATACAGATTACTTTATGACCGATTTTCGGGTACATCCGGAAGACTATGATTTTCCCGATATCTACTACTCTGTACGGGCATTTAATAGCACGGTGCTTCGGATATACAAATTGAAAAAGTAGACTTTAACGGCAACACGCATGTTTTTTATGCAAGGGAGCCCATCGCGAGTTTGCCAGAAATTGTCACTGATAGCAGGTCAGCTCCTGCACAGGATCCGGTATCAGTCACATATGCCAATCCTGCTTCTGGTGGCTGTAGTTTTCGACCTCATAATCACTTTTGGGCCGCCTGCGCCACATCTTAGCCGTACCGTCTGGTGCTATGCCAGACGGTTGGATTTAGTTACCTTTGCAGTCCGTTACAACAATACACACTTTAAAATATATTTAAATGAATAACGCATATTTTGATTTTGCCGAGCCTAAGAATGAGACCGTATTGGGTTATGCACCCGGAAGTCCTGAGCGTAAATCGCTTCAGGCTACACTTAAAGAGATGAAAAGTCACCTACGCGATATACCGATGTATATCGATGGGCAGGAGGTGCGTAGCGAAAACAAGAAGGAGATTCGCCCGCCCCATGATACAAGCCATTTGCTGGGACATTTCTATGCATCAGATGAGCAGCATGTTCACGATGCCATAGATGCAGCGCTCGCTGCCCGCGACGAATGGGCATCAATGGCTTGGGAGCACCGTGCGGCTATTTTTATGAAGGCTGCAGAGTTGCTCGCTACTAAGTATCGCTTCCGTATGAATGCCGCTACCATGCTGGGACAGAGCAAGAATGCCTATCAGGCGGAGATTGACAGCGCATGTGAGCTAATAGACTTCCTGCGGTTCAATGTATACTTCCTTAGCCAGATATACAAACAGCAACCTTTGTCGCCCATAGGTATGAACAATCGCATGGAGTATCGTCCGCTCGAAGGTTTTGTACTGGCCGTTACACCTTTCAACTTTACAGCTATTGGTGGCAATCTGCCTACAAGTGCTGCAATGTGTGGCAACGTGGTAGTATGGAAACCTGCCAATACACAGATATACTCTGCCAGCGTGTTTATGGAGATCCTCATTGAAGCTGGGCTACCGGCAGGTGTTATCAATCTCATATACCCATCAGGTCCGGTTGTTGGCGAGATATGTTATGCGCACCCTGCATTTGCAGGCGTGCACTTCACAGGCTCTACCGGTGTGTTTCAGAGCATGTGGAAGAGTATCGGAGAGAACATTGCACGCTATAAGTCTTACCCGCGCATAGTAGGCGAGACTGGTGGCAAAGACTTTGTATTTGTACATCCTTCTGCCAATGTAGATGCCGTTGTAGCCGGTCTGGCTAGGGGCGCGTTCGAATATCAGGGTCAGAAATGTTCCGCCGCTTCACGTGCATATCTTCCGGCCAATCTGGCTGCCGAGATCAAGAAGAAGCTGGTGGCCGAGATCGCAACCATGAAAATGGGACCTGTCGACGACTTCACCAATTTCATCAATGCCGTTATCGACGAAAAGGCATTCAACAGTATCACTAAATATATTGATAATGTAAAGAACAGCAATGGCGCAGCTACTATTTTGTGTGGTGGCGGATACGATAAGTCAAAGGGTTGGTTTGTAGAACCTACCGTTATCGACACTACCGACCCTACCTACGTTACGATGTGTGAAGAGATTTTCGGTCCGGTGCTCACAATATACACTTACGAAGCGGATATGTGGATTCAGGCGCTGGATGTGCTCGATAATACATCACCCTACGCCCTTACCGGTGCTATATTTGCGCAAGACAGGTATGCGATCGAATATATGACTAAAGCGCTGGTGAATAGTGCCGGCAATTTTTATATCAACGACAAGCCTACCGGAGCAGTGGTAGGTCAGCAGCCATTTGGCGGCGCCCGCGCTTCCGGCACCAACGACAAGGCAGGTTCAATCCTCAACCTTTACCGCTGGCTCAGCGCTCGCACTATCAAGGAGACTCACGTTCCACCAGTTGATTACAGGTATTCCTTTCATCAGGCCGACTAGTCGGTTGCCTGATCACAGATACGAACAAGGGCACTTCTACTGAGGTGCCCTTGTTCGTTTAATTTAAGTGTTGTGCTTTTTCCCGTTGGGTACACCAAAGCACCAATCGGGTAAGTTGTTTTAGAGCAGCTGCAATTGCATTCCTGCAAGCCAGTTGGCAGGCGGCATTGGCCTGAAACCGGCCACCGAATATTGCTCATTCCATAAGTTGTTGTACTGAAGGCTCAGCTGCAGCCTGCGGCTCCTGATGGTGGTCGAATACATCATTTGCACATTGCCACTCTGGTACGGCAACAGCCATGCCGATTCGTCTGTGGTAATAAACCGGTAGCCGGTATAGGTGTGGTTGTAGTTCAGGTAGATGCGCTTCCAGGTACACCCTACATTTACTCGTCCATTGTACCTTGGCGTATACGGTATTTGTTTGCCGGTGCTTCCATCTCCGGGGATATTGCTTGCCGTGGTTGTGGCCAGCACATAGGTGGTACCTGCCGAAAAATGGAGCAGCCAATCGCCGGTGCCGAAGGTAATCCGCGTATCGGTTTCTGTACCACGGCTGTGTACAGTCGCTATGTTTTGTGGCGTCCACACTGCTCCGCCCAGCCACATGATCCAATCCTGAATGTTCCGGTTGAATATGGACAAATCGTGGTACAGTGTTATTTGTCCTTTTTTCGCTTTCAGGGTGTATCCCGCGTCCTGTGTCCAACCTCTTTCCGGCTTCAGGCGCGGGTTACCGCCGGGGAAGTAATACAACTCATTCAGCGAAGGCATGCGGTAGGTGCGTTGCACATTTGCGCGCAGCCACAGCCAGTCCCTGACGTGGAATGCAGCACCACCTCCTGGCAGAAAAATACGCTGGTCGTTGATCTGTTCGCCACGTGCCTGTACCGAGAGATGTAGCCGGGTGTTTATCAATTTTATTTGGTATGCAGCTGCTACAGCTATCCGGTTCTGCCGCTGGCTATCGTTACCCTCAGGAAGCCACGATAGTTGCACAGGTATAAAGACCAGCAACTGTCCATTGGTGCCGGTTTGTTGCTTCCAGCCTGCCTCCTGGTAGTATTGGTGAACGGCATTGTGCGTTACTACCACTACAGCAGTATCGCTGTAGTTGATCTCGTCGCGGATAAAGGACGAACGGGCATAGACATTGTAGCGCGCTCCTGTATATTGCCACCTGGCAAGCATGCGCATCGACTTGTCTTGCTGCCGTTTTACAGAGTAGGTTTCAAACAACGCCGGCGGGATGTGGCGGTCATAGTCCTGATACCATCCATGAAGCTCCACAGTATTCCGGTTATTGAATTTGTATGCTCCTTGCACCATTACGGCAGCGCTGCTCAGTTCACCGTTGGTCATTTGTGCAGTAGCTCCGTTTGTGCGGGTGTAGGAGTAGTTGTTTTTCGCGGTCTGCAAAAACGTGTTGGCTGCAGCGTACCACTTTTTGCCGGCCAGTGCGCCCTTCACACCACCCTGATACTGGCCAAAGCTGCCTGCTCCACCGCTTACGAATAGCTGCCGGTAGTCTGTGTCATAAACAGGCCTGTCCGATTCAAGCAGCAATGCGCCGCCTACGTTACCACTACCGTATAGCGCACCAGATCCGCCATAGGCAATGTTAATATTGTTCATAAACGATACCGGGATGGCAGATACGTCGGCCACACCCAGTGCTGCATTCTGTATTGGTATACCATTCCACAGCACTTGCGACTGTGCAGCCGATGCACCTCTGAAGCTAAGTGTTGCCAGACCGTTAAAGCTGTATGATTTTACAAAAACCGGTACTTGTTGTGTAAGCAGGGCAGCTACACTTTGCAGCCTGTACTGATGCAGTGTTGTACTGTCTATTGCTTGTATTTTTTGCCCGGCGGAGAAGTCGTTCGTTCGCGTGTCACCAGTCAATACACGTTTGTCCCGGATCTGTACCTCTTTCAATGAGTCCCGCATCTGCTGCCCTTGCGCCGCGTCGTAGATGCAGAGTAGTACAGCCACCAGTCTGGTGACGCGCAAAGCAGCATTTTTTATGTTCGGCCTACTCATTGTGGTGTGCTTATACTGGAGGTTTTACACTTGGTCTTCGCCTGAGATACGCAACTGCTAAATGCTTGCTCAGGCAGTTTCGGGAATTATTGTGTTTCAAAATAGAATTGGCCGGGACCAAGCCCTACGGTAAATGTTCTTATAGGCATACCATCAGATTTGTATATTGTCACCGTTCCTTTTTGCGAAAAGCCCTTAGGATCGCCCACGTAGATATCCCCTGTCGCAGGGTCTATACCCAACGCCCAGAAATATTGGTATGTGTTGGCACTGATGAATGGGGTGGCTGGTAAGGCTGCATCATGCAGATGCATCCTGTATATACCGTTATTGGTGTTTGTTCCGTCATATTTTACCTGTATAAAGTAAAGCGTATCCCTGGTTGCATTAAAAACTGGTTTTATGGGGTCTGTACCTGCCGGAAAGGTATAGGTTTTCACAACACTGCCCGTCGAAGGATCAACCCTCGAAAGCACCGCCTGCCTGCCCTTGGTCACATTGCCAGACAGCACCCACAGCATCTGTTCCCTGTCGGTAAGTACAGCATGTGGTGCATATCCTGTCAGGGTTATCGCCTGCGTCGCAATGCCGCTCGTTACGTCTGTACTATATATTTTGTTGCAGGTGGTATCCCATGGGCATACATACAGATTGCTGCCGCTGATACACATCCCTTCAGGATTATTATGGGGGAAAGTCATTTCACCTGTTAGGAATAGTGTCTTTGGGTTGATGGTATAGACTTTGTTGCTGTAAAGGGTCGAGACAAATGCTTTGTCGGTACTGAGGGGAACGATGTATCGAGGTTTGGGGATGTTGATCTGGCCGGCAAAACGGTGGGTAAGCGCATGAAGTACAACTATTTTATCAGAATTATTGATACACAGGTACAAACTGTCCCCTATTCGCCGCATACTCTGAAAAACATCACCCAGCGACTGGCCGTTTGCAGCCTTATACAAGTCGCCATATACACTGTCGCTTTTTTTGTCGTAGCTATACAGCGTTGCATCGCCATTGCCAAAGTTGCCTTCACATACTATGTACACGCTGCCTGCCTTGCCCGCTGGCGTATTCACTTTTGCAGGTTTGTCTTTCACACATGCCCACAATAATACCGATAAGACCAGTATCAGTATTTGGCGATCTTTCCAGCCCATATGGTTTCGTTCGCTTCGATAACGGTAAGATAATACAAGCCGGCAGGGTAGTTAGCTATGTTCAAAGTTGCGGATGTTGCGGTGATCACGGTGGTTCCCATCACTGTTCCGGTGATTGATCTGGCAGTCAGGGTGAGCCCTTTTCGTGCAGCTTTGTTTATGGTTATCGTCACTTGGTCTGAAGCTGGATTAGGATACACCGAAGCAGCCACTTCCGCAAAAACCAAAGATGTTCCGGCGCTTACCTGATGCAGTGCTGCAACCGCATCCAGATCAAAGCCGCCGCTGGCGAAATTGGTAGGGTAGGGGTCGTTGATGGTTTTACCCGCAACATCTTTAGACTGATGTCCCGACAGGCTTCCCACCACATCTACCAGTCGCACATGGGTAACATTGTTGATATCAAGACCCGCCAGCCCTGCCATTTCCTGTAGATCGAATGGGGTACCATACGTTGCCACATATTTGCCCGCAAGGTTATTGATTAAGGATGCAACCATATACACACCCGATCCGGGTATTTGTGTATTAGTTCCAGTATTGGAGTTGGCAGGAAATCTGAAATAGTTGATTCCATCAGAGCTTACTTCTGCAAATGCCAGCTCCAGAAACGCCATTTCCGGATTGGCTGGATCTGTAAAGCCATTTTCGAAAACTGCAAAATCCGGTCCCGGCCCGTCGTATAGTGCGGCCTCAAAGCGTAGTGTTGCTACGCCGCTATCGCCCAGGCACACTATATATCCGTCGGCGCTGCCGGTTGCGTTGGCGCTGTCACCTCCGGTCACTGTTCCCAGTGTAGTATTGGCAATGTCAATATAGCCCCTTTGTACAGCACAGGTGCTGGCCCAGCCTGTTATCGCGGGGCTCCCTGCACTGATTGCTGTGCTGCCTGCCAGGCCAGCCTGCGGCGCATATTGCGCCACAGCACAATATTGTATCAGCAGGCAGCACAGAAAAAGTATAGAACGCATATGTTGAAGTTAAGTATTATCAGTCAAAACGGGTATTGCTCCCAATGCTATTCTTTTACAAAACGCATGATAGCCATTTTTCCATGAGCTAACACCTGCACCTGATAGATACCTGGCGCCAGGTCTGCTGTATTGATTTCGTTGTGTATTGCCGGAGTGTTAATTGATTTCAGTACACTTCCCGCAATATTGCTGATCACAATCCTTTCAGCACTGTTGTCAGCAACATCCACATACAGTACATTTTTCGCTGGGTTTGGATACATTTTCAGTACCGCACCAGTCTGTTCCTGCAGCGCAGTGGGTGGAGGGGTGGTCGTGTCAAAGGTTTCATAGGTGGTGAAGTCATCTACACAAAAATACGCTGGTGTGTTCATTCCAAAAGAGCTGTTGTCTGTTGACGAAAGCGTAAACAACAAGCTGTCTACCTTGCCCAGTGGTTCCAGATTGAACCATTCCCAGGTGTTCACTATGTAATTGTCATTTGAGTCGGGCTGAAGGAAGTTGGCCAGGTAAAAACCAAGACTGTCCGGTTTCAAAATGCCGTTATAATAGCCCCGTACCATCAGCTTAAACCAGTCTCCATTATGAAATTTTCGGGCAAACATGTCTCCATCCCGCATACTGTTGTATGCATACGTGTTGTTGGTTACAAAGAAACCCTTTACGGGATGACCCATCGCTGCGCCGGTAAGCATGATTTTGGTGTTATTCTGAAACGTCGTAGGATTGTAGCAGTAGGCAACAGCATATTTGTCAGAACCGGCATGCCCTATCCCCGTTTTTGCTGCGTACTGATTCGTAAATCCGCTCGTGACACTGTCCGTCATGTTAGAGTACGCGAATCCCTGTTCCCAGAATCCGCCCCATGAGGTGTCATACACACATTTGAAACGGGCAAGACCGTTGTTGAATCCTACATCAGTACCTGATGCGGTATAATTTGTGTAGAACGTGTCGGCATGAGCCAGGCTCAGTGTTTCGAACGTGGCAACTGTCTGTGCCCTTGCTGCCGCAGTACATAGTACAGCAACTGCGAATAACAATGCAATTTTGCGCATATAGAAATTGGTTTTTAAATACAATTTTCATTATGCAGCCCTTGGGTGAAATCAGATACAGAGAAAAACAGCATTACCTGCCTTTGTCTTATCTGTGCTTTTGTTCCCGAAAGCAGCGATAAGTTCCACCATACAGCGTTTACCGTACGGTGGTTACACAGGCAGGTCTTCTGACTTACTCCACTCTTTTGCGGCCTTCCCATTCCTGTTGTTGGCGTTATGCGCTACAAGTCAGGAACAGTGGCAATACAGGATGCAAAAAGAGCTTTTTTATTTGGAGCTAACAGCATCGGGAAATGTCCAGGATTCTCACCTGATTCCCTTTTAATCTGGCAACGAAACGCTCGTTTACCGGAACCTATGCATTGCAAATGTACGTATCGGTTAACTTATTTTAGAAATATTATTTTCATCAATTCGTACTGTGGTTGAGTGCCAGCGTTTTTTCGGTTATTTCTTTCTCATTGTTTTTATGCTTGCCCAAAATAAAAATGCGGCACGCTCACATAGCATGCCGCACAATTATTGACTTTTGATACTATCCTTTTATGTATTCAACATGTGCTTCAAAACGCACATCATCGGCCACAACTATGCCTCCGGTCTCGGTGAGTGCGCTCCAGTTCAGGCCGTAGTCTTTTCTGTTTACTTTTCCGTTCACCGTAAATCCCGCACGGATGTTGCCCCATGGGTCTTTGATCATGCCGCCAAATTCAGCATCAAATGTCACTTCTTTCGTAACACCGCGCATAGTCATATTGCCATGCAATTTGTAGGTGTCCTCGCCGGTTTTCTCCATCGATGTGCTCTCGAACGTCAAATTCGGGTGTGTAGCAGCATCAAAAAAATCAGGTGATTTCAGATGTCCGTCGCGTTGTTCATTATTGGTAGAGATAGAATCTACTTCTGCCGAAAAATGCACCTTTGCTGTTGAGATGTCGTCACCTTCGGTTTCAACACTGCTGTCAAATTTTCTGAACTGACCAGATACGTTGCTGATCATCATGTGTCTTACTTTGAAATTCACTTCTGAATGTGATGGTTCAAGTGTCCATTTTGTGTTTGCCATACTTTGCTTTTTTATGATAATTTATTGAAATTGTCGCTATTCTTCAGTGTTCTTTACTTCTCTCATCTTTTCCAGCAGTGTGTTCAGCAAGTGGGCTTCCTGCTCATTTATGTTCAGCATGCTATCCGTGAGTTCATCCACTCGCTTTCTTGCTTTGTCTATGGTCGTGATTCCTTTTTCAGTCAGCGAAACCAGTGTCTCCCTTTTGTCTTCTTTAGACTGCACACGTTTCACCAGTTTTTTGGCCACCAGCCGGTCTATTATGCGTGGTACATTCGAGCTTTTCTCTATTGTTCGCGAACCTATTTCTTTTACACACAGTTCCTTCGGGTGAGATCCCTTCAGTATCCGCAGCACATTATGCTGCTCCATCGTCAACCCGAATTCCTTCATCGTTGAACTGAAGGTATCTTTCAGCCAGTAAGTTGTATACAGCAGATTTACTGTAGCCTTGTGCCTTTCGTTGGAGAAACGATTTGACTTAATTGCGTCTTCGAGTTTCATAATGCAAATGTATGTATGTACATGTAAATTTCGGTATCACCATATTTTATACCACTATAAAGGTAGAAAGAATATGTAGAAGTCAACTGCTTATGAAAAATCGTGGCGCTTTATAGCATAAGGACCGTTAATATTGTTGCATCAATGGGGGATTGACTTGTTAAAGAAAATCAAAATCACATTTCTTTATTGCACATTTTATAGTTTGCCCTTTTAAATTTGCGACTTATCCTTATGTTCCAGTTTCAACACATAAACTATCTCTATGCTTTGGCCCTTTTGCCACTGCTCATTGTGCTTTTCGTAGGTCTCCGGTTCTGGCGACGGAATAAGATCCAGAAGCTGGGCAATGAACAATTGCTCGCTGGCCAGATACAGGGGTATATACCCGGGCGCAGTACAACAAAATTCATTTTGCTTACTGTTGCCCTGACGTCGCTCATTTTTGGCTGGGCAAACCTTAGGATGGGAGATAAAACAGAGAAAACTGAACGCAAGGGTGTGGATGTGGTAATAGCGCTCGATGTGAGCAAGAGTATGCTGGCTAAAGATCTCCAACCCGATCGGCTGACACGCGCCAAGCAGCTTATTATGCGGCTTACAGACAAGATGAAAAACGATAGGGTTGCACTTATCGTTTTTGCCGGCAAGTCGTACATGCAGGTGCCGCTTACGGTCGACTATAGTACCATAAAAATGATCCTGCAGAACGTATCACCGGATATCGTACCTACTCAGGGCACAGTGATTGCAGACGCGATTAATATGGGTATGGAATCGTTTTCCCGTAATGAGCGGAAATACAAATCTCTGATTGTCATTTCAGATGGCGAAGACCATGATGAGAAGGCTATTGATGCCGCACGGCAGGCAGCAGATGAGGGGGTGATTATACATACGATCGGTGTGGGGTCTCAGCAGGGTAGTACTTTGTATGATCCGGATACGAAAGCCCTTAAGCTCGACGAAAACGGTAGTCCCGTAGTTACCAGACTGAACGAAGAAGCCCTGAGATCGGTAGCAAAGGCAGGACACGGATCCTACAGCTTGCTGGTCAATACTGATGAGGTAGCCGAACGGCTAAATGGAGCGCTTGAAGGTATGGAGCAGAAAAATCTGGGCTCTTTGATGTTTACAGATTTTACAAGTTATTTTCAGTATTTTCTCTTTGTAGGTTTCCTGTTATTGGTTGTTGAGTGGCTGTTGCCCGGCGCCAGAAAAAAGGCAAAAATCAAGACCGATGGTGCAATTGCATAAATATATTTTTAGTTTCAGAGCAGTACCGACCTGCACACAGCTTGCGCTGTATGTTCTTGTTGTGCTTTGTTTGTTTCCATGGCAGCTTTCGGGTCAGGTGTCACGCTACCTGCAGAAGGGCAATTCTTTATATGGCCAGCAGCGGTACAAAGAAGCTGCGGCAGACTATGCCAGGGCTGTTGCGAAAAATCCTACCTACACCCCCGGTCTTTTCAATTTGGGCAATAGTCTCTACCAGCAGAAACAGTTTGACTCGTCCCGTAAGGTAATGGAGCAAACCGCAAAGGTGACCAAAGACAAAGGCAGTTTATCGGCAGCCAACTATAATATCGGCAACACCTACATGTCGCAGCAGAAGTGGGAGGAAGCTGTAAGTGCTTACAAAAAAACACTGCGTAGCAACCCGCAGGATGCCGATGCTAAATACAACCTATCGTATGCCGAACAAATGCTGAAGAAGCAGCAGCAGGATGAAAAGGATAAAAAAGACAAAGAGAAAGACAAGGACAAAAAAGACGAAAAAAATAAGGACAAGAAAGACGATAAAGATAAAAAGGACGATCAGAATAAAGACCAGCAAAACAAAGACGATCAGAATAAAGACAAGAAAGAAGACAAAGAACAAAAACAACAGAGCCAACCCAGCAAACTATCGCCTCAGGAAGCCGAGCGCTTGTTGAATGCGCTGCAGCAGGAAGAGAAGAAGTTGCAGGACAAAATGAAAAAGGAGAAAGGAGTACCTGTAAAAATGTCGCGCGACTGGTAATAAAATGCTGTGTGGTTGCTTAGCTGTTGATTGCCGATATCAGTCGCATTGCCGGAATAGTACACATCATTTTTTTGCCGTCAGGTAGCACATCTGCGAAGCACATTTTTCACAATCGATATACACTTGTGTTTCCTTAAGGAGATCAGCTCACATTCAATATTGTGAAGACACTGTGGATAACTTGTCAACATCTCTGCGACCCGCCGAAAAAAAACGCCAAATAATTTTTCCGTAGAAAAATTTCTGTTTAATATTGTGTAAGGATTGTGCTTACTAACCCATCCTTTATAGAAAGCCCGGCAGCTCACAACCTGACCGGGCTTTTTTTTGTGCTGCTGTATCCCTTTACAGGCAAGCATTTCAGCCTTTTTGATTTTCGTGGTTGTTGTTTATTATGCTACTCATTTGCATGCTACTCTGTTCGCGCATTTGCAACAAAATGCACACTCATTGCCAATCAGTACAAATGACCGAATGATACAGGTACTCAACATCACATCATCATCACTGTGCATTGTTGCATTGGTACAATGCAGGTGTCATGAGCATGGTCTTTGAGTTGATTGTACCGGCATACATGTATTGTTTCCTGATCACTTGGTGCAGTAGCATACATTTTTTGTGTTGTATGCAATAGCTGAATTCAGCAGTTCTTTGCGACAAAAAAAAGCAGCACATTTATTGTGCTGCTTTTCAATATCATGTTGGTTGTTATTTGTGATTAGTTGCCGTCTTCAGATTTTTCTTTCTCTATTCTGCCACGGCGCAATGGGTTAGCAGTATTCTCTGCATGCTGTTTGCGTTGACGCAGCAGATCCAGCGTCTGAAATAGCGCTTCACGGAATGATGATGGATCAGCCAGGTTTTTGCCCGCAATATCAAAAGCCGTTCCATGATCAGGCGATGTACGGATTACCGACAGACCGGCAGTATAATTTACACCTTCGCCTTTTGCCAGTGCCTTAAATCCTACAAGACCCTGATCATGATACATCGCCAGCACCGCATCGAATTGAGTATAACTGCTGTTGGCAAAAAATGCATCAGCACTATACGGTCCAAAAACCAGCACATCTTTTGTTTTATAACTTTCTATTACCGGCCTGATAATGGTTTGCTCTTCAGTACCTATCTGGCCTTCGTCGCCGGCATGTGGGTTCAGACCCAGTACTGCAATTTTCGGCTTGTCAATACCGAAATCCCGGATCAGCGTATCCCGCAGAATATTCAGTTTTGCCTGCAGCAGTTCCTTCGTTATCGCACCCGCAACTTTTGCAATCGGTATATGTTCTGTAGCCAGTGCTACACGCAGCTGATTACTGTACAAGATCATCAATACTTCCTTCGCGCCGAATTTCTCTTTAAAGAATGGTGTGTGGCCGGTATAAGGGAAGTCGGGTACATTTGTATTGCTTTTATGTATTGGTGCTGTCACAATTGCGTCCAGCTGCCCGTCTTTAAGGCATTGCGCAGCTACCATCAGAGAGCGTATAGCGTACTTGCCACCGGCATCAGTAAGCACTCCCGGTTGCAGCGGCACCTCATCTTCCCAGCAGTTAAAGATGTTCACCTGCTTGGGATTGAGTTTGGTCATGTCTTTCGTACTGGTGAAATTGAAAACATGTTCAGGGCTCAGGCGCCTGTAAAAGTTGATCACTTTATTGGAAGAAAAAATAACCGGTGTGCACAGTTCCAGAATACGATTATCAGATAGTGTTTTGATGATAACCTCTGTACCGATGCCATTCAGGTCCCCGGTCGTAATGCCAATAATTGGCTTTTCCATATTTGGTTGCATGTGATTGTAGTTGGTTTTTTACCCGGATTATAATATTTATTACGCCTTGCCATAATGAGCAAGGAAATCAAGCACCATACGAATGCCGTACCCTGTACCACCTGTTGTCTGGTACCCCTTACGTGCAGTTTGGAAAGATACGCCCGCTATATCGAAGTGCATCCAGGGGTAGTCTGTGAAATGCTCCAGAAATTTGCCCGCCGTCATAGCACCACCCGTTGCGCCTCCTATATTCTTTATATCTGCCACGTCCGATTTGATCTGGTCGCCATATTCATCCCACAACGGATATTCCACCAGGCGTTCGTACTGGCGGTTGCCACTTTCATGAAAAGCTTGCCTTATCGCATCGTCAGCAGTGCCCATACATACAATGCCATGCTCGCCTACAGCGGCCGCTGCTGCACCCGTCAGTGTCGCAAAATCTACCACAAGTTCCGGTTTATATCTTTTGGCCCAGTGCAGTGCATCAGCAAGCACCATTCTGCCCTCTGCATCAGTATTCAATACTTCTACTGTAGCCCCGCTGTACATGGCTATTACATCGCCTGGCACGTACGCTTCTTCGCCAGGCCTGTTGTCCGTCGCCGGTACCAGTGCTATCACATGTAGCGGCAACTGCATTTTGGAGATCGCATACATCGTGGCAGCTACTACTGCTGCACCGCTCATATCGCTTTTCATCCGGTCCATCGAGTTGGCTGTCGGTTTCAGCGATAGCCCCCCTGTATCGTACACGATTCCCTTTCCTATCAGCACAATCGGTTTTTTGTTCAGCGCTTTTTTAGGAATGTGTTCCATTATCGTAAAGGTCGGTGGTTGTATACTTCCTCTGTTTACCGCCAGCAATCCACCCATTTTTTCTTTTACGATCCTTGCTTTGTTCAGCACAGTTACCTTGAAGCCTGCCTCCTTTCCCATCAGGCTTATCTCTGCAGCAAGTTGCTCAGCAGACAGGTAACTGAGTGGTTCATTCACCAGTGTGCGTGCCTTGTATATTGCATCTATAGTTGTCTGTAGCTGAGCCACTTCTTTTACGGTTGCAGAGTTCTTTGTAAAGAGTATCCGTTGCAGGCTGTTGGTTAGTTTTTTTGCTTCAGTTCTGTATTTCAGAAACTGGTAGTTGGCCAGTGCGGCACCTTCTCCGGTCAGTATTGCCGCGCCGGGCAGGCTTGTGGTATTGCAAAGCACAATTTCAGCAAGTTTGTACTTGTTACACACTGTTTGTAGTTCGGCACCCGCCTTGCGGTAGGCCTCTGCTGTCTGGTTTGCCGTTTTTTTGTTTTTTACAAGAATTACAAATGAAAAACCATTGTAACGGTTGATGGTAACAAATGTCTGGTCTGCTGCCAGCACATCCGAAGCATATTTCAGTTCGGTTTCAGACAGTCCGGTAACCAGACTCAGTTTGCTGGCGTCGTCTAATATCCAGGCCAGATTGGCTGCCGTGCTTTTTTGCAATATCCTTATTTCCATGCTATGTATTTAAAATATTGGCGAAGGTAATGTAATGTTAATTCAAATGATAGCCGGCGAATCCAAAATGTAGGGCGTGCATTTCTGCGGTGCAAGCATGCTGCGTATCGATTAAAATTTCTTCTTGTAACATATCGCTTACTTTTGCGCCATGTACACTTTGAAGAAGAGTCTCGGTCAGCATTTTCTGCATGATGAAAATATGTGCCGCAAAATAGTGGATCAGGTCACCAGAAAGACGCCGATGCGTCTGCTGGAGGTAGGCCCCGGTGGTGGTGCTATTACCAAATACCTGCTGGCCTGGCCTGAGGTTGATTACCGTGCTATTGAAATCGATGACGAAAAAGTACAATACCTGAATAAGACATTGCCGGAAATAAAAGGAAAGGTATTGTTGCAGGATATTCTCAAAGCTGACCAGCCTTTTGATGAGCATTTTTCTTTGATCGGTAACTTTCCCTACAATATTTCTTCTCCTATATTGTTCAAGGTACTCGATTGGGAGCCACAGGTCGATGAAGTGATCGGTATGTTTCAGAAAGAGGTGGCGCAACGGATAGCTTCAGGGCCTGGCTCCAAAGTGTATGGTATTCTAAGCGTGCTCATGCAGGCTTTTTTTCGCGTAGAATATCTGTTCGATGTGCATGAAAGCTGCTTCACTCCGCCACCAAAGGTGAAAAGTGGGGTGCTGCGGTTTACCAATCTGCACAATCCATACGGGATTACCGACAAGCGCAGATTTATTATACTAGTCAAGGCCGGATTCAATCAGCGCCGCAAAACACTGCGAAATGCATTGAAGAGTGTATTGCCGCTCGGTGCCATTACAGGCGACGCTATTTTCGATAAGCGCGCAGAGCAGCTATCAGTGGCAGATTTTGTATCACTATACAACAATTTTGGTCATGAACAGTAGTCTGGGAAAGGTTCTGATTGCAGCACCGGTGCATCAGGTGCTGGTCGATGGACTGAAAAACCTTGGTTATCAATGCATTACAGAAGAGCAGATCACCCAGACCAGCGCTTCTGGGCACATTGCCGGATGTGTGGGAGTCATCACGTCTACCCGTTTACAGCTCGACAGCACTTTGCTGGATGCAGCCCCCCTGCTACAGTGGATTGGCCGAATGGGTTCGGGTATGGAAGTTATTGACTTGGAACATGCTGCAAAACGGGGCATTGTCTGTTTCAGCAGCCCGGAGGGAAATTGTAATGCAGTTGGCGAGCATGCTGTAGGCATGTTGCTGGCATTGATCAGGCATATTTCATGGAGC
The DNA here is from genome assembly GCA_903824665.1 of uncultured Bacteroidota bacterium. GTDB lineage: Bacteria > Bacteroidota > Bacteroidia > Chitinophagales > Chitinophagaceae > Nemorincola. The sequence goes on along the minus strand of CAIJXT010000034.1, from coordinate 76,602 downwards.
CAATCAGAGCTCATAGACGGTGTTTGGCGCAGAGATGAAAACCGTGGTATTGAATTGGAAGGCAAAACGGTTGGTATCATAGGTTTCGGACATACCGGCGCGGCATTTGCACGCAAACTGGCTGGTTTTGATGTGCGGTTGCTCGCCTACGATAAGTATCACCCCGGTGGTATACCGCCACACATTACCAACTGCAATGGGTTGAACGAAATATTTGCGGAGGCAGACATCGTTAGCTTCCATGTGCCGCTGCTGCCAGAAACGGTCAGCTATTTCGACGCTGAGTTTATTAGCAAAATGGCCAAACCCTTCATACTGGTCAATACTTCAAGGGGGCAGGTAGTGAATACGATGGCACTCGACCTCGGTATCAGCTCCGGAAAAGTTATGGGCGCCTGTCTTGATGTATTTGAGCAGGAACCGGTTACGAAGGCAGATTCCGCTTTGAGGACCGTAATAGAACGCCTGGTTCGCCTGCCAAATATTATAGTAACCCCTCATATTGCTGGGTATACCTTCGAAGCATTGTACAAAATGTCCCAAACATTGCTCGATAAAATCACCCTTTTTAACTTGCAGCAGGAAAAATAAGCCTGCCGCTAACTTTTTTTTAAGAAAAACCCAAGATTATTATATCGTTAAACGTCTATATAGTCAGGAAGGGTTAATTTATTGGTTAGAATGACCCTGAGGTGACAAGATTAAATAAAATAAATGCCCGAAAAGGGTGAGTTTTAACAGATTTTTTTATCTTTACGCCTCATTTGCTAATAATTTATTAATGTTGGATATGACACGTACACTACGTTATCTGCTTTTATTTGTATTTACCGGGCTATCCGGGCTCGTATACGGGCAGGGTGAAATTGCCGGTAAAGTGTTGGATGAGAAGAAAGACCCCCTTCTCAGTGCAACGGTTCAGGTATTTCAGGGAGGCATTTTGAAAGGGGGAAATGTTACCGATTTCGACGGTTTGTATTCTATCAAGCCGCTTGATCCCGGTAAGTATGACGTACTTGTATCCTATACAGGTTACGATTCGGTGATGATCACTAACGTTGTGGTACAGCCAGGTGGTAAAACTCCATTGAATTTCAACATGGTACTGGCTTCCAAAGAGCTGAAAACAGTAACCATCAAGGCTTATAAAAAGGATCTTGTAAATCCCTACCAGTCCGGTACTACGGTACTCACCAGTGAGGAGATAAAGGTGCTCCCCACTACAGAGGTTACCGATATGGTCGGGCTGGCACCGGCACTGTATCAGTCACAGCGTGGTAAGGGCGTAAGCGTAGGCGGAGCCCGTGCTACTGGTACGTTGTATATCATTGATGGTGTGCAGGTGCAGAACGTAGGCGACGAAGCCAACACTGGTATCAACATGGCGCAGGGCTCTGTTGAACAGATGGAGGTAATCACATCAGGTATCCCCGCAAAATATGGTGACGTATCTGGTGGTGTCGTTAGTATCACGTCTAGGGGCGTTGCAAAAAAGACTACTGGTAGCATTCGTCTGCAGCACTCAATAGATGGCTATAACAACAGGCTCGCTTCTTTCTCAATAGCTGGTCCTATCTACAAAAAGAGAATCAAGGGCGATAGCATCAACAAAAAACCAGTACTTGGTTTTGCATTGAGCGGCGACCTTTATGATGACCATAACAGGTATCCTACTTACGACAAGCAATATGTTGTGAAAGACGCAAAACGTCGCGATATGGAGCAGAACCCGCTCAGGATTCTGTCTGACAACAGCGGTTCACGTATCTACAATTACGAATCAAACTATATCACATTTTCTGATATGGAACAACGCAAGATCCAGCCACGTAATGTTACGCAGGAAGCACGTCTTAACGGCAAACTCGACTATCAGATCACTGATAACCTGCGTGTTATCACTGGTGGTATGGTTGACTATGTTCGTGACGACGAGTACAGCCGCCGTTTCAGTCTTATGGCTCCCGATGGTACTTATAAGAAAACCGACTTCACTGGTCGCGGTTTTATCCGTTTCACACAGAAATTCGGCAAGATGAATGATACTTCTACTCGCAGCAACATCATATCTAACGCGTTCTACAGTGTTCAGGCCGACTTCCAGCGCACTGGTACAGGTCGTCAGGACCCCGTTTACAAGAAAGATATCTTCAAGTATGCTTATGTGGGTAAATTCACTCCACGTCCAAGGGTTAATTTCTACAACGGTGGTGTTGACTCGGTTAGTGGCAAAACAGGCGTAATCCTTCAGGGTTCTCAGGCAAACGGTATTGATTTCGAACGTTCTGAGCTCAATCCTATCCTTGCCAACTACACAACGCAGTACTACAATTCACTCGATGGCAACGTTCCTAACAGTATCCTCGCTATTCAGGCAAATAACGCAATGGCAAACGGAGATATGCCACGCCAGACGTATTCATTCAATGGTACTGGTCTTTTCGAAAGCCCGGGTCGTGATCTGAACTACTATTACAACTTCCTTTCTGATCAGTACGCCTTAGACGTAAACGCCTCTTTTGACCTCCAGACTGGTAAAACCAAGCACGCCATCGAATTTGGTCTGTATTATCAACAGCGCGTTATCAAGCAGTACGTTTCTTACTCAAGCCTCGGCGGTACCAACTCTATCTGGTCTCAGATGAGGAATCTGGTAAGCAACCTTGATAATCAGAACCTCAGGTTAGATCAGGCAAACCCGATCTTCCGCGTAAATGGCAAGGACTATAACTATGTTCCGGGTGCAACTGTAGGTCAGGGTACTTTCTACGACAAGGCTACAGGCAATATTGCTAACATCATTCCTGGTCCTACCGATACAATCTATTACGACCTGAAAAATGTTGGAAACGGTACGTTTGACAAAAATATCCGTAAGAAACTGGGTGTTAAAGACAATGCAGTTGTAAATATTGATGGCATTGATCCAAACATGCTTTCTCTTGACCTATTCTCTGCCGACGAGCTGCTGAACCTCAGTGGTAACTCTTTCGTTCAGTATTTCGGTTACACTTATACTGGTCAGAAACAAAGTGGTTCTGTTAACTTCAACGACTTCTGGACACAGAAAGATGCAAACGGAAACTTCACACGTCCTATCGGTGCATTCTCTCCTACATACATTGCAGGTTACATCCAGGACAGGTTCGATTACAAAGACATCCACTTCAACGTAGGTGTGCGTGTTGACCGTTACTCTGCAAACACCAAGGTGTTGAAAGATCCTTACTCTTTGTACCCTGTTACTACAGTCGGTCAGGTTTCAGGTGCTACCAACGTCTTCAACGGCGGTGCACACCCATCAAACATCGGCAGCAATGCAGTTGTATATGTAAGCGACAATCAGTCTACTTCTCCTACCATCATCGGTTACCGCAATGGTAACACCTGGTTCGATCCAACCGGTAAAGTGGTTGAAGATCCTGCAGTCCTGAAACAGTACTCTGATGGTCGTGACCCTCAGCCTATGATACAGTCTCAGTACAAAGACGTCAAAATGACTGACAGCAACTTTAACCCTAATCTGTCTTTCACAGATTACGCACCACAGGTTACTGTTATGCCACGTATCCAGTTCTCTTTCCCGATATCTGATGTAGCTAATTTCTATGCACACTACGATATCTACGCACAGAGGCCTTACCCAAGTACTATTGGTAATGCAACTGCATGGGACTATTACCAGCTTTCTGCTGCTGCCCCAACTGATCTGATCAACAATGCTAACCTCCGTTCTCAGAAGACTTTCGACTACGAAGTTGGTTTCCAGCAGAAATTGACAGACGCATCTGCATTGACTATCACTGCGTTCTACAAAGAGCGTAAGGACATGGTAAACATCGTGCCTTATGTTTATGCATTCCCTTACACGTACCAGACTTACGGCAACCGTGACTTCTCTACTACTAAGGGTACTACTTTGCTGTATGACCTCCGTGCTACTAATCACCTGAGAATGACAGTGTCTTACACATTGCAGTTCGCAGAAGGTACAGGTTCTACCTTCAACGGTGGTCGCGGTCTGCTGAACAACCTGATTCAGGAAGGCTTGCCAAACCTGCGTTATGTAACAGCATTGAACATCGACTCACGCCACTACATTGCGGCTAATGCTGATTACCGCTTCCTCGATGGCGAAGGCCCAACAATCGGCGGAAGGCACATCTTCCAGAACGCAGGTGCTAACCTGATCCTGAAAACAAGAAGTGGTGAGCCTTATACAAGGTACTCAGACGCCCTTGGTCAGACAGTAGTTGGTGGTGTAAACGGTGCAAGATTGCCATGGCACTTTGGTACTGATCTTCGCGTAGACAAAGATTTCGCCCTCAAATTTGGTAAAAGGAACAAAGAAGCAATCGAAGGTGTAAAACCAAGACGCCCACATTACCTTAAAGCAATTGTTATGATCAACAATGCGCTCAACACACGTGAAATTCTTGGTGTACACGGTTTCACTGGCCGTACAGACGACAACGGTTACCTGGTTTCAAGTTTTGGACAGCAGTTCATTCCACAGCAGGTTAATCCTCAGTCCTATATCGACCTGTACAAAATTTATCAGAATGACCCGTCCAGGTTGAACTATGCTAGAACAATAGGTCTTTCACTTGAATTTAATTTTTAATAATTTTACAATATAACTTTATAGGTTATGATTTTCAGAAATAAAATACGGTTTATTCATGCGGCAGTGCTGTTGGTGGTGTTGGGAATTTCCGGCACAGTAAGCGCGCGTGAGAACCTGGGAGCGAGACGCCCTTCAGCTCAACTAAAATCTACTGCAGCAGGATGCCAACCGTCCAATTCTGCAATTGACCTTGACATTAACAACGTCAGGGCGCGCCTCATGACAGGTGGTGACATGTGGTGGAACAATAGTGCCGGCAATGCTGCTTACGAGATTCCCAAAGGATCTGGAAGGCATTCACAATTTGCCGCATCTTGCTGGATCGGTGGATACGACAAGCAGGGACAGTTGAAAGTTGCCGCTCAGACTTATCGTCAGGATGGTAATGACTATTGGCCCGGTGCGCTCGACAACGATGGCAAGATCACAGCCGATGTCTGTGCTTCCTGGGATCGCTTCTGGAAAGTAGATCGTTCTACAATCAAACGCTTTATTCAGGCATACAAGATCGGTGGCGATATCAAAGCTGCTGAGTTCGACGCCATCAACCAGTGGCCTGCCACCGGCAACAATGGTGTTGTAGGTTCTGGCGGCACTAAGCTCGCACTCAATCCTGCCAATACCTATGCACCATTCATGGATTTGAACGGTGATGGTAAATACCAGCCCGATGAAGGTGAATATCCGGATATTCGCGGTGACCAGTACATCTGGTGGGTATTCAACGATGCTGGTAACGTTAAGCAGCAGTCTATCACTGCAGCTATGGGTATCGAAGTGCAGACAAGCGCGTTCGCATTCGCGACTCAGGACTTCCTCAACAACTCAACTTTCTACAACTACCGCGTAATCAATCGTGGTCCGCTTACTATCGATAGTACCTACATCGCTGTGTGGGATGACCTTGACCTTGGTTACTACATGGATGACTACATTGGTTGCGATACCAATCGTGGTTTGGGTATTATGTATAACGCTTCTGGTAACGACGGTGGTATTGCAGGTAACCCTGCTAACAGCTATGGTCTTAACCCACCTCAGGTAGGTCTTGACTTCTTTCAGGGTCCAAAACGTGTTACAAAACGTGCCGGTTTACCTGATACAGTTACTCAGCTGGATATGACCAACTTCACTTACTATAATAATGACCCAAGTATCATCGGTAACCCTAACAATGGTATACAGATATACTACTACATGACAGGTTCTATCCGTAATGGTGAGCGCTTTTCTTATGATTTTATGGGCAGCGGCGTACCTTCAAAAGGGTACGGTGCAGGTCCGGTATCTAATTTCGTATTCTGGGGCGATCCGGGCGATAATACACAATGGTCGGAGTGTGCTTGTTCTAATAACCCAGGTGACAGGCGCTTCATATTCTCTTCTGGTCCGTTCCAGTTGTTCCCTGGTGCCATCAATGATATCACTTTTGGTTGTATCTGGGCTGCAGGCGCAGGCGGTTGCCCTAGCACTAACTTCAAGACTATCAAAAACATTGACGACGGTGCACAGGCACTATTCGACGGTGGTTTCAAAACAGTAGAAGGTCCTGAAGCACCAAGGCTGGTGGTTCGCGAACTCGACAGGCGTTTGGTATTTTATGTTGTGAACGATTACGGTAGCAATAACTATGGTGAGAATTACGGTCGTACAGACGGTGCATACAACGATTCATTACTGTACCATCAGGTAGTGGTGAAATCAAAAGGTGTAAGCAATGATTCGCTCTACAAATTCCAGGGTTATCGCGTATTCCAGTTGGCTAACAGCCAGGTTACTTCCGCTGAAATTTTCGATCCTAACACTGGAGAGGTTGATAACAGCAAAGCAATCGAAGTATTCCAGTGCGATATCAGCGATAGCGTAACGCAGATAGTTAATTACGTTAAGAACATAACTGTAAGTGATACTACCCACGCCTCACAAATTAAAGTGGTAGGTAAGGATAGCGGTATCGTACACAGTTTCCAGTTGACACAGGATCAGTTTGCAACAACAAACGATAAGCGTTTTGTGAATTACCGCAACTATTACTTCGTGGCTATCGCATACGCTTACAACAACTTTGCAAGCTTCGACCCCAAGAATACTGTTACTACTCAGGACGTTCCATATATCGCCAGTGCACACTCTGCAGGTGGTTCGGAGATCAGTGTAGTTGCAGCACTTCCTAATCCTGCAAATGGAGCAATGGGTACTGTAATTAATTCTGATTACGGAAGAGGTGTTGTGATAAAGAGAATTCAAGGTATTGGAAATGGTGGTAACGAGATTCAGCTGGATGAGGCTTCAGAAGAAGAGGCTGTCAGCAAAGGTTTCATCGCCCAACCTACTTACATGGAAGGCCTCGGACCAGTTAATGTAAAGGTTATTGATCCTGTAAAAGTTCAGCCTTTGGATTGGGTGCTGCAGATTCACGGTACTAACCGCACGGTTGCTACTCCTAACGGTCCTTTGTCAGTTGATGGTATTGTGAATACCGGCAAATGGACATTGACTGGATATAGCGGTACAACAGTAGCAGCACAGATTTATAGTGAGCGCTCTATAGGTGAGCCAAACGAACAGATTCTGGAGAAATATGGTATCTCTGTTTCTATCAACCAGCTGCAGCCTCCGGGCACCAATGCACAGGGCCGGAAAAATGGCTACATTACTTCTGATGTTACATTCACGGATCCTTCTCAGCCTTGGTTGTGGGGTGTTCAGGACGAAACAGACAGTAGCTTTGCTAACTGGTTGAGGGCTGGCGCTACGTCGCATTTTTCTACACCATCTGCGACTAACCCATGTCGTTTCAATGACATCTCTATCGGTACTACATACCTCGATCCTAAGTCTCAGTTCGGTAACATGTTGGCTAACTTTACACCAACAAAGGCTACATGGGGACCATATGGTCTGTCAGCCTTCTTCCTTGGTGGTGGTGTTAACGGAGAGGGTTTGCCTTGCGGTCATCATCCTGCTGCTTATCCGCTTACACTTAACGAATTCAAACAGCTCAGAGATGTTGATATCGTGTTCACAAAAGACAAGTCAAAATGGACTCGTTGTGCAGTTATCGAATTGCAGGAAGACGTAACATTGGCACAGAATAAGGGTAAGAAATTCTATCTCCGTAAACACAAAGGCTGGAATCTGGAGTTTACTGCAGATGGCAATGCACCTAAATACTCTGAAACAATTGAAGACGAAGGTATGTCTTGGTTCCCGGGTTATGCAGTTGATCAGGGTACAGGCGACAGGCTGAACATCGTGTTCGGTGAAGACTCTTACCTGACAGGCGATAATGGTTCCGATATGATCTGGAATCCATCAAGTCCAACCGGTCTAAATGGCTTCAACCCATACGACAACTCAATTGTATTTGGTGGCAGGCACTTCATTTATGTACTGAGCTCTCGTTACGATAGTGACAAAGTGTTTGTATCTACAGTGAAGAAAGCTGCTCCAACCAATACCTTCCTCAAATCAGCATACTCTGTGTTCCAATGGGTAGGTTTACCAATGGTTAACCCACTGGTTAAGTTGCTGCCTCTGAAAGACGGTCTGATCCCAACTACTACAAGATTGAGGTTCCGTGTAGACAGGCCTTATATGCCTTACGCTGCTACCGACAGTAACTCAGTGTTTGCGTTGCCAGGTACAACGGTTACGGCAGGTGAAGCAGCTAACCCATATTACTGGTTCAGCACTTCTGGTCTTGCTCCTACTGCGCTGAATAAAGATTCAGACCGCGATAAGCTGGTTAGCAGAATTCAGGCTGTGCCTAACCCATACTACGGTTACTCTGGTTATGAAAAACCAAACAGTCGTTTTGATACCAAAGTGCGGATCATCAATCTGCCAGCTAAAGCATCCATCAACATCTACTCACTCGATGGTACATTGGTAAGGTCACTTTCAAAGAGCGATCCTAACAGTTCTTTCCTCGATTGGGATATCCGCAACGCAGCTGGTTTGCCAGTAGGTAGTGGTATGTACATGATGCATGTGAAAGCTGACGGTATCGGTGAAACTGTCATCAAATGGTTCGGTTCACTCCGTCCACTCGACGTAACACAATATTAAAATTGATTTAATTCCGGGCGGATACTCCGCCCGGAATATTATAAAAATATTTGATCATACTTATGAAACAAAATTCAATAAAATCAATAGTTGCTTTGTGTGCAATTGGTATCTCATTCAGTGCTGTTGCTGGCAACAAAGACCGTTCTGGTCAGTCAGGTGCCCCTGAATTGATGATCAACCCATGGGCGCGCAGCACTGGTGTTTTTGGTCTCAATGCCTCACACATTGGTGGTGTTGAAGCAATGAAAACAAACATAGCCGGCCTTGCACAAACATCGTCCACTGACATCGGTGTTTCGCGTGGCATGTACCTGAGCGGCACAAATATCAACATCAACAACTTGGCAGTTGGGCTCAAACTTGGCGAAGCAGGTGTTGTTGGCATCAACCTCATGTCAATGAACTTTGGTGACATCACCAGTACTTCTTATTTCGAACCCGAAGGTGATGGTGTCTATCGTCCTCAGTTCCTCAACATTCAGTTGGGCTATGCAAAGCAGTTTTCTTCGCATGTAAATGCCGGGGCTGCTATGACATACGTATCTGAGCAGGTAGGTAACATTGGTGCGTTGGGTGTTGCTTTTGAAGGTGGCATTCAATATGTCACAGGTAAAAGAGACAATTTCCATTTCGGTATTACACTCCGCAACCTCGGTAGTAATATGCGTTTCTCTGGTACTGGTTTTTCTGTAAATGCCGATAAGCCACAGAGCTCTCCTACCTTTGCAGTGTCGCAAACTTACCCTGCCGATAAATTCTCTATGCCTACTTACCTCAATTTCGGTGCGGCATACGACTTCTACCTCGACGAAAACCACCTGAAAAAGGATAGTGTTCCGGTTCATAAACTCACTGCTATTGCCAATTTCCAGTCAAATTCATTCAACAATGATTACCTCGGTCTTGGTATGGAGTATGCTTTTAAAGAAATGATTATCCTTCGTGCCGGTTACCGTTATGAAAAAGGTATTGGCAACATCGAGAAGACAACTACAATGTATTCTGGTGTGGCAATGGGCCTCACTGCACAGAAGCGTTTTGGCGAAAGCGGACCATTGGTCGCTATCGACTATTCCTTCCGTCCTACCCAAAGGCCGGCAAATGGCGTTCACATGATGTCATTGCGGTTTACTCGCTGATAGTATTTTTTCGTATTTTTACATTGCAACGCTTCTGTTATGCAGAGGCGTTGTATTTTTTTTCAATAACGTATAAATCATTGAACAATGTCTGATTTGAACTATCTAACCAAAGAAACACTTGCCCAGATGAAAGAAGAGTTGACAAAACTCAAATCATCAGGCCGTGCGGAGATTGCAAGGCAGATCGCTGAGGCCAGAGAAAAGGGTGACCTGAAGGAAAATGCAGAGTATGATGCGGCTAAGGAAGCACAGGGGCACCATGAAGCCAAGATTGCACAATTGGAAACAGCTATCGTTTCAGCACGCGTCATAGATGCTAAAGATATCGACATTAGCAAGGTATCAATACTCAGCAAGGTTACTGTTACAAATCTCGCCAGCAAAAAAACCGTCGTCTATCAGATCGTTTCAGAAAAAGAAGCTGATCTCAAGTTGGGTAAAATATCGGTTACTTCGCCTATTGGCAAAGGGTTGTTAGGCAAGGTGATCGGCGATATTGCAGAAGTCACTGCACCAAGTGGTACTTTTAGATTCCAGATCGAAAACATCGCTATTTAGTATGCCAGGTATTTTTGCACGGATAATTGCTGGTGAAATACCAGCGTACAAGATTGCCGAAGATGAATCTTTTTTCGCCTTCCTCGACATATTTCCGTTAAAGCAAGGGCATGTATTGGTAGTGCCCAAAACAGAAGTAGACAAAGTGTTTGATGTTGAAGATGAGTTGCTGGCAAAGTGGCTCATCTTTGCCAAACCGATTGCAAAAGCCATTGAACGATCATTTCCCTGCAACCGTTGCGGTATTAGTGTTATTGGCCTCGAGGTGCCGCATGCACATATGCACCTGGTACCAATCGACTCTGCCGACGACCTCAATTTCACCCGCCCCAAGTTGAAACTTACACCTGCCGAATTCGAAGAAACACAGCGGGTCTTATTGCTCGCAATAAATAATCCTGGCTAAATAAACGTGCATATCACATCGCAACTGCGGTGTTTATTCTTTTGGTGCGGCCGGAAATTCCTTTTCAGCTTTGCATCCGCGAACCTTCCCTTTTTTCCACGCTTTCATATCTTCTTCATAGTACGGGGCATTGCGTTCTGTCAGCGACTCATTGTCCAGATCGCTCAGATCAGGGCTACCGGCGTTCACCCACGCGGTATACCAGTAGTCGGCAGTCACTTGTATTGCCTGGCGCAATTGTTTTTCCACCATGCCATCCAGCAATTCATGATATACATGCGCATATGCATAGGCATGTATCGGTTGTCCGAATTTGTTTTTCGCTGGTTTTCCGTCATCACCCATAATGTATTGCCGGTCAAGCGGATTGTCCAGCTTCATTTTATGCTCATAACTCAGCAGTTTTGTAAGTCGCTTGTAGCTGCTGTCTATCACCGCCCAGGTGGTTTTTTCTACATTTTTTACATAACGCGCTTCTCCGGTGTATAGCTTATAATTTTTCCCAAACAACTCTGGCAATCTCGATTCCCACAATGCATGTATTCCTTCTTGTCCCGTCAGCTGCCCGTCATGATTCAACGTTGTGTGCAGCGGTACGTGGGCGTCGCCTATGTAGTGACCCAGGTCTGCCGCCAGAAACAGTATTTCTGTTCTGCGTTTTTTCCTGAATGCCTCTGTTAGTTTTTTCATCATATCCTGAATATGCCATGGCAACGTTCCATATCGGTGTACACTGTCTTTACCATACTTTGCTACCGCATCCTCCAGAGTTTTGGGCATGGGGTCATTCTGATAGTCATACTTTTCCAGATTGATGTAGTGGCGAGGGCCCTCATTTTTGTCACCCATAGTATATTTGCGTAGGTCCGGAACCGTCGACTCCTCCACCATAAAATCCACGTGGTTGTAAAAGAACAAGCCCATTTCTTTTGGCAAGGCCAGTACGGCGCCCTTATTAATATGGTTATGACCCCAGGTACCCCAGCCATATACCAGCGATACACTGCAGCCCAATGCGGTCAGAATCATACCGGCTACCAGCAGTTTCTTTTTCATGCTCCCTTTCTTTTATGCCCATAAACATACTATTGTTATACCAGATGGCATAAAATCAACTTGTCCGTCCTCATTAATTTATTGTGCTAAAGCGTTTTCATTTGCTGGGCGCGCGCCTTCGTTCTCACTTTTGCTATAGCTAGCATTACCCCTGTCATTAACACAGCCAGCACCAGCAATACCACTAATGGGTTCAGATCCTGCAGCAGCCATGTGACGGCTATAAGAGCAATATTGCATAAAGCTATTACCAGTACTGCTCCCGAATGACTCAATCCGGCATCCAGCAGGTAGTAGTGTATATGTGCTCTGTCGGCCTGTAATGGCGATATGCCTTTGCGTACTCTCAGTACAAATACCCTGATGGCATCGTAAACAGGCAGAAACAATACCGCAAGCAGCAGCAGACATAGCGCTTGCGACGAATGTACAAATGGCATTAGCGGATTGCCCTGACCGCTCGTATACACGCCAAGGCATGCCACGGTAAGGGTAAATATGGTAAAGCCAAGGAGCATAGATCCGGTGTCGCCCATATATATTCTGGCGGGCGGTGTATTATAGTAGAACAGTCCGAAAGATGCACCCATAAGGCTCAGGGCAATACCAGTCAGGTTTTTGTCGCCCATGCCTGCGAAAACTACTGCGAGGATAGCAGTGTACAATACAGCCAGCATACAGGCCAGACCGTCTATGCCATCCATAAAGTTGAAAACATTGATAAAAAAGGTACAAGCGGTTATAGACAGGATGGTGCTAACCGCATAGGGTAGTTCACCTATGCCACCTATACCATAAAGCGATGTGATTCGGATATCAGCAAGAAAGACAGCCACACACGAAGCTATAACTTGAGCAACCAGCTTTTTCGATGGCCGCATGTTCATAATGTCATCGTAGATACCGGTGAAGAACAGAATTACCGATGCAGCAATAACATAATACCATTCCAGGTACATAAAGAACGAAGCCCCTATTAGATACCCAGCAAATATGCCTATCCCACCCAGGCTGGGAATCTGCCCGCCATGTATTTTGCGGATATTGTCAGGGATATCAAATATCCGGCGTTGGCTTGTGATAAAGATTAGTTTCTTAACAGCATACATGCTGATAATTGCAGACAGCAGTAAGGCAGCAGTATATAGGATATATGTAGGAACAAAACCGGACATCTGTATAATAACGTACCCCTGATTAATTTATTTTGACAAGTAGTTTTTCGAAAATGAGTACAAATTGAAATCGCCCTTATTTATGGCTGCTGCTACGTCACTGCGCAAAGCACTATGGCTGATGCCGCGCATGCGCCTGGCTTGTATCAGTTGCCAGCATTTTTCTGTCAGCAGATGTACTCGTTTATCAGGCAACGCGTTTTGTGAAATCAGGTATTGGTCAATTTGTGCCGCCAGATCACCAACACCTTCTCCCGTTGTGGCTATTGTTTTCAATACAGGTATTTCTGCTTCGTCACCTGCTTTCTCATGTGCCAGTATCCGCAGGTTGCGATAAAGCCCCTCGGCACCCGCTCTGTCAGCCTTATTCACCACAAAAATATTGGCTATTTCCATAATGCCGGCCTTAAGTGTTTGCACCTCATCTCCGGCCTCTGGTACCAGTGTCACTACAGTACAGTCTGCCAGACCGGCTATCTCTACTTCACTTTGCCCTACGCCTACAGTTTCAACAAGCACTATATCAAAAGGAGCTTCCTTCACCACATCAGTGATTTCGATGATCTTGGCATTAAGGCCGCCAAGCGCCCCACGGGTGGCCAGCGATCGTATATATATGTTCGGATGGGTATAGAACTCACTCATGCGTATACGGTCGCCCAGGAGTGCCCCATAATTGAAAGGAGATGAGGGGTCTACAGCGATAACAGCGATTTTTTTATTTTCTTTGAGCCAATGCTGCAACAGTGCATTTACCAGTGTACTTTTACCCGCGCCCGGTGGGCCGGTAACCCCTACAACCCGGGCATGGCGGTTTTCGTGCAGTTGCAGCAACAGTTTTTCGTAGCCTTCAAGCTCGTTTTCAACGATGGTAATCGCTCGTGCAATGGCCGGAAAACTACCTGCCCTCACTTGTTGGTATAGTGTATCGATGTCGCCTTGCACTAAAATCTGTTTTTCAGCGTTTTAATAGTATTAGTGATCTGCCTGTGAGCAAAAGTAACTTTCTAATCGATAAGATGCCAGACAAATCCCGGATTGCCCTCATTTGCATTCTGGGCATGTTTGCCGGTTTCCTGGTTTCACGCGTAGCTTTGTCAGTGGCAATGTTTCTTTTTGGTATCAACGCCATTCGCGACGTGTCCCCGCGCGAGTGGCTGAAGCAGAAATGGTGGTTGCTGGGCCTGTCTTGGGTAGCGTTTTATGCTGTGTCTGGTTTCTGGAGCGAGAATATGCACGAATGGGGACTGCATTTGCAAACAAAACTCCCCTTCCTGTTGTTACCATTGGCTTTCGCCTTTCAGCCGCGCTTTTCAGATCGCCAGATAACCGTGCTTACACTTGGCCTCGGCGCAATGCTCGTAGCAGCAGCAATGTATAGCGTATCTTTTTTTCTGCTGGATCCGGAATACTATATACAGGAATACCATATCGCGCATATGCTGCCTACACTACCCGGTAAAGATTATATCAGGAGCAGCCTTACAATGGCATTGTTCATCATCTGGTGTGTATATGCCTGGCCTCGGCTTGCACCCGGCAAGGCCCGCATAGCCGCTGGCATAGCTGTCGGTATTTTGGTTGTTTATTTACACGTTCTCGCTGCCAAAAGTGGCTTGGTTTCGCTGTATTTTTTTATGGTTGCCTATGGTCTTTATATCACTGTCGCACGTCGGAAAATAGCAGGGCTGATAATGATCGTGTCGCTCCCTTTTGTTGGTTTTCTTGCCATGCGGGCTATTCCTACTTTCAGAGAACGCATGCACTTCATAGATTTTACCTACTTCATGCTCAAGCGTGGCGATGCTTCAGGCAACATAGGCGATATTGCGCGGATCATGTCTTACAAATTGGCTTTTGTGGCCATAGCCGGGCATCCGGTAGGAGGGGTAGGTGCTGGCGATATGAAGGACGAAATTGACAAACTTTACGCTGCCCGGTATCCCCAGGTCCCTGAACATGGCAGGCTGCTGCCTCACAATCAGGCCCTCATAGTAGCTATTGGTTGTGGTATTCCGGCTATGCTGCTGTTCATCGCATGGGTTGCAGCGCCGCTTGCACGCCTGCGCAGAAACAGGCAGAGCTTTTTCTTTTTCATCGTTTGGCTAATATTGTTGCTGCAATTGATGATTGAACCGGTATTGGAAGTACAGTTCGGCGTCTTTGTTTATTTATTCTTTTTGTTGCTGCAACTGGGCGAACTCAGAAATTCCCACGAGCCCGAAAACCCTGGGGTAGTAGAGTGATATATCATACCCGGCTACTGGCGTTCACCTATGTTTTCCAGTGTTGTGGCTGCAGCTGTCACTGTCAATCTGTGCGGTGTATGCAGCATCAGTGTATAGTTGATGTCCTGATGACCGCAGGGAAAATTAAAACAAACAGGATAGTCATATTCCTTTACTTTGTCGGCTATGATCTGCTCTATCGTTTGTCCGAAAGGACGATCGGTATCTTGCATTTCTGTAAAGCTGCCTACTACAAGCCCAGCCAGGTCATCTAGTTTTCCGGCACGTTTCAGGTTCATCAGCAATCTGTCGGCATGGTACATATACTCCCCTATATCTTCAATAAACAGGATTTTACCCTTGGTGTCCGTTTCCGACGCCGACCCTGTAAGGTGCGCCAGCATTGCCAGATTCCCACCTGTCAATAGCCCCGTTGCACTGCCCGGGCGGTTGTGAGCACTGTAGGGTAGTGTATATCGAAGTGGTTGACCGGTCAGCGCATGCCTTAACGACAGCAGGTAGGGCTCGTGCTCCGTTTCTGGCTTGAACGCGCCACACATAGGGCTATGCAGCGACGCTATGCTATATTGTGCCTGCAGGTGGTTATGTAGTACTGTTATGTCACTGAATCCGCATATCCATTTGGGCTTCTTCAGAAATGCGGTAAAGTCTATCTGGTCTATTATTCTGCTCATACCGTAGCCGCCACGCCCCATCAGTATGGCATCTATAGTCAGGTCATCCATCATGCACTGCAGGTCGGCAAGGCGTTCCTCATCTGTTCCCGAAAAATAGTATTGCCCCGTACCTATGGTCTTACCTTGCAGCACGCTGAATCCCCAGCGCTCCAGTACCGTCACCGCATAGTTTACCCGTTCTGCTGATACATGGCCCGACGGACAGGTAATACCTACAACCGAGCCTGCAGTCAAATATTGTGGATGGATCATGGTGCCAAAAATAGATATAGTACTTCAGAAATACGCCGATTGTAACGAACTTCCGTTCATCCAACAGTTTATCACGGTAGCGACACCAATCCTATCCATATCTCATCGCTGCGGATCTCAACCGGGTAGGTAAATAGCTTATAGCCTTCGCCGCTCGTGTTTCTGCCATTGGTAGGGTCAAATCGATACTTGTGCTCGGGGCACACGATTCTTCCCAGTCCGTCTACCCATCCTGTACAAAGCGGCACACCCGCATGCGGACACTTTGCCGTAAATGCATAGACTATACCACCGCGTTTCACTATGCCCACTCGTTTCGAATTCACTTCTATTTCGGTAAGTCTGTTTTCTTCGATACCAGAGACGGTAACGCCTGATGCCAGATGCCACCCGAAGCCTGCGGGTCTGTGTGCATTTTGCTGATCCAATTCTATTTTGTTAAGCTAATCTGATAGTTCTACTCCTGCGAAAATAGTGGATAATTCACTGTTTAGCCACTTTCTCTCTCTCTCCAGATGCGCTACAACAACGGTACCAGTGAAAATAACACGAAAAAATACTACTTTCAAACCTGTTATCAGTAGTAGTTTTGTATATGGCAAAAAAGCAACAAGTTCGTAAACCTCAATCCGTTTCCTCGCCTGTAGCTCCAACGCAGGAGAATACTGTTTCAAAAACCAAACAACCTTCAGCCGGTAAGTTTTCACTTACTCTCAAGCTTGCGCTGTTGCTCGGTATCATCACTTTTCTGGTGTATGGCAATACACTAAAAAATGGTTTTGTGCTCGATGATACCATGGTGTATGCGAAGAATACGATCGTCAATCAGGGTTTCGACGGTATCCCCGAGCTGCTCAAAACACCCCGCCTCAAAGGTTTCGGATACCTCAAAAATGAAAACTATCGCCCGCTTTCGCTCGTTATGTTTGCTACAGAAGTTGGGCTGTTTGGGCTCAATCCCGCTGCTGCCCATTTTTTCAATGTGTTGTATTTTTCTTTGTGCGTAATCCTGTTGTTTCTCTTTCTGCACAAGTTATTCAACCGGCAGAAAATCGTTGTCGCGTTCATGGCATCATTGTTATTTGCAGTACATCCCATTCATACAGAGGTCGTTGCCAACATAAAAAGTCTCGATGAGATATTCTGCTTTATGTTTGCATTTCTTTCGCTCAATATTTTCGTGTCCTACGTCAAATCAGGTAAGGCACTCCATCTGCTGGGCGGCGTCTTTGCACTCTTCCTTTCCTACCTCTCCAAAGAGACTGTTGTCACTTTCCTGGGTATCATCCCGCTGGTTTTCTTTTTCTACATCACACAGGAGCAACCAGATTCAATGCCTTCCGACGAATACCGCTCCCGGTTCAGACGGTTCATCGACTACCTAAAAGCCAACAACAGGGCCGTATTTATGATGGTCGGAGCACTCATCGTTACAGGTATCTATCTTACCATCAGGCACATCATCCTCAGTGACTATGGTGCCAGTACCGATGCGGTCGAGTTTATAGACAATGCGCTCGTTGGTGCGCCCGACCTCGGTATGCGCCTCGCTACGGCTTTCTTTACGCTGGGCATGTATGTCAAACTGCTTTTCATACCACATCCACTCATTAGCGACTACGGCTACAATAGCGTTCCTTACGTTGGTTTCGGTAATATTTGGGTGTTGTTGTCGGTGCTCACTTATGTCGGCGCTGGTGTCTATGGACTTTTCCGGTTCATTAAGTTCCGCAAAGACTATTGGGCTTTTGCCATATTGTTTTACATGGCTACCATCGCCCTGTTTTCCAATATTTTCTTCCTTATGGGCTCCGCAATGGGCGAGCGTTTTCTGTTTTTCTGTTCGGTGGGCTTTTGTATGTTGCTCGCGCTGGCTATAGATAAGTGGGTGCTCAAAGAAAACAATAGTTTCCCCGCGTTCACCGCAAATAAAGTTGCATTGGGCATACTCGTACCCATTTGCCTTGTTTTCTCTTACCTCACCTTTGCCCGCAATGCAGAGTGGAAAGACAATGCTACTATGTTCAAGGCAGACCTCGCTAAGTCGCCCGAAAATGGCAGGCTCAACTACTATGTAGGCAATGAGCTGGTTGAGAATGTCCTGCCCACCGAGCAGGACACCGCCAAACGCAGGGCTATAGTGAATGAAGGAATCGCCTGCCTTAATAAAGCCATCGAAATTTTCCCGAAATATACTGATGCACATACCGAACTGGGTACGGCTTACCTCAACATCATGCGGTACGACTCTGCCGAGGTGCACTTCAAAACAGCGATTGCGCAAAGCCCTTATCAATCTATTGCCGCCAATAATTTAGGTACAGTTTACCTGCGCACAAGCCGGCTCACAGAGGCTATTCAATATTACAAGCTCGCCATTCAGATAAAGGGTGACTTCATTCAGGCATATTGCAATCTGGGTAGCTGCTATTCACAGCTCAAACAGTTCGATTCCGCAATTATGTTCATCAATCAGGCACTCGCTTTCGATCCCAACTATACCGAGGCCTACATGCAGATCGGCCTTGCCTATTACTTCAGCAATAAGTACAACGAGGCCGAGCCCTATTTCAGGAAGGTAGTCGAAATGAACCCATCAGATATCAATGCTGCCAACAATCTCGGGGCAACCTACCTCAATAGTGGTAAATATCCCCAGGCCATTGAGATTTTCAAACAACTCGTTGCTGCCAATCCCAACTATGTAAATGGCTTTTCAAACCTGGGGCACGCATACTACCAGTCAAAGCAGTATCAGGCTGCTATAGATGCCATCAACAAAACCCTGGCACTCGATCCCGGCAATGTCAAAGACATCCCCTACATCGCACTTTCCTATCAGGGGCTGGGAAACATGGCAGAGGCCAGAAAGTATGAAGCCATTGCAAAACAATATTACTCCAACTTCAGTCTGCAATAGTTTGTAGCGAATAAGTGTTTGCCGGACAAAATAGACGTCATTCACGCACAGGAACTGCTACTTCGGAAATACTGCCGGTAATCTCGGACTCTTATAGGCGGGTATGTGCAATACATGATATTCAGCAGTTACTACATAGTCATTACCCGATTTCTTGAATGCCTGTCTGTTGCTGTTAAGCAGTGCCGCAGCGTACTGCAATTCCTGCTCACGGTATATGTTGCCTATATTTGATGGTACACTTTCAAAAAGCACCCTCGTCAGGTCACTCAGCGTCTTGTCCTTGATATTCACCTGCCGTAACACGGGTATATCGTTCTGTGTCAGTTCTAAGTTGGGCTTGGGGTGTAGTTCTTTCGCTTTGTGGTACAGGGGCATTTCTTTTGCTGCCGACTGTTTGGCAGCCACCGCCGCCAGCGATACTGCCGCCAGCGTATTAGTTGTCACCGCAGCAGGTTTAGGGTCCTCAGCGGGCGGTGGCCCTATTGGTTTTACTGGTGCTGGTTTTGTCGTTGCTACAGTCGTCGTAGGCTGTGGCTTAGGTTGGCTCGCAGGCGCTGTTTTTGCCGCTGCAGGTTGGCCTGTTGGTGCCTTGGCTATTGCTGGTTGCTTGCTCGTAGTGGCGGTTTTCGGTGTGGTTTTCTTTTCTTTTGGGCTGGTTTTCGCAGCGGCTGGTGCTTCGGTTGGTGCATTCACCGGGCCTGTTATCGTTATCGCCGCTACACCATCGCTGGGTTTTTCCTGTCCGCCATCATCAGAGAACACCGACACCAGAACCGCAACCAGTATAATCCCGCCCACCACAGCCAGCAGCATCATGGTCCTTTTCTTCTTTGTGCTGCCTGTTTTTTTAGGCTTCACCGTTTCTTCATCTGTCACATTCAGGTGCTCCATCAGGCTGTTAGTGTACTTGAATAGCCTGTTGTATTCCTTTACCCTGTATTCTATTTCGTCCTTTGTCCATCCATTGGCAGGCACCGTTTCTTCCCATAGGTCAAATGGTTTGTTTCGGTCATCATCCCCATATTCATCATCATAGTTGCCCTCGTCATCTGTATACTTATCGTCTTCTCTTCCCCCATCGTCTTTGCCATCATCGTCCACAAGGTACATACTGCCCTTTTCATCTGTAATCACCTTTGCAGGTGGTGGTGGTGGCGGAGCAAACCGCTCATCTTCCGCAGGTATGTGCAGTGGTGGTGCTGGCGGTGTATGTATTACTGCTGCTTGTATTGGTTCATGGGTGGCCGCAGACGGCGCTGCCATTTTGGTGATACCCTTTTTTGTGCGCACTACTGTCGCCGGTGCAGATAGCGACTTTTGCAGTTGCATCGCATCCCAACCCATTATGCTCACCTTAGCTTCCTTAATCGCAAATTCATGTACATTCCGGTCAAATGAAAAGTACATCGACCCGCAGTCACTAAAGTGTTTAAGTGCCTCCTCAAAAAAAGCGATGACCTGTTGTTCTTTGTCCGATGTGCTCATTGGATCAGGCAGAATCATTAACTTTTTCGCCTGATTGACTCCCGAGCTGAAAAAAGGTGTTTTACTGATGGGTATGAAATTCGCTTTGGCTGCCACAAATTCCGATGGTTCTTTTACAACCATGTCCTTTGCCTGTAGCACCTTTAACGTGTTATTACTTACATTCGCCTCATTACCGATCATCCCCCAGTGAAATGATAGCAGCGTCCGGTAGATGTACTCGGGTTCCGTGAATCCGTCTTGCAATACAACTGCCGAACCCAGAAAAGTTCCAAAACGCTCAGTATTTAGTTCTCGTTCGTAAGTATATACACAAAAGCATATCGTATATACGCCGTCCACCATCTCCCTGCGCACAGCATATAAATCAGTGCCCGGATAAAACTCTATTTCACTTTCATCAAGGTCCAGTGTTGCATTAAAATCGACTCCGTTGTAAAACACCTGTTGGTAACCATATGGATCACCAAAAGTTCCAAAAACACCAAATCCGATCTGATTATTCATTACCTGAGCCTCTTTAAACCCGAAATTAGGGTAGAATTTCGTATTATTTTTTAAACTACGATACTATTTGGTTATGCGATTGCTAATGATAGGTATCAGCGATATGTGTTTGCCCGACAGGCACGGTCCATTTTCGCAAATTTAAGTTTTTCTCGGCTTTTTTCTGGCCGCCGGAAACAAGACATTGTTAAGTATGAGCCGGTATCCCGGTGATGAAGGGTGCAGACTCAGCTCCGTTACCGGATCATGTATCATATGCTGATAGTCTTCAGGATCGTGACCTCCGTAGAATGTCCATGTCCCTTTTCCGTATTCTCCATGTATATACTTTGCTTCGTTAGCCGGTTTGAAATCGCCCATCACAAGTACGCTCGATTTCAGCACGTCGCGGCGGAAGGATGTCGTCTGCCCCATAAATCCCTTGATGGTTGTAGTATGGTTCTGGCACAACATCGCCGGCACAGGGTCAAATTTCGCCGAAAAGGTAAACAGCGTGAAGTAATCGATATTCATTGGAATCGCTGTCCGGTACTCCGTATTGTCTATGTTGGAATACTCATAGTGCATCGGATTACGCACCAGTGTAAAATCCTTGAACGCGAAGCACTTGCTGAAGTTCAGTTTCTCCTGTGCGCCCTGGTCTGCAGCATCCCCGTCAAACATTGACTCACAGATATCCACACCCTCAGCCGCCAGCGCTATATCATAGCTGTCTGTGGCAGAGCACATCGCAAACAGGTAACCGCCTCCGGCCGTAAAGTCGCGTATCTGCTTGGCTATGGCCAGCTTTAGTTGCGATACTTTCTTGAATCCATGTTTTGCTGCCGACGCTTCAGCAGATTTCTGGTCATTCTGGTACCATGCTTCATGATGAAAGCTCGCCCAGAATTTGCCGTACTGGCCGGTAAAATCCTCATGGTGCAGATGCAGCCAGTCATACTTTGATAGGTCGCCCTTCAGCACTTCATCGTCATATACTTTGTCAAACGGGATCTCCGCATAGGTCAGCACCAGCGTTACTGCATCATCCCACGGCTCTTTATTGGGTGGTGTATATACCGCCACCTTCGGGGGCTTTTCCAGTTTTATCACATCACCGTTGAAGTCCGGATCCAGCACCGAATTAAGTATGCCACTATACTCAGCATCGCTCATTACAGTGTAGGTCACACCACGCAGCTTGCACATTCGTTCTATGCCCTCTACCTGGTCCATACCAAAGCTGCCACCCTTGTAGTTCAGCAGCCAGTCTATCGATAGTCCGCCCTTCAGTACCGCATAGGCTACCCCATACGCTTTCAGGTGGGCAGTTTGCCCCTCTGCATCCATGGGTATCAGTATTTTGGCACCAAATGCCTGACCCTGCAGCAGCACGGCAAGCAGCAGGCTACAAAGTATCGGCCGGAGCTTTAAGGTTGTTCTATGGCTCATAAAGCCCCTAAATTACCGAATATCGCCATAACAACACACGGTGTCTTCTTTATTTAACAACCATATAGTTTTTTCCTTCTCACTATATGCTGTTTTGCCGCTGTCAGGCGGCAACAAATCTTATATCGCCCGCATCCGGTTGTTCTTCGGGTTATGTTCCAGTTCAGCTTTGCCCAGTGCCTCCATCAGTGGTGGCAGGTACATGCCAAACCTGCCGCGCAGCCCTTTTTTCATGCCATACCAGCCGCCCACCGGGTTCTGTTCAGATCGTCCCCATGCTTCCACCGTGCCTTCTTTGGCTGGCTTCTGCTCATCGGCGCTGCCCAGTTCCATCCAGTCTCCATGCTTTTTCAGCATAGCATACAGATCGTCTATACAGCGCAACTGATAGTGCAGTATTGTCTTTCCCACAGTACACACCAGCACCTGTTTTTCCTGGTCTATATGCATAGTGTAGTCCGCTGTGCCGGGTGGTGTTTTCAGTTGCCAGGGGCTTTCTTTTGTTCCGTTTCCTGTTGCCATTTTGTGTTTTTTTTAGTTCGTTATTAATCTTTCGTATTCAGTAGCGTTTCCATTTTGTCCAATCCCGCTTCCCATCCTTTTGCACGGCCGGTAGGGTTTATTGTCTTGTATATGGTATGCACCAGTGTTACTTCAGTGCCGTTTTCTACCCTATTGAAGTTAATGGTCACCAGTGTACTGCCAAGTCCGGGCAGGTCGGGCTCGTATGCAAACGTGTAAGCTATCACGACGCCATGCACCAGTGCAGTGTAGGCTCCCTTCACCCACAGTCTGTCACCATTGGGTGGTATCATTTCTATCGCCAGTTGTCCACCGGGCACCGCATCAATCTCCACAGTGCCAATAGAAAACTCACGTGGCCCAAACCATTGCCGCACTTGCCCCGGGTCCAGAAATGCAGCATACACGTGCTCTGCCGGGTGTGGAAACACCCGCTTACATTGAATCAGGGTTGTTGTCGGTTCCATTTTCTGTCGTTTTACGTTTATCCAGAAATTCAGCCAGCCCCGCAAAGCTATCCTGCCAGAACCGGTGCTGTTCGTTGATCCATTTCATTGCAGCCCGTCCGGGTTCCGGATTGTAACTGCACAAAATGTATTTTCCACTTTTCGCCCTGTGCACCAGACCCGCTTTGTCCAGCACCTTCAGATGTTTAGATACTGCCGGCAGCGATATCGCAAAATCAGATGCCAGTTCCGCCACTGTTTTGCTTTCAACGCGCACTCTTTCTATTATACCCCGCCTTGTAGGGTCTGCCAGTGCTCCAAATACTGCACTGAGCTTTTCTGTTTCTTCGGTTGTTATGCTCCCCTTACTCACAATCCAAAGTTAATGATACTTTTCAATTAACCAAACGGTTAAATGAAATGACAACACTCATTTTTTGCTGTCACATTACTTATTAAAAACCACTACTTTTGCAAAAATTTATCGACGCCTGATGCGTAAGTGGTGGTGGAAAATAGTTTGTGGCATTTTTGTGGCGTACACCATCGTAGCTGGTTTCCTGCTTCCTGTGCCACGTCTCGACATTCTCAATGAGACCATCCGCAATCTGTATTTTCATGTACCCATGTGGTTTACAATGATCGTACTGTTTTTTTGTGGTACTGTTTATTCCATCAGGTACCTGTCTTCCAAAGATCAGAACCACGATATTATGGCGGTCTCGTTTACCAATACCGGAATCATGTTCAGTGTTTTGGGCATGCTCACAGGTATGGAGTGGGGGCAGTATACATGGGGCGCCGCCTGGAGCAACGACCCCAAGCAGCTCTGCACCGCTATGCTCATGCTCATTTACTTTGCATATGGCATTCTCCGCAGTGGCATGCGCGACGAAGAGAAACGTGCACGCATCAGTGCCGTATACAATGTTTTTGCCTTTGCTATGGTAGTGCCCTTGATTTTTGTTTTACCTCGTATGGTCGATTCCCTGCACCCCGGTAATGGTGGTAACCCGGCATTTGCCAAGTACGATCTCGATAGTAATATGCGTATCGTGTTCTGGCCGGCAAATATCGGGTGGATCACCCTCGGTATCTGGATCGCTACACTGTTTGCAAGAATTGGTTTTATTAGTAACAGACGCGAAAACGCTCTATAGACTATAAATACTTACATTATGAAGAAAATTGCTATTTCAACGATGTTTCTTGTGCTTGCCACAGCTTCTTCCGCACTTGCACAAACCGAAATGGCGGACGTCATGCGGGCAAATGGTAAAATATACGTTGTTGTTGTTGTATTAGCTACTATATTTGCGGGGATTTTTACCTACCTTGTCTATCTCGATCGTAAGATCTCTAAAATGGAAAAAGAATAATTGTTTATATTTTATTAATTACTCACTAAAAAAAATACAAAAAGGTGGAAAACACAAATGCGCAAGGCGCTCATTACAGCTTTTTCCAGGGTGTAGAACGCAACTTTGATAAGGCAGCAAAATACACCCGTTTCGAACCGGGCATACTTCAGCAGATCAAGGTTTGCAATTCGGTTTATAGCATGAAATTCCCGGTTCGTATCGGCGATAGCGTAGAGGTTATTGAAGCGTACCGCGTGCAGCACTCTCACCACAAATTGCCTTGCAAGGGTGGTATCCGTTACAGCATGGACGTTAATCAGGATGAGGTTATGGCACTTGCTGCCCTGATGACCTACAAATGTGCTATCGTTAACGTACCATTTGGTGGTGCTAAAGGTGGTATCAAGATCAACCCCAAAAACTATTCCGTTTTCGAACTCGAGAAAATCACTCGTCGTTATGCGAGTGAGCTCGTTAAGAAAAACTTTATCGGACCTGGTATAGACGTCCCTGCTCCTGATTACGGCACAGGTGGCCGCGAAATGAGCTGGATCGTAGACACTTACGCTTCTATGAAGCCAGGCGAAGTAGATGCACTCGCTTGTATCACTGGTAAGCCGGTTACTCAGGGTGGTGTGCGTGGACGCACAGAGGCTACAGGTCTTGGCGTATACTATGGTATACGTGAGGTATGTAATACTGCCGAAGATATGAAGCGTCTCGGATTGAACGTTGGCATAGAAGGCAAGCGTGTCATCGTTCAGGGTCTTGGTAACGTAGGTTACCACGCTGCCAAATTCTTCTTCGATAACGGAGCGATCATTGTTGGTCTCGCCGAGTACGAAGGTGGTATCTACAACGAGAAAGGGCTCGACGTATACAAGGTAGTAGAACACAGAAAAGCTACAGGTTCACTCCTCAACTTCCCTGGTGCTACCAATATCAAGAACAGCGCAGAAACACTCGAGCAGCCTTGCGATATCCTGATACCTGCAGCCCTCGAAAACGTGATCAACAGCAGCAACGCTGCACGTATTCAGGCCAAGATCATCGGTGAAGGTGCAAACGGTCCACTGACTCCGGATGCCGACGAAATACTGAATAAAAAAGGTGTGATTGTTGTGCCAGACATGTACCTCAATGCAGGTGGTGTTACAGTTTCTTACTTCGAATGGTTGAAAAACCTGAGCCACGTTCGTTTCGGTCGTATGGACAAACGCTTCAGTGAAAACCAGAACACAAGCATTCTCAAAACCGTTGAAAGCCTAACAGGCAAAAGGGTTTCTGATGTAGAGCGCACACAGTTGCTACACGGTCCTGACGAAGTAGATCTGGTTTATTCTGGTCTTGAAGATACAATGATCGGTTCTTACCACGAGATTCGCGAAGCATTGCTTAGCCTCGATAATACAGTAGATATGCGTACCGCAGCATTTACAGTTGCTATCAACAAGGTGGGCATTTCTTACGAAGAGCTTGGTATCTTCCCATAATATTTTGTTGTGAATAATGAGAATAGGGCTGCTGAAAAGCGGCTCTATTTTTTTGTGCCTGCTGGTCTGGTTTTACCTGTTACCATACGTGTGTTCAAGGACTGCCTGCCTGCTTATACGCTCCTTTAGTTTGTGCCCTGTCCGACGCACAATCTCCATTGCAAATCGGACTGAGTTGCAGAGAATAGGATCTGATCGGGTATGCGGTAGCAACTAATAACTGCTGTAGTATTGCTGAATGACACAAAAAAATCCCCGCCGCAAGGGCAGGGATTTTTAATAATTGATTTCGGAAAGGCACTAATGCTGAACAGAGAAACGGATCGTCTTGCTCATTCCGTTGGCGCTAAGTTGCAGCAGGTAGATACCGGAAGGTAGATTTTCTACGCGGATGCCGGCATTCAGTTGTTCGTTATGCAGTGTTGCTACTTCGCTGTATACTGTCTGACCCAGCGGATTCATCACTACTACAGCTACCTCTTCGATTCCGGTTCCGGCAAGATTGCCCTTCACTGTGAAACTACCCGGGTTTGGATTCGGGTAGAGTGCTATGTTGTCAGGCAGCGATGTCAATCCGTTTATTGCAGTGTTCGTATGGATTACCAGCGCATTACTCTTGGCTATTGACGGAGACACACAAGCCATCGTAGACGTTACAACCAGTGTTACAGTATCCAGAGTGGTTACATTGTACTTCTTGTAGGTTGTAGAGGTTGCTCCTGGTATATCATTGCTGTTGAGCTGCCACTGGTAGGTAGGGGCAATCCCCGCGTTATAAACGGCAGATGTGAAGGTGATACTATCGCCGGGAGCCACCGATACACCGGGTATCGCAAAGATGGTTACCAGCAGTTCATTGGTGATCACGTTCATGTTTATCGTATTGCTGGTAGCCGTTATCGGACTCGGGCACGTCACATTGCTGTTCATTACACACGATATCGCTGCGCCATCAGTCAGCGTTGCCGACGACCAGTTGTTCGACAATGCACCTACTATTGGCATCGAACCCTTCATCCATTGGAAAGATGGGGAGATACCACCGTTCACCGTCGAAGCCGTAAAACTTACCAGCGTACCGCCGCATACCGTATCATTAGGGCTTACCGCTATGCTGATTGATACAGGTACTGTTGCTGTAACGGTAACCGGCACAGTCGCTGGGTTCGAAGCACAGCCATCAAGTGTATCTACTACTACATAGTCACCGGCATCAGCACCGCTGATCGGACTGATAACCGGGTTCTGATCTGTAGATGTAAAACCACCTGGGCCTGTCCACGAATAAGACCCTGTTATAGAACCGGCCGCTGTATCTGCAAACAGGTATATAGTACCACCAACACAGTTGATACCGCTCGATACCGCAATTGGCGCAGCAGCAGGTGGTCCGTCATTTACATCCACAAAAATAGTAGCAACGCTGGCAGGGCAGCCATTGTGTACAGCCGATAAAGTATAGACACCCTCAGCGCCTATAGTTACACCAGCTATGCTTGGGTTGGCTGCTGCCGAAGCAAATGCCGACGGACCGCTCCAGCTATAACTATTTACAGTCCATGAAGCACTTGATGTAAGGTTGAGTGTGTTGCCCAGACAAACAGGTGTATTGGCACCCACTGTAATTGCAGGTATGCTCGTCACAATGCGGATATTTCTAAAATCATCTGGAGAAGTGTATGTCGGGTTGCTTGCTCTGATACGAATACGGTAGCCCGTTCCTGGGACTACAGCCGGTATCGTTCCCGATATAGAGCCACCTGTTGAAGCAGTCACAGAACCAATGAACTGTGGTGAAATAAAGCTACCTGTTGCGCTCGATAATTCTGCTGTAAATACATTGCCCGCCCTGTAGGAAAAGCTTACCGTATAAGGTATTGTGATAGGTCCGCCTGCACATACCAATGTATCAACAAAGGGCTGGGCAATTAATGCAAATGTATCTGGCGCGAATTTAGTCACAAAGGCATCATAGGTGCCACCGGCAAAACCCGGTTGCGAAGACCCTACGGTCGATATGCCGGCAGTGCTCGTGGTGTGTCCTGCCATGATGATCTGTCCTGCATTGTCGCAGATAACACCAAAAGCATAGTCATACAGTGCACCGCCATAATAGGTACCCCATATACGTTGCCCCAGTGGGGTGAATTTAGATACAAAGGCGTCATAGTTGCCTGCAAGAGCCGGCTGAAGGCTTCCTGCACTCGCTATGCCGTTGGTGCTGTAAGTACCACCCGCAATAACCACATTACGTGCCGGATCAAAACAAATGCTTTCACCAAAATCCAGATCGTTGCCACCATAATAGGTGCTCCATGTCTGTGTTACTGTCGTGCCGGCTGATGCAAAATAGGCTACAAACGCATCTTGTGCACCACCGCCATAAGCCGTTTGGTGAGCATTGGCACTTGCTATGCCCGATGTGCTGGTAGTATAACCAATGATAGCTACAGCACCGGTAACAGTATTGCAGATGATCTCTGAACCTTGCTCTGTGCCTGGTCCGCCAAACAGAGAACCCCAGATACGTGTTGTGCCGGTATTATTGAGTTTTGCTATGAATGCATCATTTGCGCCGCCCAACGTGGAGTCAGGCGCACCAGCCGAATGCATGTTGATCACGCTGTTTGTCTGTCCTGTGATCACAACGTTGTTTGTGCCGTCAAAGCTTACTCCAAAGCCCTCATCAACACCAGTTCCGCCATAATATGTCGAGAATGTAAGTGCACCTGCCGCTGTAAACTTACCAATAAATGCATCTGAACTGCCGCCTATGGCAGTCTTAAATACCGTTCCCGGATTGGCCAGACCCGAACCTTCGGTTCTTCCGGTTATGTATACATTGTTTGCAGCGTCTACGGCAATACCGTTGATCTCGTCATTACCGCTAAGGCCCAGTGGAACGCTCGCAGCGCCACCATAGTAGGTAGCCCACTGCCTTGCACCTGTATTGCTCAGTTTGAAGATAAAACCATCCGTCGGTCCGGTAAGTGTACCATCATATGCGCCACCGGAAGCTACGCCTGCAGCCGACGCGGTCACACCACCCAGATAGATCGACGTACCCGCAGCATCAATCGCGATACAGGTACCATAATCATTTCCTGCACCACCTATATAGCATGTAAAGGTCCTTACACCAGCGGCGTCGTAACGCGTCACAAATGCGTCAAACCCGCCTGCCAGTGTTACTGAATACGGATTCGGAGGTGTACCCAGGCCTATCGCTGCCGATGAAGTACGGCCGCCAACATAGATATTGCCGCCGCCACTTACTTTCACACAAGTTGCCACATCTTCATTCGTACCACCAAAATAAGTACTCCATAGAATGTATGGGTCTATCGTATAGGTTCCGCTGTGCTTGCCTGTTTCAAAACTTACAATGTTATTATCCAGTTTGAAATGGGCTGCAACTTCCTTTCCTGTTGCATTCTCGTAGGCATAAGGTTTCTTCTCTTGTATCCTGCCCATTGGGGTTTCTGCCGATATGCCCCCTTCCTGGTTGATACCCAGCGCTGTTGCACCACCATATTGCAGCTTTATCTGGCTGGCGTCGCCTCCCGGGTGCACCACAAAATCATACTCCACATTATCACCCTTCACATACAGTACCCAGTCTATACCCGGGTACACTTCGCGGTAGGTGATTTTGTTGTAGGCAAAGGCTGTTATACCGTTATGTCCTGTATGGTTGGTATAGTAGTTTTCGTAGTAAGTTTGCTTTTCTGTTGCACTCACTTTTGCAGCAGGATTCGCACCCAGTAGTGTTACGTCCATTTCGTAGGTACGCATTTTAGGTGCCATGCTGCTGCCATCTTCCAGTTTTCTGAACTGGTAATGCAGCTTGCCATTCCCTACAAACAGGTTCATACCAGGGGTCGACATTTTAAATTGTACATCCTGCATTGGCGCACCGTCGTAACCAGCTATCTGGCCGTTGTTCTCAATAAAACATAAGGGTTTTTGCACACCCTGGCCCACCTTCGGAACTGCATTCTTTGCCATTACAGACAGCGACAAAAAACAGGTTAAAGCAAGCGACATGCACTTTGTACCATTCAAATACATATTCAGGTATTTTTTTGTTAAAATATACAGACTGCAAAATAGGAAATATATTTGGCATTTGGAATGGCTTTGGCAAATCTGTATCGCCTGATTTTTAACCATTTACCAAGACAACTACTGGCAATAATTCCGAATTGAATGACCTGTTTTTTGTCGTTTTTTTTGCCCGGCAGATTGGCATTGCCAACAAGGCCACACAGCACCCACCGGATTTAGCGTTCAACCCTGCTGATCTTGATAGCCATACCCTGCTGTCTTCAGCCATTTATGGGTGGCATTATGTACGCGTATTTTAATCTGTATTATTGTCCGTTCTTAGCCGGTGCCAGCATGGAGTAGATCACGGTATCATAAAACCGCCCTTCAAAAAAATGATTCTCCCGTACATGACCCTCCCGCACAAACCCGGTTCGCTCCAGTACCCGCTGCGATGCAATATTCTCCGGATCTGTGTTGGCCTCAATGCTATGCAGTCCCAGAGTGCCAAAACCATAATCTACCGCTGCCTGCAGCGCTTCCTGCATCAAGCCCTGTCCCTGGTACTCCGGATCCATTACATAACCTATCTCAGCCCTGTAGTGTTCTTTTGTAAAACGCCAAATGCCAATGCTCCCTATCAGTTTGGAGCTGTCTTTCAGGCTTATCGCCCACGGCACACCCTCATTGCTATCAATATTGCCTTCCAGCAGCCTTATAAACGTTGCCGCTTCCTCCTCCGACTGGCAGGGGTGCCTATTGATGTACTGCAGCACCCGTGGGTCACTGCGCAGAAAAAAGATTTCACCAACATCTGCCATAGTCGTCCGTCGCAATATCAGGCGTTCGGTGTACAGTGTTGGAAACGGTGTCAGATTGATAGATAGCATGATCTTTCAAAGATAATTAATTCTCTATTCTCATTACCTTTATAGCCATCTTCCCAAAATCACAACCCTATGTGTTATAAAATATTCTTGGCGGTTTTGCTGTTTTGCGTTGCAGCCATATCGGGCTGCAAAAAGAAAGATACCAAGGTGGCAGATCCGGTGTGCTGTGCCATTCCCTATGTCGAGAGGCAAAGCATTCCGTACGACACCACAGGGTTGTCCGGTGTTTTCTCCGCACACATCATCACAGACTCTACTACAGCAGGTGGTAGTTCCAGAGTCACATTTGCAGCCTCATTACCTTTGTACACTGAAACGATCAGGTTGAATGCAAATGCCAGAGAGCTGCTGCGCAAAGGCACTTCGCTCCAGGTAACAGAAACTTATGTTTTGGATACGCTTACGGCCAACTATCCAGTAGCCTGGGTCATGACAGGGAATGGAGTATTCAATTTTTCCTATACCAACAATGATACCTTCCCTTCGTTACTATTCGTTTTCCCCGATACGGTTACGGCAGGTGTAAGCAACACTTTCTATTTCAGTGCATCCAACAATGCCAATGGCGATACCATAATGCTTGAGATTCCAATCCCGTCTACCAAAGACAGTGCAGGGTCCTATTTGCGGTATTACACAAAACCAACTGGCAGCATTGCCATACCGGAGTCGGTTGTAGAATCGCTGACCGGTAAGAACATCCGTGTCTCAGTCAGTGTTTTCAGCCATCGCTATATTATGATAAACAGCTACAAGCGGCTGTTTATCAAGCAGCGCACCCTGTCTGCCAATGCTTTCTTTAAATAGATGCTGGAGCGTAAGCCCGTCACGCTTGCTGATACCAGAGCAGCAATTCCACACGCGACTTGATATGCAGCTTACTGTAGATGTTCTCTATGTGCTTTTTTACAGTAAAAGGACTGATAAACAGCACACCGGCAATCTGCTGAAGATTTTGACCTTCCGCCATCATTTCCAGTATCTCCAGTTCGCGTTTTGTCAGCTCTTCCTGCTTTTCTGTATACATTATCTGCCTTTCTGGTTTGTAGCCCGTCACCATCATTTCCATAGCTTTTCTCGCTATAGGCGGCGACATAGGTATGCCGCCATCCATCACATCTTTTAGTGCATCCATCATTCGTGGTAGTGTTTCGTCCTTCAGCAGGTAACCCGAAGCCCCCGATTTGATAGCATTGAATATATTAACTTCATTGTCAAATACCGTCAGCATGATGATCCGGATATTGCTGTACAGGTCTTTGATTTTAAACGTGGTTTCGATCCCGTTCATGCCAGGCATTTCAATATCCATCAGTATGATCTGAGGGTGTGTCCGGCTTCGTTTTAGCCACTCCAGTGCTTCCTTTCCTCTGTCTGCAATAAACAATATGTCCACCTCATCTGTCATCAGCAGATTCTCCGCAATTTGCGCCGAAATGCGGTCGTTATCATCTACAATAGCTACTTGGTATTTCATACACCTGAGGTTTGTATTGGATTGTTATGTTTCAATTCTACTGCAATTTTCACTTTTTTTACTCGCCCCGGCAATGCGCTTTTTAGCGTATTTTTTGCTGGTCTGTGGTCACGCCATTAGCTCTAGTGCTATGGTTGTTCCCGTCCCCGGTGCAGAGCTCAGTTTGAAATGTGCACCCATTTCTTCTGCCCGAGATGCCATCGTTTGGCGGCCATTACCTGCTCTTTCCTTTATGTCGAATCCGCGGCCATTGTCTGTTATGATGATTACCAGCTTGTTTCCCGAATAAGAAAATGACACGGTCAGTACAGTCGCTGATGCATGTTTTACTACATTATGTACGGCTTCCTGCAGGATACGGAACAGGTTCAGGCTCTTTATCGGATCCAGTTCCGGGTCGGCTGCAAGTTCATTGCTTACACTATACATCGTAGCTGGTGCAGCCTCCATGATGTGCTCCAGCCACGTGCCAAAACGTGTGACCAGCATAGTCAGAGCAACAGTTTCGTTGTTGAGTGCCCATATCGAGTCCCGCAGTTGTTGCATACTTTCCCTCGCCGATGATTGCATTTTTTCTATTTTCTTTTCCAGTATCACCGTTTCGTGTTTCTTCAGCAGCATATTTGACGACTCCAGTCCCGAAATCAGGTAGGTAAGATTGCTGCCTACATTATCATGCAGCTCGCGCGATATGCGCAGGCGTTCCCTGCTCATTTTCTGCTCATCCTCCATCTTCTTGAGTCTCCATTTCAATTGCAGTTGAGAGAAGAACCGGACAGTAACGACCAGCACACTGATGCACAACGCCAGCACCAGTAGCCTGAACCACAGGGTCTGCCAGAAGTAGGGCAGGGCAGTAATGAGCACGGTTGCCGGTGCAGTATAGACTACATTGTGGCGGTCTGTAGCCACTACACGTAGTGTATATTCACCGGGTGGTATCGAGTTGTACCTGATATGCCATTCCCCTTTTTCCATCTCTCGCCATGTATCATCTACGCCGTCTAGTTTGTACCGTATTTTCCAGTTTGCTCCGGCAGCATATCCTGTAATCGCAATATCAAATTCCAGCAGTTGTTTTCCTTTTTCAAGCACAAAGCGGCTTACCGGCGACATATTCTTTAGTACCAGTAGTTGAGCTGTGTCATAAAAGCTTTTATCAAACCCATTCCGGTCTATCACGGTTATTCCATTCGACCCGGACGCCACCACAAATTGCTGGTCAATACTGAGGGCATATTGGTTAAAGTCTCCAATTGGCATGCCGTAATTGGCATTAATAAGCTGCGAAATGCCCGATGTTGTATTGTACCTGCATATCCCATTTCCGGTCGTGATGCATAGGTGGTCTTTGTCGGTAGTTCCGATGCAATAGATGTTGGTCACATTGCCAGCAAGTGGCACCGATTCAAAGGTGTCGGCAGCCGTTAGCCGGAACACACCACCACCCATTGTGGCAGTATAAATAGCTCCGTTTGCGGCTTCATGTGTGTTCATGATCACAGTATTGCCCAACCCATCATTTCTTGTCTTTTGATTTTGCCCGTATATCCGCAGCCGTTGCAGATTGCTGTCTGTTACAAGTATGCCGTATCCGCTGCCAAACCAGTATCGCTTTTTGCTGTCTTTGTACGATGATAGCAACTCCAGCTTGCCCGGATTCGTTTGGTTGAATTGTTGCGCGGAGCTGTCCCGGAGTATCGCACTCACTGTTGCCGTTTTGCGGTCAAAAATATAGGAACCGAAAAACTCATGCAGCATCACCTTGTCTTTGTCTATCTGTTGACCACCCCAATAATTGGTAACACTTATTTTTTTATTGATCGCATCAAATCCTCGCCCTTTGTATGTTTTCGTATCAAACAGCCAGCAGCCCTGACCATTTGTTACTACAAGCAGTTCATCCTTTGCCCACGGCATATAAAACATCGGCTGAAAGAACTTCATGTTTTCAGCAGGTCTTATCTCAGGCCGGTAGTCCGCCTTATTCGAGTTGTAGTACAATGCACAAAACCCTTTTTCTGACGACGATAGTATCTGGTGGTTTACTGTGTCGTGCCACGACAGCCACAACCGCGCGGCACCCGTCATTTTTGCCGATAAGAAACGCACATGCCGTGCATTGGCCGGCAATACGCTGATACTGATTCCATCCTCTGATATCCACAGGTTCCCGCGCCGGTCTTTAAACGAGTAGATCACGAAGTCGGTTTGTATCGCGCAGGGGTTCTTTGGGTCTGCCGCAAAGTGTATCGCAGCAGTATCTGTCGCACTTTTTAGCAGGCTTATCCCGTCTGCATGGTGTAGCATTATTTCGCCGTCCCACATCACCGTGATCATCGACTTTGCTGCATGGACATTGCCCGGCGGCTTCACTGCCAGCGTATCAGCTTTGCCGTTCGCAAGCGCTATGGTCACCAATCCCTCAGCCGTAAGCAGTAGCAGCGAATTTTGCTTTGGCAGGTAGTCTGCATCCCGCACAAAGGCTGATGAATACACGGTTTCTGCTAATCCTACATTGATCCGCACCACTCTTCGATTGCTGTCGGTTATCACATACAGGTTTCCGGCATTATCAAGGGTTGTCTCGCGCAATACGGCCAGCTGTATTTTTTTTACTTCTTCAATCCCCGCCTCGGTTAACTTGCAAATAGTAACGCCATCATTCCGTGCTATATACAGTTGTTGGCGTACCGTGTCCAGTTGTATAGAGGTGATATTCAGTGCGGCTTCGTTACCAGCTCCGTATACTACTGTTACCTCACCTGTTGCTGGCTTGTAAGTGAATATATGTGTTCTCGTATTCACCCATAGCACGCCGCCCCGCCCCCACCTGAAGGAATTCACAAATGGGTTAATGCCGCGCTTGATATGGTCAGGGATCACCAATGGCACAAACCGCCTGCCATCAAAAATTTCTACACCCCCTTGTGTCCCCAGGTATAACAGACCGCTTGCGTCCTCAGTCATGCACATGATATTTGTGTTGGTCATGTCGGCCGTATTGACATGACGCCATACCTGTAGCTGTGCAGTGGTTGTAAAACTGCACATTACCAGTAGCAAACACAATATGTATAGGTGAGCTTTGCGGTGCATTGTGCCGTATATATAACCCTAAAGTAGTATAAAAAGGGTTGATATTCACTTCACTGCCACCGTTTGCTACAGATTATGCGTGTAGATACCTTATAGATACCTGCCCGTATAGCTCTTTTTCACTTTCTTCAACCCTTCAGGTGGGCCTTCGTACAGCAGGTAGCCACCCTCGGCACCACCTTCCGGTCCCAGGTCTATTACATGATCCGCGCACTTTATCACATCGGTATTGTGTTCCACCACCAGCACAGAGTGCCCCTGATCTATCAGCGCATCAAACGACTGCAGTAGCTTCTTGATGTCGTGCACATGCAGCCCCGTTGTGGGCTCGTCAAAGATGAACAATACCTTTTCCTTCAGCCGTCCCCTGCCCAGAAACGATGCCAGTTTCACACGTTGTGCCTCGCCGCCGCTTAGTGTGTTGCTGCTCTGTCCCAGCTTCACATAGCCCAATCCCACATCGCTCAGTGGCTGCAAAGCTGCCGCCAGTTTCTTTTCGTCGGCAAAGAACGCTATAGCCTCATCCACACTCATTTCCAG
Source organism: uncultured Bacteroidota bacterium (assembly GCA_903824665.1). Taxonomy (GTDB): domain Bacteria; phylum Bacteroidota; class Bacteroidia; order Chitinophagales; family Chitinophagaceae; genus Nemorincola. The sequence goes on along the minus strand of CAIJXT010000034.1, from coordinate 40,165 downwards.
TACATCATACACGCTCTTGGTATGGTAGGTCACTTCCAGCACCTCATCCTTAAACCGCTTCCCCTTGCACGATTCGCACAGCAGGTGCACATCCGCCAGAAACTGCATCTCCACAATCACTTCACCCTCACCCTTACAGGTATCACAGCGGCCACCATCGGTGTTAAACGAAAAGTGCTTCTCCTCAAAGCCGCGCATCTTCGCCAGTTGCTGCTTGGCATACAGCTTGCGTATCTCGTCATACGCCTTTATATACGTCACAGGATTGCTCCGCGACGATTTGCCTATCGGGTTCTGGTCCACTTGCTCTACCAGTGTTATGTTGTTCAGATCCCCCGTCAGGCTCTTGAATAATCCTGGCCTGTCTGCAGCCTCCCCATAGTGTTTCAGCAGCGCCGGGTACAGCGTCTGCTTGATCAGCGTCGTCTTGCCGCTGCCGCTCACACCCGTCACCACACACAGCACATTCAGCGGTATATCTACACTTACGTTCTTCAGATTGTTTTGCCGGCAGCCCTCTATGCGTATACTGCCTGTTGGCTTGCGCCGTATTGAGGGTGGTTCTATGCTCATGGCACCGCTCAGGTACTTGCCCGTCAGGCTGGCTTTGTTCTTTATCAGTTCCGTGTAGGTGCCTGCTGCCACCACCTCACCACCCAGGTGGCTGGCCAGCGGTCCCATATCTATGATGTAGTCTGCCTCACGCATCATCATATCATCATGCTCCACCACCACTACCGTATTGCCCAGGTCGCGCAGCGATTTCAGCACACCTATCAGGCGCTCCGTATCCCGGCTGTGCAGCCCTATGCTGGGTTCATCAAGTATGTACAACGAGTCGGTAAGATTACTCCCCAGAAACTTCGTCAGCTGTATGCGCTGGCTCTCCCCGCCAGACAGTGTATTGGCCAGCCTGCTCAGCGTCAGGTAGCCCAGCCCCACATCCAGCAGGGTCTTCATTCTTTGGTTTACCTCTATCAGTATGCGTTTGGCTATGGTCGCATCATGTTCGCTCAGCTTTATGCCTGCCAGCCACTCCGCCAGCTTATCCGTCGGCTGAAACATCAGATCAGCTATCGTTGCCCCGTTTACCTTCACATACAGGGCTTCCTTGCGCAAGCGTGTGCCCTTGCACGTTGGGCAACTCGTGCGCCCGCGATACCGTGCCTGCATCACCCGGTATTGCACCTTGTACAGGTTTTGCTCTACCATCCCGAAGAAGTCATTGATGCCGTTCACATCCTTGTTGCCTTCCCACAGCAGTGTGTATTCCTTGTCACTCAGGTCGGCTATCGGCTTGTGTATCGGGAAGTCATATTTCGATGCCGCACGGATAAACGCCTGCTGCCACTCGCTCATCTTTTCGCCTCGCCAGCATGCCACAGCGCCGCCGTATACACTCTGTGTACGGTCTGGTATCACCAGTGCGTCGTCTATGCCCAGTACCTGCCCGAACCCCTCGCACTTGGGGCATGCCCCATACGGATTGTTGAACGAGAACATATTCGGCGTCGGCTCGTCAAACTGCATCCCGTCTGCCTCAAACCGGTTGTTGAAGGTGTGTGTCTTTTTCCCGTCTACCTCCACCAGGCACGATCCCTCACTTTCGTAGAATGCTGTCTGTATACTATCAGCCAGCCGGTGCAGATCATCTTCGTCAAACGTTGCCTTCACCGCTATGCGGTCTATCAGCAGGTTCACTATGGCGTCGCCGGTATCTACATTGCCTTCCAGTATGTCTTCTATGCGTATGGGTTTTTCATCGGCATCGGGCACATACACCCTGCTGAAACCCTTTTGCATCAGTATGTTCAGTTCCTCAGCCAGCGACCGCTGGTAACGCAGCACCAGCGGCACTATAAACTGCACACGCGCTCCCGTGGGCAGCGTCTGCACAAACTCCACCACATCCGTCACCGTATCTTTCTTCACCTCTCTGCCGCTCACCGGCGAGTAGGTCTTGCCCACCCGGGCAAACAGCAGCCGCAGATAGTCATAGATCTCCGTCATGCTGCCTACAGTGCTGCGGGGTGTGCGGGTCGTTACCTTTTGCTCTATGGCTATTGCCGGGCATATGCCGCGTATGTAGTCTACATCCGGCTTGTCCATACGCATCAGAAACTGGCGTGCATATGCGCTCAGGCTCTCTGCATAACGGCGCTGCCCCTCTGCAAACAGCGTATCCATCGTCAGCGACGACTTGCCGCTGCCGCTCACGCCCGTCACCACTACCAGTTGGTTGCGCGGTATCGCTACATCCACATTCTTCAGGTTGTGCATCCTTGCACCCTTTATGAATATAGCATCACCCGGATGGTGTATGTATTCCCTCACGGCATCTGCTGCCATTACTGTTGTTTCTGCTGTGTTTTCTGCTGGTTGCGCCTTCACTGCCGTCTTACCGGTTTTTGTGCCACCGGCACCTTTTTGTTTCTTCTCTGCCATAGCTGCTGCAACAAATTTACGGCGATTAGTTGATAAGCCTCCCCTCACTTCCCAAACAAATCATATCCCTGCCGTCTCACCCAAATACGCTAATTTTGGTGTAAATTCCACTATATGAAAATGCATTATTTCGCACTGGCAGCTGCCGTGCTCACAGGTACATTGTCGTCTTGCGGCGACAGCACCCCACCTGCCGGCGATACCGCCAAAACCGACACCGTAGCCCCCGCGCCCCGTCCGCAGCCAGCGCTGTCAGCTGTGTCTTCTTCGCCAGAGTTTCCCGGTGCCGCCATCACCATCGGTGCTGTAAAGGCAGAGCCGGTAGGCAAAGACTCTGCCAAAGTCAGCTTCAACTTCAATGTGAAGAATTACGACCTCAAGATGCAGACCGCCGACAACGGCACCAAGCAGTGCAACAACTCAGCCCAGGGCCAGCACATACACTTCATCATGGATGCCATGCCCTACAAGGCACTCTACGAACCCAAGAACGAGATCACCCTTGCCAATGGCACCGAGCATTACCTCATGGCATTCCTCTCCCGCTCGTATCACGAGTCGGTCAAGAGCCAGGGTGCCGCAGTGGTATACCATTTTCGTATAGACGAGAAGGGCAGGGTGCAGAAGATGGACGACCCCAAAACACCCATGGTGTTCTACAGCCGTCCAAAGGGTGACTACCTCGGCAACGACACCGCAAATCTCCTCCTCGACTTCTATGTTTGGAACTGCAACCTCGCCCCCGATGGCTACAAGGTAAAGGCAGATGTATACCCTGCTGGTGGTGTGCCTGTAGAGCAGGTGTCGTTCACGCTCGACAAGTGGGAGCCACGTTTTATCAACAACCTCGCTACCGGCAAGAGCAAGATCACTCTAACCCTGATAGACAAAGACGGAAAGGCAGTAGAAGGGCCATGCACATCTGCTACCCGCGAATTCAACCTCGCCGCTCAGGAACCTATGAAGTAATGCCACCGCGGCGCACCACACTTGCCTGCACCGCATTGGTTACAGATACCATACAAAAAGCCCGCACTGCTGTTGCAATGCGGGCTTTTTATATGCGTCAGGTTCAGTTATAAGTTCACCACCTTGCACTGTATCACCTGGCCACTCGATTTCAGTTCGTTGGCGCGGTTCAGTTGGTGATTGTTGCAGCGCTTCTGGGCGGCATTATTGGTTATCTTACCCATATCCAGCTCTTCCGTAAGTGGGGTAGTAGATCCGTTCGATATCTTGCACTGGCAGGTATATTCCATCTTGCCACACGAGGCCAGTGTAAAGAGTATTGCAATAGCAACAACAGCGGGGGTAAGTAACTTCATGATTATTGTATATTCTTGATGCCAACAAATTTAACGCCATTTTCCCGAAATCCGAAGCAGTCACTCATAATTTATGCCTGTCGGTAATATGTCTGGTGCTCCCACTGCCATGGTGACGCATGCCGGTGCCCGCTACTTCCGGGCCACCCACTCCTCTATCTCGCTCTGCGTCAGCGTATTGTAGGTCGACTTTGCCTCTACCCGGCCATCGTTCACCCACACGATCAGCGGAAACATACCACCCGTATAGTACAGAAACGGGTCGCGGTGCAACCGCATCCATGGCAGGTTTTGCGATCGCGTCTGTTTCCAGAAGTCCGTCAGGTCGCTGGCTATGCCGCCTACTATCATGAAGAACGGCAGCGACGGATTGTCTTTTTTCATCAGCGCCATTTTGCGGGCTGCTATGCGGCAGTGCTCGCACGAGGGGCTCACAAAGGCTATGATGTACTTGCCCTTGCGCATATCTGTGGCAGGCATATCGGGGTAGGGTACCCGCAGCGCGGCGGTATCGTCCTTTATGGGGGCGTATAGCGGGGCCATATCCAGCGTATAGCCGTCTTTTTTCAGCCAGCCCGGCTTGCCCATGGTTATGGGATACAGCAAAAACGGCAGTGCAGTACCTACCGCCAGCAGCACCATAGCCAGGGTATGCCCCCACCTGAACGATAGCCCCTTGTGATACCGTATCAGCAGGCCCGTTACCAGTAGCAGTACCCCGTTTTTGGCCAGCGATGCCGCCGGGCTCATCCATATCTCATCGCCAAAGCAGCCACAGTTTACCTCGTTGCCCGCAGTGGCCCACAGCCACACCAGGTACACGCTCAGTACCACCAGCAGCCCGAAGGCCCCCTTCAGCACAGCCTTGCCCGGGCCAAAAAGGTGCAGCACCATAAGCCCGCCCAGCGCGGCCTCCAGCCCCACCAGCAGCCGTGCCGCTACAGTGGCCAGCACCCAGGGCACGTGCAGGTACTCCACCATCGTGTATTCAAACGGCTGTATCGGCAGCACCTTTGTCCATGCCGAGTACAGAAATGTGGCACCGGTGGCTACCGACGCCAGTATCAGCAATATGTTACGTAGTATCCGCATCAGTGGCTGCAAATTTAGCGAATACTCCCGTGAACAGCGGCTATACTCTTGTGCACGGGTTGGGAAAGGGGTGGGGGATAGCGGCTTTCCTGGTTTACTAAGATTGAATCAGACTCAAATTCTGCTTACCGCAAGTTAGAGCAGGTTCGATTCCTGTTCGGGCTAGATTTCACAAAGAGGCTGTCTCAAAAGTCCGAGACAGCCTCTTTTATTCGGGTACCAGATGGAGATATTTTTCGTATATGTGATTCTCAGGCGGGTTAAAAACCTTTTGAGACATCCTCTTTGTTTTTCCGGTCATATTGCAAATTCGAACCATCCTACAACGCAGCTGAAATTTTGTTGCAACAGTAAAGTTAAAAAAACACCTTTTTGAGAAAAATTCTCATTTTGAGTTGCCATTAGAGACATTTTTTCAAAATAATACATTAAAATTGTGAAAAAATATCAATCAAATGATAGTGGAATTCACAGTCGGAAATTTTTTGTCATTCAACCAAAAACGAACATTGAGTTTTGAGGCGGAAGGAATATCCGAATTAAAGGGCAACGTATTTAATTACAATAAAAATAAATTGCTGCGTTCAGTAGTAGTGTACGGTGCTAACTCGAGTGGTAAAAGTAACCTTATAAAAGCTCTTTACAGGATGAAAGAAGTAGTTCTTTCATCTGTAAAACTTAATGATATAGATGAACTAGATTATAGTCCATTTTTATTGTCAGCCACAGGTGAAAATGCTCCAACTTTTTTTGAAGTCGTATTTTTGGATAAAACGCAAAAATACAGGTATGGTTTTGAATACAACCAAAAAAATATAATCAACGAGTGGCTTTTTGAAGGAAAAAGCGTGAAAAATCAAAGGCCGTTGTTTTTAAGGACCAAAGACGGAATTGGCGTAACTGAAAAGTTTGATGAAGGAAACGGAAAGGAAGTATCTACAAATGACAACAGACTGTTCATATCGCTAGTTGCTCAATTAGGCGGAAATATTTCAAAACAAATCCTTGAATGGTTTGATGGTTATAACGTTTTGTCGGGTGTAGATCACAAGGACTATAAAGGTTACACGACAATGATGATGCACAAGAAGACAACTGGATGTAACGAATCATTGTCTCTTTTTAAAAAACTAAAACTTGGATTTAGTGATCTTATACCAAGTGAAATTGAATTTAATCCGACAGATTTACCGGGAGAAATACCTAAAAATTTAAAGTCAAAATTGATTAAAGAATTCACAGGTAAAAAGCAAGTGGTTTTATTGGCTTCACATAATAAGTTTGATAAAAAGGGAAAAATCATTGATACTGTTTCTTGGGATAGAGATGAGAATGAATCAGAGGGTACCAATAAAATAATTGATTTATCAGGACCAATTTTTGATACTCTAAATCTAGGCAAACTATTAGTTATCGATGAACTAGATGCAAAACTTCATCCACTGATAACGATGAATATTGTCAGCCTTTTTAATAGTCCCGATACTAACCCCAATAACGCACAATTATTATTTGCAACACATGATACTAACTTATTGAGTGCTGAACTGTTTAGAAGGGATCAGATTTGGTTTACCGAAAAAGATAGTCTAGAACAGACTGACTTGTACTCATTATATTCTGTTAATTTACCGGATGGGACAAAAGTCAGAAATGATGGTAATTTTGAGAAAAACTACATAAGAGGGAGATATGGAGCCATTCCTTTTATAACTAATTGAAACTTTTAACATGGCGAGAACAATAAAAATTGACAATGCTTTAAAAAAACGTTTTCAATTTAAAAAGGAAAAAAAATCCAAAGAGCTTGTAGCATATTTCTTGATTGTATGTGAGGGTGAAAAAACTGAACCTAACTACTTTAAAGCATTCCCTAAGCAAGTGGGTAAACTTGTGTATGATATTCAATTTGAAGGGGGCGGAATTAGTACACTAAAGGTAGTTGAAAAAGCAATTGAATTGCGTGACACCACCAAGCAAAAATATGATAGAGTTTGGGCAGTGTTCGATAAAGACAGTTTTAAATCCACGGCCTTCAATAATGCAATTTTAAAAGCAAAAGCTAATAATATTGAATGCGCATGGAGTAATCAAGCGTTTGAACTTTGGTATCTTTTGCATTTTCACAATCGCATAACTGCAATGGATAGAGAAGAATACAAAAAGGCTATAGAAGCTGCAATAAATTCAAAACTATTGAAAGGCAAGAGGTTTTCCTACAAAAAAAATGATACTAATATGTATTCTCTGTTGAACAAAGTAGGAAATCAAGAAATGGCTATTCGCTGGGCAAAAGAACTCAATAATGAAATGATTGGAGAAGCATTTGCAAATTATAATCCAGCAACTCAAGTGTTTAAACTTGTTGAAGAACTTATGGGAAAATCCCAAGTGTTTAATGATGAGATAACTGAGAAATACAATAATGCTCAATAGCTACAACAATACGTCATATAAACAATCTTTTGGCTACTTCATATATCTTCAATAAATCATCCCATATCTGTTTCAACATTTCGCCTGTTAAGCCAACACTTCACAAAACCCATGCGAAGCAAGGGTTTTGTTTTTATATTTCACAAGAACTTCGATTTTTTATTTTAAAAATATCACAAATGGAGTGCCTACATAGTCGAATCATCTTGACCTCGCTTGGCATTTTCTATATATTTACTAAACAACACCTACTAATCCAAGTGGATTGATAGCAATGCGTCAATCCAGATGTTTAGTGGTAATTAGTTTGACGATGCTACTTATGGAGAAAGATTCAAAAGAAAAAGGAGTTCCTTTCAAGGACTTCTTAGATAGGACAACAAATTTGGTGACACTTTTCGGAGTGTTTAATGCACTTTTTATTTATTCAACCACTCTCAAAGGCGAAGGTGCTGCTGAATTTCTGCTCCCAACATTTTTTATTCTTTCAATATTAGTTTGGCTTGAACTGATTTTATTTACGCTTAATTCAAATGACGGGACATGGAGGTACGAGTTATTCTTCTTTCTGCTCTGTTCAGTTGAAATTGGACTGGTTTGGTACTTTGTTGTAGAGTTTGCTGGGTTATTAATACTATTAGTATTTTTTGGAATATTCTTTTTGCTTGTTTTCTTGCTGACCAAAGTACTTACCAAAATATTTCTGCCAACACTGTCAAAGCTAAAGGACAAGAAACAAGAAAGTTCAATTTTTGTTTTGATATTAATTGCTATCGTTTTATCAGGACTTATTCTCAAACTGACAACCCCTTCACTAAGACCAATTATACAAATGATCGTACCTGAAAAAGTACAGACGAAAAATGGCAACAATAACAAATAAGAATTTGCTGCAAATATTAGCTTGGCGTAGTCTCCCGACTTCGTCACAGCGGTAGTCAATCTCCAGATTGACGACTTTTCTCCGCTGTTGGTCTTATTTTCTGACCAACAGCCTTGCGCAGGAAAATAAACTCCTACATTGCATGGAAACATTTTTATACCAATGTTACAGCACAAACCCGGTAAAATACGTCCTGTACTTGCAGCGTTTTTCATCTGGATCCTTACTATATTGGCAGGTGCGTTCCTGCTGATTATAATCATAGCCGTAGATAGCGGTAAGCCGCTGCTAAGCAATACGGGGCCCTATAATGAAGACTATTTAGAGCTCTTTTCCTTTTTTTGTCTTTTCGCTGGTCTGTTTTCCATCCCTGCTGCTGCGGTCTACATTATTCTTTTTACGCTGCTGGCACGTGCAGGTTTGCCCAGGTATGTAGCAGCGATTATTTTATCGTTGCTGTCGGCTATTGCTGTTTACTGTACAATCCGGTATTTTTCGGACACCACTGCAGAGGTTATACAAATAATTATGGCAGGTTACCTTCTCCCACATTTCGTTTTCTCATGGGCAGGGGTATACCTTTCCTATCCACGCCATATAGCCGTACCAGACGACTTGCCGGAATCATAAAAAGAAAATTAAATAAAGGAGCTTTGCTGATAGTAGAGTCCCTGCCCAGCTCTTGATGGCACCTTTTGATGTCGTAGATGTGGATCCGGTCGTTCCAAAAAACCAACAAATCACAAGCCATGCACAGCCGCTTAATAGCAGCACTGCATAGGCAGCAAACCAGTGCCATGCAGCCCCATAGCGCCGAAGGAAAACAGCGTAGAGCTATTTTTTTGCCGGCGGAGCCTTTGGCAAAAAATCGCCTTTTTCTTTTGCTACTTTTCTTTTTTGCGAAAAAAAAGAAAAGTAGGAGCGGATGGGCTGATATCACTTTGCTGGGCGCTAGTTTCCCGACTGGCTGCAACAAACTAAAAAACAGGAACAACAAAACATCATGCTGAAAGTAGAAAAGAAGCCCAGCCCATGATGGCACCTTTTGATGTCGTAGATGTGGATCTGGACGTTTAAAAAAACCAACAAATCACAAGCCATGCACAGCCGCTTAATAGCAGCACTGCATAGTCAGCAAACCAGTGCCATGCAGCCCCATAGCGCCGAAGGATAACAGCGTAGAGCTAACCCTTTGCCCGCGGAGCGATTGGGCAAAGGGCGGCGTTTTTTTGGTACTTTTTTTCGCTGCAGAAAAAAAGTACGAGCGGATGGGCAAAGTATTAATACTTGGGTTTGTCATGTTGATCAAGCGCATAGCCCCGTGGGCAGCCGCGCAGAGAAACATCTTTACATTCCACCGGTACTTTTTTTCGCTGCAGAAAAAGGTACGAGCGGATGGGCAGATAGTACCGCTTGTTTGCCAAACATAAATTCACCCCAAAACCCGCGCCCACAGCCGAAAGAACTTTTTATCATATCGCGTATACGTCTTATGATATGCAGCTGGCTGCATATCATATACACCCCGTTTGCCCACGACCAAAACCCTCCCGACCTTCACACCCAAATACCTAAAATCAGCACCATGAATACAGAAAAAAAGCAACAAGCCCGCAATCTCTACTTCCAGACCGGCCTCAACAAAACCCAGATTGCCGCCATGCTCGAAATCAGCCGGCGCAGCCTATCCTACTGGGTCAGAGAGGGCGACTGGGACCGCCTCAAAAAATCAGCCGAGCACATGCCCGCTATACTCGTAGAGAACTGTTACCACATCTTTGGCAACCTTACCGAGCGGTACCTGTCAGAGCGACGCGTCACAGACCCCGTCAAGCCCGTAGAGATCGACGCACTCTACAAGCTCACCCGCACCATCAAGAACCTCAAAAGCCGTGCTGCCCTCAACGAGTCCATCGAGCTGTGCGGCCACTTTATGGATATGCTCCATGCAAAGAACCCCGAGCTTGCACAGGCTGTCATGCCTTACCTAGATGAGTATATGACCTCCCGTGCCAACATCAACCGGGATACACTCCTCCCTGCCCATTTCACCGGCCTCTCGGGCACCATCCCATACCCCGACCCCGACAGAACCGAAACGCTGATAGACCATCGCGAAGCTTTCTTCTCTGATCCCGAAACAGTAGAAACCTACAAGCGCTGTGGCATCCCCTTCCCCTCCGAAGAAGAGATAAGCACCCTCCCCGGTACCCCTAAACAACCCGTAGACGAAGAAAATATCGACTGCCCAAACGAAACAGAGGAACAGCAAACCACCGAATCGGAAATCCTTGGCAGTGAGAAGCAAGTGCGCAAAAACTGCGCAAAAAGTAAAAATATCATGTTTCGTAAAAACAAGACTATCAACAAATTAAGCAGAAAAGCACGAAAACAGGAAATTGCGCGAAAAAGTGCGCAAAAACACAAAACGGCGGCATAGCATCCACCACAGGTAAGCAGGTAAAATCAGGAATAGCGGCTTATAGCCCCCGGGGTTTCCAGCCCAGGGCAGAGAATAGTTTGCGGCCCATAAGGAAGTAGTCCCACACAATGCTCCGGCGGTAGATGCCGGCCTCGTTGCGGGTGGTGATCATGGCCTTGTTGGCACGGCGGCGCGCCAGCCACTTGCCCATATCGCGGTAGCAGTGAAAGTGTGCCTTCAGTATCACCAGTGTATCCTTATACTTGCCGGTGAGCAGCAGGCGCAGACCGGCCACCCCATCGAGTACCAGCCGCAGCGGAAACAGCCAGAAGAGCTTGCTGCTTTTCTCGTTTTTGATAAGCAGTATCAGGTTGTTGCGGAAGTTGTAATACAGTTTCTGCGGGCTGCCATAGCTGATAACGCTGCCGCCCACATGGTATACGGTAGAGGAGCCCACATAGCCTATGCGGTAGCCGGCATTCTTGAGCCGCCAGCAGAGGTCTACCTCTTCCATATGTGCAAACAGATCGCTGTCCAGGCCACCTGCCTTGTGGTAGAGGTCGGCACGCACCATAAAGCAGCCGCCCGATGCCCAGAAGACCTCTATATCGTCGTCGTACTGGCCGTGGTCGGTCTCTATATCGAAGAAGATGCGGCCCCTGCAAAACAGGTAGCCATACTTGTCCATAAAGCCGCCGCCGGCACCGGCATACTCAAATTTTTCGCGCTCGCGGTAGTAGCGTATTTTGGGTTGGCAGGCAGCAAGCTGTGCATCGCGCTCCATAGCGGCGTGCAGCGGGGCAAACCACCCCTGTGTGACCTCGAAGTCGGCACTGAGCAGCACATAGTACTTAGCCTTTATCTGGCGCAGCGCCTCGTAGTAGCCATTGGCAAAGCCATGGTTTTCGTCGATTCGCAGTGTTTTTACTGAGGGGAAATTGGTCTGAACGTATTGGAGGGTATTGTCGGTAGAGGCGTTGTCGGCCACTATTACATCATAGCCCGATGGGGCCTCGGCCACGATAAGGGGTAAGAACAGTTCGTGCCATTTGGTACCGTTGTAGCTGAGTATTACAACGGCTGTGTCCTGCTGGCAATGGATCATAACGGGTTACTGTTCTGAAAGTGGTTGCAATATAGGCGTTAAAAAGTGATCTGGGGGCGCAGTGAAACAGCATTGTGGCCATCACCATCTTCTGTACGCTGAACAAAATTGCCGCAAACACCCACCCTCCTGCTGGCTGTACAAGCAGCTGCGGAGGGAGCGATAGCTAACGGACGGGACGCGGTATTATTTATAAGTCGGATCGTACTTGGTATTGTCCGGTACCTTCACACTATCGTTCGACTGATACTTATGCTCCCACAGGTTGTAACAACCAGACCATGCAAATATGAAAAAGCCAAAAAATGACAAAAGGAATAAAAAACGGGATTTCGAGGTTTTACTTACCTCTATATCATTCGGGTTATCTATTTCAGTGCCGTGATTGTAGTGTTGCGTATCCATGAATTGTTAATTTCCTTCGCAAAAATAATGGTAATTCCTTCAAAATCATAATATTTTTACGTTCCTTTCGTTATCAGCCGGTATATATTATGCGTCAGTACCTCAATTGGAAAACATATCTTGCCCTTGTTGCGCTGATCATCGTAAGTGCCTCCCTGTATTACACCAATCAGCTGGCTGCCGAGCTGGCGGTAGAGGAGAAGAAAAAGGTGGAGGAAATAGCCGATGCGCTGAAGATACTGAGCAATCCGGAGAACACCAATGAGCTGGAGACGGCCGTAGCCAACAACTCGCTGATACAGAACAAAACCATTCCGCTGATCATAGCCGATGACCATGACCGTATAAAAGACAAGATAAACCTGGACAGCAGCGGCGCGCTGGCCGGGTCGGGGTTTGTGCAGCAGCAGTTGGCCAGGTACAAGGCCCAGCACAAGCCCATCATTGTAGATTATGGTACCGGCAAAGACTATGTGTATTATGGCGAGTCGGCATTGCTACGGCAGCTACGCTACTTTCCGTATGTGCAGCTGGCTATTATTGTCATATTTCTGGTGGTAGTGCTTATAGCGCTCAATGCGGCCCACCGCAGCCTGCAAAATCAGGTATGGGTGGGCCTGTCTAAAGAAACAGCCCATCAGTTGGGCACCCCGCTCAGCTCTATAGAGGCCTGGCTGGAGCTGCTGAGGGACGAGATGCCGGGCAGCGAAGCCGGCAGCGAGATGCAAAAAGACCTGGACCGCCTGAAGCTGGTGGCAGACCGTTTTGGCAAAGTAGGCAGTGCACCGCAGCTGGAGGAGGAGAATATTGTACTACGGCTGCACAGTATGGTAGAATATATGCAGAAACGCAGCCCCCAAAAGGTAAACATCAAGCTGCATCATAAAGAAGACGATATTCCGGTGAATATGAGTGGTCCCCTCTTCGACTGGGTGATGGAAAACCTGATACGCAATGCGCTGGATGCCATGGGGGGCGAGGGGCGCATAGACATAACGGTGACCAATACGCCGCAGCAGGTGCTGGTAGATGTGCAGGACAGTGGTAAGGGCATACCCTCGCACCAGGTGAAGCGGGTGTTCACACCGGGATTCACCACCAAGAAGCGGGGCTGGGGGCTGGGATTATCGCTGGCACGGCGCATTATAGAGAAATATCATCATGGGTCTATCTTTGTGCGGCACAGCGAGGTAGGCAAGGGTACCACCTTCCGCATAGTGCTGCGCCGCTGACAATGGCCGCCGCCGGGCGGGCGCAAGCCCGGTTGTGCATGTGGCGGGAAAGGGCGGGCAGGCTCCCGGTTAAATTGTTTTTCATTTTGAGTGGCAGGCTACTACGTACTGAAAATTGGATTAATTTTGCGCTCTAACAAATTAACTAAATGCAGAAAATTCGCGCAGCTATTACCGCAGTAGGCGGCTATGTTCCGGAGTATATACTCAACAACGCAGAGCTGGAAACAATGATGGATACCACCGACGAATGGATTCAGACCCGTACAGGTATTCGTGAGCGCCGCATACTGAAGGGCGAAGGAAAGGGAAGCAGCGATATGGCTGTGGCGGCGGTAAACGTGCTGCTGGCAAAAAAAGGACTGGACCCGAAGGACATAGAAATGGTGATATGTGCCACTACTACTCCGGACATGCAGTTTCCGGCTACGGCCAATGTAATATGCGACAAAACCGGCATGACCAATGCCTGGGGATATGATGTAAATGCTGCCTGCAGCGGGTTTATATTCGCGCTTACCATAGGTGCTCAGTTTATAGAGACCGGCCGCCACAAGCGGGTAATAGTGGTAGGGGTAGACAAAATGAGCTCTATAATGAATTACGAAGACCGCAAAACATCGATCATCTTTGGCGATGGCGGTGGTGCGGTACTGCTGGAGCCCTCTGAAGATGGTGACGGCATCATAGACTCGGTATTGCGTACAGACGGCAGCGGCCGTGTGCACCTGCACCAGAAGGCGGGCGGATCAGTAAAGCCCGCCAGCATAGAAACAGTAATGAATAAAGAGCACTATGTGTACCAGGAAGGTCAGGCGGTGTTTAAGTTTGCGGTGAAAAACATGGCCGATGTAGCTGCAGAGATCATGGAGCGCAACAACCTGACTGCCGATGACGTACATTGGCTGGTGCCCCACCAGGCCAATAAGCGCATCATTACCGCCACTGCAGAGCGCATGAAACTGCCCGCTGAGAAGGTGATGATGAACATAGAGAAATTTGGTAATACTACAAATGGTACATTGCCGCTGTGCCTGTGGGAGTGGGAAGACAAACTGCGCAAGGGCGACAATATCATCCTGGCAGCATTTGGGGGTGGGTTCACATGGGGCTCTACCTACATTCGCTGGGCCTACGACGGCAGCAAGGCATAAATAAATCCTTTGAAAGGTGCTTTGTAGTGAAAGGTTTTTTCACTAAATTTGCACCCCATGGTCGGATGGCCGAGTGGCTAGGCACAGCTCTGCAAAAGCTGCTACAGCGGTTCGAATCCGCTTTCGACCTCTTAAAAATGATAAAGCGTTACAAATCAATCGATTGTAACGCTTTTTTTTTATGTCCGGCGCTCGCGCCTTATTGGTTAGTCTTGATCAGCTTTATGGTTCTGAGCGGTACATTGTCGCTGTTGCTGAGGCTCATTAGGTATACGCCATCGGCAAGGTGGCTCACATCTATGGCCCTGCAATTGCTTCCCCTCATCACAATACGCCCATCCATACTGCTGACAACAACAGTGTATTCACCATTCCCATCGATATGAACGATACCCTGTGCAGGGTTGGGATAGATGCTGATCTCCTTCATTCCGGCATCTGCAACGCCCGTAGGGTTGTTTGCAACGGTAACCACATAGGTGTCAGATACGGTCTGGCAGCCATTGGTATCTGTAACGCGTACCTTGTAGTTACCGGCACCGGTATGCACCGTGCTATACGCAGTAGCACCGGGTATGGGCACGAGATTCTTGTACCACTGGTAAGCAGTATAGAACGTATTGGTCCTCAGTATGGTACCATTGAATGTGATAACTGGATTAGGCAGGGGCATTTCCGTTACAGGCAGCACTGCACTGAGATTGACACACCAGCCCGGTACGGTAACCCTGCAGTTGTAGTTGCCGGATACCACAGCACTGTAGGTATTGCCTGTAGCGCCCGGTATGGCTGCACCATTCAGAAACCACTGGTACTGTAGTTGCGAGCCCAGTGCTGACACATTGGTGGACAGTAATGCGCTGCCGCCCCAGCAGAACTTGGAAGGGGTGAGTGGTAGTGTTACCGGAAAGGGGACCAGTGTTACTACTGTGTCGGCATGGGTGGTATCACCGCATCCGCCTATAAGATCAGTGACAGCTACACGATACCCACCGGTTAAGTTGGCTACATAGGTCATGTTAGTAGCGCCGGGTATTGCAATGCCATTCCGGAACCATTGGTAGCCATACCCTGCTCCCGGTGCTGCGTCGAGGTTGACAAAACCACCGGCACAGAATGCTTTGGGGCCACCCGGAGTTATAGACACATCAGGCACGGGATTAGCGCCCACCACACTGGTAACAGTGGTGCGCGGGCAACCATAGCTATTGATGATTGTACAATAATAGCTTCCGGCTGTAGCGGCAGTGTACGAGCTGCCTGTGGCGCCGGCTATTGGACCACTGGCATCATGCCACTGGTAGGTGTAACCGGTGCCGGTTTCTGCACTGATTACGACATTGCTGCCCAGGCAGAAGATCAGCGAACCCGACACGGTTACAAGGTCTGAGGGGGAGGGTAGTATGGTAATAGCTACCGGAGCCGACAGATCGGAACAACCGGTGCTGTTGGTTACAAACAAGGTATAGTTGCCACTTAGTACTGCGGTATGGGTAGTGCCGGTTGCGCCGGGAATGGCGATGCCATCCAGTATCCACTGGTAGCTGAGGCCGGCAGCAGTAACTGCATTCAGTACTACGGGTGTGGCAGCACAGTCGGTGGTGGAGCCGCCGGGTATGGTAATCGTTGCAGTGACTGCATTGACCAACACAGACATAGGTGCCGACATGCGCGGGCAACCCAGCGTATTTGTAACCCGTACAGTATACATGCCTGATGTGCCGGTAACGAGTGTAGCCGTGGTTTCGCCGGGCAGTGGTGTCAAAGACTCGAACCACTGATAAGTGAGGGAAGTGCCCGTATTGGCTGTAAGTACAGAGAAACTACCGGGACAAATGATGGTGTCGCCAATAGGAGTAATGGTAGCAGGCGGGGCGGGATTGATAGTTGTAACGCGTGTAGTGATACAACCGGTAGGCAGTGTATAGGTGATGTTTACCGTACCAGTGATAATACCTGTAACTACACCGGAGCCTGCCACTACCGATGCCAGCGTAGGGTCGCTGCTTGTCCATGCGCCACCGGCAGGAGTACTGCCTAGAGTTATGGTAAGCCCCGGGCAAACCACGGAAGGGCCCGTGATTGCAGTAGGAAGCGGATGTACGGTTTGAACACGGGTAATAAAGCAGCCGGTGCTATTGAATATATAGCTGATCACTGCTGTGCCGGCAGCCTGACCACCTACTGTGCCTGTAGCGGAATTGATGGTTGCGATGGGTGTGTTGCTGCTGCTCCATGTACCACCGCTGCTGGTGGTGTTCAATGCTACTGTATTGCCTATACAGACGCCTGCGGGGCCGGTTATCGGATTCGGTATGGCGTTTGTTGTAACCGTAAATGTAGTATAGCAACCTGTGCCATTGATGGTAAAGGTGATGTTTGCAGTGCCGACAGACATACCGCGTACGGAGCCTGATAATGAACCAACAGTAGCTACTACTATGTTGCTGCTGCTCCAGGTACCGCCCGGAGTGGGGTTGAAAAGTGAAATGTTGGCATTTACACATACACTGCCCGGACCAGTGATAGTTCCCGGTAATGGATTGACGGTGACCATTTGAATCGAAGCGCAGCCACCGCCCAGCATGTAGGTGATGTTGGCAGTGCCCGCAAAAATTCCGGTGACAATTCCGCTGCTGGCGGTAACAGTTGCAATGGTGGCATTGCTGCTGGACCATGTACCTCCAGCCGATGTGTTGCTTAGCGTGGTTGTGCTTCCCACGCACATCGTGGCTGTGCCGGTAATTGGTGCAGGGAACGGATAGACAGTGACAACACTTATAGCGATACATCCTCCCGGTACGGTATAGGTAATAGTAGCTGTTCCGGTTGTTATACCGTTGACAATGCCTGTTGTACTCACTGTTGCTACTGCGGGTGTTCCACTCATCCATGTTCCGCCGGCAGTAGTGCTGCTAAGGGTTGTAGTGGTACCCTGACACAGCGACATGCTGCCGGTCAAAGCTGCGGGTGGTATGTCTACCGTCAGAGTGGCGGTGGCAACACACAGTGATCCGAGCATGTAGGTTATTGTGGCGGTGCCAGTGGCTATGCCGGTAACGACACCTGATGTAGCATTAACGGTTGCTATTGCCAGGTCGCTGCTGCTCCAGGTACCTGAAGCGGTGGCACTGCTGAGCGTGGTTGTGAGACCGGGGCATACCAGCAAAGTACCTGTAATAGGTGCGGGAGAAGAGTTGACAGTAGCAGTTGTGGTTGCCGGAGTTGTAGATGTGGTACAACCGAGTAGGTCTGTAACAGTAAGTGTGTACACACCCGAAGCGGCAGGTAGAGGAGATGTGATTACAGGGTTGAGCAATGTGCTGCTAAACCCTCCGGGGCCAGACCAGCTGTAGGTATAGCCCGGGATGCCGCCCGATACGACACCACTGAAACCCAGTGGTGTACCAGCACAAACCGGAGATGTGTTGGAAGCAACGGCAGTGACCGGAGTAGCAAAGCCAGCAACTATCGCTGTCCCATCGTTTATGCGGAGTGTGCCGGCAGCGCCTGTGCCACCCCAGCCATACAATCTGAAAGTTGCAGTTTGGCCGGGTCCCAGACAAACGTTGCCGGGAAGGTTCCAGTCTTCAGGACTTGCTGTGTGTATGGTGGCAATTTCAGGTCCGAACGGAACAGTCGATGCTCCGACAGAGTACATTACCTGTACTTTCTGCGGGCCAGTT
Organism: uncultured Bacteroidota bacterium; assembly: GCA_903824665.1. Classification (GTDB taxonomy): domain Bacteria; phylum Bacteroidota; class Bacteroidia; order Chitinophagales; family Chitinophagaceae; genus Nemorincola. Next base: position 21,980 of record CAIJXT010000034.1, on the reverse strand, counting down.
GCGCTAACCTGCGACCTGATGAACAAACTGGTGATCTGTAACTGTGTAGTGGCATTGTTGGTGACGGTGAAGAAGATATTCTTATTCGCTGCCTGTGCGAGCGCCAAAGAACCGCCGACTTGCCAGTCGCGGCTATTGTAACAAGCACCAGCCGCATTGAAGACTACTGCTGCACGGTCCCACTGTGAGATATTCACTACAGCGGCGCCCGGTGTTACAGTTGCAGGGAGTGTTGTAAATGCACTTGGTCCGGCTGCCGATGCAGGGCTGCCGGTCCAGGTAGTAGGGGCTATGGGTGTTTGAGCAATAAGAGGTGCACTTGAAAACACAAGTGCCACCATGCCAACTAGTATTGTGAAGAGTCTGCCTGTAGGGAAAAAGCTGAAGAATGTCATAAGATCAGTTGTTTATAATAAAACAAACTGTTACAGACCACCGAAAGACCTGTAGCAGCGCGGTTAAATACGTAAGCTTTGAGCGAATAAAATTAGGTGCGGTATGTAACGTGAATAAGATGGATTGATTAAGTATTCTTTACCATTTTGTTATCAGAAGACTATTTGTCTGTCGTTACTAATGCAACCTTAACAAAAAGGTAATTCAGTGTGCAGGTTATGGGTAGTTTTTGCCGATACCTTGCACCCCTGATTTCAAAAACGAAAACATGTCGCGATTGCCAAAATTCAAATCACTATATACCTACTCTCTGACGCTTTTGGTTATGGTTGCGTTCAACATTGAAGCAACGGCTATCGGAAAGATCAGGTGCTTTTTTACCCAACCGGTTAATACAGCAGTGTCGAAAGGCGTACAGGCGCAGTACCTGAACAACTGCATGGGAGATACTATTGTTGCCTACATCAATCGGTCGAAATACACACTGGACATAGCTGTGTATAATTACACTTCTACATTCCCGGGTATCGCAGCAGCTGTAAATAGTGCATTCAATCGTGGTGTGCGGGTGCGTTGGATATATGATAGCAGTTCATCTAATACCGGAATACCACTTTTGGTAAGTGGCGTAAGGCGCCTTGTAAGCCCTGCGGATGGTGGAGATTACTCGATAATGCACAACAAATTTATGGTCATCGATGCCAATTCTGGCAATGCCGCAGACGCAGTAGTATGGACCGGGTCTTCGAACTGGAACAGCCAGCAGTTTAATGATGACTATAATAATGCAGTGGCTATCCAGGATCAGGCATTGGCAAAGGCTTACCGAGCCCATTTCAACATGATGTGGGGCGATACCGGCATTGCACCAAATCTATCAGCTTCCAAATTTGGTCAGTTTAAGACAGACCTTGGGGCACACAGTTTCCTTATTGAAGGCAAGCTGGTTGAACTTTATTTCAGTCCCGCTGATGGCACCAACACCAAGATTCAGGCTGCGATGAACTCTGCCAATTCTGATTTGTATTTTTCGATGTCCACATTCACCTCAAATTCGAATGCGACGCTACTGATATCAAAGTCCACTTCAGGGGTTTATGTTGCCGGTGTCAATGATCCCTCCATCACTTCCGCCTCACCTTATACGATACTCACTTCAGGGCTTGGTAGCAATTTTAAGGTTCATACCGGGTCGGGTTTATACCATCATAAGTTCCTGATCGCAGATGCGTCCAATAAGTGCTCAGACCCATTGGTACTCACCGGCTCTCACAACTGGACTTTCAGTGCTGACACGAAGAATGACGAAAATACATTGATCATTCATGATGATACTGCGGCTAACATTTATTATCAGGCGTTTCACGCCGATTTCACTGCGTTGGGGGGCACTTTAATGTCCATTCCGGATTGTACCACAGGAGGAAGTCTTTTAGAACAGGCTTCCTTTGATATGGCAGTTTACCCGAATCCCGCTGTAGGCTCGTTTTTTCTAAAGTTTCAGGGGCAGTCACCCCAATTTGCAGATGTGCAGGTGTACGATCTGAATGGGCGTCGAGTGGCGGATGCGGTCATCACACTCAATGATTTAATGGGTGACCACACACTGAAGGTGAGCAATCTGAAAGCCGGAGTATATATGATTAAAATTGTAAACGATGCAGGGGTGTGGAATAGTCTGGTAACGGTATTGAACCAGTAGAGACAAATGATTCAAAGTGAAATTTCATATTGGCGTAATAATGTGGTAACCTCCGGACATGAACTTTGCTTAAAAGACTGATAGTCTGCTTAGTTTATGAAACATTTTTTCCGCCTTATTCCTATTACTGTAGTATTTTGTATAATTGCCCTATCTGCAAATGCACAGCTCACTGTTGTACCCAACCATACTGCTACAGTACTGGCCACAAAGCTTGCCGGACCGGGCATTACCGTTACCTCGCCGGTTCTTACCTGTGCTGCAGCTGCAAATGGTACATTTACGGCGGTTGCTACGCCTATTGTTATTGACAGTGGTATCATCCTGACATCTGGCCGGTCTATCAATACAACGGGTACAGAGGCATTTCTGGCAAGTTTTAATAACGGAACACCGGGAGACCCTGCATTGGCAGCGCTCGCAGGTACAACAACTTTTGACGCATGCATATTGGAATTCGATTTTGTGCCAAAGGGCGATACTGTAAGTTTTAACTATCAGTTTGGATCTGAAGAATATATCAACTCTACCTGTGGCCAATACAACGATGCGTTTGCATTTTTCATTTCAGGACCAGGAATCACCGGAACACAGAATATGGCGCTGGTACCGGGTACAAACATTCCTGTGACCGTTAACACAATAAACAGTGGAGTGCCGGGTCCTCCGGGATGGCCGGGTTTTTGCAATATTGCCAATTGTACTTCGATGGGCCCCGGCTCGCCATTTACGACCTACTTTGTAAACAACACAGGTGGCACTCTGGTCACTTACAGAGGGTATACCCAGAAACTTACCGCTTTTCATCGGGTAACACCCTGCAGCACTTACCATTTGAAAATGACCGTAGCCGATGCTGCCAACTCATTGTATGATTCCGGTGTTTTTATTGAGGCTGGTAGTCTGAAAACGAATTCGTACATGTTTAAAAGGTCAGATTCTATTGGGCACACGATAGCAGGGATACCAAACGCCTTTGTAAAGGGCTGTACCCCGGCACCGATAACCGTATTGAACAGCAGAGCGACAGGAACGCCGCAAAAGGTGTATTTCACATACGGCGGTACCGCAATTCAAGGTGTTGACTTTACAGGTCCCGATAGCGCAACGATAGCTCCCGGCGATACAAGTGTTATTATCAGCCTGGCGGGCATTCCAACGACACCAGGTGGTATCAAAACACTTTTCATTTACCTTTCTTCTCCGTTTAGTTGTGGTACTATAGACACACTTGCTTTGAATATACTTGACGGCCCCCTTGCCGACATTGTAACGCCAGACACTTCGATATGTCTGGGATCATCGTTCCAGATCAGGGTTGCGGGTTCTATGGGACTGTTTTATAGCTGGACACCTGCCGGATCGCTAAGCAGTGTTACCGCAATGGAACCAATTGCAGCACCTTTGGTGAATACAACCTACACCATGACAGCTACACTTCCATTGTCGGGTTGTCCGCCGATAATAAAGGATGTATCTGTAGTTGTAAATACGGCTTCATTGATTGTTATAACACCCGATACAACTGTTTGCATAGGTGAAAATGTGCAACTGCAGGTGAGTGGCACGGCGGGATTGAGTTATTCGTGGACGCCCGGATCGACACTGAGCAATCCTAATATCCAGAATCCCGTTGCCAGCCCAATGGTAACAACTATCTACACTGTTTCAGGCGTTTCGGCTACCGGTGGTTGCCCCGCAGTGCCACAACAGGTAACAATTACTGTTGTCAATCCGGTTATCAATATCCTCACTCCCAATACGTCGGTATGTCTGGGTGTTCCGCTGAATATACTGGTGAATGGCGACCCGGGTTACACGTACTCATGGACACCGGCTGCTGGTCTCAGTGATGCTACTATTAAAGATCCGATTGCAACCCCCAATGAACGCACTACGTATACTGTAACGGCAACTGTTCCGGTGCTTGGATGTACGGTGAAAGCCTCGGTAACGATTTCATTGCTTCCGGAGATTATTGCACATTCCAGCAAAGGAATTTCTGTTTGCCTTAAACAATCAATTGAACTTAATGTGGATCCTCAGGGCAGTAACTACGGCTATCAATGGGCTGGTCCTTCGGGATTCAATTCGGTTTTGGCTTCGCCATTCATAAGGTATGCTATGCCTGCAAATGAGGGTGTGTATACCGTAACTGTAACAGACCTTACCACAGGATGCAAGGGTTCTGACACCAGCTTTGTAAAAGTGGGTAATGACTCACTGGCTTTGATGGATATCACACCTGATCAGACGATACCATTTGGGTCGAGCATACAACTCAATGCCGCAAACGCAGTGCTGTATACATGGACACCCAATGACGGGTCGCTGGATAACCCTAATATTAATAACCCTGTGGCTACGCCCAAGACACGCACTACCTATATAGTGTATGGTGTAGGTAAGAACGGATGCCTGGATGTTGATAGCGTAACCATTGATGTGTCTTTTGAGGACGACATTTTTGTGCCTTCTGGTTTTACACCCAATGGCGATGGCATCAACGATGTGTTCCGTGTTTCCGGACACCGGTATTTCAAATTTGTAGACATGAGCGTTTTCAACAGATGGGGCCAACTGGTTTACCACTCAGAAGGTGGAGACAACAGTGGTTGGGATGGCGATTTTAATGGTATGAAAACCGATATGGGCACTTACAGCTACCATATCATCATCAGCAAAGCAGAAGGGGTGCAGCAGAGTTACAAAGGGACAGTAACGCTGATCCGATAGAGACTGGATAGCGGGTTTGGGGGGTCTTTTTTTATCAGGGATCGAAAATTGGGAAGATGATTTTGACCAGGCGTTCGTGAACACTTTTTCAATTATTTTTTGCAGATTGTTCGCGTCAAGTAGTTTTGAGTTTTTTTGCAGTACAGGGCAAATGTGATGCGGCTGAAAAGACTTCTTGGTCTGATTTTAGCCAGAGGTTAATATATTCCTTCGAAAAGCGATAAACACGGTTTTCCATAACAATTTGTTCAGACAGAGTTAACGGTTGTTGGCAGGTGAGGCAATATAGGTTGAGGAAATTTGCAGTTCAATAAACCAATGTGCTATGCGCAATTTTTCTGTGCCATCCGGAAGCCGGTGGTCTGCATTCCTGACGGCTCTCATCGCCTTTTTCTCTTTTGCCAGTATTGCTCAAACTCCAATCTCGCCAACTACCTGGGGCGGCACTACGCCCAATCTTGCGGCGGGACCGAGTGCATATACCCCTCTACCCGCGTCTGCATCGCCGGGGTCGGCAGCAGTGTCTGTGTCCCAATGGAACCGCGGACCGGGTATCAACTACAACGCCGGTACAAACAGGTATAACAGTACCAGCTGGACAGTTGGTGCTTCTACTGTAGCCACAGTATTTGGAAACAATGACTACCTGACATTTACAGTTACAAATAACAGTACAACGCAACTTCAGATCACAGCAGTTGCGATTGGGGCAGGCCAGGCCAGTACTACAGGCCCAAATACATTCGGATTGCTTTACAGAATAGGCTCTGGCAGCGTGCTCACTTTTGATGCCAGTTCTCCCGGTCCATCGCCATCCTTTACCGGGTCGCCTATCTATTTGTGTGCCGGGCAAACAATGACCTTTTATTTGTGTGGTTGGGGTGGTTCAAATCCTGCAGGAACCTGGAGCATCAATAACAATGCGTCTATTACAGCACAGTATATAACGGCTGTTGCTGTTTCAGCTGGCAGTACTTCTCCGGTTTCAGCAGGGACTCCACTTACCTTTTCTTCTTCAGTAACAGGTGGAGTATCTCCTTATACTTATAGCTGGTCGGGTCCGCTGACATTCACGAGTACGGCGGCAGCGCCTGTAATTGCGGCGCCTACCACAGGTGCAAGCGGTACTTATTCGCTCGTCGTTACGGATACATGGGGTTGTGCAGCAACAGCAACAACTTCAGTGACTGTAACTACCGCCACAGCGTGTTCTGGTGCGCCAACAAGCGGTACTGGTGCTGCCACACCGGCAGCGATTTGCGGTTCGGGCACATCTGTGATCACACTCAGTGGCACCACCACTGCATCAGGTATTACTTACCAATGGCAAGATTCACCTACCGGTGCAGTGGGTAGTTTCACTGATATTGCAGCGGCAACAACTGCCTTGTACAATACACCAGTGCTGGCTGCCACAACCTACTATCGCTGTGTGGTGTCGTGTACCTCATCTTCGCTTTCAGATACGTCAACAGTAGCTACCGTGACCATTAATCCATTGCCCTCAGTTGCAGTATCTCCTGCCGGTGGCGGTGTGTGCGCCGGTGGCGGTGGATTAAGCATGACCGCTTCTGCAGCCGCGACGTATACCTGGGCTCCGGCTGCAGGGCTTTCTGCAACTACCGGTATTACAGTTGTGGCAAACCCTACCAGCACTACAACGTATACGGTGTCCGGTACGGACGCCATGGGTTGTACAGGAACGAATACAGTTTCTGTTTCGTATAATCTGAATCCAGGACCTATTTCTATTACGCCTGCATCTCTATCAGTGTGTGCAGGAGCAGCGCCACAGTTTTTAACAGCTGCCGGTGGGCTTGTGGGGCCTACAACAGTGCTTTCTGGTACAATTACAATACCAGGTTCTATTGCAGCATTCGGTACCATTTCGACCGGTTTGCTGGTTGCCGGGATACCTGCCGGCGCAACCATAACAGGAGCTTCTGTGAATGTGATCAGTTTCGGATCGCAGTATCAGGATGACTATATCATAAACGTACGGGCACCCAATGGTAATATTCTGAACCTTATAAAGCAGGTGGGATCGCATACCAGTACGGTGACAACATTGTTTTCCAACACGAATATCAGCTCATCGGGTATCAGCCCGTTATCGTCGGGTGCCGGTACATTTACCGGTACTTGGCGGGCAGACGCGGTAAACGCAGTAGGTAGTGCGCCATTTACTTCTAATGTGACCAACTGGGCGAGTCTGTACAGCATACCCAACGGTACATGGACGCTGTCTATTTTTAACAATACCGGATTTATCAATACAGTTGTGACCAGCGCACAGTGGTCTGTAACACTGGAGTATTCCTACCAGTCGCCGGTAATATGGTCGCCAGTAACCAATTTGTACACAGATGCTGCAGGAACCATTCCCTATACCGGAACTGCAACTAATGATGTTTATGCAGATCCTGCTGTTGCAACCACTGTCGTCTATACAGCTACCGCTACCAACATTTCATGTACCGCAAATGCAACTGTTGCTGTAACCGTGAATCCATTACCAGACCCGATAGGCGGTGTGTTGAGCGTATGCGCAGGAGCGACCACAACACTAAACTGCGCAACAACTGGCGGAACATGGGCTACAGGAAGTGCCAATGCCAATATAGATGCCGCGACCGGAATAGTGACCGGGGTAACAGCCGGAACGGCGGTAATTTCGTACATACTGCCAACAGGATGCTACAGCACCGCTGTGGTAACAGTAAATGCACTACCACCTGCAATAACAGGTGCCGGCACCATTTGTATGCTTGACACTGCAACACTCTACAATACCGTTGCCGGTGGTACATGGGTTTCGGGAAATAGTAATGCTACAGCAGACCTGTCTTCCGGTTTGATCAACGGTGTTACGAGTGGTACATCTGTTATTACATACACACTGTCTACAGGATGCTACAGCACCTATACAGTTACAATCAATCCAATACCCGGAGCGATCGGTGGACTATCTGAAGTCTGCGAAGGATCGGGGATTAATTTGACTAATCCGGTTTCCGGCGGAACATGGGCCAGCAGCAATGCAAACTCGACGGTTGATGCGTTAACCGGATTGGTGACCGGAGTAACCGGTGGTACGTCCGTAATATCTTACACCAATACTTTTAGTTGTTTCGTAACCCACAATGTTACTGTAAACAGCCTGCCGCCAGCCATTGCAGGAGCTGGTACTGTATGTGAAGGCGCTAGCATAACACTAACTAATTCAGGAGCCGGTGGTACCTGGAGTACCACTAATACCAACGTCAGTGTTGGTTCAACATCTGGTGTAGTGACTGGTATTGTGGCAGGAACCGCTGTAATAACCTATACATTGCTTACAAGCTGCTACAACACGATGACAATAACAGTAAACGTGCAGCCGGCGAGTATTTCCGGATTGCCGTTTGTTTGTGAAGGTTATTCTACCCCGTTGGGCAATTCTATAACCGGTGGCAGCTGGACAAGCAGCAATGCTAATGCCAATGTAGATGGTGTGACCGGAGTGGTTACTGGTGTGTCGGCTGGCACGGCGGATATTGTGTATACACTCGCTAACGGATGTCAAAGTACATTGAACTTTACCGTGAACATGGTGCCGGCAGCAATAACCGGTGGTTCGCGAGTGTGCGATGGTGCCGCGCTGGCACTTGGCAGCACAACAACAGGTGGCAGCTGGAGTTGCAGTAACGGAAATATCACGATAGGATCGGCAACCGGCCTGGTGGCTGGAGTTACTGCAGGTACGTCGGTCGTAACTTACACTATAGCCAACGGTTGCTTTGTGCTGAACACGGTAACTGTTGATCCATTGCCTTCATTTATATCTGGTCCGTCAGTTGTTTGCCAGTCGTACACCATAACACTGCTTAATGTTACCACTGGTGGTACATGGAGCAGTAGCAATGGCAACATAACGATAGACCCTGCAACCGGTGTTGCGATGGGTGCCGCTGCAGGTACCGCAACCATTACCTACGCACTTGGTACCGGTTGCTACCGAACTACAAATGCAACAGTAAATGCGTTGCCGGCAGCTATCACGGGACCGACAGAAGTATGTGTTGCGGCAGGTATAACACTGAATAGTACAACAACTCCCGGTACCTGGACTTCAACAAATACAACTGTAAACGTTGGTTTTTCGACAGGTGTTGTAACAGGAGTTTCTGCAGGGACAGCTGTTGTTACTTACCAAATAGCAACTGGATGTTATACTACCTACCTGATCACGGTGAATCCGTTGCCCTCTGTAATAACGGGCAGTACCGGAATTTGTACGGGTTTGACAACCACACTCAGCAGCTTACCTTCAGGAGGCACATGGAGCAGTAGCAACGCAAACGCTACAGCGGCATTGAGCACAGGCGTTGTTTCAGGGGTATCTGTGGGAACATCAAATATCACCTATACTTTGCCCAGCGGATGCTATAGAACTGCAACGGTTACGATTAACCTGGCCCCCGGCGCAATTGCAGGAATTCTGGAGGTTTGTGAGGCATCAATGACTACACTTTCAAATGCGACAACGGGTGGTACATGGAGCAGTGGTTCGACAGGTACAGCAGTAATTGATGCTACAGGGCTTGTGACAGGTGTGTCTCCCGGTACGGCCGATATCAGCTATACACTTGGGAACGGGTGTGTGGTGACTGGTGAAGTTACCGTGTTGCCTATACCGGCAGCAATCGCGGGTCCGGTGCTGATTTGCGAGGGTGCAACAGTTTTGTTTACCAATGGCACGGGTGGTGGCACGTGGAGTAGTTCGAACCTGGCTGTTGCTACTATTGACATAGTAGGAAACGCGTTTGGGGTTGATGATGGTGTCACGAATATCATCTATACTTTGCCGAACGGATGTGCTGCGGTGCTTGCGGTAACGATAAATCCATTGCCCGGACCAATCACGGGTAGTCTGGAAGTATGTGCCGGTTTTGCATCCAACTTATCGAATGCAACAAGTGGTGGTACCTGGGCATCTGGAAGCCCTGGTGTGGCGACAATCAACTCCGGAACCGGGGTTGTTACTGCGATCACGACAGGTACCACAATGGTCACATATGGTTTGCCAACGGGTTGCATTGTGTTGGCAGAGGTTACTGTTAATCCACTTCCGCCGGTAATAACAGGAGCGGCGAATGTATGTGCCGGTGCCAGCACGACATTGGCAAACGCGATTCCGGGTGGGGTATGGTCAGGAGGTAGTGTTGCAGTGGCAACTGTTAATCCGGTGACGGGTGTTGTAGCAGGATTGTCAGCCGGTATGGCTACCGTTTCCTATACCATTTCCAACGGTTGTTTTAATATAAGGGAGGTGACGGTAAATCCTTTGCCGGCGGCTATCACAGGTGTAGAAACAGTTTGTGAAGGCAGTACCATAACATTGTCCTCTGCTTCGCCGGGAGGGGTATGGTCGAGCGGAAGCATTGCAACTGCATCAGTAGCTATGGCAACGGGTATTGTTACGGGTATATTGGCAGGCACGGCAAATATTACATACGCACTTCCTACAAATTGTTATGTGACACGAATAGTTACTATTAATCCGTCGCCGGCAGTTGTATTGGGAGATAGTACGATTTGTATAGGGTCTGGATCGGCACTGACGAACACATTTGCAGGTGGTATATGGAGCAGCAGCAATACGGCCGTAGCCACAATTGGAAGCACAGGATATGTGTCTGGTATTGCATTGGGTACATCTGTAGTCTCCTACACATTGCCTGTAACAGGATGTTTGGCAAGTGTTATTGTTACGATCAATCCATTGCCAGCAGTGCAAAGCGTTTCTGGTGGTGGTAATTATTGTGCAGGTGGTGTGGGTGTGTCGATTGGTCTGGCGTCGACAGATGCTGGCATCAGCTACACATTGCACCTCGGTACGGGTGTTGCCGGTTTTATTCCGGGCACTGGTACTGCGATCACATTTGGTTTGCAGACAGTACCCGGTACGTATTCAGTGATTGCAACTGACGCACTTACAGGGTGCCAACGGGGTATGTCGGGTACAGCTGTAGTGGTTGTTAATCCGCTTGTGACACCGATGGTCAGTATCGCTACATCCGGAACCGGAACTGATACATCGTGCAATGGTACTACTGTTGTATGCAATACTGTATTGCTTAATGCGGGTGCTGCCCCTACTTTTGTATGGAAAGTAAATGGAGTGGTTGTTGGAACGGGTGTTTCGTATGCGTTTATACCTGCCAGCGGCGATGTTGTTTCGGTGAAACTTACCAGCAACGCAGCTTGTCTGGCTACAGATTCTGCACTGAGCAGCTGTACACTAACGGTGTTGCCAGTTGCAGCACCATCAGTGACATTGTCAGCATCACCCAATGATACAGTATGTGAGCATGGTACAGCTACACTCACGGCTGTTTCTGGTTTCGGCGGTAGTTTGCCATCTTATACATGGCTGCGCAATGGTACCGTAGCCGGTACCGGAACTACACTGACTTTTGTGCCGGCAGATGGTGATCTGGTTTCATGCAGGATGATAAGCAATTATCAGTGTCGTCTTACTGATACTGCAAACAGCCCGGCGGTTACGATGACTGTACTCCCTTTCCTGGTGCCGGTTGTTGCTATTTCGGCAAACCCATCGGTATCAATAGTGCCGGGGCAGACTGCTACGCTCACTGCAACTGTAGCCAATGCAGGTGCATCACCGACCTATCAATGGTATCTGAACAATGTGCCGATTGCAGGTGCCACGGATACAACTTATGTGAGTAGTACGTTTGCTGATCTAGATGCAGTGACCTGCGAGGTAACCAGCAGCGGCATCTGTGGCGGGCTTACCAGCTTTAACATTTTATACATGTCCGTGAAGCCAACTGCCGGTATACAAGCCACAGCTGCGATTGCAGACATTCAATTGTACCCAAATCCGAACAATGGTAGATTTTCAGTATCCGGATTTTTGGGTTCCACTTTCAATGAAACTGTTTCGATAGTGGTGACAGACGTTGTAGGTAAGGTGATATACTCATCGGAGGCAAGGGTGGAAAATGGCAAGGTCAATTCTGCGATTGAAATGGGAGAGAATATTGTGAATGGAATGTACTTTTTGAAAATCAGCCCGGAGCGAGGTAGTTGGGTGAGGTCGTTTATAATCGCGAAGTAATTACAATATTCGTATAGTGGTGGATTTATCGTTTGTTCCAGCATTGAGATACAAGAATGAGGGATTATTTGTATTTTGTTGTGAGAACAAGTTACATTTTCATGAAGTATCCGGTGATGTGTCTGATATTGGTAATTGGTATTGTGAATGCTGTTTTTGCCGGCGATATACCCGCTTCTGTTTTTCGTAATCACCCGAAATACAGTGAGGCACTAAAACGCGCATTAGCATGGAGTGGGAAAGAACCTACTGAGGCATACTCGTATCAGGTTATCGGCGAGTTGTATTTGAAAGAAAAGGCGTACGATTCTGCTTTGTTTTATCTGAAGCTGGCATTGCTGGCAGATAATGACAGTTCGTATGCTTCAGCCTGGGCGCATGCGTATCTGGGTGTTTGTTATTTGCAAACCAGAAAAAAGAAAGAAGGCGTTGCTGAACTGAACAGAGCAGTGGTGTTAAGTCCAACAATTTGGGTAAGGAAATTTGCCAATAATATTCTTGATTCCATAGGGCAGAGCCGGCCAGAGGTTGTGCGCCCTAAGAGCTATATTCCTGATTGGGTAAAAATAGAGCGCAAGAACATCAGATTCTATTTTCAGGATACTATTGGTATCACTAATGTGGTTTGGAAATATATGGAGGAGCAGGAGGAGGCGTATGAGTATGCCAATCGCGTATTTCAGGCTGTTTTGCCAGAGAAGTTGAGTCTCTATGTGTGGAATGATGAGCAGCCGACGAATACCCGGTTTCGTGAATTTGACTATGTCTTTCACCGCCGTTGTTTTGCACATGTTTTCAGACCAAATAATGGCCGTCACCAAACGATTCAGATATTGTCATTCTGGTCATGGGGTGTTGAGTCTAAAAAGGCACGTGTGTTGATACACTATGGCGTATCCGTGGCATTTGATGCTCGTTCATTCAATTTGTATGAGTGGGCACGTAAAATGATGCTAGAGAATAACCTGACAGATGTACTGGAGGTTTGGGATAACAAAAAGTATCCTAAACGCGAAGAAAAGCGGCGCAAGCTCACAGCCATCGGGGGCGCATTTGTAAAATACCTTTACGAAAAAAGTAGTCCGGAGCAGTTCAGGGCAATTGTGAAAAACCAAACCGTGGACAATGCTAAGATTGTTTACGGTGCGGGTTTTGATTCTTTAATTTCCGGATTCAACCGTCTTATGAGATGATCAGATTCAGGACGCCATATGACTTTTGGAGAAGGGGTAGTATAACACTGTTCGTGTTGCTGGTACTGCCATCTTTTTGTTTTAGCCAGGAAGCGAATCTGAAGGCTGTTGGTGCGTTGTATAATGCGGGCAAATTGGAAGAAGCGATTGCTGCCGCCAGAGTGTTGAATGCTTCGAACCCGGATCATCCATTCGGATATTCTGTAATTGGCAGGGTATACGTTGATAACTCGCACTTTGATTCGGCGGTTTTGTACTTAAGGAAGGCCATTTCGCTGGATAGAGACCGTAGTTATATTTCCGGTTGGTCTCATGCCTATCTGGGTAAGGCTCTTGTTTCGATGGGGGATACTGTAGGTGGTTTAGCTGAATTGAACAATGCCATAGAATTGAAGGCGACAGATAATTCTGTACGTTATGCACGTGGCGTTATCAATATGGTTGAAAATTATCGGGGATCTGCCCCAACTGCGGGTTGGGTGCGTATAGAAGGTAGTCATATTACTTACAATTTCGAGGACACCGCAGGGAGAACATCAGCGATCACCGATTATATACAAAAGCACGAAACAGGCTATGAATATCTGGAGCGGATATTTGAGCCTGTGCTGCCGAGGAAGCCTGTCTTTTACGTGTGGGACGATGGTGATAAGGCAGAGAAGATTCTGGGTAGCCCTCTAGGGTTTACCCGGCCAGTGGAGTGTCTGACGCATGCTCATTTCAACCAGACAATAGGGCATGAGATGACGCACACTATGGCTCACTGGGCGTGGGGGAAAAGGCCAATGGTAACTTCAAAGTTTGTCAACGAAGGGATAGCGGTTTGTTTTGATCTTACATCAACCGATAAGTACGTTGTTGCCCGGAAAGCGATGAAGCAATACGGGTTTAAGAATGTAATGGATGTTTGGCTGACAGAGAACAAATGTGATGCTGAACTGCTTTATCCGGTTGCTGGCGCTTTTATGCACTACGTGTACAAAAACAGTACTGCTGCACAATACCGGGCGATTGTGCAGCAGCAGACTATTGAAAATGCCAAAGTGGTTTTTGGATCTCAGTTCGATACGATCGTGGATGGATTTAATGCGCTCGTAGTAAAGAAGCGATGATAAGTGATCACTTTTTGAATTGTGCTGTAGGTCGTGATTGTAAACCGGCATTTACTTTTTTAAGCCTATTTCTCTGAGCCTTTCATCGAGATACTGGCCAGCAGTGAAGTCTTCGTATGCTTTTGGATGGGCGTCATCAACACAGCTTTCCAGGCATGCAAGACTCATGCTCATCTTGGGATGCAGGAAGAAAGGTATGGAATAACGTGGTGTTCCCCATTTTTCGACAGGTGGGTTTACAACACGGTGCGTGGTGGATTTGAGGCGGTTGTTGGTAAGGCGTTGTAGCATATCGCCAACGTTTACGACTATTTGTTCAGGAAGCGACGTAACAGGAATCCATTCGCCCTGCATATTAAGTATCTCCAGGCCGTCGGCGGAAGCACCCACTAATAATGTGATGAGGTTAATATCTTCGTGCTGTTCGGCACGGATGGCCGATTTTGGTTCACTCGTTATTGGTGGATAGTATATCGCTCTAAGGATTGAATTTCCGTTGTGTATTTCTTTATTGAAGAAGTCCTGGTCCAGATCAAGGTATATGGCTGTGGCTTCGAGCAGGGATTTCCCTGCCCGTTCGAAACTTCTGTATGCCTGTAACAATGCAGGACTAAACCCGGGGACTTCGTTTACAAGTATGTTGTCGGGGTATTCTGCTTTTATGGGGTCGCCATCAGTTACCTCCTGACCAAACTGAAAGAACTCTTTCAGGTCGGGGGCGTCAAAACCCTTGGCATGTTCCTGTCCGAAGGAAGTATAACCGCGCTGACCCGCAAGGCCGGCTATTTCGTAGTTTCTTTTTACGGGTTCGTCAAGTTCGAAGAATGTTTTTACCTGATCATACAGATCAGCAATTTGCTCATCTGATATGCCGTGATTTTTTACAGCTACGAATCCAACCTCTTCGTATGCCTTGCCCAGCTTCTGAACAAATTCTGACTTTTGGTTTTCATCTTCGTTTAAGAAGTCGGCGAGGTCTACTACAGGGATATTCATGTGCAAGTTTGTTTTTTTTATTGTGTTCAAAAAGTGTTCGCCAAATTACAGGAACTGATGTTATCTCAGTATTAAGCTACCGTAAAATATTTTGATTTATACGCGTGCTGTAGCACTAAAAAGAAATACAGCAAATCTTTAGAATGTGGGTCCGGTATCTACTGTAGATTCAATTGCTGTTTGTATGATATCCGGGACATTTGAAAGCAGGTTGTATCCTGTCAGTGATTCGATCGCATCAGTTGTTGTGCGGTAGAAGCCCCATGGCTGTGCATTTACAGATTGAGTGTTCGGCATGTTTACCGCTATGACCCTGGTGCCTGAAGTAACCCTGCTTACATCACTGGCTCCTACCGGCAGCACAACCACCACCTTCCAATAATTGGAGGGGACTTTTATGGTTCCGGAGTTGATGTTGAACGTGATTCCTCCCAATGATCCTGAGCCACCTGATCCGTAGGCACCAGCGATAATGTAGAGTTCGTTGCCCTCGGTGATAAGTGACCGGCAATAGTCCTCCAGATCGCCCCAGGTATCCTGATTCATAAAAGGTGCCTGAGGACTAATATTGGTCATCTTGAATGTTGCTGCATTGTCTGAATCGCTTAAATCGCGATCGTCGGAAGGGCAGAAATGTCCACGATCGAACCCAGAGCCTGTGTAATGGCCTGTTGCTGCTTTGTAGTATCCGGTTGGTAATGCAGCATCCTGAGAGAAGCAATCGCAGCGATCGGCACTGCCTTTCCAGGCAAGGCTCAGGTGCCAACTCACCCAATTTGCCATTCCTTTTGAGTTGTTGTAAGACAGCGCAAATTGATGTTTCACCATCAGGTAGTTGTTGGAATCTGTTGGATTCGATGTGGCGATACTTGGATTTCCCATGGCCATATTATCGTCCTGGGTAGGTATTGTATCAGACAAGCCGCCGGCGCATCCGCAACAGCAGGTTCCGGTATTGTCAGTGATAGAGATATTGTCAATATTCAGTCGGCCACCACCGTTTTTGCGAATCTCAAAACGCATGTTTCCATAAAGACTTACTGCAAAGGTTGTCTGTTGCAGGGAAGCCGAAGTTGTAACGATGTCGCTACCGGCCTGAATCCATGAAGAACCGCCATCAATAGAATACCAAAGCCCCCAGCTGCTTGGTGCATCAGAGCCATATATAGCATGCTGAACGGAAATTTTGCTACTGCCGCTGGCAATGTCAAACAGCATTGTGATTTTACCGGTATTCTGTATTCTGACGGACCAACTGCCGTCCTTTTTGTCTGATGCCGAATTGCCGATCAGTGCATTGTCAAAAGTCCAATCTCCGGATGAGAGTGTTACCGTATCAAAAGCATATGCAGGCTTTACACCCGATTCGAATGTTTCGGGGAAATTGGGATAGACAGCTATCGGGGCGAAAGGCATTGGTATTCTTGCCCAAGCAGAAGAAACAAAACAAGAATTTGTTGTTACAGCCAGAATAAGCAGTAAGATCAGTTTCCGGCCATTTTTCATAGACAAACTTTTTGTTGAAACAAGTAAACACGATATCCGGCAAAGCACCAACAAAAACAGATCTGTTAGTTTGCAGGGAATAGGAAGAAGGTTCAAAAGTATGTTTGCCAAAAGGTACTTCGGCATGTTCTCAATTACGTTTGTGTTATTTTATTCTAAACGACGATGTGGTACGGATTTGGTATGAAGGTGAAGCCGGCTTTTTTGGTATCGATACCTGAGAATGAGCTTGTGTAACAATTTCTTTCCTTTTAGGTAACACTGCAATAGGCTTTCGGTAACATGAGAATGGCACTTTTGCCAACTAAATCTCCTTGTATGTTCGTTTATTTTTTGCAGAAACAAATGAAGGCGTTGTTCTTTGTTGTGGTGTTATTGGGGGGGCTGAGTTTGCAAAACATTGCTATCGCCCAGATCAGCTTTACTGGTTCCTACACTCAAAATTTCGACTCCTATGTTAGTCTTGCGACTTTGCCTTCGGGTTGGGCAAGCGGCGGAACAGGGTCTTTTCAAGGTACGGGAACGGGGTCGGCCACAACCGGTGGATTCTATTCGTTCAATCCGACGGCAAGTACTTCAGAGCGTTCTCTGGGTGCGCTCAGGTCCGGGTCGGCTACAGGGTACTATGAAGTGACATTTACGAACAACACTGGCAGCACGCTGACATCTGTTACCGTCTCTTACGACTTCGAACAATACAGGTCCGCGAATACATCGGGATGGGCTGTTTTATTTAACGGTACATCGAATGCGGCTTTGAGTGTAGCCGGCGTAGCAAGTGGTATTACTACTGGTACTCCGGCTGTAACCAACCTGAGCACAAACATTACAGGTCTTTCGATTGCCAATGGAACGAATTTTACAATGCGCTGGACCGTTACAGATGCGTCGGGCTCAGATAACCCGATTGCTGTTGATAATTTTTCGATGACATCCTGCGTTACACCAACGACTTATTCTGTGACCGGAACTGGTAGTTATTGTTCCGGAGGTTCGGGTGTTGCAGTAGGGTTGAGTAACTCACAAACTGGAGTTACTTATCAATTGTATAACGGAGCAGCAACTGTAGGAAGTGCAGTGTCGGGTAGTACAGGGTCTCCCATCTCATTCGGATCGCAGACAACTGCAGCAACCTATACTGTGGTAGCTACCCGAACAACAGGCGGGTGTACAGCGAATATGTCGGGTAGTGCTGTTGTAACGATCAATTCCTTGCCTATCGCGCAGACCGTAAATGGTGGAGGTGCGTATTGTGCCGGGGGAACAGGTGTTTTGGTAGGCCTGGCAGGTTCACAATCAGGTGTTCACTATCAATTGTATAATGGCGCGTCGGCAGTGGGAAGCCCCGTACCGGGCACCGGTTCTGCAATAAGTTTTGGCAGTCAAACGACGGCAGCAACATATACGGTTGTGGGAACAAATACAGTTACAGCATGTGCCCAAAGTATGACGGGTAGTGCCTCGGTTTCAGTTAATCCGCTCCCATCGGTTGTTGTAACGCCGTCCGGAGGTTCATCCTGTGTAAGCATGACTGCATCAGGGGCATCAACATATATATGGTCTCCGGCAACAGGACTTTCTGCCACAACAGGCGCTACCGTAACAGCGACCCCAACGGTAACAACAGTATATACAATAACAGGGACAGATGGCGTAGGATGTGTAGGTGCTACAACTGTAACGGTAACACCACCTGCGATTGCTATGACGGCTACAAGCCCCGCAATCGGGTCGGTACCTCAGGGTACAACTAATCATGTATTGCAGGTATATAACCTTGCGGTAACGGCATCGGAAGCAGTTTTAACCGATCTTACGGTAACAACAGCTGGTTCTTACACTACGTCAGACTTGATTAATTTGAAATGCTGGTATTCCACATCTTCAACCTTTGATGCAGGAACGGCAACATTGCTCTCCACTTTTACCACCCCCGGAGCAGCTGGCAGCAAGGTTTTTCCGGCTTTCGTATCGCAAACGATACCTGCGGCTACAACCGGGCACATATTTATTACAGGTGATATTGCAGGAGTAGCAACAGGAGGTAATACAATAAATATCGCGAGCACTCCATTTTCTGGTTTTAGCATTTGTGGTGCAAACCTGTCTGGTACAGATCCGATTGCTGCAGCCAATTCGCAAACCATTACTGCTGCGCCATGTACAGGTACACCCACAGGTGGAGCAGCGGATGCAGTTCCGGCTGTAATTTGTGGCAGTGGTACATCGGTGATTACATTGTCAGGAGGGGCAGCTGGTTCTGGGCTCACTTATCAGTGGTCTTCGAACATTACTAATACGCCTCCGGGAACGAATATTTCCGGTGCAACCAACAGTGTATACACTACCGGCACCGTAGCTTCTACTACATATTATTGGTGTACAACCACCTGTAGCACTTCATCTCTTTCTTCAATTTCTTCGGTCGGTACGGTGTCAATAAACCCTGTGCCGTCTTCTACAGGTGCTACCAATGATGGCGCTATTTGTGTAGGTGGTACCGCGACACTTTCGGCCAACTCATTGAACGCTACAGCATGGGCATGGCAGGGACCTGGTGGGTTCACCTCATCATTAGAGCATCCAACAGCCAGTCCGACTGTGACAGGCACTTACTCTCTTACTGTTGCCAGTGTAGGTGACGGATGTGATCCAGCGACTGTTTATACAACAACAGTAAGTGTAAACCCTGCACCGGCATCCTCGGGACCAACAAATGATGGTCCGCTGTGTACAGGTGGATCGGTTGCGCTTTCTGCGAATTCAACAAATGCAACAGGTTGGTCATGGTCTGGTCCTGGTGGGTTTACATCGACTTTGGAAAATCCGGTTGCTACTTCTGCAGCAGCAGGAATTTATTCACTTACTCTGAGCAGCGCAGGACCGGGTTGCAGTCCGGCAACAGTTTACACTACATCTGTAACTGTTTTTGCCGTTCCGTCTTCTACCGGCGCTACCAATAGCGGACCAATATGTACCGGGAATAGTGTGACGCTGAACGCGAACTCAACCAGTGCGACCTCATGGACGTGGACGGGATCTGATGGTTTCACATCAAGTTTGCAGAATCCGGTTACCAGCCCAACGGCGACAACAACCTATTCGCTTACAGTGAGCAGGTCGGGTTCGGGATGCAGTCCGGCGACAATTTATACAACAACTGTTACCGTAAATACTACACCAACTGTTGTTGTTACACCTGCCGGCGGTACTTCAGGTGTTTCAATGACTGCTTCCGGAGCAACAACTTATACATGGCTGCCTGCGAGCGGGCTTAGTGCATCAACCGGTGCAACAGTCACAGCAACACCAACAGTCACCACAACGTATACTGTGTCCGGCACAACTACGGGTTGTATTGGCACAACTACAGTTACGGTGAATTTCCCGGGCGGCTCAGCTACCTGGAATTTTACAGCTGGTACGGGAACTGCATCCGCTTCAACGAATGTCAATTTGCCTGCTTCAGGATGTGTTGCGTCTATCGGCAATACACTAGGTACAGTTGCGTCACCGATAAATGGCACATCTGCAAGTTCAGGTTATACCGGTTCCACTGGCGGCAACAATATCGGTAATGCTGCACAAATCGGGGCGTTTAACTCATCAAGTTCTCCTTACATCAATTTATTGCTTACCCCTAACGCAGGGTATTGCCTTTCTATTTCCGGCCTGTCGTTTGGTACACGCAGTACAGGTACGGCACCTCAGGCATTCACTGTTTCATCTGATGTTGCCGGTTTTGGTTCTTCAGTTGGTTCTGGTGCGATTGCAAACAATAGCACATGGTCTCTGAAGACACCGACTATTACGAGTTTTACAGGAGCTCCGGGGACGGCTATCAATCTGAGGATTTATGGGCACAGTGGTGCCGGTTCACCCGGATCATCCACTATCAACTGGCGATTGGATGATATTGCCGTAACTTATTCAGTTAATCCATCGCCTTCTTTGTCAGGTGCTACCAACGGGGGTACTATTTGTGCAGGCGGTACTGTGAACCTCTTTGCGAATGCGCCACAGAACGTTGCCAGCTACTCCTGGGCGGGACCAAATTCTTTCACATCAACGGAACAGAATCCAAGTATCAATCTGGCCACGGTAGCAGCTACCGGTACTTACACAGTGACGGTTGGTAATGGTAGTGGTTGCAGTGCAGTATACACGACTTCTGTTACGGTGAATCCAACACCAGCATCAACGGGAGCTACTAACAATGGTCCTATATGTTTAGGTGGTACAGTGACATTTTTTGCCAATTCAACCAATACAAATCAATGGACGTGGACTGGTCCTGATGGATTCACTTCGTCGTTGCAGAATCCTACTGCGACACCAACAATAACTGGAACTTATTCGCTTACTGTAAATAATACCGTGACAGGTTGTTCGTCGGCTATCGTTTACACATCTACTATCAATGTTAATGCAGTGCCGACATCCTCGGGGCCTGCCAACGATGGCCCGATTTGCGTTGGTGGTACAGTGAATCTTTCAGCCAATTCAACAGGAGCTACAGCATGGTCCTGGTCTGGCCCATCAGGAGCCAGTTCTACTTTGCAGAATCCATCATTTACACCAACTGCAACAGGTACATATTCACTCACTGTAAGCACTACTGGATCAGGTTGTAACCCGGCTACAGTTTATACAACAACGGTAACAGTCAACCCGGCACCATCCTCTACAGGTGCAACCAACGACGGTGCTATTTGTATAGGTGGTACGGCAACACTGTCAGCTAACTCTACAGCAGCTACCGCATGGTCATGGAGTGGTCCTGATGGATTTACCTCATCAGTACAGAACCCAACGGCTACGCCAACAGCAACCGGTACTTACTCACTCACATTGAGCAGCACAGGATCAGGTTGTAACCCTGCAACAGTTTATACAACAACAGTAACAGTTAACCCTGTTCCATCGTCTACGGGTGCTACCAATGGTGGTGCAATATGTGTAGGTGGTACAGCGACACTGTCTGCCAACTCAACAGCAGCTACCGCATGGTCATGGAGTGGTCCTGATGGCTTTACCTCATCAGTGCAGAACCCAACGGCTACACCAACAGCTACCGGTACCTACTCACTCACACTGAGCAGCACAGGATCAGGTTGTAATCCGGCAACAGTATATACAACTACAGTAACAGTTAATCCTGTTCCATCGTCTACAGGTGCTACCAATGGTGGTGCGATATGTGTTGGTGGTAC
>CAIJXT010000033.1 GCA_903824665.1 uncultured Bacteroidota bacterium | reverse complement strand
GGGCAGTCCTGATCAGGGTGTTACGGAACCGATGGCCATCAGCATTTATCCGAACCCATCAAACGGTGCGCTGACGATAGAAACACCGGTAGCAGGTCCGTTCGTTGTGTATTCTATCGACGCCAAAGAGGTAGCACGGTATGAAGTACTGGCAGGCGTTTCTGCAGTTTCATTGCCCAATACTATTGCAGCAGGTGTTTATATGTGCCGCTTTACTGGTGCAGATGGAAACGCGACAATTGTAAGACTGGTGTATGAAAGATAAATAGTAGTCATAATCAACAAAATGGACAGCCCTGGATTTGTATTCGGGGCTGTTTTGTTTTCGATACACCAGCCATTTGCGTCATCTGGCCTGCGTTGATGAATTGATATAATTTATTGTCAAATCAGTTTTAAAATACGAATCAAACATGTTCTATTTTGTCAGAAGGATAGGCGAAGTAGGTATGGAACTAATTCAGCAGGAGCGCATACGATTCGGCCTTCGTTCTGAAATTGGTTTTGCACTTATCAGATAATCCTGCTTTAACTGACCGATTTGCCAGACAGAAAATGAACAGCAAATGTGGGTAAGTGGCGGCTTAACTGATCTGTGCCTGCGGGTACCTGATACCGGATGGTGCTGCAAAAAAGTGACTACCATAAAAATTGCGCACCTGCACTGCGAAAAAATGAAAAACTACAAACGGTTGATATTCAGTGCTTTGTATTTTTATTTTTGCGCACTTTTTGCGCAGTTGCTGCCATGGAGGAAAACTGCATATGTGGTGCCCGGGGCTACAGGTAATATGCCACAAAAACCGCGCCAAAAATTTTGCATTAGTGGAAAACACCCGCGCCAGTGTGGGTTTCGCAAGCGGACCTTGATCCATGCGGGAGGTAAACAACTTAATATGTGTAAATATTTCTTTGTTATTTCGGACTTTGTGCTATATTTGTGTCACACAACAATATAATTGTGTTTATGATACCTGATTTCATTACTTATCCAGGAAGCTTGTGGCCCTTGTTGCCTCCGGGTATACATGATGCCACCTTAGAGGAGGTTTATGATCGGTTCGTCGTTAACGAACCTCGTAAAATCTTATATGAAGGAATGCTGAAAGGCATAAATATGCTCTTTCGTAGCGGGTGCCAGCAAGTATTTTTAGATGGGAGCTATGTTACCGAAAAACCCATACCAAATGACTACGAAATATGTTGGGATGGCCGATTCGTTGATCCCAGCTTATTGGACCCAGTCTTCTTTGATTTTAACAATATGAGAAAAGCACAAAAAGATAAGTATAAGGGTGAATACTTCCCGTCATTTTGGATTGAAACTCATTCAGGTAAGCCCTTCCTTGATTTTTTCCAAAATGATAGAGAGACTGGAAAACCAAAAGGAATAATACGGATTATGAACAATTTAAATTAGGAGAAACATATGATTACTAATGACAGACAATATAAAATCGCAAAATTGCAGATTTTGAATTTTCAGCAGTCATTGGAGGATGTGATTAAGAACCCTCCTACGTCTCCTGATATTCATCCTAAGATTATTGAGGCCAATAAAAATGCAATTGAGTCACAATTGAATGAACTGCGTTTTGAAATTCAAGAATACGAGGCTTTAAAGGCAGGGGAAATCTATATTACTGAAGTTAAAAATTTCAAGGAATTGCCATTAATCCTCATTAGAGCGCGCATTGCTAATGGGTTGAAGCAATCTGAACTAGCAAAAATGCTCGATATGAAGGAGCAGCAAATTCAGCGATACGAATCCGAACTATATAGTTCCGCAAGTTTGAAAACGCTTTTGAAGATTGCTGATTTATTAAAGGTAAAAATCAATGGGGATGTGCAACTCAAAGAAGTTGTGAAAGATGTTCCTGGGTATTTAAACCCAGCAAACTATCCTTTTAAGGAGATGTTTAAAAAGAAATGGTTTGAAGGGTTTACTGGCACGTTAAATGAGGCTATGCAGCAGGCTGATGTTTTGCTCTTTAAATTATTTGATAGGGCTGGTATTGCGAATAAACAGGTGCTTAGTTTGAACAAAAAGAAAGTTAGGACTGGTGGTCAATATAACCAGCTTGCCTTAGATGCTTGGCATGCGCACGTAATTGTAAAAGCAAAAAAACAAACTGTTAGTGAATTTGACAAAGAAACAATTACTGATGCATGGTTGAAGGAATTGGCAAGTCTAAGTGTAAAAGATAACGGGCCATTGCAAGCGGCAGAATATTTAATGAATAGCGGAATCCGATTTGTTATTGAGCCTCAAATTGAAGGAACGTATTTAGACGGGGCTGCAATTTTATGGGAAAATAAATATCCTGTTGTTGCGCTGACATTGCGTAATGACCGATTGGACAATTTTTGGTTTGTGCTATTTCATGAAATTGCGCACATTAAACTTCACCTCAATGAAGATTTGGAAGCTGTCTTTGACGATTTAGACCTAAACAGCGATGGAATTGAAAATGAGGCAGACAGTTTTGCTCTTAATGCACTTATCTCCAATGATGTCTGGAAAAAGTCACTAGTTCGATTTAGTCCATCAAAGGAAGCAATTGTAAATCAAGCACAGAAATTAAACATACACCCTGCGTTAATCGCCGGAAGAATAAGAAGAGAAACCGGAAAATACTATCAATTGAATGACCTTATTGGACAAGGTGATGTCAGGAAGCACTTTTTAGAACTAAACAATTAATACTATCAAAATGGAGTCAAGTTTTTATTTGCCGTTGTTAAAATCAAAAGCCGGAGAGTTTAAGGCGCTGGCTAAGCTTAATCCAAAATTGAAAAATAAAATTGTTCCGCTTTTTGATATTACCCGTATGGAATATGACCATGAGGAAGATGCTAAGCCAAAAACTTTTGAAGATCATCTTCAAAAGTTTTGCAAGAAAGTAATCAAAAGCTGGCCCACCAATCCGATGTTTATTGACACGACATTGGTAAATACAGAAACGGTGGGTAAAGTTCCTGCAATAGAGTATGTGTATTCGGAATTGGCAAAGGAAAATATTTACCCTATGCCTGTCGTGTACCCAAATTCTTCTCCTGAATTTATTTCTTCAATTGAGGATATTCTCCTTCTATATGCTGTTTATGAGATTGCGATCAGAGTAACCATTGAGGATATAACTTCCTCGGATTTTGAGAGTAATTTAAATGGCATTCTCGATAGACTTGAATTGTCCGAAGATAAGTGTCATGTTATTTTCGACTTGAAAGATGCAGATTTCTCTCAAATCGACGATTTTTCAGAGGGAATCTTGGAAGTACTAAGCGATTTTCCTCATTTTGAAAAATGGAAGTCGTTTACTTTGGCAGGTGGCGCATTCCCTGCGATGAGTAAGATTAAGAACGAAACAGAGTTAATCCCTCGTAACGATTGGATTCTGTTTAATACTATTGTACAGAGGCTTAAAAAGACGCGGATTAATAGGCCAATTAACTTTGGAGATTACAGTATCGTTTCTGCAGGCTATTTTGAGTTTAACCCGAAAATCATGTCCACGAGTGCAAATATTCGTTACACCCACAATGATTCATGGTTTGTTGTTAAGGGAAAAGCACTTAAAAAAAGCGCTGATTGGCAGCAGTTTTATGGACAGGCAGATAAGATAGTGGCTTCGAAATACTATTTAGGCGAGAATTTTTCAGCTGGAGATATGCACATCCAAAAGTGTGCCAATAGACTGACAAAGACCGGCAACGCAAACGTCTGGATTGAAGTCGGCACCAACCACCACTTTACGAAGGTAATTGTGGATTTGTTCGCCAAGTCTGCCTAGATTTTAAATATTTGAGAACGAACGTACTCAACTTTGTCGGTGAACACTCAGTGGATAAAAGTTCGTATAAATCGTCTTTGGTCCATTTTGACTTTACCTTGTGATGCAAAGTTGAAGTCAAAATATCTTTAACCTCGTCTTTCCATAACAACTGTGCTAATCCGAATGTATCCTTATCACGATTTTTTTTTGCCTTGCGATAATGTTTAAAATTGTATGCTTCGTTTCCTGTTTTTGTTATCAGGTACACGCCCCACCAATCCGGTACGCTTACCAATACATTTGCTAAATGTCGATTGCCGGTGATTATATAAACATTGTCAAAAACCTCATTGTAAGCTTTTATCTGATTAGGTAAGCGCATTAAAGTATCGCTATCAGTCTTTATCTCGTAGCCAACAAGTTTTCCATTTAGAACGGCGATGTCTGCACGGATTAAACCATTCTTTAAGCCCAGTTCATCAACAACAAAAGTATCGGAGCATTCATGCTCGGATTTAAGAATACTTTGATGAAATGCTGACCTTATTACATAATCTTTCATATAGCGACATGGGTTTGCGTTGTAAAAATAGTATAACAAACAGATGTAGCAATGACTATTCTTCGCTAAGATACATTAATGAAAATGTCATTGATTTCGTCTTATCTCATGTTATTTAAGCGTTGTATTAGGAGGATAGGTGCAGGGGACACAACGCTAAATGCGTTTTAGAAAGCCAATGCAACAGGTTGTCAGAAGCTGGATTATTGCATGTATATTCCACCATTTATACACCAGCATTTGTCCATTTGAAGAAAAACAGGCGATTGTCTATTTTAGCACAGGCTATGTGCGCACCATATGAGATCTGGCAACCAAAAAATTTATGAATCTCCCTTCAATATTACAGTGCTGGTAGCTGGCATTGGTTTTTTTATAGATGCCTTCGATCTGTTTCTGTTTAATGTGTACCGGATACCTTCTCTGAAAGACCTTGGGTTGATTGGCACCGAATTGACGCTGACCGGTGAAAGACTGCTTTCTATACAGATGGCGGGTATGATGCTGGGAGGTATCATAACGGGTATCTATGCCGATAAGAAGGGGCGTGTGACTGTGTTGTATGGGTCTATTCTGCTGTATTCTCTTGCCAATTTCGCCAATGCCTATGTGCAGGATGTAAACACTTATGCGGTGATCAGGTTTCTGGCAGGGGTGGGGCTGGCCGGCGAGCTGGGTGCAGGGATAACGCTGGTATCAGAGAGCATGTCGGTAGAAAAGCGGGGATATGGCACCATTCTGGTAGCTACCCTGGGCGCGTTGGGTGCGGTAACGGCGGGGCTGATAGGCGATTTTCTGCCATGGCGACAAGCGTTTCTTGCGGCCGGGGTAGCCGGTGGTATATTGCTTGTGCTGCGGCTGAATTCTTATGAGCCGGCCATGTTTAGCGAGAATAAGTTGCCTAACGGGAAAAAGGGTTCATTGTTTTTGCTGTTTGCCACCCCCAGGCGAGCACTGAAATATTTTGCCTGTATACTGATGGGTATACCCATCTGGTACAGTGTTGGTCTGCTGATTACGCTATCGCCGGAACTGGCAAAGGATAATGGCATAGCGGGGCTGAAATTATCGACCTGCTTTGTACTCTTCCAGATTGGTATTACGAGCGGCGATCTGACGAGCGGGATTCTGAGCCAGCTGGTGCGCAGCCGTAAGAAGGTACTGATGGCTTTTATGGCTTTGGGCGTACTCTCGACTGCATACCATTTTGTAAGGATACATGAAAGCCAGCAACTGAATATTACTTCATTTCTGATGGGGCTGGCCTGCGGCTACCTTTCGGTGTTTGTGACTGCGACCGCCGAACATTTTGGTATCAATCTGCGTGTGACTGTGACGGCTACCGTTACAAACTTCATGCGGGGGGCACTGGTGCTGTTGATCCCTTTGCATCAGGGTATACAACATGCGTTTGGGCTAAGCCTGGCGGGCGGGCTCGCCACTACAGGGTGCATTGTATGGGCTTTGGCGCTTGTGTCTGTAATGATGCTGCCGGACACCTATGGCAAATCACTTGCTTTTACCGAGTCTTAGCCGCAAGTGGCGCCAGTGGGGTTTCCGCAAGCTTGACGCTTGCGGGGGAAAGGACCAAGCGGACGCCTGGACCAGTCTGGAGGGCTGCAGTACTGATAGCGGGGAAGATAGTTGCAACAGACAATGCCCATGCGCTTATGCATAACAGCAATGGCAAAATGTGGTATGCAAAGGAAAAGGAAGCGGAGCGGTGCAATATTGCCTATATTGGTTAGAAAATGAACTATGAAGGGTGTGCAGAAGCAGCATCTTCCTGAAAAAATGTGTGTTGTATGCGGCAGACCATTTGCCTGGCGCAAGAAATGGGAAAAGGACTGGGAACATGTGCTGTATTGCAGCGACCGGTGCAGAAAACAGAAAAGCAACAGCAAACCGCCAGCCGGTAAACAGCAATGAGCAAAAAAAGTATGGGTGAAGCCCGAATGCGCAAGAACAAATGCCGCGACAATGTGGCTAAGGCGGACCGTGAAGACGCGCTGCGTGGGGTACCAACCGGCATAGCTGTGATACAGGCAGGGGTACTAACAAAGGCGGGAACAGGGGCAAAAAAAAACAGTCTGACCGGTGAGGTGCAGACTGCAGTTTTGGAAATATTATGAAATCGGTAAAGCCGGAATGGCTGAACCGAATGCATTACCGATAGTAAAATCCGGGACAGCGGGTCTTGGTGTATGGACGAGCGTTGCCAAATGAACGGAAATACACGGTAACGGTGATATTACCGAACCAATACCAGTCGTTTGCCTTGCTATCGCCGCGCTGGTAGCCATAGTTGGGGTTGTTGCCATCCCAATCGGCTTTTTCGTTGCCGCGGAAAGACATAGCTGTAGCCAACTGACCTTTGTATTGACGGAGGGTATCCATGTTGACGTAAGACTTGCTGACGTCGTCCATATAGTCGGTATTGGTGTAGCGAAGACCAAGCTCAGGTGTTACCATCAGTGTTTTGCCGATGAAGAACTTGAAACCACCACCAAACGGGAAAGACATGTTGACGAGACTGTACTTCTTGCGGTCGGGGTACATAGGGAGGCCCTGACCCTCTGTGCTGAGCGGGCGCAGGAAATGTTTGTTTCCGGCAACGTCTTCGGCAAAGGGATTGAAGTAGAATACGCCTATACCACCAAATATGTAAGGTGTAACTTTTCTGTGCAACACATCGATAGGCAGGAAGTTGAATTCTACGGCGCCATGAAACTCGAATACATTGGTAGTGAAGCTAAGGTTGCGTTTCTGATTGATAGGGATGCGACCGAGACTATCTGCTGCTGTAAGCTGGCAGACAGAAACGCCTGTGCGCAGACCTATGCGCGGGCTCATGAAAAACTTATACACAGCTGTAGCCATGGGTCTGTACCCGTCTGAAGCAAAAAACTTAGGTTGCAAATCGCCGTAATAATTGGCAACGCCCAGGCCCAGGCCGATTTCATGGTGCGTTTCCTGAGCCCGAAGGCAAAGCGGCAGCAATAAAACCAATGAGTATATTAGTCGTTTCAACGCTTAAAATTTTGTTAAGTAGCTCGGAAAGATAAAGACAAATATCGGAATAATAAAACAATGCCACAAGATTAATTGAAGCATTATAAAAAAATGCAAATTCAATTTTGAGGCTATCTGCCGGGAAATCGCTGCTGAAAAATGCGGTTGCGGTGTCGCAGTGTGGATATTTATCATTTCCACCTTTAAAGATTATATTTGCACTCCGGTTTTTCGTTATTTATTTAATTTTCTGCTTCAATCTTAATTTCCATTTATGAACTTGTTTTCAAAGCAAAGCGCGGAATTTATTGGTCGCCACATAGGGCCAAATGATCATGACACGAAAGAAATGCTCAAAACCATTGGTGTTGAAAACATGGAAGAGCTGGTAGGACGAACGGTGCCGCAAACGATCCGTATGGATCATGCCCTGCGGATACCGTCAGGACAGAGCGAGGCACAATACCTTGCAGAGCTGAAAGAAGTGTCGTTGAAAAACAAAGTGTACAAAAGCTACATAGGGCAGGGATATTATGATACCCATACCCCGAGCGTGATATTGCGCAATATTTTCGAAAACCCGGGTTGGTACACACAGTACACCCCTTACCAGGCCGAGATAAGCCAGGGACGTCTGGAAAGCCTTATCAACTATCAGACAGTGGTGAGTGACCTGACCGGCCTGCCGATCACCAATGCGTCGCTGCTGGACGAGGCAACTGCCGCAGCAGAGGCCATGAATATGTTTTTCCATTCGGCCAATAAGGATCCTCAAAATCCTGACAGGCCTAAGTTTTTTGTAGATGCCGAGGTGTTTCCTCAGACCAAGGACGTGATCCTGACCCGTGCTATACCACTGGGTATAGACGTGGTGTTTGGTGATTGCCATATAGCAGACCTTGACGCTACTTATTTTGGTGCTTTGCTGCAATACCCCAACGATAAAGGCAGTGTGGTGGATTACCGCAACTTTATCAATGCGATGCATGATGCGGGTGGCTATGTAGTACTGGCTACCGACCTGCTGGCGCTGACCCTGCTGACCCCTCCCGGAGAGCTGGGCGCAGATGCTGCTGTAGGCAATGCGCAGCGCTTTGGTGTGCCAATGGGATTTGGTGGACCACATGCCGCATTTTTCTCGACGAAGGAAGATTTTAAACGCCAGATTCCGGGCAGGCTGATAGGTATAAGCATTGACGCCAATGGAAACAGGGCACTGCGCATGGCGCTGGGCACACGCGAGCAGCATATAAAACGCGAAAAAGCAACCTCTAATATCTGTACTGCACAGGCGCTGCTGGCAAATATGGCGGCGATGTATGCGGTGTATCATGGTCCGGATGGCCTTAAAGACATAGCCAAGAGAGTGGCACTGCTGGCTCAGGTACTGGGCGATTCGTTTGCCGCGGCCGGCCTCAAGGTGCACAGCAACAGCTACTTTGATACTGTATGTGTAAGTGTAGCCGACAGCAATGCGGTACGTACAAGTGCAGAAGCAATGGGTATGAACTTCCGTTATCATGCCAACAATATGGTCGGTATTTCGCTGGACGAAACAACAACGTCTACTGATGTGCTGGATATACTGAAGGCGGTACTGAATGGTGAGTTGCCTGTATCATTCTCTGTAGATGAGCAAACATCTCTGTCTCATATCCCTACGGCACTTACACGCACGAGTCAGTTTCTGGCTCATCAGGTGTTCAACAGTCACCACAGCGAGTCGCAAATGATGCGCTACATCAAGATGCTGGAGAACAAAGACCTGAGCCTGAATACCAGTATGATATCGCTGGGTAGCTGCACGATGAAGCTGAATGCTGCTACAGAGATGATGCCGCTGAGCTGGCCGCATTGGAGTAAAATGCATCCGTTTGTACCGGCCAATCAGTCTGAAGGGTATCTGCAGATAGTGAAAGATCTGTCGGCACATCTGTGCGAGATCACCGCATTTGATGCCTGCAGCCTGCAGCCCAATAGTGGCGCACAGGGCGAGTATGCCGGCCTGCTGGCTATACGTGGCTACCATGAAAGCCGTGGTAACAAACACCGCAATGTGATACTGATACCGATATCGGCACATGGTACCAACCCTGCAAGCGCGGTGATGGTAGGCTACAAGGTGGTAGTGGTGAAGGCACTGGAAAACGGTTATATAGACGTGGAAGATCTGAAAGCCAAGGCGGCACAGCATGCCGATAATCTGGCTGGTATCATGATCACTTACCCATCGACCTACGGTGTATATGAAGAGACTGTGCGTGAGATCACTGATATAGTGCATGCCCAGGGCGGACAGGTTTACATGGACGGTGCGAACATGAACGCTCAGGTGGGGCTGACTGCTCCGGGCCTGATAGGCGCCGATGTGTGCCACCTGAACCTGCATAAGACATTTGCGATACCACATGGTGGTGGTGGCCCCGGCATGGGACCAATTTGTGTGAAGAAGCATCTGGAGCCATTCCTGCCCGGACATGTGTCGCTGGGCGATGGTACAGGCGGCAGCCATGCGGTATCTGCTGCTCCATTCGGATCGGCCAGCATATTGCTGATATCCTATGCCTACATACGCATGCTGGGATCGGCGGGAGTGCGCATGGCTACAGAGTATGCTATACTCAATGCCAACTATATGCGTGCCCGCCTGCAGAACGATTATGAGATACTCTATACCGGCACCGGTGGCACCTGTGCACACGAGTTCATAGTAGATCTGCGTCCGTTTAAGAAAACTGCACACATTGAGGCTGAAGATGTGGCAAAACGCCTGATTGATTATGGTTTCCACGCGCCTACCATGAGCTTCCCTGTGGCAGGAACCATAATGATAGAGCCTACAGAGAGCGAAGATAAAGCAGAGCTGGACCGATTCTGTGATGCGCTGCTAGGTATACGTGCAGAGATACGCGCGATAGAAGAAGGCAAAATGGATGCTACTGATAACCCGCTGAAGAATGCACCGCATACGCAGTTTATGATCACTGCCGATGATTGGAACCATGCCTACAGCCGCCAGCAGGCCGCTTATCCGCTGCCATATGTGAAGAACAATAAGTTCTGGCCAAGCGTAGCCCGCGTAAACAATACGTATGGCGACCGCAATCTGGTATGTACCTGTGAGCCTACAGAAGCATACGCATAACCTGAACAGATAACACTAATACAAAGCGATAACCCCTGCCCGAAAGTGCAGGGGTTATTGCTTTATGTACCGCTGCGAAACGCCTGTATACAGGGCCTTTTGGGTGCTCATTTCCTGCTTTTTTCGATGAGCATACGGTCGGTGTCGGTAAGGTCCAGTATGGCGTAGTAGGGCACATCGGCTATCAGCATGGCGTCGAGCAGGTGCACTACGTCTTCGTATTTGCAATCGTCGCCGGGTTTTATCAGTACATGCAGTTTGTGGGCTGCGGCGCTGAGGTGTGCGGGTTGCATAGCCACGGTTTGCTTCATGGCCAGTACTATATCTGTAACATTGCTTACGTGGCATTGTTTGGGTAACGACCGAGTATTGGGCGCGCCTTTGTAGTATACCACTTTGTGGTCCTTTACAGGCATCATGGTCAGGGTGCTTTCTTCGGGTATCGTGGATGGGTGAGCGCTTATTTCTCTTGTGGGCATGTTGAGCGTGAGTGCCTTGTGTTGTGCCAGCGTGGTAGTGAACATAAAGAATGTGATGAGCAGGAACCCGAGGTCTACCATGGGTGTAAGATCTATGCGGGGTGCCTGTACCTTGCGTCGGCCGCCTTTCTGCGGCAATGTCATGTCTGCCATGGGACTGTGTTTATTATACAGACTCCAATCGGAGAATATTCCATACATAGATTTTGCTATGTTATTACAATTGGCTACATTCGTATTGCCTGAAACTATTCTTAACCCTTTAATCTTTCTATTATGAAATACCTATTCTTCCTCTTTGCCTGCTGCATCTCTCTGACAGCTATCGCTACAAACAATACTTACGAAAAACTGAAAGAAGTAAACAAGTGCTGGTCTGAACAGACAGATGTAAGCCTTACCGACTTGCCGCTATTCAGTGCCAGGACAGAACATGAATGGATCAGAACACATTTGAGGCTGGTAGAAAAAACGCTAAGAGCGCGTAGCGCCAACGGGCTGTCGGCATCGCAGGTGCGCAACCGCGTGGTAGCACTGGACCATCTGCACCAATACTGGCTTACGGGCAATTTTCCGGTCAATGACCGATATACGTACCGTACGCCGATATTCATCGATCAATATGACAATTTTTGTGCCGTGGGCTATCTGGTAAAAGCCACCGGATATGAGCAGGTGTCGCGTATGATAGCTGCAAACAGCAATCTGGCGTATGTGCGACAGATGAGCTATCCCGAACTGGCAGTATGGGCGCAGGAGTACGGATTCACTACCGACGAGCTGGCATGGATACAGCCTGGCTACCCGCCCGAGGCGCATTGTGGGAAAATAGGAAATGGTGTGAACGGGGTTGTGAATAAGCTGTATGTGGACATTACCAATGAGCGTATGTATGTTGGCGGGCAGTTTACTCAGGTTGACGGGAGCATAGCAGCCGCGAACATAGCTTATGTGACAGAGGCTGGTGGTACGTACACATGGCACAGTATGGGGTCTGGTGTGAATGGTAGGGTAAATGCGATCATAAAACACGAAGGCAGAATTTATGTGGCCGGATCCTTTACAGAAGCCGGTGGCATTCCGGCAGATAATATTGCATATTGGGATGGCACCGGGTGGCATGCTGCAGGATGTGTAAATGGAGCGGTAAAGGACATGTGCGTATCTGGAGGCAACCTATATGCCGTGGGCGATTTTGATGATTGCGTGGCGATGACCGGTGGCAATTTTGCCAAATGGAATGGAACAACATGGAATGCGATTCCCGGACTGATGGGGCATGTGAACACGATACAGGAAGTGGCAGGCTCGCTGGTATTGGGGGGCTCGTTCAGTTATGGTGGTATACCGGCCAATGCCATACTGTGGAATGAGTCTGCCTCATTTCAGACCTGTGCCAATGCGCTGAATAATGAGGTGATGGATCTGGAAGTATACAGCGACTCTGTGTATGCCGTATGCAGCAGAACGCATGCCACGGATACCAACAGCTTGTTTATGGTACTGCGAAATGGCACATGGCATTCTGCTTTTCAGTACGCAACTGCTATCAATGATTTTTACAAATCTGATGGTGCATTGGCTCTGAATTCATTGTGCGCCGAAACCGGCTCACTGAATATTGGTGGGCAGTTTCTGTATTCGCCCATGATGGGGAACTACGGCGCAAACTGCTTTAATATGGGCGATTATGGCAACTGGATGTCTGTAGACAGTGCAGTGCAAACAATGGTAATGTTCAACAACAAACTGATAGCAGGCGGAAAGTTCCGCAACGGCAATAGTGGCGGTTGGAGTGGCAGCATCCCAGTGAATGGCATTGCCGCGAGAATAACACCCGGCACAGCAGTGCCTGCAGCCCCGGGCTATGGCCACACACTGAAGATATACCCCAATCCGGCGGCAGAGGGAACCACGATGAGTGTGGAGCAGCACTATGGTGCCACCGGTTATGAAGTGTATCACATAACAGGCAGGCATGTGGCAACAGGTCAATTTACGGGATCGACTGCACGTATACCATTGAAGGTACCTGCCGGCGTATATTTTATTGCTGTAGACGGTAAAGACGGTTGCAGGGAGGTGAGCAAAATTGTGGTCGAATAGGTTAGCGGGTTGCAGCAGCCACTTCTAGTATTTCGCGTGCTGCATTGTCAGACGCATTGCTGCTGCCGAGCCGGTCCCAGAGGGTCTTGTAGTCGTGTTGCAGTTCGGTGCGGTAAGCGGTATCAGTGAGCAGGCGGGTGAGTGCAGCTTCCAGCTTGTCGGGTGTGAGGTCATTTTGAATCAGCTCGGTCACTACCGGTTTATCCATAATGAGATTGACCAGCGAAATGTATTTTACATTCACCAGTTTTGTGGCCAGCCAGAAGGATAGTGCATTGCCCTTGTAACACACTACCTGTGGCAGCCCGAAGAGGGCTGTCTCGAGTGTGGCGGTGCCGCTGGTGATGAGCCCTGCAGCAGCCTGCTTCAGCAAGTTGTAGGTATTGCCTTTTGCCAATACCACCTTACGGTTGCCGATAATGTCCTGATACAGTGCATCGGGCAGCGATGGAGCCTGTGCTACTACGAAGCTGTACTGCGGGAATCGTGTTGTCATCTCCAGCATCACAGGCAGTTTTACTTTTATCTCCTGAGCACGGCTGCCGGGCAGTAATGCTATGATCGGTTTGTCGGAAAGGGGAGTAGCCGGCACTTTTTCTTTTTCGTAGCCTACTACTTCTATGAGTGGGTGACCTACATAGGTGACATCGAAATCCCATTTTTTATAGAAGTCCACCTCGAAGGGCAGTATGACCAGCATTTTGTCTACATCGCGCTTTATCTGTACCACTCTTTTTTCTTTCCAGGCCCATACCTGCGGCGAGATGTAGTATACAACCTTAATACCCTGCTGCCTGGCCCAAGCTGCAATACGCAGGTTGAAACCAGGATAGTCTATCAGTACCAGCACATCGGGGCGGAAAGCAAGTACGTCTTTTTTGCAGAAAGAGATATTCCGGAAAATAGTAGGCAGGTGGGTGATCACTTCTACAAAACCCATAAAGGCAAGCTCACGGTAGTGCTTTATCACTGTAGCACCGGCTGCTTCCATTTTGTCACCACCCCAGCAATGGATTGTGGCATTGGTATCCTGCCGGTGAATAGCCTTCACCAGATTGCTGCCATGCAGGTCGCCGCTGGCCTCGCCGGCTATAATGTAGTAGCGCATCTTTTTACCAGACAAACATGATCAGTACAATAAGTACGGCATACAGCATGGTGGCGATCACAATACCACGCATGGCATAATCGAGTCTTTTTGCGTTGCAATAGACAAATGGCACCAGGTTGATAAGCAAACTTAAGGTGAGCACCTTGGGGGTAACCCGGTGGTCGTGGGCAAGCATACTGATCACCGCGCCCAGATCCCGGCCATTGAACCACATAAAGTAGACAATGGCAAAACCCAGTATCGGCAACAATAACCCGATTATAAAGCCCACGATAGGTACATTCTTGCGCATATATGCAGAATTATGCCTGCAATATACAAACCGTACAGGCATTATTCGTGTTAAAAGCCTGAATGAATTATCTTTGCACAGTCTTTTCAACAACACATTCATGAATTTTCCACTAAAAAACATCCCGCAGCGCACAATTAAGCCACGCAATTTTGGCCTTACAATGGTAATGGACAAGGGTATGGGACTTGAGGGTACCCGGGATTTTCTTTCGGTTGCTGCCCCCTACGTTGATATTGTGAAACTAGGCTTTGGCACCAGTGCAGTAACAGCCAATCTGCGCGAAAAAATAGACATTTACAGACAACTCGACATTCCGGTTTATTTCGGTGGCACTTTGTTTGAAGCATTTCTGATCCGCAATCAGATAGATGACTATATCAGCATCATTAAAGACTACGGCCTTACTCATGTAGAGGTCTCTGATGGTTCTATAACCATTCCCCACATCGAGAAATGCGGGTATATTGAGAAACTGGCAAAACACGTTACTGTGTTTTCTGAGGTAGGGTCGAAAGATGCAGCACACATCATGCCGCCGTATAAGTGGATAGAACTAATGAAAGCCGAGCTTGAGGCAGGTTCTACCTATGTTATTGCAGAAGCACGCGAAGCGGGAAATGTTGGTATTTACCGTGGCTCGGGCGAGGTTCGCGAAGGGTTGGTACAGGAGATACTCACACAGATCCCTTACGAAAAGATCATCTGGGAAGCACCACAGAAAGCCCAGCAGGTTTACTTCCTGGAACTTCTTGGCGCCAATGTAAATCTGGGCAATCTCGCTCCTGCTGAGATGATACCACTGGAGTCTATGCGTATAGGTTTGCGCGGTGATACATTTCACCTGTACCTGGGTGGGGATGGCATCAACGCACTGCCGCCGGTAGAGTAAAAATATTCTGATCATAAAACTCAGGCACACCACAAACTTTCAAAAAAGTGGTGTGCTTTTTTATTTGTATTTTTACATTATGTTACTACGCGAACCGGCTATTGCATATGGAAAGCAGCAATTCACTATCGGGGAATACCTTGAGATAGAACAGGCGGCTGCAGAAAAACATGAGTACTACCGGGGCGAGTTATTTGCCATGTCGGGCGCTAAAATGCCGCACAACCGGATTGCAGCTAATCTGATCCGCCTTTTGGGTAACAAGCTGGAGGGAAAGCAATGTTTTGCAGTAGGCAGCGATACAAGAGTGCATATTGAGCAAAACAGTTTGTTCACCTATCCTGATGTTACCGTCATTTGTGGTCAGGAGGAAACACTGAACAATGATGGGTTCAATGTGCTTAACCCCACAGTGCTCGCAGAGGTGTTATCGGCATCAACAAAGGCCTACGACCGAAACCAGAAATTCGAGTTGTATCGCGACATACCGTCGCTGCGCGGTTATCTGATGGTCGATTCTGAAACGCTCAGTGTTGAATATTGGCATCTGAGCGAAAATGCTAAGTGGGAACAAACTGTTTACACCAACATGGGCGATATAGTGCTGCTCTCGGCGATAGAAGTTGCCTTGCCTATGGCAGATGTCTATGAGGGAGTGAATTTTGTAACAACCTGAAATACAAGTTTTATGTTAGTACGCGAACCGGCTATTGCATATGGCAAGCAGCAATTCACTATCGGGGAATACCTAGAGATAGAACAGGCGGCTGCAGAAAAACATGAGTATTACCGGGGCGAGCTTTTTGCTATGTCGGGCGCTAAAATGCCGCACAACCACATCACTACAAATCTGATCAGTAAGCTGAGTATAAAAACGGGCAGCAGCAAGTGCAAGCCATTTGGTAGTGATACCCGGGTGCACGTAGCGCAGAGCAGCTTGTTTACCTACCCTGATGTAACGGTGATTTGCGGAAAGGAGGAAACACTGAATAACGATGGCTTCAATGTACTGAACCCTACGCTCCTGGTGGAGGTCCTGTCGGCATCAACAAAGACATATGACCAGACAGAAAAATTCAGGCTGTATCGCGATATACCGTCGCTGCGCGGCTATCTGATGGTTGATTCTGAAACGCTCAGTGTTGAATACTGGCACCTAAGCGAAAACGGTAAATGGGAACAAACCGTTTATTCCGGCATGGGCGATATTGTGCTGCTCCCGGCAATAGACGTTGCCCTCCCAATGGCAGAAATTTATGAGGGAGTAGCCTTGTGATATCACCTGCAAAAATTTCGTTTTTCTGATTATTTATAGCTAATAGTTTATCGATTACCAAAAAATCGACTACCTTAATACACTAAAATTTAACACGTGTATGAAGATCCTCGACATAAAGGCGATGAGCGGCCCCAACTACTGGTCGGCAAACAGGCATAAACTAATAGTAATGACGCTGGACCTCGAAGAGATGGAACAGCGGCCAACAGATAAAATTCCAGGTTTTCGCGAGCGGCTGGCAGAGCTTATGCCAACACTCTTTGAACACCGTTGTTCGGAAGGTGTACCGGGTGGTTTCTTTTTGAGAGTAGAGGAAGGCACGTGGATGGGGCATGTGATTGAACACATAGCACTGGAACTGCAGACACTGGCAGGTATGGACACCGGATTTGGGCGTACCCGCGAAACAAAAGAACCAGGCGTATACCATGTGGTATTCTCCTATCACGAGGCAAAGGCAGGTATCTATACGGCACGTGCTGCTGTGCGTATAGCAGAGGCACTGATAGACGGGAAAACATACGATCTGCAGGAGGATATACAGACGCTGCGCGAAATTCGCGAAGACGAGCGACTGGGCCCCAGCACAGGCTCAATAGTAGAGGAAGCGATTCGCAGGAAGATACCTTACATCCGCCTCAACAGGCATTCTCTGGTGCAGCTTGGGTACGGGGTGAATCAGCACCGTGTGCAGGCAACGGTAGCCAGTACTACAAGCAGCATAGCTGTGGAAATAGCCTGTGACAAGGAAGAAACAAAAAACCTGCTGGAAGCGTCGGAGATACCTGTGCCACGTGGCAGAATCGTATATGACGAAGAAGACCTGAAAGCGGCGATAGACCGGATAGGGTACCCTATTGTGACCAAGCCGGTAAATGGCAATCATGGTAAGGGCGCTACCACCAACATACGCAACTGGGAAGATGCAGTAGCCGGCCTCAAGGCCGCAAAGGTGTATGGCAGATCGGTTATCTGTGAGAAGTTCATAACCGGGTTCGATTTCAGGGTGCTGGTAGTCAACTATAAATTTGTTGCAGCAGCACTGCGCACGCCTGCAGCCGTAAAAGGAGATGGTGTACACACCATACAGCAACTGATAGATATTGTAAACAGTGACCCGCGCCGCGGCTATGGCCACGAGAAGGTGCTGACCGCAATAAAGGTAGACGGGTTCACAGAAGATATACTGAACAAGAAGGGATACACATTGGAAACAGTGATTGCCAAAGGCGAAGAACTGTGGCTGAAACCAACGGCCAATCTGAGTACCGGCGGCACAGCCACCGATGTTACCGACTTTGTGCACCCTACCAATGTATTTATGTGCGAGCGAATTGCCAGGATCATCGGGCTTAATATCTGCGGTATAGATATTATGGCAGAAGACCTCTCGACACCTATAACCGAGAATGGCGGTGCTGTGCTGGAGGTGAATGCAGCTCCCGGATTCAGGATGCATCTGGACCCAACCGAAGGATTGCCACGCAATGTGGCCGAGCCGGTGATAGATATGCTCTACCCACCGGGCACTACCGCGCGCATACCTATTATTGCGGTGTCTGGTACAAACGGCAAAACAACCACTACACGACTTATAGCGCACATCGTAAAACAGATGGGATACAAGGTAGGGTATACCACTACTGATGGTGTATACATACAAAACCAGCTGATGATGCGCGGCGACTGTACCGGGCCTGTATCAGCTGAGTTTGTGTTGCGCGACCCTACGGTAAACTATGCTGTACTGGAGTGTGCGCGTGGTGGTATATTGCGCGCTGGTCTCGGGTTTCATAATTGCGATGTGGCGGTAGTAACCAATGTGGCAGAAGATCACCTGGGCCTGAGTGGTATTGATACCATAGAAAAGCTGGCAAAGGTGAAATCGGTGGCGGCACAAACGGTATTCCCGGAAGGGTATGCAATACTGAACGCAGACGATGACCTGGTGTATGAAATGCACAAGGAGCTGAAGTGCAAGGTGGCATATTTTTCGCTCAACGAACACAGTGGACGTATAAAACGCCATTGTGCCAAAGGCGGATTGGCTGCGATTTACGAGAACGGCTACATAACCATACTGAAAGGCACCTGGAAGATACGGGTAGAGAAAGTAACCAATGTGCCGCTCACATTCAGCGGTATGGCCGAATTCAATATCGCCAATGCGCTGGCGGCGACACTGGCTGCGTATGTGCAGGATTTTAAAACAGAAGACATCAGGCAGGCATTGCAGACATTCACACCTTCGCCGGCGCTCACTCCAGGCAGGATGAACATGTTCCATTTCCGCAATTACTCCGTGATGATAGACTATGCGCATAATACGCATGGGCTGCTGGCGATAGGAAAGTTTGTAAAGTCGGTAGATGCAACGGTGAAGGTGGGTATTATAGCCGGCGTAGGAGACCGCCGCGACGAAGATATCATATCGCTGGGCGAGGCAGCGGCAAAGGTGTTTGATGAGATCATCATTCGTCAGGATAAGAACCTGCGTGGCAGGAGCGAGGAAGATATCATCGCATTGATGACAAAGGGCATATACAGCGTAGACAAGAACAAGAAGATCACGGTGATCAAGAAAGAGTCGGATGCGATAGACTATGCCATGAAAAATGCCATTAAAGACAGCTTCATTGTGATCACCAGTGATGTGGTACCAGATGCGCTGGAGCAAATAAAACACTACAAAGCGCTGGAAGACGGTCTGGTAGTATAAGGCATTTTGCTATCGCTGACGGGAAACCGCCTGTACCTGCCTGATGTTATTTTTATAACAACAGGCAGTTTTTTTTTGTCCCAAATTGCCGTTGCCATGATCTGCCTGGCGTCAGCAGGGTGGTCAGTGCGTTTTTTCTGATTTTTGTCAATCCCGCACATACCAAATTACCCTACCTTTGCGCCCCGATGAATCTTGAAGTGTTGCAGGGTTTGTACCAGAATGATATCCGCATAAAACAAATTGCGGCTGGTATAGCAATGCCCGGACATAAGCTCAGGGTATACCTCGACAATCTTCGCGGATCATCTGTCAATTTCATCGCAGCGGCATTGTGGCAGCTCACAGACGCCAATCATGTATTTATCCTCAATGACCGCGAAGAGGCAGCGTACTTTCATAACGACATCGAACATCTTACCAAGGGGCTCGACATCAGTTTCTATCCCGACTCTTTCAAGCGCACCGGAAACTTCAATGAGCTGAACAGCAGTCATGTGATGCTGCGCACAGAGGCATTGACGAAATTTACGGGTAAGAAACCCCACAAAAAAGTGTTGGTCACTTATCCCGAAGCATTGTTTGAAAAGGTGGTCAATCCCTCGTCGCTTGCAGACAATATGATCAGCATAAAGGTGAGTGAAAACCTGGATGTTGATGCCCTGCTGGAACGGTTTGTTACACTGGGCTTCAGGCGTGAAGACTTCGTATACGAACCGGGTCAGTTTGCTATGCGTGGGGGCATACTGGACATCTATTCTTTTGGCAATGAGCATCCGTATCGCATAGAGCTTTTTGATACTGAAGTAGACAGCATACGTATATTCAACCCGGAAACGCAGTTGTCTGAACGAAAGCTGCTACAGATATCTATATTGCCGAATATTGAAACCAGATTTGAATCGACGGAGAAGATATCGCTGCTCGACTTCCTGCCCGAGAACACCCTGATATGGGCAAAGGATCTGAATTTTACGATTGGCAGGCTCGCCAAAATGGCCGCTGACCTGCCGGATAAAATGTCGATGGGCATTGTGGCCATAGACCATGAAGAGGAGTGGCTCAAGGAAATATCAAGAGCTGACTTTGAAACAGATGGTACCTGGGCGTCGAGAATCGGTAGCCGCCACCTGCTGGAATGGTACAATCACTCGCTGGAGCAGATAACGGGAGACCCTGTAGATGCCACTTTTTTGTTTGCCACAGAAGAGCAGCCGGTATTCAACAGGCAGTTCAATATGCTGATTACCGACCTGCAGAAGCGGCAGGCCGAAAAATATGTTCCCTATATTTTTGCAGAGAACCCCAAGCAACTGGAAAGGCTGAGAAGCATATTTGACGATCTCAATGCAGGTATCACCTTTGTAGCCGTTCCGGTACCCATCAGCAAGGGTTTTATAGACCACGATAAGAAAGTGATCTGCTACACAGATCATCAGATCTTTCAGCGGTATCACAAGTACAATGTAAAGCAAGCCTACTCCAAGGGTAAGGCACTGACGCTGCGTGCACTGCGCGAGCTTACGCCCGGCGACTTTGTGACACACATAGACCACGGGGTAGGTGTATATAGTGGCTTACAAAAAATAGAGGTCAATGGCAATATGCAGGAGGCCATCAGGATTCTGTATCGCGACAATGATGTGTTGTATGTCAACATCAACTCGCTGCACAAGATCAGCAAGTATACCGGCAAGGAAGGCACTGTGCCCAGGGTAAACAAGCTGGGCAGCGATGCGTGGCAGAAGCTAAAGAACAAAACCAAGAAGCAGGTAAAGGATATAGCTGCAGACCTCATAAAACTGTATGCCAAACGTAAAGCGTCGGAAGGGTTTGCCTTCTCGCCTGACAGCTACCTGCAGACAGAACTCGAAGCTTCGTTTTTTTATGAGGACACACCCGATCAGGGCAAGGCTACTGCAGATGTAAAGCGGGATATGGAATCACCGGCACCTATGGATCGCCTGGTGTGCGGCGATGTGGGTTTTGGTAAAACAGAGATTGCTGTTCGTGCTGCATTCAAGGCCGTTGCCGACAGCAAGCAGGCTGCTATACTGGTGCCTACGACTATCCTTGCATTTCAGCATTACAACACGTTCAAGGAACGCCTGAAAGACTTTCCATGCACTGTAGATTACATCAACAGGTTCAAGTCGGCCAAGGAAAAGAAAGACACCTT
Organism: uncultured Bacteroidota bacterium; assembly: GCA_903824665.1. Taxonomy (GTDB): domain Bacteria; phylum Bacteroidota; class Bacteroidia; order Chitinophagales; family Chitinophagaceae; genus Nemorincola. The sequence goes on along the minus strand of CAIJXT010000033.1, from coordinate 152,508 downwards.
CAAGCGCCTTGAAGAAGGTAAGGTAGATATCATCATCGGCACACACGCCTTGCTGGGTAAGGATGCGAAGTTCAAAGATCTGGGAATACTCATTATAGATGAGGAACAGAAGTTTGGTGTAGGATCGAAAGAAAAACTGAGAGAGCTGAAGGCGAATGTAGATACGCTGACGCTGACAGCAACCCCAATACCCCGTACACTGCAGTTCTCGCTGATGAATGCCCGTGACCTGAGCGTGATCAATACACCACCTCCCAACCGGCAGCCTGTACATACAGAGGTACTGGTGTTTGACGAGTATGCAATACGCAATGCGCTGTACTATGAGACAGAGCGCGGCGGTCAGGTGTTCTTTGTGCACAATAGGGTGCAGAGCCTGCCCGAAATGGCGGCACTGCTGCGCAATCTGTGTCCCGACCTGAGTATAGGTATGGCGCACGGACAAATGGAGGGCCATCAGCTGGAAGAAGCACTTTATAAGTTTATACAGCGTGAATATGATGTGCTGTGCTGTACCAACATCGTAGAAAGCGGCGTGGATATTGCCAATGCCAATACCATTATCATCAACAATGCCCACCAGTTTGGTCTGAGCGATCTGCACCAGCTCAGAGGGCGTGTAGGCCGCAGCAACAAAAAGGCTTTCTGCTACCTGGTAGCACCGCCTATGAGCCTGTTGCCGGGCGATAGCCGTAAGCGGCTGCAGACGCTGGAGCAGTTCAATGAACTGGGCAGCGGTTTCCAGATATCCATGCGCGACCTGGATATACGTGGTGCCGGCAACCTGCTGGGTGGCGAGCAGAGCGGCTTTATTGCAGAAATAGGTTTCGAGATGTATCAGAAAATTCTGGCAGAGGCTATGCGCGAGCTGAAGACGTCGGATTTTAAAGATGTGTTTAAGGATGAACTGGAAAGAAAGAAAGATTTTGTAAGCGACTGCACAATAGACACAGACCTGGAGATACTGATACCTGACACCTATGTAGCCAATATTACCGAACGACTGTCACTGTATACGCAGCTGGACGATCTGGAAACAGACGAAGAGCTGGAGCGGTTTGCAGTAGAATTGCAGGATCGTTTCGGGCCAATACCCTCACAGGTACAGGATCTGTTTACCACATTACGCAGCCGCCAGATAGCCTGCGAGCTGGGTTTTGAGAAGCTGATACTGAAGAACGAACAAATGCGATTGTACTTTGTAAGCAATCCCGATTCGCCCTACTTCGAGTCGGCAACATTCAATCATATTCTTGCTTACATACAGAACCGTACCATCAATGCCCGCCTGAAGCAGGTAGGCAAAAATTTCCTGCTCGTAGTAGACCGTGTGCGTAAGATGAAAGATGTATTGAGTTTTCTGGAGGGAATGAGGATAAAATAAACCGTCTGAAACGGTTGAATGCACTTCCCGCATCAACCAAAGAACAAGCATTTACCGGTATTAATACCTTAAAACAAACGAAGGCTGCCCGTGGAGAGCAGCCTTCGCCATTTATCCTTTACGCTGCTGCTATTATTCAGCCTGCTTTATCAGTTTTTGTGTTTTCAGCAACGCATTGTCTGCACCATAAACAGTGATAATGTACATGCCATCTGCCAGATTGCTGATGTCTATGGTGTGCTCATTCTGAACATCGATCAGTGATCTGCCATCTATACCGCTTATCACCGTGCGGATCTGTGCGGTACAAACCACATTTACAGTCAGCTTTGCCGGGTTGGGGAAAATACTGATATCGGTGCTGTTCACGCTGGTTACACCTGTTGTTGGAGAACCACCCTTCCAGCCGGTAAGCACATATACCGAAGATACGGATTGGCAGCCATTGGTATCAGTAACAGCAACTTTGTAATTGCCATCGCTGGTGGCAGGAGTAGTGTTGGATGTAGCGCCGGGAATCAGTACCAGATTTTTGTACCATTGGTAGGCTACATAATAGTTTCCTGTCTGGAATATTGTGCCATTAAAAGTTATTGGCGGATCGGGCAGCGGAACTTCTGTAACAGGCACTGTGTTGGTAGTGATCGTACAACTTCCCGGTACCGATATGCGGCAATGGTAGTTGCCACTCACACCCGCGCTGTAGGAAGACCCTACGGCGCCTGGTATGGCAACACCATTAAAAAACCATTGGTAGCTAAGTGCACTGCCAAGACCCGATACGCTCGTAGACAACAGCGAGCTACCACCCCAGCAGAATTTAGATGGAGTAAGCGGCAAAGAAGTAGGTGATGATATCACGGTAACAACGGTGTCGGCATGTGTCATGTCTGTACATCCGGTGCCGAGGTCTGTAACCTCTACCCGGTATCCGCCTGCGGCAAATGCCAGATAGCTTTGGGCATTGGCGCCGGTAATAGCGATACCGTTGCGGTACCATTGGTATCCATAACCGGGTGCCGCATCGAGCAATACATTGCCACCTGCACAGAATACACGAGTGCCGCCCGGTGTGATAGATACATCTGGCAGCGGATTAACCACTACAGTGCTTATGGCCGATGTGCCCGTACAGGCTCCGGTACCTGTTACTTCTACATAGTAGTCCTCAGGGGTTGTGGCTGTATAAGTGGCGCCAACGGCTCCTGCTATTGCACCAAGACTGTTGTACCACTGGTAAGTGTACCCGGCAACAGCCGACAGTGTAACACTGCTACCGTTGCAGAAGGTAAGCGGGCCTGAAGCGGTAACCACATTGGATGGGGTAGGGTTAACAACTATTGATTCTGGTGCAGATACTGCCCAGCAGCCAAAAGCATTGGTAACGCGAACAGTATAGATGCCGCCAAGTGCAGCATTGTAAGTAGCTGCAGTGGCCAATGCTATGGGTGACCCGCCCAGCTCCCACTGGTAAGTAAGTCCGGCACCGGGATTTGCATTGAGTATTATGGGCGTTCCTGAGCAGGTTGATGTAGTTCCGCCGGGTACGGTGATGGTAGCCGTTGCCGGGTTTACCGATACGATTACCGGTATCGACAATGATGAACAGCCAACAGCAACATTCACCCTTACCTGATATGCGCCCGACGCATTTGCGATGTACGTAGGGGTTGCAGCACCCGGTATCAGCACGCCGCTGTTAAACCACTCGTAGGTTACGCCGGGAGATGTGCTTGATGTAAGTGTTACAAATCCTCCGGGACAGAGGTTGGTATCGCCGATAGGTGTGATGATTGCAGGTGGTGCTGCAGACACAGAAACAACTGTAGTACGGATACAACCAGTGTTCTGTGTATAAGTAACTGTAGATGTTCCTGCAACTACACCACCCAGCACACCGGTACCGGTGTTGATGGTGGCAATGCCGGGGTCACTGCTGCTCCATGTTCCGGGAGTAGAGGTGTTGGTCAATGTTGCACTTGATCCCGGGCAGATAGAGGTAGTGCCACCGATAGCGGCAGGCAGTGCATTGACCGTAATTGTGCGGGTACGTACACATCCCGTCACGTTTGCAGTGTAGCTGATGAGAGCTGTACCGGCAACATTACCAGTAACTACACCCGTACCTGTAACTACGGATGCTACAGTTGTATTGCTGCTGGACCATGTACCCGGCGTGGGTGTACTGTTGAGTGTAGTGGTAAGCCCTACGCACACTGTAGTGGGACCGGCAGGAGTAAAAGTGGAAGGCAGGGCATTTACCGTGATCGTGCGGGTGCTGTTGCAACCCAGGCGCGTGTAGGTAAGCGTGAATGTGCCACCTGCAATGCCGGTAACAGTGCCCGAGCCGGTATTCACCGTACCGATGGTGATATTGCTGCTGCTCCAGGTGCCGCCGGCAGGTGTTGCAGCCGGCGTAATATTTTCGAGTACACAAACTACTGCTGTGCCTGTGATAGCGCCGGGCAGTGGATTGACAGTAACTATCCGTGTGGCATTGCAGCCATCGGGAGTGATATAGCTGATAACCGATGTGCCCGTAGCAACACCGCCTACCACACCAGCTGCACTGATAGTGGCAACAGGTGTGTTGCTGCTGGACCATGTGCCTGCAAGCGGCGCACTGGCCAGGGCACTGGTGGCACCAAGGCATACTGCAGCATTACCGGTGATGGCTCCTGGAGGCGTATTGACAGTAACGACAAGTGTTGCGGCGCATCCGGCACTGACTGTGTAGGTGATGGTAGTAGTACCGGCAGTAAGTCCGGTTACCTGACCCACGGTGCTGATAGTGCCCACAGCAGGTGTGCTGCTGCTCCACGTGCCACCCGAAACACTATTAGCCAAAGGCGTATTGCGGCCGATACAGGTAGTAGCCGATCCGGTAATTGCTGCTACAGCGGGATTGACAGTAACGATACCGGTACGATAACAGCCTATGGCTGTGTACGATACCACATTGGTACCTGCCACAAGTCCGGTTACAACGCCGGCTGCGTCTATAGAAACCGCACCGGTAGCGGCTGCCGACCACACACCACCTGCCGGGGTACTGCCCAGGGCAAGTGTGTTGCCAACGCAAACAGTAAGTGAGCCTGAGGCTGTGATCGCTGTGGGGGCAGTGTTAACTGTAACCACAGCCGACGTGGTACATCCTGCAGCCGATGTGTAAATAATTGTAGATGTACCGGTAGTAAGGCCTGAAACAACACCCGTAGAGGCATTGATAGTAGCTACAGATGCGGTGCCTGAGCTCCACGTACCACCAGCAGGTGTGCTGCTCAGTGTTTGTGTAGCACCCTCACATACGCTCAGTGTTCCTGTAATGGCCGTTGGGTCAGGATTTACAGTAACGGTGAGCCTGGAGTTGCAGCCAGAAGGAATGGCGTAGCTGATGATTGCAGTGCCTGCAACGATACCGGTTACCACACCAGCAGCGTCAACAGATGCTGTTGCCGCTGCGCTGCTGCTCCATGTACCCACTGGTGGTGGCACTGCGCTTAAAGTGGTAGTGCCGCCGATACAGATGCTGGCCGTGCCCGTAATAGGAGCAGGCCCAATGGTTGACAGAACGGTCATACTCAATACAAGTGTGCAGGTACCTATCGTGTAGGTAATGTCTACGTCGCCGGCACTGATACCCGTAACGAGTCCGGATGCATCGACCGTTGCAATAGCAGTATTAGAGCTGGACCACGTGCCACCCGCAAGCGGGTGAGTGAGCCCCGTTGTAGAGCCAATACAGATGATAGACTCTCCGGTGATGCTGCCACAATAGAGGGTCACCTCGTAGCTGTCATAATAGCCGTTTTCCACATCCGGTCCGAGGCCGGTGTAAGCAACAGAATAGTTGCCATAAAACCCGAAAGACGTCATTGTGGCCGAGGTATAAGTAGCATCTACTGCCTCGCCGCCAAGTGATAAGATACCAGTGCCGGGATCAGCAAAACCTGCCGAACCATCGTCACGGACAAACAGGGACCACTTATCCAAATCAGGATCGTACCGCACGCCTACGCTTGCATAGTCGGTGCCGGCACCAAGAGATACTGTTGATGTTACAATGGGTGTGATCGTACCAGTAAGGCCTCCTGTATACCGGATGATTTGCAGATCGGTAGGAGAAGTGGGATCAAATGTTACTGCATAACCATTACCTGCACTGCGTGTGTTGGGATCTGTACAAGCCAGTATCACCGCAGCATTGTCGAAGCCTGTACCAAAGCCGGTTGCAGGGAGGCTGGTACGGATATTAAAGTTCCAGCCAATAATGTAAGTGTTGGATGTAAGAATCGGGTTGAACGGCGCAATGTATGCCGATATGGGAGATGATGCCAATGCGTAACCTTTGTTGGTAATGCCCACAATAGGTTCTACAGACACCCAGGTGCTCAGCTCATTTGATGTGAGCGCTACAGAACCTACAACGCCACCCATTTGAACGGATGCATTACTGCCCGGAGAAAAATCAGTATTGCCGGATAATAACGCAAAACCGGCTGGGGGGAAGCCATCAGGACCTGTAAAGTCGTTGGTATACACCACGATCTGCGCCTGAGCACATTGCATTTTGAGTGCCACCACAAGTAATGACAATGACAAAAAGCGTAACAATTTTTTCATAAAAAGGTAAATTTATATTCGCAGATAGCAAGATAGTGAAAATTCTGACAATATTCAAAACGCAAACAGCCACGCGGCCAAACGGCGCGACAACCCCCAAAACAGCATAAAAATAACACACAGGTGTTATTTTACCATATCATACCACTTGCCCAGACTTAGTACCCGCCATGGCATGAAGGAGAATTGCCGTTTTCCTTCAGCAATTTCTTTCACGTAATTCATGGTGGCTGTTTTATCGATCAGATGCCCTCCAAACTGAGCGCAGGTTTTTTCTATGCCATCCATAAACCATTTACGGCCTTCGTTCTTCAGCCAAACCTCTTCAGGTGTCACAAAGCCCATTTTGTCTTTGCGGCCGGATATGGCGGGAGGTAGGATGTCTTTCATGGCCGTACGCAGAATGGTTTTGCGTGTACCACGCTTATATACAAACCGCTCTGGCAGGCCCATAGTGAACTCTACAAGACGGTAATCCATAAAGGGGGTACGGGATTCTATGCTCCATGCCATAGAGTTGCGGTCTTCGTATCGCAGCAGTGCCGGCAGGGGCTCCTGATAGAGCTGGCGCATCAGGTTTTCCTTGAGTGTGTGCGCTGGTTTGTCGTAGATAACAGATGGTTGGTGTGGTACCAGCCATTCGGCCATCGGAATGGCAATATCCATACGGGCGTTGAGTTTCAGAGCATTGAGCACGAATCCCACTGGCCAACGGTTGTTTTGTTTTTTATAATGTATCGCCTCATCCAGCACTGCAAGGAATTTTGCACGGCGGATAAGTCCTGAGTAAAATGGAATATCGTTACCGCCATAGCCTGCAAGCTGCTCGTCGGCACCCTGACCGTCTACCATAACCTTCAGGCCGGCATCATGGCTGGCTTTGAAAACCTCCCATTGGCTGTACTGCGATGTGCTGCCAGTCGGCTCGTCCTGGTGCCAGGCATTCCGGTCTACGGCTTCGAGCAATCGTTCGAAGGAAGGGAATGTGCGGTGTGAGCGGGAACTGGTAGTGCGAATGACTTCCTGCGCAAAATTCCACTCGTCATATCTGGCGTTTTCAAAGCAGGCAGTAACCGTTTCCTGTCCTGCTGTTTCGCCCCTCTGCCTGAGGAGATTGGCAACAATACACACGATACTGGATGAATCGAGGCCACCCGAAAGGCACGAGCCCACCGGTACATCCGACCGCAGCCGAATGTTCACCGCATCGATGAGCAATTCTTTCAGCCTTTCGGCAGCATCTTCGTAGCTGCCGGTCGACTTCACCGGCTTCAGCGTGTACCATTGGTGCACCGTGAATTCGGGCTTGTCTGCCTTGAGATTCATGTGCAGGTAGTGACCCTGAGGTAAATGTTTGATCCGGGTGTCAAAGGTGGCATCGGTATGGTCTACGGCACCGGCAGCAAGAAACTGCCGTGCCGATAACTCATTGAGCGACAGGCTGTAACCCGGCGCTGTACGTATCTGTTTTATCTCTGATGCAAGGTATAGCGATCCGTTGTGCTGGTAATAATACAACGGCTTCACCCCAAAACGGTCGCGTATTGCGTAGAGCTCCTGCTTTTTGTGATCGAGTATCACCATTGCAAACATACCGTTGAACCGCTGCAAACAGGCAGGGCCCCATTGTGCCCATGCGTGCAGTATTACCTCGGTATCCGATCTGGTTTCAAATTTATGACCCAGTGTTTCTAATTCGGCCTTGATCTCGAGGTAGTTATATACTTCTCCGTTGAATGTGATGGCCAGCCCGGCGGGCTGATAGCGCATAGGCTGGTGCCCACTCGGCGACAGATCCAGAATAGACAACCGGCGGTGCCCCATACCCACCTTGAACCTGAGCCCGGGAGTGAGTGTTTTGTAACCCCAATGTTGTTGTGTAGATGTTGCTGTATCGGCACCTGACCAGATAACCGGATCATCTCCGGGAGACCACGTCAGCAAGCCCTCGTCATCAGGGCCACGATGCCGGATGATGCTGCAAGCCGCCATCAGATCTGCGGCACTGCTGCCTGTACCTGAATTAACTATCGTAAGAATACCACACATTTTATCAGTCTGTTTTCGGCGGTTGAATTTACTGCTATTTTTTTCAACTAGGCTGTAAAAGAAGTTTTACAGCCTGCCACCCACTTTGTCAGATAACTTTTTGTTATGCAACAAGGTAGCCACATTCATTTTTCTGACAAGCAAGGGGTGGTCTATCTACACATGTGTGATTTGTGTGATGTTTTTAAAGCGAAGTACCAAATAATTTGTCGGCACAATCAAAAGGTATAGTGATGTATCCGCTAACTACTTTCTACATTTGCAAGTTGTTACAGTAATCATCCGATATATAGTCTAATGGAAGTAATCATACTCGCAGGCGGACTCGGCACCAGACTAAAAGGTGTAATAGGCGATTTTCCAAAGTGCATGGCTCCGGTAAATGGGAGGCCTTTTCTCGCGTATCTGTTTGACTATCTGGGTCAGCAGCAATGCCGGCGTGTGATATTGTCGCTGGGATACAAGGCTGAGGTAGTAAAAGAATGGCTGGCAACGCAGGATCTGCCATTTGTAGTAGATTGTGTGACCGAGCCAGAGCCATTGGGTACCGGCGGCGGCCTGCTGCTGGCAGTGCGGCAGTCTGTGGCCGACAATGTGGTGGCGCTGAACGGTGATACCATGTTCATGACCGATCTGAAAGCACAGATGGACTTTCATCTGGCACAACACTCCTGTCTCACACTCGCGCTCAAAAAGATGTATTCCTTCGACCGTTATGGGGTAGTGAATACAAATTCAGCGGGAATAATAACCTCGTTCGACGAAAAGAAATTCAGAGAAGAGGGCATGATCAATGGTGGCGTGTATATCATCAACACAAAAGCATTCCTTTCCAAACACCTGCCAGCCAGATGTTCTTTTGAAAAAGATTATCTGGAGCGGTACACACGCGACAACCATTTTTACGGCTACGCAAACGAGGGGTACTTTATAGACATTGGGATACCTGAAGATTATCAGCGTGCCCAGGAAGACTTTAAAAAAATATTTTCATGAGAATTGCCATTTTGGGAACAGCGCATCCATTGCGGGGAGGGCTCGCGGCCTTCAACGAGCGGCTTGCATACCAGTTGCAGCAGCAGGGACATGATGTGACCATATGGTCCTTCTCATTGCAATACCCCAATTTTCTTTTCCCCGGCAAAACACAATACACCGGAGAGCCAAAGCCTGCGGGTCTGAACATACGCACGGTAGTAAACTCTGTGAATCCGCTGAACTGGATGAGTGTGGGTGGCATGATGAATAAGGAGCAGTATGACCTGATCATTGTAAAATTCTGGCTACCCTTTATGGGTCCGGCTTTTGGCACCATATTGCGCAGGGCCAAACGCAACGGAAAGACAAAAGTGTTGTGTATTGTAGATAACATGATACCGCATGAAAAGCGGGCGGGCGACAAGCAATTTACCAAATACTTTATCAAGCCGGTAGACGCGTTTGTAGCCATGAGCAAAGAGGTGCTGAATGACATAGCAACATTCACCAACAAGCCGGCACTGTTTTCGCCACACCCTATATACGACAGCTATCTGGAGCCGGTTACCAAGGCCGAGGCCTGCTTTCAGTTGCAGCTCGATGCTGCGCGGAAGTACATTCTGTTTTTCGGATTCATACGCGAATACAAAGGCCTCGACTGGCTGCTGGAAGCCATGGCAGACCCTCGTATAGCCAAAGCTGGAATAGAACTGATAGTAGCCGGTGAATATTACAGCCAGGATGTGGCAGCGGCCAACAACCGTTTGATGGCTCAGCGCAACCTGCACGGGCGTGTGCACCTGTTCACAGAGTTTATCCCCAACAGTCAGGTGCGGTACTACTTCAGCGCTGCAGAGCTGGTGGTGCAGCCTTACAAACATGCTACACAGAGCGGTATTACACAGATTGCTTTTCATTTTGAAAAGCCAATGGTGGTAACCAATGTAGGTGGACTGGCAGAGGTAGTACCGGACGGCAAAGTAGGCTTTGTAGCAGAACCTAACCCCAAGGCAATAGCTGACGCGATATTGAAATTTTTTGAACCGGGCTCAATACCAGGCCTGAAGGAAAACATCCTCAAAGAAAAACAAAAGTACACTTGGGAAACTTTTACGGAAGTAATGATGCAGGCGCTGAAAGGTTAGCGCAGACAACGCCCGGGCGCTGTACTTGTACCATTAGAAAGATTATATGGCAACGATCTCCCAACGCGATACACAAACGGTTTGGCATCCCTATACCCCGATGAAAATATGGCCGGAAGCAATAGCCATTACCAGCGGCAAAGGCGTATACCTTACCGACGAAAACGGTAACCAATACATAGACGCAATCTCGTCGTGGTGGGTAAACCTGCACGGGCACAGCCACCCATACATTGCCCAGAAGGTGCATGAACAAATGCTGACCATGGAGCATTGCATTTTTGCAGGCTTCACACACGGCCCTGCCGTAACGCTGGCAGAACGCCTGCTCGCCATATTGCCGGGAAGTATGGCAAAGATTTTCTACTCGGACAATGGGTCGACGGCGGTAGAGGTGGCACTCAAGATGGCGCTGCAATACTGGCAAAATAAAGGGATCAGCCGGAAGAAAATCATAGCGATAGATGGCGCATACCATGGCGATACTTTTGGGGCCATGTCTGTGAGTGCCCGCAGCATATTTACAGCAGCGTTCAGCGATCTGCTTTTTGATGTCAGCTTTATCCCTTTTCCCGAAAAGGGTCGTGAGGCAGAGAGTATTGCTGTACTTCAGCAATTGGTTGCTGCAGGCGATGTGGCTGCCTTTATTGCCGAGCCACTGATACAGGGCTCTGCGGGAATGCAGATGTATGATGCCCGGACTCTGGATGCGTACTTTGCCGCGTGCAGAGCAACGGACACCCTGATCATAGCTGATGAAGTAATGACTGGTTTCGGCCGCACCGGGCCGCTATTTGCATGCAGCCAGGTAGCTCATGCACCCGATATCATATGCCTTTCGAAGGGACTGACAGGTGGTGCCATGCCTATGGGCATTACAGCTACAACACAAGAAATTTACGATGCCTTTTACGACGATGACCGTACCAGAATGCTGTATCACGGCCACTCGTATACAGCCAATGCCACTATATGCGCAGCAGCACTTGCCAGCCTCGATTTGCTGCTGCATGCCGATTGTAGCGCCAGCCGGTTGCGTATAGCTGATGCCCATAAACAGTTTGCTGCCACCATCACGGGTCACGAAATGGTAGAAGATATACGGCAGACAGGAACCATATTGGCCATAACGCTGCGCGCAGGCATAAGCAGCTACCACAGCAACCTACGCGATGAACTGTACCAATATTTTATCAGCAGGCAAATACTGCTGCGGCCGCTGGGTAATATCATTTATATACTGCCACCCTATTGCATCACGGATCAGGAACTGGACCTTGTATACGATGCCATACGCAGCTACCTGCAATGGAAGTCTGCAGCATAGCTGTTACTGATGGGCAGATGATGCACTACTTCCTGCCCAGCAAGTATTCAATGGTGCGGGGATAATAAAAGTGTTCGAGTTGATGAATGCGCTGAGCGAGGGTGTCGGCACTATCAGTAGTGTGTACCGGACAGTGTGCCTGTAGTATCACATTGCCTTCGTCATATGCTTCATTGACGTAGTGAATAGTAATACCCGACTCCTGATCACCTGCAGCCAGAACAGCGGTGTGCACATGATGGCCATACATGCCTTTGCCGCCATAGGCCGGCAGCAAAGACGGATGGATATTGATAATGCGGTTGGTGAAAGCGTGTACAATACCCGGTGGTATCTTCCACATAAAACCGGCAAGTACTATCAGGGCCGGGTTGTACGACTGTAGCTGCTCTATGAGCAGCGCCTCATGTATTGTGTGCTTGTCTATGATCAGGAAAGGGATATGCTCACGTTTGGCAATCTCCAGTACGCCAGCCTGCGGATTATTACTTACAATAAGTGATACATGCACCTGACGCCCGGCCGGCAACACTCTGTTTTGTTCCTTGGTCCATGCTATGATTGCGGCTGCATTTGTACCGGTTCCTGATGCGAATATGACGAGCGAGTCCATTGTATTGCAATAAATTAAAGCAGTGAAAAGTTATTGTACCGGGTGTTATTCAAACATCGGTCTTTGCTTCTTGACAATTGCTGCTGGTATAAGACCAAAAAGGCAATCGAGCACCACACTGCCCAGAAAGTACAGCAGGCTTTTGCCGATATTCAATTTCTTGGCGTCTGCGATTTGTTTATCAAAGTCACTGGCTGTTTTGTCCAGTTGTTCATCAGTTGCCTTTGACTTTTCCATAAACTGCAGCGAGGCGTCTTTCATCTTTACCATCAGATCAGGGTCGATCACATACATGTAGATGTAGTTGTACAAATAGGTCATGAAGCCAGCTACCAGCACCATGAGAAATATGGAGCCGAAGACCTCTTTAAACTCTATAAAACCACCGTTTGCATTGCGGATCATCCGCGCAAAAATGCCAACAATTACAATGAACAACACATAGGAAAGCAGCTTCATTACATAGAACAGAATGAAATTGGCCACCGTCAGATAGTTGACCGTAGTGAGCACTATATAAATGAGCCCCAGTATAGCGCCATAGGTGACGGCCATCTTGTTGCGGGCCCCGGTAGAAAGTGTGGCTGTGTTTTCCATAAACTATTTTTTTAGATGAAGTTGACTGTTGTTGATGATGCCTACAACGCTGCCCGCAAGCGGCATTCCTTTGTAAGGGTTGTTGATGCCCAGCGAATGGGGCCGTTGAAGCGTAGTGCTGCCACTGGTTGTAAAAAGAGTAAGCGATGCCGCTGAGCCTTTGGTGATACTACGTACCGGTAATCCGAAGATGTCGCGGGGAATGATGGTCATTGCTGCAATAAGCCGGTCAACAGTACATTCCTGCTGCAGTGTATTCCACAGTATATTCCATGCCGATTCCTGGATAGCCATACCATCGGCTGCGTATTCGAATTCTTTTGTTTTGGCGTCCCACTCGTGCGGATGATGCTGTGTTGCAATACAGTCTATCGTGCCGTCATTCAGTCCGTTTATCAGTGCCTGCCTGTCTGTTTCGGTGCGCAGAGGCGGCACCACTTTGTATACACTGTCATACCCCATGAGGGCTTCGTCGGTAAGTGCCAGATGGTAGGGTGTAACCGAGCAGGTGACGGGAAGACCATCTGCTTTTGCCTTGCGTACCATTTCTACCGAGGTGGCGGTGGATATACCTGAAATATGAAGACGTGAGCCTGTATACCTGACCAGTTCTATATCGCGGTATACCATCAGTGTTTCTGCCAGATCCGGAATGCCGGACATCCCAAGACCAGTAGATACCGGCCCCTCATTCATCAGGCCACCTGCCGACAGCGCAGTGTCATTTGGAATCTGTATCAGTACGCCGTTGAAAGCTGTAATGTACTCCAGCGCTTTCATCATAAGCCCGGGATTCTGTACAGGTTTCCAGCCATCGCTGAATGCAATAGCGCCATTTGCGCGCATATCCAGCATTTCGGCCAGTTCTTTGCCCTCTGTATTGCGGGTAGCTGCGCCAACAGGATGCAGGTTTACGATATTGCCCGCAGCTTTGTGCAGCACATACTGCACAGCAGACTTGGTGCTGAGCGTGGGGTTGGTATTGGGTGCAATAAGTACGTCTGTGAATCCGCCGGCTGCCGCAGTTGCCAGCCCGGTGGCAATGGTCTCTTTGTGCTCGTAACCCGGCTCACGATAGTCTGCAAACACATCTACCCAGCCCGGGCTTACACACAGATCTTTGCCCTCAACCATCGTAGCCGATGCGGATTTAATGTTGGCCGCTATACGGGTAACGATGCCATCTTCTATCAACAGATCAACGACCTTCTCATGATATTCCGATTGCGGATCGATAACCCTGGCTTTGCGAATATGTACCTGCATGACACTCAATTGAATATTGCCGACTTTAGGCTGCCACAGTCTGCTTCCTTGCTAGCAGAAACGTTTCTATGGCGAGCATTACAAGTGCTAAAATTACACAAACTTTCCAAAGCGGGAAGTTTGCCTGGGGACCTGCACCGGCAATACCGCCACTTTCGGTGATGCTCATCCATTTTACGTTGTCACCGGTCCATTCTTTCTGCAAAGCAGCGATATCCCGGAATACCGGTAGTGACTCTGTACGGGCCTGATTGAGCGCCACCGCCGTAGTGTCGCTGCCGGTTGCCGCCAGCGCATAAAAACCGGGCTGATTGAGCGCCTGACCCACATATATGTCTATACCTGCACCATTAGAACGTTGTGCAGGGATAATATCAGTACCAGGGCCGTACGCATGAATGGTATTGCGCTCAGACACATTGGCCAGCGCCACATATAGTGGCTCCCGGGCACCGGCAGTAAGCGCAAAAACACTCCCGTTTCCGCTCTGCATCGCCATCAGATACAGGAAAGGTGTAAAAAAGTAACTGCCGGGAAAATTGCCGGATTGCAGGTCTGCTGCGGTAGCGCATAGGTACAATTGCCCTCTGGAAGGGGTATACCGTGCCAGCATGGGGTCGCCATTGCGAAAACCGAGGACCGATTGCTGATTGGCACTGAGCCCTGCATTGATGATGTAGTGCCAGTTGGCCACCGGAAGCTGCACATTGTCCGGTAGCTTCTCAAAAAGATCCCTGACAAGAGCGCTGCCCTGTTGCAGCATACTGGCTGTCTGTGCGGTTGTGTCTATACCTGTTATCTGAATATCACCTATCTGTTTCAGGCCATCATTCAGCAATTGCAGGTTATTAGTCCGTCCGGGGAAGATGCAAATGCTCTGCCCTTCCTGCAATGCCTCGCTGATCGTTTTGCCCAATGCCTCATCAATACGGGTGATGCCGTTGAGGATCACAAGGTTGTACTGCCTGCGGTCGGCAGGTATGGCACCAATGTCTGCCTGATTGAGCCTGAACCCATTGTATGCTCTGAATGCTGCCTGGATATACGGATTGAGCTGACCCTCATTGAGCACCAGTACAGATAGGTTAGGGGCGCAGCGGGCTGCAATCCGGAAGGTGTCATCAAACCGCATACTGGCATCATTGACCGTCAACGATATCTGCTGCCAGCCATTGCCGCTAACCTGAAAACCAAGTGTGTCGATACTTTCATTGCGGCCGTCAAAGTTGAGAGAGGCTGCACTTTTTACCTGGCCATTCACCGATAGACTCAGTACCGGAGACTCCTTCGGGGCTTTGCCTGCAGACAGGGTGCGCACTACAAGGTAGTTGCTCTTGTCGGCCTGCAGCACAGGCGATGTAAGGTAGGCGGTATCTATATATACGTTCTCGACCTCTGCCGGCTGCACGGGTAAGCCATAGAATGTGATATTTTCCATCAGCTCGCGGGGTGGGTTGGCTGGAAATGCCCCCTGCTGAAAATCGGAATAATAGTACATATCTGCAGCCTTTGCAGCCTCGTTGCGCAGTATGCTCTGGGCTGCGGCCAGAGTACGGTTTACGGATCCCGAAACCGCAGAGAGTTCTACCTCTTGTATCTCGTTGTATATTTTGTCTGCCTGTTCTGCGCGGTAGCTGGCGGGTTTGTCGTTGGTGAGCAGCACAAAACGGGTGCCCGGGGGCGCTTTGCGCACCTGCCGTGCAGCAGCATCCCGTGCTATCTCCAGCATGGTACGTGCCCCTTTGCGCGCCGACATACTATAAGAATTGTCCAGATAAATGATCTGTAGCTTTTTGCCGGTAGTAACCCCATCCTTATTGTTGAAGAATGGCTGTGCAAATGCAAGAATAAGACAGGACAAAAAGAGCAGGCGGGCAGCCAGCAGCCACTTATACCGTACTTGCGATTGTTTCTGGCTGTTGAGCTGTATGTTTTTCAGAAAACGGGTGTGAGGAAACAACACCGTCTTGTATTTACGGAGGTTGAACAGGTGTATCAGAACCGGTATAGCCAGGGAAACCCCTGCAACCAGGAAAAGCGGATATAGAAAACTCACCGGGCAAATATAGTCAAAACAGAGGAGACCAGCGGGCTATCAAAAGGTTGTAGTACATGCACCGGACACCCCTGCCCGGCATTCAAATATTTAATTAAAATCTGCTGTAATAATATGCACTACTGCTCATAACAAACCTGCGAATAGGCTACTGGTCCGCTGAGGGGTGGCGTCATTTTGCGTATTACTACGCGTATGCGGTCGGCGCAGGGCATTTTCATTTTTAGTGCGGTGTGAATGCTGAGCACAAATTGTTCAATCAACTCTCCGGGCCGGGCAAATTCTTCCACCACCGTATCGAAGACAATAGAATAATCGGCAAATGGCCAGGGGAATGTATCTGCAAGAAACAAATCAACGTCTATCTCAAAATCATTGCCTGTAATTTTCTCCCCGGCATATAGCCCGATGGGTGCATGAATCTTGATGCCATGAAGGGAAACTGTGAGCATAATGTTGCGATGAGGATGCAAAAATAGTCGCCGCCAGCGACTTTTTCCCTCAATTTTCGACCATTGTAGGCTGGCAAACCAGATTGGAAGGGAAAGCATTAGAACGCTAAATTGTGGTGTGCTGCCGGTGGCGGGTAGTTATTAGTAATGAATTGGCGCCTACCTTTGCTGCACTTTCTGATATGCAAACGAAGCTCTCCGTAAATATTAATAAAATAGCTACCCTGCGCAACAGCCGGGGCTGCAACAATCCCAATGTGCTGCAGGTAGCAATAGACTGCCAGTTGTTTGGTGCCGATGGCATCACCGTGCATCCCCGCCCGGACGAGCGGCATATACGCTACAGTGATGTCAGGGAAATTTCTAAAATAATAACTACCGAATTCAATATAGAGGGCAACCCACTAGAGGATAAATTTGTAGCATTGGTGCTGGAAGTAAAACCCGCCCAGGTGACACTGGTACCTGATAGCCCGGGGCAGCTGACGTCCAACCACGGCTGGGATACCATCAGCGAAAAGCAGTACCTGCGGCAGATCATATCTGTATTTAAAAATGCCGGTATCAGGGTGTCGATCTTTACCGACCCTGTACCCGAAATAGTAAGCGCGGCGGCCGAAACCGGTACCGACCGGGTAGAACTATACACCGAAAACTATGCCCGCAACTATACCCGCAACAGGCAGGAGGCTGTGGCAGACTATGTAGCTGCCGCTAAGGCTGCACAGGCCAATGGTCTGGGCATAAACGCCGGCCATGATCTGGACCGTGACAATCTGGGCTACTTCAGTCAGCAGGTGCCCGGCTTGCTGGAGGTATCCATAGGGCATGCACTGATAGCCGATGCACTGTACTATGGCCTCGAGAATACAATACAAATGTATAAAAGAGCGCTGGCTGCGCATTGATCTACTGACCATTTACTCATCCGAAATGCGCGTATTCACTTCTATTTACATCCTGATACTTGCCTACATCATAGCGGCGCTGGTATTCTGGGAAATGAACCTGCAGAAGCAGAGCGGGCGCATTTATGCTCAGGAAGTGGTGACGCTGCGCAATCAGGTAGACAGCGTGCGCCTGCCCAATATTTATAGACATGAAATGGACATGCTCAAAACCGAGCTCGATCGCCGGACGACTCAGTATCTGGCGGAAGGTGCAACATTTCTGATTGTGATACTGATAGGTGCCGCAGTGGTTTATGGATCTTTCAGCCGGCGGATGATGCTGTCGCGGCAGCAGAATAACTTTATGCTGGCAGTGACCCACGAGCTTAAATCGCCGATAGCTGCCATAAAGCTAAACCTGCAGACACTGGAAAAGCACCGGCTGGATGAAGAAAAGCGGAATATGCTGATAGACCGATGCATAAAAGAGTCGAACCGGCTCAATGACCTGTGCAACAACATGCTGTTTACCTCGCAGATAGAAGGACGCCAGTACAAGCCGGCCATGGAGCCCTTTAGCCTTTCAGAAATGGCTGAGGAGATCGTGGCAGAATATGCAGGCAGGCACTCGCGCCGGTTTGAGGAGGAAATAGAAAACGGCTGTAAAGTGAAGGGCGATAAAGCCATGCTGCGTATAGCCATCAACAACCTGCTGGAAAACGCCATAAAATACACACCCGAAAGCAAGCCGATAACTGTAACGCTGAGCCAGAAACAAAACATGGCCGTGCTGGGTATAGCCGATGAGGGCCCCGGCATACCGGAACAAGAAAAATCGAAGATATTTGATAAATTTTACCGGATAGGCAACGAAGAAAGCCGCAAAACAAAAGGCACAGGTTTGGGTTTGTACCTGAGCAGCCGGATTGTTGCCGGACACAAAGGGCGCATACTTATAAAGGACAATGCGCCAAACGGATGTGTTTTTGAGATAATACTGCCGGTATTAAAGGGCACCGACACCACGGCTAGTGCCTGATGAGCCGGACGATCATAACAATAATAGCGATCAGGAACATGAACAAAGAGATACGGTTCATGCCATGCATAAACTTCAGGCTCATATCTCGCGGCTCGTTGGGGTCGCGCTTGCGGAGGTAAAAATAGGTTGCCACCTGCTGCCAGATACTTTGTTTCATGATGCGGCGTAGTTTAAAATAAAGTTACGGAAATAATCAGGCAAAGCTATTATATTTGCAATCCGTTTTACGGACTAATACCCAGCCAAGGGGAATTAGCTCATCTGGTAGAGCGTTTGCATGGCATGCAAAAGGTAACCGGTTCGACTCCGGTATTCTCCACTTTAACCGGAAACATCGAACTAAGATGTTTCCGGTTTTTTGTTTGACAAGAATTTGCTACCTTTAGTAGAGGCTTTGCAGAAGCCTGCCGCTCACCGTTGCAAAGCTGTATTGGCGCTGTATCAAATTCATTGAAAAACCTTTTCTCACAATGGAAGGGTGGTTGGTGGGCGACATTTTTTCTTGTGAGTTAAAAGATTTTTCCATGGAAAATCCCAAACACACGCTTTCTTACATTAAGCGTCAAGCAAAAAAAATAAAAAAAGAACGTGGCGTTAACCACATTGAAGCACTTGAAATAGTCTCGAAATCATGTGGCTATTCCAACTGGATGCATTGCTCTCGGTCGCTCAATCATCAAAAGACTGATAATTTTAAAATAGTCGACGAGTCGATAGAATTGAGTTTTACCGATTGGTTAAAGAGACACTCGAGCAGAAATTCTCCACTCGGAGATTTGGCTAAAGATATGACTAACGATGAGACTTGGCCATCATACAATTCGCTGGATGATTATCGTTCATACCTGCATAATCAAAATGCTTGTTACGATGCGATAGAAACTTTGGACCGAGCATGGAAAACATACAGCACTTATTTGCGGAAAAAGAAGATGCCAGATGTAAACAAGATAATAGTAAAAAAAACTACGCTTGAAATCCATGATAAGCGAAGAATTGTATTCATTAGTGATTCCACATCAATCCCATATGATAAAAGAACTGTAGAAAAGTTTGTTCCTGGGGACAAAGCATGGGTATCGTGGAATGGACGAAAGGCTATTCCAGTCACGGTTACGGAGGTGAAGGATGAGCGTTATTCGCTAAAGACTGAACGCCCTGTAAAAAAAGCAGGAAACAGCTATTCTTTGTTTTTGGACGAAGTTCGTAGTACTCCAGAATTGGCGTGCATGAACCACGTCACATGGTGAGAAAATATCCTCCTCTCTCATGATTTTTAATGGCAACCTTACTGTGAAAA
Source organism: uncultured Bacteroidota bacterium (assembly GCA_903824665.1). Classification (GTDB taxonomy): domain Bacteria; phylum Bacteroidota; class Bacteroidia; order Chitinophagales; family Chitinophagaceae; genus Nemorincola. Next base: position 132,786 of record CAIJXT010000033.1, on the reverse strand, counting down.
CCGGGAACCGCAAGTTGTATGTTCCCGGTTTTTTTATTGATCGTTTAAGATCCTTTTTATAAATTCGTTTTTAAATATTTTGCTTTCCGTTTGATTAAGTCGTAATTTCTTTTTTGTTAACTCGATAAAATTTCCATTTATGTCAACAGAATAGATTTCGACAATTTTCTCTTTTGTAATTTTCAAATTCTCACGAAAAATCAAAAACCCCTTTTCATAATTTTGATTTTGCAAACCGTATAGAGCATTTAATCGCGCTTTTTCATCCTCTAAGGTTTTAATTATAGGTAATTTCCAGTCATTATCTCGTTGTACCTTAAAGAGGCTAATTAGTAATTCTATAATTAAGCAAAGAGTATAGATAAATATTCTCTTTGTGTATAGCAATTCGATTGGCTCAAAAATTAAACCAGATAGAGTTGAATCGTGCCTTGGCGATTTAATAATATTAAGCCTATCTTTCCGCGAATGAGTTGATGAGCACAGGCTATCATAGAGTTTATTGAGTTTCTTTATTTTATCTTTTATTTCAGGGATGCTATCATTCAACGTAGAAATTTCCTCAGATGCGTCTCTAATTTTTTCAATACCTCTAATACCATTTACCCAAAGACTATTTGAAAGGTTCCCGTGCTCAAAATCGTATTTAGTTTTTCCCATTTGAAATGCTAACTCAACGGTGTTTCTGAGCAAAGTTTGAGTTTGTTTAAAATATCCTACGGTGAAACAATTTAACGCAGCACCAAAATCATCAAAGATTTCCTGAGTTAGAAGCAATGAATTAAATTCTGGCAAATGATGTAGAGATACTGCATTATTACCGTTTTCTAAAAATGTACCAAATGTCGAATCACTGCTATTCATCCACAAATAAAAATCCAGTTCTCCTAGATAATTCAGTGAGGTTTCCAAATTTAGGAATGTATCTGAATAAAAGTGAAACAGCTTTTCTCTAAGCTCTTTTCTAATTTCCATCATCTAAAGATAGTTCTAAACAATCGAGCTAAACCGCTCCAAATCCTCAACAAAAAAGTTCGACATATTTCCGCCCTTCTCCACTTCAACCGGGAACATCGAACTGATGTTCTCGGTTTTCTATTCCATGTTTGATCTGTATTTATTTTGCGACCAATAGAAGTTTCATTAACCTCTCAGCAAATTTATTAGCTTTGCTTAGCAATGGCAGCAGCAGATCAAATAAAAAGTCTTATTAAATCGTTTGCGGAAGGCGACGAAGCCCGCTTTTACGCTACCGCCATGCAAATTGCTGCGTCCGAAGCAAGGAACGGTCATTCGGCATTGGCCGACGAATTAAAAAAACTCATTGATAATGCGAAAGTTAAGCGGCCTCAATCATTCGGTGTTGTAAAAACTTTTCCTGTCAACCCTGCTCAAAAAGAGCTGAACGATCTCCTCGAACTTTCGCACCCCAATGAGAAAATCAAAGAGATGGTGCTCGATCCTGCTCTTGAAAAGACGCTAAAGAGGATTCTGGATGAGCATAAAAAAATAGAGATACTCAGAGAAAACAACTTAGCTCCTCGTAAAAAACTCTTATTTATCGGCCCGCCGGGATGCGGTAAAACAATGTCTGCAAGGGTACTTGCCAGTGAACTTGCAGTGCCATTATTCGTTATACGTCTGGATGGGTTAATAAGCAGGTACATGGGTGAATCAATTGCAAAGCTCAAATTGATATTTGACTCCATGCATCAAATCCGGGCCGTATATTTTTTTGACGAGTTTGACAGCATTGGCACTACTCGGCAGCAGCAAAATGATGTGGGTGAAATCAAAAGGGTTCTAAATACATTTCTCATTCAAATTGAAAAAGAAAACTCAAACAGCGTAGTGATCGCCGCCACAAACCTCCCTGAATTTTTAGATCAGGCGTTATTCAGGCGATTCGACGACATTATCCAATACCCGCTGCCAAACGCAGACGAATTGCAACGGCTATATAAAAAGGAACTACACGAATTTAAGCTGTCTAAGAAATTCAATTTTAAAAAGATCGCCGGTGAATCAGTCGGACTGAGCTATGCGGATGTGCACAGGATTTGTGAAGATATGGTCAAGGACTATCTCGTCTATGGTGAAGGCGAGGTCTCAGAACACAGGTTGATTGCGTATGCGCATCACCGTAAAAAGCCATTCTAAGCCAATATGCCCCCTTTTCAACGAGAACACCTGATATTGCCTACCCAAGCGGAGGCGCTGCCATATACAAGTCCCAACCGGGGAAGAAATAAGGTTGAACCTCGGCCTATCGGAGACAGACAAGGGCATGGGGAGGGCGTAAGAACACAATTCAATGCAGCAGTAGACGCCTTCCGGGAAGAAGCAGACTTTGACAGCGTTTATGTGGTCTTTAAGTCTCCTTTGGATCTGCTGCTCGATATAGACAAACTGGATAAAGGCAATTTTCGCCTTGCCTCTTACAGGTCTGTGCCATCGCAGGATGCTGATGGTATTACCCACACATACTATGAGGCAACAGTTTGCCTTAACCGTCGTGCTGTAACGCAGTTCCTCGCTAAAGTTGAGCAATACCTAACACAGGAAACCATTAATGGTAATCCCAAGAACCAACCTTTAATGGCGAACATTGAAGAAATCAGGGCCGCTACCCTGCAAAGTTTCTGGCAGGAACCGGAGTTGCCGTTTCCTCTGGCCGACGAGGAAAACTGGTGGGAAATCTGGTTTAGCCGGGATGGTTACCAAGACAATATCAGTCCATTAGAAACAATCCGGCTCCGGATTGGTGAGGCGAACATTCAGGTAAGCACGGAAAATCTCAAATTTCCCGAACATTGGGTATACCTAATGCGCTGTAATGCAACACAGCTACAAAATGTCTTATATTCTGACAAGCTCGCGGAAATACGAAAGCCGCGCGAAACAGCCGATTTTTTTACCACTCTTGAACATCAAGAACAGGGTGATTGGATAAGAGATCTAGCGGCGAGAGTGGATAACCTTTCTGACCAATCGAATATATCTATTTGCCTGTTAGATACCGGTGTTAACAGGGCGCACCCGCTGTTAGAAAACCTGATACCGGAGAGGAATCTTGATTCTGTCAACCCGGCATGGACAGTCATGGACACAAGAACACCCTACGGGCACGGAACACCGATGGCCGGTCTGGCATTATACGGCGATCTGACCGATTTGATGGCTAGCCGCGATAGGGTACAGATCTATCATAACTTCGAGAGTATAAAGTTCATTAATGACAATGCGCCACATGATCCGGTACTATATGGTGCAGTAACACAGGAAGCTATAGCGCGCGGCGAACTTCTAAACGCAGGTTTCAAAAGAATTATCTGCATGGCCGTTACGTGTGACGCTACCATCCATCGGGGCCGCCCTACATCCTGGTCGGCCGCCATAGATCAGCGCTTATTTGGCACTACGGAGGAACCGAACAACAATATTCTCGTCATTGTTTCGTCAGGCAATCTTCCATGGGAAGACCGTGCCACCTCTCCGATATCCAATGCAGATTTTACCATTCAAGACCCGGCTCAGTCATATAACGCCTTAACAGTAGGCGCATACACATTAAAGGATAGTTTGGATCAAGTTGCATTTCCTAACTCCCAACTACTCGCTTTACGGGGAGCAATGTCGCCCTGTAATACAACCGCAATCGGCTGGCTGCATGAGTGGTGTAAAAAGCCTGATATTGTGATGGAAGGCGGAAACAACGCACTTCAACACGGCGGTGTGATTGACCCTGAGTCATTGTTACTGCTTAGCACCTCAAGAGGAGGAATTGGTCGCAGCCTTATCACGACCTTTAATGACACCAGTGCGGCCACTGCTCTTGCATCAAAATTCGCTGCTGAATTGTATGTAGCTTATCCAGCTTTAAGACCAGAAACAATTCGGGCATTGATGGTACATTCTGCCGACTGGACACCTGCAATGCTTGGGAACCGGACGATAGGTCAGCTTACCGCAACTGAAAGAGAGGATTTGTTAGCCCATATCGGCTATGGTGTGCCTAATCTTGCAAAAGCCAAATACAGCCTGAATAATTCGTTATCTATGATTGTTGAACGGACGATGACTCCGTTTAAACTGGAGCAATCTGTCGTAAAAACTAACGAATTCCATTTGTTTGATCTGCCGTGGCCGACAGAGGTGCTACAGGACTTATTAGGCACTATTGTTAAATTTAAGATTACCCTTTCCTATTTTATAGAGCCCAATCCCGGCAACAAGACATATGAATTATCAGCCAGTTATAAATCGCACGGATTACGTTTTAAAATGATTAACCCACGTGAAAGTCTGGAGAACTTCCGGGGCCGTATCAGCCGTGCCCTACGTGACGAAAACTATGCTGCCGAAGGCGGCGAAAACTGGACTTTAGGAAGTCAGTTACGCGACAAAGGTTCCATACATAAGGATATTTGGGAAGGTACAGCCGCTGACTTGGCAACAAGAAACAAAATTGCGGTATATCCTGTAGGCGGTTGGTGGAAAACTCGGAAGAAGTTGGAGCGGTACAATACCCAAGTCAATTATAGCTTGGTAATGACTATTGATACTCCTTCGACCGACACAGATATTTACACTCCAGTTGCAATACAAATACCGATTGAAATATAGGTTGTTTATCTGATAGAAAGCCCGATGAACCTCTCCAAATCCTCAACAAAAAACTTCGACAATTCCCCACCCTTTCTCATTTTTCCCGCCAGCCGCTCTGTTTCCCGTTCGGTTAGGGATATTCATTGTTTCACTTACGACAATACTAAAATTGCCTGCCGCAATGAGGAGTCAGGAAGATACCGCCTAAAGGTGCTAAACGTAGCTTATACAGGGTCAGACAGGTAACGCAACTGATATATAGAAATGATGAATGGTATTGGCCGGTACAAATAGTTGCTAAATCTAAAACCCGGCATGCTTGGTCAATTTTTCTTTAAATCAATATACATTTGAACAAAATGAAGCGCCGGTAAGTGAGGTGGTGGCAAGTGTAACAGAAGGCGATAACTAACAACTTATAAAAACAATGCAAGACATACTATTTGACTTCATATCAAAGTACATTGCTCTAACCGAAGAAGAGAAGAATGCCATCGTTTCTTTGGATATATTTCGCTCGGTAAAGAAGGGGACGACGTTACTCAAAAAGGGACAAAGATCAAAAGATAGCTACTTTGTTTTAAAAGGCTGTATTCGGACTTTTTACCTAATAGATGGAGAAGAAAAAACAACCGCTTTCTACACAGAAATGGATGCCCTGACACCGCATTGCGTTATCAATAAAGCACCTTCTGAATATTTCATTAGTTGTGTTGAAGATTGTATTCTTTCAGTTTCAAATTCTGATATGGAAGCAGAAGTAAACGGCAAATTTCCAAAGTTTGAAATAATGTGCAGAAAGTTGTCGGAAGAATTGCTAGCTAAAAAACAAATAGACTTCGACGAGTTCAGGACTTCGTCACCTGAACAACGATACCTGAACTTACTGCAAAATAGACCAGACCTTTTTCAGCGTATTCCACAACACCAGATAGCGAGCTATTTAGGTATCAAACCCCAATCTTTGAGCAGGTTAAGAGCCAGGATTACAAATAAAGGCTAAGGTTCATTTCTTAACTTAAGTGAACGAGTGATGGCATCCCGCCAATCTACCTTTGCATTATCATTTAAAAACAAATAGAACTGATATGCAAAAGAAATTTTTACAGATTGGACTTGCCATACTGTTGGCATGTAGTTTACAGGTGAATGCACAATATGCCAAACAAGACAGTACCTATAAAAAGTGGTTTGTTGGGAGTACATTCTTGCTGTTTGGAAATTTCTCCAAAGTAAATAACCCCGAATTTATCCAATTGAATGTTGGGTATAGGATAACACCTAAAAATGTTGTTTCCTTTGAGTTTAAGAGATCCATTTATTCTTGGCCAATAGGTATCCCCTGGGGTCCATCGTTTGATGCGCCGGGGCTAAACTATCCCGGACATGTACGCATACTTGCGCCTACATTAGCTTACCAGCATTTTTGGTGGAAAGGAGTTTATACATCCGTTCATGCATTAAACGCTTTTGAAAAATATATCGATGAGAATAATAAAAAAATCGGAAACGGTTACACCTTATATATCACCTGTCGTCTGGGTTACCAGCTTAAGTTTTTTAATAACCGTTTCTTTTTCGAGCCATCTATTGGATTAAGTTATTGGCCAGTAAGAATTAATACACCAGAGTCTTTTAAACAAGTAGAAAATAAATGGCCCAATTACTTCCCTTTCGAACCCGGGTTTCATTTTGGGTTTAACTTTTAGCATCCCTGTCGGGCAGTTAATTGGAAGGTATAAATCTAAAAAGAGAAAAGTTTGTTTGTGAAACACTTTTAAGTTCGGGTACTGAAAAGAACGACTCACAACAAGAGATATATGCTGTACCGGTTTACCTCTAAACATAAACGACTATGCCGGAAATTCCAATGTGAAGACTGTACCATGCGAAAGTGCGGCATTCACTTTAATACTGCCCTGATGCAGCCGCATGATTTGCTTCGATAAGCTTAGCCCGATACCTGACCCACTATTTTTTGTGGTAAAAAACGGAATGAATATTTTATCAAGCACATCACTCTCTATACCTGGGCCGTTGTCAGCCACACTAATGATAACTCTATTGTTCACAACAGTGGCAGACAATTCTATAGCAGGGTTCGCGCATCCTGCCACTGCATCAATCGCATTGTTAATAAGGTTGATTAATACCTGCTCTATAAGTGCCGTATCTGCCCGCACCGTCATGGATGTATTCTTTACATCCATTTTCAGGCTAATCCCTTTCCGCTGAAGCACATCTCCTTTAAGCAGTTTTATGTTTTCAAACAACTCAGAAACCTTTGCTACCCTGAATTCGGGCTCTGGTAAAGTAATGAGGCTGCGGTAATGATTTACGAAATTTACGAGGCCAATACTTCTCCGCTCAATAACACTCAGGCCCTGCGACAAGTCGTCGATTGCTTCCTCATCAAACGTCCTGGTGTCCATCAAATGAATAGCTTTCGTTTTTAGTGTTGCAGACAGTGAAGATAATGGCGTTATAGAATTCATGATCTCGTGCGTGAGTACATGCAGCAGTTGCTCCCAGGCCTCAAGCTCAGTATGCTCTATTTCTGTTTTTATATTCTGCACCGATATAAGCGTATGTTCCGTACCCTGCATTATGAACGTAGCAGAGCGAAAAGAGAGCTTGAGCTTCTCCCCGCCGATAGAGATGTCGAGGATGGTTTTATTACCATTTTGTAATCCCAACAGGTAGCTACACAATTCAGGGTCTGTCTTTTGCAGCGAGTAAATATTTTTGAGATAGGGCATATGCAGCAGCGTCTTCGCGGTCTCGTTGATCAGTTTTACTTCTCCCGCTTTATCAAAGGATATAATCGCCGTATCCATGTGCTCAACAACGGCCTGCATGAACTGGTAGTTAGCCTCTTTACCTATCCTGGCCAGTTGGAATTCTTCTGTAATAAGATTGAGCGCCTTTCTAAAGCCGGCAAATGATTTCCCCCGTGTATCTTCCTTTCCATATTTTGAAAAATCTGAGCTCTTTACAGACAGCAGGAAATTAGTGAACTCTCTGTTTGTACGCTCTACATAGAAAACGAGTTCGGTAATTGAAGCAATTATGACTACGAACAAAATGACCGGAGTGACCACAAGGCCAGCCCTATGGAAACAAAACAAGAACCCACCGATAGCGGCAGCCAACAGCAAAATGCGGAACACAACATTAATGCGAAAATTATTTAACCCCATACTTTTCCATTTTTCTGTACAATGCGGCCCGGCTTAGTCCAAGTTCTTTTGCTGCTTTACTGATATTCCTGTCATTCTTCTCCAGCGCTTTCTGCACAGCAGTCATTTCGAGGTCGTCCAGCTTTAAAATCTCTTTTGCATTCTTGCCTTTCACTGACTCTTTGAAAAAGAAATCATGTGGTTTTAAAATTCTTGCATCGCTCATTATTACTGCCCGCTCTATAGCGTGCTGCAACTCGCGTACATTTCCTGGCCACGAATACTGCTCCAGTTTCTTCAGGGTATCAGCGCTCATTTTCATACCGGGCTTCCTGTATTTTCTGCAATAGACATCCAGAAAATAATCTGCCAGCAGCGGGATATCGCCCTCCCGCTCCCTTAATGGTGGTAGATTTACCTCTATCGTTTTTATACGGTATAAAAGGTCTTCCCTGAATTCCCCACTATCCACTTTTTCGCCGATCTGCATATTGGTAGCGCATATAAGCCTTATGTCTACGGGTATAGCCTTGTTAGCACCCAGCCTTGTGATCTGGCGGTTTTGCAGCGCCGTCAGTAGTTTCGCCTGCAGTGGCAAAGGAACATTTCCTATCTCATCCAGAAACAGTGTACTGCCTGAAGCGATTTCAAATCGCCCTGCCCTATCTTCCCGGGCATCGGTATATGCCCCTTTCACATGTCCGAACAATTCACTCTCAAACAAATTTCCGGTTAAAGCCCCAAGGTCTACACTGATAAGCGCTTTAGCGGCCCGCAATGACTGACGGTGAATAGAACGGGCTACCAGTTCTTTGCCTGTGCCATTCTCCCCCAATATCAGCACGTTTGCATCGGTTTTCGCTACCTTGTCTATAATAGTGTATATCTCCCTCATCAAAGGAGATTGTCCTACAAATTCACCAAATTTTTTGTCAATGTCTTCACCCAGCGTTTTTTGAGCGATCTGAAGCTGGTACACTTCTTTTTTTGAGCTTTTCAGTTTGTATGCCGACGACAGAGTAGCCAGTAGTTTCTCGTTTTGCCAGGGCTTGATCACGAAATCTACTGCACCTTCCTTGATTGCCTGTATTGCCAGGTCTACACTGCCATAGGCGGTCATCATTACTACTACCGGTGGATGCTCCAACTGCATTATTTTTCTCAGCCACCGGATACCCTCTTTTCCGGTAGTATCACTTCCTGAATAATTCATGTCGAGCAGCACAACATCAAAACTCTCCCTATCCATCCAGCCAATCATGTCGTCTGGGTCATTAACGATCTGTACTTTCCTGAAATAATCTTTCAGCAGCATTTTTGCAGAGAACAATACATCCGCATCATCGTCTACTATCAGTATGCTACCATCCTTTGTTTTCATTCAGAAGAGATTGAATATTTCCCAAAGGTATAGCCTTCAACATGTAATCTAAAAACATTAAAAAACTGTCCGATTATGAACACTAATTGTCCTCCTTCGGACGATCTGCATTTCATCTAAATGTATATAAACGGCTGATAATCAATTACATAAAAGTTTGGCACGCATTTGGATATAGGGTAGTGACAATCACAACAATATTGGATAGGAGAATTGAAAAAAAGAAATGGACAAAAACGAGGGTATACACCCTTATCTCTTTAGCAGTAATGCTGATTCTTGTTAGTTACCGCTTTGCGTTTACAGGCAATAAGTCGACACTGAAGGTGGATAGTGAACGGATATCGATAGCCAGTGTACAGAAAGGCGACTTTCAGGAGTACGTGCCGGTAGATGGTATAGTGTCACCCGGAGAAACCATCTATCTTGACATCATACAGGGCGGCATGGTAGAAAGGGTGTTTGTGGAGGATGGCACGGAAGTTAAGAAAGGAGATACACTTGCCAAATTATCCAACACCAACCTTGAACTTGAATACATCAACCGGGAAACCCAGATGTTTGACATAATGAACAACCTTCAGAATTCTAAAGCTACACTGGATAAAAACCGAATAGAGCTGCAGAAGCAACTGATGGAAGTAAACTACAAAATAGAGGTATTAAAAAGAAGGTATGATGTGAATAAAGAACTTGTAAAAGGAGGCGCGATTTCTGAGAATGAATATGCCGAATCAAAACGGGAATACGACTACCTGATGAATCAAAAAAAGCTGACTATCTCGGCCTATGCCCTTGATTCTGTTTTTATTGCTACCCAAATGCAGACACTAAATTCAGGCATACTAAGAATGAGAAACAATCTTAGTGCCATACACAAAATACTGGACCAGCTATATATTACGGCACCAGTAAGTGGACAGCTATCGTCACTAAATGCAACGGCGGGCGAACTGAAAAAGCCCGGGGATAAAATGGGACAGATAGATGTGCAGGACTATTACAAAATACGGGTGAATATTGATGAACGCTATGTAGCCAAAGTATATGCCGGCCAGGAAGCCATTGTGGAGTACATGGGTAAAAACTACGAACTAAAGGTATCCAGAATACTACCGGAGGTAAAAGAAGGGACTTTCGTCATTAACCTATTGTTTGGCCGCGCTGTGCCTGAGGGAATAAAAAGGGGGCAGAACCTTCCGGTAAAAGTAAAGTTTGGCGGCATATCGGAAGCGCTGATGATACCGAGAGGTGCATTCTATCAATCGTCCGGCGGAAACTGGATATATGTGCTGGACGACAAGCAGCAAAAGGCTGTAAAAAGAAACATAAGGATAGGCAGACAGAATGCGGAAGCATACGAGGTGCTGGAAGGGCTGGAGGAAGGAGAAAAGGTGATTGTATCTACTTATAAATCTTTCAACGACAAAGACGAACTCATCTTAAATACTAAAAAATAGACCAATGATAAAAATAACAGGCCTTAAAAAAATCTACAAAACCGATGAAATTGAAACTACTGCGTTGTCGGAAGTAGACCTGGAGATCAGCCAGGGCGAGCTGGTAGCTATTACCGGTCCATCGGGCTGCGGCAAATCGACTTTGCTGAATATAATAGGCATGATAGACAAACCGGACGGAGGCGAATACTGGTTTAACGGTACCCAGATCGCCGGTTATTCAGAAAAGCAACGCGCCAACCTTCGTAAAAACAACATCGGTTTCATTTTCCAGAGTTTCAACCTGGTCAACGAGCTCACCGTATTTGAAAACGTAGAGCTTCCCCTATTATATACCGGCACAGGTGCCGCGGAAAGGAAACAAAAAGTGGAAACATTGCTGGAACAAATGAAAATGGCCCATCGCAGAGACCATTACCCACAGCAGCTTTCAGGTGGGCAACAACAAAGGGTGGCTGTGGCCAGGGCGATCTGCAATAGTCCTAAAGTAATACTGGCCGATGAGCCCACCGGCAACCTGGATACCAAACACGGCGATGAGGTAATGAGATTGCTGATGGAACTGAATGAAGCAGGTACAACAGTGATTATGGTAACACATTCGCCGCACTACTCACAATTCTGTAGGAGAATGATCCGCCTGTTTGACGGTAAAATCGTAACCGAAAACCTAAAAAACGAATTCTATGTTTAAAAACTATCTGAAAATTGCCATCAGGAATATACTGCGCCATCGGTTTTATTCTATAATCAATATAGTTGGCCTGGCAATTGGCATTGCATGCTTTATCATGATAGGCATGTGGGTGCAGGATGAGCTTAGCTATGATAAACACTTTACAAAATCGGATCGGATTTACCGCATAGCCAATGACCTGCTTACAAACGGCATACCAAGCCCCATGGCAGCCGCAGACCCGAGAATTACCGAACATATACGTGCAGAATACCCGGAAGTGGAAAATGTAGCGCGTATGCTGAATGTGCCCACAATGCTCACCGCAAACGAGAAGGAGCTATTCGAGACCAAGACCTTTTACGCTGATTCTACCTTCTTCGACATTTTCTCTTACGATTTTGTGGAGGGGAACCCGCAGACAGCACTGCGCTCCAGGGAGGCAATAGTGCTGACCGAAAGCATAGCCCGCAAACTATTTGGCAAAGAAAGCCCGATGGGTAAAACCATTTATGTAAAGAACGAAAAAACAAAAAATGAGAAACTACCACGCCTGGTAACGGGGGTCATTAAAGACAATAAAGATAAAGCCCACTTTATCCCACTGGTCATAATGTCAAAATTCCGCTACATGGACATGTTCGAGCATACTTATGCTTTGTTTAAAAAGGACTATGACCCACAGCGATTTGTAAACCATGTATGGCCCGAATTATATGGCAAACATTTCAAGAAGGAGTATGCAGAAGATGCGCAGGGACTAACACTGACTTTGCAACCACTTACGAAAATACACCTGCAATCTGACCTGCTGTATGAACTGGAACCCAACGGAAACATCTATACAGTGTATACGTTTTCAATCATTGCTTTCCTCATACTATTGATCGCGGCTATAAACTACATGAACCTTGCTACGGCAAAGTCATACGACAGATCAAGAGAAGTGGGTGTAAGAAAAGTACTTGGCGCTACAAGGAAGCAAATTGTCATCCAGTTCCTGACGGAGTCAACCGCTCTGGCGCTGTTGGCATTGGTACTGGCACTGGCCTTTGTGGAGCTGACACTACCCTTTTTTAATAAGCTGTCTGAAAAAAATATGTCGCTGAATCTACTTCAACCTTTGACCGCTATATCAGTGCTCGGCCTTACAATTTTGCTGGGATTACTGTCGGGAGCATACCCAGCATTCTTTGTGTCATCTTTTGCGCCCATAAAGGCGCTGAAAGGCACAATGGATACCACAAAAAACAAACCCACATTGAGGAAAGCACTGGTAGTAGTTCAGTTTTCCGTTTCCATTGTCATGCTTATAGCAACAATAGTGGTAACAAGGCAACTATCTTTTGTGAAAAATAAGGATCTTGGATTTAGCAGAGAGCAGGTGTTGCTGATAAGCCTCAATGATCCGGCAATAAGAAGCAAAACAGAGCTGATCAAAACAGAGCTTTTAAAGAACCCCAGCATCCGCATGGTTTCGGCGTCGCACAATGTTCCCGGTAGCGAGATGTATAAATTCTATCACAAATTTGAAACGCCGGAAGGCAATATGGAAGCCAGGCTGGTAACCACCATGCTTACAGACTATGACTATCATGGATTGATGGGGTTTCAATTTGTGGCAGGCACACCCTATGAAAAAAGTATGATGCCTCAATTGGACTCATCTTTGTTTATCATAGTTAACGAATCGGCAGTTAAGATGCTTGGCTGGAAAGACCCGATAGGCAAAAACGTGAGCACCGGAAATTCAGGCGGCTTGCGCAAGGGCAAGTGTATTGGTGTAATAAAGGATTTCCATACTGCATCATTACACGAGGAGATACCACCCATGGTTTTCCGATTGGCAAGAAAAGGTTTTTACTTCCTCTCTATCAAAATAAGCACTGGCAATATTCCCGGCACAATAAATTATGTAGAGCAAACAATGAAATCTTTTACCCGGGGATATCCATTTGAATACTCGTTTCTCGATGAGTCTTTCAATAAACAATACGCGAAGGATGAGCGCCAGCATACAATATTCAAGTGGTTTGCAGGCCTATGCATCTTCATTTCGTGCCTGGGGCTAATGGGGCTGGCATCCTTTTCTACCAAACAACGGACAAAGGAGATTGGCATCCGGAAAATATCTGGAGCCTCTGTTTCAGACATTGTTATTCTCATTTCCAAAGACTTTGTCAAGCTGGTACTTATAGCCATCATCATTGCCATTCCTATCGCGTATTACGCCATGAATAAGTGGCTACAGAATTTTGCCTATCATATTGAAATTGGCTGGGCAATTTTCCTTGTGGCGGGTGTCATTGCGTTGCTGATTGCGCTGGCTACAATCAGCCTGCACACGATCAGGGCCGCGAACAAAAACCCCGCAGGAATCCTTAAATACGAATAAAACGATCTGCCGTGAACAGCCCGAAAAAATCCTTAAAGTATCTTATTGTCATTCTCCTGCCATACCTCATCCTGAATAAATCAGCCCGGGGACAACAGGACATTTCAGAATATACATTGCCTCAATGTATAGAAATGGCGCTAAGCAATAGTGTACTGATAAAGCAAAAGCAATGGCAAGCTGAGATTGAGAAAGCAAACTGGAGTCAGTCGAAAGGCAGTATGCTCCCGGCACTTAGTGGCGACATTTTTCATGGATTGAAACAGGGCCGCAGCATTGACCCTTATACAAATAGCTATGTAAATAAGGAGCTCACATCGGCATACTACAGCCTTGGGACAAATGCAACACTTTGGAATGGCGGGAGCATGAGTAATGCGGCAAGTCAAAACAAGCTCACTTACGAGGCCAGCCAAATGGATATTGCACAGATGATAGATAACGTCACCATCAATGCGATAATAGCATACTACCAGATACTGAATATTGAAGAGCTGCTAAGCCAGGCGCGACACCAAACTGAAGTAACAGAAAAAGAAGTAGAAAGACTGCAACTAATGCTCAACAATGGCGCAGTTGCACCGGCGGTACTACATGACCTAAAAGGCCAGTTGGCTAACGACAAATTGAATGAGGTAAATATAAAGAACAGCCTGGAAACGGCCCGGGTAAATTTGTGCCAGTTGATCAACACCAACTACAGCCCTAATATCAGGGTGAAGAAACTCAGTGACCTTCCAATACCTGAAAACACCGACGGGATGCCGGGAGACTACATCGAGGATGCCGTAGCAAATTCACCGATGGTGAAAGCAACTGACCTAAGGCTGCAAAGTTCAAAGAAGCGACTTAGGTCTGCTATAGGCAGCCGCATGCCTTCGCTGTATTTCTCGGGCTCACTGGGCACCAACTATTCAAGCGCCGCTAGTTTTGCAAAAGCAGGGAATACGGTCGACGCCGCTACGAAAAGCTACATCCTGACAGGATCAGACAAGTCGACAGTATATGCGCCGCAAACAGAGTACTTTTTTTCAAAAATATCCTACAGGGATCAATGGCAAAACAACTTCAATTCGCTGGTGGGGATAGGGTTGCAAATACCGATAATGAATAGCCTGCAGGCAAAAAGAAAAGTTGAATTGGCACAGATAAGCGAGCGGCAGGAAATATTCCAGGCAAATGTTTCCCGCATTCAATACAGGCAGGCAATAGACCTCGCGTATATTAACCTGCAATCTGCCCGCGAAAGGTACCTTTTATTGTCTTCCCAGGTAACTGACTTCAGCGCGTCATTTCAGGCAGCGGAAACAAGATTCAAAAATGGTTCCGGCACAACAGTTGACTATACCACAGCAAAGAATAATGCTGACAGGGCCATGAGCCAGCTCATAACTGCTCGCTATGACCTTGTGCTCAGAAAGAAAATTCTGGATGTTTACCTTGCAAAACATTCACTTTAAATAATGCATATCCGGAAAACGGCATTTGCTCAAGCGTGGAATATCAACGCCCGAACATGAGGTAGTAGAAACTCTTGCATGTGTTCTGTGGCAATCAGTTTTCTGTTAAACGCTTTGTGCAACAGGTATTGAATTCAATACATTATTCTGTCTGAGAACTCTACTAGCCGGTTCGGCAATTCCTTTGGACCGGCCACAACTACGAAATAGGGTGTGCAGCGCGAGAGCGATGCCACCCATTCTTTTTTTCGGCTGTATTTTCAGCGTAATATCTTGCGCGATTATTTTGCCTTTTTGTTGCTTATTTCACGAAGTTGCCCAACCATCAATCACAGAACCGATGTCTTGGTTACTACACAAATACCCACTTTATGAACTATATAACTAAAAGCATTTTTGCAATATCATCTGTTCTTTTGTTGTCCACCTCTTGCAATAAAAGCGATTACGACGGCAACAACAATACCATCCTTGCCAACAATACAGCCACACTACTCAAAGAGTTCCACACTACGCCGGCTTCTTTTTCGCTGGTAGCAGGCACCACAAAAGAGTTGGTAGGTCCTGATGGCACATTTCTGCGCTTTTATCCCAACTCTTTCCGACGCAGCGATGGCTCTACCATCAATGGCGAAACCGTTAACGTACAACTCAGCGAGATGTATTCGGCCGGTGATATGCTGAAAAACTATTCATCAACCAATACCGGCACCGGTGTGCTCACCAGTGGTGGCCAGGTCTTTATTAAAGCAACAGTGGGCGGAGAAGAGGTTTACGCTAACAAATACGGCATAGGTTTCAATGCTCTGAGAACTCCGGCAAGCGGCCCCAGAGCATTGTACACCGGCAATACCTATGCTGCCGGCAACATTGTAACATGGGCACCTGGTAGTGGAGCCACCGGCACCACCACCACCGGTGCTGGTCCGGTATCTGCAGCCACCACATCTTCCGTATCCGGCAGCTATTTTATGTTCGATTCCTGCACATCCTTCAATTGGGTTGGCTGTTACGACCTTTATAGTGGCACGTTCCAGAACATAACAATCAAAGTGAAGCTGGCCAATGAAATGTTTGCCGGAAATGTGTGGAGCGTAGTGGGTATTACACTTCCTTCCGAAAGGGTAGCCACTGTGCTGTATCAGGAATCTTTCGACCGCAGCACGCAAACCGGTGTATACAAAGGATGGGCCCCTACAGGTACTGTTCAGCGATTGATGTTCCTTATTCCCCGCGACAAAAGCACCTGGTACTACTACAAAACAGAACAATTGCTCACAGATGGCATGACCGTCAACGCCACGCTTATCAAGGCATCAAAAGACGAAATGGATGCTGCCTTGACATTATTCTAAACCATTCTGCGTTTTTGTTGTTTTGCTCATTTTCGGGGGGTGGCTCAGGTAGGTGTCGGTTAGGTACCTTTGCACAGTATCATGGCCGCCACTCCCCATCGTTATTTTGTACTCTACAAGCCGTTCAGTATGGTCTCACAGTTTGTGAGTGTAGAAGATGTGCGGCTACTCAGCCATCTCGATTATAAATTTCCCGATGGCACCATTACTGTAGGCAGGCTCGACAGTTTGTCTGAAGGGCTGCTGTTACTCACAACCAATACTAAGGTTGTGCACCTGCTTTTTCAGTCGGCCATACCGCACAAACGCACCTACCTGGTGCGGGTCAACAAACTGGTATCCCCTCAAACAGTGCAGCAATTGAGCGAAGGAGTGACCATACGTGTTAGGGGAAAGGGCGACTACACAACCCAGCCCTGCGAAGTAAGGCTACTGGATGCGCCACCAGACCTACCAGACTATCAGTTGGAACTCAATCCCTATATTGCTCATTCATGGTTGCACATAACGCTTTACGAGGGCAAGTTTCACCAGATCCGCAATATGGTTGCCGCGGTTGGTCATCAGTGCCGGCGGCTCATACGCATAGCCATCGAAGATATCACACTCGAAGATCTTACCCCGGGCGGTGTGAGGGAAATTGAAGAGGCACAGTTTTTCAGGCTGTTGAAGATTGGTGAACCGGAAGTATAATTCCAAAATGCATGAAGCCGCCAGTGCATGATCTGAAAAAATTCTACGAAATAATTATACCGTTCGGTATATTTGTGTATTTTTGTATCGCGTATGGGCGAAGCAATGTCAAAATCTGAGCGTACAAGGCAGTTTATCGTAGAGCAGACGGCACCTGTTTTTAATGAAAAGGGGTATGCAGGTACATCTATAACAGACCTTACCAATGCTACCCGGCTCACTAAGGGAAGTATCTATGGCAACTTCAACAACAAGGACGAAGTTGCACTTGCTGCTTTCGACTATAATTTTGGTCGTGTTACACATTTCATAAAGGGCAAAATACTGGAACACGAAAATGCAATAGACCGGTTGCTGGTATACCCAGCAGTGTATCGCGATATTTTGAAGATTCCTTTTCTGAAATCAGGTTGCCCTATTCTGAACACCGCTACTGAGGCAGATGATACACACCCTGAGTTGAAAGCACGGGCAGCGAATGCGCTCGCTTTCTGGAAGACTTCTTTGCAAAACCAGATAGAAAGAGGTATGCACAGAGGAGAGATAAAAAATGGTACCAACCCTGCTACTGTAGCGCTGGTGCTGATGTCGCTGATAGAAGGTGCGGTAATGATGGCAAAGGTCACTGGCAAAAAAGCTGACCTCAATATGACCATGAATTTTCTGGAACAATATATTACTGACTTGAAAGCGTAACCTTTTTTTTGACAATAAATATACCGAACGGTATATTATCTAAAACCGGCAAAATGGAAATATCAAGTATCAATGCCTTTCTTGCTTATTACGAAAAGACGCGGGAGGCTACAATCAGGGTCATAAACGTGATACCACCTGATCATTTGGACTGGGCTTATATGCCAGGCAAGTTCTCTATCGGCGACCAGGTACGACATATAGCTGCCATTGAGCGAAATGTGTTTGCCGAGGTGGCTTTGGGCAACAGACCTTGTTATAAAGGTTGCAGAAAGGACCTGGCAGATGGCTACGATAATGTGGTGAGCTATTTTAATGAAATGCACCGGCAGTCAGTACTCATTTTTCAATCAATTAGCGACGATGCACTACGAAATACAATCAAGTCGCTCGATGGCAAGGACATAGAATTGGGCTCCTTCCTTCGTGCACTGGTATTGCACGAGATCCACCACCGGGCGGCGCTATGCATCTACCTCAACCTGCTGGGCGTTACAACGCCTCCCATTATTGGCCTTATGGAAGAACAGGTTATTCAGCTCAGCAAATAAAAACAGCAAAAAATGAAAGAAGTATTTATAGTATCCGCACGGCGGACACCCATAGGTGGATTCCTGGGTATGCTCACCAACCATTCGGCCACAGAGCTCGGCGCAATCGTTATCAAAAGTGCCCTCTCTTCCTGCAACCTCGAACCTGATACCATAGATTCCGTATACATGGGCAATGTACTCTCGGCAGGCCTGGGACAGGCACCGGCACGGCAGGCAGCCCGGTTCGCCGGCATTGCCGACGAAACAGACTGCACTACGATCAACAAAGTCTGCTCGTCGGGACTGAAAGCGGCAACGATAGGCGCACAACAGATACAACTGGGACAGCAAAACCTTGTTGTTGCCGGCGGCATGGAAAGTATGAGCAATGTACCGCACTACATCAACCTCCGGAAACCTGCTAAGCTGGGCAACGAGCATATAACTGATGGCCTGCTTAAAGATGGATTGACTGATGCGTACAACAATTACCACATGGGCAAGGCGGCTGAAATGTGTGTGGAAAAATACAGTTTGTCGCGGGCGCAGCAAGATGAATTTGCCCTGCAATCTTATGCCAGAGCAGCGGCAGCGTTCAGTAGCGGAAATTTTAATAGAGAGATTGTTCCGGTGATAAGCAAACTTGGGGAGAGAAATTTTGTTGAGGATGAAGATGTAACAAAAGTAATAGTGGAAAAAGTGCCCAGACTCAAGCCTGTTTTTGTAACCGATGGGACGATCACAGCCGCAAATGCCAGTAATCTAAGCGATGGTGCTGCTGCCATAATTCTGGCATCAGCAGAGGCTGTTGAAAAGTATGGATTGCAGCCACTTGCGCGCGTGGTGGCCTATGCCGATGCGTCGCAGGCACCTGAGTGGTTTACTACCTCGCCCGCGATGGCAATAACAAAAGCTCTCCAGTATGCCGGCCTGCGTGTAACCGATATAGATTACTTTGAGATCAATGAAGCATATGCGGCTGTAGTGCTTGCCAATCAGCTGATATTGCGCATACCCAACAGCAAAACAAATGTATATGGGGGCGCAGTAGCTATGGGGCATCCTCTGGGAGCCTCTGGTGCTCGTATACTGTGCACGCTTTTGTCTGTATTGCAGCAGGAAGGCGGCAGGTATGGAGTGGCTGCTATATGCAATGGCGGCGGCGGTGCAACAGCAATGGTAATAGAAAACCTTAAAAAATAGAAACAATGAACACTAAAACACTTCCCCGCATTGTCGAGAGTAAAACAAAAGTTCGTTTCCCCGATTGCGATCCGTTCAATCACCTGAACAACTCAAAGTACATAGACTACATCATCAATGCTCGCGAAGACCAGCTAATGCAATTCTACGACTTTGATGTATACAAGATGGCCCGGGAAACCGGAAATACCTGGGTTGTAGCGCAGACTCAGATCGCCTATCTGTCTTCGGCAGAGCTAATGGAAGTACTGACAATACAGACCAGAATGATAGCCTGCTCAGGGCGCAGCCTGCAGGTAGAGGCACTGATGTTTGACGAGAATAAAACACAACTGAAGGCAGTAATGTGGATTAAGCTGGCTTACTATGATTTGCGAACAAGAAGAAGTCAGGAGCATTCATCGACACTGATGGCGCTTTTCGATGAAATATGCGAACCGCTTAGCAATGACCCTTCATTCGAGGAACGGGTGAAATCATTAAAGCAAACCGGCAAATAGCAATACGGTGCACAATCGTGTTGCAGGAGTAGAATAGGCGTACCATGGCTCACAAACTGGAAACAGACAATTTTTGAAAATCATCGTTAACTTTCATTAAAAAGCAAACAACAATGAATACGAACTATCTCGACAGTGCCATCAAACAATTTGAATACTACAAAATGCTGGGCGAAAAGACAATGGCTCAGATTGCGGATGACAAACTTTTCTGGCAGTACAATGAAGAAAGCAATAGCATCGCCACTATTGTGAAGCACCTTCGGGGCAATATGCTCAGCCGCTGGACCGATTTCCTGACTACAGACGGGGAAAAAGAATGGCGCAATCGTGATAATGAATTTGAGGAAGAGGTATTAACCAAACAGACACTGACCAACAATTGGAATGAGGGATGGAATGTGCTCCTAACCACGCTGAATTCCCTGAAGGAGGAAGACCTTGACAAAATCGTCTATATCCGCAACCAGGGTCATACCGTGATGGAGGCCATCAACCGGCAGTTGGCACACTATCCCTACCATATCGGGCAAATCGTTTTTATAGGAAAGATGTGTGCTGAACATTGGGACTCACTGTCTATCCCCAGAGGCAATTCAAACCAATACAATGCCGGAAAGTTCTCGAAGCCAAAGGAAAGAGGGCATTTCACCGATGAGTTTCTGAACAAAGAACCGAACGATGCAAAATGATACATCAGCGGCACTACAACATAGAGTAAACTGAGATTGACTATGGAATTTTCAATTAGCAGTTCTATCGAAGTACTGGAAAATACGCCTGCCACTGTTGCGGCATTGCTGCACAACCTGAGTCCCTGCTGGACAAACGCAAACGAAGGCAAAGACACATGGACAGCGAAAGAAGTAGTTGCACACCTGATCGTTTGCGAAGAAACCAACTGGCTGCCGAGGGCAAGGACCATTTTGTCTGATGCAGCCGATGGTACATTTGCTGCAGTGGATATGAATGCGCATTTTGAACTGGCAGCCGGCAGGTCACTGCCCGCGCTGATAGACTGCTTTAAGAGCTTGCGTAAATCCGGCATAGCCGAACTGAAGCGATTGAACATTAGTGAATCAGATTTGCAAAAATCCGCCGGTCACCCCAAAATCGGTCGTGTAACCTTACAGCAACTTATTGCAGCCTGGACCGCCCACGATCTGTCGCATATTGTACAGATCGCCAGAATCATGGCCATGCAGCAAAAGCAGCATTCCGGCCCTTTCGTCTCCTTTCTTTCTCTGTTCACCAATTGGAATGCAACCAGACATCAACCATAGAATTTATGGTGTGCCGAGTTCATTTTCCCTAATTCAATGTTCGCTGCATCGCACTCAATGTGTGAATAGTGTAACTTTTAACCTGTTTTGTGTAACATTTTGAGGGGCACGAAGCGGGAACTTTGTTGTGCCCGGATCCAAAACAGGTAGCAACTGCAGTAGTAGCGCCTTTCAGTAAAAATTCAAATGACTGCTACAGCCATGCTGCAGGCGCGTCACAAACCGCTAATGTTGGAAGCAATACGAAAACAGGAATACCTTTATACCAGAAGTCTCATTGAGGCCAGTCAGGATCCAATGATCACGATCAGTGCCGACGGCAAGATAGCTGATATGAATGAGGCGCTGGCCAATGTTACAGGTATTGCACGCGCCCAGCTGACCGGTACAGATTTTGTCAAATATTTCATTGATCCGCAGACAGCAAGCGACGTGTTCTCCAACGTTCTGACCGCCGGTAGCATTATCGATGCACCACTAACACTCAGACACAAGGACGGCAGACTTACAAATGCTTTGTGCAACGGATCGGTCTACAAAGACGAATACGGTAACATAGTAGGTGTAGTTATGGTAGCACGTGCAATAGCCGGACAGGAATGGGCAGTAGAACTTATGGCTGCCAATAAAGAACTGCTGTTTCAGAACGCCGAAAAGGAAAAGCGCGCAGCAGAACTCGTTATTGCAAATAATGAACTTGCTTTTCAGAATGATGAAAAAGAAAAACGCGCAGCAGAGCTGGTTGTCGCCAATAAGGAACTCATTTTTCAGAATGATGAAAAGGAAAAGCGTGCCGCAGAGCTCGCTATAGCTAATATGGAGCTCGTCTTTCAGAACAATGAGAAAGAGATGCGTGCTGCAGAGCTCGTTATTGCCAATAAAGAACTCATTTTTCAGAATGAAGAAAAGGAGAAACGTGCTGCCGAGCTCGCCATTGCCAACAAGGAACTGCATTTTCAGAATAGTGAAAAGGAAAAACGTGCTGCAGAGTTGGTTATAGCAGACATAGAACTGGCGTTTCAGAACAATGAAAAGGAAAAGCGGGAGATTGAAAATACCGAACTGGAAGAATTCAGTTATTCGGCAAGGCAGGCGGCTCACTATGCCAGAAGTCTTATAGAGGCCAGTCTCGACCCGTTGGTGACCATCAGTACCAAGGGTAAGATCACCGACATGAATGAGGCACTTGCCAACATTACCGGCTTGTCCAGGGCAAAGCTCACCGGCACTGATTTTGCCAACTATTTCACAGATCCACAGAAGGCCCGCAAAGTATATCAGGAGGTTTTTGAGAAAGGATTTGTAACAGACTATCCACTCATCATAAGAGATCACAAGCAAACCAATGTACTGTTTAACGGATCGGTTTACAAAGACGAAAAAGGAAACGTGCTGGGCGCAGTGGTTGTCGCAAGAGACATTACAGATCAGAAAAGAACGGAACAGGAGCTGATAGAGGCCAAAGTATTTGCAGAGATGGCTACGGTGCTGGCTGAAGAAGCTAAACGGAAAGCTGAAATGGCTACACAGATTGCAGAGGAGGCAGTCAAGGCAAAGCAACAGTTTCTTTCCAACATGAGCCACGAGATCCGTACACCTATGAATGCCATTATAGGCTTTACAAAGGTGGTCATGAAAACAGCGCTGACTGAAAAACAACGGGAATACCTTGCGGCAATAAAAATAAGCGGCGATGCACTGATCGTACTTATCAATGATATCCTTGATCTGGCTAAGGTAGATGCCGGAAAGATGACCTTTGAAAAAGTGCCGTTCAAGATGGCACACTCGCTGTCAGCAATGCTGCATTTATTCGAAACAAAAATTCAGGAAAAAAATCTCCAGCTGGTAAAAGAATATGACGAGCGCATACCAGAGGTGCTGGTGGGAGATCCTGTACGTTTACATCAGATTATTCTGAATCTGGTGAGCAATGCAGTTAAATTCACATCAGCAGGATCTATTACCGTGAGCGTGAAATTGTTGCGTCAGGATGAGCACTCAGCCACCATCACTTTTTCAGTCACAGACACCGGTATTGGCATATCAGAAGATAACATCCAGAGCATTTTTGAAAACTTCCAGCAGGCTTCCAGTGGCACATCCAGGCTGTTTGGCGGCACTGGCCTCGGTCTGGCAATTGCAAAACAACTGGTAGAAGCCCAGGACGGCAACATAAGTGTGGAGAGCACTATTGGCATAGGCACCACGTTCAGCTTTGCACTCAGCTTCGAAAAAACTACGGCTAAAGCAGAAATGGAGAATGAGGTCATAGAACTGGACGCCCAGGCAAAAAACATAAAAGTACTGGTAGTGGAAGACATGCCGCTCAACCAGCTGTTGATGAAAACTGTTCTCGACGATTTTGGTTTTGAACGCGATATTGCTGCCAATGGTAAAATCGCGATCGAAAAACTGAAAAACAAATCCTACGACATTATTCTGATGGATCTTCAGATGCCCGAAATGAATGGGTTCGAAGCCACTGAGTACATACGTAAAACCATGAACTCCCGGATTCCCATAATTGCACTCACTGCCGATGTGACTACCGTAGACCTTGCCAAGTGCAGGGCAGTGGGTATGAATGACTATCTGGCCAAGCCTATAGATGAACGATTGCTGTATAGTAAAATTGTGAGTCTTGTGAAAAAGCCCAAAATTTCACCCACGATGATAGTCGAAGTTCAGAAGCAAAAATGTACAGATCTCGGCTATTTGATCAGACGTACAAAGTCTGACCCGGAGTTGATGATGGAGATGATATCGCTCTATCTGGAGCAGATACCACCGCTCATCAGCAATATAAAGCAAGCAATGGCCGAAAAAAACTGGCACGGGCTCTATGCAGCTGTACACAAGATTATTCCATCATTCTCCATTATGGGCATTGCACCCGATTTTGAAGTAATTGCCAAAAGAGTGCAGGAATATGCCAAAAGCCAGGAAGAGACCGACGCGATACCGCATCTTGTATCCCAGCTCGAGCTGATCTGCCTGCAGGCATGTGAGGAACTAAAAGAAGAATACAATTCGATTAAAAACACAAAAAAATGAACAAAGAGAAGATTAAGCTGTTCCTTGTAGATGATGATGCACTATTCCTGAAGTCTCTGGAGATTGAATTTAAACACCATGCTGATTTTGCTGTAGAGACCTATGCAACCGGGGAAAGCTGCATGGAAAACCTGCAGCACAACCCGGATGTCATTATACTCGATTACCACCTCGACGGAATAGACAACACAGCCATGAACGGGATTGAAACCCTTGACAAGATCAAAGCATACAGTCCGGATATTGCAGTAATTATGTTGTCTTCGCAAGACAAAATAGATGTTGCTATTACCTGCATGCATCACCGGGCATATGATTATGTGGTCAAGAGCGAAACAGCATTTACCAGGCTGCAGAAAATTATTACCACATTATTTCAATACAGGCGCATGGAAAAGCAACTGAATTGGTACATGGACAGAATGTAGTGGACACAGAGTGTTGGCCGACAAACAACGTACAGTCACTTTTTATGCTTAACTTACATTGTACTGCATAACATTCACAACTGCATACCCCCCTCACGGAAAGGCAACTCACTCGTTTCTTTCCGCAGTCCACACACAACTTTGTCTTCACGGCATCGGGTGAAGAGTGTAACCGGCAACTGACTGCCGGTTTAAATCAGCAGTATGACACTATATATAAAATTCATGGTAAGCCAGCGTTGCAAAATGATGGTGGGCGAGGAGCTCAGGAAGCTGGGTCTGCACTATGTAGTGGTAGAGCTGGGCGCTGTGGATATTATGGAAGATATCGACGCAGTAGTTTGGAATCAGCTCAAGGAGAATCTGCTGCTCTCAGGTCTGGAGCTGCTGGATGATAAGAAGAGCATCCTGATCGAAAAAATCAAGAACCTCATCATCGAGATGGTGCACTATACCGGAGAGCTGCCAGAGGTCAACTACTCAACCTTTATCAGTGAAAAACTGGGGTACGACTATACCTACCTGGCCAATATTTTCTCAGAGGTGCAGGGTACTACTATACAGCAGTATATCATCGTCAATAAAATTGAGCGGGTTAAAGAGTTGTTGCTGTATGGCGAGCTTAACCTCACAGAGATTTCCTATGCGCTCAACTACAGCAGCGTAGCCCACCTGTCCAACCAGTTCAAAAAAGTTACCGGGCTCACACCATCCTACTTCAAGCAACTCAAGCATAAGAAACGCATAGCCCTGGAGCATGTGTGAATCTTGTAATTACCCGATGTAACTGTATAATGCATTAACAGGCATTCCGGTGCAACTTTACAATGAGCATGCGCAATCGCACTGCTTTGTAAAAAGCACAGCACTGAACAGGTCATCACATACCACCTCCGCACCACTATCTGCAGTACTAAGCAGTGCCAGATCTACTATCGAAGAGGTCGGACTGCTGACCAGATTCACCGCTCGTTTTTTCAAAACAGTATTCCGCCCCCGGTACGAGTTTGCAGAGCTGCTGAGGCAGTGTTACACAATGGGTTACAGGTCATTTCCTTTGGTGGTCATCACGGGTTTTATTATGGGCCTCGTGCTTACTATACAGTCACGGCCCACATTGGCAGAGTTTGGTGCTGAGTCGTGGCTGCCATCTATGGTTGCAATATCCATTATCCGCGAGATAGGTCCCGTTATCATTGCACTTATTTTCGCGGGCAAAGTAGGCTCCGGTATCGGTGCCGAGCTGGCGTCTATGAAGGTGACAGAGCAGATAGATGCTATGGAGGTTGCCGGCAACAACCCTTTCAGGTACATAGTGGTCACACGTGTAGCCGCAGCCACCCTCACGTTGCCACTCCTGGTCATCCTTGCCGACGCAGTGTCGTTGTATGGTGCTTATGTCGGGGTCAATCTGAAGGCAGATGTAAATGCGCGCTTGTTTCTGATACAGGTTTTCGAAAAGCTCGACTTCTCAGACATTTTCCCGGCTTGTATCAAAACGGTCTTTTTTGGTTTCGCAGTGGGTATCATCGGTTGTTTTAAAGGGTATAATTCCAACAAGGGTACAGAGGGTGTGGGTGCTGCCGCCAACTCATCGGTGGTCATCGGGTCGCTGCTCATTTTCATTATAGATATGATCGCTGTGCAGATCACAAGCCTGTATATACAATAGCCATGAACACGATAGTAGCACAGGCCGACAATCTAAAAAAATCTTTTGGTACCAACGATGTACTGGTAGATATCAGTCTGAAGTTGCACCAGGCCGAAAACCTCGTCATATTTGGCAAGTCAGGCAGCGGCAAGTCGGTGCTTATCAAATGCCTGGCAGGATTGATAACACCCGATGAAGGCACTATTCTTTTGTTTGGCGAGGACATAGCCGCGCTGAATGATGAAGCGCTCAATAAGATCCGGAAAAGAATCGGTTTCCTGTTTCAGAGTGCTGCTTTGTACGATTCGATGACGGTTGCCGAAAATCTCGCATTTCCGCTTCGCGATCAGACAGACAAAAACCGTGACGAATTGTCACAACAGGTTTTGGAGGTGCTCACAAGTGTTGGGCTGGAAGAGGCGCTCAATAAAATGCCTTCAGAGTTGTCTGGTGGCATGCGCAAGAGGGTAGGGCTCGCCCGCTCGCTCATGCTGCGCCCTGAGATCATATTGTACGACGAACCAACAACTGGCCTCGACCCCATCACCTCAAAAGAAATAAGCCAGCTGATACTCGATGTGCAGAAAAAGTACAACACCGCCGCAATCATCATTACACACGATGTGGAGTGTGCACGCATTACCGCCAACAGAATGATGGCAATAAAGGAGGGTGCTACTGCAGCAGAGGGAACATTTCAGGAGCTCGAAAACGCAGCAGATAGCTGGGTGAAATCATTCTTTAAATAACAACATTATGAATCAGACACCGGTCAATAATCTGAAGCTGGGTATTTTTGTATCAGTGGGTCTGCTGCTGTTTGTAGCAGGCATCTACCTTGTAGGGCAGCGCCAGCAGCTATTCTCGGGCACCTTCTCCATCAAGGGTATTTTCAGCGATATCAATGGCCTGCAGATCGGCAACAACGTTCGTTTCTCCGGCATCAATGTCGGCGTGGTTAGCAGCATTACCCAGATCACAGACACCTCTGTGCGGGTAGATATGCAGATCAATGATGACACCAGAAAGTTCATCAAAAAGAATGTTGTGGCCATCATTGGCTCAGACGGCCTCATGGGTAGCAAGTTACTGATCCTGGTGCCGGGCGCCCCCGGTCAGCAAACAATAGCCGACAACGATGTCATCGCCACAAGGCAGCCTGTAGGGATGGACGATATCCTCATCAGGGTGCAGGAGACAGCCGAAAATGCATCTATGATCACCGCAGATCTTGCGCTTGTCATGCGCAACATCAGGGAGGGAAAAGGTACTGTGGGTAAGATCATGATGGACAGCTCTTTTGCCAAAAATATCGACAATACCCTCGTTAACCTGAAGCAGGGTACAAAGGGCTTCAAGACAAATATGGATGCGGCCAGTCACAACATTCTGTTGCGGGGCTTCCTGAAGAAGAAGAAAAAGAAACGGGAGGATTAATGGCGGAATTGCCCGCGGCAACAATCATTTTTTTAACAGTTTAAAATCTCAATTGCCATGAATATCATCGAAAGTCAGGACGGCCCGGGAATTGTTATCACATCAGACTGGACAGCTCATTCCAGAGGACTCAGGGAGCACTATCCCCTGCTTTCAGACAATGACCTGCATTACGAGCCCGGAAAAGAGGCAGAGATGTTGTGCAGAATAGAGACCCGGCTCAATAAAACACGTGAGGAAGTGATACAGATACTACAGAAAGAGGTGATCGTAGTGTCTTAGTTACGCTCGCTGCAATGCATGGGGTGTGAAAGCTGCAACATTCTTTAGGGAGTGTATAACGCCGCCACGCAGCATACTACAGACCTTTGCCTTGCGGAGATCATTCTGCATCTAAAACCATCACTTATGTCAAACGTCGAAGAGTCAATCAACAAAGCTTTGAATGTGCCCGTCACAAACAACTCAAAACAAGTCGAATCGCACAAGCAGGCTGCCAAACACTACCTGGAGGCTGCCAGGCATCACGAGGCTGCAGCCAGGTACCACGAGGCTGGCGATGGTGCAAAAGCCGCACAGAGTGCTATTAAGGCATTCGGACATCAGTCACTTGCCGCCGATCATCAGCGGGAGCAACTCAAGCATAGCGCACTCACTGCTTAGCCGCAGCGTACAGTTTATCTGTGCAATATTTCTAACAAAATAAAATAGCAACAATGACTACACAAAAAATGCTTGGTATCTGGATGGATCATACTACTGCCCATCTCATAGCTTACCAGCCCGAAGAGGCCGGTAATACAGAGATCGCTGCCGACGATGCAACCCAGACAAAGGCCGATGCCGCAGGCAGGGGCGAACACCAGATGCACAACAAAGAACAGCAGCAGCAAGGTGAATTTTACAAAAAGCTGGGTGCCGAGATCATTAACTACGATAAGGTTGTCTTGTTTGGCCCTACTAATGCCAAAGACGAACTCTTCAATCTGCTAACTGCTGACCGGCATTTCGAGAAGGTGAAGATCCAGGTACAGCATGCCGACAAGATGACAGACAATCAGAGGCACGCCTTTGTCAGAGCCTTCTATTCGGGTAGTCATTAGCAGCTGTAGCCTGTTATCGCATTTGTGCCGCGGTATCTGGCACCACATCATGCAGGCAAGAATTTCCGTTGGGAGCGGATGATATTGTTGGACCCTATTTCACCAGTCATCCGCTCCTTTTTATTTGCTACCGGCAGCTGTATAGGGTGTGAAAGATGTAACTATCTGCTTCCATCATGTAACAGAAATCGCCCCCCACTGTCTCACCTTTGTGTTGTGATAATTCCTTCACACGAAAAAGAAACAAAATGAAAAGAATATTCGTATTTATGATGATAGCCAGCATGTCATTGACATTTTTACCCACTCAGTCCAAAGCTGCAACCGTTGCGGTTGCCACGGCAGGGGCTGCTACCGAATCTGCGGCTGCTAACGCACTCATTGCCCGGCTCAATGTGATCAAATCCATGGACAGAACTTCGATGACCCGTCTCGAGAAGCAATCCGTAAGAAAAGAGGTTCGTTCTATAAAGAAGCAGTTGAGCGACATCGGTGGTGGTGTTTACATTTCTGCAGGCGCGCTTATCCTCATACTTATTTTGTTGATCATCTTCTTATAAAACCGGTTGCAGCACCTGCAACATTTTCACTTTTAAACAAATCAAAAACCAATCAAAATGATAAACGGAACAGAATTCAAAGGCAACTGGAATGAAGCAAAAGGAAAACTGAAACAACAGTTCGCTATGCTCACCGATAACGACCTGCTGCTCGTAGAAGGCAAGCAGGATGAGCTGATAGGCCGCCTGCAGATAAAGCTGGGTAAAACAAAAGAAGAGATCAGAAAGATCATCTCTCAGCTATAATAACACACATTATCTATTGATCACCCGATAAAAACCATAAAATGAAAAATCCGATTATTACCGCCGCCGCCGCTATACTCATAGCCAGCGCATCTTTGGTGGCTTGCGACAGTCCTAAAGACAATGTTGTAGACGCACAGGAGAATGTTGCAGAAGCCAATGCCCATCTCGATGAGGCTACTGACGCCTACCTGGCCGATGTTGAAAAATACCGCATCGCTACCAACGAACGCATTGCCGCCAACGATAAAGCACTTGCCGAACTCAAGGCAGACCTCGAAACCGACAAAGTGAAATCTAAAGCCGAATACCGCGAAAAGATCGCCGCACTGGAGCTGAAGAATGCTGAAATGAAAAGGAAAATGGAAGAGTATAAGGCCGATGGACGGGACAACTGGGAAAATTACAAAACTGAATTCAGTCATGATATGGATGGACTGGGTGACGCGTTCAGAGATATGACCGTGAAAAACAACAAATAAATCCGATCTGCCTGCCGGTTTCATAAGCCGGTTAACGCAGGCAGTTCATCTATCATGCACCATGAAAATGCAGATTACGCTTTCTGATGTTGTCTATGCCACCAGCCACTGACCATAGCACAGCATACCGGGCAGAGTAGCCACAATGGCTATTCTACCCGTTGCGTATCCGGGGGGGCGCTACCTGCACCACCGCAGTTTCTTATCATTCCTTTACAAACAACTACAATGAAACTTACAAACTTTCTGATCATAGCCAGCATTCTGCTGGTAGGTACATCAGGCATCGCACAGACAGCGCACAACAACGAACGGTACGGCAATACCCTCAATCTTGGGGTAGGGCTCGGTTATTACAGCTACGTAGGGTCTACTACACCGGTACTCCATGCCGACTATGAGTTTCCCGTTGTGCGCAGCTTTACACTGGCACCGTTTATCAACTACTTTTCTTACTCCAACTACTACTACTGGGGCAATCCGTCCAATCCTTACCGCGACTATTCGTACCGCGAAACCGTTATTCCGCTGGGCGTCAAGGGCACCTACTATTTCGACAAACTCCTCGGGCTCAACAAGAAGTGGGATATCTATGCTGCCGGATCTGTTGGGTTTGTGTACCGCAAAACCACCTGGGAAAATGGCTACTACGGACAAACCACCATTCGCCGTGGTACCGGAGCATTGTATCTCGATCTGCACCTCGGTGCCGAATACCATGTTAGCCGCAAAGCCGGCATATTCCTCGATCTCTCTACCGGGGTATCTACCCTCGGTCTGGCTATCCATTTTTAATCACCGGTTTGTTCCAACCGATCTAAAACAACTCAAATTTTATGGGAAATCTGCTGTATGTAATCGCTGTTATCCTGGTTATAGGCTGGGCCATTGGGTTTATCGGGTACAATGTGGGTGGTGTTATACACGTACTCCTTGTCATCGCCCTCATCTCTGTGATACTCCGTATCTTCAAAGGCAACAGAATCGTGTAGCCCCGCCTTGTGCGGTCAGTACCACGTTTTTATACGCCATGCACGGTGTTCCGGTTGTGCCCTCTGGGTGCACCCGGAACACCTTTGTTCTTTACCATCCTGCTTCAACACTCCTACCACCAACACCTTTGATAGTTTCAGTAAAACCTGAACAGCATCTACAACACAATTGGTACACCCACTTTATCTCGTCGTTGTCTGTCCTTGTAAGAGGCTGCCATAAGCAATTGTTCTTTCTAAATATTCGTATTTATCCAACTATTTTCTTACCTTCATATGACTATCAGGAATAAACACTATTATTTATGAAAAAGAGTTACCCTATTATCCTGCTTTTCGTACTTCTTATGTTTCATGCACATTCCGCCTTTGCACAGGCTGGTGGGGTATATACTGCTGCCGGTGGTGGTTCATCTACGGTCGAAGGTGTACCTGCCACCAATGCGCTATTCGATTATACAACTGGAATTGCTACAGACGCTGCCGGGAATCTCTATGTCGCAGACAGAGGTCGGAGTGTAATTAGGATGATAGATGCTGGTTCCGGGCTTATATATACTGTGGCAGGCATTTCCGGTTATTCGGGCTTTGCTGGTGATGGCGGGCTTGCCTCTGCAGCATTGTTAAGCAGCAATATCAGGGGTATTCATGTTACGGCTACGGGTGACATTTATATATCAGACAATACTCGGGTGCGTAGAGTAAATAGCGCTACAGGTATCATAACTACCGTCGCTGGAGGCGGCACTTCTCCTGCTGATGGAATACCTGCCACTATTGCAGTACTGAGTTTAAATCATGTTTTTGTTGATAGTGCGGGTAACATTTACGTAGGATCAGGTGACAGGATCAAAAAAGTAGATGCGGCAACGGGTTTAATAACTACTATAGCGGGTGGTGGTACCTCTACTGCAGATGGAGTTCCTGCTACCAATGCCTCAATTATCGGTAGCGCAAAAAGCATATGTATGGACAATGCGGGAAACTTATACGTAGTCGGCGGTGCCATGACGGAAAAAATAAGAAAGATCGAT
This sequence comes from uncultured Bacteroidota bacterium, assembly GCA_903824665.1. GTDB lineage: Bacteria > Bacteroidota > Bacteroidia > Chitinophagales > Chitinophagaceae > Nemorincola. The sequence goes on along the minus strand of CAIJXT010000033.1, from coordinate 100,371 downwards.
GCTGCTACCGGCCTTATTACAACGGTAGCAGGGGGCGGCAGCTCAGACGACGATGGTATACCGGCAACAAACATGGACATCATTACCCTTCATTCATGCCGGGTAGATGGAGCCGGAAACATTTTTATTGCCGACAAGGCTCTTACCCGTATTCGCCGTGTTGACGCGGTAACGGGGCTAGTAAATACCATAGCGGGAGCTCCTTTCAGCGGGAGTTCCGCCGAAGGTGCTCCGGCACTCTCTGCAAATGTAGATCCGTACATGATTTGGTTGCATACTGCAACGAGCACAGTTTATTATTCTGACTTCGGCGAGAGAGCCAAAAAATTTACTTACGCTCCAATGGTGCCCCTTACTGGTTCCGGTGGTGGGTCCCCCGGGGCATATTCTTCCGACAGTTTTTATGTCAATATTTTTAGACAGTGCTCCGGCCCCCGGCTTACAGTCCGTACGCATAGCTATCTACCCGGCACCACCATCAGAACATACTATGGCGATGGTACAGGCGATACACTTGTTGTAGGCGCTTCCTGGTCGGGCATTGGGGGCTATGTGCTTGCCGGTCGTGCGTATTCTGTTTCTGGCACATACACCATAAAGCACGTTTTATGCTACTCGGGCGTGCCCGTCGATTCCTTCAGTTACAGCTACAATCATGTGTATTGTTCACAAATGGCGGTGAAATTCTACAATGATGCCGACCTTAATTGTGTAAAAGACGGCACCGATAAGTTCCTCGCTAGGTCTATCGTAACAGAAATAGATTCCAATGGAGTGCCGGTCGATACTATGGTCACCACAAGTGGATTCTCTTACCTAGCCTATGGCAATCCGGGTGATATCTATACATTTAGGATTATATCAGCGCCGCCGGGCCTGTATCCATCCTGTCCGGCTACGGGTATCCTGCGTGATACACTAGTTGCTGGTTTAAATGCAAATCCGGTACGTTATGCTGCCCTTGACTGTATTTCACCTGCTGCATCAGACCTGCAGGTAAGTGCTCATGTACCAGTCACCGGGCCCAACGACCAATGGGGTCGAATTTATGTGCGCAACAATGGCTGCCTCAATTCAGACGCATCGGTTACTTTAAATTTTAGTCCCAAATACCGCTATACCACGGGCGCAAAACCGCCACCGGTATCTTCAACTGCCACGTCCCTTACATGGAGCCTTTCGGCACTGAACAGTACCGATGTAGCCCCGTTAAGTCTGTACTTTGTAGTGTGGCACAACCCCGCGGTGCCCTACCCAACCGATGGTGACACTGTGAATGAACACATTTCTGTAGCCACCACCGGCGGCCCCATCGATGTCAATATGACTAACAATGTCATTATCCGTACCGATACCGTACGCACCTCTTGCGACCCCAACGCTATTGAGGTATCGCCTCGCTGTTTCGATAACGATACCACCTTCCATTTCACAGTACATTTCGAGAATATCGGCAGCGCGCCCGCAGAGAATATCTATGTGATGGATACTCTATCGTCCTGGCTTGACCCTTCCACATTCAACATCGAATTGAGCACACATACCATGTTCATTTCAAAACACATAGCCAACGGCAGAACAATACTGAAGTTCGATTTCCCCGATATTAATCTCGCCGATAGCTCCGACCACGAAAACCGTGACGGCGCATTTATGTACACGATCAGGAACAAACCGGGTATGGCAATTGGCGTTGCTGCATATAGCCGCGTTGGTATTTATTTCGACTACAATGATGTCCTCATGACCAACACTGTTGCAAACACAAAAGGCTGCCCCATACCTGCAGACATCGCAACTTCTGCCAAATACAACGAGATAGCCATCTTTCCCAACCCCACTACCAGCGAACTGACTATAAAAGTTATGCCGGGTATTTTCAACGCGCTAACTATCACCAATACGATCGGCCAGCAGGTGCTGCAGCAATCAATGTTGCAATCACAGCTCAGATTGAATGTAGATCATCTTCCCAAAGGCGTGTATTATGTAACGTTGAAGGGAGAGCAGGGTAGCGAAATAAGGAAGTTTGTAAAATGGTAGATGGATACCAGGTCTGTTATCGGCTACTATTTGTGGCCGCATAATTCTGCCATTTTTGGCGTCCCCGCCAACTACACTTTTGCTTGACCGGCGTCTGCCGTCGTCATACCGCCAACAAATCTTCGGATTGCCGCCCCTCCCAATACTTGCGTGTCATTGCGATCCCAGCGCCTGGCATTGCGCGTAGCTGCGGGCAGAAGCAATCCCGCGCAATGAGGGAACAGCAGTAGTAACTTCCCGGATGATGCAATTTTATCCCACCGTACCCATTCGACCAAACCTTCTCCATATACGAGGGAGAGGTCACTTTTTTGGCGCGGTTTTTGTGGCATATTATCTGCCGTACTAAAACTATATATTTCAATTTAACTCATGGCAGCAAGTGCGCAAAAAGTGCGCAAAAATATTTTGCTATCTATTTGATTATCAGCCGTTTGTGTTTTTGAGAATATTTTCAGTTCGGGTGCGCAATTTTGTGTTGCTTGGTTGTATGGCACCCTTTGTCTATCCCGTTACTGTCATTTGCTGGCTGGGCGGCAGGTCTTTTGGCAGCAGATATTTATATCTTTCATTGCCAGCAAGCAAAAAATAGACTGCAATTCTATCGGGCGTACGACAAAACGTGTAAACCAATTTCAGGACGAGGCAGGTACTAATCACTGCGCAAAGTGGGAAGCAAGTGCGCAATTTTTGCGCAAAAATGGGGAGCAGTAAAAATACTATATTGTTGTAAATCAATTAGTTAGGTGCGAAATTGCACACAGCAAATTTTTTGTCCGGATTGCGCAATTCTGTATTCATCAGCCGGCTGTCAGTCAGGCCGCACAAGGCAGCGGGCAGTTTGTCCACGGCCATTTGGCAGGTGTCATGGCTCGCGGTTTTGCTAGTACCACTCAGGCTACCTGTTTCTGCGGTACCTTGGTATAGGTGTAGGTAGTATTTTTTCCATCTACCTTAAAAGTCACCTCTACCTCCTCTGGCTGAAACAGATCTGAAATACTGCGCACAAGTTTCCTTAATAATAGTGGAATACTGATAATGGTAGATTTGCTGTGTTGATCAGGCTTACGATTCATAACAATATGTTAATGAAAAATTTAGATTAGGTTTCCAGTCTTCTATAAAGTTAATGATGCACAATGTTAGAAAAATGCAAAAGCCTGATATTCAATCATAAAGTTACCCACAGGATATTAAGATGCATAAAAAGTTTATATTTTTCTTGGTCGAAACAAAACTATCCCTTACCTTTGCACTCCCAAATTTCCCGGCTGCCAAAAAACCGGAAAATGGAATGGGATGTAAGCAATACAGGCCTCATTTGCCGTTATTCGTTCACACTCGTTCCTGATTCTGTCTTTTTGGTATCCATTGTTCCTGCCGGGAGATGGGATTAACATTTTAAACAAATTTATGGCAACAGAAAACAACCTTCAGAATTACGAGCTGATGGTCATCTTCACCCCGGTGCTCGCCGAGGATGACTACAAGAACGCTCAGAAGAAGTACACAGACTTCCTCAAATCAAATGGCGCACAGATCGTTCACGAAGACGTATGGGGGCTCCGCTCACTGGCTTATCCAATAGCCAAGAAAACCACAGGTCTTTATTTCGTGGTAGAATTTCTCGCTCCTTCAGAACTCAACGCAAAGCTTGAAGTTCAGATGAACCGTGACGAAAACATTATGCGCCACATGGTTACCAGCCTCGACAAGTTCGCGGTTGCTTACAACCTCAGAAAGCGCAGTAAACACTTAACCGCTGACAACGCATAAAAACACGCAAAATGGCTAAACAGAACGAAATAAAATTCCTTACCACACAGCGTGTGGAAAAGCGCCAGAAGAAATACTGCCGTTTCAAGAAAATGGGCATCCGCTACATCGATTATAAAGATGGCGAATTCCTGAAAAAATTCCTTAATGAGCAAGGCAAGATGCTCCCACGTCGTATCACCGGTAACTCACTGAAGTTTCAGCGCAAAGTATCGCAGGCGATCAAGAAAGCACGCCAGATGGCTATTTTACCATATGTTACTGACCTTCTAAAGTAAAAAATCATGCAAGTTATTCTCATAAAAGATGTTGACAATCTGGGCGCAGCCCACGAAATGGTAGCAGTGAAGCCAGGCTATGCCCGCAACTACCTGATACCTCAGAAATACGCCATCGAAGCAAGCTCATCCAATACCAAAATAATGGAAGAGCGTCGCAAACAGCTGGCTAAGAAAGAAAACAAACTCCTCGCTGAAATCGCAAATGTTACCGAAGTACTCAAAGCATCACCTATCAAAGTGGGCGCCAAGATCGGTATCAGTGGCAAGATCTTCGGTTCGGTTACAGCTATCCAGATCGCACGCGCTATCCGCGAGCAGAAAGGATACGAGATCGACCGTCGCCGTATCTCCATCGTTGATGATGTGAAGGAAGCAGGTACACACAAAGCAAGCATTGACTTTGGTAAAGACAATGTTGTTGAAATTGAATTCGAAGTAGTTAGCGAATAGTCGCTCTCGAACAGATAAAAAGTAAAACCGCCCTGTATAGGCGGTTTTACTTTTTGCGTTTATAATAGGTAGGGCGAACAGGTATTTACCCATGGCGATGTTCAGGGCAAAAGAGTAGTTTATGCAAATGCCGGGCTGCCGGTTGTTTTGGCTGCTTTGGCAGGTCGGTAAGCCATGCTCAGCGAAAGGGCAATAATAAAAAACAGACTTTCGGTAACCAGCCATTGTGTACCAAAGGCACCCAGGCTACCCTCCATACCTATAGTCATCAGCCGCGACAACGCATACAGTCCCCAAAGCATACAGAGAAACAGAAGGCCCCGTTTCACATCCTTCACCATCATATAGGTAATGCTTACAAACAGCGTTAGCCCCACACCGCCATACACCCCCCTTATAGAGCTGAATGCATCTGCATTGTTGAGCTTTACCTGCACCAGGTCCATTACAGATTGCGGATTAGCGAATGCCATCAGGCTTACAGACAGCATACTCAGTGCTGACAGTCCCATGAAACCCCGGGAGAGGTTCAGAATCAGTTTTTGCTTTTTCATTGTTTAGATATTTTGTTACCGCAAAGGTCATTACGTGCAACAAATCTAAACTTGGTAAATGCCAAGATTTACAACGCAGAAGATAAGCATATGGTGCCGTCCAGTTTCATCAGCCAACAATAGGGTCATTACCCGAATATGGCCAGCGTGTAGTCTTTCTTGCCCTTTTGCACCAGCACATACTTACCGTTGAGCAGGTGTTCCCGGGTCAGCTTAAAGTCAGCCGTAGTCACCTTTTCTTTATTGACACTTATGCCGCCACCCTGCACCATTTTGCGAGCTTCACCTTTCGATGCAAAAATGCCGCTATCTGCAAGGAAGGTCACAAGGTCCAGCCCATCGGTCAGCGCGTCAGCGGCACCATTGGCCTGCCTCACGCCATCCATTACTTCCAGCAGTTGCTGCTCATTGAGTGTGCGCAGCGTCGCCACCGATGATTGCCCAAAGAGAATATCGGATGCCTGCTGGGCAAACAAAAGGTCGGCCTCACTATGCACCATAATGGTCATTTCTTCGGCAAGTGCTTTCTGTAATTTGCGCAGGTGTGTTGCCGTTTCGTGTTCAGCGATCATAGCCTTTATTTCAGCCACCGGCCTGAAAGAAAACACCAGCGCCATACGTGCAGCGTCGGCATCAGGCAGGTTGAGCCAGAACTGGTAGAAGAGATAGGGAGAGGTGCGGTTGCGGTCCAGCCACACATTGCCACTCTCCGACTTCCCGAATTTGCTGCCGTCGCTCTTCGTGATCAGCTTGCATGTAAATGCGAAAGCATCGCCGCCACCCTTGCGGCGTATAAGCTCTGTACCGGTAACGATATTGCCCCACTGGTCTGCGCCACCCATTTGCAGGCGCACATTGTGGTTCCTGAACAAGTGAAAGAAGTCGTAGCCCTGTATAAGCTGGTACGTAAACTCTGTAAAAGACATCCCTGTTTCCAGCCTGTTCTTCACAGAGTCTTTAGCCATCATGTAGTTTACAGAAATGTGCTTGCCAATATCACGTATGAAGCCGAGAAATGAAAAGTCTTTGAACCAGTCGTAGTTGTTGACCATCACAGCGGCATTTGGGGTGTTTTCGCTAAAGTCTATGAAGTGCTCCAGTTGTTTGCGGATTCCCGCACAGTTGGCTTGTATGGTCTCAATATCCAGCAGGTTGCGCTCAGCCGATTTTCCACTGGGATCGCCTATCATGCCAGTAGCACCGCCTACCAGTGCGTAGGGCTTGTGGCCGGCGCGCTGCAGGCGCATCAGCAGCGTTATGGGTACCAGATTGCCCACATGCAGGCTATCGGCAGTAGGGTCAAAGCCTATATAGGCCGAGGTCACCTCTTTAAGCAATTGTTCTTCGGTGCCCGGCATGATGTCCTGCAGCAGATTTCGTTCCTGTAAGTCGGCTATTAAGTTCATTGGTAGTATTGTAGCTCTGGCAAAAATAAGGGATACATCCGGCGAAAGTGACTATCTGACCTGTTTTCGCTATTGAATTTTATTGCAGTCAGCAGTTCTATAAATGATAATTCGTTACATTTGCCACCTAATTATGTGGCAGACGCAATACATAATGAATCTTATTCCAGAGCGGGAACACCCGCATTCCGGCCAATATGTTATTGTTTTGTTCAGCCGATGTTGTCACTGACAATCCTGTATCAGGCTAAATCCCTTTTTCATTTCCACATCACTTATTTTTGTCACCGCGTGTAGCATGCCATGTATTGTGAGCCTGTTTGCAGCACAACATTTAACTAATGTCTGAATTTCATATTTACAATTCCTATACCCGCCAGAAAGAGCGGTTTGAATCAATTACCCCCGGCTATGCGGGCCTTTATGTGTGCGGTCCTACAGTATCGGGCGAGTCGCACCTGGGTCATGCGCGGCCCTACATCACGTTCGATATTGTGCAGCGCTACCTGCGCCATCTTGGGTATAAGGTGCGCTACGTCCGCAATATTACCGATGCAGGGCATTTTGAAGAAGAGGGGCGCGACGCCATTGACAAAGTGGGGGAGAAGGCAAAACTGGAGAAGCTGGAGCCCATGGAGATGGTTCATAAGTACACATCTATGTTTCATCAGGGCATGCGCATGTTCAATTGCGAAGAACCAGCCATTGAGCCAACGGCAACCGGCCACATCATCGAGCAGATAGAAATGATTAAAACGATCATCGCCAAAGGCTATGCTTATGAGGTAAATGGTTCAGTTTACTTTGATGTAACAAAATATGCCGCCGAGTATCCGTATGGAAAACTATCGGGCAGGGTGCTTGAAGATCAACTCGAGACAACCCGTGATCTGGACGGGCAGGATGAAAAACGGAACAAAGCCGATTTTGCGCTGTGGAAAAACGCTCCACCGGAGCACATCATGCGTTGGGTGAGCCCATGGGGTGAGGGATTTCCAGGATGGCACATAGAGTGCTCGGCGATGAGCAGCAAGTATCTGGGCGAGTCGTTCGACATACATGGCGGTGGTATGGATCTGCAGTTTCCACATCATGAGAGTGAAATTGCACAGAGTACCATAGCCCACGGACATGCACCGGTGCGGTACTGGATGCACAATAATATGATCACCATCAACGGCAAAAAGATGGGCAAGAGTTATAATAATGTAATAAAACTCTCGGAGTTGTTTAGTGGTAGTCACCCTATACTGGAGCAGGCATACCACCCGATGGTGGTGCGTTTTTACATATTGCAGACGCATTACCGCAGTACACTTGATTTCGGTAATGAAGCCCTGCAGGCATCAGAGCGTGCTTTGCGCAGATTGTGGGAAGCATACGAGGTGTTGCAAAAGCTGAGCCATCCTGGAAATGCTGTGGCGCTGGATACTGCACTGGACGCGCAGGTGATAGCCTGGAGCAATGAATGTGCCGATTTTATGAATGATGACCTGAATACAGCAAAAGTGATTGCCAATTTGTTTGAGCTGGCGCCGGTTGTCAACGGAACGAAGGGCGGACAGGTAGCTGCCGGGGCTTTGTCTGCTGATACTTTTGCTTTGTTGCAGCGTACTTTCAGCGTGTACCTGACAGAAATATTGGGTATGCAGCCGTTGCAGGTACAACAGACAGATAAGTTGGATAAAGTGCTGGCATTGCTGATAGAAATGCGGAAGGACGCTAAAAAACGGAAAGATTTTGCTACAAGCGATCTGATACGCAACCAGCTGGCAGCTACAGGCGTACTATTGAAAGACGAAAAGGACGGGACGATGAGCTATACTATTGAATAAGAACACCACGCGGAATTGAGGTTTTAATCATTTGCATTTCAACCACTTAGTTTTTTTTGTATTATTTATAGTATTTCCTTAATTTTACTTTTTAATCCCTTTCGTAACAAAAAACAAAAAACAAAAAACAATGAAAAAAAGTTTACTTGGTTTTGCGTTTGCTTGCCTGGTGTTTGCCACCGGAACAAATGCTCAGGTCATTATCACGCAGAACTTTGACGCCCCTACCGTCATGCCTGCATTGCCTTCGACCTGGACACAGAATTCAACAGGTGCTGTTGGTTGGAAAACAAGCAACTTCCCACTCGCCGGATGGGGTGCTGCTACCGGAACTACTGAACCTGCACATGCTACGCAGGTGGGTGTTGTTGACGATTGGAATGATGCCGCTACTTCTTCAAACCTGCATGACACACTGAAATCTCCAGTGTTCAGTCTTGCCGGTTCAACTTCAGCGTGGCTCAACTATGAATACTACTTCTATAACGCTACAAGAACGTCTACCAGCAATACGGAGACTTCTTATGTTATCGGCTCTAACAACGGCGGTACTACATGGATGATGCTCGATACACTTGAAGGTTGGGCGTTCAACGAAACATGGCATACTGGTCATACCAACCTTACTCCACTCGGAACTGGTACTAATGTAAAAGTGGCTTTTGTTTATTCCGATGATCTGGATACGCTTCTTGGCGTTGCACTTGACAATATCGAAGTTACAAACCTTAATTCAAATGGTGCAGCTGTTACCCAGCTCGGATACAATAGCATCTCTAATGGTGTTTCTGCAAACGGACAGACTGTATCTTTCCTGATGGAGAACCGCGGTTTGACAATCACATCCTTCACTGCTAAGTACACCATCAATGGTGGTGCACCGGTAATACAGAATTTCACTGGTCTTAGCATTGCGCCTTACGGTTCTGCTGCTTATACATTTACAACAGCTATGGCTGGCGCGGTTGCTGGTTCAAACACACTGAAAGTTGTTATTACTGATGTAAATACTGTAGCTAACGCTGAGGCTGATTCGCTTGAAACTTCAACGTTTGTACTTGCTTCTGCAACTACACAGCGTCAGGGTCTTATCGAAGAATTTTCTTCTTCAACATGCCCTCCATGCAAATCGTTCAATCAGAACTACGATCCATTATGTGTTACGAATGGTGTAAATACCGCAGGTACAAACATCAACGTGATCAAGTACCAGATGAACTGGCCTAGCCCAGGCAATGATCGCAGCTACAACCCTGATGGCAGCACACGTAGAGGTTATTATGGTGTTTCTGGTATCCCAGACCATTTTGTAAATGGCCAGGCTGCTCAAGTTCCAGCAACACTGTCTACATTTAACGCTGCTGACCACACTGCAGAAATGAATGCTTCAAAAGCAAACGCTTCTTTTATGGAAATGTCTGTTACTTACAATGTAGATACTATCCGTAAGAAACTTGGTGTATTGCTGACTGTAACTCCACGTTTCACAAAAACAGGCACTTATCATGTGTACACTGCTGTAGTTGACAAATATTATGAGAACACAACAAACACTACCGGTCAGTTGAAATATTACCACGTTATGCGCAAAATGCTGCCTTCAGCAAGTGGTCACGCCGTGACTTCCTGGACAGACGGTGTTGCACAGTCTTTTGTTGATTCTGGTGTAGCTTATACTTCAGATCGTTGGGAAACAGGATCAGCTAACTACCCTACACAGGGCAGCTACAAGATGTGGAACAACCCAATGTTGGGTAGTGAGGTTATAGCCTGGGTACAGGAAGATGCAAGCAAATCAGTGCTTCAGTCAATCTGGACTTTGCCAGCAGGTATGGTGAATGTAAGTACACTTGCAAAAGTTGAAAACATTTCATTGTATCCTAACCCTTCTAAAGGTGAGTCTAATCTGAAATTCGACCTCCAGGAAACAGGTAATGTACGTGTAGCTGTTATGGATTACACTGGAAAGGTTATCAAAGAAGTTGCTAATCAGGACATGTCTCTTGGTATGCAGCAGGTGAACATTTCTACAAAAGGAATGACTCCAGGTAACTACATCATACTGATCTCTACAGAGTCTGGCAACAGGGCTGAAAGACTTACAGTTGAGTAATTGATTTTTTGTTAATTATTGAAAGCGGCTTCCGGATTTCCGGGAGCCGCTTTTGTTTGTAAGAAGAGGACATTATGTGCGCACATAATAATATTGATCTACAAAAAAAATCAACGTATTTTTTTTTATTAACGCATAAGTTCTTTAACTTTAAGTGATATTTTCAAAAAAAATTTTAAAAATCAAAAAAATGAAAAAATTGTTACTAGGTGTAGTGGCTGTTTCCACTATCTCAATGTCGTCGTTTGCTCAGGCAAGAATGACATTGCATGAAGAGGTGACGGGAGAAAATTGTGGGCCTTGTGCGGCCACAAACCCCGATTTTTGGACGTTGTGCAATAGCGGTACTAACCCCTCCAAGCTTATTCACATTGCGTATATGTCTCCCATACCTTCCTCGGGTTGGTTCTACCTGCGCAGCAAGGTGGTTAACGATGCGCGCCGCAGTTATTACGCGATCAACTCTGCACCGAGCGGAAAGTATGATGGGACAGCAACAGGCAGCGGCCATCCGGGATCTTTTACACAGGCCCATATTGACGCAGAGGCAGCAATTGCTTCACCTTTCAATATCACTGTTACCAATACCTGGGATGCCACTTATGATAGTGTGATCACCAACGTAACAATCACTTGTGTTACAGCATTTACAACTTCTTCTACATTCAATCTCCGTGCTGCATTGGTACAGACTGTAGACTTCAATGCTCCTCCGGGTTCAAACGGCGAAACACATTTTGAGAATGTAGTACAAGATATGTATCCTTCTGCAGCTGGTACAGCTTTGCCAACAGCATGGACTGTAGGTATGTCTCAGTCTTTCACCATTCGCGGAAAGGTTCCATCATTTGTTGAAAAGGGTAAGTCTCCGTTCATGGTTGTTTGGATGCAAGACGAACTGGATAAAAATATCAAACAGGCGGGTAAGGCAACTCCGTTGCCTCCTGTTCCTAATGATGCATCAGTTTCTGCTATAACATCACCAGGTCTTGTATGTTTGCCAAATGGCAGCACCACAGTTTCGCACAGTGTAACACTGAAAAACACCGGATCTGCAACACTGACTTCTGCTACGGTCTATTACAATTTGGATGGCGGTACCATGATGTCAACACCATGGACTGGTAGTCTTGCAACTGGCGCTACTGCAGTAGTAACCATGCCAATGACACCTGTTACTGTTGCAGGCCCTATGTACCATTATTTTTACGATTCCGTTGCTAACCCTAATGGCGTAGCTGACCAATCGATAAATAATAATGCCGGTGCGAAGAATTTCTTTTTTGAAAGTACCAACGCTCTGGCAATGCCTTACACTACCAGCTACGAAAGTGCTGATGCAGGCAAATTCTATTTTTCTGATGCCAACAACGATGGCGAAACATGGAGCACATATACCAGCACATCTGGTCTCGGCCACACAGGTACGAATGCTGCCGGTTTTGAAGCATACTCCTTTCTGGCCGGTGAGTCTGAGTTTATCACATTGCCAATGGTGAGCACATCAACAAACAGCGCTATTGATTTCTGGGTAGCATACTGCCAGTATGATGCGACAACAGACGATCGCCTGGAATTAGTTTACTCTACAGACTGTGGAGCGAACTGGACATCACTGTGGGATAAAGCAGGTAGTACACTGTCGACATCTGCTATTTCAACAAGCTCTTTCGTACCGTCATCATCACAGTACCAGCAGAAAACAGTTGACATCAGTGCTGTGCCTGCAGGTGCTATGTTGGGATTCCGCGCTACCAGCGATTATGGAAACAATATCTGGGTTGATGATATCAATATCCATGCTACTTCTTCAGTAAACCAGCTGGCTACTATCAGCCTGGATGCAGCTATTTATCCTAACCCTGCCAAGGGCGATGCAACGCTGTCTTTCAACCTGACTAATGCAACAAATGTAGAAGTTAAGGTGGTTGACGGTCTTGGTCGCACTGTTGCAGTTGTTACCAACGAAAATCTGAAATCAGGTATGCATTCATTTCAGATCAGCACTGCATCTTTGGCTGCCGGTGTGTACAACGTAATGATCAATACAGCTGAAGGAACCGCTACTGAGCGCCTTTCTGTAATTAAATAATAACACTTCAATCAGGCGGCCTGCTTCTGTTTCAGAAGCAGGCCGTTTTTATTGGTTGGATGTCATCAAATGCTAGAGCCTGAATTGGGTTAGGCATCATTTTTGATGTACTATAAGTTACTGGTAATGAGCGGGAATATTGCAAAAATCTTCTTAAAACGCCCATTGTGGAGCATTTTATTTTGCGGTAAGAAAATAATTGTATAATTTGCATAGAGAAAATAGTGTAATCATGAAGAAAATTTTCATAATGTTATCATTTGTCGGTTTGCTTTTTGCTGCCGACAAGTCTATTGCCCAGTCAATGTCGTCACCACATGATACGGTTTCATTTTCGACAAGTGGTTATTATGAAGCTCATAATGATCTAACCAATCTGCTTACCAGTCCCTTAACGGTACAATGGAGAGTAGTTGCGACAAACTTCCCTAACGACTGGCTGGCAAATACCGGAATTTGCGATAATTGCACCTGCATTTCAGGCACTGGTTTGTGGCCTGCGACTTCGCCTTATGAATGTCTTTATGCTGTTTCTACGACTCCAGGAACATTTAAAATGCAGATTGATCTGGCCACGGCATCAGGCGTAACAACAAACGGTACCTATTACATGCGTGTACGGCTCAATAATAAGTTTGGTTTGTCTTCAGACGAGTTGTTTCAAACATACATTGTGACAAGGTCTACAACATCGGTTTCGGTTGTGAAAATGGCGGGAGATGTTGCAATTTATCCTAACCCGGCAACAACGTCCCTGAATGTTTTGTTCGATCAGTCTAGCGATGTTCGCAATATTGCTGTGTACAACATCATAGGCAAACAAGTGGGTGTATATCGCGTTTCTAATCAGTCTAGTGCAAGTCTCAACATTGAAAACCTGCCTTCAGGCATTTACTTTACACGTTTGCTGAATGTAAATGGTGATGTGGTTGCCACACGCAAGTTTACAAAGCAATAATTAGGTTTGAAAAAAAATTTAGAAATGGTTGCTTCATTTTGAAGCAACCATTTTTGTTTTTTATATTTCACAGAAACATTTTGTATATTGCATATTAAATTGATCGGTATGAATAAACTACGCCTATCATTCATGTTGATTACCTTTCTGATGGCAGGGCGGAGTGCCGTTGCACAGTCTTTTGCACTAGCTCATGATACAGTTTCGATAGTAACTGCAGGAACATCATTGTTGATTTTTGATGACAGCGTCACCAACCTTACCACGGGTACTGCCAATATTGACTGGGAAGTGATTGAAACAGATTTTCCAGCCGACTGGAAAGCGGCCAGCGGTATCTGCGATCCTGCAGGGTGCTTCAGCTTTCATGATTTATGGCCATCTCCATCGGCGAGAACTTTTGGAATTGGTCCAGGGTCTTCAGTCTTTTACCTATCGGTTGATTTTGCTGCGACTACTACAACAGGGTGCTATTATGCGAAGGTGAGAATGGACAACGCAACAATACCGGCAGATACTGCGATAGCGACTTTCATTATTTGCAAGACTGCACTATCAATCAAAGCATTCAGCAGGGCTCCGGAAGAGATATCTGTTTACCCAAATCCCGCAACGAACGTAATCAGTGTAATCTATGGCTCTGGTATTGGGGTGAAAAGCATATCTATTCACAACATTATTGGCAGGCAACTGAGTACCTACCGGGTTACAGAAGATACCAGTACCACACTCAATATTGAAAACCTGCCACCTGGTATGTACTCTGTGCGGATACTCAATGCTAATGGTAATGCTATAGCAACGCGCAGATTTGCAAAGCAGTAAATTCACCTTCAGGGTTTCTTGTGGTCAGCAATGGCTACCGTTCTTCACTGTGGCAGATTCACTTTGTTTTTACTTTGAAGTTGGTATTTCTGCGACTCACAGACAAAGTGTTCAATTGAATCTAATAGTGGATTAACATGGGTACTACCTTTTGTATTTTACACGTACTTTTGCGCCATCACAAATTCTAAGTATGACCTCAACAATAAATATACAAGTAGAACTGGCTGAAGACAAGATGCCGGAATCGATACAGTGGACTGCACCGGATGGTGGCGTGGCCGAATGGCAAAAGGCAAAAGCGATACTGCTGGGCCTGTGGGATGGTGAAGAGAAGTCGGCATTGCGCATAGACCTCTGGACCAGTAAAATGATGGTGGATGAAATGAATGATTTCTTTTACCAGACTTTCTTTGGAATGGCAGACACCTACCAGCGAGCAACCCGTAATGACGAGCTGGCCAACGAAATGAAGCAGTTTGCAAAGAGTTTTCTGAAAAAGGCCGGCGACGCACTCGAAAAAGCAGACAACAAATAAAGGGGAATTGGGAATCAGGACCGGGATTTAGTGAAGAGAGATTTCGTGAAACGGGGATTTTGATCGGGCTGAAGGACATTCTGGGAAAGGTCAATAATCAGACAAACCCCTAACTCCGAACTTTATTCTTTATACTTTCGACTTTATACTCTCTACTTTCTACTAAAAAAACTTTCAACATTTCAATTTTTATATCATGTCTCTGGAAATTAGAATAATGGACGAGTTGAAGAATGCGATGCGCGCAAAGGATGAAGCGGCATTGCGTACACTTCGTGCAATAAAGGCAGCCATCATAATAGAGAAAACAGCTGAAGGTGCCAATGGCGAAATAAGTGAAGCTACGGAATTGAAGATGTTGCAAAAGCTTGCCAAGCAGCGCAGGGATTCGCTTGATATTTTTGAAAAGCAAAACCGTGAAGACCTGGCAGCTAAAGAACGCGAAGAGCTTGCTATTATAGAAAGGTTTCTACCACAGCAGATGAGTACTGATGAACTGAGAGCTGCTGTAAAAGCCATAGTAGAACAGGTAGGTGCAACATCGCCGGCCGATATGGGCAAGGTAATGGGTGTGGCATCGAAACAACTTGCAGGCAAGGCCGATGGGAAAGCCATATCTGAAACGGTAAAGCAGTTGCTGGCTTCCTGAGGTATACCACAGGTAGTACAACGTTTTGAATCTCCTCTATGGCGCTCGACATTACCGGCTTAGTTATTATTCTGCTTTTCTTCATACGCGGCTATATGAAGGGGCTTATTGTGGCGGCATTTTCGGTTGTGGCCATTCTTATTGGGTTGCTTGTGGCACTCAAGTGTTCCCAGTCTTTTGCGGCCTGGCTGCTTGCCAATGATTATGTATCGACGCCATGGGCGCAAGTCGTCAGTTATATAGTATTGTTCATCGGTGTAGTATTGCTGGTGCGGCTTATAGGCAAGGTGATTGAAAAGGCAGCAGAAGGTTTATTGCTGGGCGTTGTCAATAAGTTGTGCGGTGGACTATTGTATGCATTTCTGGGAGCAGTGATCTGGAGCTCGATGCTGTGGATTGGCGCCCGTGCGCACATCATCTCTGCAGATACCATTGCACAATCGAAGACTTACAACAGCCTGTCGCAGCTGGCGCCTTGGTTTTTTCATCAGGCTGGCAAACTAATGCCATTCGTACAGGATACTTTTTCCAAGCTGGAGCACTTTTTCGACTCTGTAAACAGCCAACCGGCAGATGTGGGTACTCATTGACAACTACGACTCCTTCACCTGGATACTGCACCACTACCTGCTGCAGACGGGGCATGAGTGTGTTGTGTATCGCAATGATGAGATTTCACTGAGTAATCTTATCGACATCCATCCCGAGCGGATCATTATTTCTCCCGGCCCTGAAACACCGCTGCAGGCAGGTATCACCATGCAGTTGATTGATCATTTTCACAACCGTGTACCCATACTGGGTGTGTGTCTGGGCCATCAGGCATTAGGGATGTATTTTGGTGGGAAGCTGGTGCGTGCGCCCTATCCTATGCACGGCAAGGTGAGCCCCATAAGTCACGATAATCATCCATTGTTTGCAGGTATTCCCTCGCCCTACAATGTAATGCGTTATCATTCGCTGGCCATAGAGGGCATATCTGATACCGGACTGCAGGCATTAGCACATACAGCCGATGGTACCGTCATGGCATTGGCCCACAGCAGGTTTCCCTGTATTGGTGTGCAGTTTCATCCGGAATCGGTTGGGACGGAGTATGGGCAGCAACTGCTGAACAACTGGGCGGGTTTGTGAGGCGAGTTATCTCCGATATTTTCCCGAATTTCATGGATTGTTTCTTTTATTTGAAAAGCTATATCTTGTCTGCAATAGCCATACATGAATCGCTGGCCACGCCATAACGCCTATATCTGGGAAACTGCGCCTTTTTTTCGTCTGCTGCTGCCTTTTTTGGCGGGTATTCTGGCCTATTTTTATCTCCCCTGGCATCTGTCAACTATTTACTGTTATGCAGGAGTCGCATTGGTTTCGGTACTACTGCTGATTCCCCTTTTGCTGCAGCAGGCACTGCATAGCGATGGGGTGGTAATGGTCTGCATGGTGGGTTTCCTATTTGGCTGTGGCGGCTCAATCAGCGCAGCCAACGATGTGCGCAATGATCCTGAATGGTTTGGTTATCACCTTTCGCCGAATGCAAAGTGGTTGGCCAGGGTAGCGGCTACGCCAGCAGAAAAGGACAACTCGTGGAAACTGACAGTCGATATCATAGGCTGTGTTGACGGTGGGAGGGTTGCGTATACTGTTGGTAAGGCATTTGTATATGTGGCAAAAAATGACTCCTCCACTGTAGTGCACCGGGGCGATACGCTGCTGCTGCCCGGACGATGGGAAGCCCTGACCGATGCCGGTAATCCGTTTGAATTCAGTTATGCTGCCTATTGCGCACGAAACAACATTCGGTACCGTCAGTGGTGCCCCGCAGCAGACATACTGGTTTTTGGGCCGGTGAATGAACACGCGCAGCCGCTTACAGAGCGGGCACACAACTGGTGCATGCTGCAACTGGCCCGGTACCTGGGCGGCCACAAAGCTATGGGTTTGCTGCAGGCTATGATTGTGGGCGACGAGGTGAATCTGGACGAAGAACTGCGTCATGCCTATTCAGAAACGGGTATTGTACATATAATAGCCATCTCCGGTGGCAATGTTGCCATTTTCTTTATGGTCATCGCATTTTTGCTGCGCTGGCTCAGGCACCGCAGGTATTTGTGGGTGAAGTATGCTATCGCTTTTCCGGTTGTGTGGCTTTATGTGCTGATGGCCGGAGCACAGCCCTCGGCCACGCGCGCGGCGATGATGTTCTCCATTCTGGCATTTGGCATAATGCTTCAAAGACCTTCAAACAGTATCAATCAGCTCCTTGCGACAGCCTTTATTTTGCTGTTTGTGCAGCCCGCATGGTTGTTTTCTGTGGGTTTTCAGTTGTCGTGCATCGCAGTGCTCTCTATTTTACTATTCTACAAACCCATTTTCGATCTGTTGCCTGCGACGGGAGTCAGCATTGTGGGTGGGAGTAAAGTGGGGTGGGTGCGGCGAGCTGTGTACACATTGACCGGCAAGTTGTGGGGCGTAGTTGCGATGAGTATTGCTGCGGAGTTGCTGGTGGCACCCCTCGTCATTTTTCATTTTCACGCCTTCCCCGTCATGTTCATCGTAGCTAATGTGGCAGCCTATGTGTTTATGGGGTTGGTACTGATAGCGGGCATGGTGCTGGTTGTGGTGGGTAGTTTGCCAGCTGTGGCGGAACTGATAGCCTCGGCTATACGATTTGGGGTCGATGTTTTTGGCGGAATAGTAGATATGCTGCAGGGTGCCGGGCCTGAGTCGTTCGGGTACCTGGTACTGAGTGGTTTCGAGACCATTGTGGTCTATATAATCGTGGCGGGTGTCTCATTCTGGTGGCTGCGGCAATACAAACGGGCATTATTCACGGCTTTGTCGGCTGCGTGTATACTCATGTTTTCTTTATGCCTGAGCGAGTGGGCCCGGTTGCAACAACAGCGACTGGTGATATATAATACCTCAGATTTCACCCACATAGAATCGATTACCGGTGCGCGCTTCCGGGTCATCAGAACAGATACTGTGCACTGCGAGGATGCAAACTATGCCTCGAAGCCTGCACATACGTTCTGGCGGGCGTGGCAGCAATCGCCATCTGATTACCATGATCTTTTTGTTGTTGGAGGAAAAACTGTTTTGATATTGGATGGGGATGTTGTGCCCGCGGCACCATTTCATGCCGATTACCTGGTACTCAACCAATATGAATACGCCGATGCGGAGCAACTACTACATTTATGCTCGCCGGGGACAATAGTAGCCGGTGGCAGTTTTTCGGATGCGCAGTTGCGCAGGCTGGAAGCCATGGCGCAGCAGGCAAGGGTAAATTTTCATAGTGTAGCCAGAAATGGAGCTTTTGTTTTGTCTCAATAATGCTGGAATGTCCGGTATGTTTTTGGATAGAAAGCAACCTAAAACCCTGTCAAAAAATACATAAAATGTATGTTTTATATGACCTATGTAACAGGCCGGGAATGCCCTTCCATGTTCTTTTTCCGTAGAAAACTTGACTACTGTCTTTTTATCATTATATTTATACCCCTGTTTCATACTGAGACTGTTTTACGAATTAATACTTTACTAAAATGAGTAACGCCAGGATACATATACAATGGCAGCACAAGACTTTATGCCTGCTTATGGCGGCTATGGGTCTGTCGGGTGCTGTGCAGGCGCAGTTGTCGCTGAAACGTCAGAAATATGACAGCATTGCGGCTAAGTACAGCAACGAGCATGCCGTATATACCGACGACAAACACACGCTGATTATTAAAGAGGAAGACGGACAACTTACAGCCTCTACAACCACTGTAGCAGAGAAATTGTTCATCAGCGAAAAGTCACTCAACACATTCAATGGCGAAGGCATTCCCGGTGGTACATTCAGCTACCTGATTCAGGCCGATGCTACTGCGTATATACCTGAAAAGAATGATTACAGGGTGGTGAAGAATCTCGATAAGAATGGCAAAGTGAGTTTGAATTATACTGGTATCACCCGCAAGACAGTTACCCGTACTACTTCTACTACGGTGCATGAGGAGTTGCGAATGTTATCTGGTTTTCATTTTGGCAACGACGTGCCAACAATCAACTCGGTATACGAAGTAACTGTACCAAAGTATGTAAAGATGGGATTTCTGGTAAAAGGCGCAGATACCAGCAGAATCCAAAGATCTGTTACTGATAATGGCGGTACGATTACCTATCGATTCTCGGCCGCCAACCTGCCTGCTGAAAAGGAATATGACAATGTACCGTCTCCGCTGTATTACATGACGCACGTTATTCCTTACGTTATTTCGTTCCGCTTCCCCGGTGCCAAAAAAGACTCGCTGATGACTGGCAGTATGGATGCCCACCACAAGCACAAATACTCTTACGTGCGGGGTATGAACCTGAAAACAGATTCGTTCCTGAACAGGAAGACTGCTGAGCTTACCCGCCATGCTTACTCAGACCGTGAAAAAGTAGCCCGCATTTACGACTGGGTTCAGGATAACTTTCACTACGAAATGCTTTACCTCGAGGATCGTGATGGTTTTGTACCTAATCCGGCCGATACAGTGTGTAAAAGGATGTACGGAGATTGTAAAGACATGTCCAGCATCATAATGGCTATGTGTCAGAAGGCCGGCATTCCGGCATATTTTGCTGTAATAGGTACTAACGACAAGCCATATACTCATGATGAAATACAGACGCAAAACCTGTATAATCACATGATCTGTGCGGTAAAGATTGATGGTGAGTGGATGTTTCCTGATGGTACCAGCCATGTGCAGCCATTGGGCACCAACCGCTGGGATATACAAGGTAAAGAAGCGATGATCATGCTGAATGACAGGGACTATAAAATTGTGAAGATCCCAGAAGAGCCATCGTCGCGCAGTGTGACCACAATGAACACAACGATGAACCTCTCTTACAACGACGTAAACGGATCTACCAGCAAGCAATACACGGGCTACCCGGCATGGGAGATCGGCGATGCACTGGCTTACATTCGCCGTAAGGAAGAAAAAGACGAGCTTGTACGCAGTCTGGCGGCTATTGGCAATCATAAGTTCCTCTTGAAGCGCTATGATATCAATGCATCAGGATCGGGCGATAAAGAAGTATCGCTTAACGCTGATTATACACTGGGTGGTTATGTACAGCAGGTGAAGAAAGACTATTTTGTAAACATGAATGTAAACCGTCCGTTCCTGGATCTGCGTGTTACGGAGGAAGACCGCAATGTAGCAGCCTACCATCCGCACAAAGAAATCATCCGGGAGACAGTAACACTCAATATTCCCGACGGATACCGTGTTACTTACCTGCCCAAAGCAGCAAAAGGAAGTGTTGATGGATTGTGGAACTACAGCTTTACCTATACATCCGACCCTAAAAGCAAGACCGTTACACTCAAAAAGGTTTACGAGCTCAAGACAATGAAGATAGACCCTGCACAGTTTGCTGCAAACAACAAATTAGTTGATGGTCTGAAAGAACAATACAAAGAAACTGTAGTGCTAACTGCCAAATAATAAGGCTATATGAAAAAAATCTCTGCATTAGTTATCCTGTTTTCTGTAGTGGCACTTACGGTTACTGCTCAGAAAAAACTATACCTCCAGCAAAACCCGAGATGGGTGGAATGGGCCGACACGCCTATAGTTCACCCTGTACCTCCTGAGCATGCTACACAGCCCGCTGTTATGTTGCTCAATGAAGTTAAAATCGATTACCGGGTTGAAGGTGGACATATCGTAAAACATTCTACCAAACATGTGCTTATCAAGGTACTCGACAGCCGTGGTATTGCCCGTTATAGCACTGTAGGTATACCGCTGAAGCTGGGTACCAAGGTGCCAACAATCAGGGCTCGTACCATTTCTCCTTCAGGTAAAATCAGTGTTATTGACAAGCACCGAATCCTGATTGGCATGAACGACGAAGGGCATTATGTGGTTGTATTGCCAATGGAGGGAGTAGAAAAGAATTCGGAGATCGAGTATCTGGTGAAAGAGATCAATCCGAATGACAATTTTGGTAACGAGGAGTTTCAGTTTGATATTCCCGTTGCGAAAACACGATTCCTGCTTTCTTACCGCAAGAATATGGTAGTGGAAGGTAAGGCTCACAATGGTTTTCCGGACCTTACGCCTGAGCTGATGAACAATCGCCTGCAATACAAGGCAGAGATCAACGACATACCGGCTTTGCTTAAGGAGAAGAACAGTTTCTACGATCTGCACACAATGGCGTTTGAATACCGTGTGAGCTATTATAACAATGACAACGAGGAGAAGATAAAGCTGAATACATACAACAACCTTGCCCGCAAACTGTTCGACGAAAATTACAAGTTGACGGCCAAAGAGCGCGGTGCTGTAAATGAGTTTTTATCGGAGTTGGGTGTACTTGCCAATGGCGACGAAATGACGAACATTCGCAAGATAGAGCAGGGTATAAAGAAGAAGATCGTACTGTATCCGTATGTTGGCTATGAAGAGCGTAAGGAAGTAATCGCCGCGCGCGAGAGGCGTTCCATGTCTGTTTATTCTGCCGGTTACGAAGACATGCGCGATGTTGTAGACACCATCCTCGCCAAAAGAGCCGCAAGCTACAAAGGATACATCCGCCTGTTTGCGGCATGCTTAACACAAGCTGGTGTAAAACACGAAATAGGATGGGCATGGGATCGTAGCGAAATTCATATCGATGCTGCGTTTGAAAGCTGGCGCGGACTGAACTATACGCTGATCTACTTCCCCAATCAGAAAAAATTCCTCAGCCCTACGGCTATATCACTGCGCTTCCCCATAGTGCCTGAAGAAGTAGCTGCGAGCAAGGGCATTTTCTGTACTATTCCGCAGAAGGGTGAACCCAACGGACCGCTTTACAAAGTAAGGCGTATAACGCCATTGCCGGCAAGCGAAAACAGGCATGATCTGCATGCTTCGGTATCGTTTACCAAGGACATGGACGCAAGGGTCGATGTATCGCATGAGTGGTATGGTATGTCTTCGGCCGGTATCCGTACTCAATTGCCATTTGTACGCCCGGAGAATATGAAGAAGTATGTAAATGGTATCCTGGAGTTGACGAGCAACCCGGGTGAAGTCACCAGTTATACTTTCTCTAACGACGATGTGTCTAACTACTACACTGGCAAGCCGCTTACACTGTATGCATCCGCAACATTGTCTTCGCTGGTCAACAAGGCCGGCAATAGATATCTGGTAAAAGTAGGTTCGCTGATAGGTGAGCAGGAAGATATTTATGAAGAGCGCCAGCGGATTATGCCGGTAGACCTGCAATACCCGCACTCATTCCGCCGCACTATTACTATAAACATCCCCAAAGGATACAAAATACTCAACCCTGATGCGGTAAGGCTGAATGCAGATTATCTGAATGGCAATCTGGACAATGTGATCAGCTTCAATGCTGATTATCAACTTGTAAAGGATAATAAAAATGGTGACAAGATGATCATTACAGTCAATGAGTCTTATGCTCAGTTGCACTTCCCGGTGTTCGAGTTTGAACGTTTCCGCCAGGTATACAATACCGCCGCCGATTTCAACAATGTAATGCTGGTGCTGGTAAAAAAATAGTTCAATAATACCGAATTGTAAAAGGGCTGTCGTTTCAAAGCGACAGCCCTTGTTGTTTTAAGGAAATGTAGATTACCTCAACTATCGCACCTGTCGTAGTCTGGCGGCGGCTTCTGTGAGTGTTTCCTCCTTCTTGGCAAAGCAGAACCGGATCAGTTTATCATCATGACCGTTGCTATAAAAGGCACTTAGCGGTATGGTGGCTACACCATAGTTTTCGGTCAGCCAGATGGCGAACTCCTTGTCAGGCAGATCACTGATTCGTTCATAGCTGGCTACCTGAAAATAGCTGCCACGAGCGGGTTGGTGAATGGTAAAAGGGGTGTCAGATAGGAGTGAAAGGAATAGGTCGCGTTTTGCCTGCATTACCTCATGAATAGGTTGCAGTTTGTCTGCCAGGTGCTGTGTAAGCGCATATTGAGCTGGGGTGTTTACAGAGAAGCACAGAAACTGGTGTATGCGCCTGAACGCCTGTGTGAAGGCTGGTGGGGCAACGCAATAACCCATTTTCCAGCCGGTGTTGTTGAATACTTTGCCAAATGAATATAGCGCAAAACTACGGGCCCGCAACTCATCGTGCTGCAGTACACTGTAGTGGCGGCCACCGTCGAAGATGAGCTGCTCATACACCTCGTCAGACAGAATGAAAATATCGGTATCACGCACTATGGCAGCCAGTTGGTTCCAATCGTCCATGCTCCACACAGCCCCTGTGGGATTGTGTGGCGTGTTTACAATAATGGCTTTGGTTCGTGGGGATACCGTTGCTTTTACCCTGTCCCAATCTACTCCAAAGCCTGGTGCCATTAGCGGCACAACCACAGCCCTGGCGCCATTGGTTTCTATATTGGGAACATAGCTGTCATAGGCAGGTTCCAGCACTATCACTTCGTCGCCGGGTACAAGTATTGCTGTGAATGCAGTAAAGATCCCGTATGTAGCTCCCGGGGTTATGGTCAGCTCTGTATCAGGGTCTACACTAACACCATATCGTGTTTTGAGATCGGCGCAAATGGCGTTTCTGAACATGGGTAGCCCTGGCATTGGCGCGTACTGGTTGTATCCCTTCATTGCAGCCTCGCTCAGTGCGGCTGCGAGGCGGTCGTCGATATTGAAATCCGGAAATCCCTGCGACAGGTTTATGGCATTGTGCTGCGTTGCCAGACCGCTCATTACAGCAAAAATGCTGGTGCCGGTGTTCGAGTGTTTTTGTGGGAGTTGCATGAACCGCAATATACAAAAAAGCCAATCTGGTGCATCTGCGTTACTGCCCCGGTATCGGACACCAAATGACTATAGTACCTGCTGCCTTAGTTCTTGAACAGCCTGAAGATATCCAGGCCGTTGGCGTACACCATCAGTGTAAGGAGCAGAATGAGACCCACGGTTGTAGCGCGTTCCATCACTTTTTCACTCACCTGCTTGCCGGTGATCATTTCCCAAAGCAGGAAGATCACATACCCGCCATCGAGACCGGGAATGGGTAGCAGATTCATGAAAGCGAGGATAATGGAAACGAATGCGGTAAGCATCAGGAACCGCTGCATATCGAACTCAGCAGGGAATATTTTGCCAAAGCTGATGATGCCACCCAGACTTTCGCTGGTCTTAATCTCCTTAGAGGTAAACATCAGCTTGAACTGACGGATGTAATTGCCAAACTGGTCGTAGGTGTAAGTTACACCCTTGCCTATTGCCTGTATAGGGCCATACTTGATCTGTTCCAGTGCAAAGAACCTGTCGACATCCATCACACGGTAGAAGCCCAATATCTTATCGGCGGGCATGGTGCCTTTCAGCTCCATTGGTTGGTTGTTCCTGATCACGGTAAGCGTTACCGGTTGGCCGGCAATAGTGCGTTTTATACTATCGTACTGATCATAGAAGGGAGTAGGAATGCCATTCATAGCAATAACACTATCACCCTTTTTCAGGCCCATGGTGAATGCTTGTGTGCCTTTCGTCACATCATCAACTACGATAGGCATACGCGGGGTAATGAATGAACCCTTAGTGCCTGTGACAATAGAATGAACGGTGCCTTCTGTAACAGGAACATTTACATTCTGACCGTCGCGCTCTACCTGTATCACTTTTGCTTCGTCGAGTACTATTGCCGATACAATGCGCTCGAAACGGGTAACCGGTACGCCGTCTATAGCCTTGATCATATCGCCATTACGCAGACCCATCACTTTTGCCGAGCTATCTACTGCAATACCGTATTTTGCGGCCTGTGCGGGCAGGTATTCCTCTCCATAAATACTGAACACGGCAATATAGATCACTATGGCCAGCAGTACGTTTACGATAATACCACCCAGCATGATAAACAGGCGCTGGTATGGCTTCTTGCTGCGGTACTCCCATGGCTGAGGTGGCAATGCCATCTGCTCCTTGTCCATGCTTTCATCAACCATTCCGGCTATTTTCACGTAACCACCCAGCGGAAACCATCCTATGCCATATTCTGTATCGCCTTTTGTCTTTTTGAACAATGAAAAATTGAGCAGACCGGAGAACGGAAAAAGAAAGTCGAAAAAGAGGTAGAACTTCTCAACCCTCGTTTTGAAAAGGCGGGCAAAAAAGTAATGCCCGAACTCATGCAGTACAATGAGCAATGACAAGGCTACGAACAATTGCAACACCTTTACAGTGGTGCCTGACATTAAAAGTATGGTGTCTAAATGCATTTTTTAGTAGATAGTATAAAGTCGTTAGTCGAAAGTAAAAAGTAGATAGTCGTTAGTAGATAGTGTCGGATTGATGGTTGAAAGCGACCGGCGGTTTTTTTGTAATTGATGTTGTATTTGGCTGCCAGTATAGTGCGGCAGTACCGTTAGTACATAGACAGCTGGCTTTTCTTCACAAATTCGGCAGCATATTCTCTGGCTTCGGTATCGCTGTTGTGGTAGTCGTCCAGTTCGGGATGTTCAATGAAGGAAACGCTTTCAAGCGTTTTCTCTATCATATCACTCATTTCCAGAAAGCCTACTTTGTTTTGCAGGAAAGCATGTACCATCACTTCGTTGGCTGCATTGAGCACGCAGGGCGCATTACCGCCACGGTACATTGCGTCTTTTGCGATGGCCAGGTTGCGGAATGTTTTGTAGTCTGCCGGCTCAAAGGTGAGCTTGTTATGTTCTCTGAAGTCTACACGCTTGTAATTGTTGGGCAGGCGCACAGGGTATGCCAGCGCATATTGTATGGGCAATTTCATATCGGGCAAGCCCATCTGCGATTTTACAGACCCATCAGTAAACTGTACCATGCTGTGTATCACAGATTGCGGATGTACTATCACATCAACCTGCTCATTGCGCAGGCCAAAGAGCCATTTGGCCTCTATCATCTCCAGTCCCTTATTCATCAATGTCGCACTATCTATCGATATTTTGGCACCCATAGACCAGTTGGGGTGCTGCAGTGCGTGCGATGCCTTTACATTCACCAGGTAGTTAGGTTTGCGACCCAGAAATGGCCCGCCTGAAGCCGTAAGTATTACTTTGTCTACGGTATTCAGATCTTCACCCACCAGGCACTGAAATATGGCCGAGTGTTCGCTGTCAACCGGAATGATAGCAGCTCTTTTTTCTGTTGCGCGTTTCATCACCAGCTCGCCGGCTACAACCAGTGTTTCTTTGTTGGCGAGCGCTATTCGTTTGCCCGCATCAATGGCTGCAAGTATAGAGTGCAGGCCAGCAAAGCCCACTATGGCTCCCAGTACTATATCTACAGTGTCCCATTGTACCACATCGGCAAGGGCCTGGTGACCCGAAAATACCTTTATGGGCAGCATAAGCAATGCGTCCTTTACTTCCTTGTACTTGGTTTCATCGGTTACTACAACCGCATTGGGCTTAAATTTTTTGGCCTGCTCTATGAGCAATGCACTGTTGCGGTGGGCGCTCAGCACCTCTACCTGCAACAGCCCCGGATTTGCCGACACCACTTCCAAAGCCTGTGTGCCGATCGAACCCGTTGACCCCAATATCGCTATACGCTTCATGCCCCTCTTTTAAAAAAATTTACAGAACCCCAAAGGTATTAAAAAGAAAAAGCTAAAAAGTTAAAAAGAAAAAGGAAAACACGCCCGAAATGCGCTTTTCCTGAATTAGGGTCATTTTTTAATTATGAGGTGCCGTTCCCTGCAAATTCCTTCAGTATTGTTTCCAGCTCGCTGATGATCATGGCTGTTGCACCCCAGATTATGGTGCCGTCGTCGAGGCGATAGGCGCGTACATTCCGTATCAGCCCGGGCATAATGGGGGAGGAAACATCGGCTACAGTTTTGCGGCCGTCGTGCAGCAGATCGCTGAGTGGTGCAGCTATAACGTGAGATACCTCATGCCTGTTCAGGTTCAGATCGGGCCGATGATTGACAAAGCCCACATAGGGAAACACGTTAAAGTTGCTGACGGGTATGTACAACGGGGTGAGTGCACCTACCACATCTACTATTGCAGGGTGCACGCCCACTTCCTCATGTGCTTCGCGGAGTGCTGTTGTTTGCATATCGCCATCCCCGGCTTCAAAGCGGCCACCGGGGAAACTAACCTGCCCGCTATGGGCGGTGCGGTCTTCCATACGCTTCATAAGCAGCATGTGCAGCTCATCATTTTCCGGGTACAACAGGCACAGCACCGCACTGAGGCGCGCATTGTCGGGCACCGTTCGTGGCAGCGGAATCACACGCCCCATCATCAGCTCCTGAGCCCGCAATCCGGGTAGTGGCTCGCCGAGTCGTTGCCGCAGCCATTCTATGAGCACAGATATTTCCTTCATGATAGCCAATGTACTTTGCGGTCAGCTGTGCGAAATGCTACCGGCAGAGACTTGTGCAAAAGTAGAAAGTAGCGGCGTGTTTCGGTGTAAATATTTACATGGATTTTCGTGTTTGCTGAGTTTGCAGGTGTTAGCCGGAATTCTCTTAATTTTACTACAACATGGAAAAGCCGAGATTAGACAAATATCTGTGGGCGATACGCCAGTTCAAAACACGTACCCAGGCTACAGATGCGATAGACAGCGGAAAGGTGAAGATGAACAATGCCGCGGTGAAGCCATCGCGCAGCGTAAATATTGCAGACCAATATACAATAAAGACACCAGCAGGGCGTAAAACAATACAGGTAACCGGCTTACTACACAACCGGCTGGGGTATGAAGAGGCAATTAAGTACTACCTGGACATCACACCGGAAGAAGACAAAATACCGATAAATGCACTGGCGCCAACCTTTTATACTGGCAAGCGCCTGAGCAAAACAGGCCATCCTACTAAAAAACAAAGGAGGGACCTTGAAGATTTTCTGGAGGAAACCGGAGGATAGCTGCGATTAATATACCGCTACAAAATTGCCCTGAATTGTTTTGGTCCAGTTACGGCCACCATCTGCACTTTCATAGATACCCTGATTGGTAGCGATGTAAATGAACTTGCGGATCGTACCATTCTTGTACACATTTCTCTTGCCTATAATGCTGCGTACTATAAGGTTGCTGCCGAGGCCTTTATTGTTAGGCTCCCAGACACCGGTATGAATGTTGAGAATATAAAGTCCTTTGCCGGAGGTGCCCAACAAACACACCTCTTCGAATGGAGACTCTATACAAAGCATTGATGTATTGGCAGGCAAACCTGAAGAATAACTTTTCCAGTTCGCACCGAGGTCATCACTATAGTAGGCACCATACTTGCATTTTCCATCGATAGCGATGAGCCTGTTATTGAAGTGGCCAAGGTACCAGTACGCTGTATCTGTAAGTGCTGAACCAAATGGTGGCAATGGTGTTCCACCAGGGTTTCCAGAGTGGATATAAGGTATGCCGTCAGGGTTTGCAGTAACTTCTTTCCACCTGTTGGCGTACACATTCTCATCCTTGCCTGCTTTTACAAAATTGCGGTGGTGGATCATGTCGTTGTCGGCAGGTCCAGAGTACGCCAAACCACAAAGTGTACCATTGGCAAGCATTGTGAATGATTTCATACGCACAGGCAGCCTGCCTACACCCATAGTATCATAAGATCCCTCCATGTTCCACGAGCGCGGATTGCCATTGGCATCGCTGTAGATGATACCCAGCCAGTTTCTTGATGCGTTGGGTGAGTTGGAAAGTGTATACACCCTATTGTTCCACTCGGGAATATTAATGAGCATGGACTGATTGGTATTCAGCTCACTGCCGTTACAGCTTAGCTCGGGGAATGAAGAAACAGTATCGTATGTAAGGTTGAAGTTTCTGCCATTATTGTTGCTATAGTACAGATGTGTTTTGCCCCAGAGAATGTTATTGCTGGAAACCGCAAGAGCCCTGCATGATTTGCCGTCTGGTGGAAACAAAAAACCGCTATAGGTTCTTCCGTCATTGGTAACATATAAAGCGCCTGCTGTATCAGAAAAAAACAGACTGTATGGGGTCTTTACTACATTGTTGTTGTCAATGCCATTTGATTTCTTGCAGCTATATACCCCAACGGTGATCGCTGCCACGAGGCCACATAGATAAAATAGGGATGATTTACGCATCGGATATTGTTTGCTGAGATTAATGAACCAAGTTAACAAAGATAAGTATAAAAGTCAGATTTTATAAAGGTGTAAGAATAAACTTACTGTGTCTGACGCCTGTCGATATCATTCATCCGCATACCAAAATCAATGAGCTCCAGGATGCTGTTTTCGTCTGTATTAAGGAAATTTACCTCCATTTTGAATTGGTAGGCATTGTCTTTGAATTTGCCTCCGTGCAGTGTGATATTGTCAAGGAGTTTCTTGCCCTCGGAAATCATCGCTGAGTCACGAGGTACGCTCGATATTGCAGGATCAACATCTTTAAACAGCTGGCTGATATCCAGACACATAGCAAATGGCTGGTCATACACTTTATTGGCCATTTTGCGCGGCATTTTGTCTTTTTCAAACCTGCCGTCAATAAATCCATAAGCATAGTTCCTCTTGTTGGAAATGACAGTATAAGATCCGTCCTGCACAAGGTGCACCGAGTCTTGCGCTGTGATAGGCAGTACATAGCCATTGGGTGCTTTCAGCATTTGTGTTCCCGCTGTCATTTGCAGCAACTTATCGAAGTTGGCCTGTTTGTTGGCCTTGACCACATAGGTAATACTCATATTAGCCTTCTGCTGCTTGTGTGCTACCATTTGCCCCATAAAGCTGTCTGTTACGGTTTCTGCATCGAGGCTGAAGTCATTGATAAGCACGGCCATATCTCCGTCAAAGGCATCGAGCACATAGTCAACGTCCAGTCCCTGTGCGGTTAGACCAACATTTGTGATGCCAAACAATCCTATCTTCTCTAGCAGCGACTTTACGCCCTTGGGCGAGATGTGCATAGAGAGCAGCAGATCCAGGTTTTGTTTCGGCAGTTTGTCCAGCATATCCTTTCCTGCTGGCTGCTCGCCAAATGCTTTTGCTGCCTCCTCAACCTGTGCGGGCAGGTAGTAGCTGATGTCGCCACTGATTTTGCCCTTGTTGAAGTTGAACCCGGTAGTGAGAATAGCGTCTTTCCAAACTGCTGATGACAATGATATGCCATTCAGGTCCATATTCATATTTTCGGTGTAGGAGCTTACCAGGCTGCCATAGTTGAGCCAGAACGAGAGATCGTATCCATGACCTTCAAATTTTTTATAGCGTTCATTGTCTGCCAGGCTCTTTTGCACCGATACTGTGAAAGCCTTGTCCATCTCTGCAAGCATTATTTGCCGGTCGCTTGCCGTGTCGCGGGGATGTTCATCATCTGCTATAGTGGTGGCGTTGAGTACTATAAGCAGTTTATCGGTCCAGGCAACATACATATCGTTGCCCAGTATAGCTTCTTTTCTGCCACTGCGCTCAGTGATCTGTACACCGGGAAAAGCACCTTTTACGTAGGTCTCCCATTGCGCAGCATCTGAAAGAGGCAGCAGCCCAGCCACGAGATTGCCGTTTTCGAAACGACTGTCGGGTTTTGTATAAACATAGAAGGTATTGGAAACGTCGAAGCCGGCGTTCTCAATACCTCCTATCGCATCGCCCGCATTTTTTTCGGGCATCCGCTTTTGTATTTCTTTGAAAAGTTTGCTGCCTGTTATCAGGTTCCAGGCTATTTTTTTGCCCAGAGATCTGATGTTGAGCCCAACCACCGCAACAGCATCTGCAGGTATATAACGAGCATTGTCAGGTACCTTTCCACACCCGGCAATCACTGCTGCCGCAAGGAAAATTACTATGTAGTTGCGGTAGTGGCGTATCATAGGCCGTTTTTAAAATGGCAAATCATCTATCGTTTCGGGTGAAGGATTGTAAGCCGGAGCAGCGTTGTAATTGTTGCCACCTGCTGCCGGTTGTGCGGCATACGATGGTGCCTGCTGTGGAGCACTGTTGCCCGGTGCAGCAGCGGTAGCACTTTCTACACGCCATGCATCGAGATTGGTAATGTACTTTGTCTGGCCATCTTTTTTATCAACATAGGAGTTGCCTTTGATGTTGAAGCTCACCTTAACTACATCTCCTGTGTTGAAGCGGTCGATAATGTCGCACTTGTTTTGTACGAGTTGCAGTTTTGCAAAATTGGTATAGATGTTGCCGTTTATTTCCTCTGCAAGTTCAATTACAAACTCACGTTTCTTGAATTTTTCACTTACCTGAAGCGAATCATATTTTACCAGCAATTTACCTGTTACTTCTAAGCTCATGTTTTATATTTTTTATTATTGGTTACGAGTTTGTGATGAAAGAACTGAAAGCAGGCCTAACAACAGCCTTATGCATGAATTGTACACTTTCAAAACTTCAGGGATGGAAAATAACAAAAAAAGCGCTTATCAAAGCACTTTTTTTGTATTTAATAAAATTTTGGGGAGGCTAAAGGGGCTCGAACCCTCGACCCTCAGAACCACAATCTGATGCTCTAACCAACTGAGCTACAACCTCCGTGTAGAATTCGGACGGCAAAGGTAGGTAAAAAACATTTACAGCAGAAAGGTCTTTCAATATTTTTAAAAACAATAGATGCTGCCTGTTTTAGTTTTACCTGTTTTTGTCCTATCCTCTAGATAACTTAAATACCTTCTCGCCATAACCTATATTACTTACGCGCAGCAAATACATGCCAGGGGCGAGCTTCTGAGCGGGTACCGATATTATACCGGTGGGGCCGCTCACAGCCTGCCACAACACTTTGCCGGTAACATCAGTAAGTGTCAATGTGCTGTTTGCCGGTATCGCTGTTGCTATCCAGTTGTCGGTGGTGGGGTTGGGACTTATCGTTATCGCAGAAGGCATGGTTCCCGGCAGACCAAGGGTCACATCCTTGGTGATGCTGGTTACACTGTCTATCAGCCAGTGATTGGGGTCCAGCGTTACGCTGGACATAACCTTGCTCCAGTTAAAATGGTATTCCTGCGATGACTGATCGTTCAGCACTCTGATTACAGTATCGCCAAGGGGAGAACGCAATCTGATCTCGAGTGGAATTTTGAACAATGAAACCGACGAGGGTACTGTGGTGGCTTGACTAAGGTGAACAAAGACATCACTGCCCGATTGGTTCCACTGCGCTGTGAACGCCGGGTAACCTTCCTTGTAGAACCATTGTTTGAAGAACGTATCAAGCGATATGCCGTTGACAACAGGTCCCATCATAGTGGCAGCAAGATTTTTAAATTCGTCTATAGTGCCGGTACTGTCCTTCATCGCTGTCTGCCAGCCCCGTAGCAGATCGAAGAAATAGGTGTCATTGTTAATGACCTGACGCAAGGTGTGTATCACGCATGCGCCTTTATCGTAAGATAGGCGGCTATCGAAAATCCGTGTGTCTGAAGTAGTGTCATCAACAAAGAGCACACCGTCCGGTTCGCTCATTACATTATCTTGCCGGTCGCGTATGTCGGCGATGGCGGCCGCATGACCACGAAAATGGTCGGCATACAGGTATTCAGTATAGCTCGCAAAGCCTTCGTTCATGGTAATATCGGCCCATGATCCGCAGGTTACATTATCACCAAACCACTGATGGCCCAGCTCATGTGCTACCAGCCAGCTTTCAAAAAAGCCCAGAGTGGTCATAGTCTGGTGTTCCATACCGCCGCTTAGTGGCGCCATGCAATGGCCATACTTCTCTTTCCAGAACGGGTACCTGCCAAACAGGGTGCTGAAATAGTCGATTTGTTGTGCTGTACTGTCAATGATACTTTTGAAGGCGGTTAGCGTGCCGGGGTTGTCATAAATATAGTTTTGCACCAGCATAGAATCGGCACTGCCGCTGAAATGCATGTAGTAAGAGTAGTCCACATAACGTGATGCTGCCAGAGAGATCAGGTAGTAGTCGATTGGGTAGCGCTCTTTCCATTCAAACCTGTTGCGGGAGCCGCCCATGGGTGTTATGGCCTGCAAAATACCGTTGCTGCCTGCCTTTAATGAATCATCTACAGTGATCCAGATATCTGCAGAATCTATTTTATCGCGCAGCGATTGTTTGCATGGCCACCAGTTTTTTGCACTATAGGGCTGGCTCAGTGTAAATGTTGCCCAGCGGTTCCAGCTGGGAGAGCGTACAGTGCTGATGCCCTGAGATGTGAATGTAGTACCCGTAACCGGAGTGCCATTGTAGAATACCTTTGCGATAAATATAGTGCCCGCGGTCATGGGTGCCGCAAAAGTGGCAGTTCTTACTTCGCCGGCAGTGGTAAAGGCAGTATTTATACCATTTATCAGTACCGAGTCAATTACGAGTGGCGCTCTTAGTTCGAAAACGTACGCATTCATTGTTGGTGCCACCACCTTGGCCAATGTTGTCACATCGCCGCGCAGTGTTGTGGCTACGTTTGTCATCTCTACATTCAGCTTCACATACTTTACATCGTATTTGTCCTCGTCGGGGTGAGCTACTGTTGTTTTCGCACCGGTTTTTGCTCCATCCATTTTACCCTTCATAGAGCTGCACTGCCAGTGCCGGCTGTGCTGTGCAAACGTATTTACACACAATGACGAAAGCAATATGGTGGCCGCTACCTTACTTACACAATTCATTTTAGTTTTAATTTGGTGTTAAAACTAAACTATTTTGAGTAAAGTACTGGCAGTGTAATTGCCTAATAATTAGGCAGGTGTGCAGATGTGATGAGGAATTACTTACCTGAGGTCTACGACTTCCACACCCGGATGCTCTTTGGCATTCCAGGTAAAGTAGCTGTCTGGTATATCTGAGTTCTGTCCTACGTTACTCACAGTAACAGCATATTTGTTGCCGTTTTTCTCCCAATAGTTGCCACCGGCGATCATCGATGTGGCTTTGTCTACCATAAGTTCAATTTTGGCAAGCTGCTTGCTTTTGTCGTGTGGTGTCAACTCTATAATATCACAGTTTTTGCCTTGTTCTTTACGTTCGCCCTTGTAGGTATAGCTGTATTCTTTGTCAAAAAAGCTGGGTGTAAACAACTTTGCAGGCGACATGGATTGCTCTCCGGGGTTGTATTTCGATACCTGAACTTCTTTGGCTTCTATGTTGTGCGTCCACACGGTGGCATTGTCGCAGATGATCTCCTGTGCACCCAGCAACACATGGTATTTTTGTCCCTTCAGCGACAAGCTGCCCTTACGGGTATCAGTAACACTACCACCTTTACCGCCGGTCAGTTTCAGTACAAAGTTGGCTTTGAGGGTCTTGAGTGTACTGACTTTTTTACTTACACCATCCAGTACAGCCTTGGCCTTGGGGTCATTTTGGGCAGTTGCAGACTGAGTAGTTAACAGAACAGATAAAATAGCAATTGAGAAAAAAAACTTCATTGTGAATTGTATATTTTTTGAGGCGTCAAAGGTATGGATTTTAATGTCCAAATTGGCTAGAACGCCAAGGCTCATTATGTTAAAAATGAAATAATATACCTAAATACACACTTTTTGGAAGGAGAACTGTAGCTCAGAAGCAGCACACAGAAATACTAATAATGGAGATTATTTTGTATCGAAAGTACAACTGTTTTGAAAAGGTGAAACAGGCGAACTACGCATGCTTATGCTGTCGTTCGAACCAAAATAACTGATGTTTCCATTTATAGAAAACTCATTCGGGCCAGCATTATAATGGCTGGTACAATAGACGACACCTGTCGAATCTGCGCCGGCCAACCAAAGCGACTGGCCCGAAACAGTTTTGAATAAGAGGATTGCGCTTGCAATTGTATCAGGCAATATTTCCTTATTACCGTAATAGTCAGTTTTGGTACGGTTCCAGAGCCTTGCTTCATTTAGCTTTGCATCATGCAAAAACTTCCATTTATCCGTTTGTCCCGGCACGCCGTATAATACTGACAAGCCACTCTTCCAGACAATTAGGTTGCGTTTGAGCTTATAGGTAATAGTAATTTTTGATCGGCTGAAAATCAATTCAGAATCGTTGTAAGCAGCTAACTTGTATTCCAATTGCTCGTTACTATTGTAATTTATCTCGCTAAAGGCGGCAATTGTCGTATCATTTATTACGTTTATTTCATCAGTAGTGATCCCATCTACTAAAGTATAATTTCCGTTCAGATAGATGTATATTTTGCCATGCAATAAGTAACTGTCTTCCAAATTTTCAGTAGGAAAATCGGGCATTGCTTCTGGCGAAA
This sequence comes from uncultured Bacteroidota bacterium, assembly GCA_903824665.1. Taxonomy (GTDB): domain Bacteria; phylum Bacteroidota; class Bacteroidia; order Chitinophagales; family Chitinophagaceae; genus Nemorincola. The sequence continues at coordinate 64,661 of CAIJXT010000033.1, read as the reverse complement.
CCGACACAACATTCTTCTGTTTCCTGCAACTGTACATTGTTGCAAAAAGAATAAGAGAAGCAAAAAACAACAGTATACGCATACTCATAAAGCAGGGATTGTATCAGGGAATACAATAAACATGCCAAAGCGTTGCATAAAGTGCAATTAGTCGAGCGAATGGAGAAACTCTTCCAGTTCTGCATCGGTTTTAAAATACACATCCCTTGGCTTGCTGCCTACGGCGGGTCCTACGATACCTGCTGCTTCCAGTTGATCCATGATACGGCCAGCCCTGTTGTAGCCGAGATTCAGGCGACGCTGCAGGTTAGAGGTTGAGCCAGACTGCATCTGAACCACCAGCCTTGCGCAGTCTTCAAACAGTTTGTCGCGGTTAGAGAGGTCTATTTCCTTAGCACCTTCACCTTCTTCGCCTTCATATTCCGGTAGTTCAAAAGCTGAAGCATATCCGCGTTGCTTGCCTATAAAGCTCACTACATCCTCTACTTCCGGAGTGTCTACAAATGCACACTGCAGGCGCAGCAGTTCGCTGCCATAGGAGATCAGCATATCGCCGCGGCCTATCAGCTGCTCGGCGCCGCCGGCATCGAGAATTGTGCGGGAGTCGACCTTGGCGGACACCTTGAAGGCGATACGTGCCGGGAAATTGGCCTTGATGGTACCAGTGATTACGTTTACAGATGGTCGTTGAGTCGCAATGATGAGGTGTATACCAATGGCACGCGCCAACTGCGCCAGACGTGCAATGGGCATTTCCACTTCCTTACCGGCTGTCATGATCAGGTCGGCAAACTCATCAATTACCAACACTATGAAAGGCAGGTATTTATGGCCACGCTCAGGGTTCAGTCTGCGGCTGATGAATTTTTCGTTGTACTCTTTAATGTTACGGGCTCCGGCTTCCTTCAGCAGTTCGTACCGGTTGTCCATCTCTATACAAAGCGCATTGAGAGTGTTGATCACCTTTTTTGTATCGGTAATGATAGGCTCTTCTTCGTTGGGCAACTTTGCCAGAAAATGCTTTTCAATTGTGCGGTATATCGAAAGCTCTACCTTTTTGGGGTCTACCATCACAAACTTCAGTTGAGACGGGTGTTTCTTATACAACAACGATACCAGCAAGGCATTGATACCTACCGACTTGCCCTGCCCTGTGGCACCGGCCATTAGGAGGTGAGGCATAGCAGCAAGGTCGACTATGTAGTTTTCATTATCTATTTTTTTGCCAAGCGCTATTGGCAAACTCATTTTGTTGTTCACAAACTTGTCGCTGGAGATCAGTGTGCGCATGGACACGATCTGCTTGTTCGTATTAGGTACCTCTATACCTATAGTGCCTCTGCCCGGTATCGGGGCAATGATACGAATGCCAAGTGCAGCGAGGTTCAGAGCAATATCGTCTTCCAGATTGCGGATCTTGGATATACGCACGCCCTCGGCTGGCACAATCTCATACAGTGTCACAGTAGGCCCTACAGTTGCGCTGATGCGCTGAATTTCTATGCCGAAGCTACGCAGGGTAGTGATGATCTGGTTTTTGTTTTTTTCCAGCTCTTCTTTGTCCAGCGAAATAGTTTCTGTTGCACGGTCTTCCAGCAGGTCTATCGTAGGAAACTTATAGTCGGCCAGGTCCAGTTCGGGTGCATAAGGTTCATTGCTGGCAATAGTAATGTGTGCGCCATGCTGCACAGCCGGTTTTTCTTCCTGCTGTATTACTTCGAATGAGAATTCGGGTTCGTCGTCTTTTTTGGGCGGTGGTGCCGCAGCCAATACTGCAGCTTCCTTTTCTTCGAGGTATTTCTGGTATTCCAGGTATTCTTCGCTTTCCTCCTGTTCTTCAATCACTTCAGGTTCCAGCTCTTCGTTTGTTGGGTCTTCCCGCAGCGTAATGTCCCATTTTCCTGTCTCCTCGTCTGTGGGAGGCTCCGTTGCCAGTATGTTTTCAGGTGTACCTGCAACTACTGGTACTAGCTCATCGGCACTAGGTTCCGGGTCAGCAGTCGGTTCATTAAACACAGGCTCGGGTGCAAGCGAGGCAGCCACTGTATCCGCACGTTGCCTGAGTTTGTTGATAATTGGCCTTATATCCAGCGCGAAAATGACAAACACAAAAAACAGCACAGTAGAAAGGAGCACCATCCCTGTACCGGCATAACCCAGAAATCCATTGAGATAGGTAACAGCACCATTGCCCAGGCGACCACCCAGCGGAAACGAGCTATGTGGAAACAAATAAGCAAGTATAGGTGCCACAAGCAATAGCAGTATAGACACCCAGCGCATGTAGCGCAATGCCGGTACCGCACGCGTGCCGTAAACAATATGTAACCCTATACCGGCCACAGCAATTCCGATAACAAGCGATGCTATGCCAGCTCCATTGTATACCAGAATATGCGACAGTGCAGCACCAAAGCGCCCTCCCCAGTTGGATACAGATGCGCTTTCGTGGTTAAATACAAAGGCCCACATGTTACCGCTGCTGAAGAACTTATCCTGATCGGCTGTCCAGCTGAAATAGTAGCTGATGATAGAAAAACAGGTAAATACGCCTGCAAGCAGAAAGAAAATACCCGTTCCAAGCCTTATCTGACGCTTGCGCTCGAGAGCGGCTTTGGCCACTTCTTCAGGTTTGGGAGGAGGTGGCGGGGTTTTTGCTTTTTTTGTACTTGTGGCCATTTAGCTTGTTATCGGTGTAAAAATACAATATTACCTAAGCTGTAAAACTAATTATTCTTTCGCAGGGAAATTTATTTTCTACTCAATCTTTCGCTCTGTTTTGCTCCAACAGAAATTCTGATAATCACTATAGTCATCGGTTATTTTTTTGACTATTACCCGAAGCATCAGTGTGGTACAGTAACAAAAATCCCTGGCACAAGGCCAGGGATTTTATTATCAGATAAAACTGAGTTTGTAGTATCGATCTCGTTATTGTGCTTTTACAAACCGCTCCGTACGCAGCAACGTATTGTGCTCATCGAAGATCTGAATAAGGTATACACCGTTAGACAGCCCGCCGATGTTTAGGCTGTTGCCTGCCTTGTTGCCTATCACAAGACGTCCGTCTGGAGCCAGTACTGAAACATTTATTTTCACCGGCGCATCTATGTAGATTACAGATGTGGCAGGGTTTGGATAAATACTGATGTTAAGAGCAGATGTTGTTCCGTTCACACCACTGGATGCGATGGTATAAACAGCCGAAGTGTCAGGGCAAGCATTGATATCACCAACTACAACGGTATAGTCGCCCGCTACGGGTGATGTCAGAATGCTTGATGTAGCGCCGGCTATGGCAGTTCCGTTTCTATACCACTGATAAGTTGCAAAGCTGCCTGTATAAAGGTATCCACCACTTGTGTTGAATGTGATCACTGCATTCGGATCCGCAATTACAGTTTTGGCGGGGAGGGCAGCAAAGCATGTGCCGTTGCCTACCGTCAGTACATATACACCCGGTGTAGTGGCAACGTAGCTGCTGTTGGTTGCGCCAGCGATATCGGTACCGCCTTCAGACCATTGGTACGTAACCGTACCACCCGTAGACGAAACCAGATTTACAGGATTACCACCACAAAGTGTAACAGAAGGAGAGGATGGCAGCAGACCTACCGCAGGCATCGCATTTCCTACTGTGATATCGTATGTTACAAAGTCAGAGCAACCTGCTGCTGTTGTGACAGTATAAGTGATGGTAGCGATACCAACGGCAACACCACTCACAGCACCGCCAGTGTTTACAGAAGCAATTGCCGTATTGCTGCTCGTCCACACGCCGCCTGCAGTAGCGCTGGAAAGTGTTATGGAAAGCCCCGCACAAACATTGTCCGGACCAGTTACCCCTGCGATAACAGGCAATGGATGCACTGTTTCTGTATCGCTCACGGTCGTTGAGCAGCCAGGACCTGCTGAAACCACATATGAAACAGTTATAGTACCAGCCGCTATGCCATCAAGCACGCCGCTTACTGCATCTATCGAGCCGATAGTTGCATCACTGCTGCTCCATGCGCCACCGGCTGTCGTATTTGTCAACGTCACTGAACTACCTACACAAACGCCAGCCGGGCCGCCTATAGCACCCAGAACCGGGTAAGCAGTAACTGTGTCCGGCGTTGTGGCTGATGCCGCACATCCAATACCATCAGTAATAGTATAGCTTATCGTAGTGATGCCACCACTCACCGCCGTTACAAGGCCCGAAGCAGCATCCACTGAGGCAATCGCCGCCGAAGCGCTGCTCCATACACCACCGGGGGTGGCATTGGTTAGTGTGGTTGTACCACCTGCACACAGATTGGTAACACCTGCAATCACGTCAACAAAAGGAGCTGGATTAACAGTAACCGGTTGAATAACGTAACACGTTGTTGGTAATGCATAAGTAATGTTCGCTACGCCTCCACCTGTACCCGTAACCACACCACTTGCGGCGTCAACCGTTGCTATTGTGCCATCACTGCTGCTCCACGCGCCTCCTGGCGTTGTACTTGCAAGTGTCGTAGTAGCATTTTCGCAAAAAATTGCAACACCGGTAATAGACGCTGGAAGTGGATTTTCAACAACTACAGCGCTGTCGTTCATCGCTGTAAAACATGCGGTAGTGCCGTCTGTTGCCATTATAGTGTAAGTGCCAACAGCAGTCTGCAAACCGAAATCGAGAGCGAGACCACTACCCGGTAATGCTGCGCCAACCGGAGCTGCACCAAGGTACAATTGGTAGTTAACACCTATTGCTGAGCCATTGAGCCCTACGCTAACACCAGGATCTCCTGTACAGAAGCCGCCGCCACCGGTTACATCATAGATGGTAGGTAACGGATTCTCCAATACAACTGCGCTGCCATTCATAGCGGCTGTGCAGAGCGTAGTGGTGTCAGTAGCCAGCACAGTGTAAGTGCCAGAGGCTGTAAACAGACCAAAGTCAAGTGCTGTACCAGTGCCATCTAATATGGTGCCAACCGCTGTTGCACCATTATATAACTGGTAACGAATACCAAGGTCAGATCCATCGAGGCCAATATGTGTACCAGTATCACCTGCACAGAATGTAGCAGAGCCGGTAACGTTAAACGCATTAGGCGCTGGATTAACGATCACATCTACTGTTCCATTCATGATCTCCGAACAAGTAGTTGATAGATTACCCGCTACAACTGAATACGTTCCTGCAGCTGTTTGCGGACCAAAGTCGATCGCAATTCCTGTACCTGAAACAACAGCTCCAACAGGCGCACCTGCGAGATACAATTGATAGTCGACACCTACCTCAGAGCCACTGAGTCCAATGTTTGCACCAGGGCCGCCTGCACAAATTGTACCGCCACCTGTTACGTCAAATATTGCCGGCAATGCATTTACTGTAATCGTAAGCCCTGCCACAGTTGTACATCCGGACAATGTTGATGATACTGTATATACAGCTACACCTGCAGCTGCTGGTGTAATCATCACCGTATCACAGGTTGAACAGGACAGACCAGCTGCACCTGACACACCTACCCAGGAAAAAGCAAGTTGCGGAATACCTGTAACTGCTATGTTATCTACTCCCCAATACCAGCCGAAAGTACTGTTGTAGTTCCACCTGAGCTGTACATTTGGCTGACCCAGTGCGGGTGCAGGCATGCCTACGCTAAGGTTGGGTGTAGTGGATACCCAGGAAGTTGCGCCGATAGTAGAATTAGATGGTACAGTGCCTGCCTGATCCAATATTGGTGTCCATGTCAAACCGCCATCAATAGAATACTCAACAGCAACATTGAAATCGCGATCGGTACCGGCATTATATGCACGGTAGAATTGGTTAAAAGAAACAGATGCAGAATTGTATCCTACAAGAGAAAAAGACGGAGAGGTGAGAATTGTAGTTGTGTTATTCCCTGATCCTGCAGCATCTGCAGCACCCTGGATAAAAGGTGAACCGTCGCCGGTAGTTGCATTCAGCCATCCCGGAGGGTTTCTGATCTGCCAGAAGCTATTCGGTACCCCTGCAACATTGGTTATTGTCCATGCTCCCAGACCGGCATTGAAGTCTTCCTGTAGTATTTCTACCGACGGTGCTGTAGCACTGGCTATAAAAGCTGCACTATCACCCAGGCATAGTGTTGCCGTCGTGGCCGGAGTAATGGTAATTGCAGATGGCTGTAAATTGATAGTTACTTTGGCACTGCCTTCAGGGCCCCAGCATCCTGCCGACTGAGCTCTGAAATAATAGGTATGGCTACCGGGATTGGTGATGAACTGGGCTGAAGATGGTGTCGCTGTTGATGTGCCGTTTGACGTTACACCTTGAAAGTATATTGTTCCGGGTCCTGCCAGTGTAGCATTCAGTGTAGTATTGTTGCAATAAGTACCAGCTGTAGCAACGCTAACAGCTGCTGGAACGGTATTGACGGTCATTGTTATAGCTGTAGAAGTAGCTGTTGGTGTAGTACGGCAGCCTGTAGCAGTCATCACCACACGTACTGTGTTGCCAGTCACCAGTGTGCCGCTGGAGAACGTAGTATTGGTAGCACCTGCTATTGGTGCTCCGTTTACCTGCCACTGATAGGTAGGGGTTCCTCCATTTGTAGGCGTAGCAGTAAAAGTTACTGTTGTACCTGCACATACTGTTGCGCCAGGATTGGCTGCGATCGTTACAGACGGCGTTAATGATGGTGTCAGCGACAGGCTGCCAAAGTTAGTACCACCACCACCTGTGGTGATGCCCGTCATACCGGGAGCAGCAGATGCTGTGATATTACCGGCACCAGAGCCTGTAGTGGTTGCCTGTACTTGTAGTCCGGTTATTGTCACGGCATCCAGCAGCGTATTTCCGCTGGTTAAGATGTTTATGGTAAGCGAACCAGCGGTAAATGCACCCGTGTTTGCAAACACAACATTTCTGCCGGCTGTGAATGTGATTGTGGGGGTGGCACCGGTGTTGAAGCGCCAGCCTGTTGGTGCATTGATTACCAATGCATGAAAGCCAGTTGTGATGTCGCCGTTCAGCGCTTCGGTGATCACGATCGGTGTAAGGGTTGTAAATGCGGGTGTGATACCGGTCTGGGCCAGATTGGCGCAGATTCCTGTACCTCCGGTGCCGGCGGTCACTGTGATAGCGGCGTTGGCTTTCATGATCTGGAGTCCGGCAAGCAACACTACAAATAGTAAAATCTTCTTCATAATTGTGATTTGTTAATAAAAACAATAAATTACCTGACAATCTACTCTTTTGTGACCAAAAGAGTAGCTGCCAACAGCCAAAACAGTTAAAAAATGAGTTTAAAGATAGTGTTTCTTCTCAATACATGCAAATCCCAACTGTATTATTTGAGATAGTGCGAAAAAATGAATGTAATTCAACGGTATACAGATTTCAGGTTTATCCCTCTGTTCCGTTTATTGCATCTGTCCAAATTTAGTTTTGTAGTCATTTATACTGTGCTGCAGTATTTTTTTCGCAAGACGGGCATTTTCGAAGTCTTCTACTTTTACCTCTTTTTTCTCCAGTCGTTTGTACTCCTCAAAAAAGTGTCTGAGTTCCTTTATAAAATGTGGAGGTAGCTCACTAATATCATTATAGTGGGCCACGCTCATGTCATTCGCGCAAACGGCGATTAGTTTATCGTCAGCCTCACCTTGGTCCAGCATCCGCATTACACCTATTATTTTCGCTTCTACAAGGCAAAGCGGTTGCATGTCTATCTGAGATAGTACTAATATGTCTAGCGGGTCGTTGTCGTCGCAGTAAGTGCGTGGAATAAAACCGTAGTTTGCCGGATAATAAACAGAGGAATACAATACCCTGTCTAATTTGAGCATACCCGTTTCTTTGTCCAGTTCATACTTGGCCCTTGAGTTTCTGGGTATTTCAATAACCGCATTAACGGTTTGGGGTACATTATCGCCATAGCTGGCATCGTGCCACGGATTAAAAATCATTGCTGGGATTTGGTTTAGAAAATTTATTTTCAAAATTACAAAGGAATTGCCGGGGAAATACGTCTTAAGATTGTTACTAACGGTATTTTTACAGAATCCGTGCAGCGAAACGCTAAAAAGCCCTTCAAATACTAATACAGACAATAAGTTTTGTTCTTCTGCGTTGCTATGAAAATCATACACTTGCGTACCTGAAGTCACAATATTATGTTTGGGAAATATTTTTTCACCCGAAATTGTTTTTTTGAGTGGTACGTATATCTTTGCAAACTCACTATCAGAATAAAAATTTTAACCAATCAATATTAAGCAAACACTAAAACAAAAATCAAAATTATGGCAGACGTAAAAACAGCCGCAGCGAAACCAGCAAGTGCTCATGGTAGTGCAGGTAAACCAAAAAATGCGAATAATTTTTGGATCAACCTCATAGTGGTAGTAGGTTGTGTAGTGGCAGGTGAAATTATCTGGAAATTCGTGTTGGGTGCAGAAGGTAACTTCCAGGACGGCGCATCGCGCGAAAAGCCCGCCAACATTGCTGGTACCATGTATCAGGGTGGTTTTGTGGTACCAATTCTTATGGCTACTTTCCTTACCCTTGTTTGCTTTATCATTGAGCGTGCACTTACTATCGTAAAGGCTAAAGGAAAGGTTGATGGTGGCGAATTTGTTCGTAAAGTTCAGTTTCACCTTGCTAACAAAAATCTGGATGCAGCAATCGCTGAGTGTGACAAACAAGCCGGCTCTGTAGGCAATGTAATGCGTGCTGGCCTGCTCAAATACAAAGAGATGGTATCTAACAACGAACTGGATACGGATCAGAAAGTGCTAAGTATTCAGAAAGAGATCGAAGAAGCTACTGCATTGGAACTGCCAATGTTGGAGAAAAATCTGGTTTTCCTTTCTACGATCGCTTCATGTGCTACGCTGTTGGGTCTGTTCGGTACGGTATTGGGTATGATCCGCTCGTTTGCGGCAATGGCAACCGCAGGTGCTCCTGACGCTGCCGCCCTGGCTGCCGGTATCTCTGAGGCCCTTATCAATACCGCCCTCGGTATCGGTACATCGTTCTTCGCTATCGTATTCTACAACTTCTTCACTACCATCATCGATGGCGTTACTTATGCTATCGACGAAAGCGGCTTCACGCTGACACAGAGCTTTGCTTCAAGCCACAAATAATCAGTTTTCTGTATTGCAGGTTGCCAACGCAACCTGCAATACAGGTTTTTGATAAAAATATATGAACGGTGGATGTGGAATCTCGTTCGGGATGCATCTTATTAATTTAACAGCAGAAGAATATTTACAATGCCAAAAGCAAAACTCCCCCGCAAAAGTACCAACATTGACATGACGGCTATGTGCGATGTGGCATTCCTGCTGCTCACGTTCTTCATGTTGGCTACAAAGTTCAAACCGGAAGAACCTGTGGTGGTAAAGACACCTTCATCGATATCTGAAATACCATTGCCGGATGCAGACATCATGCTGCTCACAGTTGATACAAAGGGTCGCATATTTTTCTCAATCGACAACAAGGTGAAAAGAAAAGCACTGATCGAAGACGTAAACTACGAACGCGATCTGAAACTCACCGAAACAGAAAAAAATGCTTTCGCTATCGGTCCGTCAATAGGTATCCGTTTCGACCAGTTGAAATCTTATCTGGCCCTTTCAGGCGACAAGCAGGTAGAACTGCAGAAAGAAGCACCAGGAATTCCCGTTGATACCTCCGTTTTATCAGTGAACAACGAACTGGCACAATGGGTAAAAAGCGCACGTAACACCAATCCTAAGCTTCGTATTTGTATCAAGGCCGACGGAGAAGCAGCATACCCGCACGTAAAGAAGATCATCAGAACACTGGAAGGATGGAAAATTTTCAAGTTTAATCTGATCACCAATCTGAAAGCCGTACCGGCGGGCACTGCTGCTTATGCCGAAAGGAATAAGGTTGCAAGCAAAGAATAACCTGTATCTGGAGAGAGGAATCGTAACAATATTATTAATGTGGTAGCAGCAATGCTACCGGAACAATAAAAACACTTGTGTCATGGCAGAAATGGATACCTCGAGTGGCGGGGGGCATAAAAAAGGCCCCGGAGTCAAAAAAGGTAAAAAACTAAGTACAAGAATTGACCTGACCCCAATGGTGGATCTTGGTTTCCTGCTCATCACATTCTTCATGTTTACTACTACGCTTGCTAAACCCAAGACGATGGAGATAAACATGCCTTATAAAGATGAGAATCTGAAAGAGGAAGAAAAGAACAAACTGAAGGCCAGTGTGGCACTTACAGTTCTGTTGAGCAAAAATCACCGCGTGTACTATTACGAGGGAATCGGTGACGACCCCAACATGGCTCCTGATCTGAAAATTACCGGTTTCAAATCCAAGGATGGCATACGCGATGCAATCATTGCCAAAAAGAAGATGGTAGAAGGTATGAAACGCTCTGGTGCTTTGGGACCTAAAGACGAAGCAACTGTACTGATAAAACCCGATACAACAAGTACTTACAGTGATCTGGTGAATATGCTTGACGAGATGAATATCAATGACATCAAGGTTTACGCCATCATCGACATATCAGACATCGAGCAGGGCTTTATCAGGGAAACCGAGGCAGCCAGCGGACAGTAATTGTATGCCAGCTGAAAAATAATTAGGTTATAAGTGGCACGTACTTACAACTAAAAAAAGAAGTAAAAATGGACATTAATAAAATATTAACCAGCGATTATCTCGATATCATATTCGATGGGCGCAACAAAGCCTATGGCGGCTATGAGCTCCGTAAGAATTACCGGCAGCGTATTGGTAAGTCGATGTTGGTGCTGGCTTTCGTAGGTGTTGGGGTTGCAGCTTACGCAATCATCTCCCGCAATATGAAGGCGGAAAAAAAGGAAGTAGTAGTGATGAAGCAGGTAACACTTGCTGAGCCACCGCCAATTGATCCAAATAAACCACCACCACCACCGCCACCACCACCACCACCACCCGTGAAACCGATGGTGAAATTTACACCGCCCGTGATCAAAAAGGACGAAGAGGTGAAGGAAGAAGAAGTTCCGCCACCACAGAAAGAGATCACAGCTTCAGGACCTAAGGACGAGAAAGGAGACCCTGACGGTATAGATCCGGGTATTGTGGCACCAAGTGGTACAGGTGTGGTAGAAGCACCGGCAGCCCCACAGGTTTTCAACTATGTGGAGCAGATGCCGAAACCAGATTATGACATTCAGGTATATCTGGGCAAAAACGTGAAATACCCCGATGCAGCGCGTGAAAACACAATCGAGGGTAGGGTAATTGTACAGTTTGTAGTGAATGAAGATGGTCACGTAAGCGAAATTCAGATAGTACGCGGCATAGGCGGCGGCTGTGATGAAGAAGCAAAGCGTGTAGTTGCATCAATGCCACCCTGGAAACCAGGTAAGCAAAATGGTAAAGCAGTAAAGGTGCTTTTCAAACTGCCTATCGTCTTCAAGTTGGAGTAATAGTACAAACTAAAAAGAGATCTAAAAGGAATAGGGCTGCCATTGTGCAGCCCTATTCCTTTTTATGCTGTGGCGCTGCACACGACAACACAAAGAGATTGTTTTATTTACTTGCCGCTAACTTCGAGCTGTAATACGTGGTCGTTCATGAAGTATCCCCCGCCTATATTGATATCTTCATCTCGAAGGTGGCAGAAACCATATCTTTTATAAAACGCCCTGGCCTGATGGTTGTGAATGTTAACATTGAGCCGGAGTAAACAAGGTGCAGGCAATTGCTGCACAATATGGTCTACCATGCCTCGTCCGGCTCCGGAGCCTTGGGTTGCAGGCAATATGTACAGCTTGTGTAGTTTGAAAACACTTGGCTCTATTGCTGAATAGGATGCAAATGAGACAGGTGCACCCTGCCGGTAACCGATAATAAATTGGTGGTTCAGCTCGCTCATCTGCTGCTCTAGTGCTTCGGGCGTATAAAAAAGTCCCAGCATATAGGCTACCTGATCGGCACCTATAATGGGTGTATAGGTCTGCGGCCATACCTCCATTGTGAGATCGCGTATGACCGGAATGTGGGTTGTGTTTGCCTTGATGATTGCTAATTGTTCCAAGTTTTCTGGTTTTGTTGCAGAGTACACTTACGCAGATGAAAAATATGGGTAAATGTTTTCTCTTCAAAGATAAATAAACTAAATTCGCTTTTTACTCAACCAATCTGCAAGATGAAAAAGGTTATTTATACAGCTGTTGTTTTATTAATGGCCATGATGTCGATGGTTTCCTGCAAAAGAGTTTATCATTGCCATTGCTCATACAACAATAAGGTTGTTTTTTCTAAAGACCTTGGCGGGCAGCACGAAAATAAGGCCCAGGATATCTGCAGCAGCTACGACTCCACTATTACAGGAGAAGTATGGAACTGCACCATCTATTAGATCGGTTGTACGGTTTATAACGCTGCTATATATTATTATGACAACTTTATGAAATGGGGTATTCATTTCCTGTAATACTGCTATTACTTTTGACGTTGTTCATCACCTAAAACTTACAGAATGAAAAACCTGGCATTGATACTAAGTGTGTTGTCTTTTGTGGGCGTACTGGCACTTGCCGGTATGCATTTTTCAAACAATAATAAAGCCACACCTGCCACTGTTGCAGCGGTACATACTGGCAATGGCGGTACCATAGCTTATGTAGATATAGATACGCTGGAAGCAAACTACGAATTGCTCAAAACCAGACGTGCCGATTTCAAAAGTCGGCAGCAGCAGATGGAGAGCGAATTGCAGCGGTCGTACGGGCAAATGCAGAGCGATGCCAATGAAATACAGAAAAAAGCTCAGGCCAACACCCTCACACAGGCCGAATATGAAGCTGCCCAGAAGCGCCTGATGCAGATGCAGCAGACACTGGAATCGCGCAAGGAGTCGCTGACCCAGCAACTGATGAAGGAGCAGGAAGAATTTAACACCGACCTGAAGAAGCGGCTCGATGCATTCCTCACAGAATACAATAAAACACACCAGTACGACTTTATCATGTCTTATTCGGGTGCTGGCTCTGCAATACTGTATGCCAACAAGGCGCACAACATCACAAAAGATGTTGTAGATGGTATGAATGCAGGTACAAAAGTGGATGAGAATAAGAAATAAGTAGTATTTTTCTGAAAATAGACACTTTTGGAAACCAATTCTACGCCTGCCACTGCCTCTGAAAGCAGTTTTCATAGATCCCTTTCTTTGCTTGATGGCGCATTACTCGTAATCGGTTCAATGATCGGTTCGGGTATTTTTATAGTCAGTGCAGGTATAGCCCAATCGGTAGGCAGTGCGGGCTGGCTGGTAGTTGTGTGGCTGGTATCTGGCTTTATCACACTTACAGCAGCACTCAGTTACGGCGAGCTCAGTGGTATGTTTCCCCATGCCGGCGGGCAATACGTTTATCTCCGCGAGGCTTTTGGCAAGCTATATGGTTTTCTATATGGTTGGTCTTTCTTTGCAGTTATCCAAACCGGTACTATCGCTGCAGTAGGTGTGGCATTCGGCAAGTTTGCCGGCTATCTGATGCCCGCATTGGGCGATGAAAACATCCTGATGGGTACAGCTGGCGGTTTTCATATTACCGCAGCACAGCTGGTTGGTATATGCACCGTTGTGTTGCTTACCTACATCAATACCCTTGGTGTGAAAAGTGGAAAGTGGATTCAGTTCTTTTTTACGTTTGCCAAGATTGGTGCAATGGCAGCGCTCATCATTTTCGGTTTCTTTCTCTTTTCGGGTCAGAGTGCCTGGAAGGTAAACTGGACTGACGCTTGGTCTGCAAAAGAGATCAGCCGGAACATGATGGCAATCACACACAACAGCCTTTCTGGCGGTACACTCATTGTGGCATTGTGCACAGCAATGGTAGGTGCCCTGTTCTCCAGCGACGCCTGGAATAGTGTGACCTTCATAGCAGGAGAAATGAAGCGGCCCGAACGAAACATTGGCCTCAGCCTGTTTATTGGCACCCTCATTGTTACGCTGATCTATGTAAGCATGAACCTGATGTACCTGAATGTGATGACGGTTTCAGAGATCGCACACGCGCCTGCAGAGCGCGTAGCAACAGCCGCCGCCCTGAAAATATTTGGCAGTGACGGCGCTAAGATCATCGCTCTGCTCATTATGGTCTCTACTTTTGGCTGCAATAATGGACTTATATTGTCTGGTGCCAGGGTGTACTTTACCATGGCAAAAGATGGTCTCTTTTTGCCTGCTGCCAGCAAACTGAATGATAAGGGTGTACCTGCCAAAGCACTGTGGATGCAATGTATTTGGGCATCTATGTTGTGCCTCAGCGGTCAGTATGGCAATCTGCTCGATTTTATCATTTTTACGGTGTTGCTGTTCTACATACTTACTATAGGCGGTATTTTTAAGTTGCGGCGCACTATGCCCAACCACCCGCGCCCATACAAAGCTTTCGGGTATCCGGTCATTCCGGCGATCTATATTGCACTTGCATCGTTTGTGTGCATAATTTTGCTGAAGTACAAACCTACTTATACATGGCCCGGCCTGATTATTGTAGTATTGGGACTGCCCATTTATTATTTGCTGCAAAAGCGGAAAACAACAGAAGAGTAAACGGAGCACTTAATACCTGTGTATGCATACTATACGTCTTTGGCTTAGCCGTGCAGGTGTTTGTAAAAATGACAACAAGTAATGACCAAAACAGAGTTACAGAAAATATTTGAAGATATGGCAGGCCTGCACGTAGTAGTGGTAGGCGATGTGATGCTCGACAATTATTGGTGGGGTAATGTAGACCGTATCTCGCCGGAAGCCCCGGTGCCGGTGGTGGCGATATCTAAAAGAGAGAGCCGGCTGGGCGGTGCCGCCAATGTAGCGCTCAACTGCAGAGCGCTGGGTGCCACCGTGACCCTTGCAAGCGTAGTGGGAGATGATGCAGATGGCGAACGGCTGGTAACGCTCGCTGAGCAGGCCGGTATAGATACAAGCCTAATAGCCAGGAGCAAGAAGCGGCCAACCACTACCAAGGTCCGCATACTTAGCCGCAATCAGCAGATGCTACGGGTAGACGAAGAGGTGACTGATGAACTGTACACCGAAGAGGAACATCCTTTCATTGACATGGTGCTCAAATACCTGCAGAAGGTGAAACCGGATGCGCTGATATTCGAAGATTATAATAAGGGAGTGCTCAAAGAAAATGTGATCAATCATATAATAGCACATTGCCGCGAAATAGGAATAGTGACCGTTGTAGATCCCAAGCGCAGAAACTTTCTCGCCTATCGCGGGGTCACAATCTTTAAGCCAAATCTGAAAGAGGTGCGGGAAGGTTTGCATGTCGATATCAGCAAGGTAAGCCTGCCGCAACTCGATATTGCGCACAACAAGCTGCACGACGCACTGCAGCACCACATTTCATTTATTACTTTGTCGGAAAATGGTGTTTATTTCAACGACGGTACTACCTCAGAGATACTTCCTTCGCACATCCGCAATATTGCCGATGTATCTGGCGCCGGTGATACCGTTGTGGCTACCGCAACACTGATCTATGCTATCACCCGCAATACGCACCTTATGGCTGAGATCTCCAATTTGGCTGGCGGTTTGGTGTGCGAGGAGGCTGGAGTGGTGGCGATCAGCAAGGATCGGCTGATTGCTGAGAGTGCTCAGGTGCTTTGTTAGCGCGTGCATACACCAAACAGTCCTTTTTGTTTGTCTAAAGCATAAAATCGATTTCAATTGGCTGCAGAATTATGGCTCTTGCCACTTTCCTTTTTGCTTGTCGCATCGGTGTACTCATCGGTAGGCTTTGGTGGTGGGTCCAGCTACCTGGCTATCCTTGCTTTAGTTGCATTGCCTTTTCAGGAAATGAGGCTCACGGCACTCATCTGCAACATCATTGTGGTTACCGGTGGTACCATAATATATGCCAGACGGCAGGAGCTGCCATTCCGTAAGTTGTTACCAATAGTGCTTGCAAGCGTACCATTGACATTCGCCGGGGCACGCCTCAGAATCAGTGAGCATACTTTCTATGTCTATCTTGGGTTGTCTCTTATTCTTGCAGGTCTGTTGTTATTGCTGCGCCAGACATCTGGAGACGCCACATCGACTGATAGTGCTGTGCCCAATCCCATACGGGATATGGTGCTTGGCGGTGCTATTGGTTTTTTGTCGGGTATGGTGGGTATTGGCGGTGGAATATTTTTGGCACCAATACTTCATCTAGTAAAGTGGGACAGTTCAAAAAAGATAGCTGCTACCGCAGGCTTTTTCATACTGGTCAATTCTATAACTGGCGTCATCGGGCAACTTTCCTCAGTACCTGAGCAGCTCAACATCAGCCGTATCGCTGTACTGGCACTAGCGGTGCTCGTTGGTGGTCAGATTGGTTCCCGTATGGGTGCCACGCGCTTAAATCACACAATGGTGCGCCGCATTACTGCAGTACTTGTCCTGGTTGCAGGTATCGAGGTGTTATGGAAACATCTCTCCATATAGTCACAAAAACAGGGCATTAGAAATAGCTGGAAAATCCAGCCTGAAAACCGGCCGTTTTGCTCGCCGGATTGCCCAGCAGATCAGTCTGCAGATTGTATCGGTAATTCAGCCTGATCACTGTTTGCGGTCCGGGTCGCCAACTGATAGCCGGCACCACACTCATAAAGTGGTCTGATATTTTGTCTCCTGTCTGGTCAAACGTGCCTACATTCCAGTCTACATATTCCAGCCTGCAGGCTATATTGACCTCAGACTGCTCGAAGCCGAATAAGGGTTTGCTGTACACTGGCTGTACAATGTCTGCAAAGCCACCCTGCTGCCGCCTGCCATATTGCTGAGAATAGGTGCCCGGAACATCTACTGATATCCATGCCCACTCTGCGGTGATGAACGTATTGATACCCGGCAATGTACTGTTGGCATCTACTGCGATCACTTCTACTTTGCGTTTCCGGTCCAGGGTCATGCCATCGTCCTCAAACTTGTTGTATACACCGCTCATGTACGAGACACCCACTTCGGCTATCTTTCTGTGTTTTACTGCAGCCTTGGCTGTTGCCAATGGCATGCCGTTAAAGCTCTCTTCAAATCGATCACGGTTCAGCTTGGTGGCGGGCAGCGATGTTCTGCCGGTATTGTTATCAATTATCTTATCATCAAATCCATTGGTCAGGTAGGCCTCATAGGCTACCACCCAGTCTTTCTGATACTTTTTGCCATACACCCCAAAGCCTACATTGCTGTATGTAGCAGGGAGCAGCTGCACTGCCGATGTTGGCCGATCTATAAATTCCCATTTGGGCCCGTCGTGGTTCTGGTTGAATGCCCCTATCGGATTCATGATGATCCCACCGCGAAAGTTGAGCAATGGGGTTATCTCCATGTCCAGCGCTGCAAATTCTATATTGATCTCTTTTGTGCCGTCCTCAAACTCTATTTCTGATAAGAACTTAAGCCGGTGGCCTATACCTGATGCCACGAACAGTGTCATTCTTTTCATCTGAAACTGGTGACCTTCTGTTACTCCATCTGTCCCCAGGTGCTGCCAATTCGCTTCCAGATAACCGCCCAGCGCTACTGGTAGTTTACCTACGGTGAGGAATGGTCTGTTGTACACAGCATCCATATTCAACTTCATACCGGTAGTATCTTTAGGTTCGCGCCTTAATAGATTGGTATCAATTTGTGCATTTGCAGCAGTAGCTATTATGCACAAAAAATAGAGGACAAATATCCGCATTAGGTTTGTTTTCTTAGATCAATAAATAATTTCCCCCTGGTTACCGTCACCGGGAATGTACGTAACGGCTTCGATGCTGGTTTATGAGTTGCTTTGCCCATCTTGTCGAAGGAGCTGCCATGCGCAGAGCAGGTAAGCTGATCCCCTGAAACCGTCAATTCAGCACCCTGGTGGCTGCATTGCATGAGCAGTGCGGAATATTGGCCACCGCCCAGGTCATAAATGCAAACGGGGTACTGTAACAATTCGTCGCGTACTATCACGTACCGGTGGGCACTCCGCTTACCACTCGTAAATGTGCTTAAGTCCACCAGCAGGCCATTTTCTTCCCTTGCGGCTTTCGCATACTTTGCGCCTGCGCAACCTGGCAGTATAGAGGCTCCTACGGCCATGCCCATGCAGGCAATACAACTTGTTCTGAGAAAATCTTTACGGTCCATAAATTTAAAGGCTTTCCAGAAAGGTACGTAGTTTTTTCTTATCTGTTTCCGGCATTGCCGAATACTTTTCACGGCTTACCGTTGCCTCGCCGCCATGCAGCAATATTGCTTGCTCTATGCTGGTGGCGCGTCCGTCGTGCAGCAGAAAGTAGCTACCACCTTGCGCATTTTTAGACAATCCCAGCCCCCATAGTGCTGGAGTTCTCCATTCGGCCGATGTAGCATTACCTTCTGTATACCCGTCATCAAGGCCCGGACCCATATCATGCAGCAGCAGATCGGTATAAGGGTAAAAGGTTTGATTAGCAAGCGGTGCAATAGGTGAATATCCGGTTCTAAGTTCGGGTTTGTGGCATTTCCCACAGTCAGCCTGCAGAAAAAGTTCTTTACCTTTCATGACATCCGGGTTCGTTTTGTTCCGTTGTATGGGTGCTTTCAATGTTTGCAGATAGAACACTACATCCTGTAGCGTTTGGGTAGACACTTCCGGATCTGTTTCGAGTCCGGTATAGGTGTCATAGGGTTCGTAAAGTGATGTGATGCCCATATCCTGATTGTAGGCGCCGGCCGTTTGTTGCAGCAGGTTATGCGCGCCACTCTTTTTGCCAAATCTGCCAATGCACTTACCATTCTCCGTAGCATATCCTGGTTGCAGGGTGATATAGCTTTTGATGTTTATCCAGTTCACCACTCCGCTTATACCATCCCCGTCAGCATCATTGGGGTCTGCTATAGCCAGCAGATCGGCATCGCTAACCGCTTCTATAAATCCCATTCCGGTATTGGCCGGTGGGGTGAATTTTGCAGAACGTGCACCTGCCGGTATTTTTTCCGGTTCATGACCCGGTAAAGCCCGGTTTTGCAGCTGGGGTGCACCCATAGCCATAAAATGATTGCCTGTGCTGTCGCTTTGCCCAAACCGTGTTAGTGTGGTAAAAGGATGTCCCTTACCATCCCCGGCATGACAACTGGCACAGGATGTTGCCACAAACAAAGGTCCCAATCCTGTCTCGGCCGTAAATACTTCATCGTTAAATGCCACATCTCCACGCAGGAACATTGCCTTTTGAGCTGTGGTCAGTCCCTCCACCGGACCATCCAGTATGCTATCATCGGCAGGGGCAGCTGGCTCCAGTTTTTTACAGGATATCACCGACAAAACCGCTGATATAAAAACCAGAAAAATAATCACTACTCTTTTCATTTGTTTTCTTTAACGGCACAAAGATAAATAATTAGGCAAGACTAACAAATAAAATGTTGCAAGGCAAATAATACAGTCCAAAAATGATGACCGCAGTTACAGGCAGGAAACTTATGGAATATGATGTATCTTTAGCCTATACAGTGTTTATGAAATTTAGATTGTTCTTATTGGTATTTATCGTACTTGGAATCACAACGGCCGTTGAGGCAAATGCACAGTACGAAAAGGCCCCTGAGTTTCCGGGAGGCAACCCTGCCATTCAAAAATACCTTACCGCCAACCTCAAATACCCCGAAAAAGCACGCAAGAAGAATCTGGAAGGCCAGGTGATGGTAGGTTTTGTGGTAGATAAAAACGGAAAAGTTACCAATGTAGGTTTGTTGAAAAGTGTCCATCCCAGCCTCGACAGCGAGGCCGTAAGGGTGATTCGTGCCATGCCAAAATGGAAACCTGCGCTGAAAGGAAAAGAAAATGTGGCCGGTCCGGTAGCAATGCCCATCAACTTCCGGCTCAAGAATGCCACCGGACAACCGGCCGCAAAAGTGAAATAGATTTTATTCGGCATTGTAATACTGTTATAATATTCCCAATACGGTCTTTGTATCATTCACTTTTCGTTATTTTGCACATATTTCACCGCACATATGACTATATCTAAAGAAGTAAGGACTGGTGTACTGGTTACAGCTGCACTTGTGATCTTCTTCACCGGTTTTTATTTCCTCAAGGGGTCGGATATTGTATCTAATGAAAAAGAATACTACAGTTACTTTTCGTCTGTAGATGGGCTGCAACAATCTGCTTTTGTCCAGATAAAGGGGCTGAACGTAGGACAGATCACGAAGATGGAGCTGGCGGGTGAAAAAGGTGTCAAAGTAACTATGTCTGTGAAGAACAAAACACGGATACCGGTTGGTACAGTGGCAAATCTTGCTTCGTCCGATCTGTTGGGGTCAAAGATCGTGCGTCTGGACTTGGGAACTGGTGCCGCCGAAGAACCTGCGGGTGCTGTACTCACTGCCGCCAAAGATGCCGGTGCGATCGATAAAATATCGGGAGAGCTCACACCAAGGCTCGAAGAGCTCAAAGGAACCATATCAGCATTTAATGCCGCCCTGGCCAATGTAAACTCGCTCGTAGGTGCCGACAATCAGAAAGCTATCAACAGTACAATTCAATCACTTAAGGTAACCTCAGAGAACCTCGCCCGCCTGTCTGATGCGCTGGGCAAAGAATCTGCACAGATATCCGGCATTATCCGCAACACAAACAGCATTACCGGAAATTTTGCTGCCAGCAATGATACCATAAAGCGTATCCTGTCCAACTTCAATAAGATATCAGCGCAGATCGCTAACGCGCCACTCCAGAAAACAATTACAGACCTCCAGAAGACCACAACCCAGCTCCAGAGTGTTATTGAGAAGATCAATAATAATGAAGGCTCTTTGGGTATGTTCATCAACAATAAAGATGCCTACAACAATCTGAACGCTTCGCTCAAATCCATTACCAACCTCACCGATGATCTTAAAGCGCATCCGGGCAGGTACATCAACATTAGTGTATTCGGGGGCAAGAAGAAAAGCTGATGTTTTTTATTCCAGAAGCAATTATGGGTTTCCGCACCGGCAAGTTTCAGTTGCTGCTGATCTGTATGTTGCTGTTTGGCTCGGTTGCAACCTTTGGCCAGCAGGCCGACACTGCTAACAAAATAAAGATCACCATCGCCAATTCTGGCGTGATCGAGCATTTCAAGACGGATACGGGCTCGTTCAATAAATTTGTGACAGATGTGATCGTTTACCAGGGTACCGATACCCTCTACTGCGATAGTCTTTACCAGTATATAGAAAGCAAGAAGCTCGAGGCATTCGGCAATGTTCGCATTGCACAACAGGGAGGAACGGGCGCAACCTGCGACTACCTCCGCTACACATCCGACAAAAAGCTTGCCTACATGACCGGCAACGTAAACCTGACCGACGGTAACAACAACCTTTGGTGCGAGGAGCTCACCTACGATCTGGGTACCAAAACCGGAGTTTACAACAGGCATGGCACCTTACAAAGCGACAGCACGCTGGTGACCAGCACATCGGGTGTTTATAACGTACGCACGCATGATGCACGGTTTACCGGAAACGTGATCGTGGCCGATCCGCAATACCGGATATCATCAAAGGATCTGGGATACAATACCGAAACCAAGGTGGAGACTTTTTATGACTACTCTGTTGTGACCAGCGACAGTGGCAGGTCTGTACTCACCACCTACAAAGGCACTTACGACAGCAAGAATGTAATCGCAAGGTTTACAGGTCATTCATCTATCTGGAATGATGGGCAATATATAGAGGCCGACTCTATGCACTACGACAAGCCTACAGGATATGGTTACGCGATCGGCAATGTAATATCAATTGATACAGTACAGCACACGACAATGTATTGCGGCCGGGCCGACTATTTCAGAAAGCAGCGGGTGTTGTGGGCGGTAATAAAGCCCGTTATGGAACTTGCTACAGGCAGGGATACCTTTTACATGCGTGCCGATACATTCTACTCTGCGCCAATGGTCAGGGTGCGCGGCAGGCAGTTTGTAATGCCGGTAGATATTGCGGACACTACTGCATCAGCCGACACTACAACCGCAAAAGGGAATGCCGCAACACCCTCAACCAAAACTACGCCTTCTGCCATAACGCCAAATGCCGATACTTCAGCTATTGAGGCACGAACCCATGGCACCAAGACAGATACCACAAAGACGGTACGCCGTGGCAGGCCGGTAAAGACAAAACCTGCAAAAGATACCACTGTTGAAATACAGTCAACCATCCGAAAGCCCATAGACAGTATGTGGGCAATACCCGTCACCAAATACAGGCTTGCCGATTTCTTCAGAGATACAGTATCAAAAACTGCTGCGGCTGTCACTAAACCCGGCAAAAGAAAAAAATCAGCTGTGGTGCCCGTCGCCGATACCGCCGCTGGCGATACCACCGCCCCCATTTTCTTTTCCGGCTATCATCATGTACGTATTTTCTCCGACTCTATGCAGGCCAAATGCGACAGCGTAACGTATACAAGATCCGACTCGGTTGTACGAATGATCTATGCCCCGATTGCTTGGTCGCGCGGCAGCCAGATTACTGGCGACACCATACTCATGCAGCTCGACAGCAACAGCATCAGGTGCATGTATATTCCCGACAACTCTTTCATGGCATCTAGGTCAGGACCAGAGCAGGCAGAACTGTTTGATCAGGTGCAGGGAAAGACACTAACTGCATTTTTTAGAAACAATGCTATCGACAAAATGATTGTGCAGCCAGAGGCACAATCGATCTATTATTCTAAAGATGATGCTGGTGCGTATGTTGGCGTCAATGAAGCCAATAGTGTGTTGATGCGTTTCTACTTCGGTACAGAGAAGATCAGTAAGATCAAATTTGAGCAGGATGTGCACCAGACCGTCACCCCTATGGAAAAGGCTGACCTGCCCAATACCAGACTCAGTCGGTTTAAATGGCTCTACGACGAACGGCCCAAAAGTAAAGAAGAGTTGTTCCGGTAAATCTTAGTTGATCCCCAATATTATCGTTACTACATTGGCAAAAGCAGCTTCATTCTTCAGCACATAGTGGTCTGCACCCTCTGCCATTGATGCCAGCGATGCACCCGACGGATCCTGGCTCGACAATATAATTACCTGCGTGGCGCTGTTGTGCCGCTTGATTCCCGCAAGTATTTCCGCGCCGTTGGCAGCGTCTTTTTCTACAGAGTTCAGGTTGTAATCGAGAATGATGACGTGTGGCGCCTCGTGCAGGTTGTCCAGACATTCCTCACCGGTATTGAATACCAATACTTCATGGTCTGTTTTGCTGGTGATATAATCTTCCAGCAGCATGGTCTGCATTTCATTGTCGTCTACTACAAATATTTTCATAACGCCGTTTGAACTTATGTGGTCTGATTAACAGGTCTTAAAATTAAGTATTTAAGATGCAAAATCAAAGAAACCCGAAAGATAATTGGGCCGGATAATAACCCGCTTTTTCCTAATGAAAAAGAGGCTGCCCCTGATCTGGGACAACCTCTTTACAGGTATAAAATACAGTTTCCAACAGCGGTATCGAATACACACCGCTATTTAGACTAGTAGCGTTTCTTTCCTTTGTATCCGCCACCCTGACTGCCACCGCCATCGCGGTTGCCGTAAGAGCGCACATCTCCTGAGAAACGTGGACCAGATGAAGGTTTTGGGCGATTACCGCGATATTCGCCACCACCGCCGCCGCCACCTTTGCTTTGTTCGGCATCTTCCAGACGCACTTTGCGACCCTTGAATTTCTTGGAAGACAGTGTTTCTACAATGTACTCAGCGGTATTGCCGGGTACGTTAAAGAAGCTGCTGAGGTCACGTACTGTTACACGCTCTATCGCATTTTCATCTATATCCACCGATTCAGTGATGAATTGAATCAACTTCTGCGTTGTAAGACCGTCTTTTTCGCCCAGATTGATGAACAAACGTGCTGATCGATTGCCACGAGCAGGTTTCTCGCGGTTATCATAGCCGGCGTTCAGGTCTTCTGCATCCTGGTAGATGTCAATGGTATCTTTGAGTTGCAGCCATATCAGCTTACGGATCAGTTCGTCTTTGTCTACTTCTGCAAACTGCTCGTGTATGCTGTCACGGTACAGCTTGGCAAAGTCGGCCTTTGGTGCCGCTTCTGCTATCTGCTCCATGTAGAAGAAAAGGCGCTTGCGTACCACTTCTGCACCATCAGGTATATCACTTTTGTGAAACTTCTGTTTTACCAGGCGTTCTATCTGGCGGATATTGGATATCTGCTTTGGCGAAACGATAGACATACAGATACCCGATTTGCCGGCACGCGCTGTACGGCCACTGCGGTGGGTATACACTTCCGGATCGTCTGGTAACTCGTAGTTTATTACGTGGGTAATGTCGTTCACATCAATACCACGCGCTGCTACATCGGTAGCGACAATACACTGCAGCTGCTTGGCCTTGAAGCGCTCCATTACTTTAGAACGCATTTTCTGGTCCATATCGCCATGCAGCGGGCTCACGTGATAGCCCTGCTTCATCAGTTTTTCAGATATTTCCTGGCAATCCTGCTTGGTACGGGTGAATATGATACCGTAAATCCCTGGCGTAAAGTCCAGCAAACGACGCAGTGTTTCGTACCGGTTATGGTGCTGTGCTACGTAGTACTGATGGTCTATGTTTTCGTTGGTCGTGTTTGCAGTCGCAACTGAGAACTCTTTCCAGTCCTTCATGAAGCGTTTGGCGATACCGCGCACCTCATTGCTCATGGTGGCGCTGAACAGCCATGTGTGCTCACGTGCCGGAGTGTTTTTGAGTATCAGATCTATATCCTCACGGAAGCCCATATTGAGCATCTCGTCGGCTTCGTCCAGTACTACATACTCCACGTCTGCCAGCGACAAAGCTTTACGCTCCAGCAGATCTATAAGCCTGCCGGGTGTAGCTACTACCACCTGTGGGTTGCTGCGCAACTCACGGATCTGTGCAGCTATAGGCATGCCGCCATATACAGCAGTGATGCGCAGTCCACGCATACGTGCTCCATACTTGGTCATTTCTTCCTGTATCTGCATACAGAGTTCGCGTGTGGGGCTAAGCACAAGGCATTGAACATGTTTTACCGCTATGTCCACATGGTGGAGTAGTGGCAGCCCATACGCGGCAGTTTTGCCGGTACCGGTTTGCGCAAGCCCTATTATGTCTATGGGATCAGATAATAGTTGAGGTATTACTTTTTGCTGAATAGGAGTAGGTGTCTCGAAGCCAAGGTCAGAAATAGCCTGCGTCAGTTCTTCCCGAAGGGAGAGTGATGAAAATGTAATCATTAAAAGAACTTTTGTTAAAAAAATGCAATGCGAAACAGCAATGCGGGTGCAAAGGTATAGATAAATTATGAGAAATATTCAGATTTTAAAAACGTAAACGATATGATTGTGTTAAAGATTGTCGCTTTAATTGTTTTCACCTATATTTGCTTTGCATTACCTGCAGTACCCAACCGCTCAATCGGTGAACTCTGGTAAAACGGGTGTTTCTGATACACCCTGCAGAATCAAATCTTTTCTTTAGCATTGAATTTATAACACATGATGGAATACAATACCACGCGCAGCAGGATGCTGATGCCTGAATACGGACGTAATGTTCAGAAAATGGTAGAATACCTGGTTACGGTAGATGACCGTGAAAAAAGGTTGAAGCAGGCCGAAATAATCATTGAACTGATGGGGACCCTGAATCCGCATCTGAAAACAATTGAAGACTACAAACACAAACTGTGGGATCACCTCTTCCAGATGACAGAGTTTCAGCTGGATGTGGATGCACCCTATCCCTGCCCTACACCCGAGATGATCTTTAAGAAGCCGGAGGTGCTGCCCTATCCACAAAACAGCATCAAACATCGCCATTTGGGCCGCAACATTCAGGGATTGCTAGATAAGGCGGTGAATGAACCAGATAACGAAAAGCGACACGGACTTACGCAGGCTATCGGATACTATATGAAGCTGGCCTACGGCAACTGGCACAAAGAGCCCGTACACGATGATATGATCAAGAATGAGCTGGCCGAAATCACAGGTGGCAAGCTGAAGTACGAAACGGGTGGCTACCGCGTCACCTTCGACACTAACCCCGCAAGCAATAACAACAATAGCAACAACCGCAACTTCAAGCAGCGAAACAATAACAATAACAACAACAACCGCAACTTCAAGGGCAATCAGGGTGGTCAGGGCGGCAACCAGCGCAACAATAACAATTTCAGAGACCGCGATGGCTCTGGCAGCGGTAACAGCTTTGGCAACAATAACTTCAATAAAAACCGCAAATTCAAGAACAACAACAATAAGAATAAGCAGGGGTAGCATCAATACATAGTTGAATCCACCCGAACCGGTATAGAAAAGGCGTGATGAACCATAGTTCATCACGCCTTTTTGTTTGATGTGCTTTTTATGTTCTGGCCAGTACTATTTCGGCCTGGTCGAATACTGTATCACCGTGAGTTTGATCATGCCATTGGGGTCTTTCGCGGTGTACTTACCGTCGAAGTCGTCTGGTATAGAGTAAGTACTGGGTACGCCGGAACGTCCGTCTCCGGTATGATTGAACCGGTAGCCCTTTGTGAAGGTATATACCCCGCCAAACGAGTCGCCCAGAAATCCATTCCGTTTAGCGTCTTCGTAGTTGAACAGCATGGTGAGTATGCTCATATTGGCTCCGCTGCTGTCCTTGGTCTCAAAATAGTCGAATTCTACATCTGCCCCTTCCATAGCGCTGGTCTGGCATATACCGGTTCCCGAGCAACCCTCTCCGGCAGAGTAAGCTCCAAATTTTACTTTAGCGGTTCCTGCTTGTACAGAGGTGGTGTTGATGAAGAATACTGCCGCCAGCAATGTGGCGCACAACAATACTTGCTTTTTCATAAAATAATATTGTGTATTTATAAATTGAATGTAGCCAATTCTATAAATTAAAGCTGAATTTGGATACATTTGATTGGCCAACAAGATACAAGTTTCAAATTAACTTTCTTATTCTTTTAACCCCGACAACGATTCAATAGGATGAAAAATACCGGTTTTTTTTGGATTTTTCATGTTGTGTTCATCGTCTTTCTGCAGTTTTCTGTAGTATCCCGCTCTCAGCCAAACAATACAATGCGTACAGATTCGCTGAAAAGCGAACTGGCCAGAGCAGGCACAGATACCCTGAAAATGCGGTTGCTGGAGGCATTGTATGTCTGTACCGAATGCAAAGATGCCAGGCAGAGCAATGCATATGTGCACCAATATCTTGCAATAGCACGCACAGCAAACAATGACAAAGCCATAGGAAAGGCGTATCGGTGGCTCGGCTTCATTGCAGGCAATTGTAAACATGACTATACTGTTGCTGTTTATTGGTACAACAAAGCTGTAGCGATCGCTGCAACCCGGCACGATAGAAAGGAAGAAGCGGCACTGTACGCCAACCTCGCTCAGGCTTATGCTGCCAATCTCAGTAATGCCACCGCGCTAGACTATTACACCCGTAGCATGGCACTTGATCCCGATCCGGATAAGGTAAAAGGCACGCTGGGCAATATGGGCAGCCTGTACATGAACATCGCAGATTACCCGAATGCTGCCGAGTGTTTTGAAAAAGCCTACCGTATTCAGTATCAGGAGCTGACAAATGGCAGAAAAAAAACCACCAATGACACATTGAACCTGGCAGGCCTGCTGATAAGCCTGGCCGATATGCGTATTTACATGTCGCAATATGACGAGGCGCTCAACAACTACCGCCTGTCAAAAGAGTTTAACCGCAACATCGGTAATAAGCTCGTAGATTTATGGGTGTTGCTCGGTACCGGGAAATGTTATCAGTTGAAAGGTGCGTATGATCAGGCTATTCAGCACTTTACAGACGCACTCCGCATAAGCCGGGAACTGAAAGACGCCGAAACAGAAACCGAGATACTAAACAAACTGGGAAATATTGCGCTTACCAAAGGGCAGCAACAAAAGGCGATGGAGTTGGCCAAATCAGCGTTGGCGGTGTCCGGGCAGCAGCCCAATCCATCATTGCCCGGTACTTATCACCTGCTGGGGCGAATCTATGCAGCCAGTAACGATTTTACACAGGCTGTTGGCTATCTGCAACAGGCCATAGACCTCTACCACAAAGCAGGAAAGACAGAAGAGGAAAGCGCTGCATGGAGCACAATGAGCAGTACGTATAGTTTGATGAACCGCACTTCCGACGCTTTTGCAGCTTACCGACAGTACATCGCCCTGCGCGACAGTGTATTCAGCCTCGATAAGGCCAGGCAAATCACAAGCACCGAATTACGTGGCGAGTTTGATCGCAAACAGATTGCCGATAGCCTGACACAGGCGCGCAAAGACATAGCCGTGCGCCTGCATATGCAGCGGCAACGTAGCATAATGTACGGCGGCTTTGCGGGTTTGGCCATGGTGTTGTTGTTGTCGTTTTTTGTCTATCGCAACTATAGCCAGCAGAAGAGGGCAAATACGATCATTACCAACGCCAACAAAGCACTTACAGAGGAGCAGCAGGTATCCGAAGCATTACTGCTGAACATACTGCCGGCTGATGTAGCAGAAGAACTGAAACGCAATGGCAGTGTCAAGGCCAAATTGTACGACAATGTAACAGTGCTAATGACTGATTTCGCAGGGTTCACACAGGCTGGCGAGCGAATGTCTCCAGAAGCGCTGGTAGCAGAGCTGCACACATGTTTTGAGGCGTTCGACAATATATTGGGCCGGCACGGCATAGAAAAAATCAAGACGGTGGGCGATGCTTACCTTGCTGTGTGTGGGTTGCCACATGCCGTACCCGATCATGCGGTAAGGGTGGTGCGGGCAGCAATAGATATTAGTGCCTTCATGCGACATCGGCTCCTAACGCATGGTAGCAAAACATTCGGCGTACGGATAGGGATACATACCGGCAGTGTAGTGGCCGGCATAGTAGGGGTCAGGAAGTTCGCCTACGACATTTGGGGCGATACCGTGAATACAGCAGCACGAATGGAACAGCATGCCGAAGAAGGCCGCATTAACTTGTCGGAGACTACTTTCTCATTGGTAAAAGATCAGGTCAGTTGCGAATACCGGGGAGAAGTAGAGGCCAAGGGCAAAGGAATAATGAAGATGTACTACGTGACACAATAAAAGTTTTTGCAATTTTTAATTTGCCGTTTATTAATTTGCCTGCGATTCCTGCCCGAAATGAAAGAAATTTTTCAGCGTACATTGTTGGTTTTGTTGTGCCTGATTTTGCTTGCTGGTACCAAACTATCGGCCAAGGTTGATTCTATTTTTTTTATTGGCGAGAAAATCAGAAAAGACACTACTTCGTCAATTAAGATATTCGATCATATTACCTGGCAGGTTGAGGTAGCCTATAAAAACGGGAAAACAGCCCGGTTTATTACCACCAAACCGGATACGCTGCTTAATGGCGCACAATTTGCCCGGGCAGAGTTGAATACTGATCTCTATATCGATAGTCAGTTCATCACTAATATACTGGCTATACATTACCAGATCGAAGGATCTGTAGCGGTGTGGCTGAATGGACAGTCAATTCTCGCAACCGGAGCTTTTGGCAAGGATGGCCGGGAACGCAATCCTATTCAGGATGATTATGTAGACTTCCTGTTCAGAGAACAGTTAAACAGACTCCGGATCGTTTATTTGCCCTACAAAACCGACAATTTTGAGTTGGGAATGGCGATTTACGAGAAAAAAGATGCCCTGAAAAAGATGAAGGATGATATTGCCGATGACAACGAGTCGTTTAGTGCAGGGTCCTATTATCTGGCATTTGGTATCGTGTTTCTGACTTTGTTTTTCTATTTCAGAGAAAAGACAGAACACCTTTATTTCTCACTCTTTTGCCTCTTTGCTGCTTTGTCCCTTTTGTGGCCACATCTGCATACAGACCTGCTTTATCATCTCGAGTCATTTTTTGGTATTTTTTGCTTCGAGTTTCTCTCTATCTTTTTTTGCAAGGTGCTCAGAAACAAGGAGAAAACGAAAATACCGCTTATCGTGATGGGCATCATCATGCTGCTGTGTTTTATTCCTTTTGTGCGCTACGGACTGCAATCCGGATTGAATACCAGAGCCCCTTGGATCATCATGTCGGTAAAGGTCGTTTTGTATTGCTATGTCTGGATATCTACACTTTATTATCTGTTGCGGGGCATCGGTCAGAAACGGTGGGAAGTGAGAGTGGTACTATGGGTATGTTTTATTCCTATCGTCGTGTTTTTAGGCGCAATATTCATTCTTATTTTTGCAGTTGCAGCAGATGCCGGCAAAGCTTTCGACAATGAGTTTTTCCCCATAATGATCAGTTATCTGGCTTCTTCTATAATGTACATTTATCCGCTTGCTGCAGTATTTATTCTGGGGCGTAGAAACGGTCTGGATCAGCGCATGCTTATTGCGCAGGTCGATTCCATAAGGCAGCTTTCCGAGGAAAATCTTGCTAAAGAAAAGGAAAAGCAGGATTTGCTGGCGGGCCAGAACGAGGTGTTGGAAAAAGAGGTCCTTATACGCACATCTGAGGTGGTAGCCCAGAAGGAAGAAATTGAACACCAGCATGCCGAACTCAAAGCAGCGAAAAAGAAGTCTGATGATCTGCTGCTCAATATCCTTCCGGCAGAGGTGGCAGAAGAACTTAAAGCTAATGGTGCTACCGTTGCCCGACATTACGACAATGTTTCTGTGCTGTTCACCGATTTTGTGAACTTCACTAAGGCCGGAGAGCACACCAGCCCCCAGGCACTGATCGATGAGCTCCATGCATGTTTTAAAGCATTTGATGAAATCACAGGTAAGTATGGAATCGAAAAGATAAAAACCATTGGTGACGCCTATCTTGCTGTGGCTGGCCTGCCCAAAGCCGACCCCGACCATGCGCTGAATATGGTTCGTGCTGCAAAAGAAATCAGTGCTTTTATGGCCAATCGCCTTGCTGATCATGGTGGGGATCTTACTTTCAGAATCCGCATTGGCATACACAGTGGCAGCGTTGTTGCCGGTATTGTGGGTGTAAAGAAGTTTGCTTACGACATATGGGGCGACACCGTAAACACCGCAGCGCGTATGGAGCAGCATGGAGCCCCCGGCCGGATCAATATATCGCAAAACACCTACGAATTAGTTAAAGATGCCTTTACTTGCGAATACCGCGGCGAACTGGAAGTAAAAGGCAAGGGTGAAATGAAGATGTATTTTGTTGATTAGCCATCTAAAGGACATTGCTAGCGGAAACCTTACAGCCCTATACAGATTGTAAGGGAATGTTAAATGTAGGTGCAACCCCCTCTGTATTAGTTTTTTCTGGGTAGCCAGTGAACAGATTTTTGTTTTTTTACAGGTAAATTACAAATCACGCTCCCGGCCCTCCCGGCAAAAAACTGTATGAAGTACCTCTCCTCATTATTCTTTTTCTTATTTTGTTATCTGGCACAGGGGCAGGCGCAGCCGTTTATGGTCCGCGGTTCTGTAACCGATACTATGAATGCGACTCCCTTGTCGCTTGCATCGGTGGTGCTCATCCGTACGTCAGACTCAGTTATTGCAGCACGTGCACGCACCCGGCCCGATGGTCGGTTCGAAACTAAGGTAAACACACAGGGCAAGTATTTTCTGCGCGTTACTTTTCCGGGCTTTGCCGACTATATAGATGTGGTCAATGTCAAGAAGGCTAATACTGACCTCGGTGATTTACCCATGATCTCCAAATCACACCTGCTGCAGGAGTTTGTACTCACACAGCAGATATCAGCAATAAAAATAAAGGGCGATACTACCGAGTACATGGCCGACAGTTTCAAGGTCAAGGAAGGAGCAACAGTGGAAGATCTGCTGAAAAAATTGCCTGGTATTCAGGTCGACAAAAATGGCCAGATAGTGGCGCAGGGAGAGTCAGTGCAGAAGGTACTGGTTGATGGCGAAGAGTTTTTCTCAGACGACCCTAAAGTAGTCACCCGCGGACTGCAGGCTGATGCTGTGAAAAAGGTGCAGGTTTACGACAAAAAAAGTGATCAGGCCGATTTCACCGGCATCGACGATGGACAAAAAACAAAGACCATCAATCTGGAGCTGAAAGAAGAAAAGAAGAAAGGCTACTTTGGAAAGGTTGATGCAGGGGGCGGGTCTGATGGCTATTTCCAGAATCAGGGTATGATAAACGCCTTTAAGGCAAAACGACAATTGTCAGCCTTCGGTATCATGTCCAATACAGATAAGGCCGGCCTAGGCTGGCAGGACAATGACAGATTCGGCAGTGGCAATGGCACTACCGAAATATCAGATGATGGTTCGTTTGTCTCTACCATCTCGCGCAGCGAAGAAGACTTTGCCGGGTGGAACGGCAAATACAATGGAGAAGGATTGCCAACCACATGGACCGGCGGAGCACACTATGCCGATAAATGGAATGAAACAAAGCAGCACATCTCAGCCAACTATCGCTTTGCCCGACAGAATGTGGACATGGAAGGAAATACAATGAATCAGTTTTCATTACCAGGCAATGTCATTAGGGTCAATGACACCCGAAAGGATCAGTTCAGTACAGGCGATCGCCATGGGTTCGATATCATGTACGACTGGAAAATTGACAGCAACACCTCAGTCAAAATCACTGCCAATGCGGGTGCTAAAGAAACGGCCACAGAGTCGGAATACAACACAGACAACTACTTCATCACAAACAATGTTTCAAGCGATACCATCAATAACCGCCGCAATATCACCAGCTTTGGCAATGCACAGTTTGTCAACACAGACCTATTGTTCCGCCACAAGTTTGCAAAAAAGGGAAGAACACTGTCGATAGATGCCAAGGAGAATTACAAGGACTCCAAAAATACGGGCAACTTTAATTCCACCATTTACTACGATACAATTGCAGCGGTAACCCGGCAGGAGAAAGTCAACAATTCTACTACGCTGGCGTTTTCGGGCAAGGCTACTTATACCGAGCCGCTTTCTAAGGTGGCCTATGCCGAGATCAGCTATGGTCTCACGGTCAACAACAGCACGGCTGAGAACAAGTCGTTCGATACAATACCCAACACTACAGATGTTGTATATAGCGACGACCCCAACAAAATTTTCAGCAGCGATTACAGGTTCAATATTTTGTCTAACTCAGGTGGTCTGAATTTCAAATTTGTTTTCAAAGACTTCAATTTCAATTTTGGAGGCGATGTGTCTAACACAGATTTTCTGCAAACAGATCTCCTGAATGGTGGTGACACCAGATACAACTTCGTGAATCTTTTCCCCAAAGCGGCATTCACCTATCGTATCGGCAAGCAAACCAGTTTCAATGTCAACTATCAGGGCAGCACGCGCCAGCCCACCATCAATCAGCTGCAGCCCTTTACCCAAAATACCGACCCGCTCAATGTGATGGAGGGCAACCCCAACCTCAAGCAGGAATTTATCAATAAGGTTGCACTGAGGTTCAACGACTACAAAATTCTGCAGAGTCGATTCCTCTGGGCTACTGCATCCTTCAGCACCATATCCGACGCCATCAGCACATCGCAGCGCACAGACAGCGGGGTGAACAAAACAAGCTATATCAATGTTAATGGCAACTACAATGGTTTCGGGTATCTGGGATATGGGTTCAAGATCAATAAAACTGATTTTATGGTAGGGGCGCAGATAAATGGATCTGTGTACCACATCAATAACCAGATAAACCTGCAACAGAACAGCAGCGACAATACCAGCCTTTCCTTTGGCCCCTATGTCAACTATGACAAGGAGAACAAATTCGAACTGCGGTGGAATCCCCAGATCACCTACAATAACAACGTATCTACAAACAATCCTGCCACGATCAGCTACTACATTTTCAACAACGATCTCAGTGGTTCAGTGCAGCTGCCCGCCAAAATCGAACTCGGTAGTTCTGTAGATATGATGTTCAGGCAGACAACAGAGATATTCACCACCAACAATAATGTGATCAGGTGGAATGCTTACGTAGAAAAGAAATTCCTAAAAATGGGAGAGCTGGCTTTGCGCATTTCTGTGTATGATATCTTGAATCAGAATCTCGGCTTCAGTCGTACGGCACAGGGCAGTATCGTTACCCAGAACAGTTACAATACGATCAGGCGTTATGGTATGCTCAATCTGATCTGGAATTTTAGCCACACACCCGCCGGCGCACCGCCACCATCAGGTGGCGGCATGATGATGATGAGATAATAACACAAACGACTATGAAAAAAATACTGTCCATTTGCCTGCTGCTAGGGGTCACATTCAGCGCTGTTGCTCAGCATACACTTGCCGGAAAGATGGAGTTTGAGCGACGTGTAAACGTGCATGCCCAGCTTGATGAGATGGAGAGCAATCCCATGTTCGAAAAAATGAAAGCGCAGATACCCAAGTTCAACAGCAGCTATTTCGATATGCTCTTTGATACTACCCGAAGCATCTACAAACCCGGTAGGGAGGTAGAAGGTAACAATGTTTTCAAAATGTTTGGTGGCGGCCCGGCTACTACCAATACAGTACTTACCGATTTCAGAACTGCTAACATCAAAGCAAACAAAGCGGTCTTTGAACAGAAATTTTTTGTAGAAGACACGATCAGGGTAATAGACTGGAAAGAAAAAGACGAGATAAGAACTATCGCCAACTTCAAATGCCACAAGGCAGTGGGCAGGATATGCGATACTGTTTATGTTGTCGCCTTTTATACAGAGGATATTCCGGTGAGTGGCGGACCCGAAATGTTTGGCGGTCTCCCGGGCATGATCATGGAGCTGGCCATACCCAGGCTGCACACCACATGGATTGCTACCAAGGTAGAGCTGACCCCACCCAAAGAAACCGATTTCGTGATAGCTGAAAAGGGAAAGAAAGTAACAGAGAAAGAACTATTCGACAACGTCTACGACAGCTTCCGCAAGTGGGGTAGTATGGCATCCCGCAATATCTGGTGGACGGTATTATAGTCCACGTTGTAACTGGATTTCTTCTGCAAACACATCCGGTCTTCTGCCCGCGTACCCAATCACGCCAATGTCAGATAAACTTATTGTCCTTTGCCGCTTTAATAGCATCGGCTTTAGAGTGTACATCCAGTTTGTGGTATATGTTCTTGATGTGCGATTTTACGGTTTCCAGATCTATAAACAGTTCTTCAGCTATGCGTTTGCGGCTTTTGCCGGTCGATATCTGTTCCAGTATTTCTGTTTCGCGGCGGGTGAGTGGGGTAGCCTCATTGCGTTTGAATGACGATATGACCATGCGCGCAATGTGTGCGCTCATAGGGCCGCCACCTTCCATTACCTCGTGTATCGCCGCCACTATTTTTTCGGGCTGCGTATTCTTGGTCAGATAGCCTGCAGCGCCATTGCCCAGCGCACGGAATATCAGCATTTCCTGCTCATACACAGTCAGTATCAGTATATGGGTGTCAGGCAGTAATTTTTTTAGTTTCGGCAATGCTTCAATTCCTGAAATGCCTGGCAGCTCCACATCTAGCAATATCACATCCGGATTGTCATTTGCTATCTTTTTCGCTGCGTCTTCGTACGAGGCATATGTACCTGCTATTTTGTAACCTGTAGTATTGCCAATCAGAAATGCATATCCTTCCCTGATGGTTTCATCGTCTTCAATGATGACTACATGTATATCCAGATCACGTTTCATAAATATGCGTTTTTGTAAAGTTCAGCAATAAGATCTGTATTCATATCACCTGTTTGGCGGTATTTTAAAGGTCAGCGTGATGATGGTGCCCTTGCCTTCACGCGAGTCTATATACAGCTTGCTGTTGAGCCTGCCAGCACGTGTATTCATATTGGCCAGCCCGTTTCCTTTTTTCGCTTTGTGTACATCGAAACCCACTCCGTCATCTTTCAGCACCAGATGCAAGGTGTTTCTGGTTTTCATTGTTATATCCAACGAGATTTTCTTCGCCCCCGCATACTTGAGCGCATTATTCATCGCTTCTTTGAAAATCATGATCAGGTTGCGGCTCATTTCCATATCCAGCCGGTGTCTGCGCCAGTCCTCATCAGTGCCGGTAAATGTGAACAGGATCTCCGTATCCTGAAACAGTTCTGTGCCAAAGTCGCGTATACGGTGCAGTATTTCATACAGGCCGTCATTAGATGGTTTCAGTGACCACAATATGTCTCTGGTGCCACTGTACAGCTGCGATGTGTTGTCTTCAATTTGCCCCAGAATTCGCAGCGTCTCCGGGTTCAACACCACTTTGTTTTTCAGCACATTGGTCAGCACGTTTATTCTGGTCAGCTTATTGCCTATCTCGTCATGAAAGTCCTCCGCTGTCCTTGTGCGTATTTTACCCTGCTCCTCTGTTCGCAGTTTTGCCAGTAGCTTCAGCCGGCGTTGTTTTTGGCTGCTCACCAGATATTGCAGAATGATACCCAGCAATATACATGCTCCCAATACCGAGAACCTGAACCACGCAGTTTTCTGAATTGGTGTAATGATTTCAAAAGCATACTGCAGCTCCGGTGCACTGGTCCCGGCATCGCTTCGGCATTGCACCACAAATACATACTTGCCGGGAGGAAGTGCCGAATAGGTCACAGAATTGGTCGTCGTCCAGTCCGACCATGGTACATCCAGTCCGTCCATCCGGTACCTGTACAACACCTGCTGGGCGCCACTCAGGGTTATAGCCTGATACGTAAAGGCAATATTGTTTTTTTTGTAGGGCAGCCGCAGATTATATGGAATGTCGTACCAGTTGTCCGCACTGTCAAACCACCTTTTATCCAGCGTATTTTCTCCCGCTATCTTTACCGATTGCAGTACTATTCGCGTTGGGGCAGGGGCCACAGCACTGGTGTGTGGGTCGTAATGCAGCGCTCCATTTATAGTGCCAAACCATATTCCACCGTCAGGCAATTTCAACACAGAGTTGATATTACTCTCCATACCCATTATACCCTGTGCCTTACCATAAAACGTGATTACCGGTTCCTGCGTTCCCTTCAGTGTTATCTTGTGTATACCATAACCCGTACCCACCCATACATTGCCATCATCATCCGCAACTATGTTATAAATAAAGTCCGATCGCAGCCCATGGTTCTTATTGATCGTTGTGGCCTTATGAGTGTGCATATCGTAACGGATCACCCCATTGTCACCACTGCCCAGCAACAATTCCCTGCCATTTCTTATAAAACACTGAATTGCAGAGCTGTCTATAATAGTGCCTGTTTGGAATGCATTTACCTCACCCGCATGAAACAGTCGTAATCCATCTTCAGTGGCAATAAGTGTGCTGTCGTACCCTATTGTCAGAAACGAATATACAGGGCTGTTGTTCGTGTCTGCTGTTTTAAATAATCCTTCTTCCAGTACCATTACACCATTCGAGAACCCTATCCATAGCCGGTTGAAGGTGTCAATGTAAAGGCTGTTGACAGAGTTCGAAGGGAATGCCCGCTCCGGTGCAGCATACTGTTTGAAAATACCGTCTTCGTAGTTCCACAATCCTCTGCCCCTTGTGCCTATCCACAGTCCGCTGTAGGGTGTGTAGCACAGCGATGTGATCGCCGGTACCGGGTTCGATGGGAACGAGAGTGGTGTTACTTTGCGATCGTTGAACACATACAGTCCCGCATCGTAGGTGCCTACAAACAACGAGTCGCTGCCATTGTAGGCAAGGGCCATCACCTGCGCACTCGGCAAACCCAGATTCTCGTCGAGGCCCGTAAACTGTGTACCGGAGAATCTGAACACACCCTGTCCGTCAGATGCCATCCAGATACTGCCCTCAGAGTCTTTTAGCACATCGTTCACCGTATTGTCCGTAAGTCCATTGCGCCTGTTGTAATACTGTATACCATTGTTGTCTATCCGCACTGCACCGCTTATGGCACCCAGCCACAATGTTCCGTTGTTGTCTTCAGCTACAGACGTAACCGCTGGCAGATTGGTAAGCGGTTCTTCCTGGTAGGTATAAGGCACTATGCCTCCCTTGTATACTTTATACAAGCCATAGCTACCCGACAGCCATACAAGCCCGTCTCTCCCCTTGAAAATCCTATAGATATTTGGAGGCGTTTCCTCTGCCGCCAGCGTAAAACGCAGTGTGTCCCAATGGGCGTGATGATAGTGGTAGATCACACCTTCGCTGGCTATCCACACGCCCTCACTGCTGGCCATCATTGCCGATATGGATCCGGCCTGTCCGGGCGTTACAAAATATTTGATCTTCCCCTTGGTGATATAATATACCTCGCCCTGCACACGCCACCAGGTTGTGTCATGTACTATTGTTATCTGTGGTGTGTTATTGTTTTTTCGCCTCACCTGCACCTCCTTGCGATAATGCCTGAACGACTTGCCGTCGTAGCACGAAAGACCTTCAGGACCGCTGATCCATACATTGTTGCTGGCATCAGTAGCTACTGCCTGAACGATATTATGCAGCAAACCGTTGCGCACGGTATAGTTGGTGAAATTGCGCCCGTCGTACCGTGAAAGCCCACCCAGCGTGCCTATCCACATATTGCCTGTCTTGTCCTGTGCCAGACAGGTAGCCTGCGACTGTATCAGCCCGTCGTCTACACTCAGATTGTGAAAGTGGTATCGTTGTGCCTGCACAGGCGTCGGCAACAGCAGCCATAACGCAATCACTACAGCTTGTAGCCAATGAGTTGATACCGGGAAAAGGGTGTAGATACGATTCATAATGGTCAGGTGAAATTAAACCTTTATCGTATTATAGCGAAAGGAAAACCAATCGCTGGATACTGCCGGATAAAAAAATAACCCTAAGCCTCACCTGTTGTCCACAGCTTAAATTGAATGTCAAAGTTCCCGTTCCTTCAAAATATTCAACGTGACTCCTGGTAGCCTATCATTACTTTGCAGACAGCCATTTTATCCCGCTCGGACCGTTTTTTTGCATGATATACAAAGTATTGAATTGTATAATTCGAAATCAGCTAAATCGTTGCTTTCAAATATGAAATAAAATATATTTTAACAAATCCCTAAAAACTAATAGTTTCGCCTTTCGAAAGGGAATAGTACATGAGCGACATTCGTAATGACTGGAGTAAGAAGGAGATACGTGAGATATTTCAGAGGCCACTGCTTCAGCTGGTGCTCGATGCGGCCGATGTGCATCGCACACACCACACCTTCGGAGAGGTGCAAATAAGTAGCCTGCTTTCCATAAAAACAGGTGGTTGTTCTGAGGACTGTGCTTACTGCCCGCAGGCAGCCAGGTTTCATACCGACGTTAAAGTCCATGCACTGATGAAATTGGATGAGGTGGTTTCGGCTGCCGAAAACGCCAAAGCAGCCGGTGCTTCACGTTTCTGTATGGGTGCCGCCTGGCGCGAGGTCAGAGACAATCGCGACTTCGACCGCGTGATCGATATGGTTAAGGCCGTAAATGGTCTTGATATGGAAGTATGTTGTACACTGGGTATGCTCACTGAACATCAGGCCGACCGCCTGGCCGAAGCAGGTCTCTATGCCTACAATCATAACATAGATACTTCAGAAGAACATTATAGCGAGGTCATCACAACGCGCACCTACGGCGACCGGCTCAATACTTTGGGCAATGTACGCAAAGCAGGCATTTCGGTGTGCAGCGGCGGTATTATAGGTCTCGGCGAAACAGATGAAGACCGCATTGGTATGTTGTTCACTTTGTCCAACATGCCGCAGCACCCCGAGTCTGTACCGATCAATGTGCTCGTTCCGGTTGCCGGTACGCCTCTCGCAGACAACAGTCGCGTGCCATTCGATGAGTTGGTACGCATGATAGCAACAGCACGCATTGTCATGCCGCAATCCGCGGTACGCCTTTCTGCTGGCCGTCTCGAACTGTCCGTTGCAGAGCAGGCTATGTGCTTCCTCGCAGGTGCCAATTCTATCTTTGCCGGCGACAAGCTACTCACTACTCCCAACCCGGGTCAGAATCAGGATATGGATATGTTCCGTATGCTGGGGCTTACACCAAAGGCTGCTTTTGCCGACGGCCATCACAGAAACAGGAAGAATGTAGCCGAGCATGAACCGTGTTGACCAGTACATGGCCGACAGGCTTGCCGAGCGCGCCGCAGCCGGAAATCTCCGACGTTTGTTGCCCGATCAGCCCGGCATCGATTTCAGGTCTAATGACTACCTTGGTATTGCAACCGGCGGATTGCTCAATGGCTTTTCCGGTGAAAAAAGGAAAACTGGTTCCACCGGCTCGCGCCTTATAGCAGGTAATAGTGCTTTTGCCGAATCGCTGGAATCGCAGATAGCTGCTTTTCATGGTACGGAAGATGCCATTATTTTCAATTCAGGCTTTGATGCCAATATTGGTTTACTAACGGCAATTGCCTCGCGCGAAACCATATTTTTATACGACGAATTGTGCCACGCCAGCATCATAGATGGTATAAGGGGCAGCCTATGCCGTCAGAAATTCAGATTTGCCCACAACAACCCCGCCGATCTGCGCACACTGCTGCAGAAACATAGCCTCACCGGACCGGTAATTGTCGTCACAGAAGCCGTCTTTTCAATGGATGGCGATAAGGCACCTCTTACAGACCTGGTAACCCTTTGCGAGGAATTTGATGCTCGCCTGATTGTTGATGAGGCACATGCTACCGGGGTTGTCGGCACTCGTGGCGAAGGCCTGGTGTGTGCACTGGGATTGCAGCAGCGTGTCTTTGCCAGGGTACACACTTTCGGTAAGGCGCTGGGTTGCCACGGTGCAGCTGTTGTTGGCAGCCATCTGCTCAAGCAATACCTTGTCAATTTTGCCCGCACGTTCATATTCACCACTGCACTTCCTGAGCACTCGCTGTATGCCATTCACAATGCGTATCAGTATCTGGCCGCACCCGGCTTTAGTAACCAACCGCTGCACGATCTCATTACGGCTTTCAGACTACGTATCGCGCAGGCAGGCATAGTTGGTTTTTGCGACAGCGATACTCCCGTCCAGGCGATGATTAGAGGCGGAAATGAGCCCACCAAAGAACTCGCCGCACGCTTGCGCCAAGCCGGTTTGCTGGTCAATGCTATCCTCTATCCCACAGTTCCGCAGGGCAGGGAGCGGCTGCGTATCTGCCTGCATACATTCAATACAACAGAGCAGCTGGACATACTGATCAATCACCTCAGGTCATGAGTAGATACAAAGCGATAGCGATAGTGGGTATCCATACCGGTATTGGTAAAACAATTTCATCGGCGGTAATCGCCGAAGCCATTGGTGCCGACTACTGGAAGCCTGTGCAGGCAGGGCTCGAAGAAAGAGACACCGCTACTGTGCAGCGGCTGATCACAAACGGTGCCGCTCGGGTCCACCCCGAGGCAGTCCAGCTTTCTATGGCGGCCTCTCCACATACTGCCGCCGCCGCTGCATGTATTGTTATCGACTACACCCTGTTTCAATGGCCGGTTACAGATCAGCTCCTGTTGGTAGAGACTGCGGGTGGTGTGTTGTCGCCTATGACAGCAACAGCAACAATGGCCGATTTTGTCGCACACAACAATTTGCCTGCGTTGTTGGTTTCGCAAAATTATCTCGGCAGCATCAATCACACCGTGCTTTCCATAGAGGTGCTCAAAGGCAGGGGCATACCAATACTGGGTATTATTATGAATGGCCCGCAAGACCAGTCTTCAGAGTCTTTTATAGAGCAGTATACGGGTGTGCCGGTCATTGCACGCATACCGCAGTTTCATCCCCTCACTGTCCAGGCTGTAGCGCACCGTGCTGCCGAAATTCAAACCAAACTTTGCGACGCACTTATTGATTGATTTGATTGCAGCTTCGGGCTACTTTTGAAATCCGGAATCAATGCATTAGTTTTATTTCAAAATCAAACGGTATGCCCACCAAACTTTCAATAGCTGCACTGTCATTTACATTGTTTCTAAGCGCTACCGCCCTCAATGCACAAACCACCGGTGCAACCACATCCCCACTCCCGGTTTTTAAACCCTGGCAATCCATCCGCGAAGCTGACATTACAGAGAAGACACGCGTATGGCGATCGGTCTCCAAGGACACGGATGCACGTACTTTTATGACCTGCACAGGTAATCACACCCTCACCGATGTGTTGCTGACCGCTGTCCGGAATGGCCGGATAAATGCCTACAATCCCGTCAACGACCGTTTTACAGAGCGCATTAGCGCCGACGCCGTCATCAGTATGCTCGATGGCTGCAATCTACTCAATCGCTCCGGTGGAAAAGAGCAGAGTTTGTCGCCTGAAAGTACTGGTGCCGCCGTCAGCAAATTATTAATTAAGGAAGATGAACTCACGGTTGCAGGCAGCCCGGCAAAGCAGGTGCGTATTGTTGGCATTGCGCCCGTTGTACTGGTTGCAGACAAGCACGGCAACGTAATAGAAAAGACACTCTTTTGGGTATACTATCCCGATAGTCGCGAATACCTTTCCACCCAACAGTCCGTAGTGT
This sequence comes from uncultured Bacteroidota bacterium, assembly GCA_903824665.1. Taxonomy (GTDB): domain Bacteria; phylum Bacteroidota; class Bacteroidia; order Chitinophagales; family Chitinophagaceae; genus Nemorincola. Next base: position 22,220 of record CAIJXT010000033.1, on the reverse strand, counting down.
CGGCGGTGTCATGGGATGCCTATTTCGAAGACCGCATGTTCAATAGTGTTATCCTGAAGCAGCTGGAATCCCGCTCGCGCAAATAGTATCCTCTGCTTGGGTGGCAACGGGCTAATCATTACATTTGTGATGATCAGGTTTGCATTTACCCATCTTGTTCCGTTTCAGCCAATGTCATTCAGAGTCTATTTGTGGTTTGGGTCTTTATTGTTGCTGGCTTCCTGTAGCAAGCAGTCTGTCATCACTTACCGGATGAAGAACATCGCCTCCGATTCCATTGATGTAATCAGGACCCGGATCGACGGCTCAAATCGTATAGATACCATACAGATCGGTTACAACCAGCAGGTCACTATTGCTGTCAGCACAGAGGGCGGTGATCATGTAAGCAAGTACCGCGAATCCGGTGAAAAGTTGCGTCGCTTCACGCGTATAGATGTATACCGGAATCATACACTCATATCAAGAACCAATTTTCTGCTGAGCAGTCGCTGGGCATACAGGGAATTGGGCAGACATGCAGCCGATTATGAGGCCGTTGTAACCGATGCCGATTTTTAGTCACGGCATGCTCTTCATTTTCAGGGTTTTTGGTCGCATGATACCCAAGCAGGTATTTGTTTAGTGGCACATACTAAGCAACACTAATCACCGGTATGTTGAAGACGGCTGTTGACAAACAACGTTGCTTGCACTTTATTCTTTACATTTTCGGGTTCCATGTTTGCAACGCACAGGGGTCGTTAACAATCAGACTGGCTGAGTGTCCGTTAGTCCGGTCACACGCCGCACTACTGAAGGTCCATTGCACCTGAAATTAAGGATTTTAGTCGTTCAGTTTGATCACATCATTGTCATCTTCACCCATCAGGAAGGCAGCTGCATCATTTTTCTTCTCTATTACTTTATCCATCCACAGCAGCAAGGCAGGCAGCAGGGTGAGGTTCGTCACCATCGCCAAAAACAGTGTGATAGAAGTAAGATAGCCCAGCGATTTGGTGCCGTCAAACTGCGACAGCATAAACACACCAAACCCAGCTATCAGAATCAGTGATGTATAAATGATGCTCAGACCCGTATCATGTATAGTACGGTGTACAGTGTCGGCTATGCTATCGTCATGGCGGGCTAGCTCTTGTTTGAAGTTGACAAGGAACCGTATCGTCACATCTATCGTAATACCCAGCGCCACACTGAACACCAGTACTGTAGATGGTTTTATGCGTATGCCCAGCCAGCCCATAATACCTGCAGTGATCAGCAGCGGCACTATGTTAACGATGATGGAAATCATCAATATACGCCACGACTTGAACAGGGCCACCATACAGCCAAAGATGATGAGGAATGCAAGTATAAGGCTGTCACGAAGGCTCGCTACAATAAATTTACTGCCCTCCAGGAAGGTAATGCTGGTGCCGGTAAAGGTGACTGTATACTTGCTGCTGTCGAAAATTTCATACACCTGCGGGCGTATCTTGTTCAGCAGTGCCGGCAGCTTACTCGACCCTATATCTGCCATACCTACGCTGATACGCGCCTTCTGTTTGTTGCTGTCAATAAAAGACAGCAGCAGCCTGCTGAAAATGGTATTCTTACCTGTATCTTTTTTGCCTGCCAGATACGGTTGCAGAAATGCTGCGCCAAAATCGCCCGGCACTTCATAATAAGAGGTGTCACCACCAAAATATTGCTGCGCGGCAAACTTTACACCTGTGGTGATAGACAGCGGTTTCCCGATCTCAGGATAGGTCTCCAGCAGGCTACACAGTGCATCCATTTTTCTGATCACGTCCAGCCCGGTTACCACACCACGTTTTTTACGGGTATCAATCACTATTTCCAGAGGCATCACGCCTTTGAAGTTCGTTTCAAAAAACTTCAGATCCACTGATACCTTGTCCGACTTCGGTAGGTCATCCACAATGTGTGCGTCATTTTTGAGCTTCAATACGCCCCACACCGAGAACGCACAAACCACTATCGTAAAACCATAAATAGTCATACGGTGGCTGAATACCCAATTGGTGAGGCTGGTAAGTACTTTGTTGATGATCTTGCTTTGCAGGTACTTGGTATGCTTCACCTGCGGCGGTGGCAGAAAACTGAAGAATGCAGGAATGAAAACCAGCGAGATAAAAAACAATCCAATAATGTTAATGCCGGCTACCAGCCCAAATTCCTTCAGCAATACGCTCTTCGTAAAGAAGAAAACGCCGAATCCTATTGCAGCCGTTAGGTTGGTGAAGAAGGTCACAATCCCCATACGGTCTACCATGCGCAGCAGCGACTTCGTTTTGTTAGGGTTGCGGTGATATTCAAAATGGTAACGGTTCAGCAGGTATACACAATTGGGTATGCCTATCACCACCACCAGCGGGGGTATCAGCGCGGTCAGTAGCGTTATTTTATATCCCAGCAGCACTATTGTGCCTACAGACCAGATTACCCCAATTGCTACCACCAGCATAGATGCCAGCACAGCTGTAAATGCCCTGAAGAAAATGACCAGAATGATCGCTGTAAGCACAAAAGATAATATCAAAAAAAGCTTCATTTCAGATTGCACCTTCACGGCCATCTGGGTGCGTATCAGGGGCAATCCAGAATAGTGCATTTCTATATGGTGCTTTTCCCCAAACTCATTGGCCAGCGATACGATACCATCTATTACAGCAGCTCTGTCTTTGGAGTTGAGGACATTTTTATCTATCCGCACCGCCATCATATATGCCTTTGTTTCATCGTTGTACAAAAAGCCGTTGTACACCGGTAGGTTCATAAACGTCTGCCTGATGCTGTCCACATTATCGAAAGGTGGGTCGCCGGCTATTGGGGCAACTCTGAGTTTAGAAGTTACTGTGTCTTTGATCAGCGTTACAGCTCCGGGTATGCTCAGCACATTTTCAACGGCATTTATCTTCGAAACTTTCTTTGCCAGCACCGCATAATCATTAAAAAATGCCGGCGAGAAAAAACTATCCGTCTGCACTCCGATCACCATCAGATTTCCATCCTCTCCGAATTGTCTTCTGAAATTCTGATATTCTATATATTTTGGATTGTCTGTTGGTACGGCGCTCGTAAATTCGTAGCTCAGTTTTACCTGCGCGGCGAAATAACCCATTATGCCCGTGATCGCCAGAAGGATCACCAGGAGTGCAACACGGTATTTTATAATAAACGCGGCTGTCTTATGCCACATGCGGGATATATTGTGGTTGAAAAAACCGTAAAATTAGTAAAAGCATGGTTGATAACTACTTTTTAGGAATAACTATATATCAAATGGCATTCTGCCGGTTGTAGGGCATATATATCTGTTTATAAGTCACTGTAAATCAGATAATAATAATATTTTCCTTGTCTTGAAACGTACATATAATTTAAACTGCTTGACAAAGCAGGTGCTGTGGATTTTAAGCAAACCTGAAAAATGTCAAAAGTTACACCCGGCTGGCAATAGTTTGTGTATTTTGATCTTATTGTTTGAGCTACGAAAATCAGTGCAAATACCGTTCGGTCACAAATAAGCCTGCCTGTTACAACAGGTTTACGATTGGCAACAAATTTTGATTGAAATTTGTATTTTCCCAAAAATAATTACTATCATTGTATGGTTTTTCCGTTTGTACCTAAACTAATTCAAATTAAATTGCCTTTTATGAACAAAATGAAGCTACTCTTAACACTTGCAATACCTGTAGTAGTACTTTCCCAGGATGCACTGGCACAATCTTCACGACTTACAGCCCGCGCTAACTGGACGCACAATGGCGCTGAGTTCAAACGCAATGACTCTACGGCATATAATTACCTTTCTTCATCCAGGGGCGGTGATCTCAACAACCTGCTCAAGTTCGACGAAGCTAACAACTGGTCTTACGTAATGGGTGATACGCAAAACAATAATATGCGTTGGGTTCAGGAGTTCGATGCAGCCAACAATCTGGTATCAAAAGTGTCTCAGGAGTGGGACATGGTGTTCACAATGTCTTGGGTGAACAAATTCAAATACATTTACTCTTACAATAGCAGCAATAAGCTGTCTGCAATGGTTACCCAGCATTGGGATGGTACTTCTGCATGGATCACAGATTCAAAAAATGCATACAGCTACAACCCTGCCAACCAGCTTTCTACAGATCAGTTCCAGTTGTGGGATGGCGTATCTTATGTAGCTGACAGCAATGTCACTTACTACTACGACCCATCTGGCAACGTGATCAATGCCACTAAAGTTAAGTTCGTTGCAGGTACTCCGGTATTTACAACTCAGGTTAACCATACGTTCAATGGCATGAATAAACTGCTCACAGCTACACACAGTACCTGGAACGGTGCTTCTTGGGATAACACAGAAATGTACACCAATACTTACGATTCTTCTGGCAACCGTACTACGCAGTTGCACCAGACTTGGGATGGTGCTGCTTTCCTTAATGATATGCTCCACATCTACAGCAACTTCGCAGCAGGCAACAATCCTCAGACAGCAATAGCTCAGACTTGGGATACTACAGGCAGCGGATCATGGGTAGACAAGTATAAATATGCATATACTTACAACAGCAACCGCCAGATGACATCGGCTACCCGCCAGTCAAACGACATCAGCATTGGCTGGACACATACTTTTGGCGATACTAAAGCAAACTACTACTACGGTACTTTCGTTTCTGTAAAGAACGTAAGCAATGTAGGTGGTAACGCTAACCTTTATCCTGTACCTGCTGAAAGCCTGCTGAACATTGATCTGAACTGGAATCAGTCTCAGGCTGCAACAGTAACGATCTCTGATATGCAGGGTCGCGTAGTGAAGAGCATCAATATCGCAGCTGCTGCAAAACAGCATGCAAGCGTATCTGTTGCTGACTTCGCAAACGGTATGTACCTCGTAACCATCAACGGTACAAACGGACAGATCGTTAAGCAGATCGTAGTAGCTCACTAATATTATTCAATGTATTGCATAGAAAGAGAGCGTCACTACGGCGCTCTCTTTTTTCATTAACAAGAACATCATCAACTACATTTCCCACATTCGACAGCATTTTAAATAGTGTCCCGCCCCATTGGTATATTCGATTCTGGCTACGGCGGTCTTACCGTCTTCCGCTCTATTGCAGAGCGTCTGCCCCAGTACGACTATCTGTATCTCGGCGACAATGCACGCGCACCCTACGGCAGCCGGTCATTCGATACAGTACATCAATATACCCTCGAATGTGTAGAATGGTTTTTCAGCATGGGGTGCCCGCTGGTGATACTGGCTTGCAATACCGCTTCGGCAAAAGCACTGCGCACTATTCAGCAGCGCGACCTTCCGCTACTGGCTCCCGCTAACCGGGTGCTTGGTGTTATACGCCCTACAGCCGAAGTTGTTGGCAACTATACCCAATCCCGCCATGTAGGTGTGCTGGGTACCCGTGGCACAGTCGGTTCAGATTCGTACCGTATAGAAATCAACCATTTTTTTCCTGATGTGCAGGTGCATCAGCATGCCTGCCCCATGTGGGTGCCGCTTATAGAGAACGGCGAGTATCAATCGCAAGGTGCTGACTTTTTTGTAAAAAAGGATCTTGATACACTGCTTACGGCTGCTCCTGAAATCGATACGATTCTTCTCGCATGCACTCATTATCCGCTATTACTCAGCAAAATTCGCAAGTACCTGCCTGCCGGCATACGCGTAGTAGCTCAGGGCGATATTGTGGCAACAAGCCTTGCCGGCTACCTCGTCCGGCACCCCGAAATGGATAGTATACTCACTAAGGGAGGAAACACGAGTTATTTTACAACTGATGATCCTGCCGATTTCGATTTGCATGGATCTGCATTCCGTGGTGCAGCAGTTCGGTCGCAGCATGTGGCACTAAACGGAAAATAGTGGTGTATATTTATCCCTTTAAATGCGGGATATTTTTTTAATAACTTATTCATTCCTTTAGAGCGATAAACGTATACATATGAAGCACACATTTGCAGCACTAATACTAACAGCCTGTCTGGCGGTGTCGTGTGGCGACGCCACAGAACAAAAGGCAGCTACAAGCGCGGAGCAAACCGCAGCCCAACAATTCATTGACGGGTATGCAAGCCGATATGTACAGTTTTATTCGCGATCCAGCGATGCGCAGTGGGCGGCCAACCTCGAGATAAAGGAAGGTGATTCCAGCAAAACTATAGCCGCACGGGAGGCCGATGAGGCCATGGCCGTATTCACAGGCAGCAAAGAAAATATTGAGCAGGCACGCAAATTTATGGAGCAGAAAGACAAGCTCACAGAGTTGCAGGTACGCCAGCTCGAACAGATATTGTATGCCGCCGCCAACAATCCCCAGACCGTTGCCGATCTCGTAAAGCAGCGTATCAGGGCAGAGAACGACCAGACCAAACTATTGTATGGTTTCCAATACCTGCTCGGTGGCAAAAAGGTAAGTACAAACGATCTGGATGCCATACTGAAAAAAGAAACCAACCCCGCCAAACGCCTCGCCGCATGGGAGGCCAGCAAAGCGGTTGGGCCTACTTTGAAGGGTGGCCTGCTCAACCTCCGCAACTATCGCAATCAGACCGTTCAGGCGCTCGGCTATCACGACTACTTCACTTACCAGGTCAGCGAATACAACATGTCGTCCGACGAAATGATGCAGACCATGGACCGCCTTATAAAGGAGCTGTATCCACTGTACCGCGAGCTGCATACCTGGATGCGGTACGAGCTTGCTGCACGGTACAAGGTCAGCGCCGTACCAGACTATCTGCCCGCGCACTGGCTGCCCAACCGCTGGGGACAGGACTGGAGCGCAGTCGTAGATGTTAAGGGCATCAACCTCGATAGCGTACTGGGTACAAAATCTGCCGAGTGGATCGTCCGCGAAGGTGAAAAGCTCTACACCAGCATAGGCTTCCCCGCTCTGCCGCAAACCTTCTGGGACAAATCCAGTCTGTATCCATACCCTGCCGACTCTGCGGTGAAGAAGAACAATCACGCCTCTGCATGGCACATGGATCTCGCCAACGACGTGCGCAGCCTCATGAGTGTAGAGCCCAATTCAGAGTGGTTCGAAACCGCCAACCACGAGCTGGGCCATATTTACTACTACAACACCTACACTAACAACGATGTGCCGCCACTGCTGCGCAAAGGTGCCAACCGTGCCTATCACGAGGCCATCGGCACCATGATGGGCCTTGCAGCCATGCAGAAACCCTACCTGGTGGGTCGTGGCCTCATACCTGCCAATGCGCAAACCAACGAAACGCAGTCGCTGCTCAAAGAAGCACTCAATTCGGTTGTGTTTATCTTCTTCGCATCTGGCACCATGAGCAATTTCGAAAAAGCCATGTATGTAGACAGCCTGCCTGCAGACCAGTTCAACAAAAAATGGTGGGAGTTGGCCAGGAAGTACCAGGGCATTGTACCACCATCAGAGCGTGGCGAAAACTACTGCGATGCGGCCACCAAAACCCATATCAACGACGACCCCGCTCAATACTACGACTATGCACTGTCTTACGTATTACTGTATCAGTTACACAACCACATCGCCAAAACTATACTGAAGCAGGACCCCCGAGCCACCAATTACTACGGCCAGACCGCTATCGGCGACTTCATTCGCAAGATCACCTACCCCGGTGCTTCCAAAGATTGGCGCGTAGTACTTAAGGAGTCTACAGGAGAGGAGCTTAACGCAAAAGCAATGCTCGAATACTTTCAACCCCTCGTCAGCTGGCTGCAGGAGCAAAACAAGGGCAGAAAATATACGCTGTCCGAAAAAATGCAGTAACACCCCGCCCTGCAGTATCTCATAATCTGTAGATCGACAGCAATGTGCTTGCCTTTTGTCCCGATTGCTATCTTTGTTGGCAGTCAGTCAAAAATCAGGCACATTGTTATTTAACTCCATACTCAGCAAGCCACTGGCTTTACAATCCGCACCCGCACACCGGTGGCGTATGTGCCTGTGGTATGGTTTGTTTGTATTCCTGTTCCTGCTCATCTTTCAACCCTTCCATCTGGCCGATACTCCCTCTGGTATCTTAGTGCTCAGTACTGCTTATGGCATCACCACCGCGCTTGTCATGGTACTGCTCAATGTGCTGCTACTACCCTTGTTGCCCCGGTTCTTCAACGAGGACCGATGGACCATTGGCAGGGAGCTCACCTGGACCATGCTCAATGTACTGATTATCGGTATCGCCAATACCGCGGTCACGATTGGCGCAGGACTTGCATCGCTCACCTGGTCCAGCGTTTTTTACTTTCAGTTGTATACTATTTTGGTCGGTATCTTCCCTGTCACAGTATCCGTATTGCTGAAGCAGGCCATCCTTCAACGCCGGTACGAGAAAAAATCTGAAGAGATCAATGAGCAGATACGCCACACACATCATGAGCCGGTTGCTTCACCAGTATCGTCCATCATCACTATTCCATCAGACACTGCAGGCGAAAATCTGGAGCTCGACCTTTCTGATCTCTGCTTTGTCCGCTCATCCGACAATTATATCGAGGTATACTACCTGCAGGGCGGCAAGATTACCAAAAAACTGCTGCGGGGCACCCTTCGCCGGCTCGAATCTGTTTTTGAACCCTACCCGCAGCTATACCGTTGCCACAAAAGCTATATTGTCAACCTCAGCAAAGTCACACATGTTTCAGGCAATGCGCAGGGCTACAAACTCACGCTATCCGATATTGCCGAACCCATTCCCGTGTCAAGGCAAAACAATCAGGAGGTCAAAGACCGCCTTGCCGCTGCTCCCTGATCATTCCCGGCCACCACAGATAGCTTGCCATTCGTCCCTTACCCTGCTGTATAGACCAAAGCATTTGTTTTCACGCCTGTGTGCATAGCATATTTGCAGTACCAAAACTTTCAAACGATATGGAACAATTCCTGAAGGTGACACTTATACTGCATATAGTCAGTGGTTTCACAGCCCTGCTCGCGGGCATCGTGGCCCTTATAGCCCGCAAAGGTAGCCGCTGGCACAAGGGTGCCGGCAAGGTGTTCTTCTACAGCATGATGGGCGTATCCGCCACTGCGGTTACTATTGCCGGCATCAAAGTCAATGATTTTTTGCTCACCATCGGCGTGTTCGCATTTTTTCAGAACTACAGTGGCTACCGCTCTGTGAAGAATAAAACACTCAAGCCTTCACCCGCCGACTGGGCAGTGCTACTTCTTGCTGCAGTCAACAGCATATACATGGTAGCTACGCTCAATATAGTGCTCGTGGTTTTTGGTCTGCTCAGTGCCGGTCAGGTATATTCCGAGGTGGTTTTGTTTGCAAAGACCGCCCGCAACATTGCCGTCAACAAAAAGCAGTGGCTCCTGCGGCACATAGCCATGATGGTGGGGGCGTTTATAGCTACCACCACCGCTTTTGTAGTCGTCAATGTAAGGAATGCAAGCCCGGCATGGCTGCCGTGGCTGCTCCCTACAGCAGTGCTCGTACCGATAATCGTTTATTGGTCGCGCAAAGTGAGGGCAACTGGCAAAGCTACCGTATAGCTACTGCCTCAACCTTGAACACCAGTACCGTGTTGGGTGGTATCGGCCCCATACCAGACGGGCCATAGCCCAGTGCCGAAGGCAGATACATAACACCTCTGCTGCCTGCGCTAAAGTATTGCACACCCTCGTCCCAGCCCTGTATCACCTGGCCTTGTCCCAGTATAAAGTTGTATGGGCTGCCCTTGGCCTCATAATTTTCATCCATATTGCCATCAAAGCGGCGCCCGTCCAGAAACGTACCCAGATACTTCATCGACACTGTTTGGCCCGGTTTAGCATTGGCACCTGTTCCCTTCTTGGTAATCACATAATACAGCCCCGATGGTGTTTTAGTGGCCTTTATCTTGTTCTTTGCAAAATACTCAGTAAGTATTTTGTCATCTTTCTCTTTTTGGGTCTGGCCAAAGCCCGTTACCGCAGCAAACAGGGCACACAGCAGCAGGCTGCTCATCAGGATACGTGTCATATAGTAGTGTTTTGGTTGGTTGTTATTTCTACACCAATATTAAGCATCGCCTGCTCACCAACCAAATTGCCCACTGGCAGCTTAGGGTATTTTTCAACGGGTTCTAAATTCCTATTCGTTCCCGGCACCGCATTTTAATTCGCCACACCCTATATGTTGTGTCGTCTTAATTTAAAGTATTATTTTGGTGAGTATATTCATTCACTAAAATGTATAGAAAATGAGAAAGCTTTTTTCAGGCGGCATATACACTGGCAAACGTTCTCTGTTGTTATTGCTGTTTATCGTGTTTTTGGGCACCACATCTTTTGGGCAGCAGATACTTTTTGTAAATGACAATGACAACATTACCTATAATACAGATACCATAGCCAGCGACCTCAGCCATACAGCTTACAGTGGGTTTCACCATTGGAGCATACCGGATTCCGGAGGTGCTACACCATCGGCTTTGTTTATGAATACCTTCGATCTGGTGATATGGTATTGCTCTACAGATGGCGTGGGCCTGAAAATATGGGATCCATCCTCTACCTCGGGCAACAGTGAGTTGGAAGCATACCTGGCGGGTGGCGGGCCATTGTGGATCATTGCCCAGGACATGTTATACCAGAAGTACAGCACTGGAGCTGTGTTTGCAACCGGCGACTTTGCCAAAGACTACATGGGGCTTACCTCTTACGACGTACAGTCTTACACTGATGATGCCAGCACAGGTTGTCCGCAAATGGAGCGTTCCACTACTGCTTCTACACTCTTCCCTGCAACACTCAAATGGCGGTTTGCAACACTATGGTATGCCGATGGCTGCACGCCATTGGCTACTACAAAAGACATCTATAAAATGGGTCCCACCACATATGCACTTTCTGGCCGTAAAAGTATGTTTCACAATAAGTCTGGAGGCGTCAACGTGATGAGTACATTGTTCGACCCGGCGTTGATAGATACTTTTGTTAACAGGGTGGAATTTATGGAGAAAAGCATCACCTACTTGTTGGGTACAAGTTCAGCGCCCACCACAGCGCTGAGTAAAAGTGCAGTACAATTATTCCCCAATCCTGCAAACCATAATTTCAGCATGGCAATAGACGTCGCAACCAATCAAAACGTAGTGCTGCAGCTTACAGACCTTACTGGACGCAGTATGTTGCAGGACGAGGTGGCACTGAAAGCAGGTAAGAATGTGTTTACAAAATCGTTGGTTGGGTTAGCGCCAGGTGTATACATAGTCACCGTAAAGGATGATGAAGGGCAGTATAGGTATACTGGTACGTTGCTGAAAAATTAGCAGAGCAGATGAATACAATGCCAATGTTTTTCGGCGTTTTTTCGAACAACACTTGCACTTTTCAAGCCCAGGCTGCGTATAGACGCTGATCTTCAGAGATGCAGCGATCATTGATAGCTGCCAGAAGAATCTGCCGGCATGTGCGCTCTGCAAAGTGTATTAGCTTACCAATGCTGTTCAGTTTGTTCCGGAAATACGCACACCGAGATACCCTATCACGGATCGATGTCCCTTGTTGCTATTCCTGCCACACCTCCCGCGAATAAGCTGTAACTTTATATAATAAAAGCGCCAGACCTTGAACAACAAAAACCTCCAGACCGAAGTAGATGCCAGCTTTCTGTACAGCCGCTTGGCCGAAGTGGAGGAAGATATAACCATCGCCAATGTATTCAGACAGATGAGCGATATTGAAAAAGGTCATGCTGAGGCTTTTCTGAAAAAGTTGAATGCTGGGTCCCTCGTGCTGCCATCCCCCTCATTCAGGGCGCGAACGCTCGACCGCATTGGCAAAGTGTTTGGATATGACTACGTGCTGGGCGTGCTCATGGACACCGAAAAAAGTATTTCCAATGCACTGATCAATGCTAAGAAACAAAACGGCCGTAGCATCACCGGTGCCGAAACCAACCACGTAAAAATACTGCGTTCGCTACTCGATAAAGAATCGAAAGTTACCGGCACCAATTTGGCAAAGTTCGAAAGCAGGCACAGGTCCGTCGGCGGCAATGCGCTTCGGGCAGCAGTCTTGGGCGGCAACGACGGTCTGGTGTCCAATTTTAGTCTGGTCATGGGTATTGCTGGGGCTACCGCCGGGCAGAGTGGTGTATTGTTAGCAGGTGTGGCAGGCCTTCTTGCCGGCGCATTGTCTATGGCGCTCGGCGAGTGGATATCTGTCAAAAGCTCGCAGGAGCTCTACGAAAACCAAATGCAGCTGGAGAAAGATGAAATTGAAACCAACCCCGAGGGCGAGGAGCGCGAACTGGCACTTATTTATATGGCCAAGGGAATACCCGAAGGGCAGGCTCGCAGCATCGCTGCCGAAATAATGCTTGATACCACTCATGCCCATCAGGTACTAGTGAGGGAAGAACTGGGGATCAACCCCGAAGAGCTCAAAGGATCAGCTATGGAAGCAGCCATTTATTCTTTTATACTCTTTGCCATAGGCGCCGTCATACCCGTATTGCCTTTCTTTTTTACCAGTGGTACACAAGCTATCGTCATTAGTGTCTTATGTAGTGCCGCCGGCCTGTTCCTTATTGGCTCAGCCATAACATTGTTTACCGGAAAGAGCATCTGGTTCTCAGGTTTCAGACAGGTAGTTTTTGGGCTCTTTGCCGCCGCCATTACATTTGGTATCGGCAAGCTTATAGGTGTTTCACTCGCAGGCTAGGCACGGGCATAACCGCTCAGAATAGCATATTTATCCGCATTGGGTGCCTTGCGTCACGCACTACAATTACCTTACTTTTTACCGGCCATTTCTTGCTCCATCATTTCACGTATGTTCTTTACCGGTGCGCTGCCATAGCTCAGCAGTTTTTCATGAAAGGCTTTCAGGTCAAATTTGGCTCCCATCTTCGCCTTCAGTGCCTCTCTGAAATCATAAATCTCAGTATATCCCGTGAAGTAAGAGCACAGTTGCACCTGCGACAAGGTTACCCTACGCCACTTGCCCTCAGCCTCAGCCTTTTGCTGAAAGGCCTCGTTCACCAGCAGGTTCATCGCAGCTTCTTTGTCCATATTGTTTACATGCACATCATAGTCCAGTATCGTGTTGCACGTACTGCGCAGGTTCCATTTGTAGTACATCAGCCATAGCTCATCTTCATTATTACCATACCCATTCTCCAGCATCATTAATTCGGTATATACCGCCCATCCTTCTACCATAGCACCATTCCCAAATATCGCTTTGACAATGCTTGGCGACTGGTTGCTATACACCAGTTGTGCATAGTGCCCCGGTATGGCCTCGTGTATATTCAGTATCTGCAGTGTGTAGTAGTTATACTCACGCAGAAAACTCTCCGCAGCTTCAGGCGTATACGCCGCCAGGCTGCCCACATTGTAGTAGGTGTTTCCGCCTTTGTCGTATGGGCCCGGCGCACTTATCGATGCACCCGCTACGCCCGCCATGTAGGCGGGTTCTTTGCGCACCACCAGTGGTTTCGACGGGTCCAGATAGATCAGGTTTTTCGCCTTCACAAAAGCCGTTAGCTCCGGTATCTGTTTTTCTATCGTTGTCTGAAAACTGTCCGGATGCGTATGCTTCAGCGATATCTTGTCTATCACCTGCCGTATCAGTTGCATCGTGTCCGCAGGCTTGGCACCAGTGCCCATATATTTGGACCACAGTTTACCGGCTAGCACAGCCATTTTGATATGCAGTTCCTTTTTGTGGGCCAGCGCCTTTTCGTACACCTGTTCTGCTGTGTAGCCCGACTGTATATCATACCCAAACTTCTTTGTGTACAGCTCCTTGCCTATCCTGAAGCTTCTGGGTGTGTCCACCTTCATCTCCTTCAGCCATTGAGCGTAGTCTTTCATGGCCGCTACCGCAGTTGCAGCCCGCGCAGTTATGGCTTGTTTTTTGGCATCATCCAGGTGCGACTTTGTCAGTGCATCCTGTAGGTCTTTCTCCAGTACCGATGTCCCGCCCAGGTTCTGGTCTATAGCTAGTTGCCGGTGTTCTGCAGTAGGTGTTTTTATATTCTTTTTGGCTGCCTCGTAGTAGGCCGGTATGTTTTGCATTTTCAGGTACAGGCTGTTCAGGCGTGTGTCCAGCGAGTCGTAAGTGCCATTCAGTAGCTCCGCCATTCCCTCCGATACATTGTACTGTGCCGGGTTCCATTCGTGTGCCCTGAATTCGTTGATCCCCCACACCGTCGATTCCAGCTGGTTCTGCATCATCATGTGGTCCGTCTTGTTGTTGTCACTCAGCTTATCCCTGTCGTAGCCCTTCAGCGAGTCCAGGTGCACCTTGCAGAATTCCAGCTGGCGCTGCCTGTCCGCATCATCGGGCACCACCAGCACACTGTCATAGGCATGATAGCCAGCCGTACTCGCCCATCCAGGATACACCTTCCACAGCGCTGCTACAAACCGTTCTTTGTATCCGTCAAATTCTTTGTCCATAGTTGCAACTGCAGTTTTGGTCTCATTATTGCCACAAGATATCAGTAGCAGGGATATCGCTAAAGCCATTGATGAAATACGCATACACTAAATAAATTAGAAAGCTAAAGTAGTCAAAAGTCCTCATCCAGCGTTTTACGCCCGCTCGCCACACCCGCTCTCACCCTAACCTTACTGGTCTAGGTCTCGCCTGGTCCCCACTATTGCAAGGTCCGCTTGCGAAAAAAATGGTCCCCGCTTGTAAAGCCCGAAAATACCTGCAGGTCTTGAGTTTCGCTCGGTTTAGTCCCCACTATGCCGCACACCGCGAAACGCGCTCATCACCAATAAGATTCAGTCTACCTCGGCATCGACATTGTCTGCCACTTTGTACGTCACCACTCGCAGGTATGGTTTGTCATTTGTATTATTGATCGGATGCTTTAAGAACTTTAAAATTGTTGTGGCAGACAAAAACGCGATGTTAAAAGGTTGCAGCCAGCTGAAATAATAACAAGTCATTTATTGCGTTTATGTATTATGAAGCACCTGCTGGTTATTATTATCATGTTTTATTGCGGTCCCCTGCTGGCGCACCCTACACGTGACATTGGCTTATTCATAGAGCATCCTGTTTCACCTGCAGATGTCGCTCACTCCTGCCGCATAGGCCTTCAGTTCAGATACAGTCCCGATCTTAAAAAATCGTATAGGTTTTCCGCTTCTGTGGGTGAATTAAGATTAAGCACATGGGAACTTGCTTGGTATTCCACCAACGACACGTCTTTCTATCTGCTTAACTCGTGGTTCATCAGCACAAATATGCCCATCATCAGCACAGGCGTACAATGGAATAGAAAACTATCCAAGCGTATCAATTGGTATTACGGTACCGATGTGAATATGGGTGTCAGCGTCGGCAAAAAAGATTCAATAACACACCACGATTATGTTAGTGTTCAGTCAGATCTCACTGGCAGCGTTCAATATGCATCTGTACAGCACCGCAAACAGCAAGCCAATATTTTTTATGCCGGTTTGCAACCATTTACCGGTTTCTCTGCAGAATGGAACAGGATAAGTGCGGGTA
The DNA here is from genome assembly GCA_903824665.1 of uncultured Bacteroidota bacterium. GTDB lineage: Bacteria > Bacteroidota > Bacteroidia > Chitinophagales > Chitinophagaceae > Nemorincola. Next base: position 6,723 of record CAIJXT010000033.1, on the reverse strand, counting down.
TCGAAGTTTCCGGTCTTTTTGTTGGCAGTATTATAGCTACCACGCACGAGCACCTCAAATCTATGAGATGGGGAGGCTTCAATCTACGGGTCTTGGTTGGCTATTCGCTGAGGAACAGGAATAAGAAGGCAGCATCTACCGACCAATAACTTAGCATGCGATCCACGCCCCCATCAGTCGTTCCCACTGGCATTCCCGTTGAATCTTGAACAATACATTGCTCAATCCTATCGGACGCCACCACAATTTTCGGGCGCAAATTTCGTTATTTTGAGACCCGGTCAGTATCAATTATCAGGCAACATGTGCTCCGGGTACAAACAAATCGAAAACGGTCTTATTAGAACCCAAAAGTAAATCTGAATATAATGTACAGTTTCTCCTACTTCAAAGAAAAAGAAAAGCAGGTCATCCTCGATTTCATTCATCAGAATCCATTTGCATTTATGACCGGTAGTTTTTTGTCGGGTGCACAGGTGGCCACACAGATACCCGTATTGCTTCAGGAGCGCGACGGTGAGTTGTATCTGCAGGGGCACATCATGCGAAACACAGATCACCACAAGGCACTCGTCGAAAACCCACAGACATTGCTGGTGTTCACCGGACCCAGCTGTTACGTCAGCGCCTCCTGGTACTCCAATCCTCAGATTGGTTCCACCTGGAACTACATGAGTGTGCACGTTGCCGGGCAGGTCACGTTTATGACCAGCGACGAGCTCATTGCGTTCATGCGCAGGTTCACCTTGAAATTCGAAAAAGGAAACAGCCAATCGCTTACCATCTACGACAACCTCCCCGATCAGTTCTTAAACAAAATGATGCCCGCCATCGTCGGCTTCGAGATTAAGGCAGAGAAATTAGACAATGTATTCAAGCTCAGCCAGAACAGGGACGAAAAAAGCTACGACAACATCATCTCAAAATTGGAAGAAGCAGGCGGCAGCAGTGCTTTGGTAGCATCCGAAATGCGCAAGAGAAAAGCAGCATTATTCCCCATCGGAGCGCAGTGGGATCCATCTAAGTTCGATTCGTGAACAAAAAGCATACCCGGCATATGGAATCCCATCCGCAGTGTCGGTTTTAAGAGACCTGATCGAAGTTTTTAAAGTTGCTTTCGGGAATGAGGAAACGGTACCTGAAAACGAAAAGCACCTCACAGATCGAAGCCAGGCACTTCACCTATTCATTTCAGAAATAGACCCTTTGGGAACAAAAGGTTGTTCCAAATATGCTGACGATCAAAGCTACAAAGCAGAGGGTCTCGTGGCGCCTTTTTAGGCCATTGGTAAGACAACTGTCTGCCCATTCCTAATGACAGTGCACATACGCTTGATGCTGCGGTAAAGCAGTCATGATTGGCAGCAAGCAAGTGCCATCCATCCCGGTAGCTTTCAAGGACAACAATGTCCTTGAAAGCTAAATGGCGACACAACGGATCACATTCGCATTAGTTGTCGAGACAATAGACTGTTTTTTTGAATGCAAATGTCTGGTACAGCCCAAAACCCAATTTCCGGGTAGGCATGAATAGCTGTGTGAGGAAAAATAAAAAGCCATGTGATACAGGCGTATTATTTAGAGGCTTGCAGATCAGCCAGCTTTTGCCTGATGTAGGGCAGGTCCTTTATTTGAAGTTCTTTGATCAGATACTCAATAGCTTTTTGTTTGTTATTTTCCGCTGCATACAGGTCGCTCATGCTGTCGTAGACATTATAACTGTCGGGGTAATTGTCGATATTGAACTGAAAAAAACTTCGGGCGCGATCAAACATCTTTTTCCACAAAAAGTAATACCCCATACTGTTTATATCATCTTCAGGTGGCAAAATGGTGTAGCCCATTTTATCCGAAACTGCCTTGTAATGCTTGGCATATACTTGCGGTGTCATGCTACTGCGTTCTATGTCCGGAAGCCGGGTGAAACTAAAGATAAAACGCAATGCATCGTAAATAGCAATAAAGGGCACACTGTTGTGCTCCTCATCAGCGTAGTACTTCATCGTATATTGCAGCCCATTACCCGAAAAACCACTTGCCAGTTTATCGAACTGCAATGTTGAACGCTCCACGATGGTGGCAAGTGACTTATCCTTCATTATTGAGTCTTTCTTCACCGGAACTACGCCGGAGCAACCTATATATAAAGACTTGTTGGAGAATTTTTTCTGCCTGAAAATTATATCTGCTTGTTGTACTACTTTCTGATTGTCCCAGAATAATGCAGGGTCGACAGCAACATACGAATTGAACAAAGATTCATGATTTACCAGGGTATTGACAGCAAGCAGCCCTCCCAATGAATGACCAGCCAGCACCCTGTAAGGAGCTGCAGGATAATGGGTGTCTATGTAGGGTATCAGCTCTTTTTCTATAAAACTTGTAAAACGTTCCCCGCCGCCCGATGTCCGTACCAGGTTGCTGTCTTTAGGTACAGTTGCATCATGAGTAGGGGTCAGGTCGCGCATACGGTCCGCATGGGTAATGCCTACTAATATCATTTCAGGGCACACATGCGACACCATACTCATATACTGCATCATGCCGGCTATCCCGTGAAAATGAACGTCCCCGTCCAGCAAATATACTACCGGATAAAGTTTGCGCGAATGATACACACTGCCGGCAGTATCAGGTAAATGAATCAGCATTGTTCTTTGTTCACCAAGTACCGACGAGTATAGGGTATCTACAGTGCCAATTACTATTTTCTTTCCGGTTTGTGCAGTACCACAAACAGAAAAGCACAGCATCACAAGCAACAGTATTATTTTCATAGAGGCAAATATCGCCATATTGATAACATCTTCCACCTTTAAATTTCAGGAACATAACTGCGAAAACAAACTTAAGAATATGCCATTCCCAAGCTTGGCGTAGCCTCCTTATGTGTCGCTTCAATGACCGGTATCCTGACCGGCTGCCACAAACAGGAAAGAACAGGTAGACGCCAATCAATCAGCAGATAGTAGCTACATAGCATAACCAATTATGGCCCTGCAATTTGGGATGTTTGGCCCGGTTTTTGCTTATATTGCTAAAACATCCACACGTATGAAGCTCAGTTTACACTTGACAATAGCAATTGCCGCTTTGCTTTCCACCTATGGCTGCGCTAAAAATGTGCAGAAGGAAGCTGTAATTACCCTCTGCTCCCGCAACTGGACTTGTCTTACTGTTACTGATAATGGCATACCCATTACTGAGCCATGCCGCAGCTCAGATATGCTCGTGTTCACAACCCAAAAACGCGGCTCTGATTACTACCAGGTAAAATGCGATCCGGCAGGCCCATCTGAAACTGATTTTGAATGGACCCTTACATCCGATGCCAGGATGCTGACCATGCATACAGATACAGGCAGCACCGTAAACATGAATATCATCCAGCTATCTAAACGCACGCTTGAATTTACGTATACCACAGCGGCAAGCCACATTATACACGGTGTATACAGTGCAATGTAACAGCCCCGATTTCACCTTTGCTGGTGTTTTGATGCCGCTGTTGGTGTTCCTCACCAACGGCCTCGACCCGAGCACAGCTCCCATTCGACCTCACCCTTTTCAGGTGCAAAAAAGTGCCACTCTGGTTTTGTCATGTTGATCAATCGCATAGCCCCTGGGTGGCCGCGTTGAGATACATCTGTACATACCACTGGTACTTTTTTCGCTGTAGAAAAAAGTACGAGCATAAGGGCGGATAACATATGCTCAACAAACAATAAAATACCCTCTTTCCGCCTCACCAAAACAAATCAATCAACACGCTGCTGGTAAAAGATACAAAGCCCAACCCCGCGCCCACAGCGGAAACTATTTTTTATCATATACCGCATACGGTATATGATACTACCGAAAACGTACTATCATAAATACCCCATTTGCCCATCCCCAAAACCCAACCGAACTTCACACCCAAATACCTAAATACCTTGTCCATGAATACAGAAAAAAAGCAGCATGCAAACCCCAAAAATGGGAAGCGGGTGCGCAAAAAATAGAAATTCAAAAACGTATAAATAATTGGTTTTAAGCTAATTAAATGTAAATGTGCATGTACAAAAAAAACAGAAAAAGTGCGCAGATTTTATATCCCAACTACCTCTTTGTGACATATATCACATTGGCAGACTTTGATATTGTTTTCCTTTGTACAAATCAGCAAACATCATGGAAATTCTAATAAAGGAGAAGACATTGAAAATAGTAAAGGTGCTCGTCATAGTTTGTATTGCATTTGTGTCAAAAGCAGGTGCACAGACAGCTCCCTTCCAAATCGCCATAGAGCCGCTCACTGTCAGCGGTCTGGGTGGTGTGCAGGCATTTGCCTGGGGGCAGCACAGCGGCAAGTGGCTTATCGTTGGCGGCCGCCTCGATGGTTTGCACCGCCGGCAGCCTTTTGCCGCATTCGATATAGCTGGCCACAATACGCAGTTTATTGTTGTCGACCCGGTTGCAAAAGTAAAATGGACAGCCCCGCTCACCTCATTGCCCATCGCAATGCAGGAGCAGTTTAGCGCAACAAATCTCGAATTTTATCAACACGGCAACTATCTTTACCTGCTCGGTGGCTATGGCTACAGTGGCACCGCCGCCGACCATATTACCTACCCCAATCTCAGCGCTATAAACGTACCCGATATCATTAATGCTATCATAGCCGGTACAGATCTCGTGCCTCATTGCCGGCAAATTACCGATACCATGTTTGCCGTTACCGGTGGATACCTCAATCGAATCAACAATACTTTCTACCTCACTGGTGGACAAAAATTTATCGGCAGGTACAATCCTATGGGTCCCACCAGTGGACCCGGTTTTGTTCAGGTGTATACAAACGCTATTCGCAAATTCTCTATCACCGACGACGGTATTACTTTGTCTGTTAGTCATTTTGCTGCCATTACAGATGCGGCAAACCTGCATCGCAGAGATTACAATGTTGCGCCTCAGATATTTCCTTCCGGTGAAGAAGGTCTTACTGCCTTTTCCGGTGTGTTCCAGACCGGAGTCGATCTGCCTTTTCTGAACTGTGTTAATATCGACAGTACCGGTTACGTCGTAAATACTGCTTTTGCTCAGTATTATAACCACTACCATTGTGCCCATCTGCCATTATACAGCCAGGCTAGTAATGAGATGCACACCGTATTCTTCGGCGGCATCGCACAGTTTTTCGACAGTGCTGGCATATTAGTGCAAGACAATAATGTACCCTTTGTCAAAACCATCGCCCGGGTCACACGTACCGCGGCTGGTGTGATGTCTGAATACAAACTCCCGGTCGAAATGCCGGCACTCCTCGGGGCAGGTTCTGAATTTATACCCGTTGAAACGCTGCCCCAATACAACAACCATGTTTTAAGGCTCGATGATTTCACTTCCGATACCACCATGGTGGGGTATATTTATGGCGGCATCAGCAGCACTGCAGCCAATATTTTTTTCACCAACACAGGTAGCCAGAGTAGTGCTAGCAGCCAGGTATTCAGGGTTTACGTCATAAAAAACGGCGATGCTGGTACACATCAGCTTAATCAGCAAAGTACGGGTACACTTCAGATGCAGGTCTACCCCAACCCCAATGATGGCGAATTCGCTGTGCGGTTCCTGTTGCAGCAATCGGCTCCTGTAGAAATAACCATTAGAGCAGATGATGGACGCGTCATAGAACACCATATCGTACGTGATCTCAGAATCGGTCAGAACACATTTACCAGAAAAGCAGATACCCAGCTAAAGGGTAAAACAATATTTATCACGTTGCAGGCTGGGTCCGAGCAAGCTACTCAGAAGATATCTATTGCACCATAAAAATCGTATGAGGCACACCCCAAAGTGAGAAGCAAGTGCGCAAAAAGTGCGCAAAAAGCAAAATTTTCAGAATTCGTAATCTACAGATAATAAACACATTAAGCAGAAAAGTACGAAAACCGGAAATTGCACAGAAAAGTGCGCAAAACACAAAACCGCAGCATAAAGATCACTTATGACGTATCCTTAGAAAGTTCATGCGTTCAGCTATTGCAGCCACAAGGTACTCTTGAATTATCCGCCCCAGCCTTCCCTATCCAGGCTGCGATACTGTATCGCTTCAGCCAGATGTTCCGGACGTATTTCTTCGCTGGCAGATAGATCAGCGATTGTGCGGCTCACCTTCAGAATACGGTCATAAGCGCGGGCACTCAGATTCAGCCGGTCCATGGCGGTCTTCAGCAGGTTCTGGCCAACCGGACTTATTTCGCAAATCTGTTTCAGCAGTTTGCTGCCTATCTGGGCATTGGCATATACCCCCGGGTGTTCTTCAAACCGTTTGGCCTGTATCTCGCGGGCAGCTATCACACGGGTGCGCACGTCATTGCTGTTTTCGCTCATCCGCTGCGACGACAGTTCGCTGAAAGGTACCGGTGTTACCTCCACATGCAGGTCTATTCGGTCCAGCAGAGGTCCGCTTATCTTGTTCAGGTACCGCTGCACCATCACCGGAGAGCAGGTACATTCCTTTTCGGGATGGTTAAAATAACCGCACGGGCACGGGTTCATTGAAGCGATAAGCATAAAGCTCGCCGGAAACTCAATACTTACTCTGGCTCGCGATATTGCAACCTTCCGTTCCTCCATGGGCTGCCGCATCACTTCCAGTGCGCTGCGCTTAAACTCTGGCAGCTCGTCCAGAAACAGCACCCCATTGTGTGCAAGCGATATCTCGCCCGGCTGCGG
>CAIJXT010000032.1 GCA_903824665.1 uncultured Bacteroidota bacterium | reverse complement strand
GTCGCCTTTTTATCTTATCTGTCCGATTAACGGATCAGCAATACATTGCCTTTGTACACTTTATTCTCGCCGCTTGGCAGCGCTACAATCACCTCGTACATAAACGTACCCAGATCCTGTGGTGTGCCTTTCCAGGTACCATCCCATCCGTCTTCCGGATTAGATGTCTGGAAAACAGCCTCACCCCACCTGTTGTACACCCTGAAGTCTACAAGACGCTGATGCTTCAGCCTTACTATGCGGAACACATCATTCTTACCATCGCCATTAGGTGTGAACGCTGATGGTACAAATTGATCCACATCTTTGTCTACATATACAGTAATGGTTGCGGTATCGATACAGCCCCACAGGTTCATACCCTGCACTGTGTATACGGTAACCGAATCTACTGGTTTAGCTATTGGGTTGCTGATAGCTGGATTGTCGAGCGAGCCATTGTCCGGTGTCCATTTGTAGTATACGGCACCACTTGCATTCAGCTGTATGGTTTCACCCAGCAGTATGTTCTGCGGACTGCGCGTCAGGTTCGTCATCGCCACCGGCGGATGTGAGCGTATTGTCATTACGTCGGTAGTAAGACATCCCGGCGCACCACCGGTAAATGCCGGCGTTGTAGCTGTAACTGTAAATACATAATTACCTATACCGCTGAACCATGGGTTCTGTACATCATACTTGTCCAGATTAGCACCTGCTGGCGACTGTGTCCAGGAGTAGCTTTCTGCAGGTGAGTTGGGCGACAGATCGGCATACACAAATACCTGCATAGCGTCTCTGAGACACACATCAGTATCATGCAGGAAGGTCCTTATCTCCAGAGAAGTTACTTCTACCCTGCCATAAGCTTCGTCTGTACAACCCAATGCATCGGTAACAATAAGTGTAGGCACGTAAGTACCATACATGATATAGCCACTGAATTCAGGATCAGTTGTTGCGTCTTCCACTTCGCCATTGCCATACTTCCAGTAGTAGGTTGATGCAAGCGCGCTGTTGGATGTGTTGGTAAACTTGATCGGCGTGGTTACACAGATACTGTCATACTGCTGTGTGAAGTTTGCATCAATGTGGTGGTCAATAGTGATCGTAGTATCCTTAGGTATCGCACAGGCAGGGTCGTGGTTCTGCACCGTGTTCGACGTAAGCCTGATGGTATACGTACCTACCCATTTCGTTGGGTTTTGATGCGTATTATAAATGTGCCACAGATTAGTGCTGTCCAGACCTGATCCGTCCCAAGTCAAGTAAGAGAAGAAACCGGTAGGAGTCGTGGTGTTAGTAACAAACACAGTATCACCCAGACAGCCCATACCTACACGCAGATCGAATGTTGGCGGTATTCCCGGAGGATTTACCAGTGTGACCGGAACGCCAGGAGCGGTACACAAACCTACTGTAGCGGCAATGCCTGTATAGGTACCTGCACCCAGGTTAGGCATTACAAATGTACTGTCTGCAGCTACCATACCAGTAATAGGAGCCTGTGGCGTGCCATTCTTGGTGTAGGCTACAGACACCGGTTTCAGTGGTGTGAGGCCGTGCAGCTTTATCCAGCCATCGTAGTATCCACATACTGTAGGGTGGCTGTAAGTAGTGTTGGAAATTGCGAGTACCGGTGTGATGAGTGTAATGGGTCCTACCTGATTAGAAGGGCAGTTGGCCACTTTTACATAAATCCAGTCTATCACGCCACCGCACTTGTTTACAAGATGGATGGTGCTGTCCAGTGCCGCCGAGTCTACATAAGGCGGTTGCGGGACCCCACCTATCGAATGGAATACGGTATCGATCTGGTGAGGGTTAACGCCATAAAGTGTTACGGTACCATCACACTTTCCGCACTCTGTAGGGTGTGTAAAGGTAAAGGCACGGATGTGTGGAATTCCACCAGCGCCCGCACTTGGCGGCAATACGTGAATGTATGCCTTTGTAGTATCGTTGCAACCCAGTGCAGCAGCCATGTAAGTGGTTGGTACGGTAGGTGTAACTGTAAGGAACGGACCTGAACCAAGGTAAGCACCGGTAGTACTGTCGTACCAGTAAATACCTGAAGTAGCGTAAGGCATTGGTGCGTAAGGGATAGAAGCTACTGCATAAGAAGGGCCACCTGGTGTGAAGCGCCATGCTTCAGGCGGAGAAGTTACACTCCATGAGGGTGTCCAATCGCGGCCGGGAGCCACTGTAGCTGATGTACCTGCCGCATTTTGCACACCGGTAATAGCTGCGCCACTGTTCCACGCACAAATAGTTTTATGAGCGGTATGCACCTCTACGAGGTTCGATGTTTCGTACAGAACGATCTGGCTTGTTGTCCACTGTGTGGTACACGAGTACATTCTGCTGCCACACCAGGTCACCGCAAATTTTCTGTTGGGTGCTACGCCTGCTGTAGAATACGTTATAGAGCCACCTGCACTGATCAGGATATCGCACCATGGACCGCACACCGAGTTGAGCGCACTGCCGTTGCCCAGCAATGCAGCACCTATAGGCCAGGGGCAGTAAGCACCTGCCAGACCAAGGTTAAAACTGATCATACCATTGGAGCCAATAACACACTGTGTGTAGTTAGTGCCATAAAAATTGAAGGTGAATCCCAGCGGAAATGCACCCGAATACGCATCGTCGGCGGTAATACCTGTACCCAGTGGCATAGTACCCGTGATTGTCGCATGCAATACGTGGTTAAGGCAGTTGCCGGTATCCGTTATTGTAAGCTGCCCGTAGGAGGCAGTAAACAAAAATGAAAACAAAAGACTTAAACCTGCAATCCTGTTGATAAAAAACTTTTTCATACTCACGAAATTTCTTGTGTTATTGATTTTGGTACATTTTTCACTCTTCATCCCACATCATTTTCTGCCATATGGCCAAAAATGACTGTCAACTACTTAACTAGACGTACGATTTTGTTATTTGGTTGGTTCTAAAAGCACAAAATCATCTGCTTTCAGACATATTCATCCGAAAATAGCACGCTAAGTTACATAAAAATACATTTTTTCGCCATTTTACAAGCAAAAACAAAGAAATTGTACAAATATATCTTTATAAAGCACTAAAAACCGCTTGTATATATGTAACAAATCAAAATTGTCACCTGTAAAAGCTATCGGCCAAGTTTCGTCTATCGTATACTAATTTTCCTTACCCATTTCTGACTACCCGCTTCTATACTCAACAGGTATACTCCGGCAGGTTCACCCACCAACAATTCTGTTGGTTTGTTTATTGGCACCGTGTACTTGCCCACCTGCCTGCCCACAATATCATGCAATACCAGCTGTGCGCTGCCGGTGCCCGCCGCCGAAACCGTGATCAAAAACAATCCGTTGCCTGGGTTGGGACTAATGGTCACATCGCCGGCCATGCCCTGCATATCGCCCGGTACACCGCTGATGCATGGTACAGTGGCGATAACCCGGATAGTATCTGTAGCCGTTGCGCTGCCGCACGGATTGGTAACTGTATAACTTATAACAACGGTACCAGGAAGAATACCATGAACAACACCTGTAGCCGAAACCGTAGCTAATGTGGTATTGCTGCTGCTCCAGACACCACCACTGGCCGTATCGGCCAGTGTAATGTTAAGACCAGGGCAAACACTGTCGGCACCAGTGATCGTGCCCGCAACCGGGAATGGCAGTACGGTGATGTAGATCATTATCGTATCAGAATACACTCCGTCTGTGACACGCATCTTGAACGAATCGGTGCCAACATAGCCCAGCGCAGGTGCATAGGTCATGCCGGATGGCGTGATCGTACTACCTGTGGAAAGTGTGGAATAACTGGCTACCAGCGTACCGTGCAATGGCAGGGTTACAGAGCTCCATGTTTCGGTTTCACCCACATTGATGTCGTCTACACGCAATGCCGAGTCGATAGTGGTAAACTCTATCGGACAAACGATCACACTTTTGCTGAGCCCGGCGGTAAAGTAAGGCGCATTGCCGATCTGGATATGACGGACACGATTATTGAGGTTGTCGGAGATAAAGATATCGCCATCACCGGCACGCACTGCAACACCGGTGGGATGGTCGAGCTGGGCTGCACCGGGAGCACCACCATCGCCGCTGAAACCGGCTACACCAGTACCTGTAACGGTGGTGATAATACCGGACGTGTTGATCTTACGCACACAGTTATTATTCCAGTCGCAGATATATACATTACCGGGATTGTCAACAGCAATGCCTTTGGGATAGTACAGCTTGGCAATAGTGGCAGGGCCACCGTCGCCTGTATACCCGTATGGCAAACCAATACCGGCAATGGTAGTGATGATGCCTGATGTGTTTACTTTGCGTACACGATTGTTGGCGTTGTCGGCAATATACATATTACCTGCACCATCAAAAGCCACGCCTGTAGGCTCGTTCAGCCTGGCAGCAGTTGCCGGACCACCGTCTCCCGAAAACGTCGCAAGGCCTATCCCTGCAACAGTAGTAATGATACCCGTACCTACAACAACCTTACGAATGCGGTGATTGAGTGCATCTGCTATGTATACGTTTCCCGTCGCATCAACTGCCACTCCCCAGGCATTGCCCAGATTAGCCGCAGTAGCCGGGCCGCCATCGCCACTGTACAGAGGGATAGAGCCACCAATGCCAGCAATGGTAGAAATTGTACCGCTGGTATTGATCTTACGGATCACATTGTTGCCGTAATCAGAGAAGTAAATATTGCCTGAGGCATCTACCGCGATACCGATAGGCCATTTGATCCATGCAGCCGTGGCAGCGCCACCATCGCCAAGGTACCCGCCGAAACCCGTTCCGGCAATTGTAGTGATCACACCGGATGTACTTACTTTTCGTATACGGTTATTGTCATGATCGGCGATGTACACATTGCCGGCAGCATCTGTAGCCACGCCGTGGGTTACATTCACCTTTGCGGCAGTGGCAGCACCTGCATCACCACTAAAGCCGGCTACACCTGTTCCGGCATAGGTATACATGGTCTGTGCCGTAACCGGCGCAGCAAAACACATTGTAATCAGGGCAAGCGATAAAAGGTTTTGGATCTTTTTCAATGAATTTAGTTTTTTGCCAAATTAGTGTAATTTTCATTACTGGCAAAAAACTAACCCTGCAAAACCGCTGGCAATAAGCCAACAGTTAATAAACTCAACAAATGCTATTTGCGCTGCCCACCGTTGTTTCCGCCGCCTCCACCACCGCCGCCATTGTCGCTGTCGTCGTTTTGCTTCAGGTTCTTTGCGCGGTCTTCATCATTGGGCTTTTCCACCTTCTTCGCCTCTGCCTTCTTCGCACCACGGCCGCGGTCGCCCCCGCCTTGCTTACCGGCGTCCGATTTGCCGAAACGGTAAGTAAACGTAATATTTCCGATTCGGGTTTCCTTGACACGGTTTACAGTCTGGGTGTAGTTGTCGGTATTGTAATTATTAATAAACCTGCGGGTTTTAAGCACATCGGCACAATTGACAACCAGTGATGCTTTGTTCTTCCATAGGTTTTTCTTCAGTGCCAGGTCTATCCAGTAGCTTTCCTGCTGGCGACCCTGGGTAATCACCTTTGGCGACTCGTAGTTGCCGGTGAGCTGCAGCGAGAAATTCTCAGGCAGCTTCAGATTACTGTTCAGCTTGGCAAACCAGCCATAGCCGCTGTTATTGGCTATGTAGGGCTTGTAAATGGGATCAATATCGCCGATGGTGAGCTGATTGTTGAAGAAATTCAGGTTCAGTGTCGCATCCCACGCCTTGGTAAGCTGCAAACGACCGGTACCTTCCAAACCATATGTAGCCCCGGAGGCTATGTTCAGCGGGCGCGACAACAACTGCCCTATCTCTGCCGTGAGTCCCAGTGCAGAATCGGCACTGCTCCCTGTTATGGGCCGCAGCACGCGCTCTGACAGGTTATTGGTCTGCGCAAAGTAGGCACTGGCTATGTAGCTGTTACCCTTCTCGGTATTACGGCTATAGCTGAATTCAATATTATCTATAAACTCCGGCAATATGTCTGGATTACCCATGGAGATCGTACCGGGATTGGAAAAATCTTTGTAGGGCATCATCTGGAAGAAACCGGGCCTGTTGGTACGCCTGCTGTAGTTGAGGTAGATACTCTGATCGGCGGGCAACAGGTAAGAAACGAAAGCTGAAGGGAAAGCATTAAGGAAGCTGTTGCTGAAGGTAGCATAAGTAGGCACACTGCCCGAGCCTTTGTATTCAGCATCCTCTACACGCAAACCAGCCTGATAGGAAAACTTCCCCTTCTGGTCACTCCAGTTCACATATCCGGCATGTATCTGCTGGTTGTAGTCGTATATCGTCAACTGACTAAGGTCTACGGTGCGTATTGTCGGAGTGGCGTCGTTCCAGATGTACGGATCGTTGCTGCTGTAGAAATTGAATATCTGCGACTTGAAACCCACTCCCAGCTTACCATTCTCAGTAAACAGTGGGTTGGTGTAGTCTGCCCATACATTCAGGCTGTTGTTGCCGCCACTGCCCGGCGCACTCGATGAAATGCCATAGGGAACACTACCGCTTACTTCCATTATCGTATGGTAATTCTGTGAGCGCTCCATAGCGGTTATGGCATAGGTAGCATCTACATTAAGTTCTTCCCCTTTCTTTTTGAACTTACGCTTGAAATCGAAAGAGCTGGAAGAAGATACCGGGCCGCCAAGTGCATCTGAATTGCGTATCCTGCGTTCCAATACAGTACCGGTTTCCTGTGCATTGCTATATACCCGGTAATCCGAGTTGTCGCGGTAACCCCACTGCATCACATTAATGTTCTGTGTCAGGGTTATCGAGTTGTTCTTATCTATATCGTAAGTGGCACCTATCGTATTGAACGATCCATTGAACAAACGGGGCACATGTTCATAAGTGTGGTAGTACCGCTGTGTGCCGTTGGTAAACTGCTCGTCATACCGTTTTGTAGTTACGTTATGGAAGGTATTGTTGATACGACCACTGCTGTTCAGAAATGTACTCCACTTTCCCTTACGCACACTCAGACTCAGGTTACCATTGTATTTATCCCGGGTGCCTGCGCCCAGCGTCAGGCTGCCGTTTACGCCCAGTCTGCCGTCTTTTTTTGTTACAATGTTGATGATACCGGTAGTACCCTGTGCATCATATTTCGCCGACGGATTGGTGATTACTTCCACACTTTCTATACTCCCGGCGGGCAGGCTCTGCAATGCCGATGTAACATCGCTGCCCAGCATCGTAGCCGGCTTGCCATCTATCAGTATGGTCACGTTGCTTTTGCCACGCAGACTCACATTCCCATCCATATCCACCGATACCGCAGGCACATTCTGCAACACATCAGTAGCGCTGCCACCTGCAGTGGTGGTGTTCTTTTCTACATTGAATACTTTTTTGTCCACCTTCAGTTCCATCACCCGCTTCTCACCCGTTACGCTCACCGCCTGCAGCGTAGTTGCCGATGGCACCAGCTTTATTGTTCCAGCCTTTACGTCCGGTTTTTCGGGTGTTACGGCAATAGCCAGGTACCCGGTTACAAATCCAAGCGACTCGATACGCAATGTATAATTACCCACATTAACCGGACCGATGAGAAACGTACCATTATCTTTGGAAAGATCTCCATTCGCTACCGAAGAGTCGGCACGGAGCAGGGTTACCGTTGCATACGAAACCGGCGATTTACCCGCATCGATCAGTTTGCCACTTACGCTACCCTGCTGCTGGCCTGTTGCCGGCAATGCAGCTGTGAACAATAAAAAGATGATGAGAGAAATACCTGTAGAGAATAAACGCATGATTTTGCCGTAAACAGCAAAAATCTATGAAATATCCCACAAAGTTGGCCGCAACAGAAATAAAGTATTGTTAATACCTGTTAACGTATCACCATACCTGCACTTCACGCTCAAGGAGCAATCCATACTTGCTGAGCACGCTCTGCACTACCTCGTTTGAAAGCTGCCATAGCTCTGAACCCGTGGCAGTGCCATAGTTTACGATAACCAGCGCCTGCAAACTATGCACACCCGCATCGCCTCTTCGGTACCCCTTCCAGCCACAATGCTCTATCAGCCACGCTGCGGGCACTTTTACATGGGTGTCACTGAGCCTGAAGCACGGAATGCCGGGGTGCTGTGCAGCAAGCTCATCATAAAGCGCCGCACTTATTGTGGGATTTTTAAAGAAACTACCCGCATTCCCCGTCACCCGTGGATCAGGCAGCTTGCTGCGGCGTATGTTCATTACCGCCTGCGCTATGGCCTGCACCGACAACTGCTGCACACCTATCCGGGTCAGCTCGGCCTCGATGGCGCCATAACTGGTATTGAAATGGGGTTGTTTGTTCAGCCTTATCAGCACTGAAGTCACAAATGCCGCACCCTTCATGCCATTCTTGAACACGCTATCCCGGTATCCAAATGCACAGGACTGATTGCTGCAGTGCACCAGCGCTTTATCCTGAAGGTGCCAGAACGACACCTGCTCAATCACCTCACAAACCTCTACACCATATGCGCCAATATTCTGAATGGGAGCTGCACCAACCGTTCCCGGTATGAGTGCCAGGTTTTCAACGCCACCCAGCCCTTTAGCGATTGCATACAATACCAGATCGTGCCACACTACACCCGCTTGTGCCTCCACCCATACATGGGTTTCATCTTCTCTTACGGTATCGATCCCCTGCAGCATATTATGCGCTACCACACCGCGCACCGGCCCGGTAAGCAATATATTGCTGCCTCCACCCAGAATTTTTATGCTGCTTTTTTGCGCCGATAGTTCTTCGATATCTGCCAGACTATGAATAGCTGCAAAAAACTCGGCGGGCACATCTATACCAAAGGTGTTGTAAGGCAGCAAAGACACATCAGGTAGCAGGTGCAACATGCTGCAAAGAAAAGAAAAGCTACTCAAAAACTACGGTACATAAGTTCACCTCATAAAAAGCCCCGCCTGCACGCGGGAGCTATACCAATATTTATGATTCGTATTTGAACTCTTGTGAAAGATTACCTAAATTTGCAGATTGTCAATTCATAATATAATGACTCCACGTAGTCATATTAATATACATGTTAAAAGCATCACAGGATAATTCTATATATGCGGAAGTGATCTCGATGGGAGAACGCGTACACATAGGAAAAAACAGCATCGTCAGGGCCAAAGAGGTAATTATAGGCAACGACGTTGTTATAGGCGACAATGTGGATATAGTTTGCGACCGGCTGGAACTCGGAAACGGCTGCAAAATAGGCAACAACACTACCATAACCACCCCTGACATTAACCTCGGCGCAGGCTGCTCTATCGGAAAAACTGTAGAGGTAGAACTAAATGAATACCTGCACCTGGGCAAAAGCAGCGTAGTGGGCAACCGTGTGGTGATAGGCGGTCAGGGCATGCGTAGTGGCGAGTTTCTGTGGATGAAGAATGATGTGATTGTGGGCGGTGGCGGATGCGCAGGACCACGATCTTACCTCACCACCGGCGACAACGTAGCCATTTTCGACAAATGTTATATCAATCTGTCTGAAGCCGTAACGCTGGGCGATGGCACCGCACTCAGCTACAATGTGGTGCTGCTCACCCATGGTGCATGGCAACCCGCACTGATGGGCTACCCTACCAAGTTTGGCCCTGTGCATGTAGGTAAGCAGTGTGTGGTATACCTCAATTCAGTAGTACTTCCGGGGGTTTCCATTGGCGACTATGCCACTATAGGAGCCAGCTCGCTGGTGAATAAAGACATTCCCGCGCACTCGCTCGCAACCGGCAACCCTGCCAGAGTGATAAAAGGCAGCGGCGAGTTCCCGAAGGCACTCACCGCCGAGGGTATTGACATCCTGATGCACGAAATAATTGCCGATTATGCCACAACCCTCCCACCCAAGGACGCTGAGGCGTTGGAGTGCCGGCCAGATGGTACCAATTTTACACTTACTACACTATTTGCAGGCACAAAGACACATATTGTTTATTACGGACAGGGCACACAGGCCGGGCAATCAACCCAACCAGACGTCTCCATTTCCTATTATCCGCTGCCCGACGAACTGAAAGGCAGTACACACTTCGACATCAACGAACGGAAAATGACCGGCGATGGCAATGCGATATCTGAAGACCTGCGCGACTATCTGCGCCGCAGAGCAATAAAAATATTTACAGGCAAGCAGTTTCGCACTATTCCCCTTGCCAACCTCAAAAGAATAAAAGAAAAAAGAAAAAACTAACTCATGACTGAATTTACACACGAAAGTTACCTGAAATTGCTTGCAGACATCCAATCCATGGGCCGGAAGTTTGTAGGATTTGACACTGTAACTCCAGAAGACGACAACTATGTTATTCTGCGCCACGATGTAGACTTTTCACTGCCCAAGGCGGTTGAAATTGCAAAGCTCGACAGCCAGGCAGGCGTAAGTTCCACCTTCTTCATCCTGCTCACAGCTCCCTATTACAATCCGCTGTCGTATGATGGCGTGAATTGCATTCACGAGATTGCAGCCATGGGTCACAAAATAGGCCTTCACTACGATGCCTCGGGATACGAAGACCTCACAGAGCAGCAGCGCCTGAACCGCGTAAGGATGCGTGCCGATATGCTGCAGGACGCTATCGGGATGCCAATTACGATGATCGCACAGCACAAACCCGGCAAATCAACCGTGAAACAGGTATTCCCTGATTTTATAGACGCATACAGTCCGCGCTTCTTTAAGGATATCGCCTATATGAGCGATAGCCGCCGCTTATTCCTGACCAACGATCTGCTGGGCTTCTTCCGCGACAATTCGAGGGCGCAGTTGCTCCTGCATCCGCTGTGGTGGAACAACGTGAATATGACCCGGGCTGAAATACTGGCCGACATGCTGAAAAGGTCCAATGACTACATCAGTGGCCACTTGCAGAGCGAGCTGGACACAATGGACGCCCATCTGGCAAAGCTGGGGCTATTATAGCATCTACACTCTTTTTATCAAAGTGTCTGGTACGCATTGTGCCAGACACTTTTTTATTACATAGTTTGCAGCGGCTATGTCCGCTAACTGCCTGGGCTCGTTGCAAATGCACCACCCTATAGCGCCGCCCCTGCAGCATACTGTTTTGCGGTATACAGGATATCGGCCGGCTACCAGCAATAAAACAAGTACTAATCTATTCACCTGTTGTGCATTGTAAGATGTAAGCTGCCGGTATTGCGTTGGCACCATGGGGCAGCGAAACTTATCTTTTTCGTGTCCGCCCAAACCATGTATATGCGCATATCGACAAAATATTTTATTTACTTCAATAAAATTAGTAAATTACATATTGCGGAAACAGTATACCTGCCATTAAAATCAAAACAATTGGTATGAAATGGTATTTGCTCACACTCAAAAGCTTTGTGGTTTTCACCGGCAGGTCCCGCCGCACGGAATTCTGGATGTTCCTTTTGTTCAACCTGCTCATAACCGTAGGTACGCGTATCATTGATCAGGTCACCGGATGCAATTTTCCTATGCGCGGTGTCTGGGGTGGCGGCTATATTTCATTGGCATACGATCTTTTTATACTCCTGCCCGGCCTGTCGCTCACCGTTCGGCGCTTTCACGATATTGGCAAAAGCGGATGGGTTCTCTTCCGCTTCCTGCTTGCTTTCCTCATTTTTGGTATACTTGGTGTTGTATACAATCAGGTGCTGAATTACAAGGGCCAGACGGGCGAAAATCCATTTGCCGACCTGTCTTTTTTGGTATTGACTTCAATACTGGCAACAATTATTGTGTCAGTTGTTTTCTGGTTTGTAGTACTCTTGTTGCGCGAAGGCACCCACGGCACTAACCCCTATGGTCCGGACCCCAAGCAGCCTGTATGATTGGAGCAATCAACTTTATTCAGGGCAATTGCAACAGTCCCAAAACCTGGTTATCGCAAGGAAGTGTAGGTTCGATTCCTGTTAGGGGCACCAAAAGGGAAAGCGGAGAAACATAGCGTAAAGCGGTTTTTCCGCTTTTTGTTTTCGCAAGTCAAAAAGACTTGCAATAAATTAGACACAAGTGAAAAAACACTTACGCCAAATGGGGATTAATGCATATTTGATGCGACAATTTGAAATGCTCCGCCACAGATGGATTAGTGATAATAATCGCTACATTTGAATAAACATACAATCGATGCATTTCGTTTTTGATAGAAAGTATTCGGAAGATTTTCCGGAAAGTATTCACTTGGATAAATACAGAAAGCTATTATCTGAGCTGCCGGATGAAAAGGCTGGGATAATAGCACAACATTTAAATAATGCCCGATTGGAATTCTATTGTAAATGTGGTTGCCATTCATTTGAAGTATTTCCGTTGAATAGAGCAGAACTTCCTGCACTCAAAAATGAAAGTGGGCTCTATAGAGAGATCGCATATCAGACAAATTATAATAAAGAACTAAACGTTTTGCTATTTGTCGACGAATGTGGAATTTTGAATGGAGTAGACGTGTTTTGCGAGGCTGGAAATACGGAGGCAATGCCCGATGACTTAGCGGTAACAGGTATTGAAGGAATATGGTGATATGATTTTTGCCTCATCTCCCTTGCATCACACAAGCAAGGCATTTTCCGCCGTTGTTGGTCTTATTTTCTGACCAACAACCTCGAGCAGGGCAAAATAATACGGAGTAATCATTCAGCAACTTTCGCCGCTGTTGGTCTTATTTTCTGACCAACAGCATCGTGTGTGATTGATAAATCTCATGGAAGAAATTCCACATCTGGTTCGAAGTTTTGTCTGTTTGGTGCACAAAAAATAAGAAAGGGAGCGATGATCTGTTTTTCTCATTTTACCTCTTTCTTCGCTTTGTTTGTCGCTCTAACGATTTTAGCTTTTTAAAGATGAACGCCGTCGGATACTATTTTTGTCCAATTTTGGGATGCCGTGAGGAGTAATCCTAACAACGGGGTCTTTTTGTGGCGATGTGTCTGGCCCATGGTTTTGGGGATTTAAGGATAGGTAGGATGCTGCTGCCTCAAAAAACGCCTTAAGACATCCAATAGGATGTATCAAGATCAAATCGTTCAGAGAAAGGGACTTCCTTGTAGTTCCGGATGCGCTAAGATACCGGAACAATGACGGGTTTTGTTTTTTACCCTAAAGGGAAGTTCGAACTTCCCCTGCTACTCCTGTAGCCGGAAGAATAGTATATAATATTTATTGTACATTGTCGCTTTATTCCCCACATATGAGACAAATAGCTTTCTGCTTATTGCTGGCTATGCTTGGTAGTACAACACTTTATGCCCGGCTGAAGGGGCAGGAAAAAATTGATTCACTGCTCAAAGAGCTGCCACGGCAAAAGGACGATAGCGCCAGGGTGATAGTACTCTACGTTCTGTCCTACTCTTATGCGGCAATTTCACCCGACGAGAGTCTGAAATACAGCCGGCAGGGCATCGAACTTGCGACAAAGCTGGATTGGAAAGCAAAAATGGCCAACTTCAATGATGTTCTGGGCGGGAATTATCAGGTAATATCCGATTTTCCAAGGGCTCTGGAATCCTTTTTAAAAGCAAAAAAGTTGTATGAATTAATAGGCGATAAGAAAGGTATGGCCGGGGCCACATGTAACATCGGCATTTTTTACATCAGGCAAAAAAACCACCAAAAAGCGCTGGAGTATTTTTTTGAAGCCTTAAAGCTGGACGAAGAAGGGGGGTATAAAAAATTTGCTGCAATTGTTACAGGCAATATTGGTGCTGTTTACCATGAACAAAAAGACTACCCAAAGGCATTGGAATATGGTTTCAAGAGTTTAAAACTCTACGAAGAGCTGGGGTACAAACATGGCATTGCAGGTGTTACAGGCAACATCGGCAATGTGTATAAAGACCAGAAAAATTATACAATGGCGGTAGCCTATTTGCAAGCAGCCTTGAAATTAAACGAGGAGCCCGGCAATAGCGATCAATTAGCAGATAACCTGTGTAATCTCGGCGGCACATATTTGGCCATAATACAGGATTCCACCACTAACTGGGGGATGGTTACAGGCACTACCGAGCTTCGCGAAGCTGCATACGTGCCCACCTTCTCCATTCCGAAAGGAAAAGCAGCCCTCCTTTCGGCTGCCATAGATTGCCTGAAGCGTGCTCTCGAATTATACAAAGAGATAAAAGCCCTTGACCGTATGCTGGAGTGTTATTCAGGACTAACGGAGGCATATAAACTAAAAGGCGACTACAGGAAAGTTGTGGACTACATCGATAGTACCAGGGTAATTGTGGATTCTATTTTTTCGCAGGAGAACAGGGATAAGATAGCAAAACTGGAAGATGCCCATAAACAATATGGCGATAGCCTTAAAGCTGCCACCGCGCAAAAAGCTGCCGATGTAAAAGCCGCCACCCGCCGCAACTATGAACTGATAGGCGGCGGTGTATTGCTACTGGCGTTGGGTTTCATATTTGTACTAAGGAAAAACAACAAACTGCTGGGCAAAGAAAAAAAGCAGAATGAAGACCTACTATTGAATATACTACCCGAGGAAGTAGCCAGCCAACTGAAAAACACCGGCAAATCAGCAGCAAAGCAATTTGATAACGTGACGGTGCTTTTTACCGACTTTGTAAACTTTACAGAAGCCAGCGAAAGGCTAAGCCCAGAAGCACTGATAGCAGAACTAGATGCTTGCTTTAAGGCATTTGATGAAATAACCAGCAAGTTTAACATCGAAAAAATAAAAACCATTGGCGATGCCTACCTAGCCGTAGCAGGGCTACCTACCGAAGACCCTAATCATGCAGAAAATGCCTTAAAAACTGCTGTAGAAATAATCGCCTTCATGGATAACCGCCTCGCTAAGCTGGGCAGTGAGCGCACGTTCCGCATACGCATAGGCTTACACAGCGGCAGCGTAGTAGCAGGCATAGTGGGCCTAAAGAAATTTGCCTACGACATTTGGGGTGACACCGTAAACACAGCAGCCCGCATGGAGCAGTACAGCGAGGCGGGGAAAATAAATATTTCCGAAACGATTTATGAGTTGGTGAAGGACAAATTCAATTGTGAATACAGGGGCGAGGTAGAAGTGAAGGGCAAAGGGGTTATGAAGATGTATTATGTGAGATAATGCACTCTTTTACTCCAAAACAGACTTTAAAACGTGTATTTTACAAAAAAAATCCTTTAGCTGGTTAGAAGTTTTGTCTGTTAGGGGCACTTTAAAAGTAAACGGGCAAAAGTCAAAAGCTAAAAGTCTACAAGTATCCTATCTTGTTTGGAGGGTGGATTTTTGTTTATTGTGCCGGCAAGGAGACAATTGCTGTATGTTGAGGACGAAGGGAGCCCCCTCGATCAGTGTGGGAAGTGCACAATTTTGAGGTGTTTTCATGGTGCCATTCCTACAAATTCATACTCAACTCAAAAAAAGTTTGTAATTTTTGTCTGCCCGGCAAAATGCTGTTCGTCACATACCCGTAAACAATCTTTAAAACCAAAAAAACAGTACAATGAAAAATTTCATGCTTATTTTTCGTAGTGGCAGCGAAACAATGAAAATGTCTCCGGAAGAATCTCAGCAAAACATGCAAAAATGGTTCTCATGGATAGGTGAATTACAAGCGAAGGGTATTTACACAGCCGGCGAAGCGTTGCTGCCTACAGGTAAAACAGTAAAAAAAGGCAATTTGGTTACGGATGGCCCGTATGCAGAAAGCAAAGAGATGGTGGGCGGATTCTTTATTGTAAAAGCCGCCAGTATTGAAGAAGCGTCTGAGATTGCCAAGAGTTGTCCTGACCTTCCCCTGGGTGGAACTGTTGAAGTGCGGGATGTAGTGGTGTTTGATAATATGTGATTGATGCAATTTGCAGAAACAGAGAAACTGGTTGACCATCTTTTTCGCCATGAAGCGGGAAAGATGGTTGCCGTTTTATCAAGATTGTTTGGATTACATAACCTCCAACTGGCAGAAGATGTGGTGCAGGATGCTTTTATAAAAGCACAGCAAAGCTGGAAGTTCAACAATCTTCCGGATGATCCTTCCGCATGGCTGATGCAGGTTGCAAAGAACAGGGCAATTGATATTATCAGAAGACAAAATAATTTCAATCTCTATTCAAAAGAACTGGCTGCTGAACTGAATGAACAGTCTGCCTGCACGCTTGACCAGTTTTTTCATGAACTGGAAATTGCAGACAGCCAGTTGAGAATGATGTTTG
The DNA here is from genome assembly GCA_903824665.1 of uncultured Bacteroidota bacterium. Lineage (GTDB taxonomy): Bacteria > Bacteroidota > Bacteroidia > Chitinophagales > Chitinophagaceae > Nemorincola. The sequence goes on along the minus strand of CAIJXT010000032.1, from coordinate 16,006 downwards.
CCTGCTGCCATCCATCTTTGAAACAGGAAGACCAGGTAGCACTTACTTTAAAAACAGTTTCCGGATTCTCGATGCAGGAAATTGCAAGATCACTAGTTACTAATGAAACTGCCATTCAAAAAAGATTGCATAGGGCAAAAGAATTTCTGAAGAATAATCAAATCCAGTTAGAAATTCCCGCCGGTGAAGAGTTGAAGAAACGACTGGAAACGATCTACACCGTTCTGTATCTTTTATTCAATGAAGGATATAATTCTCTAAAAGCCGATGAACTTATACGCAAAGATCTTTGTGCAGAAGCCATGCGTTGCTGCAAACTGCTGGGTGAACATAAAGCCGGTGATCAGCCTTCCACATTTGCCTTGCTAAGCCTGATGTGTTTTCAGGCTTCCAGGTTCGACAGCAGAATTGATGATAATAATGATATCATTCTGCTGCAGCAACAGGACAGAAAAAAATGGAACAAAGAACTGATCAACATCGGTTTTCATTATTTAAATAAGTGCAGCAAAGGTGATGAGTTGAGTGTATATCATATAGAATCTGCGATAGCTGCGCAACATTGTTTTGCAGAAACCTTCGCTGCTACCAATTGGGAAAAGTTACTGCAGTTATATGATATGTTGCTGGAAGTAAATCCATCTCCCGCTGTGCAGTTGAACAGGGCTGTAGTACTTGCACAATTGGGAGCAATAGAAGCTGCTATTCAATCCATTCTTTCAATCACAGGTATTGATAAGCTTTTACGAACAGACCATATCTATAGTTCTGTGCTTGGAGAATTGTATAAAAGACTCAGCGACACCATAAAAGCGAATGAATACCTGCAACAGGCTTTTGATCTTACGCCTTCAACAGCAGAAAAGAAACTCATTAAAACAAAGATGGAAGAACTGCTGAAGAATAGGAATTAAGTGTTTCAAAATTTATTTATGCCGCCTGGCGCGGGTTTGCAGCCTGGCCTGGCGCCCGGGGGAACTCGTGCCGCACACAATTTGGCTGGTTTCCGCCGCTGTTTGTCTTATTTTCTGACCAACAGCCTCTCACAGGACAGATAAATTTCACGAAACTACTCCCTTGTGGGGTTCGAAGTTTTGTCTGTTAGGGGCACCTAAATGAGTGAGGAGAAACAGAGCGGAGTGCGGGTTTCTCCGTTTTTGTTTTCTCTCTATCTGCTTTTAATATCACCATTTCTCTGGACTATCGGCTTATGAACTCCACCCGCCGGTTATTAGCTTTTCCCTCTATTGTAGAATTGGTTTCAATTGGTTTTGAGGCGCCAAGGCCCTTAGTGGTGAGCCGGGCGGCAGCTACGCCCATCGCTATCAATTGCCTTTTCACTTCATTAGCCCGCTCCAGCGAAAGCTTCATATTGGCTTCGGCATTCCCATCGCTATCTGTATGTCCATCTATCTCCAATTTTATTGAAGGATTTTTTTTCAGGAAACTGGCAAGCCTTCTGATGAATGTCATACTTGTATGCTTGCATACCGATCTGTTTACATCAAACAAGATAGCGTGTGTTGTGAATTTTTTATCTGATAGCAGTCTTTCAATAGGTATGGTCTCGGGGCCGGACGCAATGCGAATATGCCGTATTTTGACAGGCCCTTTTGGAACAATGAAAACATGTGAAGCATTGACCGCGAACCCGGCTAGTAAAGATACCAGCGTATCATCAAAGTAGTATTTTGTTTGCTGTTTTTTATAGGAAATCGCCAGGCGGTGCCATAATTTCCGGTCAAAGCCGGGGATGTTTGTTTTTTTATCGGCCAGCGACCCATATTTTTCAAGAGCCACACCGCACTTGAATTGCCCCTTGCCATCTAATGAGTCATATATCCATCGCCGGGCAGAATCATCGGTTAGTATGCAAGCGATACCGGAGTTGTAGTATTCAAGCAGGAAATCAATCTCTATCGTAAAACTGTCAAAAAGGGTATACTTCGGAAAAGGCTCCAGCTCCGGCCGTGCATTGCGGACTATTTTCAAATACATTCCTTCACTATCTTTTTCTACATGAAACATTGTGTTCATATCGCGCCATGTGTAGTTGTCAGACGCCATTACCTGCAACTTCGATGGAAATGCCCCTACGGTATCTTCTCCGAAATCCTCTTCGTACAGCACGACCTCACGTTGTGTGAAGCCGTTGGTTGCTGTGTCTTCTTTTTTTTCCTGTGCTTGTGTCAATAAGGATGTTATCAGGAATATAAAGACTAGTCTTATTATTTTCATATCAGTTCGATTTTTCTACGCCCGATGTGTCTCCCGCCTTTCGGTGTGGACTCATCGCCACCAGGCTTATAAAAGCTGAAATACCCACAAAAACATGGTACTATTTCCAATGCAATGTCAATGACCAGCTGCCTCTCTCTTTTCTATTTCCGGCAATTGTTTTTTATATTCTGCAACGTCCCATGGCAACTCGAAATATTGCAGGTATACAGCAAGCGGCCCAAGACCAACAGAAGCCCTTCTTTCATCTACATTGTCCGGATCTATCATGGGAGCAAGATACCCACCTTTTTCATCACCGGAAACCTGACTGCCATATATTTGCTTACGGCCATGCCTTAATGCTACTCTATCTTCAAGCAATGCCATCCACGCAGCCTTGGCGTTGCCTTTTTTAACTGCGTCACGCAGAACAGGCAGATACTTATCCTGTATTTTTAAGCGAGCGTGTTGTATAACAAGAAATATTGGTTCAGTACCCATTTCGCCAACGCTTTCTATACTTGGCCAACCATACTTATCAAGGATCGCTATAACTTCTATCTCATTCAGCGAGTCATGCAGCCTCATCCCGTCCCAAAGTGCCTTCATATGTTGTTCAGCTGCGGTATCGAAAGCAAGGCGATATTTTTGGTCATAGTACAATATCGTATCAAGCCGCGCTACTAGTGGTTTATTAAGCTTTGCATCAACCTGCTCCTTATTTTTTCTCACTTTCCCGCAAACTGATACCCAACGTTTATCACTGTGCAGCCTGTTCAAATCAGTATCATCTAATAGACTTCTGTAATTTGCAAACTTATGTTTGGTGGCAAGGTATTGCAGTTGGTGGAATGCAGAATCCTTATTGCCAGCTTCAGCCCATGCGCGCGCCGCGTTAAAGCGGTCGTCAGGAACAGCTTTTCTTCCCGCCAATGCAAAGGACCTGCTATAAGCCGCGGCGGACTCTTTGTATTCCCTGGCATTGAAAAGTCGTTCACCTTCTGCTACCAACCTATAGTATTCCTTATTTTGACCATTGGCATTAATAGCAATTATTACAAACAGAAAGGCAATAAAAGCATGTCTTAATATCATATGTTACCTTTTTAATAAAGTTCGAAAATACGACATATATGTGAATATGCCGTGCTAGGTCAGGCTAACGTTGCCCGGGAAATCAAGGCTATGAAGTATGGAATTTCATTTTCCGCCTTTGTTGGTGTTCCTCATCAAGAGCCTCGACCCGGGCACCGCGCCCTGACCGGTAACAACAAAATGGAAACAACCCTCCGAGGCAGCGTTTTCTATTTTCAGTCCGGGATTATACTGCGGAACATATCGTACAACGGGCCCGGGTTAACAGTGGTGCATATGAAGGGTGGATCACGTACATTTGTTTGTGCGACAAGTACTTTTATGAAAATATTGACCTTGAAATGTTTACCGCTATTATTGCTACTGCAGGCGAATATTGGTTATTGCCAGAATATAGTGCCCAACCCCAGCTTTGAAAATTACACTAGTTGCCCTACAGACATAGGTCAGATAACAAGGGCGGCGCCGTGGAAATCGGAGCATGCTACTAGTGCCTCTACAGACTATTTCAATGCCTGTAATGATACACTTGCCGCAACGCCGGCGGCAGACATGGGTGTGCCGGAAAACCTGGTAGGCAAACAGGCATCGAGCGGCAAGGGATATATCGGGTTGATGACTTTTGGCTGGAGTGTATTGCCGAATTACCGGGAATATGCAAGAGTGGCAATACCGGCGCTGGAGATCGGGGCAGTTTACAGGGTTTATCTTAAGGTATCACTGTCAGACAGGTGCGAGTATGGTACAAATGGTATGGGGGTGCTCTTCTATAAGCTCAGGAATTTTGCTTTTGTGACCCTTATCAATGCGGCACCGCAGATAGATTATGGCTTTGCCGGTAATATAACAGATACAACTAACTGGGTATCGCTGGTGGATACTTTTACAGCAGACTCATCGTACACCAACATGATACTGGGCAATTTTAAGAATGATGCCACAACTCTTGCAACGCCTATGAAAAGTGGCGGCTGGATACCTGGCAACGCCTATTACTACATAGATTCCGTCGCGGTAGAGAAGGTTGCAGATCCGTCGGTAAGTGTAAAAGAAACATTGAGGCAGGGATTGGGACTATACCCCAACCCCGTGCATCACACGCTGCATGTAAGTGTAAGTGAGGGTGTGAATAGTGTTGTGATAACTAATGCAGTGGGGCAGGTGGTGATGGCACCTTACAGCCTTCCCAAAAGAGGGAAGGAGGCGTTATTAGAAATTGCTCATTTGCCGGCGGGTGTTTATTTCATCAGGGTGAACGAGGTGTATGTAGAGCGTTTTCTAAAAGAGTGATAACAGGGATATGGACCGCTTCCGGCTCCGGCTGGCGTGGGTTTGCAGCATGGCCATGTTGTTCCGATTGTCTTCCGCAAAAACCTGATGCGCTCCTTCTACGTCGCGGTCTACACTGTCTGTCAATCAGTCATTGTCTTGCGTAAATTGTCTGCTGCACTCAGTCCGGATGAAACACACCGGGCAAAGTAAGCCGGGCCCTGGCACAGTGTTTATATAGCATTCAGATAACAGCGGACTACTACATCTTTTTTAGATAATCCTTGATGTACTTATTTTTATCCCCTGCACTTAACAGATCAAAATTAGAAACTTCACCGTTGATATGGAGAAAGTCGTTCGGTTTGCGCTGCAAGGGTTTCTGTTTTACCTTAAACCCCGTCACAAATACCGCATACCCGAATGTTGCACCAAATCCTATCTGGTTCATTGTGCCTAACAGATCGGTTGTCTGCCATTCCTGCAGTACCTGTCCGTTTGCCACCTCACGCTGGAAAATACCAGTCACCCTTAAGCTCTTCTGATTGGCAGGCGACCCCATAAAACTGCCGGTATTGACCACATTCGAGGTGAAACGAATGGATACAAAATTGTCATCAGAAATTGTCTTTTCAAGGATCATTTCGAAGTTTGAAAATGCCGCGCGCATGTCCTGCATAAAAGCAATGTACTCATCCTTTGAAAAATGGTACCCATCGCCGGTATAGGTAAACGTCCTGGCCAGCAGGCTATCCAACTTTTCCCAATTCCCTTCCAATATGGATCTAGAAACAGCATACGCTGTTTGTGCTGTTTCTGTTTTGTTTTCGTTGTTGATAATGAGTTTTGCAATGTTCATAAAAAGACAAATTTTGAAAATGCAAAACTAGACCGGTCACTTGCATTTACTACCATACTTCCCAATATGAAAGTGCTACCTTTTAGGTAAGTATCCTTCGCTGGTTATACTTTTGCAAAAAATCTGTAAGCCAATGAAAAGGTATAAACTTAACGGAACCTTCTTTTACTGTCCTGTAGACCTAACCCTGCAAATAGTTGGCGGTCGCTGGAAGGGGATTGTGATCTGGAATTTAAGAACGCAAAAAATGAGATTTGGGGAACTAAAAAAGACGCTTGTCACCATCAACGACAAGATGTTGTCCCAGGTACTAAAAGAACTGGAAGAGCAAGGCATAGTTCATAGAAAAGTGTTTGATGTATTGCCACCAAAAGTAGAATACAGCCTTACCGCAGAGGGCAGAAAACTATTGCCGATTATGCAGGCAATGAACGACTATGGCCAGAAGTTTGAGGTTTAGCACGCTACGGTGTGCGCATTCCTACACAAAAAAATGAAAGTAGTTTCGGGCCTCACCGCCGACACAATGCTGTGGTCTTCTCGCGAAATGCAGGAACATACACCATCATGTGCAGGATTGCAGCACATATCCGCCGGGCGGGCGTTGCAAACACGTGCGAACACATCCACAACTCAAACCATTAACCAAACGAACATTCATTATAATATCTAAACACTTTCTCTGCCAAAACCCGCACCCACAGCGGAAACTTTTATTCATGATAGTACAGTTTCTGTAGTGTCATATGCCGCTGGCGGTACTTTCATGAAAACCCAAATTGTCCATACCCAATACCTACCCGACCTTTGTGACCCAATACCCAAACCTATCTCTTATGCTCTCCCGTAAAAAGCAAAAGGCACACAAAATGCGCTTCAAAATTGGAACTACACTAAACCCGGAAATAGCTATTAATCAACCTCAGGCGCACAGTTCGGGAACGCAATGCAGCGTACCGGCAAGAGACAGCAGGAGGAAGCAACTGCGCAAAAACTGCGCAAAAAGAAAAAGTATACCGATTCGTAAAACACTGATAAACAACGTATTAATCCGAAAAACCAGAAAACAGAAATTTTCACAGAAAAGTGCGCAAAAACGCAAATTCGCCACTTTTTCATCCCAATTCAAAACTAATAATCCGCACAATCTTAGTGCCACAATTGTGCCACGTATACTGCTTGCCTACCCGGCGGCAAATCAAAGGCAATATTTCTGAGCCAATAGGAAATCAGATCAAATTAACCTTTGGATTAAAAAAAATCCATACTTTTACAATATAAAAATCACAGCAATATGAAAAACAAATTTCTTAGTTCGCTTTGTGCAGTAGCATTGGGTGCTGCCTCGCTCTCGTCTTGCGATAAAGTAAAGGAGACCATCGCCGGACCAGCAACCTTCGATCTCAACGGTCTTGAAGCTACGATCAATGTGCCGATCGTAAATGATCTGGCGTCGCATAGCAACATCGGCACCGGTACTTTTTCATACAACATTGACAGTTTTATACGTGCACAAACCGCCGACCAACTGGGCATTAAGAATATTGATGAATATTACATTACCAGTTGCAATATGACCATCAACAACCCGGATACGGCCAATAATTTTGCCAATTTCGAACAGGTGCAGGCCTCTTTCTCCACCCCAACTAATACCACTCCGGTAACTATAGCCGAGATACCATCCAACCCTAATACTTATGCGGCCACACTTTCTGTTCCGGTAAACTCTACCACAAACCTCAGATCGTACATGCCCAACTCCGGCCCCATCACATTTACCTGCCAGCTGGGTGGCAAAATGAGAAAGGTTACAAACAAAGTATTGACAGTGAAAGTTGTTGTTACCAGCAGATTTCACGTAGCACCATAGACTGATGCATCTGTATACAAACAACAGGTGGCCGGCAAAAATGCCTGTCACCTGTTGTTTTCGATTCCGGGCAGGTACTGTATGCTATGCCTGTGCGGCTGTCACCTCAACTTTCTTAGCAGCCCCCGACTTTTTCAGAATACGTTTTGCCTCGCTGCCATAAAACGAAAAACATTCCTTCTCTTGACAACTGTTTTTTGCATCAAGAAGACACCCTACAGCTTCCTCATACCTGCCCTGCTTTTCATGTATCAGTGCTTCAAGGTGCCAGATTTTGGGCTTGTTGATACCACGCACTTTCAGTGCCTTTACCACCAGCAGCGCTGCACTGTGCAAATCTTCCACCTCGGTTAGCAACCCGATATACGGATAATAGACTTCTGTGAAGGTGGGATCATGGTAAATAGCCAGTGAGAAACAGCCCATGGCATCGCCAAAACGCCGGAGATCCTTAAAATAGATCTCGCCCTACAGCGTCAGCAGACCCGCATGTGTCTCATCGGCCGACAGCCCATATTCAAGGGCTTCCAGCGCTTCTTCTATCTCGTAAGGATAATAATCCTTCGCTTTCAGGTAATATTTATCGGCAGCCGTCATAGCTGAAAAAATTTAGTAGATGTTGATGATTGATTGAACTCAGCTGGCAAAAACCGAGAGATATTCTGTAGTAAAGATTTTGCTGCAGCTGCGCTAGCAAAAAGGCAGACACAAGACCACACGCGCTATTGGTGTAGCTGCAAACTGTAAGTGGTATGTTGGTATATTGCGCATTGCTCTATTGTACCCGAATGCCGGAAACAGGACAAAGGTAGATAAAATTCAGGGGCAAAAAACAAACGTATTAGCTTGATAAAAAGTAATATAACTTTGACATAACACTTGCCTGTATGAAAAAACTACTCTACTCTTTTTTCATTGCTGTTTGTTTTGGCCTGCCCTTCCCTGCCGATGGCCAGATCATGACTACTATAGCCGGCGATGGCACCACTACCTACAGCGGTGATGGTGGCCCGGCAACGAGTGCAGGCATCAATCGGCCACATGGTGTAGTTACTGATAATGCCGGAAACATTTACATAGGTGACTATTACAATTTCCGTGTCAGGAAAGTATCACCATCAGGCATTATTACTACCTATGCCGGCAACGGAGCAGGCGCTCCATGCTGCGATGGCGGCCCGGCGACAGCCGCGTTCATTAATACCCCGGCAGGCCTGGCAATGTACCGCGATGGCAGCCTGTACTTTGCCATCGGCTCTAATGCCCGGGTACGCAAAGTATCGGCGGCCGGTATCATAACTGCATTTGCAGGCAACAATACATTTGCATACAGCGGCGATGGTGGTCCGGCAACCGCAGCTGGCATCAACAACAGCAACCGCATAGCAGTAGACACTTCCGGAAACGTATACATAGCGCAGGTTGGCGATAACCGGATAAGGAAAGTGAATACAGCCGGTATTATCAGCACTTTTGCCGGCACTGGTGTAAGCGGCTTCTCTGGCGATGGCGGCCCGGCAACAGCAGCACGCCTCAATGGCCCTAATGGCGTAGCTACCGACAATGCAGGCAATGTATATGTGGCCGATGCAAGTTACAGAGTGCGCAAAATAAACGCTGCGGGTATCATTTCTACTGTAGCAGGTTTTGGTGTTTCTGGCTCAACAGGCGATGGCGGTCCTGCCACAGCTGCCCAGATTCTGCCACGCAATGTAGCGGTAGACCGGTTCGGCAATGTGCTCATCGCAGAGTTCTCCAAGGTCAGGATTGTAAACCCTGCAGGCATCATTTCATTACTTGCAGGCAGCGGCCTTTCCACCCCGCTTGGCGATGGCGGACCAGCCACAGCGGCAGGGCTGCATACCATACAACAGATCCATGTAGACACATCCGGCAACCTGTACATTGCAGATGAGCATACCAGCCGCATCCGGTATGTGGCAGGTGCCATTTGCACAGGCACACCAACAGCTGGCACCATCGCATCATCTGTAGCCTCCGACTGTTTTTCTTACAACTTGTCACTGCCGGGAAGTACCAGATCATATGGCATACTTTACCAATGGCAATCATCGCCCGATGGCACTTCATTCACGGCCATACCATCGGCAACTATGAGTACCTATGCTGCTGGTGTGAGTGCGCCCACACATTTCAGATGTGTACTCACCTGTGCCAATACCGGCTTGTCTGCAACTACGCCGTCTGTCCTGCTCGGTGTCATTGCACCACCACCCGGTACGATCACAACACCGGTCGCGTCCATCTGTGCAGGCAGCAGTACCAATCTCACTGCAAACCCAGTTGGCGCGGGTATTGCCTACCAATGGCTGAAAGATGGCTTTGCAATAACTGGAGCCACCAATGCTACTTATACGGCCACCATGCCAGGCATATATACCGTGGTAGAAACCAATGGCATAGGTTGTAGCTCATGGTCTGAAGGGGATACCATCAACCTGATGCCCGGTATAACGCAGCCTGATACAACCATCTGTCTGGGAAGTGCCATCACATTGTCTCACCCCGCATTACCCGACACGGCGCAATCATACAACAATTTTGTATTCAGCGCCCGCAACCCGGCTACCTCGCGCTGGACCATCTGGCGCAGAAATACAATTACCAATAATTACCAGACACTATTTAACGATGGGTACAACCGCACGAATGCCAGCGTATCTGATGATGGAAGGGAAATGATCTACGTTAAGTACCGGACAACTCCTCCGGATGGCATGGTGCTGCTCACAATGGACTCTGCCTGGGTGTGCAGAAGTTCATCAAGTGGTGCCAATGAAAAAGTAGTGTTCCCGGTACCCCAGTTCAATGCAAATGCATTGTATAGTCTGGACTGGTCTACAGATAAAACAAAGATCATTTACGACTGGACCAATCTTTCGTCACTCTCTTCCGCACCGATTTTCCGGGGTGATATTTATATGTTCGACTACGCTACCAATTTGATCAAGGCACTTACCACACCATCAGCAACGTGGAAGCGGCACGCGCGGTTTGGTCCTGGTGATACAAGTATTGCCTTTACACATCATTTCAGCACCTACACATTGCACCCTGCCGATATTTTCAAGATGACAGCCGCAGGCACAAATACAGTATCCATCACCAGCTCTATTGGCTTACCTACCCTGGAATCATCAATTTCGCTGGTATCCGATTACATTGGCGTGCACACGATACTTTATCGTCGTGGCTACAGTGGTACGTTATACCAAAAATCGCTGGGTGGCCCCGAAACACCGATTTATACGGGCACGGGCTTCGGGGGCATTTACCTCGCCAACGGCATCTATGCCACAACAGACACCTTCAATAACATTAGGCTCTTTCATGCCGGTAGTACCATGTTAGGTACAGTCAACATTCCTGCTATCACCAACTTCAGAAGAGATCCTGAATACCATTTGCTCAGTTACGACGGTTCTACGCTATGCTGGCTGGGCGCTACACACACCAGCAAGCCGCGTTACCTATGGTCTACCGGCGATACTACGGCCAGTATCACTGTTACACCCACCACAAATACCACATACTATTGCACCACCACTATCAACGGTGTGAGCTGCACAGACACTGTTGTGGTTGCAACAGTAAGCCCACTGGCACCCGCCATTACCGGGGACGACTTTGTATGTATCGGTACTCCTCTTACGCTGTCCGGATCGCCCACCGGAGGTACATGGTCTTGTAGCAACCCAAATGCAACAGTAGCAGGTGGTGTAGTAACCGGTGCCTACGCGGGCGGAACCACCGTTTCGTATACAGCGACCAACGAGTGTGGCACCGTGCATGCAACGCACCCGCTTATAGTGTATTCGCCCGACGCTTGCCCGGTTTCCGTTCACGACCTTTCCGGCAAAAAAGCAGGATTGAGCGTACTACCCAACCCATCCGACGGATCATTCCTCGTGACATTGGATGGGTACAACAGCGAACCTACGACAATCACAATCGTTGATATGCTGGGACGTACGGTTTACAAGAATACAACCATCAGCGACCGAACCAACTTTGATCTGAAAATACCCTCGGGAAACTATCTGGTCAAAATAACAACCAGAAACACTGTTCATACAACAAACCTTGTTGTGAGACAGTAGCGATTTGGCCAGAGATCAGCAACCGTGTCTCAGTCTAAATATCCCTGCAACCCGGTTACTCAAAAGATAGCGCATTTTGATGCTTGGCTGACAATTGGTGTTGCCGGAACTCCATACCTTTGCCATTGTGCCAGACATACTACATAAAACCGAACGCCAGATTGCTGTTGCAGGTCGCTTTGCCGGCCCAGGCACCCGGATTGTAGATACTGCACCGATTGCTGTCAACAATGCAGTTGAAGCCTACCGGCACGAAGTGGTAATGGAAGACGATGCAGCCCCCGATGACAGGGGTATGCTGTATCTGTACCCGATAGACGATAACAAGTATTGTCTGGAACTATGCTACCTGGGTTTTAATGACACTGCCGATAATCAGGCCAGTGTGTACTCCATCCGTTTTCTGCCGGCATTTTTTGCGATGTACCCATCAGATGCACTCATAGCAAATCAGCCGTTCCGTTTCGACCAAACTACTGAACAGCAGTTTTCGGTTTGCTCGCTGTCGCGTACGCTGCTTACCCAGTTAGAGCAGGAGAGTACTGTACTTTCCCCATTCCTTTTGTCGCTGCACCGTACAGAAGCGGCAATGCACCTGCTACGCCGCGCGCTGGAATGTATCACGGTGCCGTTTACCACATGTCAGGTGCCTGCCTGCCGTTTTCTTGCCTACGAGGGCGAGCGCGAAAAGATAGCGACCGCCATGCAGATCATTCAGGACAATATAGAACAGCCGCACACCATACGGGAGCTGTCACGGAAAGTTGCTATGAATGAATGCTATCTCAAAAAGGGATTTAAGGCGCTTGCCGGTAAAACCATTCATGAATACCAGCAGGAACTCCGTATCGCCAGAGCCAAAACACTATTGAAGCAGCAGGGCAAATCTGTGACAGATGTAGCCAATATACTTGGGTACAGCAGTATATCGCATTTCAGCACCGCATTCAAAAAAGTGACCGGCATGAAACCCTGTGAACTGCTCGCATAGGAACCCTGGCACTTTGCTCTTCTTAATGCATTAAACACTGTTATTTCGGGACTTTACTGTATTCGTATACCTTTGCACCAATGCAGACAAGACCAATGCCCCCTGAATTGAAGAAGGGTGGAGTGATACTAGTAGACAAACCTTACAAATGGACCTCATTTGACGCGGTAAACAGTATAAAGATAGCCCTGCGTGCAAAGATTGGCCATGCCGGAACACTGGACCCGCTTGCTACCGGGCTGCTGATATGCTGTACCGGTGACATGACCAAGCAAATAGCTGGCTACCAGCAATTGCCTAAAGAATATACCGGCATTATTCGCCTTGGCGCATCTACCCAAACATACGACCTCGAAAGTCTGCCAGAGCACCCAAGACCGTATGAACATATCACCCGTGCCGACATAGACAATTTGCTACCCCGGTTTACGGGAGATATTCTCCAGGTACCACCAATACATTCAGCAATAAAAAAGGACGGCAAACGTGCTTACGACCTTGCCCGTGCCGGTAAGGAAATCGTGATGGAGTCGAGACCGGTGACGATTGGCGAATTTGAGATCACACAATTCAACCTGCCGGAAGTACATTTCCGGGTTTTATGCAGCACAGGCACATATATCAGATCTTTGGCTAATGACTTCGGTGAGGCGCTTGGTTGTGGCGCTCACCTGCAAGAGCTGAGACGCACTAAAATAGGCAACTTCAGTGTGGGGGATGCACTGACACCGGGTGACTGGCGTGATCTTTGGAAACCGAGAAATACAATTAATATCACAGATATCTCCTAGCACATTTGTTAATATAGTTAACATAAACCTTCTTAATGACATGTTAATCACAAACTAATCCGACGTTAAATGGCAATGTGGATAGGTTGTTGATTAAAAACTTGCTTATTATTGTGAGATAATTTTAAATACGTTTGTTTTTAAAACCTCAAATGTCATGGAAGGTAGTAGTGTTTTTTTGATGAAGATGGAGGAATTAGTAAAGCAGATTGTTAGCTTTTACAACGTTCCCTGCTATCTTGTTGATTCAAAAATTGAAACGCATGCTAATGCATACGGCGAAACATTTCGTGTTCCGGTAGTGCGCATTGTAGGCTTCTTTGAGGATACAATACCAAAAGTGACTCAGGTGCTTAACAGTGAATTTGATCTGTTGCAGATAAAAGACACGGCTGCAGGCGCAGATAATTTTACATCAACTTCAAAGACTTTTCAGGCTGGACTCAAGCAAAACAGGCTGGACTTGCCTGAGTACAAAATACTTTCTCCCAATAAGTTTGAGATTAGGGTTTCGTCCATACTACAGGACGTATACACGGCTATGCAGAAAGGACTCAGCAGTGGTGGAAGTGTAGAATCAGTTCCGGCACATGTGAAGCGCGATTTCTACCGTGTTGGTGCATTTCTGGAAATGGCGGACATCGAGTTTCTGAAGATCCGGGACAATGCACAGAACAAAGGTGGCGTAAGTCAGCCTGCCGTTGTTGCTCCGGCGCCTGAAATACAGCAGGTGGCGAGGACAACACAGGTAGTAGAACCCGTGGTACAGGCAGCAATCGTACCACCAACTCCTTTACCACAAGTTGCAGAACCACAAACAGTGGCGGCCCCACAACCCGTTGCAGTACCTCAACCTGTAGCTGCTGCTCCTGTAGAAATTCCTGTACCAGCAGCACCAGTAACGGAACAATTGAAGATTACCACCAGTGAAAACGATGCCAATAAGATTCAGGCCATCGATATGAGTGTTGATAGTTTTAACTCGCTGGCAGTAAGTATCAACGGCATAGAAAACAAGAATGGCGCAGGCACTGATAGTTATCTTGATATGATCACTGCCCCCAGACAGGAAAATCAGGCAACACAGCCCGAGAGCCTGGTAAAAGCTGAGGAAAACCCTGCGCTGGTGCCTAATGTAGCTTCAAGCGCGCCGAAAGCACCAGAAGCAGTAGCCCTCAACATAGATAAAATCGACACATTCAATATGAATGTGAGCGGCATGATCGAACGCACTACTGAGATCATTCGCGAAAGCGGTGATAAAAACAGTGGCCATGCTGTAGAAGACCATAGCGATAAAACGCCTGCGAATATGGATGACAACTCGCAGATGACGGAGGCTATGCTGAAGGAATATGTAAAAAGCAGCCAACTGGTAAAAGATGTTGATTCCCAGATCGCTGAGCGCGCAGCTGCCAAAATAAACGATGAGGTAGATATCGAAGGCGATGTAGAGCGGCTGAGATTCCTCAAGGTGTTTACGCTGAAGCAACTGAACGAACGAATCGCTGATAACAAAGACGACATTGTGGCCTTTGCAGAAAAATGGATTGGCAAAGACAATGGCGGTTCATTTGATTCGGGTATATGCCTGTTCTATCTGGAGTACCTGCTTGTAGGCAAGAAAAATGATCCTGCATTTGCGGTAGAATATGTACTGAAATTCATCTCAGACAACGACTACAGCGCCCGCTACATTATCCCTACTTACAACTCTATACGTCAGACTACTGAGCCATCTAATTTTGCTCATCTGACACTTAAGTAACTGTTCCCCGATTGTTGAATGATATTGCAACAGCTACAAACCGCCGGTTTGTGGCTGTTGTTTTTTGGTGAGGCTATGACAACCTAAATGATCCGGGATAACAAAGCCGAATGGAACAATCACTGAAAAAATAAGTTCCTTACATTTACCAATCAAAAAATAACCGTACCCACAAATGCTTGTAAAACTATTCGGTAGCGCGGTATATGGCGTAGACGCGATAACGATAACTGTAGAGGTCGATACTCCGGGTGGTGCTATCGGCGTATTCATAGTGGGTCTGCCGGATAATGCCGTAAAGGAGAGCACCGACCGTGTGATCTCTGCAATGCAGAACTCGGGTTTCGACAGGCCACGGGGCAGGATAGTAATCAATATGGCACCTGCCGATATCAAAAAAGCCGGTGCTGCCTATGACCTACCGATAGCCCTGGGGATGCTTGCGGCAACCGCCCAGATACCACACGAGCAGTTGAGCCGGTATGTGATCATGGGCGAGCTGTCGCTGGATGGTAGCGTGAAGCCGATAAAGGGGGCACTGCCGATAGCGATACAAACCCGCGCCGAACAATTCAAAGGACTGATAGTACCCAAAGAAAATGCACGGGAAGCGGCACTGGTAAACAATCTGGAGGTGTACGGTGTAGAACATATAAGTGAGGTTATTGATTTTTTTAACGGCACCTCTTCGTTGCAACCCCTCAAAGTAAATACAAGGGAAGAATTCTATGACGCACAATACAACTTCGAAATAGATTTTAATGACGTAAAAGGACAAGAGAACGTAAAACGTGCTCTGGAGATCGCGGCAGCGGGCGGGCATAACGCCATACTGATAGGACCGCCGGGAGCCGGCAAGACGATGCTTGCCAAAAGGTTGCCGACCATACTGCCCCCATTGACGCTGCACGAAGCACTGGAAACCACCAAGATACACAGTGTGGCAGGCAAACTGCCGGGCAACAGCTCGCTGGTGGCACAGCGGCCGTTTCGCAGTCCACACCACACGATCAGTGATG
>CAIJXT010000031.1 GCA_903824665.1 uncultured Bacteroidota bacterium | reverse complement strand
GCATTGCTATACGTGCCCAAAGCTACAGCACCTTCAGCTGATGCGTTGGTGCTTGTTCCTATTGCTACTGAATTCAGACCAGATGCGATTGAAGAAGCGCCGGTTGCAAAAGAGTTGATACCAGAAGCTACTGTTGCATTTCCCATTGCAACGGAGCTATTCCCGCTGGCATTGGTGCCGTTACCCATAGCAACGGAGAACTGACCATTGGTTGTTCCGCCACCCATAGCAACGGAGTTTTCTGCGTTCGATATTGCACCCAGACCCATAGCTATAGAGTAGTTATTGTTAGCCTGTCCGCCGGTGAAGGCAGTTGAAGCATATCCGTAAGCCTGTCCGCCCATTGCGATCGCATAGTCGGCGTTCGCAAAACCGCCACCCATAGCTGTAGAGCCATAATTAGTTGCATTGCTATACGCGCCAAATGCTACAGCGCCTTCTGCTGAAGCGTTGGTGCTTAATCCGATTGCTGCAGAACTTGCACCAGACGCCATACTATTGCTTCCTGTTGCAAATGAGTAGTTGCCTATATTGGCAGCGTCCCATTCAGTGCCACTCACACCACCTGCCCGGAATGCTGCTTTGTCAGGATACCACATCATTCTGCGGCCTGCACCAGATACTGGCGGCGCGCCGGGAGTGCCTGGTACTGTAAAGCCATCGGCAGAGAACAATACATTGTCTCCTGCATGCAGGCGTGCAAGTGGGCTGTTGATGCCAATGCCCACGAACCCGGTATTGTTGTTGAATATGTCGCTTCCAGCTGTTGTCCACGGGCCTGTACCGCTACCACCGCTGATGGCTTGCCAGGTTGTGCCGTTGTAGTAGTAGAATCCGGCTGTGCCATCTGTCTGATAGATCAGCAGCCCCGTAGCAGGGCTGGCAATTGCGTCTCTTTCGACAGTTGTCATACGTGGAGTCAGCATACCACGGGTGGCAGACTGTACATCCAGCATCGCTGAAGAGTGTGCTGGCGAACCATCATTATTGATTGCTATACCCTGTGCGTATAGTTTGTTTCCTGAAAGTGCTACCAACAGTAGGCACATCGATTTCATAAGTTTCATATTGCTTCGATTTTATTGATAGCAATATTATTCCGTACGCCATTCTATAACACATCCTAGTTTGTGAAAGGTGGTTTTGAGTTTGTGAAAGGATGATTTGTTTGTATAAATAAGTTGTTGTTTCAGTGTGCTTTCAGCATTCAGGGTAGACACTGACAGATGTGGTAATCTGGAATATTGCAATTCAGAGTTGCTATTCCGGTTGCGCAAAAAAAACCGCATCATGGCTGTTTTTCAACCCGGATGCGGTCTTATACGGTTTCTGTTTTGTTATGGTTGGTATACCAGTCTTACAGTTTTGGTATATCCATTATTGCCTGCAAACCGACACATATATACGCCTGCGGCAAGGTGCTGCGGTAGTTGCAGGTTCGTCGATTTATCTTCGATTACCACCTTCAGCACCTCTTTGCCATCTATTGTGTACACGGCAAATGTTCCCTCAATTGTTGCGTCAATGGTAATTGTCCCCTGTGTTGGGTTAGGGAAGATGTCAATGGACATTTGTCTGTCGCCTTCCTCAGCTATTGTGTTATCTGGTCTCGCTGCTACAACATTGATATCAAACATCGACCGGCAGCCATTGCTCACCTGGTAGGTAATAGTAGCTACACCGGCATTGATCCCGGTAACATTACCCGATGCTGCAATTATTGATGCTACCGATGGTGATGCGCTCGTCCATACGCCCATTGTAGGTGTGCAGGTGAGAACAGTTGATACTCCCGGAGTTATGGTTGAGGATCCTGTGATAGCCCCCGGCGATTGGTATACGTTTACTGTCGCTTTTCTGCTACAGCCGGTGGGGAATGTGTAGCTGATAATTGTTGAGCCGGTAGATAAGCCGGTTACGACACCGCTGCCAGCGTCTACACTTGCTTTAACCACGTTTGTGCTCGTCCACATTCCGCCAGCTGGTGTACCATTCAGGCTCGTTGTTTTTTGGGTACACACATTCAGCGTTCCGGTTATTGGTGCAGGCAGCGCGTTGACCGTAATCTGCCGTACAGACCTGCAGCCGGTTGATAGTGTGTACGATATCAAACTCGTGCCGCTAACCAGTCCGGTAACATTTCCTGTAGCACTTACGGTAGCCACACTGGTATTACTGCTTACCCATAGCCCACCTGCTGGTGTACACGTTTGTTGCTTCGCGCTTTCAGCGCATATTGTATCTGCCCCGGTTATTGCTGTAGTCGCTGCATTCACGCTTTGTATCGTGGTTTTGTAGCACGACGCTGTGGTGAAGTAGGTGATGACACTCGTTCCTCCGCTGATGCCTGTTACCACACCGGTAGTTACATCCACTGTTGCCCTTGCGGTGTTACTGCTGCTCCATGTTCCTGCTCCCGCACTATTATCAAGGTCGGTTGTGAAACCCGGACAAACGTTCAGTGTGCCGGTTATTGCAGGCAACGTAGCGTTAACTGTGATCACTTTAGTGACCAGACAACCTGATGATCCAAGCTTATAAGTTATAGTCGATGTACCCGCGGCCTTAGATGTTACTATGCCGGTAGTGCTGGTCACAGATGCCGTTGTTGTGTTACTGCTGCTCCATGTGCCGCCTGCAGGGCCGCTTGTTAATGTTGCCACAGATCCCGCACAAAACACAGTAGGTCCGGCAATTGGTGCAATAGACCCATAAACAGTAATTGCCCTTGTACTGTAGCAACCCGGGTTTACCATATAGGTTATCGTAGCTATGCCTGCACTTACACCTGTTACATTGCCGCCGGTACCAAACGATGCTGTTGCATTATTACTACTGCTCCATGTGCCGCCTGTTGTACTATTCACGAGTAGCGTGCTGGTGCCGGGGCATATGGCGCTTGCTCCACTGATCACGTTTACAGAAGGTGTCACTGTTACCAGTGTTGTGCTCTCACAGCCATCTCCCAGGCTATAGGTTACAATTGCTGTACCAGTATTTATGCCTTTCACCAGAGCCGAGTCAGGGCTTATCTTCAGTACCAGTTCATTGCTGCTGCTCCACGTGCCACCGGGTGTGGGATTACTCAGTATCGCTATCGATACCGGTTGACTCCTACATATTGTCGGTGTACCTAAGTTGCCACTCGGTATGGCCACCGTCACAATCGCCGTACGCGGACACAATCCCGGTACTGTATAAGTTATACCTGCGGTCCCAACGCCAGCTACACTTCTTACAATTCCCGTTACAGCATTAACAGTAGCGATAGCTGTATTACCGCTGCTCCATATTCCGCCACTTGTTGTCGAGTTCAGATCGCTACTGCTGCCCGGGCACATAGCCAGCCTTCCGGTAATAGCCTGTGGTGCATTGTTGACAGTCAGTGCTGCAGTGGCATTACATCCCGGCAATGTGGTATACGTGATCATTGCTACACCTGGGTTCACACCAGTTGCCACGCCGGTCGTTGCATCAATTGTGGCCTTGTCCGTGTTTAGCGTAGACCATGTACCACCTGCAGTGCCATTTGTCAGTGTCACTGATGCTTGCGGACACACAGTTAATGTGCCGCCAATACTTCCCGGTGGCGGTATCACAGTCACAGTGGTATTGGTGCTGCAGCCGGTAGACAACAAATACTGCACCTGCGCAGTTCCGGTGGTTAACCCCGTCACTTTGCCGTTTGTTGCGTTAACATTTACGGTAGGGTGGGGGCTGCTCCAAGTGCCGCCCGCAGGGCTGGTGGTAAGCGTAGTTAGTGCGCCCGGACAAACAACCAACAACCCCGATATAGGTGCCGGACTGGCATTCACCGTCAGCTGATGTGTCGCAGACAATGATCCGCAACTATTACTGACAGTGTATAGTATCGCAAGTGTTCCTGAGGCAATTCCAGTTACTACACCACCACTGCTCACCGTGGCACGGGCAGTATTCGTCGACGACCACACACCACCGCTCCCCGTCGTAGAGAGTGTTATATTGTTTCCTTCACAAATGGATGATGCACCGGTTATCGTGCCAGGGTCTCCCGGTAGTGGTGATACGGTTACAATTGCCGTGGCAGCCACACTGCCACAGCCATTTGTTACCGTATAGGATATTGTTGTGTTGCCGTTGTTGATGCCGGTTACTACACCGTTTACGGCGTTAACAGTCGCTGAAGCAATGTTTGTACTACTCCACACACCGCCGCCGGTGCCATTGGCTGCCAGGGTGGTATTCGCACCGGCACAAACGGTCATTGTCCCCGACAGAGTGCCAGGGTTAGCGAGTGGTGTCACTGTTACAATTATGGCCGATAAGTTCGTACCGCAGCCATTGGTTACCGTATACGATATACGCACACTCCCTGCAGCCATACCAGTAACTATCCCCGTTGCCGACACAGTAGCAAAAGCAGTATTAGCACTCACCCATGTTCCGCCTCCGTCGCCGTCAGTTGATAGTGTAGTTACAGCGCCCGGGCATACCGTTGCAGTACCCGTTATTGTACCTGCATTAGCCAGCGGATTGATGGTGATTGTCCTACCCGCCGATGCCGATCCGCAGGTATTCGTTACAGTGTATGAAATCCCTGTTATGCCTCCTGTTATGCCACTGGCCACACCACTTGCCGACACAGTAGCTACCAAAGTATTGCTGCTTGTCCACACACCGCCGGCAGTACCATTGCTCGTTAGCGTTGTCCCATTTCCTGCGCAGATCATATCCGTACCACTTATTGTACCGGCCACAGGTTGCGGGTTTACCGTCACCGTTCTTAGAGCACTGGCTGTGCCGCAACTATTGTTCACCGTGTAAGAGATTGTTGTAACCCCCGCAGCTAAGCCCGACACTGCACCACTTGCCGACACTGTCGCTGCTGTAGTGTTGGTACTGCTCCATGATCCTCCGATGTTGCCGTTACTCGTGAGTGTAATTCCTGCACCCGCACAAACCACATTTGCACCACTTATGCCTCCCGCATTCGGTGCCGGGTTTACAGTCACTACAGCGCTCATTACACCACCACTCAGACTATAACTTATCGTAGCCGTTCCTGCTGCCACACCACCTACCAATCCTGTCGTAGGGTTTACTGTTGCTGTAAGAGGAGCACTACTACTCCACACCCCGCCCGGGGTAGCATTGGTCAGTGCCGTAGTTGCCCCTGTGCATACAGTTAGCGTACCCGCTATAGGTGTTGTGAGCGCCTCATTAACTGTTACCACTTTAGTAGCACTCGCAATGCCACAGCTATTCGTCACAGTGTACGATATTGTCGTTGTTCCAGCTGCAATGCCCGTAACAATACCTGTACTGCCGACTGTTGCAATTGATGTGTCAGATGATGACCATGTGCCGGATGGTGATGAGTTGGTGAGCGTAATCGTCGATGATGTGTTAACTGTTGTTGGGCCGGTGATAGAGTCTGTATAGGGCAGTTGGTTTACAGTGACTATTGTCGATGATTCTGCGCTACCGCAACTGTTCGCAAAATAATACGAAATTGTGGTTGTACCAGCTGAATGACCTGTAACTATTCCGCTAATGGTCACTGATGCAATTTCTTCGTTTTCTGTACTCCAAATGCCTCCGGTGTAGTCAACCGATAGAGTCGTGTTGCTGCCCGGGCAAATGTTGCGGTCTCCTGCAATAGAATCAATAAAGGGAATAGGGTTGACGGTAACCGTAACATTTGCAATAGAGTCGCCACAACCGTTTGAAACATGGTAACTTATCACGACTGTTCCCGGTGAATGTCCAGTTATCAGGCCATAGTAATCGATCGACGCGATTTCTTCGTTTTCGCTAGTCCAAACACCATCAGGGGTGGTGCTGGTGATAGTAACAGAGGAACCTATACAAACTTCACCTTCAGACGAAATGTGACCCGGATAAGGTAGGGGATTTATTGTTACATCTTTTGTTGCCGCTACTCCATCAAAAATGTAGGATATTGTTGCAGCGCCCGCTGCCAATCCGGTAACTAATCCAGAGCTTGATCCTACGCTCGCAATGGCTGGGTTACTACTTAACCATGTTCCTCCCAAATGAGTGTGAGAAAAAGTTGACGATGAAGTTGCACATATTTCCTGAACTCCGGAAATTGTATCAATTACCCTTAGATTAAAATTGTATGATGTTAAGCATGGTCCGTTGTGTACAGTAAACGAGCCGGCGTAATTGCCAATAACAGCAGTAGGCGGCACCTGAATTGATACGGGTGACGGTGGAAGAATTATTGATGTTCCAACTTTACGAACAACATTGCCGTAGAGTTCCGCGAAATACACTTCACCATTACTTGCTGCCGCCAATCCGTTAGTCCACGAACCGCCAGTTGCAATCGTATTGATTATACCTGCCGGCGATACTTTTCTTACAGATCCTCCAGTTTCTCCAATGTATATGCTGCCGTTCTTTGCCGCCAATCCTAAGGGACTCCCCAACCAGCTTTCTGTTGCAGGACCTCCATCAGTGTAATAAATAGGGCTGGAACTTCCTGCAACTGTAGTAATGAAGCCTGATGTATCTATTTTTCGAACAACATTATTTCCGTTATCTGCCAGGAATATATTTCCGCCGTCATCCGTAGCAATACCCATAATGCCATTAAATGATGCATCTGTAGCAGGCCCTCCATCACCGCTGTAGCCGGCTATCCCATTGCCAGCAATTGTGCTTATGATTCCGTCCGGTGTTATTTTACGAACGAAAGATGTTTCACTGGCAGTAACAACATATACGTTGTCGTAATTGTCTACGGCGACGGCAGCGGGACTCATTAGTCCTGCTGAAGTAGCTGCTGTCCCATCTCCGGAGTTTTCGTAACTTCCGTTTCCGGCAACAGTATTTATTGTCCCTGCGGAGTTTACTTTGCGAATCACATTATTGCCTTGATCAGCAATATAGATAGAGCCATCTGTACCAAGAGCGATGCCCGTGACGATTGAAAGCGCTGCAGCTGTTGCTGCATTCCCATCGCCGGTATAGCCATATGTTCCAATACCTGCTATTGTGATTATATTGCCATTGGAAGACATTTTCCTGACAACATAGTTGTTTCGGTCAGCAATATATAAGTTTCCTGCATCATCAATTGCTACGCCAGATGGATTGTTCAGTTTTGCTTCAATTGCTGGGCCACCATCGCCGCTATAACCTGATAAACCATTACCGGCTACGTTACTTACTGAACCAAAAGTGTTTTCGAAGCCTGCAATCTGTGAAGCTTGATTCCACGCTATGGAATACTTAGGACTGTTGGTTGCATCAGTGTAACTGAGTGGAGCTATTGTACTGCCAATAGTGACAACAGGTGAGCTTCCTAACGTAACAGAAGGCATACCGTTTACAGTAATGACCTTTTCAACAAAACGTGTTGCTCCATTTACTTCTACTGCGTAAGTGATGATCGATGTGCCTGAAGTTATCCCAGATAGATAGCCTGAGCTGCCAATTGTGGCAACACTTGTATTTCTGCTGCTCCACGAGCCTCCACCCGTAGAATGAGTGTAAATGGCATTACTCCCCATGCAAACGATGGAAGGTCCGGAAATTTTACCCAGAATCGTAACGCTCACAGGGTAAGTAGTACTGCAGGTACCATTTACAACGGCAATTTCTCCATGATAAATACCAGGCGGAACTGCAGCAGGTACAAAGGTTGAGATGGAATCTGAAGGGAGGATGTAAATGTTGTTTAGTTTCCTCACAAACTGATTTGTTGTAACAAAAATTGATCCACCATGGCCTATTGCTAGGTCATGTGCATCGATATTACTTGCAATAGTACTAATCAAGCCATCGGGACTTATCTTTCGAATTTTCTGATAGTTTTGTTCAAGTACAATTAGATTTCCCGATGGGTCGAATTCTATCCCTCTTGGGAACATAATTCCAGCGTTGGTAGCTGGTCCACCATCACCATCACTTGAGTAGGTTCCGTTTCCGGCAAAGGTGGTAATAATACCATTTGTATCTATTTTTCTTATTCGGCTATGAATCCCGTCTGCGACATACAGGTTGTCCTGCGAGTCCGTGGCTAGTCCCGTTGGATAGAACAATCCAATCCCGGTAGCAGGGCTACCATCGCTCAAGCTATCTGTTGGCCCTCCGCCCGCATATACCGAAACATTTCCAACAGGATCAATTTTGTAAACATACGCTGGCCAGTCAGAAACAAATAGATTGCCGTGTTTGTCGGCTGTCATATAGTCTGAAGCTCCACTAACTACTGCAAAAGTAGAAATCAATCCGTTGGGAGTTATTTTCCTGACACGACCAATATCCAAAACAAATACATTACCATGTATATCTTCTGTAACTGCAGATGGCAATGTAAACGAAGCAGCGGAAGCAGGTCCTCCATCGCCTGAATAGCCGTACGTTCCATTTCCTGCGATTGTGGAAATTGTACCCGAAGAATTAACCTTTCTGACGACGTTGCTAAAGCGTTCTGTAAAAAGGATGTCGCCTGTATGGGTAAGTGTTATTCCTCTTGGCTCATTCAAAACACTTGCCGTGGCTGGTCCGCCGTTTCCATGAGGTCCACGATTGCCTGCTATAGTACTAATAATACCAGATGCGCTAATCTTTCGTACAAGTCTATTCTCCTTTTCGGCAAAATATAAGTCACCAGATGATGTTATAGTCATACCCATCGGGTTGTAAATGGTAGTTGCAGTTGCTGGCAATCCATCAACAGAGTAGCCACCGCCTCCCCAACTCGTACCGGCAACTCGAGTAATTATTCCAGACGGATTTACTTTAAGTATTCTGGAGTGCTCTGAAATATAAAGGTTTCCATAGCCATCTGTTGTTATTCGTTCAGGGCTTACTAGTGCCGCATTGGTAGCAGGAATACCGCTTCCGTATTCAATAGTTACGCCACCCCCGCCACCCCCGGCTATTGTGGTAATAATTCCTGCTGTGTTTACTCTACGGATTTTGCTATCTGCCAAAATGTACAAGTTTCCAGACGCATCAATTGTGACAGCTTTAACTCCACTAAGTTTAGCAAGTGTTGCTGGTCCGCCATCGCCGGAATTTCCACTCATGCCGTCTCCTGCAATAGTGGATATAAATCCAGAAGTGTTTATTTTTCTTATCCTGTTTCCATTATAATCGGCTACATATAAGTTGCCGGTTCCGTCTATTGCCAAATCGATCACTGTATTAAAGGAAGCTGCTGTTGCCATTCCTCCATCACCCAATCCTGACGTACCACCGCCGGCTATTGTAGTGATAAGACCTGAGGTGTTCACTTTTCTAATTCTGTTGCAGCCACCATCCGCAATGAAAAGATTGCCTGCGATGTCCGTAACAACACTCCTGGGATATATTCGAGCTGCAGTTGCAGGGCCCCCATCACCATTTGGTCCATTTCCAGAACTTATTCCAAGTGATTTATTACCAGCGTATGTGCTGATTATCCCTCCGGAACTAACTTTCCGAACCACAAGATTGCCTGCATCCGCAATATAGGTAGCTCCCGATGCATCGATAGCTACGCCCATTGGAGATTTTAAGCTAGCCATCGTCGCTGGCCCACCATCACCCAAATACCCCCCATTCCCAGCCACCGTAGTGATGCTATATGGCGTTCCCACAAAGCCCTTCGATTGCGCTACTGCATTCCACGAAAGTGAATAATTGAGTCCGACAGGAGCGCTGTATATAAATGACGCAGTTGTGTCTCCCGATACCACTACTGGCATACTACCTGGAGTGATTTCTGAGCTCGTATTTACCGTCACTACTTTGCTGGCGGTGGCGGTTCCGCACGTACCGGCATATAGGTAGCTTATTTCTGCTGTACCTGCCGAGAGCCCTGTAACCATGCCGTCAGAATTAATTGATGCAACAGCATTGTTTGAAGACAACCATGTGCCGTCGCTCACTGCATTCGTAAATAGGATATTTTGTCCGGTACATACCGCAGCTGCTAAACCCGCTACAGGGCTTACATATGGGTGGACTGCAATAACGGCAATACTGTAAACGGCACCACATGCATTTTCTTTCCTGTAAGTGATAATTGCCGTACCGTTGGAAACACCATGTAAAGATCCCGTACTGTTGATTGTAGCAATTGCAGTATTGTTCGACGACCAAATGCCGCCATTAACTTCATTGTATAAATTTGTAGTGGCACCTACACAAACCGAAAACGTTCCGGTAACTGGCGGCATTATCCTGAAGGTATCTACCGAAAATGCCAAAGTTGCATATGAAGTGCCACAATCGTTAGTTACACCGTACGAGATCACTGTTGTTCCTGCTACATGTCCCGTTACAAAGCCTGTTTCGTCTATCTCTGCTATATCTGGGGCCGATGAGGACCATACGCCACCGGCATCGGGGATTATGTACATGTTGGTCTCCGCAGTACCGGAAAGGCAAACTGAAGTGCTGCCATATAGATAGCCAGGGTCTGGTAGCGGGTCTATCGTAATTGTTGCACCTGCAAATGCAGTTCCACATTCATTGGACACAGCATAAGAAATAGTCACTGCTCCTGGTGAGGACGCAGTAACGATACCCATTGCATCTATTGTCGCGAGAAATTCATATTCGCTGCTCCAACTTCCACCACCTACCGTGCTGGATAATGTTGTTGTGGCTCCTTGACACACCGTCAATGTTCCGGTAATCGTGCCTGCATCCGGCAAAGTATTTAATGTTACTACGGCAGTTGCACTAACGCCATCTACTGTATATGAAATCGTGGCTGTACCTGCCCCAAATCCACTTACCAAACCTGACGAAGACTCCACATCCGCCACTGCCAAATTATCACTGCTCCACATCCCGCCTGGGGTAGTATTAGTGAGTGTCGTTGTTGCTCCGGCACACAGCTCCATAGTGCCCTCTATCGGCGATACAACTTCAATAGGTTGCTCAAATCCCTGCGTCAGCATACTACTGCCTCCCGTAAGTGTAGCCACAAAGGTCTCGCCCATGTTGTAGCTGAGCTGTGGCCCGCCACCAGGTGCACTATGCCCACCAAGCGTACCAATAACAGAGGGTTCTAGGGATTGTGCAAATGTCGAAGTTGATACTATAACAATAAACAACCAGCTGAATAATGATATTCTCATAAATATAATTTAAAACTTTCTAATTGGGCGTACTTTGTATGTGAACGTTCTAGGAGCAACAGTCAAAGTGCCTAGTGGGCCAAAGTGCTGTGAGTAACTTTGACTTGGAGTAAGTAGATATTCAGTTGAAGTCCAATACCATTCATTTTCAAATCCACCGATTGCATTCCTATTTGAATACAGCTTATTGATTTCCACAGTACTTGGCAAGAACCAATCGCTATATCCACCTATCACCGCATCGAGGCATACCTTTGCCCCGGACAAAACACCGCATGTTCCAGCTGCAATTTCAATAGAGTTATTTAAGCCTTCGCCTAGGTCAGGAGAGGTTGTACCTAATATTCCACCACATCCCCACTGGTAATTTCCAACCATATCTGAAGTTGCTGCGATTAATCCGTGCGGAACCAATGGGTCGTAGCCAGTATCGGTTGGCTGTAGAAGGTACGCGACTTTGCCACCTTGATAATTTACACCGACAGTTAAAAATGCGGCGTTGTTTAACCATTTAGGTATTCCATTCTGGATCGTCAAAATTTCGCCATCAGACCCTGCCTGAAGTTTTTGCCAAGATTCGCCATTGTAATACAGTATATCTCCGGCGCTCGCCGCAGTTGGCAACGTACCTCCGGCGGTACTCCCCGCATGCAGCGCATACGGTACACTCATCATCTGCGTCGTACCCATATCCACATATGCCGTGCCACCCGCCGGGTCCATCTCTACCTGCATATATTTGGCATTAATTCCCCAGTTTATGCCAGTGAAAGTGCCAGATACTACGGTACCCATTCCCACATTTACATTAAATAATCCCAGTGTGTTGGTGGTTGGGTTAAATGTTTCCTGATACTTTATAGTACCTGTCGCCACGCTATCCCTTACCGTGAATCGCACCCTAATGTTCTGGTTCACGAGTATGTTGCCGCTGCTGTTGCGGGCAATTGCCTGGTATGGGATTCCTTGAGGCAATTCTGCATGCCCCTCAAATGGGACAGTAAGCAAAATATATAGAATAAGTAAGTTCTTCATAGAATTTTGATTTACTTAGAATGTTTGATCCACTATGGTGTAATATTGAATTCTAGAAGCGAGAAAGAGAGCTTCGGTATATCGAAAGATGAATTCGATTCAGCTCGGAATTGATATATACCTTCTGGCAGCCATATTGGAAAATGATACGGACCGGAACTGCTGTAATGAATGATCATTCCGTTTAGTTTAAGTTTTCCACCTTCGCCTGCCGCACTTTCTATTTTCCATGTTTTACCTGCCGGAATGACAATGGTTGTATCTAAACTACATCCGTTAGACACACAGGTTAGTGTGATAAACTTTACAGAATTAAACACCAAATTGCTTTGTGCCATGGTTGAGTGGGAGAACAATAAAAATATTAGTCCCATGGATATTAACTTAAAAGGTCTCATGATTTTAATTTTAGGGTGCAATATTGAATTCTATACCTGAGATTTGTACTCCAACCCCTGTTGCAATCGTTATTTGTTGACCAGATTTAAGCCAAATAGGCAATTGGATTGTTGGAAACGGTGCGGCTGACTTAGAATTTGTTGGTGAGCATAGGTGGTATGGGTCGCCACAACGAACAAAAACGCCTGAATGGAAATTTTCAGAACCGAAACAAAAGATGCCAATACAAATTGTGTTTGAAATAGCATACCTACAGTAACAAAATTCCGCAGATGAGTCTCCGTAGTAGCTTGGATTAAAATCACAGGCAACAAAGACTCCTTCAATATGCGTTGTTTGAGACCTGTTAACCGACTCTACTTTAAATGTTTTGCCAGCAGGTACTGTATAATTTGTGCCATTTGTAAAGTCTAAAACCTGATTGAATTGAAGATTTCCTTGGCCGGCGGAAAAATATGGAAAACACACAATAACTAGAAGTAGGTATTTTTTCATTTTTCTTGTTTTTAGCGTATAAATTAGAATCCATCTGATGTATATATCAGTGTGTTGCTATTACTACCGCTTCCAGAGCCAACACTGCCTGCACTCCCTGCATGCAACGCATACGGCACACTCATCATTTGAGTCGTCCCCATATCCACATACGCAGTACCACCTGCGGGGTCCATCTCCACCTGCATGTACTTGGCATTCACACCCCAGTTGATACCGCTGAATGTGCCGGACAATACTGTGCCCATTCCCACATTTACATTAAACAGCCCCAGCGAGTTCGTAGTTGGTGTAAACGTCTCCTGATATTTTATCACTCCTGTTGCCACACTATCCCTTATCGTGAAGCGCACCCTGATGTTTTGGTTGGCAAGAATATTGCCACTGCTGTTGCGCGCTACTGCTTGGTAGGGTATGCCTTGTGGTGCTTGCGCATAGCTTGTTCCTATCATGGATAGGAATACAATTAACAGTTGAAAGAATCTCATTTTAGCTGCTTTTTTGCAATATATAAACATTCTTTTATAATATTGAAATAGTTTTCTAAACGTGCTGTTTTACCCTGGCAAAAGGCACAATTGTACCCTAATAGTATATTCACCGCCGTCTACGGTTCTTCCCATCCCATATTTTCTTACTTTTGCACCCAATTTCCCAAAAACATGAGCAATAGCAGTCGTATCAGAAGTAGTGTTGTTGCAGTATTTTCGGTGCTGGTTTTTGCACTTTATGGTTGTGGAGGTGGTGGCAATAGTGTTCCGGACACCAGCGGTATCAAGCTTTCCCTCACTACCCATCGCTTCGATCAGGACCTTTTTGGCATCGATACCAGCAATATGCAGCAGGGCCTTACAACGCTCAAAACACAGTACCCCGACTTCCTCGATTACTTCCTCGATACCCTCATGGCCTATAATATATATGGCAACTATGCCGACACCACAGCAGGTGTTCGCGAGGGGCTTAAACCTTTCCTGACGTTCAAAGATTTCAAGGAGCTCCAGGACACTATCAACAAGCATTATCCCGATACCCGCGAGCAGGACAAACAACTCACCGAAGCGTTCAAGCTGCTTCGGCACTATTTCCCCCACCATCCTGTTCCCCGTGTTATTTACCTCAATCTCGGCCTTAGCAAGTGGCCTGCATTCCCGCTCGACAGTAATACCATGTGTGTTGCGCTCGATATGTTCCTTGGCGATCAGTTTCCACATTACATGGCAGTAGGTATTCACGACTACATGCTTACCCATACCCGCGAGGCATACCTGCCGGTATCTGTTTTTGCTGCGTTATACCGTGGCTACCATCCCTGGAAGCCGCAGGAAAAAACACTCATAGAGCTTATGCTCGACAAAGGCAAAGAACAATATTTCCTGCATCAGATTTTGCCCACCATGCCAGACTCCGTGCTGTTCGGTTTCCGGGAGTCACAAGTACTCTGGTGCAATGCCAACGAAGCACTGATCTACAATTTCTTTATTCAGAATCAGCTGCTCTACAACAAAGAGGCAACTGCCGTAATGCCCTATGTTACCGATGGGCCATTCGCCCGCGGACTAGAGCCGGTGAGCAGTCCTCAAAAGCAGACTCCCGGCAATATTGGCACATGGCTGGGTTACAAGATGATAGCCGCCTACATGGCACAGAATCCCGCCATCACCTTGTCACAGCTGCTATCCGAAAACACAGAAGCATCTGTATTGCTCGCCAAGGCCAAGTACAAGCCAAGGTAATTTTACCCCTCGAAAATTTTTAATTGGAAACACACATACACAAACAAATGAAAAAACTGTTATTTTCGGTCGCACTGACCATGGCAGCAGGCCTTACCGCACAAGCACAGGTTACCAAAGTTGATGAAGTAAAAAAACAACTGGAAACCACCAATCTCGACACCGTAGCATGGACCCACAGCGGCGTGCTGAGTATAGGCACCAATGGCGGCTTTCTCCACAACTGGGCTGCTGGTGGTGAGCTTGGTTCGTTGCTCATCAATGGTATTTTTAGCGGTCGCCTCGATCGGCTCAATCACCGCGATATCTGGAGCAACGCGCTCGATATGACCTATGGTCTCACCTACAACTACTCATCTGGTTTCGTGCCCCGCAAAACCGACGATCGTATCGACTTCACATCCAAGTACGGCAAGCTGATAGATACCGCACACAATTTCTACTTTACAGGTTTGTTCAACTTCAAGTCGCAGTTCACCAAGGGTTACGATTATTCCCTGCCCAACTGGGACAGTGTACCAACTTCCAATTTTTTCTCACCGGCATTTTTTACCACTGCCATCGGGTTAGAGTATCGCAAGGGTAGCGACATCACCTTCTTCCTGTCGCCCATAGCTGCCCGTAGCATTCTTGTCGACGATTATTATACACTTCGTTCTCCCGAAGGTGCATTCGGTGTGCCTTACGGCAAAACATCAGTATTTCAGATGGGTGCCTATTTCTCCGGCCGCTATGTGTTCAACATCAATAAAAACATGGTCTTTAAAACCCGCCTCGACCTCTATGCCAACTATCTGGCAAAAGATACCAAAGACAGTACCGGCGTAGTGATCAAGAAAGACAATCCCGGCAACATTAATGTGCTGTTCGACAATCTCTTCGCCTGGAAAATATCGAAACATTTCAACCTCACTGTAGGCGCCACCCTCATGTACGACAACAACATGCCCTTCAGTAAGACCTTTATCGACGAGAATGGGGTAGAGCAGCCCAAGAACGAGCCGGGCGCAGGTCTGGGTTGGGTGCAGCTCAAGCAGGTGTTTACTTTTGGGGTAGGGTATAAGTTCTGACAAAACAAAAGCGCCCTGACGCCTGCATCATGAAAGCCATTACTACCATTGTATTACTTATCGTTTCTAATGTCTTCATGACCTTTGCATGGTACGGCCACCTCAAGTTCAAAGACATAGAATGGTTAAAGAATCCGGGCCTCATTACAGTCATACTCCTTAGCTGGGGTATGGCTTTTTTCGAGTATGTGTTTCAGGTTCCTGCTAATCGTATCGGATTCAAAGAGAATGGTGGTCCGTTTAGTCTTGTAGAGCTCAAGACCTTGCAGGAGGCTATAACACTGGTGGTTTTTATGGTATTCTCAACAGTAGTCTTCCGGCAAAAACTGGAGTGGAACCATCTCGTGGGTTTTGGTCTTATTGTGCTGGCGGTCTATGTCATTTTCAAGAAATGGTAGTCAGCCCCAAAAACTATATAAAAGTTAAAATACACCCTGCATTCGTGTATGGGAAACAAAAAAGCTAAATTTGTCGGTTAGGCAGGTTGTTGTGTAGCTATTGCAACAATGCAGCCTGTTTAATATTTTCCAATACATGAGTTCTATTATGGGTAGTTGGCGTTTCGTAGTATCGCAGATGACATTTTTGCTGGTTTTGATTTTTGCAGCCAATACACCGCTCCTGGCGCAGCAAAGTCAGGATTTCGTTGGCAAAAGTGCCGATAAGATTATTGCCATAGTAGGCCGTAATCGCATCATCCTGCAATCAGAGCTCGAGATGCAGATTGCCCAGGCACGCCAGCAGGACCCCGATTTTGACGAAACCACCTACCGCTGTTTTGCTTTGCAAAGCATGATTCAGCAGAAAATGCAGATGGAGCAGGCTGATCGTGATAGCGTTAATGTAAGCGAAGAAGACGTTGAAGGTCAGCTCGATAACAGGCTCCGGTATTTTGTGCAGCTTTATGGATCTAAAGAGAAACTGGAGCAGGTTTCCGGCAAAACAATATACCAGCTCAAGGAAGAATACCGCGATGTGATTAAGGACCAAATGGTAGCCGAGAAAGTAGCCAACCAGGTACTGGAGAATGTCAAGATTACACCTGCTGAGATTGAGGCTTTTTACAAAAAGATACCTGTTGATAGCTTACCGTTTTTTCCTGCTACCGTTGAGGTTGGGCAAATTGTGATAGATCCACCCGTCAGCAAAGAGATGGACGATTATGCCCATACCAAGATAGAAGACCTTCGTAAACAGATCATTGCTGGCGAGCGTAGTTTCGAGGCATTGGCTGGTTTCTATAGCGAAGATCCCGGTAGCCGCGACAATGGTGGGCGTTACGACGGAGTTACCCGCACTGGCCCATGGGTACAGGAGTTTGTCACCGCTACCTTCAAGTTACAGAACGGTGAAATATCACCTATTGTCAAAACAAAGTTCGGTTATCATATTATCCAGATGATCAGCCGCCGTGGCGATGAGGCCGATATCCGGCACATACTCATTAAGCCTACTGTTACAACTGCAGACTTCAATATTGCTACCGCCAAACTCGATAGTGTTCGCAACTTGCTCATATCAGGCAAAATGGCATTTCCTGAGGCGGTTGGTAAATTCTCTACCGACGAGGGTGCCAAACGTACAGGTGGCATGATCGCCGATCCCTCTACCGGAAGTACAGATCTGGATATGACCAAGCTCGACCCGGTAATGGTTTTGTTGCTCGACACTATGAAGCAAGGTGGTTTCTCTGCACCGCATATTTTTGTTAATGAACAACGTGAGAAATCTTGCAGGATTGTATACCTGAGAGAACGCACCACTCCCCACAAAGCAAATCTAAAGGAAGACTACGGCAAGATTCAGGAAGTAGCGCTGGCACAAAAAAAGCAACTGAAGATGGTAAACTGGGTGACCACAAAGGTGCCTACTTTCTATCTTTGGATCACTCCCGAATTCCGGATTTGTGATGGCATGAAAGATTGGGTGGTCGAGGCAGCAAAACCTTAATTCGCCATACATATATTTGCAACTGCAAGGTTTGTGTGCTCATACCATAAAAAGCAAAAAGCCCCGGCACGAAAGCCAGAGCCTTTTTATTAAAACAACACACATTTCGCCGATAAAAGCGTTTTTCTTACACTATTTCACAGCATACACTTTATTAAGTGCGTCTGTACGCGAGTTTACCTGCAATTTCTCATATATATTATGAATGTGCTTTCGCACAGTCTCTATGCTTACAAACAGCATGCCGGCTATCTCTTTATACCGGTAACCTTTCGAAAGAAAATTCAGAATTTCCTGTTCCCTTGCCGATAACTTTTCCAGCTCGGTATTCTTCTTTTTTGCTTCTGCCTCATGAAAATGCCCTACTACCTTTCTGGCAATCTGACTACTCATCGGCGATCCGCCATTTTTTGCGTCAGTTATTGCTTCCAGTATTCTGGTCGGTGGGGTAGACTTGGTAATATACCCCGAGGCGCCAGCCTGTAACGCTTTGAATATATTGTCCGTATCCTCGAGAGAGGTACACATTATGAACTCTATTGTTGGGCAAAGAGACTTCAATGTGCTCACACACCCGATGCCCGACATCCCACCCGGCAGGTGAATGTCCATCAGTGCCACATCTACATCCAATGTAGGAATACTCGCGATCGCATCTTCAGCATTTTCAAATGCCGCGACACACTCAAACCCATCATTTCCATTTATTAGTATGGACAACATCTGGCGCGTTTGCAACTGATCCTCAATAACCACAACCCTTGTAATGCTCATACGTTTGATGTTGGTGTAAAAATAGAAAGGTAGCGATGCTTCTACAATTACACAAAAGTAGTATTTTTCGATGTATATATTATTGATTGCGTATCTATGTTGTCGCTTGCCAGAGTAGTACACCGTATGTGCGGGTTGAAATTTGGCTTAGCTGTCAGTGACTGGTACAGCCACCCCGTAGCCGGAAGCATCAGTGGTCTACCTGCGTATCGTTGTCCGTTTAGTTACATCCGCATTATTTCGATGGTAGTGTGCAATCTATTGACGGGATTTTCGTTATTTGCAGCATAATTGAATGTGGCGCGAAAATTGCTGTTGTTCACTGACCGGGATTAATTTCCCGTTCAACAGCTGGTCTGGTATTCTCTGTTTTTATGAAATTATCTGTAATTATTGTTAACTATAATGTAAAGTACTTCCTTGAGGTATGTCTGCATTCTGTTATGCGTTCGGTGGCAGGTATCAATGCAGAAGTCATAGTTGTAGACAATAATTCATCGGATGGAAGTTGTGCCATGGTTCGTGAGCGGTTTCCACAGGCAGTACTTATCGAGAACAAAGACAACAAAGGGTTTTCAAAAGCCAATAATCAGGCCGTGGCTATTGCAACAGGCGAGTACATCCTGTTTCTCAATCCGGATACAGTAATGCCCGAAGATTTTTTACCCTGTATGCTCAGTTACATGGACACCCACCCCAAAGCCGGGGCTGTAGGTCCGCGCCTCATTGATGGTAAGGGTCAGTTTGCACCCGATTCCAAAAAATCTTTCCCCTCACTTTCGGTTGCAATTTTCAAGACCACGGGTATCAATAAGCTATTCAGCAAGTCCGCTTACATCAATAAATACTATGCCGTTCATGTTGGCGAGCACGAGACTGCTGAGGTTGATGTACTCTCTGGCTGCTGCATGCTCGTGCGCAGCAAAGCTATGGCTGAGGCGGGAGGTCCGTTTGACGAAGATTACTTCATGTATTGCGAGGATGTTGATCTTTCCTACCGCATACAAAAAGCGGGCTACGCCAATATCTATTACCCCGAAGTTGACCTTATTCATTACAAAGGCGAAAGCACGAGGAAAATGACATTGTCCTATGTGCGCATTTTCAATGAGGCACTCGTTACATTCGTTAAGAAGCATTATTCAAAACAGCAGGCGGGTTTGTTTATTCTCTTCATCAATGCTGGTATTGTGCTCAGGGCCATACTCGGTACACTCAAACGCGGCCTGAAAATCCTGCATATGCCATTGTTCGATGCATTAATTCTGTTAACCACATTATGGGGCATCAAAGAATTCTGGGTCAATGAAGTGAAAAATATTCTACCCATCCAGGCATCGGTGGTCTATGCTACCTTTCCTGCATACATAGCACTTTGGCTGTTGTCACTCTATTTCAATGGTGCTTACGATCAGCCCTATCGTGCACTCAAGGTTACACGGGGTATGATGTTCGGCACCATTGTTATTCTTGCCTACTATGGTCTGCTCCCACCTGAGTTTCGCTATTCAAGGGCCATTATCATATTTACCGGTTTTGCGGGTACCGTTATCCTTTTGGGTCTGCACGAGCTGTTGTACCGTATGGGTATTCTTCGTTACATACCATATGATACGCTGCCACGCAAAGCCGTTATTGTCGCCGATGAAACCGCCTACCGGCAAACCGCCGACGTTTTACGACAGGTCAATTACGCACCCGAACTTTCCGGCAGAATAAGCCCCGGCAAGCCCAAAGAAGGCGCACTGGCAACAATAGACGAGATGAAACAACTGTTGTATGTGACCAGTGTTAATGAGGTGATCTTTTGTATCAATGGGCTCACTTACTCAGATGTATTCAGACAGATGCAGTTGTGCGGCGCCGATTATGAGTATAAGATTCACTTGCCGGGCGGTCAGAGTTTTGTAGGCAGCAACTCATCCGCTACATCCGGCGATCTCTACACTATAGATAAACGCTACAACCTCTCTGATTTTGCTCAGGTGCGAAACAAGCGAATGGTCGATATTGCGGCGTCGCTCATTTTTCTTTTATTGTTCCCCGTCTTATGTTTGTTAGTTAGGAAACCCGGTGTTTTCTTTTCACGGTGTTTCAGCGTGCTGTTCGGCCGCCTCACTTGGGTAGGCTATGCAACTGCAGATGCTGCTGGCTCACTTCCCAAAATCCGCAAGGGTATCATGGCTCCTTACAATGTTTTGCCCGGATACGAGCCTGCCGAAGAGGTGCGGTCAAACGCAAATCTGGTATACGCTCAGAAATACACCCCGGGCACTGACGTAGCCCTACTGCTCAAAAACTACCGCCACCTGGGTATGTAACACAACTAAGTATCTTATGTTTGTTGTTTATACACAGGATAAACACGCGAAAATTTTGAATTGTAACTTGTGCTTGTTAACTTCAACCCTAAATAAGAAAACCTGCATGAAATTTCGTGGTTCCGCTTTATTGTTGTTTGTTGCTGTAGCCGGAATACTGGCCATGAGTTCCTGTGTGAAGAAGTATACCTGCCAGTGCGTTATTAAGTACAGCGGCGCTCCCGGCTTGCCAGATAGTGCCATTAATGAGTACGACATTACAGACAACAAAAAAGGCGCAGAATCAAAGTGCAAAGAAGAATCTTTCGAGCATGTCGACAACAACATCAAAGTTGTTGAGACTTGCAAACTTTTTTAATGCCCTCCCCCCAATATCTTTTTACCTAAGCGACTTTACCCATTCTGATGTAGGTATAGGTTGTATGCTATTGCTGTGTTCTTATCTCGTGAATGTGGATTTGTGTACCACTTCATTTCCGTTCTCGTCTGCTGCTTTAAATACCAGTTCGTGCTTGCCCTTTGTACAGTGCTCGTCAAACTCATAAAAGTAGCTGCTGCCATGCTGCTCAAAGCATACCCACTTGCCATCTATTGTTCCGGTATAGGTGCTTACTGATGTAGTTTCGTCTTTAGCTGTTAGTGCTATCTGCTTTGCTTTTGCCAGGTTGGCACCACTCTTGTGCATGGCGTGTATTACGGGCGCCACGGTATCTATCGCCAGCCAGTACGTACCGAAGTTGCGCACCGACGCCTTATACCAGCCTTGGTCTACAGGAGCAGCAGCCCTGCCGTCTTCGTCCTTACCATCAGTATACATCAGCACCACCTTGCTGCGCATATCTATAGGTATCGTTTTGTTGGGTTTTACCTGCAGATCAAAATAGTGATGCAGCGGTATGAAAGGGTAGTGCAGGCGAAAACGTTCCGAAATCGCACCGCCACCACCCGGAGTTGCAGCGATACTGAAACAGATGTCGTCGTACAGTTGACGTTCATCCAGCGCAAATTTGATATTGGGGTCATTATATTCGTTTGCCTTGCCGGCTGTATAAGGCACACAGTTCTCCTGTGGTGGACTACTTCTGTCTGTTGCTTTCGCTCTTGCGTAAAACCTGATTTCACTTTTGTTGCCGCTATTATCGGTTAGCACTACCACCACTTTCCGCACTTGTCCTTCACCAAAGGCCACACGTCCGTTTTGTTCATTCAGCGTCGTGAAGATAGAATGCAACTTATTACCCGGCAATTTAAAAAGGCATTGAATCCACTTTTTGTATACCTGTCGTGCATAATAGTCGGTGTAGGCATGTATGTACCGCGATATGTCGTAGCCTATGTCGTTCAGGGTCACTGTCGTTTGCAGACTGTCGTCTATTAGTAGTTCGGCTGTGTAGAATGTTATGGTGTTATCACTGCCGTTCATATAGTCGTCAGCGATGATGCCTATTCCCGCTAGGCCTTCGGGTACTTCTATTGTGTCGCCGGTGATAGAGTAGCCCGTACGGCCGGGTTTTACCGCCTTGTAAAGATTACCTTTCTTTCCCAGGGTGTAGCTCACCAGATTTCGCTCATATATGTTGCCGGTATAGAACACTACTTCTGTTGCCACAGGGGGCATATTGTCTGTTACCTGCAGGCCAAAAAGTTGCGGGTTCA
The DNA here is from genome assembly GCA_903824665.1 of uncultured Bacteroidota bacterium. GTDB lineage: Bacteria > Bacteroidota > Bacteroidia > Chitinophagales > Chitinophagaceae > Nemorincola. The sequence goes on along the minus strand of CAIJXT010000031.1, from coordinate 104,413 downwards.
GCGGGTGCTCAGTTTTACTATCCCGTATCTCAAAGTGCAGGTGTGGAGCCGACGACGAGCCCGTATTCCCCGACCACGCTATTTGCTGTCCTTTACGCACCGGAAACTGATCCGCAGTGAAACTCAGGTCCAGGTCCCAGCGTTTTCTTTCGTATTGCACTTTCCGCAGGTGTTTTTGCAGCAAGGGAGCATAGTCATTCAGATGGGCATAAAGTGTTGTATATCCATTGGGGTGGGTGATATAGATTGCATGCCCGAAACCACCTTTGTCGGTTTTGATACGCGATATGTAACCACCTGCTGCTGCATGCACAGGCAGGTTTTCCTTGCCCTGTGTCTTTATATCCAGCCCGCTGTGAAAATGCCCCGGACGGCATTCACCAAAATTCCCGGCTAGTAGTATTGGTATATCCAGTGGGTTACGGAAGTAGTCAGTAGGGTAGGGCTGCTTATCTGTTCCCTGTCCTGCCGACAGCAAGGGTAAGATCATCATCGCCACCAAAACCGGTAATTTCATTACGTCTATTTTCAGGCAAGATACGCATCAAATTCTATACCCATTCCCTCTGCTACGCTTTTCAGATCGTCCACCACGCTTTGCACTATTGGTATGCCTTCTTTGCTTCTTTGTGCTTCCATTTCGCGCTCGGGGTCGCCGGGTATCAGCACTTTTTCATGTCCCGGTGCAGGTGTAGCATTTCTGAATCGGCCTATCCAGTTATCCATATGTTCCTTGAATTCTTCGGTCGATCTGAATGCATCTGTGCGCATCGCACCAAAGAAGTGCCCAAGCCCCTGGCCGGGCATATTTTCGGGCATAGGCACATAGGCCGGGAAGGGTGGTGCCCACGGCCCGTAGCTGGCACCGCTCAGCACTGCCGAGAAGATGTCTACTATGCTGCCCAGCGCATATCCTTTGTGGCTGCCATGCTCGCGGTCGCTGCCCAGCGGCAGCAATGCACCCTGCTTTTTCAGCTCGTTGGCGTCGGTCGATGGGTTCCCGGCTTTGTCCTGCACCCAGCCCACGGGTGTTGCCTCATTTTTTCGTTGCAGTATTTCCAGTTTGCCATTTGCCGCCGTCGTAGTCGCAAAGTCTGCTACAAAAGGTGGCTGCTTGCCAGCTGGTATGGCTACTGCTATTGGGTTTGTACCCAGCATCCGTTCTATCGAGAAGGTTGGTGCCACCAGTGCACTCGCATTGGTCATCGCTATCCCCGTCATATCATGTGCCAGCGCCATCATGGCGTGGTACCCTGCTATCCCGAAGTGGTTGCTGTTGCGTACCGCTACCCATCCTGTGCCTGCTGTCTGTGCCTTCCTTATCGCTACTTCCATGGCGTATGGTGCCACCACCAGCCCCAGCCCGGCATCGCCATCCACCACCGCTGTCGACGGGCTTTCATGCACTATGCGTATATTCGGGTTGGTGTTGATGCGCCCTGCCTGCCATAGCCTCACATAGCCAGCCAGCCGTGCCACACCATGGCTGTCTATGCCTCTCAGGTCGGCAGACAGCAGTACTTTTGTAGCAAGTGTGGCCGCATCATCGCTGCAGCCCATTTTACTGAAAACCGCATTGGTGAAATCAGATAGTTGCTGGTAGATATAAACGTTATTCATGAGTAGTTAAATGAATTGATCAATCGGGGAAAAACAATTTGCCAAAGGTGAGTTGTAGAAAAAGAAGAGCTTTCAATGGTTTCGACGCATGTTTCGCCGGTCTATCCATTGCCCTGCGGATACACGTAGGCCAGCATCTCTTCTATATACTTGCGTTCATTGTTCAGCCTGGGTACTTTGTGCTGCCCGCCCAGCTTGCCTTTGTCTTTCAGCCACCGTTTAAATCCGTCCTTGGGCATGCGATGCACTATCGGCATGCGCAGCGCTATATCTTTATGGCGTTTAGCCTCGTAGTCCGAGTTGATCGCTTGCAGCGACTTGTCCAGCAGTGTTGTGAATGTTTCGAGCGGTACAGGCAGATAGTCAAATTCTATTACCCATTCATGCGCGCCATTGTCCTGCCCGGTCATGTAAACCGGTGCTGCAGAGTAGTCGGCCACAATCGCGCCGGTCTCCGCACAGGTGATAGCAATGGCATTGTCGGCATTATCTACAATTAGCTCCTCGCCAAACGCGTTAATAAAGTGTTTTAGCCTGCCCGTAACCTTGATCCGGAAGGGCGTGAGCGATGTAAACTGAACTGTATCACCCACCACATACCGCCACAGTCCGCCGTTGGTGCTGATTACTATAGCATAGTTCGTGTACAGTTCCACTTCCTTCAGTGTCAGCGTTATAGGGTTTTCCTTGCCATATTCATCCAATGGCATAAACTCGTAGAAAATACCATGGTTCAGAAACAGCAGCATGCCTTCTTCATCTTCCCTGTCCTGCGCCGCAAAAAATCCCTCCGATGCATTATAGGTTTCCCTGTAGTACATCTTTGGCGACGGTATAAACTGCTCAAACTGCCTGCGATAAGGTGTAAAGTTCACACCGCCGTGTATATACAATTCCAGATTGGGCCATATATCCAGCAGATTATTGGCACCTGTTATTTCAAATATCCGCTTTATCAGCACTATCGTCCAGGTCGGTACCCCTGCTATATAGGTCACATTCTCCTTTATGGTGCTGTGCGCCATACGCTCTATCTTCTCCTCCCATTCGGCCATCAACGCTATCGAGAGTTCAGGCAGCTGAAAGAGTTGTCCCGCAAAAGGCATATTCTGCAGCATCACTGCCGACAGATCTCCAAAAAACGATGCAGCATTCAGCTGGTTTATCTGGTGGCTACCACCCAATATCAGGCATTTGCCGTCTGTCAGGTTCGATGCCGGATTCTGCCGCAGATACAGTGCCAGCACATCGCGCCCGCCCCTGAAGTGAGTATCGTCCAGCGACTCCTTGCTTACCGGTATAAATTTGCTTTTGTCACTCGTTGTTCCGCTCGATTTCGCAAACCACGTTATCGGCGACGGCCACAGCACATTCTGTGTGCCTTCCAGTATCCGTTGTATATAAGGCTTCAGTGTGTCATAGTCGTTGATCGGTACTTTCTTCTGAAACTCCGATATACTGTCTATATCCTCAAACCGGTATTTTTTTCCGTATTCTGTAAACTGTGCCGACCCAACCAGATGATTGAATACCTGCTGTTGGGTATCAATAGGGTTGTGCATGAAATTATCAATTGCACTTTGGCGCAACTTAATAAACCCCCTGAAAGCCGGACTGATAATTATACCCATATTCGTTTACTATTCCCCCGCCCTAGGGGGATAATGCTTTTTTGCTGTTTGTCTTGTGTTTGTATGCTACTTTGTTGGTGCTGGCCTCGTGAAGTCCTTCCTTTTCAATTCGAAATTCTGACCAAGATACACTTTTCTTACCTGTTCATCCTCCGCCAGGTCTTCTGCCGTACCGGCTTTTAGTATCCTGCCCTCAAACAGTAGATAGGCTCTGTCGGTTATAGAGAGGGTCTCCTGCACATTATGATCCGTTATAAGTATGCCTATATTCTTGAATTTCAGCGTGGCCACAATACTCTGTATATCCTCTACCGCTATCGGGTCTATACCCGCAAACGGTTCGTCCAGCAGTATGAATTTAGGGTTCACCGCCAGTGCCCGGGCTATTTCTGTGCGCCGCCGCTCACCACCGCTCAGTACATCACCATTACTTTTGCGCACATGCTGCAGTCTGAACTCATCCAGTAGCGACTCCAGCTTCAGCTTCTGCTCCGCGCGCGACAGCTTGGTCATTTCCAGCACTGCCGCTATATTGTCCTCTACCGACAGCTTACGGAAAATAGACGCCTCCTGAGGCAGGTAGCCTATACCCATCTGCGCCCGCTTGTACATGGGTAGCTTGGTGATGTCTTCCCCGTCCAGATACACATGGCCGTCATCTGGTTTAACCAGTCCCACCACCATATAAAACGATGTCGTCTTACCGGCACCATTAGGCCCCAGCAGCCCTACTATTTCGCCCTGGCTCACCTCAAACGACACATTATTTACTACCGTGCGTTTACCGTATTGCTTTACAAGCCCTTGCGTGTGAATTCTCAAATGATACCAGCTTTTGTGCAAAAATAACAAACAAATCCGGTTTGGGCTGTTAGGGCTTTCTTAACGGTCCCGGCCACAAACTGGGTTTTCCTAATCCGCACAATCTAAATGCTTTTTACCTCTGGTGTGTCGGTATGCCACCTCGCCACAAACCAGTTGTTTTATCGCTCAGTAACATTTGTTACCTGTCGGTAGCCAAACTACCGATACATTTGCTTTGACTAAATAAATCAACTATGGAAAATCAAATCATTCAAAATCAGACAGTTTATGCCATGCCCAGAATCGGCGACAAAGCACCCGTATTCAAAGCTGTTACCACTCAGGGTGATATCAATTTCCCTGGCGACTATTCCGGTAGTTGGGTTATCCTTTTCAGTCACCCTGCCGATTTCACTCCGGTATGCACTTCCGAGTTCATGACGTTTGCTGCAATGGAAGCTCAGTTCAACAATGCCAATACCAAACTTGTTGGCTTGTCTGTCGATGGTCTGTATAGCCATATTGCCTGGCTCAGAACCATAAAAGAGAAAATTGAATACAAAGGCATGAAAAACATCGAAGTCAACTTTCCCTTGATTGAAGACATCACAATGGAAATTGCAACAAAATATGGCATGATGATGCCGGGCGAAAGCAGCACCAAGGCAGTAAGGGCGGTATTTGTCATAGATCCGCAGGGCATTATACGCACCATTATTTATTACCCATTGAGTTTAGGCCGGAATTTCGACGAGCTGTACCGCGTAGTGCTCGCATTGCAAACCGCCGACGCATTCAGCGTGGCTACCCCTGCCGATTGGAGGCCTGGCGACGATGTAATAATACCCACCGCCGGTTCTTGTGGCATTGCCAAAGAACGCATGGAATCGCAGGATGAGAACATTACATGTCACGATTGGTTTTTCTGTACCAAAAAAATAGATAAAGAAACAGTAATGAGTCGCATAACAAAAAAGCAATTTTAGTTCATGCCATCCGGACCAGGCAACGCTTGGTCCGCTGGCTGTACATCCCGTCGAAGCTTCAAACTCCCCAACAGCAACACATAAAACAAAAAAATGAGTGTCGTTGCGAGTTGCGCCCAGGGCTATGTGCAGTAGCCGCGCAGCGTGGCAATATCGCGGCTTGAAGGCAATAACTCTACCAGTCCAACGCAATTGTCTCCTTTGCGTAGCACAATCCTCCAGACGTCACAGTGCTTTATTGAAGCAGTCTTTTTTGGCTCGGTTTTTGTGGCATCTATTTGCATGCTACAATTTTAGACATAGCAATTATTTTTCATGGCAGCAAGTGCGCAATTTTTGCGCAAAAATGTAAGATTGTGTGTGGTGTAAAGTGATGAATACCAATTGCTTAGTATTGTTTTGTACACAACCGGAATTTGCACACAAAAGTGCGCAAAAAACAAAATTTGCGAGCTTGGGCATAGAGCATCCTGTAAAATTTTCCGGCAACAGGCATGAGAAAAAGTAAGAAGCCGGACATAACCGGAAAATGCAGTGCTACTTTCACAGATTGCGCGATAATTGATTTTTCATTACCCAGATGCAACATCACGGAGGCCCTTCGGCAGTACACAGGCAATAGAGTCATGGGAAGCAAGTGCGCAAAAAGTGCGCAAAAATAGAAAATATAAAATACTATAACCAGTTGAATTTCAAATGATAATGTCGAAATTGCTCATTTTCAAAAATTATGCACCAAAGTGCGCAAAACCATCATTTCCACGCTGGCGTTACTTTCTGCCTGGGCCCATGCGGAACTGCATTGGCTCCTTCGGCAGCCAAAAAGGCAGGCGGCAAAAGTTTGCCGATTGATGTTGGGCCATCTCTGTATCAGTGGGCATTCAGGGCAGAGTAGGCTGGTGCAAAACCGTCCCATAACCAGCGGTGGTGGTTACCAATCTGTGAAATTGAATTTTTAGCCTTGGCTAATCTTTCTAAAAGATAAATTTATTGCTACTTTTGTCGATAATCTACAAATTATGTCTACCGGCTATAAATTAAATAATGTATTGTTTCTTGCAGCTACCATGGTCGTTGCGGGTATGTACAGCAATCCGGTCTTAGCGCAGGTGTCATTGTACGACGAAGATAAGCGTGGATCTATTTATATAGGGGTTGGTTCGGGTACTCCCACCCACAAGGCTTCTACTATCAATATCGTTCAGGGTACGCCCGGCAATATCAGCAATTATACACTTGCCAATGTGGCTGCTGATGACAAGGTAACCTCCAAATCAGGCTTTAGCAATAGTATACGCATTGGGTACTTTTTCGACTACTACCAGACATGGGCCATAGAGCTCGCCTACGACCCGCTGAAATACCATGTTACCGACGGGCAGAACGTGCGCCTCAAAGGAACCATGGACAATTCGCCCATCGATAGTTCGTTTGCTTTTTCTGCTGCCAACGGCTATTTCTATAATCTGGATGGTGCCAATGTGCTGTCCGTGAATGTGGTAAAGCGTTTTCAGTTGTTTAAGTTAGCCAGCAACAATATACGGCTTGATGCCCTCGCCAAAGCAGGTGGTGGTGCGCTGATGCCACATGTGTACAACAGTATCAAGGGCAAAGTAGCAGAGTATCCTTCCTTTCAGCTTGCCGGCTGGAATATGGGTGTCGAAGGTGCCGTTAGGCTCACACTGTTGCGGTATGTGTTTGTAGAGGCAGCATACAAGTATGGATATATGTCCTATTCTGATGTTGGCGTATATAATGGTACAGCTACTCAAAAGCTCACAACAACACAGATCATTTTTAGTGGTGGTATTGCTTTCCCGGTCACCAAACGCAATCCGCTGTTTGTGAAACCACCAAAGAATATTGTGCCGCTCGCTATCAAGCCTATTTACCCCAACGATCCCGGTGAGGAGACAGCGCCACCACCGCCACCTGCTCCGCCAGTTATTAAAGACGAGCCCGGCGATAAGGCACCTGCACCAGATCCCGCGCCGGTTCCACCATCTCCGGACCCTGCGCCAACTCCGGACCCGGCTCCTGCACCAGCTCCTTCGCCTGAGCCGGTACCTGCGCCATCACCAGAGCCTGCACCAGTTCCGGCGCCTACGCCAGAGCCGGTACCTGCTCCTGCACCGGAGCCCGCACCAGTTCCAGCACCTACGCCAGAGCCGGTACCAGCACCTGCACCGGAGCCTGCGCCAGCTCCTGCACCTTCGCCTGAGCCTGCACCTGCCCCTGCACCAGAGCCAAGTCCGGCACCTACACCAGAGACCCCGGCACCTCCCGCGCCAGAGCCTCAGAAGTAGTACTGGTGTGTTTACCAGTGTAAGGCTTGTGTTATTCAGCGGTGTATCCCGTATCTTCGGCCAGGTTACCGCCGTCAGCAGCGGCTGTAGCCAGTTCGTCGCAGCGGTTATTCCATCGGTTGCTTGCGTGGCCTTTCACCCACACAAATTTAATCCGGTGTTTTTTGAATTCTTTCAGAAAGAGCATCCATAGGTCTGCATTCTTTTTGCCTGCAAACCCCTTTTTTACCCAGCCAAACACCCATTTCTTCTCCACTGAGTTGACAATGTAGGCTGAGTCAGTATAAATAGTGATGTCCAGGTTTTCGCGGGTCAGCATCTGCAGCGCCTTTATCACGGCCATTAGTTCCATCCGGTTGTTGGTGGTATGCCGGTACCCGCCCGAGATTTCTTTATGGGTGGTTCCCCATTGCAGTACCGCGCCGTAGCCTCCGTTTCCCGGATTACCCCGTGCGGCACCATCGGTATATATGATCAGTTGAGACAAATGTAGTGAGTGTTTTACGTAGTATTGCGATAAAATAGATAATGTAGGTTATTGTATTAAAAGTCAGGTAGTTACAAACTCATCTAGGTGAGCGTACGCGTAGTTGAGCAGTTGTTTTACAGTTGGTTTGCACAGGTTGGTGTACCGGTCGTCTATCCCTTCAAATTCCTTCAGTTCGTCATAGAGTCTTGCAAACGCTTCCACAGATTCAGCTTTTTCTATCAGATCACGATTCAGTACATATACTTTCAGTGCGTCATCCAGTACCAATGCCATTTCAGCCGCACCCAGTTTATAGAGCTGCTCCACCATGGTTGGCAGCAGTCCTACATACCCATTATGAATGAACTGAATAAACCCGCCCTGTCCGGCTTGCATACTCAGGTAGTCAAAAGAAAGCATCAGCTGCTGGCACCACGAAAGCTCATCAATAAAGTTGAAATTTTGTCTTTTGTACAGCTCTTCGTGCAGCGGTTGAACCAGCAAATCATACAGAGCTTCATCGTTTCCTGAATGATAAGCGACAGATATTTCAGACAAATTGACGGATGGTAAAAAATTACTGTTCATATCTGCTATCTTTGGCGTCCGGTATCTTCTTGGGGGCTACCAAACAATCATCTTTAATGAAGGCAACATTACTAAACTTGCCCAATACAGCCAAGCAGGTTGTGTTTATTTTGTGTTTTCTGTCCGTCATCGTATTTAATCTACCACCTTGGGCGGCATTGTTAACGGGTATTTTTATTGCACTGGCAATCGGGCATCCTTTCTTACAGCACAATAAAAAAGCTACTACAATGCTGCTTCAGGTGTCTATAGTGTGTCTTGGTTTCGGTATGAATCTCGAGCACGCCATGAAGGCCGGTAAAGAAGGATTCCTGTTTACAGTTGCCACAATTGCAATCACACTCGTCGCCGGGTACCTGATAGGCAAAAAGTTGAAAATTGACGATAATACGTCACTCCTTATATCCAATGGTACCGCTATCTGTGGTGGAAGTGCCATTGCTGCTATTGCACCCATCATTAAGGCAAACGACAGCCAGATGAGTGTTTCATTGGGCACTGTATTTATACTCAATTCAGTTGCACTGCTTATATTTCCACCCATCGGTCATTACCTTGGGCTTACTCCCGAGCAGTTTGGTACGTGGTGTGCTATCGCAATACACGATACGAGTTCGGTGGTGGGTGCAGCCACCAACTACACCCCCGATAATCAGGCGCTGGGCATTGCAACAACTATTAAGCTGGAGCGGGCCTTGTGGATAATACCAATTGCACTGGGCACTGCCTACTTCCGTAAATCAACCGGCAAGGTCAAGTTGCCCTATTTCATATTCTGGTTTATTGTGGCTATTGTTGTTTCTACCTACCTGCCGCAGTATGTACCACAGCTCAACTATCCGGTTTGGGGAGAGCAGACATTGTTTCAGTATCTATATGCTGCCGGCCGCAAAGGGCTGGTGATTACTTTGTTTCTGATCGGTGCCGGATTGTCTGTTAAGACCATTCAACAGGTAGGTTTCAAGCCCATTCTGCAGGGTGTATTGCTTTGGATAATCATAGGCACTTTATCGCTTATAGTGATACGGGGAGTGATATAATTGTGTTAAATATGCTTGCGAGATAAAATAATGTCAACAAAAAGATAACTTTCATGTAATTTGCGCAGTTCAAAACCGTGTATTGGCAGGGATGGTTATGTGAGGAGTTTTGTAATGTTTATATATTTAATAGGTTCATGAGAATAATTGCAGCTACTTTTTTACTGATTAGTCTTGCGTTTGGTTCGTATGGTCAGAAGAACGACCTTAAGTCGGAAGGGCTGAAAGGTAAGGTGAAGTCGATAACCACCCGTGGTTTTAAAGCTGTTGCTGGCATTCAGGGTACTGTACTCAAGGGTAGTCTGGTGCACACCTCCATAAAGAAGTACAACTATGATGGATACCTGCTGGAAAGTACATCCAGTATCGGGGGTAACACTGTTGGTGGTATCCAGCTCCCTTACAGGTCGGCAAAGATCATTTACAAGTACGACAACCAGCATAATCTGATCAGCAGCTGCAGTTACGACACTTACGGTAAGCTACAGGACTCTTCGGTGCATTTTGTAGACAAAATGGGTAACCGTGTTTATTGGCAGATATACAAGGGCAACGGATACCAGGAGTGGGAATACATTTCAGAATACGACAATTCAGGCAATCTGCTGGAGACAAATGACTTTTATAGGTCAAAGTTGCTTACACGCCACATGTTCAAGTACAACGACCAGTCGAAGTGCACAATGGAGAATGAGTTGAATCCTGATGGTACACTGAAACTTAAGAAGCTATTTACATACGACGATGCCGGTAATCGAATCGAAGCGCTTGAATTTAAAGGGAATGGCAGTTTCTCAATCAGGCATACTTATCTCTACAACGCCATGGGCTTACCTGTTGAAGAACGGGAATATCTGGTTGATGGCGTAGAAGTGTATTCCAAAATACTTACCGACTACGATGCCGAAGGTAATGTGATAGAGTTAAAACAATATAATGACAAGGGAAGAATGATCTATCAGGGCAAGCTCGATAAGTATGGCAATCACTTGTCAGACATTGGGTACAATCCGGATGGTACGATTCACGACAAAATTACCGCTCAGTACAAATATGACGAGTTTGGCAATGAGACCGAAGAGTTGCTTTATTTTTCCCAGGGTGCATATGGTGTAAAAAGTACTTACAAATATGTCTACGATATGGATGGCAACTGGTCGAAAAAGACCGTTTGGGAAGATGGCGAGCCGATACGAATTGCTGAGCGTGATATTGACTACTATTAGTTTCAATTCCATGCTTTTCGCTCCATCCGCCACTTACACCTTTTCAGGCGGCATAAATTGCATATAATGATACCGGAAAATTGGGAATTGCTCGCCAAAGAACATCAGAAAGCGTACAAGCGTCTGTTGGAGAAAGGCAACAGAAATAAAATGCTGCGTGCGTTGCCCGATTTGCATGAAGAGGCTTTCAGCAAAATAGATTGCCTCGATTGTGCAAGATGTTGCAAAAATCATTCACCCCGATTTAAGCAACCGGATATCAGACGTATCGCAAAGTCGCTCAATATTAAGGAAGGTGATTTGGTAAGTCGTTACTTGAAGTTAGACTCAGAAGGTGATTATGTGACCAGAGAAACACCATGTCCATTTCTTGCGACGGATAACACATGTAATATTTACGAAGATCGCCCCAGCGATTGCCGTAGGTACCCTTATACCGATGAAGATGTGCTATTGAAACGTGTACAGCTAACACTGAAAAACACTACCGTCTGTCCTGCAACATTTACCGTTATGGAAAAATTGCTGGAGATAGGAAAATGATCATCCGGTATATTCAATTGATTGTCAACACTTAATTCCCTTTATCGGAAGTTGTGTTGCTGCTGTTTTTTAAACTCAGGTATGCTTTACCCAGGTAGCTAATAATATCACCGGCGATCATTGACTCCTGAGAAAGATCGGCTGCAGCGAAATCTCCCGCCAACCCATGCAGGTATACCGCGAGAACTGCTGCTTCGTAGGGTGGGTATCCCTGCGCCATAAGTCCGGTAATGATGCCGGTTAGTACGTCGCCCGATCCTCCGGTAGCCATACCCGCATTACCCGACATATTGTACCTGCATTCACCATCTGGATTGATCACTACAGTATGCCTGCCTTTCAGTACAATGTTGATATTATATCGCATGGCCTGTATTCTTGCACTGTCAGCCTGTACCATTGAGTTGGTGTTTGTACCAAATAGTCTGGCGAATTCCTTGGGGTGAGGGGTCAGTACAGAATCTTTTGGTACAAGATTCAGTAGTTCGGGGTGTGCCGAAATGATATTGAGCGCATCGGCATCTAGCACGACAGGCTTTTTGCACTGTTCGAGAAAGGCTGTTAAGGCAGCACCAGTAATAGGTTCGGTACCAAGTCCGGGTCCTACAGCTATTGCATCTGCAAGCTCCCATCCGCTGATGTTTTCAATATGATGCTGACCACTTGTTGTGCACATCGCTTCTGGTATAGCAATTTGAAATATAGTGTAGCCGCATTCTGGCAGCAACGAAGTTACCAACCCGGCTCCGGCATGCAGTGCTGCACGGGAAGCAAGCGTGACAGCGCCAATTTTGCCATATTGACCGCCCGCTATAAACACGCGGCCACAGTTGCCCTTATGCGCAAAAGGATCCCGGGGGCGGTACAATGATGTTGCATCTGCGTGTTGTGTCGTTGAATATTGTGTGGTTGCTTCCCTGATAAATCCCTGATGCAGGCCAATATCGAGTACATGGATCGCTCCTGCACACTGACCACTTTCCTGATGTAGAAAGCTCCGTTTATAGAACTGAAAGCTTAGCGTGTCACCTGCTCTGAATACAGTGTCTTTTTCACCGGGAAGTGCATCAGCCGACATTCCGCTGGGTATGTCAATTGCAATCTTGCGATTCGGTAGTTTGTTTACATTCCTGATGAACGCCTCTACCCACCCGGTTACAGGTCTGTTCAATCCGGTACCCAATATCGCGTCAATTATGACAATTTGTGGCGGAATATCGGTGATGAAGGTTTCTGGCGCAACAAATTCAGCAAGCGATGGGTCAATTAGCAACAATCGTTGCAGATTAGTTTCGCAGTCCTGCGATCTGCTCTCGGTAATTTTCAGCAGAAAAGCCTTTACACCGTACCCACGTTGGTGCAGTATTCTTGCAAGGGCAAGCCCGTCACCGCCATTATTGCCTGGTCCGCAAAGTATTACAAAAAGACTATCTGCTGGCAGGTTTTCCCTGATCCAGTTTGCACATTTTCCAGCAGCACGTTCCATCAATTCTATGGAACCCATGCCTGCGGCCCGGATTGTGTAGGAATCGCAGGCTCTTATCTGTGCGGCGGATAGTATTTTCATGACGTTGTTTCTATTCTACCTGTGGTTTTTGCACAACGGCGGTTTGTTACAAACTGCTACCTACAGATCGTGATTTTGTGAACGGGTAGGGAAATATTATCGCCGGTTGCTTTTAGGTAATAGATTCCAGTTGGCAAGTCCTGTGTGTTCAGCGTCACAGTTGGTTTGTCCATAGTGAAACGTAGTATTTTTCGCCCCATTTGGTCATAAACATTGACCGAAATGTTTCCGGTGAATGACATGCCTGCGAGTGCAATCTGGATAGTGTTCTGTGCAGGATTGGGGTAGGTGAGCACACTTGGTGCAGTAGAAAGGTTGCTCACGGCAGTTGTTGTATCCTGAACCGAACGAACTTCTACGTCATCTATATGAAAACCTTCATAATTACTTGCACCATCGCTCACCAACTCAAAGCGGATCTTGATTTTTTTGCCCAGATAGTCGTTTAGATTAATGTGCTCTTTAACCCAGAAAGGCTGTTGTGCATCGTATATTGGTTCGTTATAGAGTTGGTAGGTAGTTCCGGGTTTTGTGTAGTTGCCACAGAGTGTTTGCCATGTTCCTGTACCGTCAACCGAGGCTGATATTGCGACATAGTCATACTTCGATTCTATCCCCCAACGTCCGTAGAAGCGCATCCATGCCTCGGTGGAGAAAGTCAGATCAAGTGGTGTGTTCAGTGTTATTGTTGCCGTTTCATCATCGCCATAGTTGCCGCAGGTGGTGCTGCTCTTTAGCGAAGACGGCGCGGAAAAGTAGCTGGAAGTACAAATATTCCATCCGGAATTTGCCCACGAACCGAGCGATGATGTGGATGGAATTGTAATGTTATGCTTCTTGCCATAGAAAAAACGAACAGTGTCATACGTATCATACAATCCGTTATTGGTCTTAAGTAGATAGCTAATTTGCTGGCCGTTTGGTGTGGCAGCAGATAGCGAATAGCTGAACGAGTCGGACACCTGTTGCAACAATGTGAGTCCTGTATACGTTTTAGGGGTTGCTGGTACCGTCAGCCAGCTGTCAAGAGCAATAATCTGAACAGAATATGTTGCGCCATCCGGTATGCCAAGGCGTTTGATGTCATAATGTAGGAATCCAGATGGCTGTACAAGAATTTTATCGTCTGTGCCGGTAACATCAGCGTACGGTAGCAACAAAGATGCTGTGTTTACATTCATCAGCAGATTTGCCTTACAATCAGGGATAATATTCGCTGCCGGGCCATAAAACCCGTATTCGTCTGCGCCAACCTCCGGCGTAAATGCAAATACCTTGTTCTTTGTAGTGGTTTCACCATACATCCAATCGTCCGATCCGCCATTTGAAACATAGCTCAAAGTTTGATCGCAGGTGCCGTAGCGGTAATGATTGTGCTCTGTAAGGAAGCTGCCGTACGATGCAAAAGTCGCCGAGTCATCGGTTAGAAATGAAGCAATGTGCCCCCACGGGTAAATCAGGGCGTTGTTGTAAGTGTGGTAGTTTACATTTAGTTTGAAGTTGTGGTTTTCTGCAAACCATTTCATCGCCTGAGTCTCAGGTTCTGAAAAGGCTGCGGTTCCACGGTAGGTTTGTGAGGAAGTAACCGGGCTTGACCCGATATCGTCGTGCCCCCATGTGTGACCATAGTTTCTGTTGAGGTCAACACCGAAAGTGCCGTCCATGTTATCGCGCATGTTTTTTCGCCACAGACCGCCTCCGGCTGGGTCGGTACTTATATTTCGCAGATAGCCATCAGGGTTGACAACTGGTATAAAATATAGCTCTGTGTTGTCTATTATTTCCTTGATGTGCGGATCGGTCGTATAGTTTTCAAGCAAATACCATAGATAGAAGATGTTGGATGATAGGCTGCCTGGTTCGCGCGCATGGTGTACAGATGTCGTTAGCATTTGTGGCTTCAATGGCTGGTCTACATCCGGATTGTCTGAAATACGCACCCAGTAAATAGGTCTGCCTTCCGTGGTCAGGAAGGTACCCACTGGTTGTTTGGCGCTGATAAGTGTAGGATACAACAGGCGCATCGAGTCGAGTATGGTCAACATTTCTGTGTAGGTGAAAAAACCAGCATATGTACCCAAATGAAAATGGGAAGGCACTGTTATTGCCGGACTGTTGTTGCATGAAACAGCAGTAGTTTTCTCCGCTTTTTTGCTATTCTGCTCACGGTAATGCCTGCTGACATCATCAATCAGAATATCAACTTTGTAACCAGCATTCCTTGCCTGCAACAACTCTGACAACGAAAAGTCTGATATAAAGAATGTATTCACCTTGTGTTGGCCATGGTCGACTGCCAGCCCCAGTTTAGACAGGCCGTCGATATCGTGTAACTGATCTAAACTTATTCTTGCGCGGGAGTGTTTTTCAGTTGTTTGTGCATTTAGAAATCCGCAAAAGAAGAATAGGGTAGTCAATATTGTATAGAACTTCATGAATAAATGATTGTGAAATAAAAGTACGGAAAATTGCCAATATATATTGATGCCGTAATTGGGATGGTACCCGCTCCCTCGAATCTATATTAGTACAGCTAAAAACTGACATGGTTATTTTCGTTGTGTTTTTCTCCTAATTGCATTCTTTTCCTACCTTGGCATAATATGAACAGACGTCGTTTTATTCAGCAATCTACGATGGCCGGGTCGGCAATCCTGCTTTCAGGCTATGCAGCTGCTTTTAGCACCAGCAGTTTTCCCATAGTACGTGTACCGGTATCAAAGCGAAAATTCAGCAGCAAGGCAGTGGAAAAGGTGATAGCTGAAGTGAAGAACTCAATTGGCAATAAAGAACTGGCATGGATGTTTGAGAATTGTTTTCCCAATACGCTGGATACTACAGTAGACTTTAGCATGATCAATGGCAAGCCAGATACCTATGTTATTACAGGCGACATTGATGCAATGTGGCTCCGTGATTCGTCGGCGCAGGTATGGCCGTATCTTCCGCTTTGTGCAGAAGATGTCCAATTGAAACTGCTCATTGCAGGCGTGATCAACCGGCAGACAAAATGTATTTTGAAAGATCCTTATGCGAATGCATTCTATAAAAATACTTCGAAAGTAAGTGAGTGGAAGAGCGACAATACCCAAATGCAGCCGGGCATACATGAGCGTAAGTGGGAAATAGACAGCCTTTGCTATCCTATTAGATTGGCTTATGGTTACTGGAAACAAACCGGAGACAAAACACCGTTTGACAGCCAATGGGCAGAAGCGATGGCCCTTGTGCTTAAAACTTTTAAAGAACAGCAGCGTTTCGAAGGGAAAGGTCCATATAGCTTTATGCGTCGAACAGAATTTGCCACAGATAGTGTGCCGCTCGGTGGGTTTGGCTACCCGGTAAAACCGAATGGTTTGATTTGTTCTATGTTCAGACCAAGCGATGACGCAACCGTTTATCCATATCTGATTCCCTCCAACTTTTTTGCTTTGGAGAGCCTTCACCAACTCGACGAGTTGATGACAAAAACTGGACATAAAAAAGGATATAGTATATTGAACGGACTTGTCACAGACATCAACAAAGCACTGTTAACTGAGGCAAAGACAAAATCGAGATTGTATGGGGAAATATATGCCTACGAGATAAACGGATTTGGCAGTGCTAATCTTATGGATGATGCAAATATACCCTCTCTGTTGTCGCTTGGCTATCTGGTGCCATCAATGATGCAAGACAAAGTATATCAACAGACCAGAAAATATGTGTTGTCTGATGAGAATCCATTTTTCTTTGCTGGCAAAGCAGGAGAGGGTATAGGTGGACCCCATGTTGGGATGAATCAAATATGGCCGCTGAGTATTATCATGCGTGGACTTACCAGCACAGATAAAAACGAGCAGTCCAGATGTATAGCTACTCTGCAGTCAAGCCATGCCGGAACCGGTTTCATGCATGAGTCTTTTCATAAAGATGATCCTAAACAATTTACCCGTGCCTGGTTTGCATGGGCAAATACACTTTTTGGTGAGTTTATTTGGAAAGTGTACAGGGAAAATCCTAAACTGCTCGATGCCTGAGCATCAGACTGTCAAAAGGTGTTAAATGGCTTTGGTTCTCGTTACTGATTCCCGGGACTCAGGTATGCCCTGATGTGCACCAGAAAGCATATCACCATCATGAGTAAAGCACCAATTACATTCAGCCACAAAAAAGAAACTATTCCTGAGACGTATATGCCGATAACCGCAATTTCTGTTACCACAGCAGCGGTAAATACCGTTTTACCAGTCACGGGCTTCATATAAAAAGCTACCAGAAATATGCCAAGAATAGTGCCATAAAACAATGACCCCAGAATATTCACAGCCTCGATCAGTGAGCCCATTTTTGCCGCAAACATCGCTATGCATACGCAAAAGACACCCCATCCCAATGTGTGCAGTCTGCCTAATCGGAGTTCACGCTCACTGCTTATGGCGCCATTACGCAGATGAATATCCATAAGCGACGATGCTGCCAAAGCATTAAGAGCAGCTGAAATTGAGCCCCAAGACGCGAGAATAATAACAGCGAACAGAAGCCCAACAATACCCACGGGCAAAGAGTTTTTTATAAAATACAAAAAAACGTAGTTGGTGTCGTTTTTGTCGGGACTGTATCCTTGAATTGAAATGTAGCGGGCGATGCTGTCACGAAGTGACTGAATTTGGATTTGTGTTGTTTTGAACTCTTCAATTGTTCTGCCTGATTTCGTACTTCCGTTTTGCTGGCGCAAATGAGCAATTTCAGTGGCCAGATTCCTGTACTTGTCGTGCATTGATTTATATCGGTCAATTTCGGAAGTTGCCTTTTCTGGTTCCCGGGCAATATAAGTTTTATAGGCAGTAGTGTTAAAATACAGTGGTGCTGGCTGAAAACTGTAAAAAACAAAAACCAGTACACCAACAAGTAGAATAAGGAATTGCATTGGTACTTTGACGATTCCATTCAACAACAATCCTGTTCTGCTCTGCTTTGTGTCTTTCGCGGTAATATAACGGCCCACCTGACTATGATCTGTACCGAAATACGAAAGTGAAAGAAAGAAACCGCCGATAACACCACTCCAGATATTGTATTTATCATGCCAGTCGAATTTCGTGGTTATCACATTCATTTTTCCGCTCATGTCGGCAAGGTATATAGCTTCTTTTATACCCACATCTTGTGGTAGTTTGTGCACAACAAGAAAACCGGCATACCCCATTGCTGCAAGGATAACCAGAAATTGTAATTTCTGAGTGTGTGCTACAGCCTTCGCACCACCTGACCATGTATATACCATCAGCAAGCCACCCATTATTATATTGGTGATGTATATGTTCCAACCAAGCATTGATGACAGTATGATAGCAGGAGCATATATGCTTATGCCGGTTGATAACCCTCGCGATACCAGAAATAGAAACGCCGTAAACAATCTCGTTCGCTTATCGAATCGTTTTTCGAGGAATTCGTAGGCGGTAAAAACTTTCAACCTGCTGAACACCGGAATAAAAGTGATGCAAATGACCACCATCGCCAGTGGTAACCCAAAATAATTCTGTACGAACCGCATACCGTCTGAAAAAGCCAGCCCCGGAGCGGAGAGGAATGTAATTGCACTGGCTTGTGTGGCCATCACACCCAATAACACTACATACCATGGCATCTGCCGGTTAGCCAGAAGATACGAATGGGCACCATCCTGACCTCTACCTTTATACATGCCATAGCCTATCATTGCAGACAGTGTGAGCAATAAGACCATCCAATCGGTAACACTCATGATATAGCCATAACAGTGGCGCTGTAATTTAGTATAATACCCTGAAACAAGGTGGGGGGCTTACAAGGTGGAATGATAAATAAATACTAAAACCAATCGATAGAATATGTCAATGATGTTTGAAGTGTTGTTCTTGGATTTATTAGTAGGAATTGATAGCTAAACAGCAGTTTCTCAGTTTAGAACAGCGTACCTTTGTCACAGATGGACGTGAAGAAAGATCAGGTAATACGGTTGTCAGAATTGCCCGCTGGTACCAGAGCAGTGATAAAAAGCCATGACGAAAGCGATTTTCAGTTGACGCTCATGGAAATGGGCTGCGTGCCAGGAGAGCCGGTATGGTTGGAAATGGTTGCCCCGATGGGAGATCCGTTAGCAATAAACATAGCAGGCTATTACTTGAGCATACGCAAAACTGAGGCCGATAAAATCTGGGTTACCTGTAACTGAAATACCTAAAATTCGTACTTGTCAAAATCGGTGTTGGAAACAATGTCCATTCTTATCTTGCTGAATCGTTTACCACCATTTATTAGATCCACACCTTCCAGTACCTTAAGCTCTACCAATGCTCCATTCAGGAATGCCGTATCCATAATTTTCAGTATTTCATCCTTTATAGTACTGTCGTAGGTGGCATTGTCAGTAGCAGATTGATTCGTCGCTTGAACCTGATATTCTTTCCGTATCATAGAATAAGTGTGTTATGTGAGGGAGCACAAACATAATAGATTTTCAATAAAATAATACAAATTTAAAAGGTTGTTATTATTGCTGGTTTAACATCCTGCTAACCATGAATAAGTTAATGGAGTAAAAAGGCGAAATAACGACCAAAAATGCCGATGCGCGCACATTTTTAATTGAGCGTAAAGGTTTGATTAACAGCAATATTGGTGTTATTCTGCAGTGGCTTCTGCTGCCTTGGCGTTATTGTAGTCCAAGTTCAATTCTTCGATATACCCAAGTATATCTCTCCGGCCCAGAAACTTGACCGCACTAGTGATAAAACTACGTGGAATAAACTCCCATTCGAGCTTCATGGCTTCGATAAAAAGGCGTGCGTTTCTCGCAGCTATTCTTTGGGTGCTCTTATCAGCCTTGGTGAATATTACATTAAATGGCACACCCCATTCGCCAAGTTTCCGCAGAAATTCAATGTCAATTTGCTGTGGTTCGTGTCTGCTGTCGATGAGTACAAAAACTGTGACCAGATTAGTTCTTTCTTTTAGATAGCCGGCTATCATCTTCTCCCAGGTCGTACGCGTTGACTGAGACACCTTAGCAAATCCGTAACCGGGAAGGTCAACAATATAAAAAGACTTATTGATCAGAAAGTGATTGATCAGTTGTGTTTTTCCTGGTGTATTTGATGTCTTGGCCAGTTTACTTTGCCCGGTTAGCATGTTGATAAGTGACGATTTGCCAACATTGGACCGTCCGATAAACGCATATTCGGGAATATCAGGTTTAGGGCAATTCTCCACTTTCGGACTACTTATCACATAAGTGGCCGATTTTATTTCCATTGGTGCTTTTTTTTCCGTCACAGCTTGTATTTGATTAGAATTAAAGCAAAAGTAAGTAAGAAACAGTTGGGGACCTTGATATTAAGCACGATTGTCTGCTGCACCACCTGATATTAAGTAATGAATGCACTAATCAGGTGGATTTGGACGTTTTCCTAACAACTTTCGGAAATATTACGCCTTGTATGTAAGGCTAATGGTTTAAAATACATAGTTTTGTAATGTTAGCCAAAAACAGTGTTGCTAATGAGATATTTGTGCCTTTTGTTGTTTGTTTTGTTTGGTTCATATATAAATGTTGCCGGCCAGATTACGGGTGTGCCAACTGTATGTGAAGGTTCAACAACGGCGTTGGCATGCACTACACCGGTCGGTGGTACCTGGTCCAGTTCTAATCTATCTGTGGCGGTTGTAGGAAGCTCGGGTGTGGTGACAGGGATAGCAATGGGTACAACTGTTATTACCTACGAATCATTTCCAGTCGTTCATACCATAGTGGTATCTGTCAATCCGCTTCCTGTGCCTATAACAGCTAGTACTTTTGTTATTTGTGTTGGTGGGTCTGTGGCGCTCTCATCATCGCCAACCGGTGGTACCTGGTCTAGCGGAGATGTTCCGGTAGCTGCTGTTGGGTCCTCATCGGGTGTAGTTTCCGGACTTGCCGCTGGTATTACCAGTATTCATTATTTTGCGCCCCTTACTGGCTGTGCCACATTTGTTACAATCACCATTAATGCATCACCTGCGGCAATAACAGGCCCATCAACTGTATGTGTAAATAGTAATATTACCTTGGCTGACATTACACCCAGTGGTACATGGAGTACCAGCAATGCCGTTGTAGCAACAGTGGGTAGTACTGGCATTGTTACTGGTTTGGCATCGGGTACTACGCAGATTAGTTACCGATTGGCCAGCGGTTGTCAGGTCGTGAAAACCATAACCGTCAATCCGATCCCTTCACCAATCACCGGAAACCTCAATGTATGTTCGGGTTTGTTTACCACACTTTCTTCCGGTCCTGCCGCCGGGGCGTGGAGTGCATCCGGTCCTGCTACGTCAGTGCACCCGGTAACAGGTGTTGTAACCGGGATGGCCGCGGGTACCGGTAACATTAGTTATACGCTAAGTACATCTGGCTGCTTTCGCACTGCTGTTGTTACAGTCCATGCCATGCCGGGAGCCATAGTGGGGTCTCCGACAACATGTATAGGCACTATTACTACTTTGGGCAATGCTACCCCGGGAGGAACCTGGGTAAGTAGTAATTTGGCAGTAGCGACGCTGACTGCAGGTGTAAGTTCATCAACAGTTGTTTCTGGCATTGCGGCGGGAACATCTATAGTGAGCTATCTTACGGCACCAATGTGCGTTAGTTCTGTGGTCGTGACAGTCAATCCGCCAACCTCTGCTGGTACTTTATCTGGTACCGATGTGATTTGTCAGGGTGCAACTACTACATTGATCAGCACGGTAGCCGGTGGCACCTGGTCGGTGGTGCCGGTTTCAATCGCCTCAGTTGGCACCGCATCAGGAATCGTTTCCGGTTTGGCCCCGGGAGTGGCATCGGTGATCTATACTGTAGGCGGAATGTGCGGACCAGCATCTGCTTCAATGACGGTTACGGTCAATATTTCACCTTCAACTATTGTTGGGGCTTCGCTTATATGTGAGGGTTTTTCTGTTCCATTTACAAATGCTGTTTCCGGTGGTATTTGGAGCGCTGGTGCACCGTCGGTGGCGACAATTGGTTCATCGACCGGTATTGTTTACGGTGTGAATGATGGCACTACCACTATTACTTATATGATTGGCAGCTGTTATGCAACGCAGGCAGTTACCATTAATCCCTCTCCGGCACCAATTGTTGGTCCGGGCAATGTTTGTGTAGGCGACGCGATTACGCTTACAAATGTTACAACAGGCGGCACCTGGGGGAGTAGTGACCCATCCGTAGCTGTTGTGGCAACAATTGGCAGTACCACTGGTGTTGTTAGTGGCATGACGGCAGGTACAACTACTATTACCTACACATTGGGAATGTGTTATTCAATTATCGTGATTGGTGTAAACCCTCAGCCTGTTGTTACGGTCACAGCTATCGCTGATCCCTGCGGAGGTTCCTATACAATTTCCGCCGCCGGTGCGGCAACATATGTTTGGAGTCCAATAGCCGGTTTGTCCTGTGGTATGTGTCCGGTTGCGACTACGATCCCTACGTCTACTACGAGCTACACTGTAACAGGTACAGACGGCGCCGGGTGTTCCAATACTGCAGCCGTAACTGTGAATGGCGACCGGATCTTTGGGCATATCACTTTCAGTGCGTTTACACCTACGCTTAAGGATGTCGAGGTCTGGCTGATTCAATACAACCCTGCCGACAGTTCTTTGATTGCAATTGACTCAACGTCAACTTGCCTGGATGGTTCGGTGCCTTATTATCAGTTCGATGCCAAGCCATCTGGTAGTTATTTTGTAAAGGCTAAACACTTAAGCAGTACTCCCGGTAACAACAGTTTTGTTACTACATATGGTGGAACAACAGCCAACTGGGTTAATGCTACTACAGTAAACCACTCAGGCAATGCAGACCTGCTGGACATAGAAATGATATATGGTACAGTGCCTTCCGGACCTGGATATATTAATGGATACATCTATTCAGGTTCGGGAGTAACTGGCGACGTGCCAGCATCAGGTATGTTGGTACTACTTCGGGATGCGATTACTGGAAGGGTGCTCAGTCATACTTATACTAATGCGGGCGGTGGTTACTCTTTTGGTGCCTTGCCTTTCGGAAGCTACGTAGTTTATCCGGAAGAGTATGACTTTTACACAACCCCCGCTGCGATGATCACGCTATCGCCCACGAATGTATCAGCTGTTGATGTTACCTTTAAAAGGCACACGGGGCTGCTGACAATCTATCCGTACGTGTATACGGGTACTGATATTGTTACAGCTGAGGGAAGTGGTGCGCTTATTTTCCCTAATCCTTCTAATGTTTTCGTGCACCTGCAATGGAAAGGTCACAGCAATGTCACTTTATCTGTAATAGATGTATCGGGCAGGATTGTCTTAAACAGGTCACTTACACTGAATGATGCCCAACCCGAAACCATTGACATTGATGAGTTGCAGCCGGGCATGTATTTCTTGCACCTCAGTTCAGGCGATAGTCACACCCATCAAAAGCTCGTCATAACCCGCCGCTAAAATGCCTGAATGTGGCATAGCATTTCAACAGTAATTTTGTAGTATTATTTGCAATTAAAAGCATAGTATTGCCTGCTCAATTTTGCATTGAAGTATGGACACAGTTGCTCAATCCGGAAAAAAGACAGGCCTATTTTATGCCGGACGAATTATCGGGGCAATTTTATTGCTGGCATTGTCAGGTACATTCTTCTTTTCGGCTTACAGCAAAATATACAGCGATAACGCGTTCGATAATTTTCAATGGACTTTTCTGGACCTGGGGATCAACAGTGTAATAGTTGCTGGGATCATTGCACGGGTAATGATTGGTTTTGAATTGATGCTTGGGCTGTTTTTGCTGGGACATGTATACCTGAAGAAGTTTACTTACAAAGCAGTAATAGCAACTTTGATTGTTTTTATTGTCTACCTGTTGTTGGTTATCCTGAAGCAGGGCAACAGTGGCAACTGCGGCTGTTTTGGAGATAAACTGGCCATGACCCCGTTACAGGCAATCTGGAAAAACCTGGCGATGATCGTCACTACGGTGGTGCTTATGTACGTGTATCCGATAAAGCCATACAAATACCAGGAGTATGCTGTGATGGGTTTTTGCCTGATAGCATTTTCAATGCCCTTTGTACTGAATGGCATAACTACTGGTACAAAACCCGAAAAATATGAGCAGGTCATAGACCTCAATCCGCTATACAAGTATCAACCAGCACCAACTATAGACCTAAGAAAAGGCAAACATATTATTGCTTTCATGAGCTTAACCTGTCCACACTGCAAAAAGGCAGCCTACCTGCTTCAGATTATCCATCGCAAGCACCCTGAACTGCCGGTTTATATGGTTTTGGATGGGTCTCCTGACCATAAAAAGGCATTTTTTGATGAAACCCATGCCGAAAATGTACCATTACTGCTTTATCCACATACCGACGATTTCGCACAAATGGCGGGACCATCTGTACCCTCTATTTATTGGGTGAATGATGGAGTGATCGAATACAAGAGTAAGTATGCCTACTATCAGTTAGATCCACACTATATGCTGCAATGGGTGAACAAACCGAGGTAGCCCAGGGTTTGAAGTCAGGATCATCTCAATATTTCATTGAGCAACAACAGTCGTTGTAATGCACAAGGAAATTTCAGATTTTACTCATGAGTAATACTGGCAATTTCCCTAACCTTAACGTATATTCGCCAACAGAACATTTTAATATGCCTTCAAAAACAGAGACCAAGCACATTGCCGTGGCCGGCAACATCGGCTCCGGCAAAACCACGCTCACAACGAAGCTGGCAAAGCACTACAAATGGCAGGCTCATTTTGAAGACGTTGACCACAATCCTTATCTGGTCGACTTTTACGAAGACATGCATCGTTGGTCTTTCAATTTGCAGATATACTTTCTCAACAATCGTATCAAGCATCTTATAGAAATACACAACGGTAAGGCAACTGTGATTCAGGACCGTACAATTTATGAGGACGCATACATTTTTGCGCCCAATCTTTTTGATATGGGGCTCATGACCAAGCGTGACTACGAAAACTATACGTCCTTTTTCCAGAATCTGAAAACCCTGATCAAGCCACCTGATCTGCTCATATACCTGAAGGCATCAATTCCTACGCTTGTTGACCAGATACAGAACAGAGGCAGAGAATATGAAGAGAATATCAGGCTCGACTATCTGAAACGACTGAATGGTTTTTACAACAAGTGGATAGATGGATATAAGGATGGTCCATTGCTGGTGATAGACGTTGATAACTGCAATTTTGCTGAAAAAGACGAAGATTTTGCCGACGTAGTGCGTAGGATCGATGCGCAGATACATGGGCTGTTCAGCCGTGGGAAATAAAAGTTTCAGACGGCGTGTAACATTTCAACAACCATTGCGATATATACCAATACAGGCGCAGGTCAAAGCCCACTCATGCATGAAGAAAATCTACTGCACAGCCATATTGTTATTTGTCTTACAGCAAGTTTTTGCCGGGATCATAAAAGGAAAAGTTACCGACCAGAAAGGCGAAAGGCTTCCCTATGCTACAATTTATCTGGAGGGAACCACTACGGGTGTTAATGCAAACGGTAATGGTGATTTCGAGCTCACAATAGCACCCGGGTTACACAAAGTAGTGTGCCAGTATATAGGGTACAAAGCTACCACTTTCAATATTTCTGTTTCCGGTAATGAGATAGTAGCGCACGATTTTGTCTTGAAATCTGAGACACTTGAAATGAAGGAAGTTGTGATCAATGCCTCGGCTGAAGATCCGGCTTATGCTGTTATTCGCAATGCGATCAAACGAAGGAAGTTTCATCTGGATCAGGTAAAGTCATTTCAGACGTCTATTTATTTCAAAGGGGTGATGCGCTCACGGCAGTTGCCCGAAAAATTCATGGGCCAGCAGATCAAATCCGCAGACCTCGGTCTTGACAGTGCAGGTAAAGGAGTATTGTACCTGACAGAAGAAGAGGCTGACTACTATGCCGAGGGTGACAAGGAAAAGACTGTGATACACTCAGTGCGGGAAAGCGGAAACAGGAGTGGCCTTGGGTTTTCGCAGTTTCCATCGGTGATCGTTTTTTACGAGAATAATGTGAATATTTTTGGGCGTACCTCCCGTGGCTACATATCACCAATCAGCGACAATGCATTGAACTACTACAAATACAGGATGATTGGCACATTTGTAGAAAACGGGCACACCATTAACAAAATACAGGTTTCGCAAAAACGGTCTTTTGAACCCTGCTTTAACGGTACTATTTACATAGTTGATGATGAATGGGCAATTCATAGTCTGGATATGACTCTTGCCAAGAAATCAGGTATGGATATGGTAGACACTTTAAAAGTGAATCAGGTTTTCCTGCCATTGGACAAAGACAAATGGGTGATCAAAAGTCAGGTATTGTATTTTACCATTAAGTTTCTTGCTTTCGACGTGACTGCGTCTGGCGTTGCGGTGTACAACAACCAGAAAATGAATGAGCCTATCGCTGATTCCCTTTTTGCCGGCAAAGTGGTAAGCCAATACGACAAAACAGCCAACAAAAAGGATTCAACCCATTTCGAAAGCAGACCGGTACCGCTTGAAAAAGATGAAGAACGTGATTTTGTGGTGAAGGACAGTATCAATACGGTGATCAATAGCCCGGCATACAAGGACTCGGTACGCAGGAAACAAAATAAGTTCAAACCGATGTCTTTATTGCTTACTGAAACAGTATACAATAGTAAAGAATATAAAAACTCATACGGTTTCAATTCTGTTTTATTGGGTTTGGGTACCGACAATATGGTCAACTATAACATTACTGAGGGATTCAATTTTGCGCCACACATAAATTGGCGGCATACGATTGATACCGGTAAATTACTGATTGCTGATGCAGTTGCACGCTACGGTTTTAGTAACACGCATTTTAATGGAATGGGCCGCTTGTATTATTTTGTTCGCAATAAGGAGTGGCTCAACCGATCCTGGATGGGCGGAATTGAGGGAGGAAAATATGTTTTTCAATACAACCCTGAAAATCCTGTGGTTCCTATTTTTAATACCTATCGTAGCTTGTTTGCCAGAATAAATGATTTGAAAATTTACGAAAGGTGGGAGGGTACAGCCTTTGTTCGCCGTAATTATGGCAATGGGCTCACCTGGCTTGTCAGGGCTTCATGGCAGCAGCGATTGCCTTTGCAGAATGTGACAGACTATAGTGTTGTTAAAGGAGATAAAAGTGAGTTTACTGATAATACTCCGCCGCATTTACTTACTGTTGCTACCGCGTGGGAGCAGCATAATGCTGCATTGGTTTATGGTTCGGTCTCTTACAAGCCAGGGTTTACATATACTCAATACCCCGATTACAAAGTAGCCAACAGCAGTTCCTGGCCGCGGTTTACACTCAGCTACCAGAAAGGCATCCCTGGCATACTGGATAGCCGCACAGACTTCGACAAATGGAAGTTTTCGGTGAGCGATGAATTCAGTATGAAGCTTTTGGGAAGCCTGAAATACAATATCATGGCTGGCGGCTTTCTGAATACTAATTATGTGTCTCTGCCAGACCTTATGCACTTGAACGGGATGAGAGGTCTCGGGTATGCGGCCCCTTACTTGCATAGCTTTCAGTTTGCCCCTTACTATGCATTCAGCAACAAAGTACCGCTGTATGGTGAAGGGCATGTAGAATATCACCTCAATGGTTTGCTGAGCAACAAGATACCGTTGCTGAGGCAGGCACGATTCTATCTGCTTTCTGGTGGTAATGTGTTTTATGCAAGCAATACAAATTTCTACACCGAGGCTTTTGTAGGTATAGACAACATTGGCTGGAAGCTGGTGCGGATACTACGTGTTGATTTTGTTCAATCCTGGGATAGCAATATGGGTCGTAACTCCGGAATTCGTCTTGGGCTCAATATGAGAGGGGTAACCGTTACGCGAAATAATCCAACGGAAAGTGAATGGTAGTTCAGTCCAACACTACTTTACCTTTTTTACAATGTTGTATCTACCTCAATGTTGTATCTGTGCAGCAGACCGGGAATACCGGAAAGTGCGAATTTGGCTTTCTTGATTTTGTTTGATTCCGGGTCTATCGAATAATGGTAGGCTGTTGTGAGAACTGCTTTTTCCAGATTGGTACCGTCGAAAGTCGCTCCTGCTAGATCGCATGTATCCAATACAGATTCGGCTAGGTCACATTGGGTAAAGTCTACATCACGCAACATAACATTTTTGAAGGCTGTTCTCCTTATTTTCATCCTGTAAAAAGATGAGTGATTTAGCGAGCAGTCTGTAAAGCTAAATGAAAGACCAAATTCGCTGCAGTTTTCAAAGTGCATCCCTAGCATTTTGCACCCGGAAAATGTAATGTCTCTGAACACTGTTTTGGTTAGTTTCACCATGCTTAGATTGGTGTCTGAAAACCTGCAGGAAACGAAAATGCAATCTGACAGGTCAACAGCAGAAAAGTCGCAATTTGTGAATGTGCATTCTTCGTATTCTCCAGCAATAAACGGTTGGTCCTGGAAATTTATTTTATCGAACAATTGCCGGAAGTAAGTTTGCTGCATAGCGGTTTGCTTGATTGGGTTTGTATTGCAATGTAAAAAAAATGTTCGGAATTGTATCATGGATCAGACACTGATTGCTGCCATTTGTATTTTACGAACCTACACCGGAATTATTTGCTCAAATTCGTGATTTGCTGCATTTTGCACGTTTGCCTGTCCAAATGTTCCAGGGATTAACAATCAAAATCCCGCGCTTCCATCTCATCGTCGCACCCGAAATATGTTGTTTGGTAATCTTTTCAAGAATATTGTTTTATGCATTTGAAATACTACTTATCGTTGCCTATATTTATTCCGAAAAGTTCTAAATATTTATGAAGTATACCACTGTTTTTACCCAAGTATTCCTTGTAGTTTTTGTGTTGTCTTTGAGTAGTTGTGCTACAATATTCACACCTAAGAATCAGAAAGTACGTTTTACAACTGTTACGCCCGGTGCAACCATTCGGTATGCAGACGATTCTATTGGGACCGGAACCGCAAAACAAAAAATGAGAAAAAACTACGTTTTTCAGGCTGTTGAGGTCGAGAAGAAGGGTTTTATATCAGGGAGTTATGGATTTGATGTAAAACATAAAATTGGTGTCACCGCAATTTTTGGTGCTATTGATTTGATGTCTTTTATTCTGGCACCATTCATTTTGCTGGAAGATTTGTCTTCACCCAAAATACATCGGTTTGATAAACACAATACGATACCCGCACTGAAAGCCTTTTCTCCAAGGCAGGCAGATGAAAAATACGTACTCGTGCATCAGACCGCTTTCAATATCGACGCAAAAGACGTACGTCTGAGAAAATTCAGCAGGGTTTCCCGTTATGAAAAATACTCCGGTGATAGGGCATTTGTTGAGAAGGAATCAAAGAAAATCGGCAAAGCAGGAATTGATATCTCTAATACTATTTTCACTGACGAACTGAACAGTTCGCTCCAGGATGTAGGGTTTATTGACACGTCCAAAGCAATTTTCACTGATGCCAATAACTCACTTTACATTGATGCGACAATCAAGAAGGTAACTATCAACAGGCTGGTTAGAAAACAGCGGATGAGTCAGTCTGCGATTTCGCCAAACGAACTGGTAAGTGTTGAAATGGAGATTGAATGGAAGGTACTTGACTATTACAAGCAGCCAGTTTACACTACTACATCTACCAGAACATCTGACTTATTTATGGTTCGTTTCGGGAATAACGCAACCGCAAGTGACATAAAACAAAAAGACGATGTGTATGGCTACAGCACCCCTATCAAAAAGTGTATTGCACAGAATTTTTTCACCGATATGGCAGATTTTCGTAAAGAGTTAGCGAGTAAGGGAATTTTAACGCTTAAGGGGAAGACAGCAGACACAAGCCAGAAAATTGTGATAGATCGCCCGGTTGCTCCCGGGGAATCTGTGAGACTGAATGAAATTCTGAAATCGGCCGTAACGATAAAAACTGCCGAAGGACATGGTAGTGGTGTTTTGATTTCTGCAGATGGATATTTGATCACCAATTACCACGTTGTGGCTGGAGAAAAGCAACCTGAGGTAATTTTTAATGATGGCACAAAAGCTACTGCAAATATTGTAAAAGTTAATACCGGTGCTGATCTCGCTTTACTGCAGGTGGTCCATACGGGTATTGTTGGTTTGCCGCTTTCGGAAATTTCCGAGCCTGAAATAGGTATCGATGCGTGGGCTATGGGAACACCCAATAACATAGAGTTGGGGCAAAGTATATCGAAGGGAATTATATCCGGAGTCCGCAAAGCAAACGACCTCACCTATATTCAGACAGATGTAAAAGTGAGCCCGGGCAACAGCGGTGGAGCGCTTATTAATCGCAAAGGAGAAGTGATGGGTATAGTTTCTTCAAAAATGATCGGTTTCGGAACAGAAGGTGTTGGTTTTGCAATCAAGTCGCACGATGTTCTGAAGAATCTGAATATTCAATACAAATAGTTGCACCAATAACCCAAAATTCAATTTATTATGAATGTCAGGAATTTTATTAATGGCTCAATTGCGCTTTGTGCCATGTTCTGTTTTTCAGGTTGCGCGGTTATGTTTTCGCCAAGCCACCAGCGGGTTAACGTCAGTAGTGCCACCCCAGGAGCTACCATCAAATTCGAGGGTGACTCGATCGGAGTGGGTCATGCAAGGGTGAAACTGAATAAATACAGGGTCTATAATACTTTTACCGCAGAGAAGGAAGGTTATAAATCGAGAAGCTATTGCGTAACACTTAAAAAATTTGCACCTACAGTGGCACTTGCGGCCATTGATGCACTTGCATTCGTTGTTCCTACAATGGTCATATCACGAAACATTCAAAGAGATGGCACAGTATCACTTGGCAATGACCTTGCGATTATCCCCGGATTCTTTTTGTTTGGGTTGTTGCTTACTGACCTGAAACATGCCAAAACACATTTGTACGAGCGGGATCCGGTAATCCCGGCTCTAAAACCATATGATACAAGAAACAATACCGAAAAGTACATGTTGGTGAACAATACAAAGCTGGATGTGCCATCATCTGATATGCGATTTGTAAACTATAAAAACCTCGGCAAATACTATAAATCTGGTAACGGAAGATCGACCAGCTCAAGATCGTATACTAAAGATCATCTGAAGATAGAAAACACCACTTTTACAGGTACACTCAACTATACTTTGAAGAAGATGAAATTTATTGACACTACCAATAGTGTTTTTCCTAACATTAATAACTGCCTGTACCTCGATGCTACTATCAAAAAGATCACTTTTCACGAGGTGGAGAGTCCCTATCTGAATACCGCTAAATATTCAGGCAATCTTGAAAAAGTAATGCCGAATCACCTCTTCTCTGTAGAACTGGTTATTGATTGGGATGTATTGGATTATTACAAGGAGAAGAAAAAGACGATACGCACAGTTGAAAAATCGGATCTGGTAACGCTGGCATACAATCCAGACGAAGCTGACCTGACCAATGCGCTGTTTAGAGCATTGAAAGATAATATGGATTTCTCCATAATGAGTTTGAGGCGCCAACTAACGTCACAGAACATGCTGAAGATTACAAACGATCAGGTTAAGGAAACAGTTTTGGAATTGACAAGACCTCAAAATGTTTCAACTAGAAAAGAAGATTTCAGCAAGTATTGTGTTGCTGTTAAGGTTGGCGACAAACTGGGGTCGGGAACTGTTGTTTCTGAAGACGGATACATCGTCACTAACTACCATTACATTGCAGGAAAGGAGAAAGTTGAAATTGTTTTCGCCGACAGCAGCACATCTGTTGCTGAGGTGGTGAGGAAAAATCCCGTATGTGATATGGCGCTCCTAAAAGTGCAAAAAAACGGGTTAACTCCGGCATTGCTAAGCGACGAAAGCGACCCTGAAATTGGAGTTGATGTTTGGGCGGCCGGCGTTACACATAGTAGCGATCGTACGGTTCGGCTCACGCGTGGTATTATTTCCGGTGTACGCAAGTATGAGGGGATGACCATGCTGCAGACTGACGCCAGCCTGAATACAGCAAATGGTGGTGGACCTTTGGTCAACGAGAAAGGAATTGTGAGCGGCATTGTTTCCTTCAAGGTTATGGGCAGGGGAGTGGAAGGCATCGGTTTTGCGCTATCTGCACGTGATATCATGGAAAAACTATCGCTTATGTACAAATAAGTTGCGAAGGGGACTTTTTGTTATCTATGATGCCCAAGTTGGTCATATGTTACCAGGACGAATTAATTGCTTACATTGTCTGGATAGATTTGTCTAAAATTTGGTTTTCTACTTTTTATCGATCATTGTTTTCTCGGTCTCCGTTGAGCAAGCAGCATGTTATTGGTTTAGGCACACAGGATAGGTGCAGAAAAAATACCGAAGAAGTTCTGGAGCTGAAAATTGATTTGGGTTAAATTAATGCTGCTAAGACTACAAAAGTCCAGGAAAAGTTAAGCTTCCCTGGACTTTTGTCATTAATATTATTTGCGGTAAAAGTGCTTACTTTTGAAAAATATGCTGCAATGGTATACCTGTTCTTATACCAATTTCGTTGCGTTGGCTCCATGAGTTTCCGGCTTTTTGGTTGTCCATCAGGTCGCGGAATGTCAGGTAAGGTTCTATAGATATTTTGGATGGTTTATCTTCTTTGTTTTTCATGGTTATGATAAATCCAACACCTGCGTTGCGTACCTCTCCTGTTGTATTAAATACATCTTTGAAGTCGGCAAAAGTGTACTTGATTTCATAGTATGGATGCAGTGCTATAGACTTGTCCTTTGTCAGTTTCTGGTATAGTTGCACCCTGAAAAAATGAAAGTATGTTTCTGCATATTCCGACTTATTATAGGCGTTAACCTTAGTTGTTTGTACAATCTTGCTGTTCACAGAGTCATAACTATTGGTTCTGCTGGTTTCAGTACCTGTAAGGTCGCTGATGTTGTTGCCATAACCCAGTTCATAGTCGAGCTTCAGCATGCCATTGAGCAGCGGCAGCCATCTGTGTTTTGTAGACAACCAAAAATCAGATTCGAAATAGTAATTGAAACTGATACCCAATTTTTTTGCAGTGAAATCATTCTTTTGCAGCATATCCGACACTGTTTTTGTGTTGTCAAACAGGTAATTGCGCTGCTGATTGGCAGATACATAGAAGTCAAACCACGATACACGTACCGAACTGTACTTAGCTTCTGTCTCGATCTTGCGCAATGAGTCGGCCCTCATTGTTTCTACCATTTTATCTGCATCAGCAGCCGAACGCTGCAGTTTTCTCCGCAGTTCTTTAATTTCTATCATGTCGTTTGCCGACCGTTCAGACATAGAATTCAATTGCTGAAAACGAGCGATGTCATCGTTATAGCCGGCTTTTAGACCATCAAAATAGTTATTGACATCTGCGCGTTTGGTGTCCAGTTCAGACTTGTATTCTTCGGTATACCATAGGGCAGGACGAAAACCAGGAACCTTGCCAACGATAACAGAAAAATTCACTTTGCCTGAAAACCCGGTGTTGAACTTGTCATTTGTGAAAACGCCAACAACATTATCAGTGATTCCTCCGCTAAAGTTGCAGGACATAAAACCCCATATGTTATCATTCTTATTTGCCAGTTCTTTGAATACATTCACCGTTGCACTTGGATTGGTAATGTTCACACCCAGATAGTCACCAACAGACGACAGATCTTTTGAACCGTTGATAACAGACCTGAACGTGCGGTTGAACACAGTGGGCAGGTTCGCTTTTGTGACGTATTGGTTCGCTTCCGCATCAGATTGGCCGAAGGCCTGTGCAGACGCTGCCAGCAGGGACAAAGCAAGTAGTTGTTTTGTTTTCATTCTTTGTTTATTTTAAAGATGAATAATTTTTGTATTGTTTTGAATTATTTTGATGAAAAAACAGCGGGCAACTGTTCCACATTTATTTTTCTATAGTACCCGGTAAAGGCCTGTCCTGACAAATAGAGCACAGTGAATATTTATCAATACAATGGCAGAGCAATAGGGATTGGATGCTATGGGACAATATTACTCTTTGTACACCAATCATGCAATACCACTTGAACGTATCAGGCCAAATATTTTAGCGATACAATATCTGTATTTTCACGCCATCTATTGCATGTCTCCCTTTCTTAATGGATACGGTACAAGCCAAGGGGATCGGCCAAACGACCCACTATTTTATGATGCCCATTTGCCGCATTAGTATAGTGGCATTGTTGGATGTGGAGCCACCTTGCCTCAGTTTGAAATCAAAAATCAGCCCGTTCACTGAAACACTGCTCTCAAAGTAGTAATTGCTGATCTTGCCTGTATGACCCGACTCCATATCGCACAGGCCGGTATCGTGTGTGGCAACAATACCTGCTGCATTGTACGATAGCAATGTCTCAATAATGGCTCTTGTGCCCTGTTGTTTGTCGGTTGAGTTTGTACCCCGCAGCGGTTCATCAAGCAGCACAAGACAGACGTGTTGGTTCTTACTCACAAAGTCCATCATGGCTCTGATGCGATTTAGTTCTGCTCTGAAGTAGGAGATATCGTCCTGTACAGAGTCCGTGATGCGCATAGATGTGTACAGATCCATTATTGGCATCGAGACTGAGGCGGCTGGCAATGGCAGCCCCAGATTGGTAAGGACATTACTCACCCCGATGGTGCGGATAAAAGTACTCTTACCGGTCATATTGGCCCCGGTAAGCAAATAAAACTGTTCCTTACATCCCAGGCTCACATCGTTGCCGATGGCTGTTGCGGGGTCTAGAAGTGGGTGTTTCAGGTCTTTCGCGCTGATCTCAGAGCCATTTGATATGGCTGGATACACATTTTCAGGGTGATTAAAAGCGTACACGGCACAACTTACATAGACATCCAATTCGACCATATTTTCGATAGTGGTCAGCAATAATTGTTTGTGTTTGGATCTCCACTGTTCTAATTGCAAAAGGCAGTAGAAGTCGAAAAGAAAAAGTCCGTTCATCAGTGGCCCTGTCATATTGTTTTCTCTGCTCTCAAACAGTTTGATGATTTTCTTCAGTCTGGTGATATTCCCCACCGATTTGGCAGCATGATTTCCTGTTGTCTTCAGCCAGTCTTTTTCAAATTCGGCTACGGCTACTTGTTGCATCAGGTTTTCAAACTTAGCGATCAGCTTGGCTGATTTTCCCAATTGCATTGCTGCCAGCTTGATCTTCTTTTTGAATAGGAGCAACAATATCCAATTGGTGATAAACACGATTGTCAATCCCGGGAATAATGATCGGGTATAGAATGACCAGCAAATAAACACAACCGACAAAGCAGGCATCAGGATAGCAGATACGCTTACTACGAGGTTGTTTAGAAACATTTCGGGTTCCAGCAGCCATGTTTTGAGCTTGGTCTGGTCATCAGGCCCCTCTGTTGCGGCGCAACCTGCAACCCTGAATTGCTGCAGCAGGTCGGGATTGCGGCTTAGCTCGCTAACAATTGCCTGACGGGCAATAATTGTCTCTTTTTCTAGCGTTAGTAGCGAAAGGCGATTAGCCAGCAAATAAGCGCCACCAGCTGATACTGTACGACACAGCGACTGAAATACAGACGCTTTGCCGAAAATGTCAAGATCGAAAGAGTAGGGGTGTTTTGCGTCTGCATATTTGCCCCCATCGGCAAACGCACTGTTGTTTCCTGCTAGTGAGTTTATCTCATCATCAATGATCTTTATGTGTAGTTCAAGGATCAGTCTTTTTTCAGAAAGAGCAGTATGGATGCGCACCAGGTACAGAAAAGTTGCAACAAGCGCTGCAGTTAGCCACCATTGCCACGACGCCATTTCCCGAATGGCCCAGATCCCTGCGGCGATTGCACTTATGCCTACCCAAAGGCGCAGGTTTGCAATGCGGTTGTAATCTTTAATAGCTGCAGTAAGTAGTAAACTATAGTGCGTCTTTTGCTCGTCGTAATATTGTTTGGGCGATGTCATGGTGGCGAAAAGCTGCGAAGTTAAACCAATCCGGGCCTTTATGCCTTTACATACAAATAATACTTAAGGGCTGTGGAAGTGCGGCATTGAGTCTTGCGAGGCATCCTTCCTTAGGAAGTCTATTTTTCCAGAATTTGCTTAAGGTGCCCAAGGCTGGTATCCATATCTTTGGCGAGCATTTTCTTAATCATCGGTAGTAAAATGTTCATTGGATATTTTACATAGCTGGCATTGGTCCAGCTTACTTTTGTTTGGTTTTCAGGTAGTGTTTCTGTCATCATTACAGCCTTTGCAACACTAGGGAATGGCCTTACAAATCTGATCTCTGTTTCGATGCTCTTTCCGGGGGCGATTTTTTTTATTTCCTGCTCACCTTCGCCAGATTGTTTAGCACTGTTCCAACCATAAATGAAGCCAACAGTGCCATCATTGCCTGAATAAGTTCTTTTCATTTCAGGATCAGCCATAACCCATTTATTGAAATTGTCCTGGTTCTTAAGGTGTCTGATATAATCAAAAACACGTTGGCTATTTGAATTGATAATTATTTGACATTCAATGTTGTAATCTTTTCTGTTCAGCGCAGCGATCACCAGAATAGCTGCAATAATAATAAGTAATACGATCAGGACAATAACTACAATACTCATGCTTGATTAGTTTTATGTTCGATTAAATATTTTTTTGAGCTTTGTTACGTGCAATTAAGCCGTAATGTTCATGAATCAAAAATAAACTAAAACATTTAAAATATCAGATGTTTGTTGTGGCCATTCTTTATCAAAAATGCTAGCAGGTTCGCCTGAACCGGTCCATTGTTGTTTTTTACCAAACCCAAAGTGTGCCTATGCTATGCCGTATATAGTTGCTAATAAGCACTTGGTAAAAATTAGTCTTCTTTATGATATTGGTCATATTTACTAATCGTTGCAGCGAATAATTTTGGCCTTTCAGTTTCAGTCTCTTTTTCAAACGGCTGATGGTCGGTCATCGCGTTGTCATCCGCTGGTGCATATGATAAATTCGGTTCGGCAAATAAATATCATTCTTGCCTGCTGGTGGTTTCATGGCACGAGATGCAGGAATAACCACACAACGCGGCATCATAGAACTAAAACACTAACGGTATATGGCAACAACAGAACAACTATTGGCAGATGGAGTAATTAAAACAAGTGCACTGATGGATACTTATACTCCAGTGTTTCTTGATTTGCTGTATACCGAGGATTGTGATGCTATAAACCGTATTTTAAGTACTCCGGGCGTTAGGGTGTTTGATACACTGCGCAGCCAGCTGAAGGAACTGGTGAAAACATCAAATCCTGCTCAGGTATTTACAAACCAGATGCTTGAGGAAGAGGTTACCAAACACCTTTCAGGGATGCCTGAATTTGAATATGGCACCTGGGTATACTATCCCTGGAGCAACAAACTGGTGCACATACTGTCAGAAAACGAATTTGTAATGCTGCGCACCAACCGTAACAAGTACAAGATCACCGATATAGAACAGGAGTTGCTCAGTACCCGCAAGGTAGGTGTCATAGGGCTCTCGGTTGGGCAGTCTGTGTCGCTGACTATGGCTATAGAGCGCACCTTTGGTGAACTGCGTATAGCCGACTTTGACGAGCTGGAGATTACCAACCTCAACCGGCTGAGAAGTGGTATCCATAATATGGGTCTGAAAAAGACCGTAATGGTAGCAAGAGAAATTGCTGAGATCGACCCCTATTTGAAGGTAACCTGTTTTCATGAGGGCATCACTGATGATAACATGGAACAGTTTCTGCTCGAAAACGGCAAACTGGATGTACTCATTGATGAATGTGACAGCGTAGATATCAAAATCAACTGTAGAATTGCAGCACGGCGCCATGGTATACCTGTAATAATGGAAGCCAGCGACAGAGCTACAATAGATATAGAGCGCTATGACCTGGATCCCGAATATCCGATACTGCACGGAAAAGTGAAACATCTGGATCTCTCTAAAGCGAAACACCTGAAGACCAATGAAGAAAAACTGCCTTTCATTCTGCCCATTGTTGGTATCGATACTATGTCGGCACGGCTCAAGGCATCTAGTATAGAAGTGGGGCAGACCATATCGGGTTGGCCACAACTGGCCAGCGCGGTGGTGATGGGTGGAGGCATTACCGCTGATGTATGCCGGCGAATACTACTCAATCAGCTTCATGTTTCAGGAAGGTATTTTATAGACCTCGATGAGTTGATTGCAGACCCGGTGGATGACCAACAGGCTGAAACACCAACTGAGATTTCTGAACCACTTACACTGCAGCGTATGCAGGCATACGCTGCAAAGGTACCTGTAAAGTTGCCACCTCTGGAGGCTATGGACAGTAGCATAGCCCGAATACTGGTGGCTGCGGCAAGCCTTGCACCATCTACCGGAAACAATCAGCCCTGGAAATGGCTTTATGATCAGGGCAGACTGTTTTTGTTTCATTGCAAGGTACGGTCTGGTACTACAAGCAAGGTACACGACATCAGTGCCTATTTGTCGCTGGGTGCAGCTATGGAGAATCTCTCTCTGCGTGCCGCACAAATGGGGCTAAGCTGCACTTTCGATTACCTACCCGATGTAGGTGATGCAGGCGATGAGCTGGCTGCAGTGATCAGTTTCGGTATTGCAGATGAGGATGCCCACGATGAACTGGTGCAATATCTGGAGACCAGATGCACTAACCGCAACCCAGGCAACAAGCAGGTAATACCGACCACAATAGTAGCAGCGCTTAATGCTACAATATCTCCCGAAGATCGTATCAGTTTCCGGATGATTACAGACCGGGAGCAGATAAGTAGACTGGCGGCAATCATCAGCAAGGCTGAGAAGCTGCGGATATTTATAGAGCAGGGTCACAAAGAGTTCTTCGAGACAGAGCTGCGCTGGACTACCGAAAGTGCCGAGCAGACACGTGACGGAATAGACATGCGCACGATAGACCTGAGCCTGAAGGACATAACCGGCCTGCAGCTGATGAAGGACCCCCGCGCGGCCAGGCTGCTGAGCGAATGGAATGCAGGCAAAGCGATCGAAAAAATGTCGAACGACGGGGTTGCAACTGCATCGGGCATTGGCATCCTTACAGTGCCGGCATTGAGTGCCAGGTATTCGCTGAGTGCCGGCAGGGCCATGGAGCGTGTGTGGCTGGCGGCTACCAAATCGGGTCTGGCTGTGCAGCCCTATTATGCGCCTGTTCATCATTTTGCGCTCATACGCAATAATATGGGCCATACTATGCCGCCTGCAATACGCGCCCAGTTTGAGGTGCTGTATGATGAGTTTGCGTCTGTGGTGCACCTTATGGCTGAAGAGCCCATATTTGTGTTCCGGTTTTGCTATGCCGATCCTGCGCGGATACGCACCTTCCGTTTGGATATGGACGATATCTTCAGCGAAGGTTAGTTTGTCAAGCTAATCTCCTTCATAGATTACGCCCGATGTTGGCGTCTCATTGAGGTGTATGCGGCGCAGGCCGGGTAGTCCGGGTTTTATGTTGTTCCACAGCCACACAGCGAGCAGCTCGCAGGTGGGGTTTTGCAGGCCGGGTATGTTGTTCAGCATTTTATGATCTACCAGGTCG
Source organism: uncultured Bacteroidota bacterium (assembly GCA_903824665.1). Classification (GTDB taxonomy): domain Bacteria; phylum Bacteroidota; class Bacteroidia; order Chitinophagales; family Chitinophagaceae; genus Nemorincola. Next base: position 64,982 of record CAIJXT010000031.1, on the reverse strand, counting down.
ACCACCGCACCTACGGTGGCTTTCAGTTCGGCAAAGTCGAGTACCCAGCCATAGTGCGCATCTGGCGTGCCCTCTAAATATATGGTCATGATGTAGGTGTGACCATGCATCTGGCGGCACTTGTGGTTTTCGGGTACATTGGGCAGGTAGTGTGCGGCATCGAAGGTGAACGTTCTGAAAAGTAACATCTTGGTTGGTTTTGTAGTACTCGATAATGTACGGGTGGCTGCCGCACCTGCACTATAGCCTGTGCGCCAGCCAGTACTCAGGTTTCGGTGACTATTCTGTCACAGGCGCCAGTTTTGCGGTGAAGTGCCGGAGCATTGCAGCTTCTTCAGTTATCTTCAGCCCGCTTATCTTCAGGCGGTTGTTGTATACTTCTATGATCACTTCGGCAACATAGTCTATGTGGCTTTGGGTGTACACCCGGCGTGGTATGGCCAGCCGCACCAGTTCCATCTGGGCTGGGATCAATGCCCCATTGTCATCGTACTTGCCAAACATCAGCGAGCCGATCTCTACACTCCTGATGCCACCCGTTACATATAGTGCGCTCACCAATGCCTGTCCGGGATACTGGTGTACGGGTATGTGTGACAGAAATGCTTTTGAGTCTATATATACTGCATGGCCGCCAGCAGGCAGCATGACCGGTACGCCTGCAGCAATCAGCTTGTTGGTCAGGTATTCTATACTGCGTATGCGGTACTGCAGGTAATGCTCGTCCATCACTTCCATAAGGCCGATTGCTATTGCCTCCAGATCACGGCCGGCCAGCCCGCCATAAGTAGGGAAGCCCTCTGTGATCACCAGCAGGTTGCGGCATTGCAAAGCAAGGTCGGCATTGTGCATGGCCAGAAAGCCACCAATATTGGCAAATGCGTCTTTCTTGGCGCTCATGGTGCAGCCGTCGGCATAGGAGAACAGTTCGCGGGCTATCTCTTCCACGGTCTTTGTAGCGTAGCCTTCTTCCCGTATTTTAATGAACCATGCATTCTCGGCAAAACGGCAGGCATCTATGAATAATGGGATATTGTGAGCGGCACAAATCCTTTTCACCTCCCTTACGTTTTGCATGCTTACCGGCTGCCCGCCACCAGAGTTGTTGGTGACGGTAATGATCACCAGTGGTATATTGGCAGCACCTTTGTCTGCTATAAAACGCTCGAGCGCTACTGTGTCCATATTGCCTTTGAACGGAGCGGGCACGGAGGGAAGTTTGCCCTCTGCGCAGAGCAGATCCACACCCACGGCACCCGAATATTCGATGTTTGCCCGTGTGGTGTCGAAGAGGGTGTTGCTGACGATGAACTTGCCTTTGCCACCTATGATGCTGAACAGTATCTTTTCGGCGGCCCGGCCCTGGTGAGTGGGTATCACGAGCGGCATACCCGTTATTTGCTGCACTACATGCTCGAAACGAAAGAAGCTGGGGCTACCGGCGTAGGACTCGTCGCCCTGCATAATGCCCGCCCACTGCTGGCTGCTCATGGCACTGGTGCCACTGTCTGTAAGCAGGTCTATGAGTACATCGGTAGATTTAATGAGAAAGGGATTGTAAAATGCTTTTTTCAGAATGTCTTCGCGCTGCTCTCTGGTGTTGAAATAAATTGGTTCTACCGACTTGATGCGAAATGGTTCGATGATTGTTTGCATGAATGTTTGTTTTGATTGATTATCCGGCGTGGGGCACACCACAGTGACCGGTGCTGTATTGCGGCGGCAAAACTACTGTGCAAAGGATACCTATATTATGACTATCGTCAGCCGGCCTAAGGTGGCGGTATAGGGTGGGGTGGCAAAGTGCCAGCACCTGCTGCACGTAAAATTGCGCACTGTGCGCAATAATTTTTTGGGTATGCACGTAAATCATTTAACTCAATGATTTGCAGCTATTTGTAAATATTGACAGCATCTATTTTTGCGCAAAAATTGCGCACTTTTGCCCACTATGCATTGCAAAACCGATTGCACTTTTTTTCTGATAATCCTGTTTTTGGCTTTTTGCCCGGTGCCGGCGGGACAGTTGCTTTTTCGCCGATGGCTGTAACAAAAATCCTGATAGTAGTTATTCTGCCAATAAAACAGTGTCAGAAATTTTGTGCCAGCTGGTAAATGCCAGGCAGGGAAGTATCCCTAAAAATGCTTCAAAAACAAAATTGCGCACTTGCTCAGCAAAAAAATGAAAAACTGCAAATGGCTGATTATCAGCATTATAGATTTTTATTTTTGCGCACTTTTTGCGCAGTTGCTGCCATGGTGAAAAAGCAGATATTTGATGCCAGTGGCTATGTAACATATGCCACAAAAACCGCGCCAAAAATGCGGCTTATTTGAACTTTGTGCAAGGATGGTGTCTGATTTTGATATACGATTGCGCTACTCGCTTTTTGGGATATAAATTGGCTGGCAATCAGGGATTGCCAGCCGCGGTGACGCAGTGGGAAACCAAGACCAAACGAGGGAGGGTATCAACTGTCCTGCTCGAGCGTTGTCGGTGAAGAACACCAACAACGGCGGAAATGGCGGAAAAACAGCACCAGCTATGGTGAAGTTTTTTTATCAATGTGGTAGTTTACGAAAGTTGATCTTTTAGATTCCTTTTGATTTTGGAAGCGCTTGCGGCAGTACCTTCCAGAATATTCTCTATTCGGGAACGGGCATCATCACTCAGACCTTCAATTTCGTTGCTGAGCAGGTGTTTCAGATCTGCAATGGTATCTGATGTTCGATTGTTGACCTTGCCTAATTTGTTTTTCAGTTTTTTAGCATTTTTCCTGGCGGTCTCTTCCAGATCCTGCCTCATTTGATTAGCTTTATCAGAGGTAAGCAATAACACGGCGGCTACACCCAGGGCCGTAACGAGAACATATTTTGTTGTACTCATAAAAATGTAATTTAAATTGTTGACAAGTTCGTTATTGAACTAATCGTAAACAAAGGTAACAGCCACCAAGGGCGGCTCAGTTACACAATTATTACTTTGACTTACATGTTTATACTACAAAGGCCAGGGATTACAAAATTGGGTGCGGTAGCCAGGTGTTTGCCAGACTTGAATATAGATATAGCATGAAGAAAACGACAGATACCAAGGCTGGCAGCAAGTACCAATCCTCGATCGCCTGGCAACAAAGGCAAACAGTGATATTAGTACAAAAAAGAAATACCTGCGATGTCGTAGTGAGACACTACGCCAAGCGGGGGCATAACAATCAATAGTTAACAGTGAACAGTTAATAGTGAACAATATGGCCAAAATTCGTTTCATATACTTTCTATTTGCCCGTAAAAAAGGGTAGCTGTTATCTATTCACTATTAGCTAACAAAATACATCCTCATCACGCCCTTCCCCTTCGCCTCCACCTCACCCCTATACTCGCAATTAAATTTATCCTTTACAAGTTCATACGTGGTCTGCGATATATTCACCATGCCCACGGCTCCGCTGCTTTCCATTCGGCTGGCGGTGTTTACGGTATCGCCCCAGATGTCGTAGGCAAATTTCTTGATGCCCACTATGCCTGCCACTACGGGTCCGGTGTGCACACCTATCCTTATCTCGAAGAATAGCTTACCCTCTGCCTCCCGCTCCTCTTTGTGGCGGTGCATGAAGTCTTGTATCTCCAGCGCAGCTTTTACTACGTCCATAGCATGTGTGCTGTTAGGGGTGGGCAGGCCGCCCGCTGCCATGTAGGCATCGCCTATGGTCTTTATTTTTTCCACGCCATGCTTGTGCATGATGTTATCAAAAGCCGAAAAGCAAGTATTTATTTCGCCCACCAGTTCCTTGGCTGTCAGTTTTTCTGATAGTTGGGTAAAGCCTTTAAAGTCTGTGAAGAGTACGGTTACTTCATCTATCAGCTTTGCTTCAGCACTGCCTTTTGCTTTCAACTCTTCTGCTACCTCGGCGGGCAGGATGTTGAGCAGTAGGTCGTCACTACGTTGTTTCTCTTTTTCAACTTGTTTCTTTTCGGCAACTACTTCAGCAGTTCTTATAGTTACCGTATTCTCCAATTTCTCTTTTTCCATTCGCAAGTTGCGCTCACGCCATTTTATGAATATCCTTAACGCCAGTAAAAACAATATGCCGTATATGCCATATGCCCACCACGTCCGGTACCACGGCGGCAATACTTTAAATGAATACGTTACAGGTTCGCACCATACACCATTTGGGCCTTGTGCTTTTACTTTGAAGGTATAACTGCCTTCGTGGATATTGCCAAAGGCGGCGCTGGTTTTCTTCAGTACCGGGCTCCAGTCATTATCATAGCCCTCCAGCATGTACTGGTAATTAACAAGGTTCGGCTTACCGGTTTCAACAGCGTTGAAATCAATTGTGATGCGGTTGAATTTGTATGGCAATACCAGGTGCTCCGGTATCGGGTAAAAACGGGTAATACCATCAAACTCTATGGACCTGAACCTACTTTTCATACTATCTCTTTCCCTTTCAGTTAATGCTTTCCCTATCGTGGTCACCTCTTCCGTGATATTGGCAGGCGTTACATTACTGTCTGTTTTCGTTCCCTTTTCCCTTTCTAAATTGTACCAGCATATACTCTCCTCATTTACCTTTATGCTGTTTATAAGCAGCGTTGGCGCATCCTTATTTTTACGCAGTGCCGATGGGTCAAACCTTACCAATGCTGTTTTCTCATTGCCCGTGCCTGCCCATATTACCCCCTTACTATCTAATAACATGCAAGCTTGCCCTGAGTTTACATCCTTAACAGGGCAGTCCGTATTAGAGTTGTAGATTTCTATATCGGTAAGCCTGGTATAGTCTGCTGATGGTGTAAATAGAGTGATGCCGAGATTTGTACCAATAGCCATTTTGCCATTAGGTAATTGCATTATCTGGGTAACAAAATTATCGGGTAAGCCATCTGTTTTTGAGAAAGTTTTGAAAATTCTTGCAGAATGGCTAATCATGCCTTTTGATATATCATTTTTTTGTTCTAACTTTATCGCTTCATCTTTGCTAATTACACTTAACCCTTCATGGGTGCCGAACCACAGGTTTCCCGTTTTATCTTCGGCTATGCTCAAAACAATATTATTGGCCAGCCCCTGGGCGGTAGAAAAAGTAACAAAGGATTTCCCGTCATAACGGCTCACACCGCCGCCTGCCGTGCCGAACCACAGGTTTCCCGTTTTATCTTTGAACGAACAACTAATGGCATCCAGAGCAAGCCCGTTATCGGTCGTAAAGTTGGTGAAGTTGGAGACGCCCCCGCTGCCCATAATAAAAGTATTGCCTGCACTATCTTTTATTACTTCACCTTTTGCATCAAGCAATACCGGGAGCAATTTACTTACCGGCGGTTCCAGCTTCGTTTTAAACACCTCGCCTTTGTCATTGGTAATGGAGTAAGAACCACCGCTGCTTGCTGGCACCGTTATAGTTCTGGGTTTGGGCGCAGCATCCAAAAACTTGGTTTTGGGTGCAGGCTGTCGGGCAGGTCTGCCAGTATGGTTACTTGCGGTGGGGCAAGGGTGTCTTGCTGGGATGCCGCTGTGGTATTATCCTGTTTCTGACCTGTGCAGGAAAACAGGAACAGCGTGGAGACGATGAAAATGATATACTGTCGCATAGGCAAACCGGGGTGGTTTCGCATAAATGTAATAAAATATTTAATTTGGAGGTATTGGTACAGGCTGGTGGTAAGAAAATTCAATGGATTAAATCAATGGTTCGACTTTCCCTTGGCTAAAAAGCAAAACCTGCTCTAAGAGCGGGAAACAGAGCGAGAGCGAGGGAAAAATGAGAGCGGAGACCAGCCATCGCTCTCGCTCTGCCGCTCTCCGCTCTCATTTTTGTGCCCCGAACAGGAATCGAACCTGCACTACCTTGCGATAACCAGATTTTGAGTTGCTCAATAAACGATCTTAATTCAGTGAAAATAGCCCATTTAGAACTGTTTTTAAGCTACTTTTTCTCCTACCACCAGACTCTTGAGATTATTCCGTAAAAAACCTTTCAGGCTAAGGTCCTCATCAAGGTCGGGCCAATGAATACCTGCGCCGTTACCGATTAATTGAAAATTGAGTAATTGGCTATTGGTAGCTTGACTTAGTTGAAAGTAATTGGACAATTTTTCTTTTAAAACAAAACCGGTATTTAAGATGACAAGCAAAATATCCAAGTCTTTATGTATATCTACTGCCTTTATTTTTACCCCTTCGGAATATATGAGTTGTTCAAGGCTGTCAAAATTATTTTTTAAAGTGTCCATTCCATTTAGTTTTAAATTGTTCAGAAAACTCAAAAACTATTACGGCTATCTGCTTAACCTCACTACTGGAAAAACCATTCAAATATGCAATCTCGGTTTTAGGCATGAGCCAAATTTTACCTTCAGCATCACCTTTTTCTACGTGTACATGAGCGGGTTCATCATTTTCATTCGAATAGAAAAAGAACCGGAAACCATCTTGGCGTAATACGGTTGGCATTCACCAAAATTAATATATTCATCCTAATAAAAAAAGAGCGAATAGTTTGGGTCGCTCTACGCTCTATTCGCTCTCATTTTTGTGCCCCGAACAGGAATCGAACCTGCACTACCTTGCGATAACCAGATTTTGAGTCTAGCGCGTCTACCAATTCCGCCATCGGGGCTTTAGTAGTTGTCTTTTCAGACCTTCTACTTTTATTGGGCTGCAAATCTATCAATTCTTTCCTGAATGCGCAATAAGTATTTTCTGCGGAAATACATATCCTTTATTTGCAACAATAGCGCGGTGTCGGGATGGCTGCTGTCGAATTGATCGGTGAGTGTGCGAGTGGCTGTGTCCCAGGCTTGTAGCTGCTCTGCCAGGGCATTCAATGCCTGCAGGCGGGCGTTCTCGTTGTCGGGTGCGTCTTCCAGTTCGCTAACCAACTCGTTGAGGTCCATCATCTCCATGAGGAAGGCGGGAGGGAGTGCGTATTTCTCTTCGTCTTCCAGCACCCCGGCCAGGCGCAGCAGGTATGCCATTGTGGTGTCCTGATTTTTGAGTGTTTTGTAGGCATCATTGTTCAGGGCTGCCATGCGCATGGGTTCTGCCGTATTTTCTGCACCGCCTGTGGCAAACCGGTCGGGGTGATATAGGCGACTGAGTTCGTAGTATTTGGTCTTTACGGTTGCAGGGTCGGGGTGAAAGGTCTGGGGTATGTTGTAGAGCTCGAAATAGTTTGTCATGGGAGTAGTATGGGTGTGCTATCTTTGCGCAAAAATACGAAAGATGCTTCGGATAGGACTGATCAGAGAACGGAAAAAATTGCCCGACGAGCGTGTGGCGCTCACTCCCAAACAATGCAGGTATGTGATTGATAAATACCCGTCTATATCTATAGTGGTAGAACCATCGCCTACCCGTTGTTTTACAGATGCGGAATACCTGGCGGAGGGCATACCGATGAGTACTGATATGGGGGACTGTGACATACTGATGGGTATTAAAGAAGTGCCGGATGACCAACTGCTACCTGATAAGACATACTTCTTCTTCTCTCATACCAAGAAGAAGCAGGCACACAACAAACATCTGATGCAAACGCTGATTAGCAAAAGGATACGGATGATAGATTATGAATGCCTGACACACAGCGACGAGCAGCGGATACTGGGTTTTGGGATGTTTGCCGGTATCGTTGGTGCGCATAATGGCTTGCTCACCTACGGCAAAAAATTTGGACTGTATAACCTCCCTGCTGCTCATTCGGTACGTACCTACAATGACCTTATACTGGCTTACGATGAGGTGAAAATCCCCAATATCAAAATTGCAGTAACGGGGTCTGGTAAGGTGGCCTCTGGTGTGCTGGATGTGATGCGCAGACTGGATATAGAAGAAGTGGAACCAATGGATTTTCTGACACACCAATATGAGTACCCGGTATTTACGCACCTGAAAGGGGGAAGCCTTTATGCGCGGAAGGATAACAATATGTTTCACCGCGACGACTTTCATGCCCATCCGGAGGCTTACAAATGCTTGTTTTCGGCATATGTGAATCAGACGGATGTACTGATGAATGGTATCTACTGGGAACAACGAATTGCACGTTTGTTTGAAAAGGAGGATATAAAACGCAATGACTGGCGTATAAGTGTGATAGCCGATATAAGCTGTGATGTAGATGGATCGGTACCAATAACGCTGGACTCGACCACAATAGCCGACCCGGTAATGGGTATAGACAGGCAGACGCAACAGCAGACAGCCCCATTTCAGAACACAAAGGAAACGATAGATATCATGGCAGTAGATAATCTGCCTAATGAGTTGCCGTGCGATGCTTCGCAATACTTTGGCGTGCATCTGGAGAAGTATATCCTGCCCGAACTTCTAAAACCGGAGAGCGATATACTGAAAAGAGCTACAATATGCGAAGGTGGAAAGCTGACGAAAAAATATGAGTATCTGAGCGATTATGCTTTTTCTTAGTAGATAGTCGATAGTCGTTAGTATTTAGTCGAAAGTCTTTAGTCGAAAGTAGAAAGTAGAGCGCGTTTGGTAGATAGTAGGTAGTACATAGTCGTTAGTAGATAGTATATAGTCGAAAGTCGAAAGTAGATAGTCGAAAGTAGCGTGCGTTTGGTATTTAGTAGATAGTATTTAGTATTTAGTAGGTAGTATTTAGTATTTAGTATTTAGTCGAGAGTAGAGAGAATATATTCGAAAACAAAAAGTAGAAACAGAGATATGGGCAAGGTAGCCATAAATATAGCAACCGGTAGTTTGCAAACAGAGGAGATAATTGTAGGGATAGACCTGGGAACGACTAATAGCCTTGTAGCTATTGTGCGTAAGGATACCGCCCGACCAATAGCACTAAAAGAGACCGATGGACTGGCTCTGGTACCGTCAATAGTGCATTTTGATGAGTATGGTAACATTACTGTGGGCAACCCGGCCCGCGATATGCTTTTGAAACAGCCCGAAAGGACTATCTATTCTGTAAAGCGGCTGATGGGAAAATCTTACAAAGATGTGAGTGGACACTCGGGTTTCTTTGCATACAATATTATCGACGATGATAGCGATGCTCTGGTGAAGATACAAGTAGGGGAGCGGTTCTATTCTCCCATAGAGCTGTCATCGTACATACTAAAGGAACTGAAAAAAAGGGCTGAGCACCTGCTGAAAGTGAACATCAGCAAGGCGGTGATAACAGTGCCTGCCTACTTTAATGATGCGCAACGGCAGGCTACCCGCGATGCAGGCAGGCTGGCTGGACTGGATGTGCTCCGGATCATCAATGAGCCCACTGCGGCGAGTCTGGCTTACGGGATAGGCGCCAAGCATCACGAAGAAAAAACTATAGCTGTATATGATCTTGGTGGTGGCACTTTTGATGTGTCTATACTTACGATAAGCAATGGCATTTTTGAGGTGCTGTCGACAAATGGCGATACCTATCTAGGTGGTGATGATATGGACAATGCGATAGTGCAGCATTGGAGTGTGCAGCTGGGCATAACTGGTCAGGCTGACAAAAACCTGATGCAACAGCTGCGGATGGTGGCGGAAGACGCCAAAAAGCACCTGACGAGCAACGAGGCTTTCGCAGGCGAGGTGGGCGGCCGCACTGTGCTGCTGACAAGGCCGGAGTTTGAATCATTGATACAACCCCTTGTAAACCGTACTATAACAGCCTGTACCAATGCACTGCGCGATGCTGGTGTGACAAAGGAAAAAATAGATGCCGTAGTGATGGTAGGTGGTAGTACACGAGTGCCACTGGTAAAAACAAGTGTGCGTAATTTCTTTGGCCGGGAGGTAAATGATGATCTGAATCCTGATGAAGTGGTAGCTCTGGGTGCTGCTGTGCAGGCGGATATACTAGCCGGCAATAATGCAGAAATGTTATTGCTGGACGTGACACCACTGTCGCTGGGCATAGAAACAATGGGCGGACTGATGGATGTGCTGATACCCAGGAATTCGAAAATACCCAACAGGGCTGCGAGGCAATATACTACCCAGAAGGATGGGCAGAGTGGTATGCGTATTTCGGTTTTTCAGGGAGAGCGCGATCTGGTAAAAGACAATCGTAAGCTGGCAGAACTGAATCTGACGGGCATTCCGGGCATGCCTGCGGGTCTGCCAAAGGTGGAGGTGACTTTTCTAATAGATGCAGATGGTATATTGCGGGTAAGTGCGGTAGAGCTGCGCAGTGGTGTGGCCCAAACGATAGAAGTGAAGCCACAGTACGGCCTTACCGACGAACAGGTGGAGCAAATGCTAATGGATAGCCTCACGCACGCAAAAGAAGACATAGGCACCAGAGCGCTTGTAGAAGCTGCTACCGAAGCTCAGCAAATGCTGGACACTACAGGAAAGTTTATAGTGAAGTATCAGGATCAATTGCAACCGGAAGAAGTAGCACTGACCAAAGAACATATGAAACTGCTGGAACTGGCAATTGCTGCACAGGACAAAGACAAGATACAACATTGTACAGAACAGCTTAATGAAATATCGAGGCCGTATGCTGAACGGGTGATGGAAGGAGCCTTGAAGGATGCAATGAAAGGAAGAAAGGTTCTATAGTCATTGACGAGGAAATAATGAACAAAAACGTGCAATGATCAGCCACCGCAAGGTGTGTGTTGCATTCCGAACAATATATTTGAGTTGTTATATGAAGGTTTTTAAGTTTGGGGGGGCATCTATAGCCAATGCGGGCAGAATGAAAGCACTGCTGCCGATAATACATGACGAACGGCAGCCACTGCTGGTGGTGCTGTCTGCACTGGGCAAAACCACCAATGCACTAGAGGCAATTGTAGGTAAGGCAGTAGGAGGTGATGCGACAGGAGCAGTGGTATTGGCAAATGCACTTGAAGAGCAGCACATCAATTATGCGCGGCAATTGCTTGATGATGAGCACTTTGAGCAAGCGAAAAAATCATTGGCGGAATTGTTTGTGGAGTTCGAACAGGCTGTAGGGAATGTTGATCCATCTCGTTACGACTATTCATACGACCAGATAGTATGTATGGGTGAGTTGTTTTCTTCCCGTTTATTCTTTTTTCTTCTCGCCGAGCATGGCATTAATTGCGAATGGACTGACGCCCGCAAGGTAATACGTACAGACGCTACTTACCGGGATGCGACTGTAGATTGGAATTATACCAAACTCGAGGCTCAGGCGATTATAGGACGGCAACTGAAACAGCGTAGTGTAGTGGTTACGCAAGGTTTTATAGGCTCTGCAGGCAATGGATCTTCTGTGACACTGGGGCGCGAAGGATCGGATTATACAGCTGCGATACTTGCCGCAATGCTGGGGATGGAATCTGTTACGATCTGGAAGGATGTAGATGGTTTCAGGAATGCAGATCCGAAGCTGTTTCCGGATACAGTACGTATCGAAGCGCTATCGTATTCAGAGGTAATTGAAATGGCTTTTTATGGTGCACAGATCATCCATCCCAAAACAATAAAACCACTGCATAACCATAGTATCCCGCTGTATGTGAAGTGCTTTCTCGACAGATCGCTTGCGGGGTCTGTGATCAGGGAACATGTTACAGATACACACTATCCGCCGCTTATTGTGCTCAAGGATAATCAGCTATTGGTGCAGGTGACTACAAGGGATTTTTCTTTTATTACCGAAGATAACCTGAGTACATTGTATGCTGTTTTTCATACACTGAAGATCAAGATCAATCTGATTCAGAATGCGGCAATTAGTTTTATTGCCTGTATAGATAACAGGGCCGATAAGGTGCAACTACTGAAACAGGCTTTAGGTAAGGAATATAAGGTGTCGGTGAACGAAAATGTACAGTTGCTTACCATCCGGCATTTTACACCGGAGATTGTTTTTGAACTTACAAAGGGAAAGCAGCGACTGCTGAGTCAGGAGACGCGTAAAACAGTACAGGCTGTTTTGAAGTGACTTTTAACCATTTCTTTAAAAAGCAACAGGCGCTCACTATCGTGGCGCCTGTTGAATGTTTAGGTGAGTACGTTACGTACTTACCGCTGTTGATTATTGTTTCACAATCTGTATGGTCTCGCGGCTGTTCTCGTTTGCTACTACTACATTATAAAGGCCGGAAGTCCAGTCTGAAGTGTTGATAGTGGCTATGCCGGTGACATTTGCTTCCAAAGTACTGTGTGCAATGTTTCTACCTGTCATATCGAATACGGTTACAGTGTAGTTGCCATAGCCGTTACCTGCCTTTATGTTCAGCGTGTTGGTTACGGGGTTGGGGTAAGCCGAAAGCGAAATATTGTCTGACAGGTCAGCTACGGAACTTGAAGCAACATGCTGAGCAAGAGTCTTTGATGTATTTCCGGAAACGTCGCCGGCATCTGCGCCGCCTGTATTATTCATGGCGTTTACCGTAAGGTACATCGAGATCGTACCTACACCTGTTGCGGGTGCTGTCCATGAGAATGACTTAGACAGAGGTCCGGTGATTATTGAAGAATGCTCAATGAAGTCGAATGGAATACCAGTGATATTGCGTTTGGCAACAGAAGCAGGAAGTGTAGTGGCAAATGTGCCTGCCTGCACCTGGCTACTGCCCGTGCCAGAAACTGCCGCCATCTGGAAGCCAAATTTTGTATTGGTGGCATGTGAGCCTGTAACCGTAACAGTATAGGTCATACCTGGTACATATTTTGTAACCTGCACACCACCTACAGAATCAATTCTGAGTGTAGCTGTTGTTGCGCCGGCTCCACCATGGCAACCACTGCCGCCACAATTGGCAACAGATCCATCTGCCCCTGTGCGGCTGTTACCACTACCTGCGGCACCGCTTCCATTACTCATCAGTGTTACTACAGCCATTCCGGAGGCTAGTGTAAAAAGTAGAATTTTTTTCTTCATTTTTTCTAGTTTTTTATTTGGTTTAAAAAGTTTTGATTGGACTGACAAGTAAATGTATGTACTTATAAAAGATAAACAATACTGTGACAAAGATATTTTAGCACAATTTTCGTGCCGCATTTTTCAAATTTAATTGATAGTTAAAAAGATAGTTTAAAAAACGCTTTTTGTATAAAGAAGATGTAATGAAAACATATGTTAATGGTAAGACAAAACAGTGAGTACAAATATTATTGATAATAAAAATGGCGATTTAAATGTTTGTGGCAAAATAGAATTCTGCAAGTGCAATTTTACAATCTTCAATATATCAATTAGTTGTAAGTTTTATAAGTTGAAGAAAACTAAAAAAGCACGATAAATTAACATAAAATTAAGGAACATAGTACAAAATGTACGAAGTGGTATATGTTAAGTGTTTGTTTGTAAGTGAAAATTTGTTTTGAAATTTTTATAAATTATCATAGGTATAATTTGGAATGTAAAAGAACTGTTTGTAATTTTCAAGTAATTTAATGCTAACCCATAAAAAACGTAGCCGATGTTTTTTACAAGAACTCACGAATTTGCATTGCCAATTTCAAAGGACGAATTTAAGAACAGGCTTGTTGGAAAGCATGTTAAGATTCATAATCTCGACTTTGAAGTTATGGAACTGGATTTTAGAATAAACATTGTACCACATGCAGAGCAGGTGACAGAGATCAAGACTCTGCCGATCACAGAACTGGATTTCAGGGAAGATAGTGGTAAAACCAAGGTTGTGATCAAATCAAAAATGCGTAAACTTGATGCGGGTGGGCCTCAATTGATTGTGATATTCTGCGCCTTTCTATTTATAGCATCAATTATCTTGTTTTTCACCAGTGAAGATTTGAAGATTACACTGACATTTCTTGGAATTTCAATCCTGATATTTTCTGCATTCTGGTTCAGAATGCAAACAGGTTACTTTGACTATGTGCGTAAAATACGTGAATACGTGATCAATAAAGGAGTGTAGTATTAAGCAGGTCAGTAGCTAGAGAAAGCGTATTTGAATTTCAGACGTTTATTCGTCTGTTTCTGGTTAGTCTATGTACTTCTTTAGGGTATCGATGGACACTTCGCCACAATAGGTTTTGAGCAGCTTCCGCTCATGATTGTAAATATTTATCTGTGGTAATGCCTGATACAGGAAGGTATTATCTATGTATTGACTTGAATCGTAACCTATGTACATTGATGGGTACCGGGCGACATGATGCCTTTGGGCAAAATCAGGTATGTATTCACTCATCAGTTTATTGGCCAGCAGAACAATCTGTGTTTTTTTGAAGAGTTCGATGTTTTTTTCAAACATAAATGCGGCATCTTCGCAATGCAGGCAGGTAGGATTGAACATCATGATAAACAGGTTCCCGTTGTTGTTGAGGTCCTTTGCTTTGACCAAATGATATAGGTTTGCATTCGATGAGTCGGCCGACTTTAGCTGGCTGCGTTTTGCGCGTTTCTTTTCCTTTCTATTCAGTTGTTTGTTTTCTGTTGTAGTGTCATCGTATGCCATAAATTCGAGCGCAGGCATAGGTGATCCCTGTTGTTTGTAGTCGGTTTGTAACAGATCATAGTTGTGAGCAGGATGGTGCCCTTTTTCCGTAATATTGTCCTGTTTCTGTCCTAGGGATAGAAATGGCAGCAGCATCCCGGCAACAAAAAGTATTTTAGAAAACATCTGGCTAAATTAGGGAATAAATACAAAACCAAATCACAAATCACATGTCTGATAGCAATATACCACTCGCGGAACGAGTGCGGCCTGAAACACTTCTGGATTTTATAGGTCAGGAACATTTGGTGGGCCCAGGCAAGGTGCTGGAGCAAATGATTCGCAGTGGAACTGCGCGGTCGATTTTGTTTTGGGGACCACCCGGAGTAGGTAAAACAACATTGGCCCAGATCATAGCCCGATCTTTGAATATGCTTTTCTTTACCCTGAGTGCGATTGACAGTGGTGTGAAAGATGTGCGAAATGTTATAGAACAGGCCAAAAAAGCCGGGCATGCGTTGTTGTTCATTGACGAAATTCACCGGTTCAATAAGGCACAGCAGGACAGTTTGCTAGGGGCTGTGGAGAAAGGTATTATAACGCTAATTGGGGCCACCACTGAGAATCCATCATTTGAAGTGATCAGCGCGTTGCTCAGCAGGTGTCAGGTATATGTATTGCAACCGCTAACAGAAACACACCTCAAAGCTTTGGTGGAACAGGCAATACAAAAAGATAACTGGCTGCAAAAGCAGCATTTGGTGATAATGGAGTGGGAGGCAATCATACAATTGAGCGGTGGTGATGCAAGGAAACTGCTAAATCTTGTTGAATTGATTGCGGGTACAATAGAAGGTGAGGAAAAAGTGATCACTAACAGTGTGGCCCAGACAATTGTGCAACGCAAAATGGCTTTGTATGATAAATCTGGGGAGCAGCATTACGATATTATTTCAGCATTCATAAAATCTATAAGGGGTAGTGATCCCAATGCGGCTGTGTACTATCTGGCTAGAATGATTGCGGGCGGTGAGGATCCCAAGTTCATTGCAAGGCGACTGATCATTTTGGCAAGTGAGGATATTGGTAATGCGAATCCGAATGCATTGTTGCTGGCAACAAGCTGTTTTCAGGCGGTAGAGATGATTGGATATCCGGAATGCCGGATTATTCTGTCACAGGCGGTCACTTATCTTGCTTCATCGGCCAAAAGCAATGCAGCCTATATGGCCATAAACAGTGCGCAGCAGCTTGTGGAAAAAACAGGTGATCTGCCTGTGCCACTGGCGATAAGAAATGCACCAACGGGTCTGATGAAAAAAATGGATTATGGTTTGGGGTACAAATATTCACATGACTATCCGGGCAACTTCATTGCTCAGGAATTTATGCCTGAAACGATAAGTGGTGCAAAGCTGTATGAACCGGGCGAAAATGCTGCAGAAGCCAGGCAAAGAGACTATTTGCGCAATTGCTGGAAAGAAAAGTATGGGTATTAGTTGCCGTTAAGGTGTTTTAAGCTACCTGTAAACTAACTTTTCATGTTGGTGTACTGCAATGGCAAATCCAATGAAGATGTACGGCAAAGTTGTATAACATCCTGAAGGTCATCAATTTTCTTTGCTGTGACACGAATAATGTCGTCCATAATGGCTGCCTGCACCTTCAGGCCACTGTCTTTAATGAGCTTTACGATTTTTTTGGCGCTGTCTTTGTCTATCCCGTTTCTGATCGCAATTGTCTTACGGATGTACTTACCAGAAGCTGAATGATCTTTACTCATATCAAAACAGTTTGCTTCTAATCCCTGACGCATAGCCTTGGTAAGTAGTACATCTTCAAGTTGCTTGAGCTTCATGTCGCTTTCCACTTCTATTACGATCGTCATGTCTTTCTTATTCAACTCAAATGAAACATGCGTTCCCTTAAAATCAAAACGGTTGTCGATTTCCTTTTTGGCTATGTTAACGGCATTGTCAAGCGTTTGAAGGTCTACTTTACTGGCGATATCAAAAGATGGCATAGTTGTAATTTTTCAGGAAGTTAAATGAATAGTTCAAAATTAATTAAATAATACAAATCATAGGTAGTGGAATTCACGTATTATGATGCAACGGCATAAACAGCGCTTTTCAATACCCGTTAAATCGCAAAACACATAACTAGTAGTCGAAATCTACACCAACATAGTTATATGGGGTAATGGCTTTCAGCTCTTTTTTAATTTTGGCAGTGACTTTTAATGATTCTATAAAGGTATGAATATCCTGCCGAGTGATAGTTGCTTTACCTCTTGTCAGGTCTTTCAGCGCTTCATAAGGTTTGGGATAGTTTTCTCTGCGGAGCACTGTTTGAATTGCCTCTGCAACGACAGCCCAGTTGCGGTCGAGATCTTCTTCCATTTTTGATTTATTGAGCAGCAATTTACCCAAGCCTTTCTCGAGTGAACGCAATGCAAGAAAGCTGTGCGAGAGGGGCATGCCAATATTGCGCAACACGGTGCTGTCGGTAAGGTCGCGCTGCAGCCGGCTGATGGGGAGTTTGGCACTGAGGTGCTCGTACAGTGCGTTTGCAATACCAAAATTGCCTTCGGCATTTTCAAAATCGATAGGATTTACTTTGTGAGGCATGGCACTGCTGCCCACTTCACCCGCTTTTACCTTCTGTTTAAAATACTCCATGCTGATGTACTGCCAAACATCTCTGCAAAGGTCTGTGAGAATGGTGTTTATTCGTTTCAGCGCATCAAATTGTGCAGCCAGACTGTCGTAATGTTCAATCTGCGTGGTGTACTGCATTCGTTCGAGGCCAAGTTTTTTCTCAACAAAATCATTTCCGAATTTCACCCAATCGACCTCTGGAAACGCGACCTTATGTGCGTTGAAGTTTCCTGTTGCTCCTCCGAATTTAGCGGCAAATGGTATATTCAACAGCTGGTCTATCTGACCTTCTATACGCTCTACAAATACCATAAGCTCTTTACCCAATGTAGTAGGAGATGCAGGTTGGCCATGCGTTCGTGCAAGCATAGGTATGCCCTTCCATTCCTGTGCGAGGTGGTATAAGTGCAGATGTGTATTGAGCAGATATGGCAGATAAACTTCCTCAAGTGCTTCTTTCCAGAGCAGCGGTACGGCGGTATTATTTATATCCTGCGATGTAAGTCCGAAATGCACCCATTCCAGGCTGTCTCCGGCACCCAAAGCTTCCAGCTTGTGCTTCAGAAAATACTCAACGGCTTTTACATCGTGGTTGGTTGTACGTTCTGTATTTTTGATTTCTGCCGCATCTGCCTCATTGAAATTCTGATAAATGCTACGCAGTTTTGCCGGTTTAATGGCTGTTGGAAGCTTAATGATTTTCTTTTCTGCAAGGAACAGAAAGTACTCTATTTCAACTCTGACCCGATATTTAATAAGTCCAAATTCGGAAAAATATGGGGCCAGCGATGCGAGTTGAGTGCGGTAACGCCCATCTATCGGGCTGATGGCAGTGAGTGCGTTGAGTTCCATAGTGCAAAGATAATCGGGTACAACGGTTTTCGGTAATTGCCGATGATATAACCTGACTTTTATCACTGGAAATATTTTGATTGATATGATTCTGACAATAACCCTGTTTTTGGTATATTTGGTTCGCTAATCCAGCTGTTAAGTATTGTGATATTTATGCATAGATTGCTAATAGTAGATGACGACAATGATATCCGCTTGCTTTTGAGCAGGTTTCTTACAAAGAATGGCTATGATGTAGCCAGCGAAGGGAGCGGCATGTCTGCGATCATGTGGATGAAGAAAAATACACCAGATCTGGTATTGTGCGACTATAGGCTTGACGATATGACAGGAGCACAGTTGTTGTCGAGTATCAAGGAAATCCATCCGGAGGCCGGGGTGATCATCATAACCGGATATAGTGATGTAAAAGATGCAGTTGAGGTGATGAAATTGGGTGCATTTGACTATATCACCAAACCGTTATTCCCGGATGAGATTTTGCTTACCATAAAAAAGGCACTTGCGGCAGGCAAAAAAAAATACAACGACGAAACAACAGGAGCCGAACACCAGGTAAAAGGGGCAGGCAAAACAGCTGTTGCACCAGATCGGTTTCTTACCGGTAATAGTCCTCAGTTTGTGGATATAATGCGGCAAATAGATTTGGTAGCGCCAACGAATTTCAGTGTTATATTGTATGGAGAGAGCGGAAGCGGTAAGGAGGTTATTTCAAGAGAAATACATCAGAAGAGCAAGCGGGCGGGAAAGCCTTTTGTTGCCATAGACTGTGGTGCCTTGTCGAAAGAACTTGCAGGTAGCGAGCTTTTTGGGCACGAAAAAGGGGCCTTCACCGGTGCGGTGAACCAAAAATCGGGGAGTCTTGAACTGGCTGATGGCGGGACAATATTTCTTGATGAGATCGGCAATTTGTCTTATGATACGCAGGTTTCGCTGCTGCGAGTAGTACAGGAACGTAAAATCAGGCGCCTGGGAGGCACAAAGGATATTGACATAGATGTCAGAATCATCATTGCTAGTAATGAAAAGCTTTGGGATCTTGCACGGTCGGGTAAATTCAGGGAGGATCTTTACCACAGGTTTAATGAATTCAGTATCGAAGTTCCGCCACTTAGGGAGAGGAGGGAGGATATTTTGTTGTTTGCACATTATTTTCTGCAATTGACCAATGACGAATTGGGGAAACAAGTAAAAGGATTTGCGCCGGATGTTGCGGAAGCATTGTCGAGGTATGTGTGGTATGGCAATTTGCGTGAATTGAAAAATGTAGTCAAAAGAGCAACTCTGCTTACAGATGGATCGACTATTGAAATCAAGTCGTTGCCTTTTGAGATCAGTAATTTTTACAAGTTGCAATTTGATGTCAATGACGGAGGTGTGGCGTCTGTGGATAACAGAAATGGAAACAAAAAAATGGTGATCAATGCAACCACTTTGAAGTCGGCAAATATTGGAACTGAGTATGAAGTGATTCTTGAGGCGTTGAAACAATCGGACTATAACAAGAGTAAGGCTGCAAAATTGCTGAACGTAGACAGAAAAACGCTGTATAACAAGATGAGGCAATTCAAAGAGTTTAATTTGTAAAGGGACAGGAGTTAATGATGAATAAAGCGCCAGCGATGGGAAACAGCACAATACATACAGATCAGTTTTTTCGAAACCAGGCTTTCATAGATCAGGTTAACATGGCCGGACCGGGCCTTACTGTTGTGATAAACGGTAAGGACACATCGATATTATTTGCGAATAGTTTGTTTGAAGAGTATACCGGTTATCCACAGAGTGCATTGGAAGGAATGTCGTTTACAAGTATGATTGAGCCGAATTATCACAGCAGAGTGTATGCGCATCTTGCAGAAGTTCGTGGCCAATCTCCGTTACATACTGGATTTGTAATATACCACTTACGGAACGGTCAGGGGCAGTTTCGTCCATTTTACGCATATGCTTCGGCTTTGGTTTCGGGAAAGAACGAAAATGTATTTCGACTGTTTCTTTTGCCAGATAGCTCGAAATGGGGTATGCCATTTACTTCTTTTGAAACACGTGAATTATTCCTTGAGCTATTCGAAGCAGAGAATTTTGGCACTTTTGAATGGATGATCGGTTCGGAAAAGGTTTTCTGGTCTGATGGCGTGTACCGTATTTACGAGATAGAACAGGATGGGACCGATTTAACGAGAAGTTACGTTAGTCGCTTCATTCATCCACTTGATGAAAAGAATGTACGGGAAGGCAATGCGAAAGCACTTGTAGATTATTCAGATGTTCGGCTGGAGTATCGCATTATAACAGGCAGAAAAAATATTAAGACCATTCAGAGCCTTGCAAGGGTGATCAGAGATAGTAATGGGGATGCTGTAAAGTTTGTAGGAAGTATCAGGGACGTAACTGCACAGCGAAACATAGAAAATAACCTGAAAAATAAAGTTGAAGAACTGCACCGATCTAACCGTGAACTGGAGGAGTTTGCTTATGCAGCAAGCCACGATATGCTGGAGCCGTTGCGGAAAATTACCACGTTCAGTGATCGCCTTTCGGAGAAATACAAATTTGAGCTGGTAGGTGATGGCGCAATGTACCTGTCGCGTGTGGTAGCCTCGGCAGAGAATATGCGACAACTAATTAATGGGCTGCTGGAATTCTCGAAAATTTCTCAAACATCCGGAACATTTGAAGATGTAGATCTAAACAGTGTGATACTGGAAGTGATGAACAACTGGGAGCTAAAAATAGAAGAGACAGGGACCGCTATAAGATGCATAGGCCTACCGGTGATTGAAGCAGTACCATCGCAGATGAAGCAACTGTTTATGAACCTGATTGGTAATGCGATAAAGTTTCATAAACCTGGCATTCCGCCGATCATTAAAATAGATGTAACCGATATTCAGGAAGATGAGTTGCTGCAGCATCAGTTGCAACCAGTGAAAAAGTACTACAAAATACAAGTGTCTGACAATGGTATTGGCTTTGAAGACCAGTATGCTGGGCGCATTTTTCAGGTGTTTCAGCGACTTCATGGTAAATCGGAATATCCCGGGTCTGGTATTGGTCTTGCCATTTGCAAAAAGATACTGGAGTACCACAATGGCGTGATCTATGCAGAGAATGCTGAGGGTTCGGGAGCGCGATTTGTTTTTATTATACCTGCGAAACAATAGCCCGTACCTGGTGGTGTAACAGAACTTCCCGCGGTATCAAGTTGACTTTAAGTGACTGCTGATAATGGGGTAGTCTGAAAACCACAAATAGAACCGACCGGATAAATGAAATTTCTGTGAAGATGACGTAAAAGGCAAATAATATATGGGCATAAGAAGATGGACAAACAAATGCTTTAGCACGTTTGTCCATTTCTGCAAAACTGAAAGGAACAACTTTCGAAGTTATTTGCTCGGGTATGAAATAAATGTCAAATATTCACTCTATGAGTAGTAATGTCACAATATAGTTTTACTGCTACAATCCAATTTCTACTCTAAATCAAATATTTACAAGCAAATAGTGGGTTTATTGTTGTGGAGTCAAACTTGGTACTAAATAATTCGTTGTGTTTTATGCTTCTACATTTACACTTAATAATTTGGATCAAACTCCACAATCCATTCAATACCATATTTGTCTCTAAGCATTCCGGCGTAGGTACCCCATGGACTGTCGCCAATGGGCCCTTCAATTTCGCCGCCCGCAGATAATCCATTAAATATGTTCTCCGCTTCTTCACGGGTTTCAGCGTTTAGCACTATTTTGGACCTGTTTTCGTTCTCGTTTACCCGTCCCATAAATTCAGGAATGTCATTGGCAATCAACATATTGTGTTTGCCCAGAGGTAAAGCGATTGTCATTATTTTGTTGGCTTCTTTTTCTGGTACCGGAAATTCGGCGCTTGCCAGGTCCTTGAAACGAATGATCTTAGCGAACTCGCCACCAAAAACTGATTTGTAAAAAGTGAATGCTTCTTCCGCGTTTCCGTTGAAGTTAATCCACGGGTTAATTGTTCTCATATATTTGTTTTTTTAAATGTGAATGTAAATTTTCTTTTTGTTATTGTTCCGACAAGGTTAACAGTAGGTTTTCCAGGTTTGCTAATGTCATAGTAAATCCCATCTTGAAGCCTTCCAATAAACTCTCCATTCGTTCAAACGATTCATTAAAAATAGTAATGTTGACTTTAGTCCTGCCATTTTTCTCGGAAAAGGTGTAATCCCATTCGGAACCTGGCAATTCACGATTTTCATCTTTATCAGAAAACGCATTGTACATCTTAAAATTGGTTTTCGGGGTAATGGAAGTATATTCCTGTACCGCCCAACGCTCCTGTCCATCCGGGCTAATCATTGCATAAAATCTTCGTCCACCAACTTTGAAATCCATGTGCTTGGTTTTGGCACGCATAGGTGCTGGTGCTCCCCATTGGTCCAGCAGTTCTGGTTTGGTAAAAGCGTCCCATACCAAGGATTGTCCGGCATTAAATTCTCTGGTTATGAATACTGTTTTCGCTGCTTTGTCAACACTGAAATCAAATAACAAATCGTTGTTCATTTTTTCTGTTCTTTAATTGTTGATAATAGTTCGTCAAGTTGATTGAATTGAGTTTCCCAACTTTGCCTGAATTGAGCTAGCCAGTGGTCAAACTCCTGCATTTTTTTTGCATTAAAGTGATAATAGATCTCCCGGCCTATTTGCTCAGCCTTTATCAATTCACATTCATTCAGTACTTTGATGTGTTTTGATACTGCCTGGCGGGTCATATCAAATTTTTCAGCCATTGCATTTGGCGTCAATGCCTTGATAGCAATTAACGTTAATATAGCTCTGCGTGTTGGGTCTGATATGGCCTGGAAAATATCTTGTTTCATACTTGACTAATAATTGTGCAACTCTCAGGTTGCAAATATATATGCAACTTTTGAGTTGCGCAAATTTTTTTTGCATTTTTTTCGAGGTAACGTCAGGATGTTTTGTGGTAGTTATGAAAGATGTAGGAAAAATTGTTGAAACCCAATGGGACTGCTCTAATAAAAAAACCCGCGACGAGCGCGGGTTCCCATTTTCTGGCGGGCTGTAAGGGACAACTTTCGAACTTTATTATGGAGGATATGAAGGCGATTGTTGATTTTAATTAGCTTTTGAATACAATTATGTGCACTATTGCCATTGAGTTTGATTTGCCGGTCGGTTATTGCCGAACAATGGATAAGAGTTGTCTGGTAGTACTTTATCTCTACGCTCAAACGCTTGATGTATCCAATCTTGAACAATGATGGGGTTTTCGTTCCAAACATGAATAGTAGCAAAGCCACATTCTATGTTCTTTTGCAGTCTTGGGGGAATCGTTTTGGGATGATAAGTTCTTTTGATGGGATCATAGTTTGGATATGTTGGAAGAAGTAACCCGAGAAGTCCACACCTTGGGTTTTTCTTTGTGTCCTTTATACTTGAACTTATTTCCCAGTCCACATGCTTACGCCTCCATGTTTCAGGTCCGATCAACACAACAGTTACCGTGGCGTCTGCAATGAATTCATCTCGAATTTTCTGCCTTGTAGTTTCAGTTGAAAGACCGTCTTTAATGTCCCCTTCTTGAACAGAAATGCTGATAAGAGTTTCATAATAATCATGAAACAGAGATTCAAAACGTTCTTTCCAGTAGTGACCACACTTCGGATCAATTGCTTTATCTCCATTATGAAAACTGACAAACACTTTATGTTTAGTTGTCGGCATTGTTGATTATTTAATTCTCACGAAAAAGGTTTTGAATATAAGAAGCAGGCAGAATGGAGTCTTTTTCAATAAGGTGGTTACCTAAATTTATCTAGAAGCAATACACTTGTCACATCAACCAAATTCTTTTTAAGTTTTTAATTCGTACAGCAATAAAAACCTTTAAAAAGAGAAGCAAAGATATTTTATTTTAAAGAGGAAAAAAACGTGAAAAATACGGTTTTTTTAATCTTAGATTGTCGATACATTTGAAGCGAGAATTTTTAAACTGGCTCCAAAAATATGAAACAGTCAATTTTTTTTAGCAAATATTTGCTACTACTGTTTGCTTTGTCTGTATTATCATTCAAAGTTATTGATAAGAATAGCTCATATCCAAATAAGTTACTACAAGAGTTGGCTATAGATTTAGACAAGCACAAAATCGACATCATTCAAAATTGGCGTTCAAATGCTACTATCGGTAACGACCGGTGGATATTGGCTCCGCTTGCCAATTGGAACGAAAAATACCGGGCGGTAGCAAATACGAATGAAAGTTGGGTTAATGAATTTGTGGATGGCTATATGGGCGGATTAGCGGCGGTTCAAAAATCACCTGCCGAAAACTCATTTTTCAACTTATGGAGAGCAGAAAGCGAGGAAAAGAGAATATTCATTTCGTTTACGCAAGCTGACCGGGAAGCAGCATATGCTGTAAAATCGAGTCTCGAATCTAAGGGGTATGTTGTTTTCATATACTTAAATGAATTTGGTCAACCGAGCCAATCTGCCTCAGAAGCAGGAGCTATGATGAAAACTGCCGGTCAACATTTTATTATTGATTCTAAAAATGCTCGAAAGAGTCCTGGGGTTATCATTGAGTCGCAAATTTTAGAAACGCGATATCATCCGAAACTGCCAACAATTAAGGTGTATGGTAGAGATGCTTGCCACCGCACAACTCAAATAAAGGATTTGTATTCAAGGAAGGGCGTAAAGGTTGACTATATTAATATTGATGATAATGTCGAAGCTGCAAACTTCGTGTTGAAAAATGGTCGTTTTTTAGAAGAAAACATGTTGCCTTTGGTGACTGTTAATGGGAAATGCATTACAGTTTCCAGAAATCAAACGATAACATCAGATTTATATAAGTCCGTGGATACATACAATGACATTAAGAACATGTATCCAAATTCGTTCCCAGGACAAAAAGGGTTTGGGGTGCCTTCTAACTTAAGTCCTGAGCCGCCCGGTACACTCACTTGTCCACCAAGAAAATAAATACAGATTTTACATACATTTGCACAGTTTTTCGGGCGCAGTTAATTCTCAAAATAACTATTTCAATAATTTACACAAATGCTAACCTATGTCAATCTTTTTATCAAATCCAAATGACCACTTTGATCAGGCTAAATGGGAGAAACAAATTAAAGTTATGGACCAACCCAGCGTTGCAGATCATAGATTGGAACGTTCGGGAACCATAACTCCCGACGGGGATCAGTTTATTTTACTTCAGTTATCAGATGGAGATCAAAGAGTAATAAATACAAGCAGTGTGGTGCCAAAGCTACAAGGGGCTGCGGGAACTCCAGACGTAAATATGCTTGTGGATTTTGAGAGTTTCAAAATTGGCAGTGGTGAAAGCATTGACAAGGATACAAAGGCGACATTGCAATTACAAATTGGACAAGAAGAAAAAATAGGTGCACTAGAGAAGCTATTTTACTGTATTAATGGCGGACTTGATCTTTATAATGAAATAAAAGGTAAAAAAGCAGATGCAAAGGACTTTAAAAAAAGTACAGATCAGGCGCTTGGAAATAAACCTATTTCGATACCTGGCGGCATAGCTCAGATATCATTTAAAGTGGTGAAGCATGAGGAACCGAAATGGTGGCAGAAAGTATTTTCCTTTGCCAAAACTGACGCCGCGAAAGATTTGTTTTCGTTAATCGGATTTCCGGGTATTACCGAAAGTGCGGTTCAATGTGTCAGTGGTATGCTTGATAATCTCTTTGATCAGCGGCCCGAGGTATTATTTCAAAGCCAGTCCGTTAAAGTAGGGTTTTCACAAGCCGCAAAAGAGGAGTTAGGTGGAGGATTGACCACCAATTATGTAAGCTGTCTTAATCCAGGGTATTGGATCATGGCACGCAAGTCTGATTATGATGCAATTATTACAGCCAAACCAATCTATTACGGAGGGTACGGCATTCTTGCGCCCGATGGTATGGGCGAAATTGAAGCATTAAAAGATTCAGGAAACAATCCATTTTCCAAACTGACTTATGCAATTTTAAGAGCAAGAATGAAGGAGGTCGATTTAAAGCAAGGCGTGTTTTGAGGGTTTAACGTTATTTCATTAGGGTAACGATTTTTTTACAGATATTAGTCATTTCCTTGTTTTGGTCTGCCTCCGAGAGCGCATCAAGAGGCTTAGATGGATCATTGGCGCATTGCAATTCATTCAACGGGGTGAGATCGTAAGGGTAGCTGCTTATCGCCACCCAAAGTATTTTTACATTTTCTCTTTTGCTTACTTCGAGGAAGTAGCTCATTTCCTTATCTTGTATAAATTCAGACGCGAAGAAATCGGCGGTCGCCAAAAAAACGGCGACTTTCGTAGACACAAGTGCTCTCTCAATTTCTTTCGTCCATTCTTCTCCGCTGTTAATTAGTCGACCCTCAAAAAGTCTGTAAAGCTTTATAGTATTGGGTTATGGTGTTGAAAGTGGGTAATAAAGTTGCATAATCCTTGCAAAAGCGACAAAAAGCTTGCAATTTGTAGTATGTTATCTGCATCAAAAAAGCCGAACCTACAGCTTGGTATGTTCACAGGTCTTGCTGATCAGCTCGATCAAAAACATCCACTGTACATTTTAGCAAACAAGATCAAATGGTCTCTTTTTGAAGACGCGTTCAAAGTCCATTATAGCGAAAAGATGGGCAAGCCGGCAAAACCAATCCGGTTGATGGTGTCGTTACTCATACTAAAACAGGTGCGTAATCTGAGTGACGAGAACCTTGTGGAACAATGGTCTGAGAATTTATACTATCAATACTTTGGAGGAGAGCACCAGTTTCAGGCAGGCCTCCCGTGTGTGGCAACGGAGTTGGTTGCTTTTCGGCAGCGAATAGGAGAAGCAGGCATGGAACTTATTCTCAAAGAGAGCATCCGCGTTAATGACCGGGATGATAATTCGGGAGGCGTGGTGGTTAGCGTTGATACGACTGTTCAGGAGAAAAATGTCACCTATCCAACGGATGACAAACAATATAAAAAGATCATTAGAAAGTGTTGGAAGATTGCACAAGAAGAATGCATTGACCTTCGTCAATCCTACACTCGAACTTTTAAAAAGCTAGGTCATCAGCAACGATTTAAGAATACGAAGTCTGGCGCAAAGCAGGCGCGCAGGGCATCGAGGAGTATTAAGACGATCGCAGGCAGGCTGGTAAGAGAGCTGGCGCGAAAATTATCGTTAGACAGACTTGGATTTTATTTACCAGCATTAAAACTATATCAGCGGGTGCTTTCTCAACAGCGTGGAGATAGTGATAAGATCTACAGTCTGCATGAACCGAACGTAAAATGCTTCACGAAGGGTAAAGAACATAAAAAGTTTGAATTCGGAAGTAAAGCATCTTTCCTGGTTTGTCAGCAAACAGGTATAATAATGGGAGCGCTTAACTTTACGGAGACATTGCATGACTCTAAAACCCTGCCTGAAGTACTCGAGCAATACCAGCGACTGATCGGCAAAGAAGCTACAGAAGTGTTTGTCGACCGTGGCTACAAAGGAATAGCCCAATACAAATCCTCAACAATACATGTACCCAAACCGAACAAAAACATCACCAAATTAAAGCGCAAAAAGCACAGCAGACGTGCGGCCATCGAGCCTGTGATTGGACATTTGAAAAGCGACTATCGATTATGCCGTAATTACCTGAAGGGAATTTTAGGGGATCAGATCAATGTCATACTTGCTGCGGCTGCTATGAATTTTAAACGAGCGATGCGCCTCTGGCGCACAGAGGCACATCGCAGTTGGCAACTCATTTATAACCTCATTATAATTGTTTACAGGAATCTATTGTCCGAAAAATTAAAAACGACTTTTTGAGGGGCGACTAATTAATGTGTCATCCCACGTTTTTATTCCAGTAAATCGTTCAACGGATTTCAAATATGTTTGAAGCTTAGTTAGCCATTTTTTATCATTCCGACTATAACTCACAAAGACTTGGCTTCTATTCAAAATTTCCTTCTGATAACCCAACTGCATTTCACTGGCCAATGCAGCGGCCTTATTTTCATGACTTTGATCAGCTACCTTTCTTCCGATCTCCTCGATCTCAAATATTCTTTCAAAACTATAGTTGAACTCCTTTAATTTTTGTTCCATCGCAGTTTGTCCCTGCAAAATCATTCCCTCTATTTTCTCCTTCGTAAGATTGAAATCATCGTAGCTAACGGTGCTGCAATTAATATCGATGTTGACGGACCTTGCACTTTGGGAAAATGTAAAATGGTCGTGACTGCTGGTTGAAGCATTAAAAAGATAGGACAAAAAACGGGGAAAACTTTTCTTGTAGTCTTCATTGGGTGCAGCTACCGGCTTCAGTACCAAAATAGGATAGTTGCCGGGATTTGCTGCCGCCATCCAAACCGGGCTATCAGAGGCAACTGCTGCATCAACTAATAAATACTTGCCCAGCTTATATGGTTCATACAGGAGTGGAATTGCAGTTGCGATCGTCAAAACTTCAGAAACCTTCATATCTGGATGGGTGCCCGAGGAATAAACAAGGAAGCGACGCTGCCTTAAATCAAGCGCCAGCGCTGAGAAAGGGATTTTCAATTCTCCTAAAAGAGGATCTTTTCCGAGCAAGGCTGTAATTATTTTACAATAATCAGGTGTATAATGAGACGCAAAAGGATATTTTAGATAGCGAAGCAGAGAAAAAGCTTTTTCAGTTTTTAATGACTTGAAATTGAAATTAATGATTGCTGCTTCTACCTCCTGAGGGTTCAAGCCTGAACATGCCAATACACCTAATACTGAGCCCATTGAGCATGCAGATACGCTGGAAATGGTTATATTGTTTTCGGCCAGTTTTTGCAATGCGCCAATGTAACTAAAGCACCTTACCCCGCCACCGCTAAAAACCAGATGTACCTTTTGTGAGTTCATGTCGCTTAAATTGTTATTTGCTGACACATTTTTTGTCGTACTGATTGTATCCATATCCCTTCATTTGCTTCATATAGTCCCTGCTTTCCATTTAGACGTGGCATTTTTTCATCACCCGCATGGTGCAGCCCTATCAGATCCCATTGCTGATTAAATACCGGGCTTCCCGAACTGCCTCCTTCGGTAGGTGTACGGTAATGTATGAATGGAATCTCAATATCGAGCAGTACATTGTCTTGAAACGACAACTGTAACGTTCCCCCATTAGGATGGCCTATAAGATAGATTCGCTGTGACGGTGGTTCATCTACAATTGGCAGATGCTCAAATGCTGGAAATAGTTTTACTTTTTTTTCTTCAGTCAGTTTCTCCAATTTTGCCTGATCCTCTTTACTGAATCTACATATGGCGGCGTCAAGATCACTGCTTGATGATGACCAAATAATTTCCGACAGCCTAAACTCGGCATCCCTGTCCAATGCTTCGAAAATTATCAGCGCCTCGTTTGGATGAATGGCTTTCTCTTGCGGATCACCACTGATGACATGCGCATTTGTTACCAATATCAGTTCTTCTCCTAAAGCATCACATAAGCCACGCCCTCTCATTAAAAATCCTGTACCAAAACCTTTTGCACTGTCGATGCCTATCCGTGCTACGGCTGCACATCGGTCAGCTCCTTTCATATACCATTTGTATGTTTTGAACGAATCGTCGCCAAAGACTTTTTCAAGCCTTTTACCGTTTTCATCCGGAATAGATGTATCCTTTATGAGTTTCTTATACCCTTCAGTTGCACTACTTTCATTCTTTTTCTGCTGCATAAGGGCTTCGCCATCTATTATCACCGCCCCCCCTTCCTTTTGTAATAATTCAGCACGGAGAATCGGCAAGAGTAAATTGCCAATTTCTTTATTCATACCCAGTTGCCATATCTCCTCAAACTGCCTAAGTGTGCTACCCAATTCAAATGCATCGCATTCCGGCATTCTGGCGTATCCACTTAACCATTCAAGGGCATCTCCGGGTCTATTTAAAGCGATACATGCTTCAGAAGCAGTAGCAAAATCCCAATAGAAGGCTTGTTGTTCCAAACGTTTTTCTTCTATAACCAATAATATGGCTTCTGCAAGAGAATGGTGATCCGGATACCCGGATACATCAACACCGTCAATCTTGGCTCTATTGATAAGTGCTACTGCGTTGATGCCATGCCAAAGGTGTGTGTTGTCTGATGTATAAACATCAAGATAACAAGTTATTGCATCCTTAATTGACTTTATGCTGTGCGTATTATTCGAATTTCCAACTGTAACATAAAGT
Organism: uncultured Bacteroidota bacterium; assembly: GCA_903824665.1. Classification (GTDB taxonomy): domain Bacteria; phylum Bacteroidota; class Bacteroidia; order Chitinophagales; family Chitinophagaceae; genus Nemorincola. The sequence continues at coordinate 34,849 of CAIJXT010000031.1, read as the reverse complement.
TGCTTATAAACGCGTCCAAGAAGCCCTTTGGCCTCTATGTTTTCGACAAGGGCATCTTTATCATTCAAACGAACTTGTTCGGTATCTGAAATCAGCTCATGCAGCACAGCTTTTGCTGCGACAAGATGGCCTGTGTCGATGAGAGATTGGGAATACAGTTTCCGTATTGCATAGGACGTTCTACCGGTATTGATACAAGCATCTGCAACTTTTGACATCAACGCAAACATTCGTTTTCGACGAAGCAATTGCAAAATCTTTCTTGCATCATTCAATGGAAATACTTCGCTCGAGGCGAATAAAAAGACTATAAGCTCCTGGCATAAAGCGGTCGCACCTGCTTTATCGAATATTTTTAACTTGCTATCCAGGTTACGGATAAAAGTTTGGGTATCTATTTCCATTTTGTTCTTTATATCAGTTTAAGTAAAGCAGCTCGCAGTTTAGGTTCACTCAAGTAGTTTGTAATATTGTGACGCCATGCGCCAAAATTCTGTTCGTTTATTACGTCAATAACTTCCTTTTCATTCTTTCTGAAATCATTAGCTATATTTCCATCAAAGCCGGTTACCGGATCCAGCATGTCAAATATATTAACCCAGGTGTTTTCAACCTTCTCCGGAAAGCCATTTCCTCTTGTCCATTCAGGCTGAAGCATGTCCTGTACCTCATCAATTCCCAATGGGCTTCCTACTGTCATTAGGCTCTCTATGGATGGACATGCATTCACGCGTTTCAAGCAATCATACATGATCACCGTGCCCATGCTATGGCTTATGACAACGTGTTTATCCGTTTCCACTTCATTGAGCTTCGCAAGTACACGGCTTCTTATTTCATCCTGAACTTTGTAAGTGATACCCTGGCGCGGGCTAAATTCTACATTGTATAAATAGTGATGCACATCTTTCAACAGCCATTTCATCATTCTCCGTTTTATGAACCACGGCAGAGGAATACGTTCCAGATTTCTGGTCGAGCCGGATGTAGGCGGGGTAAAAGTATCATCAACAAGGACGTCAAAACTAAGCTTGGCAGCAAGCGAGTCAATGACCTCCTTTTCTTCGCCAGTCAATTTTTCTCTCCAAGACATATCGGGATCTTTATCCGCTCTTTGTGCCAAGATTGGTGTACTTTCCAAGTCGGTTGCATGTTCGAATACATCAGCATTTTCCGAATTTTCATAAAGAACATCTGCCCAGTATATCATTGAGGTGGTAACACCTCGGGCTCCGAGGTCAATACCATCTTCGTTTCCTAACTGGTCTGAAGCGAGTGCGTCGAGCCAGATTTTTTTTAGTTTGTCGGCAGGTGGCTTGTTTGCGATGCCGTGAATGAATGTGATGTGTGGCATAGTGGTTTCTGTTATGTGCTTACGATTGTCATTTTTTACTGCGGGGCTTTGTTCGTGGTCGCTGCTGTTGTTGCTGTTGTTGCTGTTGTCTCTGATCATTAGGTTTCTGTTGCTGGCTCTGATCGTTAGACTGCTGCTGATTTTCTCGTTTGTTAGTTTTTTCACGACATAGCATCAGCGCGTTTTCCAAGCTATCTGATCGTCTCTTCCAATTATTACGTTCGGCGACTTCTTTTGATAGCTGGTTTTTTGTTGATTCCCACTCCATTGAAATTGTGTTAAACTGACTGTTGGCAAGGCCGATTTTGCTGACTAAGCTGTTTATATCAAATTCAAGTTGGCCTATTTTTTGAATTTTCTGTTGTAAGACAGAATCCTTGTTTCTAATAAATCCTTCCAGTGAGCTAGCAATAGAATCTTTTTCTATTTTGAGTATCTGTAGCGAGGTGTCTTTTCTTGCTACCTGAAATAACTGCTGGGCATACAAACGTTCTGCAGCGGCTCTATTTTGAGCTTGAACAGCCGCATTTTTCGCCTGTTGAGCTTCTGTTGTGAACAAATAGCTGATAATGCTCGCTGTTGAAAGAATGAAAATTAACCCTATTGCAGCATAAGCTGTGATAGCTGCAGCTTCCCGCTTTTTTTTACTCGCTAGCACCCTTTTAGCTACCCGGTCGTGCGCTATTTCAATTTGCTTTTTTTGCTCGCCGCTTATCCTGAAAAGAGCTGTTTCCTCCTTGATAGCCAAAATATGTTTTTCCGATAGTGGTGGTGCAATAAAGAAATCTCTTATTTTTTTAAAGGCAGCTATAAGTGTGCCATTCTTATTATCGCTTTTTTCATCTGGCTCCGCAATAGGTCTATTCTCTATAAACTGTTTCAAGTCAATGACCAACCTTCTCCCATCAGCTGTTATTAAACGGTTTTCTATTGCCCTTCTTATTTTACCCTGAGATACTGCATTGTTATAGTAACGGTCTATAAGATCATTTATTGAAGGCGGTTTTTCTGACAGAAACGAAAAGTATTTCTTTTTTTCTTTTGATTTCAAATTATCTTTATAAAGCTGATAGCAATAAAGACTCAAAATAGTAGGGTCAATTTGTAAGCGCATTAATCGCTCTTCATTGGGTAGTTCTACGGGTTTATTATTTTCAGAATCTACCTTGCGGCTCTCGGTGGGTGTAACAAAAACCTTTTCCCCGATTTCTTCTATTATATTTGAAATGCGTTCTTTGCTGAAAAGTATATTTGCATCTTCTGTGACCTCTTTTTGCCATGGGCCAGTAATAGCTTGATGCGCTTGTATATAAGTAAATTTTTTTAGCTGGTATCGGTTCTGTGTAATAGAGGGAATGAAAAACTTCAAGTCTTCAAATTGACCAAGAAAATCCTGACGAAAGCTGAAAACAACTTTACACTGTACAGTGGCGTCGCTTTTCGGCCCTTCATATGCTCCCATAAGTTGTGCGATCTCACGAGCGAACTGTGTAATCTCATCTGGTTTTCCATATTTTGGCGCAATTGTAAAGAGCTCCTCGAATTGGTCAACAAATAATATCGGAGTAATGAGGCCATTGAAAAAACGTGTTTTAGCAAAATAGTCGGTAAGTGTTTCATTTTCACAAATTACTGCAAACGATTGATCCCATTCTCCTACATTTTTATTAATTATTTTTCTTATTTGAAATGAGGGGTCAGGTTCATTGAAATTAATCCTTACATAAATCGGGAAGTGATAGTTCCTTTTTAGGAGAGGAAACAGCTTTGCCTGGATCAAAGATGTTTTACCTACGCCGGAGTCACCATATAAAACAATAGTTCGGTTCTGCTTCACCATTTCAAGCAAGTCGGCAGTTTCTTTTTCCCGTCCCCAAAAAAAATCTTCATCAGCCGCAGAATAGGGAAATAATCCCTTATATGGATTCATAATCAAGGATTGTATGTATCAATTATTATTTTTTCAATATTGTCTGCAAGATCATCAAGGGTACACTTTTGAATGCTCTGTTTTCGTATATAGGCTGGCAATTCGTCCACGTATTGTTTAAAGTCATCGCAGGCTACCGGTATCACCGTAAATGGGTCTGCTTTTTGTTTGGTGCGTTGCAAGTATTCATTTACATTGTAACGATCTTCGGCATTGCGCCATTCGACTCTTTTTGTATAGGATTGTTCTGCTGTTTTTTTTGCTAGGGTTTGCGAAATAAAACAGACGAATATTAAGGTGTTTTTGTTTGTTATACTATCGGCAATTTTTTGCTCATGTTCTGTAATGCCCATGCTTTCATCGAAGAAAGCAGCAATATTTTTGTCATTTAGCCTTCGTACCAGTTCCCGCGCTATATCAGTCGAGCTATCATGGTCATAAGAAATAAAAACTGTTAATGGTTCATACTTATTATTGAAACCTTCTTTTTCTCTTATTTTCTGACGAAAATCGTTGAGAAAATTGGCTATTGGGTACTCATGAATAAGCTCGATATTAAATTTTTTGTAGAAATATTTTTTGTATTCTATGCCCGCCTGCTGATCGTTTACAATATATGCTTTAAAATTTTTTGCCGTAACGGGTGCATTATACAGCGTCCTTATCATTAGGCGCATTATAGCATCTGAAAAATTATTGCCAATAAAAACAAGCGTTTTCTTTGTGAGAAATTCAAGAAAAGAATACCTGTCTTTCCCCGTAGATTTGTTTCTTTCGTTACTGATTACAATGCTGAATAATGCCTCAATCTGTTCCTCTTCGAAAATGGATATTTCTTCATTTATGTTCCCGTACAGGTAAATGATTTTCTTTTTTTCGTTTTGCTGGTTTAGATAAAGCGGATCTTTTTTTTCATGATTCCATATCAAAGGTTCCGCACGATCTCCAAACATCTCTTCCAGTTCCGTATCAAACGTGGTTTGGATGAAGAGGTTTACTTTCGAGAAACCAGCAATAGTATTTAATAACCTCTTATCTAAAGTAGATTTGAATTCGTTATACTTACCGGTAAGTACATTTGTAGTGACATTTGGATATTCCACCGCCAGTTCAGAATAGCTGCGCGGACTACTTCCCGGAACGAATTTATTTTTTGTTATCCTCTCTATAATGGCCTGCTCTAATGTGAGACAATCGCGAACTTTTAAAGTCTCGCTACCGACTATTATTACTAGGTTGCCGGAATTATAAATATCATACAATGTATCAAAACTAATCATGCAAAAAATATTTAAACAACATTAAATGTGTTCGGAAAATGTCCATTTTCCACATATTTCTCAGCTGCCAACTCTCCGATCTTCATCAGGTCATTCACATTTTCCGGCATATCCATTTCCATAAGTGTTGCAATCTTAGTATCGCTGTAATTTTCAATTCCGATTTCTTTTAGCTTTTCGCGGCTCATTTCCATATTATAGCGCAGATAGCTGAAGCCCTTTACTCCATGAAACGCGTCATCGCCCAGATCGCCTACCTCAAGGTCTATCTTCCTGCGTGGTCCCGTGCTGCGGCCAGTAAGTTGCATCATCAGTTCAATATGCTCACTTGCATCGCTCATAAACTGATTAGGAGCTTCAGTCGCAATTTTTAACAAATTTGGATTAGCCCATTTGTCTCCGATAAGTTTCTTGTCGCGTCGACCCGTGCCTATTGATACAATAAACATATTATCTTCTCCAGTTTCCCACTCGAGCTTAAAGCCTTTTAGCGTTGCAACTAAAAATAACTGCCAAGATGGATTATTCATCAGGCTCATTCCTCCATCAACGAATACCCCTACTTCGCCATTCCCAACATCTATCAACTCGGGCTCAAAATAGCTAGGAGCTGCCGTGCTAGCGCGCACTATATCGCGCAAATAAAATCGATTCTGATTAAAGTACATTGCATCGGGATTATTGGTCACAGGCCATGTGCTGCATGTATCGAGCCGCTTTGATACGATGCACAAACCGGTTTTATTAGAATCATCTCCAAGCTTATTGTCCTTAAATATGTTCTCTAGTTCATCTTTAAGTGGGCGGGAGTCGTATTTGCTGTTCGTGTAAATCTGTTTGCCTAAGAGATTGAGGCCATTTCGATCGCTGAATATTTTCTCTCCTAGCTGCATATATAGCTGCTTGATTTGACTGGCAGAATGCCCGGTCACAAGTAAGGTCGCTATGATTGCTCCGGTGCTGGTACCTCCTATTAGGTCAAAGTAATGGGATAGCCGAAAATCCTTTATCTGCGAATGTCTGGCGGCAAGGAGTGACTCCATTTTTTCTAAAAAACCAATCGTTACTGCCCCCCGTATCCCGCCACCGTCCAGAGCGAGAATTCGTTTTTTCCCTTTTGCGCTAAGACGGTCTTTCAGTGTTTTTGAATAGTTCTCCATATCAAGACTGTTTTTTTTAATTAAGAAATTGTTTTAAATAGCTCATTATGTTATCAAACATAGGTATACTACCTTTCTGGTTTTCCACCAGTTCTAGTGTCTCATAATGTGTTTTGAATTGCCAATCCTCTGGCACTACTGCCATGTTTTCCAGAACTGATAGGGCCTCTGGATTATTATTTAGTAAGTGTATGGTCGAAAGATCAAAGAAGCACCATGGAGAATTATAGGGAGGATTATCAGATACCTGTTTTCTCAAAGCATTTTCTGCTTTTTTCATAAATAATTTTTGCTTAGGAGAAATGGAATCAAGTCCAGATTCTTTTACCTGTAATAACAACGCGTTCAATAAAGGATAAGGATGCCCATTCGACACTTCGACCGACTTAGCGTACATATGAGCAGCCTCTCTATAGTCCAGTTCTCTCTTATAAATACCTCCAAGCGAAGCATATGCATCAAAATCATTATGGTCAAGTTCTATTGCTTTTACTAAAGATTCTTTTCCTGTCAAGAGAGAGGTATCCTTGCTCTTATGGTAAAATTTGTTCTGCGCGATTCCAAGCTCTCGCCATGCCTCACTGTACTTTGGCGATAAATTCGTCGCGGAAATAAAAGCAGATATTGCCCCCTGCCATTTATTCTGTCCTTTTAATAATAGCCCTAACTCTTGATATAGAATTGGATTTCGGGAATCAAATACTATTGCTTCCTGGTATTTGATGATTGCTGTATGAAAATCGTCGTTCCGCATAGCAACTGTTGCATCCTGCAACAATTTATTGGTATCAATTGTAGCATGCTCTTGCTGAGCTGCAAGTGCCACCTGAATAGGACTGTCAATCCTATTGTGTACAAGTGAAGCTGTAAGAACTTTGGAAATTAACTGGCGCGATTCTTCAGCCTGTTCTACAGGCTCAAACTCATAGGGAAAGGCCTTTATATGACTGATGTCAAAAGGAATTGGTTTATCTGATTGCCGGAATATAGCAGTTCCGCTTTGCATTGCTTGATGTCGAATTCCTAACTCGTAAAAGACGTTAGGATTTAATCCTGTAATATCCACAAATGCAAACCGCGAGTATTGCAAGTAAGCAAACATTTCTGTGTCTATATTTGCTGAATAATAATCCTGGTCGGTGCGTTTGGGAATTAGTTTACCTCCTTCTGGCAAATCAACTGCCGAAATTGCCGGAGAAAAAACATCTTTATATATTTTGTCAAAATCTATCTCTTTTCCATCGACCATTTTTTTTCCAAATGGCATGATAATAAAGCAAATTTTGCTGTAGTCAACAGGCATAACCATATGTTTTATGTAAGTGTGCTTATTTCCTTTATTTTATAATTTCTCTTTAAGGCCTCCTTTCTAAAATGCTCAGTTGCATCGTCCATACTTTTTGCCTTACCGTTCCAAACTATCACAGCTGTCTTTTCTGAGTTAGTTGCTTTTGCTATCCTGTTTGCCTGATCCAATATTGCCAAGTTTGTCTTTTGAATGCCAACTTATCTTCAGCATCAAAACCAAGCACAATAGTTCCATTTTCGTATATTAAGCCCTCATAAACGCGATCAAATATTTTTTCCCAATCGCCGGGCCTATCAGTGACTGAAAGCCTTTTAAAATGATTTGGTTCAAATGGCAAGATCATGTAGCGTGCCATTTTTAATTCTGCGGCAGCTTCAAGAGCCAACAAATCGGCACCGTTAGCGCCTGAACAAATCAAGGTGCCAGCCCTTAAATATTTAAGAACACTAGCAATTTTCACTTTTACCTTTGCCGCATTGGATAAAGGAAAAGACGGTGTATCCGTTTCTTTGTTATCTATTCTACGTCCAGCTAGTGCTACTACCATAATTAATAATTGTTGCTTGCGCTATTTAGAGCATTAATTATTCCATCCCGTGTAAAGGAGACGGCGAACGAAGTACCAGATCCGAGTAATGCCGATGGTGTGGTATATCCGCTGGAAATTTTAACGGCTGCTAATCTAAGCTTCATGTCACTTTGCTTTGCTCTCTCGATTTCCCATTGCATCCAATTGCTTTTGTGGGACTTTTCACCAACTATTACTAGTAGATAATTCGCCTCACCCATTTTACGCGCAAGTGATTGCTTAATTCGGGTTGCATCCTCGCTATTGATTGCGACATTGGGTGATCGCTGGTCGAATTCAAATTCGAAATTAGAATTCGCATCCCAAGCTCTTAATAAATCTTTATAATGCCTGTCTTCGCTATGGTCATAGCTGATAAATACTTTCTTTGCCATAAAAATCAAGTTAGCCTGTAAAACTAGTTGAATAAGATTTATAAAAATAGGGGAAAAATACGGTTTTTTATCTCGATTTATTTAATTAATTAGCATCCTGATCTGCTGGAATTACAAGTTTACATTACTTTCAGATAGCGTAACTTTTTAACTTTCCCAATAAATATAAACATATGGCACACAAATGCTTTATAGGTTTCAAGACAGAGGACTTCCTCTACAAGAAACACATTCTTGAAAAATTAAAAGTTGACCTTGTGGACAAATCTTTGCACGAGGCAATAAATTCTGATGATGAACATTACATCATGCGTAAAATCAGAGAAGACTATTTAAGGGACAGTACAGTTACAATACACTTGATTGGTGCGAAGAGTTCTGATTCTTTTGGTTGGGAAGAACAAAAATTTATTAAAAGAGAATTACAGGCATCATTATACCACGGTGAAGGAAATACTCAAAATGGAATACTGGGAGTTGTTTTACCTCACGTTACAGATTCTATTTATCGGGGTAGTTATAATTGTGAGAAGTGTGGCGGCTCCCATAATTATGTAAATGTGAAAGACACAACCGTTAGCGAATTTAGCTACAACTATTATATACCAAACGGAGTCAAATGCTCGTGGTCGGAAGATGACAGGTTTTGTGTTTTAGTTAAGTGGGATGACTTTGCGAAAGAGCCAGAGAAATACATTGACTTAGCGTTTGACAAAAGAGTGCATCCGATTTCCGAAAAAACAAAAGTGAGACCATAACTCTAAAAGTTGCTCATCTAATACTATTGAATATAAATAATAAAACAGCATGTTATGAATATTTTTGTTGGATTTGGATATAATGATAATGATAAATGGATAAAGGAACTTGTTTTCCCATTGATAGAATCCTTTGGCGTAAAAATTTCAACGGGTGAAGATTTATATGGTCATATTATCTCAGAAGAAGTAAAGACACGAATCGAAAAAGCAGATGGTGTCATGACTTTTTTAACACGAAGAGATAAACTTGAATCAGGAAAATTTACCTCCCATCGTTGGGTATATGATGAGCTTACTACCTCAATAGCATTTAAAGTACCTACTGTTGAGATTAGGGATAAAATGGTTGATTCGCAGGCTGGATTACCCGGAGATCGGCAAAGAATTGAGTTTGATTTGGATAATAAGGCGCAACTTCTTGTTGAAATTGCCAAATTATTGGGTTTTTGGAGGAGCAGCATTAAAGGCAGGCGTTTGTTTCTCCTTCCTAGAGATATAGTTCATGATGCCCGCCCTCATATCAATAAGGTTACATTAAGTTGTACCTACAAATTTATGAATGGAAGCAAAGAGTCTAAAGAGTATACGGCCAAACCATTCAAATATGGACAGGGTCTGTGCGTTGACATTTTTAATGTACCCTCTGAAGAAGCATTAGTCCAAGTTAATGTCAGCGGACCCAATTTTGAGTGGTCATCTGATTACGAATCTGTACAATTATTATCAATTAGCCTTGAAAAAAATATTGCATGAAAAAAGAGAATAACTATGAAATAGGCCAAGCCTATAAATTCGAAGGAGATGATTGGTGGAGTTGGTGGATATGGGTTAATGCCGAAGAAAAAAAATTGGATGAAATTATTCATGTTGTCTATACGCTTCATCCTACTTTCAATAAACCCGTTAGAAAAATAACAGATAGAAAATCCAAGTTTAAACTAGAAACGGAAGGCTGGGGCGTGTTTACAATTTATGCCAAGATAGTTTTGAGAACTGGCCAGGAAATCTCTCTAAAGCATGAACTACATCTTGAATATCCAGATGGGTCAAATAATCTTCCCTAAATTTTTCGATTTAAAAATGTACAAATCGGTTTCATATTACGATCAAATAGCTGAGAGTTTTCTAAATGAAAGCAGAACATTCTCCAAGGCTATTCTCGACGAATCATTAAGTGCAAAACGAATATATTCGTCAGAAGGTGCTGTGTCTAATTTTGACATTTTTTTGTCTCATAGCTATTTGGACAAGAAGACAGTATACGGTATTTATAAGGATTTCGAATCACTAGGTTATAACACATACGTAGATTGGATAGTTGATCCAAACCTTGACAGAAATAAAATCACAAAAGCTACAGCAGAAATATTGAGAACTAGAATGAAGCAATCGAAATGCTTGATTTATGCAACTTCATCCAATATTCTTTTGTCAAATTGGATGCCGTGGGAGTTGGGATTTATGGATGGACTAACAGCCAGTAAAGTTGCTGTTTTCCCTTTACTAAAAGCTGGACAGAAAGATGCTGACATTGAATTGCCGAAATATTTAGAGCTCTATTTTTCATGCACTAAAGAAAAGGAAAGCAAATCTTGTAAAGATATACTCTGGATTAATGAGGCTACGGACACTTATATTTCCTTTAGTAAATGGCTTTATGACAATAAACAACCTTACAAAAGAATTAGGAATGCTTGATGATTTTTTTGATTTTTACACGGGCATTATTACGTATTTTGTGACCTTATCCCGATTACCGCATTATGAGTAATAAAAAATCCTTATCCGAAAGGGATATTTGCACAAAGTTTATTACTCCTGCCATTGAAAATGCGGGTTGGGATAAGCATACACATTACCTTGAGGAAGTATATTTTACAGATGGTAAAATATATGTTAGGGGCAAAATGACGACAAGGGGGGCGAGAAAACGGGCAGATTACATTCTGTACTACAAGCCCAATATCCCTATTGCAATTATAGAGGCGAAAGACAATAACCATACCGTTGGTGCCGGACTGCAGCAGGCACTCGGGTATGCCGAAATTCTGGATATTCCATGTGTTTTTAGCAGTAATGGCGATGGGTTTCTGTTTCACGATCGGACCGCCACCGATACCAACATAGAAACAGAATTAAATATGGACAGCTTTCCCAGCCCGGCAGAGCTATGGGAAAGGTATAAGCGTTACAAAGGAATTACTACCCCAGCTGTAGAAAAGATCGCTGCACAGGATTACTATTTTGATGGCAGCGACCGCAAGCCTCGTTATTACCAGCAAATTGCAATTAACAGGACAGTTGAAGCCATAGCCAATGGCCAAAACAGGATATTGCTAGTAATGGCTACTGGAACAGGCAAAACCTACACCGCCTTCCAAATAATACACCGGCTATGGAAAGCCGGAGCTAAAAAACGAATCTTGTTTCTGGCAGACAGGGTGTCGCTGATAGACCAGACGAGAAAGGGCGATTTCAAGCACTTTAAGAATAAGATGACCATCATCAAAAAAAAGGTGGTAAGCACAAGCGGCAAGGAGGAGCTGGTTTCCACTCAAAAAAGAGGCATTGATAGCTCCGACAAGGCTTATGAAATATTCCTTGGCATTTATCAGGGATTGACCAATAGCGACATCGGCATTGAAGACGCATACAAAGACTTTTCGCCAGACTTTTTTGATCTTATAATTGTTGATGAGTGCCACAGAGGTAGTGCGAAAGAGGATAGCGCATGGCGGGAGATACTAAAGTACTTTAATAATGCAACGCAAGTCGGTCTAACAGCAACCCCAAAGGAGACCAAAGAGATCAGCAACACAGAATATTTCGGCAAGGCGCTATATACCTATTCATTAAAACAGGGCATAGATGATGGTTTTCTTGCGCCGTATAGGGTAGTAAGGGTTGGACTGAACATAGATGCCGAAGGGTGGCGGCCTGAACAAGGTAAGACAGACAAAGACGGCAACCTGATAGAGGATAGGATTTACAATAAAAAGGATTTCGACCGCAACCTGGTAATAGAGGAGAGAACCGATACTGTTGCAAAAAAAGTAACTGAATTTCTTAAGGGATACGACCGCTTTGCAAAGACCATTGTTTTTTGTGTGGATATAGACCATGCTGAACGGATGCGGACTGCTTTAGCCAGGCACAACGCCGATCTTGTAGCGGATAACTACAAATATGTGATGCAGATAACTGGGGATAATGACGAGGGAAAAAGGGAATTGGACAATTTCATAAGCCCTGAAGAGAAATACCCGGTTATTGCCACCACGTCTGAATTAATGACAACCGGCGTAGATGCGCAAACCTGCAAAGTGATTGTGCTGGATGCCAATATAACTTCCATGACTAAGTTCAAGCAAATAATAGGGCGTGGTACTAGGATAAAGGAGGAATTTGGCAAGCTCTATTTTACAATTATAGATTTCAGGAATGCAACCGATTTGTTTGCAGATAAGGAATTTGACGGCGATCCGATAAGGGTGAAAGTGACTGGGGAGGCCGAAGACCTGTCGAGAGTGGAGGCAGAAGAAGAAAATGCGCCTATGCCTGTTGATGACGTTACGGGCGGGGAGCTGAAATTTGAGAAACCTTCCGTGCGTTATCCGCAGGGTGGGCCGGTGAGCATGGTGAATGAGCCGGGTAAAAAGAGAGAAAAGGTAGTGGTGAACGGCGTTGATGTTTCCATTCTGGTAAGCAGGGATTTGTATTTCGACCAGAACGGCAAACCGATTACTGTAAGCCTCAAAGACCATACTCGAGAGATCATTAAAGGGCAGTTTGCCACTTTGAATGACTTTATAAATAAATGGGCTGCTACGGAGCGCAAAGAAGTAATCATAAAAGAGCTACAGGAGCAAGGAGTAATGGTTGAAGCTTTGCAGGAAGCGGTAGATAAACAGATCGACCTGTTTGACCTGATATGCCATGTCGCATACGACCAGCCACCACTTACTCGCAGAGACCGGGCAAATAATGTACGTAAGCGTAACTACTTTACCAAGTACGGTGAACATGCACGAAATGTGCTGGAGACGTTACTGGATAAGTATGCTGATGAAGGCATAGTGAACATTGAAAGCATTGATGTGCTGAAAGTAAAGCCATTGACTGATTTCGGCTCTCCATTGGAGATCATCGGGAAGTTCGGCAGTAAGGATAAATACCTTCAGGCGGTGAATGAATTGGAAGTTGAATTGTATAAAATTGCGTGATAATGGATTTGATCGAATTACAGCAAGTCTTGGATGCTGCTCCCGAAGTACAAACTCACCGGCCAACATTTTTGCAGATTGCAGGGTTTCCGCACTATGAAAATGTATGTAGCAACATCTTGAAATTTTATTTCGATCCCGCAAATAAGATTCACGGTCTCAATGATTTGCTTTTAAAATCACTGTTCCAGCTTATTCCAGGTGCAGCAGAGCTATCTACCAATGAGCATATTGAGGTTAAACGAGAAATTACTACAACAACCGGAAGGATTGATTTGGTAATAAATGCTACCACATGGGTAGTTGCTATTGAGAATAAAGTGAAGCACTTGTTGAACAATGATCTGAACGAGTATTCGACATTTCTAAATTCTAAGTACCCCAATAAAAAGATTTTCAAAATAGTACTTTCTATCCGGGAAGAGGTGCCAGCACCTAAAAGTGGGTTTATCAATATCACTTACGATAAATACATTAAATCAATTGAAGAAAACGACAAAACGGAGCTTTATCACAGGACTTCTGATTACGGCATTTTTTTTCGACACTTTATTTTATCGGTTAAACACTTTTATCAATCTATATACATGACAACCGAAGAGATTACATTCCTCATCAAAAACGAAGACAATATCGCTGCAGTTAATGAGTTGGAAAGGCGTTTGAATTTATATATTCGGGAGCGGGCTTACAATATTCTGCGAGCTATTACTTGTGACTCCAAAATTGAAAAAGGTGTTTACGATAATTACGATCTATATTTTGTTTATTCTGATGGCAAGCTGGAATACAAAATTGACTGCCCCATAGAGAAGACAGGTATTTATATTACTTTATGCACTCATCGTAACAATGAAGCAGATTTAGATACATTAAAAATGGTTGATATTTTCAAGGACAAAAACATAAGTGATTATAGAATTGAAGGCAAGTTGATACTTGATGGTCCTATTGATTTCTTTATAAGCGATGACGAATTAGTTGAAAAACTGAATAGCTATTTAAAATCATTTAAGGTTAGTGAATAAGGACAAGCATGCGAAAAATACATAGTAATGAATAAATATCTAATAGACTTAGCTTACGCATTTCAAAAGGTGAAAACTGAATTTTACTCTTGGACCGCACTAGATGGTCGTGCTAGAAATTACCTTCAGGAAGGTGAGAATAATTTTAGTTCTGAAATCACAAGACATTTCAGAAACCAAATGGAAAAGAATAGAAACACTCGTTATTATGCGGGCCGTAATTTGATGTGCCATTTCGATGTTAGAAAAGCCAGGGTTCACATTCAACCTGACATTGTTTTACACGAATCTCCTAATAATACACATAGGCAAGAGTTTTTAGCAGAGGTAAAGATCGATGAAAATGCAGCATTAAATGCTGATTTAACAAAGCTCTTAATAGCTATATCTCCTGTGTTGGATTTTAAATATGCAGTCATGATTGTAGCTAATAAGCCATTAACTGCAACTATTACAGAAATAAATTTATTCAAAAATAACAACCAAGTAAGCGTTGGTGATCAGAAGAAATTGTACTTATATCACTCAATAATAGTTGCTGGAATTCCCGAATACTATTTTTCAAATTTCTTTACATTATAAATGGCTAACATAAGCGGAGTAATAAAGAGCATACGGGATATTATGTGGCAGGATACGGGCCTCAATGGCGATGCACAACGCATTGAGCAGTTGGGGTGGATGCTGTTTCTGAAGATATTTTCTGATAAGGATAAGGAACTGGAAGTAACTGACGACAACTATACCTCCCCAATACCTGATCAATTTCATTGGGTACGGGAAAAGGGAAATTGGGCTGGAGACGATGAGGGCATGACAGGAGATGAACTGCTGGAGTTTGTGGACAGACAACTGTTCCCTGCTCTGCGCAACATAGACCTGAGCACTGGCAACCGTCGTGCCGTAATAGTGCGGGAGGTATTTGATGGCAATAACAACTACATGAAAAGCGGCATCAACATTCGCAAGGTGTTGAATAAGCTCAATGAAATTGATTTTAATGTGGCTAAAGACCGTCATGCTTTTGGCGAGTTGTATGAGAGCATTTTAAAGGAATTGCAGAGTGCCGGAAAGAGTGGTGAGTTTTACACCCCCAGGGCTATAACGCAATTCATTACTGATATTATAGACCCACAGCTTGGCGAAAAAATACTTGACCCTGCATGTGGCACCGGCGGTTATCTTACATGCGCAATTGAGCACCTTAAAAAGCAGGCTAATAATGTTGAAGCCCGTAAAAGCATAGAACAGAATATAGCAGGTTGGGAATACAAGCCACTGCCATACCTGCTAGCTACCACCAACCTGATACTGCACGATATTGAAGTGCCGAATATCCGCTTCGGCGATGCGTTGGATCAGCCTCTTGCGAATTTCACCGAAAAGGACCGGGTAAATGTTATACTTGCCAATCCGCCATTTGGTGGCATTGTCGCCAATGGCAATGAAACCAATTTCCCGCAGAACTACCGCACTAAGGAAAGTGCCGATCTGTTTTTGATACTGATGATACACCTCTTGAAACAAGGTGGGAGGGCTGGTATAGTATTGCCCGATGGCAGTCTTACGGGTGAGGGCGTAAAGCAAAGGGTAAGACAGAAATTGCTGGAAGATTGTAACCTGCATACTATTATACGTCTGCCCAACTCAGTATTTCAGCCATACGCTACTGTGGCTACCAACTTATTGTTTTTTAAGAAGGACGAACCCACTAAGGAAATATGGTATTACGAACACCGTATGCCGGATGGCTACAAGGCATACAACAAAACCCGCCCTATACAGGTGCAGGAGTTCGAGCCTATAAAAGCATGGTGGAACAACCGGAAGGAAAGCGATATTTGCTGGAAGGTAGGCATCGATACTATTGTAGAACGGGGCTACGATCTGGATATTAAAAACCCAACTAAAGCAGAAGAAGCGCACGAATACAGTAGTGCAGAGCTGATGAAAATGCTTTCCGTATCTTTGCAGCATTCCAACAAATTGTTAGAAAAATTAAAAATGTCTATATAATGAGTAAGCTACCTACCATATTCTTGTCCTACAATTCAGGGTCAGATCTGGAAGAAACATTGGCAGTAAGGTTGCATACTATAGGTGCTGTACATGGGTTCAGAATGTTATTGCCCGACAGATACGATAATTATGAACTGGTATCGGCCGAAACCAGAAACAGGATTGTAATGTCCGACTACTTCATTCTGTTCTCCACTTCTGTCCTTGGCGCACAGGTGCAGGAAGAAATTGCCATTGCTTTCCAACATCTCAATGATAAGTCGAAGATAATAGTAGTATATGACCGGCACAAAGGAAAGAACATAAACGGGGCCGATAACTGTACTGAGATTTATATTGACTCACGAGCTGAATCAACACAGCAGATACTAGAGCGAATTCTGGCTGAACTAAAGAGTAAAGAGACCAGGAAAACCATTAAGAAGCAACCTTCCACTGAAGATGTAGTAGGAGGCATTTTATTGGCAGGTTTAGGTCTGTTGGTGCTCGGTGCATTATTGGACAATGGGAAAGGTAAATAGATGACAGCAAACAGGAAAGTCATTATCGACACTTCGGTACTTATTTGTTTTACCGAAATAAGAAGAGATGTTGATGTTTTCGGATGTTTACGCTCTATTTTTGGTCAGGTGCTGGTACCCACCGAAATAAAAGCAGAATATGAGCGGGGAACAGCAAAGGAACCACAAAGAAACTGGCTTTTAGAAAAATTGAGGCCCAATGTGGGTTTTTATGCGTTATGTACTCGTTATGATTCCATTGTCCTGGCAATGTTGCAAAACATAAAAGGCATTGATGCCGGTGAAGCTGAGGCCGTAGCGCAGTATGATAAAGCTGGAGCATATTATATATTGACCGATGATGCAAGGTTTGCAAATTCAATCAAGTTGGTACATCCGGAGATTAAGGTTATTAGCTCATTGCATATTATTGCTTTAATAGATTTTCATGGTTTGCTTCCAGACTGTCAGCCATTGAAGAAGAAGATACACGGCAAACTGAATTACAAAAGTGAGCAACTAAGAGAAGCTTATATTTATATTGCTAAAGATTTAGGACTATCGTTAACAGGAAAGGATATTTCAAAAAAGACAAGCCTTAAGAAGATTCTTAATAATTAATTATGTGTTGATTCTCTTGCGCAAATACAGGAAAATGAATTTCCCTCACCAATGGTGAGAGTTTTAACTGATAGGTTCAAGGATTCATTTAGTTCTCTCAACAATGTTGAGAGAATTAAGACAAAACTCTCAAGGCTGCTGAGAGAATTAATAATTACAATAATCTCTATTAGCAATAAATGAGCTGGAATAAAGTTAAGTTAGGTGAGATTTGTAGAATTGAAAAAGGTGCTACCGGAATACTTAAAGCTATTCCGGGTGAGTATCCAATGGTGGTTACTGGTGAGGAAAGAAAATCACATAATGAATATCAATTTGATGAGGAAGCCGTAATTATTCCTTTAGTATCCGGCACAGGGCACGGTCATGCCAGTATCAAAAGGATACATTTCCAATCAGGGAAGTTTGCATTGGGCTCTATTCTGTGTGCAGTCATTCCTAAGGATAAAAAGAAACTAAGTGCTGAGTACTTGTATCGCTTTCTTGATTTGAATAAAGAAAATGAATTGGTGGCCAGAATGAAGGGAATGGCAAATGTAACCTTGCCAATGAAGGAAATTGCACAAATCGAAATACCATTACCGTCTCTAAAAGAGCAATTTAAGTTTGTAGAAAGTTATAAAGCACTTGAAAGTAATAGCGAAGAACTCGCCAGCGAACTCAGCCACCAACTCACCATCGTAAAAAAACTCCGCCAGCAATTATTACAAGATGCAGTGCAGGGTAAGTTAGTGTCGCAGGATAAAAATGCGGAGCCTGCAAGCGAGTTGTTAAAGAAAATAAAAGTAGAGAAGGTAAAGGACAAGAAATACAAAGAACTACCTGCGATAAAGTCAGAAGAGATTCCTTTTGAAATACCGGATAACTGGACGTGGTGTAAGTTGGGGGATATCGCTATTGATGTGTCAACTGGTCCTTTTGGTACGATGCTTCACAAATCTGATTACGTCCAAAATCAGATACCATTGGTTAATCCAATGAATATTGTCAATGAAAAAATTGTTCCTTCACATAAAATGACTGTCGACCAGACTACAATAAAACGGTTGAAAAATTATGTTTTGAATGCTGGTGATATTGTCATTAGTAGGCGTGGAGAAATGGGTAGATGTGCAGCCGTAACCGAAAATGAAAAAGGGTGGTTATGTGGCACCGGCTCTTTTTTCATTCGGCTTTATCCATCTATAAATAGAGAGTATTTTGTAAAGGTTATTGGCTCTACGTATTCCAAGAATTATCTTCTTGGATCATCGGTAGGGTCAACTATGAATAATCTGAATCATAAAATATTAAATTCACTTCTTATTCCCGTTCCTCCAATTGCCGTACAACAAGGTATTGTATCCAAACTGAAAGAACTCGTACAAATCTGTGATGAATTGGATGCTAGCATACAAGCTAGCAAAGGGCAAAACGAGCAATTATTACAGCAGGTGCTGCGGGAGGCACTGAAAGGCTAGACATGTGTCTCATAGCGTTATCTATTTGCCGCTATTTGTCACTTTCTATAGCTATCCGTTACCTGATTGTAGCGAATGCGCGGCCATATGCGCTCAGAATCGTAACAAGATCAAATGAGATCATTTTTACGGTTAATAGATCTTACTTCGCATTTCGGGCAATAGTTCACCATCAATATTGACCCACTCCGGCAGGCAATAGAAATTACCCCGAACACCTTTTAGTTTAAAGGGTATTAGCCGCCGAAATTTCATTGCTGCATTTAGTGATGGCGAAATGAACTTTTCCTTGCTTTCCTTCTCATGTAGCACAGGCTCCCTCCGCAACAGCAGTGCAATAATCTCCGTAGACCGTAACGGCTTATTTGCTTTAGCTACTATAAATACAAGTTTGCTTACCCATGTTCTGCTTTCATCGTATTTATCTTCAGGGTTTACTAAATGGTCAAGCAGTATTCGCAGTTTTATACTTTCTTGCTCCTTCTCGTACAATTGATCTTTTGTTTTGCTAAGCTCCTTTTGCACCTCCTCAAGCTTATTTTTTAGCTTCGAAATCTTGACTTCGAGGAATGACGGTGGATTTTGACTGTTTTTCTCCATGTTGGAAATGTGTTTTTGAACGCCCGCGAACATTTTCAAATCAAATCTATGATTAATCTAAATAAATCACTCGATTTTGGAGTTGAAATCTCGCTTTAATCTAAATCCTCCTCCAAATGAAACAAAAATCAAAAAAACATAATACAATAATTGAAATCGAGGAAATTTTGGCCTGATCGGGGAATTATCGGCCTGATCGTGGAAAATCGATCCATAACGGGAAAGTAGTTTTATAACCCGTTTTACCTTGCATGCCTTTTCAAAAAAATTATGACTATGACGATAGAACAACTAAAGAAGTACAAGGGATGCGAGCATTATTCGGATGTGGAGGCACAAGAAATTGTGGATAACTTAAGAACATTTGCCAAAACAATTATCGAAGTGTGGCACGATATTTGTATTGATAATCAACAGATTATGAATGATAATAAAATTAAAAACGAAAATCTACTGATAATCAACGAAATAAACAAAGCAGCATGAACGATATATCGAAATTTGGCAGGTTTAGTAAAAAGGCTGGTAAACTGTCTGTAACCAACAAGATAAAGACAGCCATCATATATACTCGTGTTTCGAGCAAGGAACAGGCAGACAATAACCTTAGCCTTGATGTGCAAAGAAAGGTGATAGAGGAATATGCCAAACGCAATGATATAGCGGTGCTACAATATTTTGGAGGTACATATGAGAGTGCTAAGACAGATGGCCGAAAAGAGTTCATGCGAATGCTTGAATTCATTAAGAAAAACAAAGGCAAGGTAAGCCATGTACTTGTTTATACCCTTGACCGATTTAGCCGAACCGGAGGAGGAGCCATAAAGCTTGCTGAAGATTTGAGGGAGAAATATGGCGTAACCGTATTTGCAGTCACTCAACCTACCGATACATCTAATGCAAGTGGTGTTTTGCAGCAGAACATCCACTTTATCTTCTCCCAATACGACAACCAGCTTAGGAAGCAACGGGCGGTAGCCGGAATGAAAGAGAAGTTTGATAAGGGGATATGGGTAACACGTCCTCCGCAGGGTTATGACATTGTCAGGACAAACGGGGAAAGAAAGATAGTAGTCAATGCCATCGGCAAAAAGCTGCGAAAAGCTTTTCTATGGAAAGCAGATGGGTTAAAGAATGAGGACATCATTGAACGCCTCAATGCTATGGGCATGTCCATGTACAAACAACAACTAAGTAAAGTCTTGAGGAACCCATTTTACTGCGGTCTGGTTTGTCATGGGCTGATGGAGGGCAAGGTCATAGCTGGTACACATGAGAAACTGATCTCGCAGGATATATTCATGAAGGTGAATAAGATCAATGAGGAGGCCGGTGGATATGGCGTTCCACATAAAAGAGAGCGGGAAGCATTGCCACTGAAAATCTTCGTCAGATGTGCTGCGTGTAACGAACCTTTTACGGGATACATAGTAAAGGCCAAAAACCTCTGGTATTACAAGTGCCGTAAGAATGGCTGCAAGTGTAATAAAAGTGCCAAAAAATTGCATCAACTGTTTCAGGACTTCATTAGTCAATACTGCCTGAAGCCAGAACTTACAGAGCCGCTAAAAGCTGAAATTATAGAGGTATGGAATGAGATCAATAAAGAGAATGTAGAGCTTGAAAAGAACTACAAAGAGCAATTGAGTGAAGTCAACAAGAAGTTGGATAAGATCGAAGAGAAACACTATGTATTGGAAGAAATGAACAAAGAAACCTTCCAGAAATTCCACTTCAAATACAAGCAGGAACAGAAAGAAGCAGCCGATCAATTAGCAAAAGTGACTTCAGAAATATCTAACCCTGAAGTGATAGCCGAAAAGGCGGTTACTATTTCTACGGAACTCAATATAGCATGGGCTTCCGGCGATGTTAAGAGAAAAGAACAGCTTCAAAAACTACTGTTTCCTGAAGGAATTGTGTACGACCTGAAAAACAACACATTTCGAACCGACCGGGTAAATGTGATTTTTATGCTTATGGCGCAACTGGCAAACAATACAGGGGCAAAAGAAAAGGGACAAACAGATGCTTTAGCATGTTTGTCCCTTTCTGCGGAGAGAGAGGGATTCGAACCCCCGGACCTATAACAGTCAACAGTTTTCAAGACTGCCGCAATCGACCGCTCTGCCATCTCTCCGAGGGCAAAATTATATAAGCACACTCAATTTTCGAAATGAATTTTGAAGTATTGCCACATATTTATAAACAGAAAGTCTGAAATGCTTTACAGTAGCGGGTTTCAGCTGTTTTTGGCGCGGAAAATAATGGCAAAAAACCACCTGTTGTTAGCCAAATTAGCTGATTTGAGCGCTGTTTGGCGCTGCGGGGCCGGAGAAGTGTATAATGGCGAGCGCGTAACCTTCGAGTCCCAGCCCGCTAATGCTGCCCACGCATTTGGTGGCTATGTAGGAGGTCTTCCGGTACTCCTCACGGGCCAGCACATTAGATATATGAACTTCTATTGCCGGAACGCCAATACTGGAGATGGCATCGGCAAGGGCAATGCTGGTGTGGGTATAGGCTCCTGCATTGATGATAATACCTTCGGCGCGACCTATACAGCTATGTAAATGATTGATCAGTTCGCCCTCTACATTGCTTTGAAAATAGTCGAGTTTCACAGCCGGGAATCGCTGCCGCAGTGTATCGAGGTACTCGTCAAAACCGGTACTGCCATAAATATTGGGTTCACGCTTGCCGAGAAGGTTGAGATTGGGCCCGTTTATTATAGCAATACGCAGCATATGTTTGTTTTAAAAGGAAGTGGTCTTCGCTCAATTGTTTAAGTATATTGTTATACTACTTGTCTGACCAGATCAGGCGTATACCTTTATTTCATTGTACAGTGTATCACGTTCTACTGCAGTTTTACCAACCGCCTGTATCATGTCGCAAAGTTCTTCCGTCGTCAGAGATGGTGACTGTTCTTCGGAGCCGGCCATTGAATAAATCTTTGTTGTGTCGTCGATAGTGCCGTCCAAATCATTTACTCCAAACGAAAGTGTCAGTTGCGCTGTTTGCCTGCCGAGCATAGGCCAGTAGGCCTTCAGGTTGCGGAAGTTGTCCATAAATATCCTGGCGATAGCGTAAAGACGGAGGTCTTCAACTATGTTAGACTCTGCAATGTGCGACATATCATTGCCCTTGTTGCGGAACTTAAGCGGTATAAAGCAGTTAAAACCACCTGTTTTGTCTTGCAATTGCCGTAGTCGGCTCATGTGGTCTACGCGGTGCTCGTATTTCTCGATATGTCCGTATAGCATGGTAGCATTAGAATGCATACCAAGGTTGTGTGCCGTTTCGTGTATAGCCAGCCAACCATCCCCATCTACTTTGTCGGCACAGATCACTTCACGTACATCCGGATGGAAAATCTCGGCTCCTCCACCTGGCAGCGACTGCAGGCCGGCTTCGTTCATGCGGCGCATTCCCTCTTCTGTACTCACTTTGGCTTTGCGGAACATATAGTCGAGTTCAACTGCGGTAAACCCTTTAAGATGGAGGTCGGGGCGATGTGTGCGTATACGTGACAACAACTCGCAGAAGAACTCGAGGTTCATTTTAGGGTGCACGCCACCTACGATATGCACTTCTGTAACAGGCTGGCCATCGTACTTGCGCACGATGTCCATCATCTGCTCTATGCTCAACTCCCAACCATCGTCGCGGTGCTTGTACTGGCGCGAATAAGAGCAGAAGTTGCAGGTAAATACGCAGACGTTAGTAGGCTCTATGTGAAAGTTCCGATTGAAGTATACTTTGTTATGATGCAAGCGTTCCTGAACATGGTTTGCAAGTGCACCTACAAAGCCCAATTCACCTTTTTCGAACAGGAGCAGGCAATCTTCCTCACTGATACGTTCGCCATTTTTTACTTTGTCTGCAATTGCGAGCAGTCCTTTGTCGGTTACTACATATTCTATTGTGCTTGCTAAATCCATCGTCTTTCGTTCTTTGAAGCCCGGGTTTCATTGCCGGGTATTGGTATGCAAAGTTATGTGTATCGTACTAAATAAGCACCAACAGATACATATGTAGCTATTGATCCGCTGCAGTAATAAGTAATTTTTGGAAAACCCTTGTCTAAACATGCATTATCTATATCTTTATGGAGCAAATACTCATTTATCTGAATTTTATGAAGCTAAAAAATTACATTTCTATTTTATTGTTTTTCATTGCTGTATTTCCTGCTATCACTTCTCAAGGTCAGTACATCTCTACTTTTGCCGGCAATGGTACCGGTGCGGGTACAGGTACCGGCGGGTATACGGGTGATGGCGGACTGGCAGGAATGGCGCAGCTAAATAGCTGTACCGGAGTGGCAGTAGATGGTGCCGGCAATGTGTATATCGCAGACCGTGGTAACCATGTAGTGCGCCGTGTAAGTAACTCTGGTATTATCAGCACATTTGCCGGTACAGGCACCAGTGGTTACAGCGGTAATGGCGGCGCTGCCAATCTTGCCCGACTCAATGCTCCCTTTGCGGTTGCAACAGACGCGGCAGGTAATGTGTACATAGCGGACAATGGCAATAACACTATACGGGTTGTAAATGCCGCCGGAATCATCCGCAACTATGCCGGAAACGGTGTTGCAGGTTATTCCGGTAATGGAGATACTGCTCATCTGGGTTCGCTTAATGGTCCACAGGGGATCGCATTGGATCAGGTGGGTAATCTCTACATAGCTGACGCGGTGAACAATGTGATCCGGATGGTGGCAGCAGGAACCCGTATCATGAGCACCTATGCCGGAAACGGCACATTGGGCAATGGTGGCAATGGCGGAAGTGCTACTGCGGCATCGCTATACACACCGTCGGGCGTGGCTACTGATGCCTTTGGTAATCTGTATATAGCTGATCAACTCAATCATGTGATCCGGAGGGTAGTTGCCTCAACCGGAACAATACATGTATTTGCGGGTACCGGTGCTGCAGGTAACAGTGGCGATGGTGGCTCTGCACTGGGTGCGGCGATGCGTTTCCCATCAGGTGTATCGGTTGACGGAGCCGGAAATGTGTATATCGCGGATCAGGGTAATAACAATGTACGTATGGTGAACACTTCGGGCGTTATCAGCCATGTGGCCGGAACGTCTACAAACGGTTATAGCGGCAATGGTGGTCTGGCCGTTTCAGCACAACTTGCATCACCCAAGTCGGTGTATGCGGATGGATGGGGCAGGGTGTACATCGCTGATTTTGCCAATCATGTTATCAGGGTTATTTCTTCTGTATCATCGGTACCAACTGTTGCGGGCAGCGATGCACTGCACATTGTTCCAAATCCTTCAAATGGCATTTTTACGATCTCACTTGCTGCTGCAGCTGTAAGGACGACGATTGCTGTGGTAGATATGACCGGCAGGGTGGTTTGTACAGCTTCAATTACCGATGGCGTACGTACTGCTGATTTGAACCTGACCCATTTGCCACGCGGTAATTATGTAGTAAAGGTGGTAAGCGAGCGCAGCACAGAGTTTGCTAAAGTGGTTTTAGAATAACGCTTTGAGTTGCATCAGTGCTGGCGCCATGTTGTTCGTTGGTATTGAACAGTATTTATCAACTTCTTTTCATAGATCAGGGCAGCGGAAACCGCTGCCCTGATTCGTTTTATACTTGTATTTTTCTTTGATTACAGGTGTATTGCTTCGCCCAGTGCTACTTCTACAGCGTCTTTCACACCTTCGCTCATTGTAGGGTGCGGGTGAATGCTGTCGAGCACTTCCTGCCATGTTGTTTCGAGCTTGCGGGCTACAACTGTTTCTGCGATCATCTCGGTAACGTTGTATCCGATCATGTGCGTACCCAGCCACTCGCCATACTTTGCATCGAAGATCACTTTTACGAAACCTTCCATAGCGCCTACTGCAGAAGCCTTGCCTGATGCAGAGAATGGGAATTTACCAACTTTAATCTCGTAGCCGGCGTCTTTAGCCTGCTTTTCGGTAAGACCCACACTTGCTATCTCTGGTGAGCAGTATGTGCAGCCCGGTACGTTTCCGTAGTCCAGCGGCTCAGGTGCATGCTTGTGCTTACCATCTTTATGGGCCAGTGCTTCAACACAAATAATAGCCTCTTTGGAAGCTACGTGTGCCAATGCCTGACCAGGAGTAATGTCGCCGATAGCGTATATGCCATCTACATTGGTTTTGTAGAATTTGTCTACAACCACTTTCCCTTTGTCTGTTGCTATTTTGAGCGCTTCGAGGCCGATGTTTTCGATGTTGGCACTGATACCCACGGCGCTAAGCAATATGTCGGCTTCCAGAATCATATCGCCGGTTGCCGTTTTCACGGTTGCTTTTACACCTTCGCCTGAAGTATCTACTTTTTCTACTGAGGCATTGGTCATAATGTTGATGCCTTTTTTCTTAAAGCTCTTTTCCAGTTCTTTAGAAACATCTTCATCTTCTACCGGAACAATGCGCGGCAAAAATTCGACAATGGTCACTTTAGTGCCGAGGCTGTTGTAGAAGTATGCAAATTCTACGCCTATAGCGCCGGAACCTACAACGATCATGCTTTTGGGCTGTGCCGGCAGTGCCATGGCGTCGCGGTAGCCTACTACTTTCTTGCCATCAATAGGCAGGTTGGGTAGCTCACGGCTACGAGCACCTGTAGCTAGTATAATGTGTTTTGCCTGGTGAATGGTCACTTTGCCATCTGTACCCGTTACTTCGAGTTCTTTTTTGGCATTGAGCTTACCCATTCCCATGATCACATCAATCTTGTTTTTGCGCATCAGGAACTGAATTCCTTTGCTCATTTTGTCGGCCACACCGCGGCTGCGCTTGATGACTGCGCCGAAATCGGCTTTGAAGTCGGATGCAACGATGCCGTAGTCGGCAGCATGAGAGAATTGCTCGAATACACTTGCAGATTTGAGCAATGCCTTGGTGGGGATACAGCCCCAGTTGAGGCAGATGCCACCGAGACTTTCTTTTTCGACGATAGCTGTTTTATAACCGAGCTGTGATGCGCGGATCGCTGCCACATAGCCGCCCGGACCACTTCCTACTACGATAAGATCGTATGCCATGATATTTTTTTATTGGTTGGTAAATAAATACTGGTGATTGCGTGGCAAATGTAATAAAAAAGCAGACAGGAGTGATAGGGTGAACCACGATTTCGAAGTGGGTGCTTTCACCGTTATCCCTGAAATTTGCTTGTTTACCAACAGGCAGGTGTAGATTTAAGCCTTTTAGGATTGGTGGTGATGTGTGGTTACCACCAATGTACAGGCGGATCAGTTAGTGGCAGTTTTGTGGTTTTGCGCACTTTTGGGGTGGATTTTTTGTTTTCGGTTTTTGTGGCGATATGCGTTGATTATCTGTTGTTTACGGATTTTTCTGCCTTTACTTTTTGCGCAGTTTTTGCGCACTTGCTTCCCATTTGTGTCGTTAGTCGACGAGGCGGCGGGAGTTAGGTTTTCTGTTTCCGGTTCGGTGGTTTGACGGTCATCTGTCTCGTTTGGGTAGTCGATATTTTCTTCGTCTGCGGGTTGTTTAGGGGTGCCGGGGAGGGTGCTGATCTCTTCTTCGGAGGGGAAGGGGATGCCCCAGCGCTCGTAGGTTTCTACGGTTTCGGGATCAGAGAAGAAAGCTTCGCGATGGTCGATCAGCGTTTCGGTTCTGTCGGGGTCGGGGTATGGGATGGTGCCCGAGAGGCCGGTGAAATGGGCCGGAAGGAGGGTGTCCCGGTTAATGTTGGCACGGGAGGTCATATACTCATCGAGGTATGGCATGACAGCCTGGGCCAGTTCTGGGTTCTTTGCATGGAGCATGTCCATAAAGTGGCCGCACAGCTCTATTGATTCATTGAGTGCGGTACGGCTTTTAAGGTTCTTGATGGTGCGGGTGAGTTTGTAGAGTGCGTCGATCTCTACGGGTTTGACCGGGTCTGTAACACGCCGCTCGGACAGGTACCGCTCTGTAAGATTGCCGAAGATGTGATAACAGTTTTCTACGAGGATGGCGGGCATGTGCTCGGCTGATTTTTTGAGGCGGTCCCAGTCGCCCTCTCTGACCCAGTAGGATAGGCTGCGACGGCTGATGTCGAGTATGGCGGCGATCTGGGTTTTGTTGAGGCCGGTCTGGAAGTAGAGATTGCGGGCTTGCTGCTTTTTTTCTGTATTCATGATGCTGATTTTAGGTATTTGGGTGTGAAGGTCGGGAGGGTTTTTGTGGTGGACAAAAGGGGTGTATATGATATGCAGCTGGCAGCATATCATAAGACGTATACGGGATATGATAAAAATTGTTTTCGGCTGTGGGCGCGGGTTTCGGGGTGAATTTATGTTTGGCAAACAAGCGGTACGATCTGCTCATCCGCTCGTACTTTTTTTCTACAGCGAAAAAAGTACCAGTGGAATGTATAGATGTTTCTCTGCACGGCCACCCGCGTGGCTATGCGCTTGATCAACATGACAAAGCACGAGTAGTACTACTTTGCCCATCCGCTCGTACTTTTCTTTTCTACAGCGAAAAAAGTACCGGTGGTATTTAAAGATGTTTCTCTGCGCGGCCACCCGCAGTGCTATGCGCTTGATCAACATGACAAAGCACGAGTAGTACTGTTTTGCCGATCCGCTCGTACTTTTCTTTTCTACAGCGAAAAGAAAAAGTACCAAAAGAAAGCGCCGCCCTTTGCCCAATCGCTCCGCGGGCAAAGGGTTAGCCTGACGCTGTTTTCCTTCGGCGTTATTGAGCGGCATGGCACTGGTTTGCTGCCTATGCAGTGCTGCCTGTGGACAGCTGTGCGGGGTTGTTCGCTGGTATGGTATTGGTGCTACCGGATCAACATCTACGACAGCAAAAGGTGCCATCATGGGCTGGGCTTCTTTTCTACTATCAGCAGTTGGGCTGTTGATGCTGTCTTTTTAGGTTTTTGCCGCCGGTCAGGAGACCGGGTGCCGCAGTAGACGTAGAAAGAGACTAGCGCCAAACGTATATTTTCTTGTTTGGTGCGTTTAGTGGACTATACGCGATCGTTGCCAATGCCCCTGTGCTGAAGCCCGGTATGGCGCAAGATTTTTCGCGGCATGGCTATGCACATTGCTATGTGCTGGCTGAAAATGACAAAGAACGAGTACTCATCTTTTGTATTTTATGCCTGCTTATCGGGCGTGCCTGACGGCAGACTGGCAAGCAGAAAGACATTAGAACAGATCAGCAGGAAAGCAAACAAGCAGATTTATGTACCGGGTGATTTGATAAGGTGTTTGTTGTTACTTTTGAGGGTAATGATCACGCCGGACTATCAGGGTATAGAACTGAAGCTTCAACAAACAGAGGGCAAAACGAGGGTTTTTGATCCGGTGAGGAAACGTTGGATCATTCTGACGCCTGAGGAGCATGTAAGGCAGTACATTTTGCAATATCTGATTGTTAAAATGAAGTATCCCATTGCTCTATTGGCAGTAGAAAAGACCATCAAAGTTGTAAACAGGAGCAAGCGGTTTGATATTGTGTTGTACGATAGAAATCATGAACCCTGGATGCTGGTGGAGTGTAAGATGCCAGGCGTTCCGATTGACGAAAAAACGCTGCACCAGTTATTGAATTATCAACAAACCATACAGAGTAAATACTGGATGCTCACCAACGGGCATGAAGTATTCTGTGCCGATGCCACGACTTCTGAGGATATCGCCTGGCTTACGGCAATGCCCCGTTTCCCGGAATTATAAATTAACTCACCGGAATACATCGCTATTCTGATGCGATTTCCGCTGCGTTATTATTTACCAAAAGTTAATAATGTGATATTGTTTATGTTCGTATTATAATACTTGTTAAAAAATATTGTTTTTCGTCCGTTTTTTTGTTAAGTTGCAAATGGAAACGAAATGTTTAAAATATTAAACAATATTATATGATACGATCAGAATGGCTATCCAGACCCCCAAAATCACTGAATAGTTCAGGCAAGGCAACATTATCCGGAATCAAGGGTTTGATGAAAATGCTCATCATATTTGTATTTTCCGGCATAATGCAGGTGCCTGTATACGGACAGCAAACAGTATACAGTACTGCATCGAACTCGCCGTCGACATATACGGTTCCAGCTAATTGTACAAGCCTGATTATCAGTATGAATGGAGCCAGAGGCGGCACACGAGAAACCCCCGGCAATGGTGGCAGGGTTGTATGTACCCTGGCTGTGACTCCCGGCTTGTCTATGAACGTATATGTGGGCGGAGTGGGTGCAAATAACCGAACAGCCGGAGTAGGAGGCGCACAGGGTGGTACCGGCGGGGCTGCCGGTACTTTTGGCACTTCCGGTGCCGGTGGTGGTGGGTCTTCAGAGATAAGAATAGGTGGAACGGCGCTGGCCAACAGGGCGCTGGTAGCCGCCGGTGGCGGTGGCGGAAGTGGTAATGTCGGTGGACATGGAGGTGGACTAACGGGGGGCAACGGCGGAACGCCTGGTACCGGAACGGGTGGTACCCAAAGTGGGCCAGGAGGATCTGGTGGACAGGTGGGATCGCAATCAGCAGGTGGTAATGCGGCAACCGGTGGATTTGCGGCAACTGCTGGTGGCGGTGGTGGCGGTGGCTACTGGGGTGGTGGTGCAGGACCGTCGGGCGGCGGCGGCGGCGGCGGATCGAACTACGTAGGTGGTATTGGTATTTATACAGTAAGTGGTGTGACGAATACTCAGGGAGCGAATAATGGAGCCGGGTCTGTAACGATCTGTGCAGTTCCTAATGCGGGAACGATCACCGGCAATATTCCGGTATGCCCGCTTTCAACAATAACTCTGAGTCATACAACGCCAAGCGGGGGTATTTCTTCAAAAGTATGGTCGAGTAGTGATGGAACGAAAGCAACAGTGAATGCCTCGACCGGAGTAGTAACAGGAGTTGCTGCCGGGACGGCAAATATTACCTGTACGATCTCTAACAACTGTACTTCTGTTTTCACTTTTGTGACAGTAACTGTAATAGCACCACCGGCTGTGTCGGCAGGAGCACTAACGATATGCCAGCTGGGTACGAGTACACATACCAACGCGTCTGGTGCGGGTACGTGGGTGAGCGGCTCGCCGTCGATTGCTTCTGTTAATGCATCGGGCGTGGTGACCGGAGTATCAGGAGGAAACGCGAACATTACATTCACATTGACCTCGACAGGATGCCGGGACATACGTACTGTTACGGTAAATACGGCGCCGGCTGCAATAACCGGAACCAATACGGTATGTCCGACGCTGACTACCAATTTTGCGAACACCGTACCGAATGGTGTGTGGAGCAGCAGCACACCGGGTGTTGCAACAGTATCGACCGGAGGTGTGGTGACAGGTATTGCGGCAGGCACAACAAACATCAGTTATAATACCGGATGCGGAATTGCCGCGGTAAGAATGGTGACCGTTAATCCGACTCCGGTGATATCCGGCAGTGGAAATTCGTGTGTAGGACTGACCAATACTCTGACGGCAGTGCCAACGGGTGGAAACTGGATCAGCAGCAATGGCACGATAGCAGGCATAGGTGCAGGTACAGGTATTGTAACCGGTGTAGCAACAGGCAATGCAGTTATCAATTACACAGTCTCCGGGTGCGTGAAAACCTTTCCGGTTACTGTAAATGCAACTCCGTCTGTTTTTGCTGTGAGTCCGGCGTCGATATCTCAGTGCTCAAATGGTGCTGCGCAATTGCTGACGGCAGGCAGCAGTACTATTCCGACCCAGGTGACATTCGGTACACAACAAAATCAGAATGCAAATACTGGGTTTCCTTCGGTACTTTCCCGGTATTGGGGAGGGCAGCGAACACAGTTTCTGGTAAGGGCAACGGAAATGACTGCAATGGGATTTACAGCTGGCAGCACGCTTACTGCTATTAATTTCAAGGTAGTATCACTGGGCAGCACCTACACGGTAAACAGCCTGATGATTAGGATTGCACCCACTGCATCAACCGCTCTAGGTAGTTTTGTGACAACCGGGCTGGTAACCGTAAAGACAGCGGGTAACTACACACCTGTGGTTGGCAATAATGTTATCAACTTTACATCGACCTATACATGGAATGGTACGGACAATCTGGTTTTTGACGTAACCTCATCGAATAATAACGTTGGTACAACAACGGTAGCAGCGATACAGTATAACACTAATACAGCGTTCAATAGCTGTATTGTATACCGGAATGACAATGTCAGCGTAGCTACAGCAGCCGGGGCGACAGCAACAACAAACGGGGGGCTAGGTACTTATCGCCCGGATTTTGACTTACATGGCAATATCAACTACATACCAACCTGGGCTGGTACAACCGGATTGTATACTGACGCAGGAGCAACTGTAGCTTACAGCGGTACCCAAAATCAATCTGTTTATGCGCTGCCTGCAGCAACATCGGTGTATACGGCGTCGGCGACTGTACCGACTTCTGGATGTACCAGAACTTCCACTGCGACAGTAAATGTGACCAATATTACAGCGTTTACCGTGACCGGCGGTGGCGCATACTGCAGCGGTGGCAGCGGTATGCCTGTTGGGCTCAGCGGATCGCAAAGTGGTGTGAACTATCAGCTGAAAAACGGCGCGGCCAATGTGGGATCTCCTGTTGGTGGTACCGGTTCATCAATATCATTTGGTAATCAGGCAACTGCCGCGACCTATACCGTTGTGGGAACGACATCTTCGCCCGCCTGCAGTATGAATATGAATGGTAGTGCGGTGGTGAGTATCAGCCCAAATCCGACGGCGGTAACCGGCGGTGGTGGTGGCACCTTCTGTGCGAACAGCACAGTGATATCCGGAAGCAACGGAGGAAGTGGCACTATCTATTTTCAGGGTACGACATCGAATGGAATATCGACAGCAATACCTGCAACTACGGCTAATGTAACAACAACCGGAACTTATTATTTCAGGGCACAATCGGCAGCCGGCTGCTGGGGGACACAAGGAGCTGTGGCGGTAACATTGAACCCGGTGCCGGCGGCAACAGTAGTGACTGGCAGCGGTTCGTTTCTGCTGAGCACAACGATCAATGCAGCAAATGGTGGCGATGGTACGATGTACTTTCAGGGGACGACCTCAGGTGGCACGTCAACATCGACTGCAGCAACATCGGCTGTTATTACATCGTCAGGCACTTACTATTTCCGGGCGCGTTCGGCATTGGGCTGCTGGGGCCCTGAGGGTAGTGCAACAGTGACCATATTTACTGCACCAGAACCCGTTGTGGTTGCCGGAGGTGGTACATTTTGTGGCAGCACGACCGTTACTGCAAGTAATGGTGGGGTAGGCACCATATATTTTCAAGGAACTACATCTGGTGGAACTTCCACCTCTACTCCTTCAACATCTGAGGTAATTACTACATCCGGCACGTATTATTTCCGTGCATTCGGAGCAGGTATATGGGGAGATGAAGGTAGTGTGACGGTTGTGATCAATCCGCTGCCTGCAGCAGTGACTGCGAGCGGCGGTGGTACCTTCTGTGGCAGCACATCTATATCCGGCAGCAATGGCGGAGTTGGTACCATATTCTATCAGGGAACCACATCGGGCGGTACATCGATCGTATCCGGTGGTACACCACAGACCGTATCAACAAGTGGAACCTATTTTTTCCGTGCGCAGTCGGCCGCAGGCTGTTGGAGTCCGCAAGGAAGTGTAACGGTGAGTGTGAATCCGATACCAACGGCAGCACCTACCAATAGTGGGCCAATATGTAACGGAGGCACGGCGACACTTTCTGCCAACCCTGCGACGGGTGCGAACAACTATAGCTGGTCGGGTCCCGGAGGTTTTAACTCCATAGTGCAAAATCCGACGGTAACGCCAACGGTGACCGGCACCTATTCGCTACAGGTAACCAATGGCAGTGGTAATCCCGGCTGTGCACCATCGACAGTATATGTGACGACAGTAACCGTGCGGAGCACACCAACTGCGGCGCCAACAAATGATGGTCCGATTTGTAATGGTGGTACAGTAGCACTTGCTGCCAATGGTGCTGGCGGTGCTACTACATTCAGCTGGAGTGGCCCGGGAGGGTACAGTTCTTCCTCACCTACGCCATCGCTTTCGCCGACAGTTACGGGAGTGTATTCGGTGACCGTAAGTGACGGCAGTGGCGATAACGGCTGCAGCCCTGCTACTATATATACGACTTCTGTGACCGTAAAAGCGACGCCTTCGGCAGCGCCAACAAACAATGGGTATATCTGTAGTGGCGGAACAGCGACACTGAGTGCCAATCCTGGTGCCAATACCAGCGTGTATAGCTGGGCGGGAACCAGCCTGTCATCTGCAAGTGCCCAGAACCCGACTGCGACACCAGCTGCCAATACCGTGTATACACTGACCGTATCAGACGGTAGCGGTCATAGCGGTTGTTCGCCAGCAACGCAGTATACGACATCGGTGCTGGTTCATACTACGCCTGTTGCCAGTCCTTCGAATGATGGTCCTATCTGTAATGGTGGAACGGTGACGTTGACGGCAGTACCATCTGGCGGAGCCAATACCTATATCTGGAGCGGTAGTTCACTATCATCGGCATCGGCAGAGAACCCGACTGCAACGCCAACTGCAACGACGATATATTCACTGCAGGTAACGGATGGCAGCAGCCAGCCGGGCTGTGCACCTGCTGTAGTATACACTACAAGCGTAACAGTAAAGGCGTCGCCTGTGGCAGCACCAACGAATGATGGACCGATCTGCGTTGGCGGTACGGTGGCTTTGTCGGCCAATCCGGGAAGTGGTGCCAGCGCATATAGCTGGTCAGGTCCGGGCGGCTTTACATCGGCTATTGAGAATCCAACGGCGACACCAACAGCCAGCGGTGTGTATTCACTTCTCGTGACTGATGGCACTGCTGATGAAGGCTGCAGTCCATCAACAATATATACGACATCTGTTACTGTGAAGGCAACGCCATCAGCGGCGCCCACCAACAATGGATATATTTGTAATGGTGGTGCAGTAACCCTTACCGCCAATCCGGGTGCGAACACAAGTGTGTATAGCTGGAGTGGAACGAGCTTGTCATCGGTAAGTGCAGAGCAACCGACAGCTACACCTACAGGCAATACCATTTATACATTGACAGTATCGGACGGCAGCGGCGACAGCGGCTGTTCACCGACTACGGAATATACAACATCGGTGGTAGTGCATGCTACACCTGTAGCCTCGCCCACGAACAGTGCTCCGATCTGTAACGGTGGGACAGTAACACTTACGGCAGCACCTTCTGGCGGAGCCAACACCTACATCTGGAGCGGCAGTTCACTTTCATCTGCATCAGCAGAGAACCCGACCGCAACACCAACATCGACTACTGTGTATTCGCTGCAGGTAACTGATGGCAGCAGCCAGCCTGGCTGTGCGCCAGCTACGGTATACACAACGAGTGTGACGGTGAAAGCAACACCTGTAGCATCACCCACAAATAATGGCTATATCTGTATAGGCGGTACCGCTACACTGACAGCAAACCCATCGGGCGGAGCGAATACTTATGTATGGAGTGGTCCTGCGTCCTTTGCGTCGGCTGTTGAAAATCCGACAGCGACACCAACGGTAACAGGCGTATACTCGCTTACTGTATCTGATGGTACAACAGACAATGGTTGTGCACCATCAACAATATAT
>CAIJXT010000030.1 GCA_903824665.1 uncultured Bacteroidota bacterium | reverse complement strand
GTGGGAGCACACGGGTTCGAACCGCGGACCCTCTGCTTGTAAGGCAGATGCTCTGAACCAGCTGAGCTATGCTCCCAAATAAAAGAACTACTTAACTTTAAACTCTTGTACTCGTTTAAGCTTTTGTATTCCCTTTTCGTTTTAAAGGACTGCAAAGATAAGCGGCATTTTGATTACTGCAACATCTATTTTCAGATTTTTTTTGAGGTTATTTAATCACTGCTTCATATCATACTTTTTGGCACTGTACAGGCAGGGCGAATGACGGTCTGAATTTAATTATCCTTTCACATAACTTAAGCCGTCTTTTATTACCTTTGTCTCCGTTAAAAATTCCTGTAACGAATAATACATAAATATGGGTTACATTAAAGACCTTTTCAAAACTAAGGCTGACGAACAAAACAAGGAAATCAAAGGTATAATCGAAAAACATGGTAACATGAAGATCGAGGAAGTGACGCTTGCCCAGGCTTATCAGGGTATGCGCGGCATTACCGGTCTGGTTACTGAGACATCGCTGCTGGATTCGAATGAGGGTATCCGCTTCCGTGGCTTCTCTATACCTGAGCTGAGAGAGCGCCTGCCCAAGGCAGAGGGTGGCAGTGAACCATTGCCAGAAGGTCTGTTTTACCTGATGCTGATAGGCGAGGTGCCCAACCAGGAAGATGTGGATCATGTATCGGCTACCTGGGCACGCAGGTCGCATGTGCCGAACTATGTGTTTGATGTGATAGAGTCATTCCCGGTATCGGCACACCCGATGACACAGTTTACTGCTGCGGTACTGGCTCTGCAGACCGAATCGAAATTTGCAAAGGCTTATAACGAAGGCATCAGCAAGAAAACTTACTGGGACTATGTGTATGAAGATACAATGACCCTGATAGCGCGCCTGCCCCGTATAGCTGCATACATATACCGCCGCAAATACAAAAACGGTGAGCATATACAGCCAGATGGTATGCTGGACTGGAGCGGCAACTTTGCCCACATGCTGGGTTATGAAGATGAGAGTTTCAAAGAACTGATGCGCCTGTACCTGACGATACATGCTGACCATGAAGGTGGCAACGTATCGGCACATGCTACGCACCTGGTGGGCTCTGCGCTGAGCGATCCGTACCTGTCGTTTGCAGCTGGTATGACCGGCCTTGCCGGCCCGCTGCATGGCCTTGCCAACCAGGAGGTGATACGCTGGATAGAAGAGATGTGCAAGGAGCTGAACTCTGAACAGCCTACCAAGGCACAGATAGCTGATTATATACACAAGACACTGGTAGAAGGTAAGGTAGTACCGGGTTATGGACATGCGGTACTGCGCAAGACGGATCCACGCTTCACAGCGCAGATGGAATTTGCAAAACGCCACTGCCCTGACAACCCTACTGTACAGACTGTATGGAATGTATATGAGGTGGCACCACCGATACTGGAAGCTACAGGCAAGATCAAAAACCCATGGCCGAATGTGGATGCGCACTCTGGTGCACTGCTGAAAAACTATGGACTGGTAGAAGAAGAATTCTACACAGTACTGTTTGGCGTATCGCGTGCGCTGGGTGTACTGGCCAGCCTGTGCTGGGACAGGGCGCTGGGCTTCCCGCTGGAACGTCCGAAGTCGATAACAACGGAATGGGTGAAGAAGTTTATAGCCAAGCAGGAGTCGGTGGCCTAATAGCAAACCAGACTGCGGAAGGAAAATATAAAAAGCATGCAGGTCTCCTGCCTGCTTTTTAGTTTGTGGCGAGTTGATGCGATAGTGCAGCAATGTGCGGGCAAACGTGCGGCAAACATCAAAGACCCGCAAGCGGGCAACAAACAAGAGAACAACAATTAAAAATAAAACCATAATGAGCAAAGGACCAATTTCACAGTTTATTCAGCACCACTACCGCCACTTCAATGCGGCGGCACTTGTAGATGCTGCAAAGGGTTACGAAACACACCTGCTGGAAGGTGGTAAAATGCTGGTGTCGCTGGCAGGTGCGATGAGCACTGCCGAACTGGGTATTTCGTTTGCAGAGATGATACGCGCAGGCAAAGTGGACATCATAAGCTGCACAGGTGCCAACCTGGAAGAAGACGTGATGAACCTGGTGGCACATACGCACTACAAGCGTGTACCCAACTACCGCGACCTGAGCCCACAGGATGAGTGGGAACTGCTGGAGCAGGGTTTTAACCGCGTGACAGACACTTGTATACCGGAGGAGGAAGCATTCAGAAGGATACAGCGCCATATACACAAAATATGGAAGGACGCTGAAGATAAGGGTGAGCGCTATTTTCCGCATGAGTATATGTACAAGCTATTGCTGAGCGAGGTGATGAAGGCAGACTATGAAATAGATCCAAAGCATAGCTGGATGATAGCCGCTGCAGAGCGCAACATACCAATAATAGTTCCGGGCTGGGAAGACAGCACGATGGGTAATATATTCGCGTCGTACTGCATAAAAGGCGAGCTGAAACCGTCGACTATGAAGAGCGGTATAGAGTACATGATATGGCTGGCAGACTGGTACCGCAACAATTCTGCAGGCAAGGGTATAGGCTTCTTCCAGATAGGTGGTGGTATAGCTGGTGACTTCCCGATTTGTGTGGTACCTATGATGTATCAGGATCTGGAGTGGCATGATGTGCCGTTCTGGAGTTACTTCTGCCAAATCAGCGACAGTACCACATCTTACGGTTCGTACAGCGGTGCGGTGCCGAATGAGAAGATCACATGGGGCAAGCTGGATATCAACACACCAAAGTTCATAGTAGAGAGCGATGCTACAATTGTAGCACCGCTGATATTTGCATACCTGTTGGGCTGGTAATAACAGCCTGACAACGCCACGGGTAATAACAGACATTGTACAGCAACACAATAGTTCCATATGGCGAAAAGTGTTCCGGCAGCCAAAGCAGCTGAGCCTTCCCGCAAGTATGTATCGTACATACTTGCGGGAATTGCCTGCCTGATCTATGCCAATACGCTGGGACATGGCTATGTGCTAGACGACATAGCGGTGATAGGCGAAAACAAGTTTGTACATGATGGTATAGCAGGCATACCCAAACTACTAACCACCTTCTACTGGCAGGGCTTCTGGGACCAGAACTCGGGACTATACAGACCATTGTCTATGGTTATGTTTGCGCTGGAATGGCAGATCATACCCGGCAACCCGCTTATTCATCATCTTGTTCAGATATTGCTGTATGGTCTTGTAACGATGCAGCTGTACAAGTTTCTTACCCTGGTCTTTTCGAAGTACAGCATGTGGCTGCCAATGGCTGCGACACTGCTGTTTGCGCTGCACCCTATACATACCGAAGTAGTAGCTAACATAAAAAGCCGGGATGAAATACTGTGTTTCCTATTCTTTCTGCTGACTGCAAATGAGCTGGTACAAAAACAAAGAATAACCATTGCGGCAATAGCCTATTATGCTTTGTGCCTGCTATCGAAGGAAGCAGGGATATTATACCTGCCTGTGTTTGTACTATTGCAGGTGCAGATGGGTGAAAAGAAGTTGGTGCCAGCGATAAGGACATTGGTGCCACTGGCGGTGACTGTAGTGGTGTGGATGGGTTGGCATTATATTGTGGTGCACAATCTGTCACCCGCACATGTACCCTACTCGCGCGCAGATAATTCGCTGATAGCCTGTACGGATGCGGCCTCTCGCCTGGCAACAGGCTTTGTGGTATTGGGGATGTATATGATCAAATCGATCTGGCCCTATGCAATGAGCTATGACTATTCGTTTAACCAGATTCCGTGCGAAGATGGGTTTTCAATGAAAGCGTTGCTTGTTTTGGCGGTATGTATATCGCTGCTATATGCGGCCTGGAAATACTTCAGCACCAACCGACCAATTTCATTCGGGATACTGTTTTTCTTCTGCACGATACTATTTGCTTCCAATATTGTTTACCTGATAGGCAGTACCATGGGCGACCGCCTGTTGTTTGCGCCGGTGCTGGGAGCGATGATTTGTGTAAGCTGGGCAGCTTACCGGCTTACGGGGCAAATGGCATCGACGAAAATGCTGAATGCCGGTGCGTACATCATTCTTGGCGTGGCATTGGTATTCTCCGGGAAAACAATAGCGCGTAACGGTGACTGGAACTCGAACGCAACACTGTTTGCGGCTGATATGAATACTGCGCCCGGCAGTGCCCGCGTGCAGTACAATTACGGCACCAGCCTGCTGGACCAATACACAGCCAGCAACAATAAGAACAGTGAGGCGCTGGCGGGTGCCGTGCAACAGTTCAGGCAGGCAGTGGCAATAGATACTGCATACCGCGATGCCTGGATAAACCTTGGGGCGGCGGAGTATAAATCGGGCAACTATGGGGGTGCGATTGCAGCGACACAAAAAGCCCTGCAACTGAACCCGCGCGATAGTTCGGTGCTGCTTACTATTGGTGACTGCTACTTTATGACAAAGCAGTATGACCAGGCAATAGACATCTACCGCAAAAGCCTGCAGCGGGGTGAGCATAAAACGAGGACGTACAGCTTTCTAGGCACTGCTTTGTTTACACAGCAGCAATATGACGAAGCGGTAAAAGTATTCCGTGAAGGTGTGGCGCGTGATACAACGGACGCTGAATTGTGGGGCAACTATGGCAATGCGCTGGCGGTCACGAATCGTACGGATGATGCACTCAAAGCATATGGTAAGTCGCTACAGATAAAACCCAACCAAAAGAACATCCTGTACTTCGTTTCTATAACCTACAGATCGAAAGGCGACATAGCCAAGGCAGATGAATATCTGAAGCTTTCGCAGCAGCAGTGATATGCCTTACCGGATAGTGATGTGTTTTTCGAGCAACATCAGTTCCTTGTCTTCGCCGGGGTAGGTGACCATTCCTATGAAGTCGAATCCGAGCTTGAAGAGCAGCTTGAGTGAGGAGGTGTTGTCGTCGTTGGTGATGGCAGTAACAACAGGCAGGCGAAGTACATTGGCAGCAAAATCCATGACGCCCTTAGCAGATTCGAGTGCATAGCCGCTACCGCTGTATTGTGGCAGGAATGCAAAACCGATATCAGGATGCGGCAGGAAGTCGCGGCGAATAAGGCCGCAAATACCAATTGGGATATTAGTGTCTTTGAGTGCCACTACCCACAGTCCGAAACCGTTGGTACGGTAGCTGATGGTGGGTCCGTTGAGGATATACCCGCACGCATCGTCAATTGTTTTTACGCCTCTGTCGCCTATATATTGCAGCCAGCCGGGGCTGTTGAGCAGCTCAATGATAAATGGTGCATCGGCTGTGGTGAGCTCGGAGATAGTGAGGCGTGATGTTTCGATGATAGTCATGACCGGGTGAATTGGGTGCAAGTTAGGCCGGAAAATAAATTTCAATACCGGTAAATTTACAATGGTAAATTGTTGAGGAAAAAATCACACTGTACAGGGTAAATTGTTTGAGGTAAAACGTGCATATCATGGCTAAACAGAAACTAGTGGTGCTCACGGGTGCGGGCATAAGCGCTGAGAGCGGGTTGCGCACTTTTCGCGATAGCGATGGACTGTGGGAAGGTCACCGTATAGAGGATGTGGCCACACCCCGTGCGTGGCGGCGCGAC
Source organism: uncultured Bacteroidota bacterium (assembly GCA_903824665.1). Lineage (GTDB taxonomy): Bacteria > Bacteroidota > Bacteroidia > Chitinophagales > Chitinophagaceae > Nemorincola. The sequence continues at coordinate 278,992 of CAIJXT010000030.1, read as the reverse complement.
CCTGCCATGGTGCTGGACTTTTACAATATGCGGCGGCGCGATGTGCTGGCAGCAAAGCCTAACGCCGCACATGAGTCCCTGGCAGCGCTGCAACAGTACTATGATGTGTATATTGTAACACAGAACATTGACGACCTGCACGAACGTGCGGGATCGCAACATGTAATGCACCTGCACGGAGAGATACTGAAGATGCGCAGTGAGCGCAATGCGATGCAACTATACCCCATAGCAGGCGATATAACACTGGGGCAAAAGGCAGCAGATGGCGGACAGTACCGGCCACATGTGGTGTGGTTTGAGGAGCCGGTGCCTATGATAGAACAGGCGATACCGATCATGTATGAGGCGGATGTATTTGTGCTGGTGGGCACGTCGCTGGCGGTGTATCCTGCGGCGGGTCTGGTAGACTATGTGCGCGATGGAGTACCGAAGTATGTGATTGATAAACGCATACCAGCGGTGAGCAGGTATAACAACGTAATACCGATAGAAATGCCCGCCACAGAGGGAATGCAGTACCTATTGAAATTGCCCGCCTTCTGTGTAGAAGCGTAGGTTGCACAAGTTGCGGGCAATGACATAGACAAATGCGGGCATCAATTGAAACAAGACACGGTCGAACGAGGTATTGAGGTGCCACGAGAGATCGTGTGGCGTGAGCAGGTACACCAATGCAAAGCCAATGGCACAGATGATGAGTGTGAGTATGTTGCGCCCGGGTAACCTTCGGGCAGCATAGCAATACACACCGTAAAACACTGCGCAAATAGTGGCGGGAAGTGCATGGTCAGTAAGGCGGGTATAAAAATAGCTGCCTATGAGCCGGTAGCGGCTACCGTCAGTAAGCAATCGCAGTGTTTTCATGCTTTGGCCTTTCACCAGATCGTTGGCAGGTGCATTCAGCTTTAAATAGGCATAAACCGATAGGGGGAAAATAATACCTGCTGCGAAACGTGTGGCATTGCCATTGGCAAGCAGCGTACGTGCATTGAAGAGTATGAATATCAGCGACAACAACATACCCTCATTCTTCATCCAGATGCAGCAACCGAGCAACCCACCAATAACGGTTATCAGATGCTTCTGTTGGCGGGCGTATTCGAGGCAAATAAATGCACACAGGTAGAGAAAACCGAGCGGCTGATCGGCATATTGTGCCAACGCAAAGGTGTGGTACGCATCGCTGAAAGCAAATACCACAAATGCGAAGCATGCGATGGTGAGGTTTCTGGTGTGTAGTGAAATAAAAATCGTGGCGGGAATGACCACCGCTATGAATATGCTGAACGTATAGGGTACCAGCGAATTGAACGTACCAGTGAGCCGCCAGAAAAATGCAATCAGTGACGACAGGAACAGTGGGTAATCGGGGTGATACTCGTCGTTGAGGGTAAACAACTGGCGCCAGTAGGTGGAGTCCTGCAAGTACCGGGCATGATGATCCCAAAGCCACCATGCATCCCAGTGGCCATATTGCTTCTCTATGTTGTATGCCTTGTAAACAATGACGGCCAGCCCTGCAACCAGTATCATGTACGCTCTGGCGCTTTCGCCAGTAGTGCTCTGTAGGCCGACAGGGGAAGGAATGTGCCTGGCAAACCACCTATAGCTGATGAATGCATATGCTACAACGATGACGCAGGTGACTATGACAGGCAGGTGTGCCGGCAGTGACAGAAAGTAGACCATGCTGGTGAAACCCAGCAGCAGCGATAACCAGATGATAAGGCGGGTAGATGGATGCATAACTAGTGGATAAGGAGGTAAAGGTATCGTTCGTCTTTATTTTGCCATAGCACAGTAGCCCCGGCAACCAATGCTGCTGTTGCGGAATCTGTGGAATTTGCCGGAAGAACCATAAGCGTGGTGTCTTTCCATGTTTTGCTGGCCTGACCTATCTTGGCAGGTGCCAGAATGTAGTGTACAAAATCAGGGAAAAAGATATGCTCGCGGGAGTTGGTAGGCTCCGGAGGTACTTTATTGACAAAATGAATAGACGTGCCGGGGGGCAAGTATTGATGCACGCCTGCTAAGCCTGCTATTAGCTTGTCCTGGCCGCCGGGTTGGCTGAATTTAAGGGTATATAGGTAACAGGAGCATACTACTGCCAGCAGTAAGCACAGGTTGACGGGCCCGCTTTTCATGATTGAAAATTAGGAAATATATAAGAGAAAAATGTGCCGGCAAGAAAAATCCTTTTCGAAACACTATTTACTGAGGCTGAACAGGCTGTCTACAAACTCTTCTTTGTTGAAAATTTGCAGGTCTTCCATTCTTTCGCCTACCCCAATATATTTTACCGGAATCCTGAACTGGTTGGCTATTGCGAGAACTACCCCACCCTTGGCCGTACCATCGAGTTTTGTAATGGCGATCGCGGTAACGTCGGTGGCTGCGGTGAAGTGCTTTGCCTGCTCTATGGCATTCTGTCCGGTGCTGCCGTCGAGTACGAGTAGTACTTCGTGCGGGGCATCAGGCATTACTTTGGTGATAACGCGGCGAATTTTGCCCAGTTCGTCCATGAGGTAAGACTTGTTGTGGAGCCGGCCGGCAGTGTCTATGATCACGACATCACTATCTCTGGCAATGGCGCTCTGAACGGCATCGAAGGCTACGGAGCTGGGATCGCTGCCCATTTCTTTCTTTACGATCGGCACACCCACCCGCTCACTCCATATGGTGAGCTGGTCTACAGCAGCAGCACGGAACGTATCGCCAGCGCCAAGGAGTACGCTTTTGCCGTTTTTCTTGAAGTTGTGTGCCAGTTTTCCGATGGTGGTTGTTTTGCCTACCCCATTTACGCCCACGACCAATATTACATAAGGTTTCTTGCCGGCAGGCACATCGAAAGTTGCAAATTCATTGGAAGGCGCTGCGGTAAGCATGCCCATGATCTCTTCCTGCAACAACTGATTGAGCTGCGATGTACCGATATATTTGTCCTTTGCAACCCTTTTTTCAATACGGTCTATGATTGCTACAGTTGTATCTACACCCACATCGGCACTGATCAGTGCGTCTTCCACCTGGTCCAGTACTTCTTCGTCTACCTTGTCCTTGCCGGCAACTGCTTTGGCCAGCTTGGTGAAAAAGCCTTCTTTTGTTTTCTGCAAACCCTGATCAAGCGCTTCTTTTTGCACCTCCTGTTCCTTATTGCGCCCGAACAGCTTGTCGAATAATCCCATGTGTGTGTATATAAAGTTGCAAAATTAGCGAAATATCATTTCCATTGGTTGCATGAACAACGGAAAGATGTGGTAAGTAAGGGGTTATTTTAGATTCCGAATACGGTGTGCTGTGCTGGTATTTCCACCTCATCAAAGCCTTTTCGGATGAGTCTAGCTTTGAACTTTTCCTGCACCTCCTCCTCACCATGTACGAGAAACAGCTTTTTGACCTGTCTTGGATCCTGGCAGGATAGCCATTGGCACAAGTCGTCATAATCGCCATGTGCACTTAAACTGGTGATCTCCGCTATTTCGGCTTTTACGAGATACGGTTTGCCAAAAATGGTGACCTCGGCCGGGTTGTTTTTCAGCCGTCCGCCCAGCGACCGGGGTTCGCAGTAGCCAGTGAGCAGTATTTTGTTCCGTGCGCCTGATATGTTATTGGCAATATGGTGCTTTACCCTGCCAGCTTCTGCCATACCTGATGCTGAAATGATCACACAGGGTTCTTCACTATCATTGAGTTTTATAGAATCCTGCACATCCTCTATGTGTTTCAGGCCATTGAAGGAGAATACATCATCATCACGTTTGAGTAATGCCTGTACAGCACTGTTAAAGCAGGCAGGATATCGCTTGACGGCACCAGTGATCTTTACAGACAGGGGGCTGTCTACATAGTAGCTAAGGTCGGGCAGGCGTTTTTCGAGTTCCAGACGGTTGAGCATGTACAGAATTTCCTGAGTGCGTCCCAGGCTGAAAGCAGGAATGACCAGCTTGCCCTTCTTCTTTACACATGTTTCGATTATATGATTGAGCAGTGCGTCGGTTGCTACCGATTCCAGATCGTGCAGGCGATCGCCGTAAGTAGATTCGAGTATGATATAGTCTGCCTGCGGAAAATTTTGTGGTGAGCGCAGCAGCATATCTCTATAGCGCCCTACGTCGCCGCTAAATGTGATCCGTGTAACGATTCCTTTTTCTTTTATTTTAAGGTTTACCGCCGCACTGCCCAGAATGTGACCACAGTCGGTGTATAAGAGTTCCACACCTTCATCGAGTGTATAGGGCTCGTTGTAGGGTATGGTTTCAAAGAGCGGGAAGACAGCTGTTGCATCTTCTTCGGTATACAACGGTTCGATCAGCTGTTTATTGTCACGTTCGCGGCGTTTGTTGACATAGCGAATATCTGCTTCCTGGATGCGGGCTGAGTCTACCAGCAGTATTTTGGCCAGGGTAGCTGTGGCAGGCGTGCAGTATATTTTTCCGGCATAGCCATCTTTAACGAGTTTGGGTAACAGCCCTATGTGATCGATGTGCGCATGGGAAATGACGACGTGGGTTATTTCTGATGGTTCAAATCCCCATTCGGTGTTCAGTTTTGTGGTGTCTACACCCATACCCTGAAACAGGCCACAGTCGAGCAGAATTTTCTTAGAGGGGTTGATATGGAGCAAATGTTTGGATCCGGTCACTGTTCTGGCGGCGCCATGGAATGCTATTTTCATGATAATTTCCGGTTTTTAGAATAATGTTCAAGTTAGATTAAAAAGGCCAATGTGGTATGTTAAAAACTGAGCCGGAGTACCCCGCCTACCCGACCAGCCTGCGATCGGCAGCGGCTATGGGCAGATCATTGATGCTGGCAAACCTTTTCTGCATGAGGCCGTTATCGGCAAATTCCCACATTTCATTGCCATAACTTCTGTACCACTGCCCGTTGTGATCATGCCATTCGTATTCGAAGCGAACGGCTATGCGGTTATCTGTAAAGCTCCATAGTTCTTTCTTTAGTCTGTACTCCAGCTCCTGTGCCCATTTGCGCTGCAGGAATGTTTTGACGGCGTCCCGTCCGGTGATAAATTCGGAACGGTTGCGCCACTCAGTATCAATGGTGTATGCCATGCATACTTTTTCAGGGTCGCGCGTGTTCCAGGCATTTTCTGCCATTTGTACTTTTTGTGTTGCTGTGTCCAGCGTAAAAGGAGGAAATGGTGGTTTCTGCTCTGTAGTCATAGCTGCAAGAATGTATACAAATGTACACATCTGGCCAGCTTGAAAAAATGTTCCTGATCAGTGTGGTTTCAACCGATACTAGCGGGGCTGTGTCTGGTGAAAGCAACGGCTGCTATGGTCAATGGGAGGGAGGGATTTTTGCAGTGGCGTATTTTTGCAATTGCTCCAAAGTCATTAGCTTAGCCAACTGAACATGATAAAACGTATACCATATCAACTGGCTGCAAATATAATGCTGGTGCAACTCAGTGCGGTGCTGGTGTTTCATGCTCTGGTAATAGCGGGCATTATACCATTTGGTATTGTTTGGGGAGGCCGCCTGCACAATACCCGTGAAATGCTGCAATTCGAGTCTGTGTCTTTTGCGACTAACGTAGTCCTGATGCTGGTGATCGTTTTGAAACGAGGTAATAGATGGCCGTTTGTTTCCCGCAAATTGCTCAATGCCATTTTATGGCTTTTTGTTGTGCTCTTTTCACTGAACACAGTGGGTAACCTGCTGGCAAAAGCAACACTGGAAACGATTGTTTTTACTCCACTTACTTTTATCTCAGCCATCTTTTGTGCCCGCCTGGCCTTGCCTCCCAACAGTGCTGCGAAACCACCGGAGCAACCTTAACTTGATGGAACACTAAGGACGCCGCTGTTAACTGCGCCACAGCGGCCTACTCTGCATAGCCCTTATGAACAAACCTGATGTGACGACAAAGTATATCACTCCCGTTGTGATTACCGCTGCCACACTATCGAACACATAGTAGCTCAGCAACGGTAAAACCTGTAGTGCATGCATGCCCAAAAAATGAGCCACCCTGAGGTCGCCATGTGTCTTGCTCCATTTGGTTACCGGCAGACCAGGTGTGCCATCGGGTGCGCCAACAGTATGTGACAAGCGAGACGCCATAACACCACCCTCTAAGGCAAATATCACAAACAGCGCAATGCCCAGCCTTATGCCCCACAAATATGGGAGTGGGAAGAGCGGTAAATCTGTACAGAAAAAGAGGTAGCTAATGTAGGCTGTCCAGATGGTCATAGTGAAGATGGCCATGCCCATCATAGAATACATAAACCCGTGAAAAGCACTGGAAACATTGAAGTGTGACAGCTGACCACGAGCTGCCTGCAAAGTGATGTAAATGGTTTCGAAAGCCAGAACAATAATGACGACCCAGCTATATATAGCGACCTTGCCGGGTGCCTGCAGATAAACCAGCAGCCACGCCATGGTGTGTGCGAATATTGCCGATGACAGGAAAAATTTTATGGGTTTGAGCCATGCGTTCACTCCCGCCACCTGCACCTGTGAACGGGTCGCTGCCAGCATACAAAGCAATGCTGCCACCAGGCATGCAAGGCCAAAGCAAAACAGCGGAAAGTTCCTATCGCTCATCTCCTGAAAAAATGAGATCATAACCATAACATTTGTGCAAATATACTGTACTGCCGTTGTGCGCACGGCAATAAGGTGGGCACATTCCGGAAAAGCGGGTTAGCTTACATACAGGTCTTTTTGCAGGGGGCCGCCGGGCGTAACTGCATAGTGGCTGAGATCTGTGATACCCGCCTTGGCGAGCACCTCTTCATCGAGAAAGAGGTTGCCGCTGCATTCGGCAGATGTCTGTCGCAGGATATGATATGCACTATCTGCAAGTATCTCAGGCTTGCGGCTACGCGCTACCAGCATTTCACCTCCGAGTATATTGCGAACTGCAGCTGTGGCGATGGTAGTAACCGGCCAAAGCGAATTGGCTGCGATACCGTATTTTCTGAACTCTTCGGCCCATGCAAGCGTCATCATGCTCATGTTGTACTTGCTCATGGTATAGCCTATGTAGGGCGCTATCCATTTGGGATCCATGCTTATGGGCGGTGACAGCGTGAGTATGTGCGGGTTGCTACCCTTGCGCAGAAATGGCACACAATGTTTGGTGACAATAAATGTGCCACGGACATTGATATCGTGCACCAGATCGAAACGTTTGGTATCAGTCTGCTCTGTGCTGCTGAGTGATATCGCTGATGCGTTATTGATCAGAATGTCTATGCCTCCGAAAATGGTGATTGCCTGCTGTACTGCTGCCAGCACCTGCTCTTCGTCGCGGATGTCGCACTGCACTGCAAGGCCTCTGCCGCCGGCTTCGTTAACCTTTTGGGCGGCACCCTGTATTGTTCCACCGAGTCTGGGATCTTCTTTCACGGACTTGCCGATCACCACTACATTGGCCCCCTCGCGGGCCAGCCGTAATGCAATTGCCTCTCCTATACCCCGGCTTGCGCCGGTAATAAACGCTGTCTTGCCACTGAATTCCATATACGGTCAGATTAGTGTTACGAAGTTAGGCAATTATGCAGGGAATGTTGCCTATGGAAGGTGGGCTACCACATAAACTAATTGTGATAACTTTGCCCACCCGGACACCCATTTTCGTTGAAGGGCATCACAAATGAAGATACTTCTAGCGCAGCAGAACTACCATATAGGCAACTTTGAAGCGAATACAGCAAAAATACTGGAAGCGATTGCCGCAGGCAAGGCGGCTGGTGCGGATCTGGTGGTATGCTCAGAACTGGCTGTATGTGGTTATCCACCGCGCGACTTTTTGGAGTTCAATGACTTTATAGAGCAGGCGCATGCGGCACTCGATATCATCAAAGCAGCAGCAGATACGATAGGTGTGCTAGTTGGGTGCCCGTCGCGCAATCCTGAACCGAAGGGAAAGAACCTGTTTAACAGCGCCTACCTGCTGTACGAAAAAGAAATAAAGGGTGCAGCGCACAAAACACTGCTGCCCACCTACGACATTTTTGATGAGTACAGGTATTTTGAACCTGCAATAGCCTGGAATGTGCTATCATTCAAGGGAAGGAAACTTGCCGTTACAATCTGCGAAGATATATGGAACATAGGCGATGATCCGCTGTACAGGGTGTGCCCGATGGATGAGTTGATAGGGCAACAGCCCGATATCATGATCAATCTAAGTGCATCTCCATTTGACTATCTGCATGCCGCCGGCCGTAAGGACATTGTAAGGCAGAATGTACTCAAGTACAGGCTGCCTATAGTATACTGCAACACTGTGGGCTCACAGACCGAGATCGTATTTGATGGCGGCTCTCTGGTAATGGATGCTGCCGGTGCAATAGTAGCGGAGCTGCCCTACTTTGCTGAAGCCATGCAACTGGTGGACTGGGAGGATGGGCGAATGCTCTCTGCCAGTGCGGCAGCTGATGCACAGCCAAACACAACTAAAATTGCTGCAACGACGGAGCCCACCTTAACCGATGCAAGTGCCACGACTTTTGGTGGCAACAAGGGTGCAGACTACAACATACATGAGATACACCAGGCACTGCTGCTGGGCATCCGTGACTACTTCAGCAAGATGGGATTCACCAAAGCCATAGTAGCATCGTCTGGAGGTATAGACAGCGCAGTGGTGCTGGCACTGGCGTGTGAGGCACTGGGAGCAGCACAGGTAAGCGCGCTGCTGTTGCCATCGCAATACTCTACCGCACACTCTGTAGACGATGGTGTGCAGCTTTCTGTTAATCTCGGTAACCACTACGATATCATTCCTATAAAAGACGTTTTTGAAACGTATGAGCAGGCGCTGAGCCCTGTATTTAAAGACCTTCCATTCAATGTAGCAGAGGAAAATCTGCAATCGCGCATACGCGGGGCAATGGTGATGGCCCTAGCGAATAAATTTGGGTACATACTGCTCAACACATCGAATAAGAGCGAGCTGGCGACCGGGTATGGAACACTGTATGGCGATATGGCCGGAGGACTAGGCGTGCTGGGCGATCTGTACAAGGTGCAGGTATATGCGCTAGCCAGATACATCAACCGGCACCGGGAGATCATACCGCAAAACATTATAGACAAGGCACCCAGTGCCGAGCTGCGCCCGGGTCAGAAAGACAGCGACAGCCTGCCTGAATATGATGTGCTGGACCCAATTCTGTATCAGTACATAGAGGGTCGCAAAGGCCCGGAGGAAATTATTGGTATGGGCTTTGACAGGGCTCTGGTAGCGCGGATTCTGAAGCTGGTAAACAATAACGAATACAAGCGCAATCAGTTTTGTCCCATTATCCGTGTATCGCCCAAGGCATTTGGTATTGGCAGGCGGGTACCCATAGTAGGCAAGTACCTGAGCTGATACGACGCATGCGGCATGCCTAACCCTTTCCGTGCTTGGCGTCGGCCCAAATGTTATCTATGCGCCACTCCAGCTGGGATGCAAATTGCTCCTTACGTTCGGGGCAATCAGGCATAGCGCATAGCTTGCACTGGTAAGGCATACAGCTATCTATGTGAATGAACAACTCTACCCGGTTGCTGAAATGTGATTGAATCAGGGTTTCCAAGGCATGTATCTCTTTATCGGCATCAGCTACCTGCTGATACCAAGGCAAAGTAAGATGGGCATCTATATGCATCAGGCTACCATACTGTATCACTCTGAGGTTGTGCAGGTCTACCCACTGATCTTTACGATTTTGCTGCAGTACTTTGATTACTTTTTCCAGCATGCCCATATCCATTTCGTCCATCATTCCCGACAGCGACCGGCGCAATACCTTGTAGCCGGTGCGAATTGTGATGATAGCAAAGCACAATGCAACAAGACTATCGAGCCAGGGCCAGTGATTGTTGGTGAGGAGGAGTATGGTAATGCCGATGATAACAGCGATGGTAGAGTACGCATCTGTAAGGAGGTGACTACCTGCCGACTCGAGTACCATGGAGTGATGCTGCCTGCCCTGGGCTACTGCATACCTGCCAGCGAGGTAGTTGCAAAGACCTGCTGCAGCAATGATCATCAGACCCGCATTCAGGTGCTCTAATGTGTGCGGCAGCATAAGCTGGTGGATTGCCTCGTAAATGATGACGCAGCCTGCTACGATAATCAGCGTGCCTTCTACGGCAGAAGTAATGAACTCTGCCTTGCCATGACCGTAGGGGTGATTGGTGTCGCGGGGACGGGCGGCAAGAATGACACTGAAGAGTCCCAGAAATCCTGCCACCATGTTTACAATTCCCTCTAGAGCGTCTGTAAGTACCGTCACGGAATGGGTAAGCCACCATGCCATCATCTTTGCGGCAAACAACACTAACGAAAGGAACGCTATGTAGCGCTGAATACGAACCGGCATTGTGTAAAGCTAATTTTAGCAGGGCAGGATACAAAATCTGATTTTCATAAAAATGTATAGTCGGGTCGGCATATTGTGTTTGGCTAATTGTTATATTTATATTTTCAATTGTAAAAATCAAAACTACTATGGAAACAGCAAAAAAAGAATGTACCCAACATGGCCTTGTAGTAAGCTGTATAGACAAAAGGCTTACAGATGATGTGATCAATTTTGTGACGGGCGAATTCGACATGCAGGATTGCTTTTACCAGTTTATGCTGGCAGGATGTGCCCTTGGTGCCGATGTGAACCACGAATGGGATAAATCACTTTTTGACCACATCGGTATCGTATTGGAGTTGCTGCATGGGGACAAGAAAAAGCTGGACAGGATAATTCTCATTGAGCACAGGGACTGTGGTGCCTACAAAAAGTATCTGGGCAAGTATGGCAATTTTGATCAGCATAACCCAGCCGAACAGGAGCGCGAACTGGTGACGCACACCCAGTATGTACTGAAGCTGGCAGATAAGATCGAATTATGGTGCAAATCGCAGCAACTACACTATATACCTGTCATAAGCTGTTTCCTGATGGGGCTGGATCCAAAAGAAAATCCCCGGCAGATCTTACGATAAAACTACCGGGGATTTCATTTATGGATGTTTCGCTTTGTAGGCTGCTATGACCTTGTCGAGATGGGCGACAAACCGCTTGATGTCCGGGTCGTATGAGTAGCCATTGGGTACCAGTTTATCACCATTCTCATCTACGTAAAAGTAGAATGGCTGTGAGTTGGAACCGAATTTGGCTGCCTGTATATCGGCATTTTTGTTGCCTACGGATGATATTTGTGCATTGAGGTCTTTAGAGAAATACTGTTCGGCAGCGGGCAGCTTTATGCGGTTCATATCGCAGTACAATGATGCAACGATAAAATCCTCTTTCAGCCGTTTTGCCACTTGTGGATCTGACCATACCTGAGATTCCATCTTGCGGCAGTTTACACAGTTGATTCCTGTAAAGTCGAGCATGATAGGCTTCTTCAGTATTTTGGCCGCAGCAAGTGCCTCCTCGTATTCGAAGTAGGTAACAAGACCCAGGTTTTTTACAACCGGAGGCTCGTATATCTTCATATCTTCAACATACTTTACAGGGCGAACACGTGCATCACCCTCGGCATGTGCGGGAGCAGCAGCACTGCCACCACCAAAAGAGTCGAATGTGCCTATTGGTGGCAGGAAAGCGCTCATACCATTGAGCGGAGCACCCCACATACCCGGTAGGAGATAAGCAGAGAATGCGAATGCAGCTACTGCAAGAAACAGTTTCAGCACGGATACATATTCCTGCCCGTACACGTTTTTGGGTGGCGCATCATCATGCGACATTTTGAGCTTGCCCAGTAGGTACATACCCAACAGGAAAGCGATAACAACCCAGGCAGCGATAAATAGCTCACGATCGAGGAGCCGCCAGCCCATTGCAAGGTCGGCATTGGAAAAGAACTTGAGCGCCAACATGAGTTCGAGGAAACCCAAAATCACTTTTACCTGATTCAGCCAGCCACCGGATTGAGCCATCTTATTGAGCATGCCGGGGAAAATAGCGAACAAAGCAAAAGGCAGCGCCAGACCTATTGAAAAGCCAAACATACCTACCGTAGGGCCAGCGATACCACCCTTGCCGGCAAGCACCAGCAGCGGCCCAACAATAGGACCCGTACAGGAAAACGAAACAATAGCCAACGTAAGCGCCATAAAGAATATGCCGCCAAAGCTGCCTACTCCTGCCTTAGAATCGGTCTTGTTGGTCCAGGAGGAGGGCAGTGTAATCTCGAAGGCACCCAGGAACGAAATACCGAACACAACAAAGATCACAAAGAAGAACATGTTGGCGATCCAGTTTGTAGACAACGTATTCAGCGCATTGGAACCGAAGATGGCCGATATAGCCACACCCAGCACAGTAAAGATGATGATAATGGAAAGTGAATAATAAAGTGCATTGCGTATACCCTCTTTGCGGGTCTTGCTGCGCTTGGTAAAGAAGCTGACCGTGATGGGTATCATAGAGTACACACAGGGCGTAATCACGGCTGCGAGGCCACCGCCTATTGCAGCCAGGAACAGCCACAGCAGTGACTTGCCACCACCTGATTCTTCTTTTGGTTTATTGTCATCACCGGTAACGGGTGCTGTTGCAGCGACGGCTTTAGCAGTATCTGCAACCGGCGCGGGAGCCGCTGCGGTTGTATCCATTGCCGGAGCCGCAGCAGTGGTTGTATCGGGCAGGTCGCCACCAGCATCGGTTACCGTCAGTGCAAAAGGCACCTCTTTGGGTGGCAGGCACATTTTGTCGTCACATACCTGGTACATGTATGTGCCCGTGATCTTTGTGTTTCTGGCAATTGTTGCAAGCTGGATGTAGGTTACCTCGTCATGAAAATAAGTGACGGTACCGTCTACCCCATCCATTAATCCGGTTACGGGATGTCCTTTTTCTTTCACGGCGCCGGAAAGCGTAAGATCAGCATTTTTAGCAAATTTAAATTCAGGCGGGACCTGCAACCCGTCGCCACCGGGCTTTAGTGCCCAGATGTGCCATCCTGTTTTCAATTTCAGGCTGAATACGATCTCGTACTGATTGCCCTGTTTTTTCTTAGCTGATATAGCCCAGGTGGTGGGATCTTTAACGATCTGAGCAAACAGATTGCCTGCTGCTAACAAGCAAACCAATAACAGAGGAATCGTCCTGTTCAGCACCCTTGCAACCAGACTACTACTGGCGGACAAGCTGGTTGAATAAACGGAGCGGAGCGTCGAATATAACTTCATCTAAATGAATTCAATAATGTTAAACCTCACTGCATTTTATTGTATCCACCCTAAATAGGCAGACAAACCGGGTATATGCATCACTTAATCTCGAAAACAAAATCCTTGTCTACCGGAGCCAGGCACATTCTGTCGTCACAAACCTGATACGTGTGCTTACCGGTTATTTTTGTGGTGCCTCTTACAGTCACTTCCTGTATGTAGTCAACCTTTCCGCTCAGGTATGTAACCTTGCCTTCAACGCCATCCATCACGGTAGTGGTAGCCTTTCCGGTTTCCTTTGGCTTGCCCTTCACCTGTACAGACGGGTTTTTGTCGATGGTTATGGCAGGTACAATCTGAAAGCCATCGCCACCGGGATTGAGTGACCAGATGTGCCATCCATTTTTCAATTGCAAATGAAAGATCAGCTGGTAGTCATTGGGGGCTGTTTTTTTGACCTCATATTCCCATTTTGTAGGATCAGCGGTCATTTGCGCATTTGATACACCTGCTGTGAGCAGCAAAACAAGGAAAGTGGCAACATGTTTGAATATCTGCATAGCTGTGTATTTTATTATTTCAGGCTGTTTTACAAATAGTAGACACTGCAATATAGCTTTCTTACAGGCTATTGTTTATTGCAAAACCGACATTTAACGTTTGTTTTAGTACGCCCGGAATTGACATTATGTATTACAACAATATTTTCAGCTCTGTTGATAGATGTCATAGCAACAGAGGAAAATCTTAATTGAACCGCGTAAGTGCAAGCAAAATATCCCTACCGTGTGTATTGTTCAGCTCTGCAGAACATGCACGCTCTGGGTGCGGCATCATGCCATAAACGTTACGATCCGCATTGCAGATGCCAGCAATATTATTGATAGCACCATTGGGGTTAGAGTCTATGTGTACCTCTCCTTTTTCGTTGCAGTAGCGGAAAACAACCTGTTTGTTGTCTTTGAGTTGTTTTAGCGTAGCTGCATCGGCATAATAGCGGCCCTCGCCATGTGCAACCGGTATTTTCAGTGTCTTTTCGCCTACCTGCATACCAATGGCATTATCCGGTCCATCGCTTTTGATGAACACATTTTTGCAGGCAAACTTCTGATGGTCATTCTGCAGCAATACTCCCGGCAGCAGCCCTGCTTCGCACAAAATCTGGAAACCGTTGCATACGCCGAGTACCTTACCCCCCCTGCCTGCAAAATCTATTACCTGCTCCATCATGGGGCTAAAGCGCGCAAGCGCACCACAACGCAGGTAGTCGCCGTAGGAAAAACCACCTGGCAACACTATGCAATCGTCTGTGGTAAACATGCTCAGGTCGCGGTCTTTGTGCCACAGCATGACTGTTTCTTGTTTCAGATCATCACGCAATGCGTGCATCATGTCGCGGTCGCAATTGGAGCCCGGGAATACTATAATACCGAATTTCATTTATAATTATTTATTTGCCCAAAGGCAGAAAAACAGAAATAAGAGTGAAAAATAAAAGATAAAATTACTAAACCGTTTGTTCTTTTCAAGTAAAAAGCCGTGAGATATAATAATGCTTAATGCAGGTATGATAATGAGCCAAGCGCTTTTGATAGCTGCATCGGTGAGCAGTGCTACGAGCAGCGATATAATGAGGTAGAACGACATAGCGGTCCAGTCGCGGCGCACATAGATGTTGCTCATTGCTACATTCTGCTGCATGGCATACACGCCACTACCCAGCAGTATGAGTGTTCCGGCGATAGTGAGTATGAGATGGAAAGGAGACTCTATACCGGCAGAGAGCGAAAACCCCAGATGCGGCCACTGGTACAGCAGGTAAAACCTATCGGCAAGAAACAGTACACAAACCAAAAAGTAAATGGGGGTGATGTATCCCATCATTGCCACGCTCCACTCGCCCAGATTGAACGGCCTGAACAATACCATACCCACCAGCAGGAGCAGAAAAAAAGTGAGCAGGGAAAACTGAAACAATGCTGCAAGGCAGAGCAAAAAGGCTGCGTTGTAGATGAGTTTCCGGGGTTGTGCGGTCTGGGTAAAGCTGAACATGACATCGACAGCACCCAGTAGCAGCATGTTCAGGATCAGTGTTTCATTAAAATAGTTGAAAGGCAGATAAATGGAAGTGAGCAACAAGTACACAAATGCCGGAATATAGGTGTACCGGTGAAACAGCTTGTGCCGTGTGGCGATGCTCTTGATATACAATGACTGAAAAAACAAGATGACAATAGCTATGAAGGCATATACAAAACCGGCTTCCCTAAACAAAAAATGCATTGCACGCAGCACATAGTTGTACAGGAAATGACCGGCTACAGGACCAGGCACCTCAGGGTGCAGCAGCACCTGAATTTTGGCCAGTATTGCAAACAGAAACAGGATTATTACAGTAAAAGGACTATTATTTCTGAATAACCGGAGCACTTATCGATTTTCGGCGAAGGTACGGAACGTTGTCAAATTGACTGGAGCGTAATTTGGAGGAAATAATAACCACAAGAAAATCGCAACCCATTGCCCATTTGGCACACCAAACGATGGAGTAGCAGCAATTTTCATGTGGCGTTAGGTAGCAGCTGCAATTTAAAATATATTTGTGCTATGCGCCCTATATTCAATATTTTCTTGTTTTGCTTATCTGTACTGGTTCCTTCCTTTCGGGCGGCTGCACAGACAGACCAGCCTATACGGCAGCCAGATGCAATACTTGTAATGTTATCGACTGAACAAAACAGACTAAGGGCGTTGAAAACAAGAGGAGACCACAAAGAGGCAGCGCAACTGCAGAAAGACCTTCAATCGGTATATGTAGGGATCCGCAACGATTTCAGAGATCATTTTTCGTTTTGCCCGGTGTACTATTTTGCTGATACCAATCTGGCACTTGTAAAGCAGGGGCGCCTGGACGGTATATTGTTGGGTGCGGATGGCGCTATTGTGCCTGCCAAAAGGCTTGTAGGCAAACTGTTTCAGATCGCCTACTATGGCTACGCAAAGGCAAACATCCCTCGTATAGGGTACTTGACGGAAGACGAGCTGGCAGATTTCGATACCCGGTTCGGGAAAGTATGGGTGGTTTACGACGACCAGATGAAGCAGGTGGCTTATTCCGAAGCACCGGAGTTCTTTGATCGTCAGAGAGGATGCTATTTTGACACGACGTACCGCCGAAAATCGAAAAAGTTCAACATTGAGTACTACCCCATTGCGTACAAACTGGAAGAGGTCCTACGCCAGATGGAATACAGATAGTGGCTATGTAAAAGAAATCCGGGTGGTATGGCGGCAGAATCGCGGGACGATAACAGGTTACGAGGGGTCTGTATTGACTGAACACAGATCGTAGTGCGCTAATTCCGACGACAGCGCACGGGATGAAAATATTATTCACAAGCAATCAAAAAAATTATTATTTTAGTGTTGCACTCCGGAAGATTACATTTTCATACATACTCATGGCCGGTGTGAGGTACAAGTTCCTTTAGATTGTTGACTGCAGATCGGTAAAGTTTTTTCACGTACAAAAGCTAATACTATTGAAACCAACAGACATCAAAGACCCCGAGTATTTTCATAAAGTGGTAGACTGCCAGTATGCCTGTCCTGCGCATACGCCCGTACCGGAATACATCAGGCTTATAGCCCGTCAGCAATATACAGAAGCATACATGGTCAACTGGGAGTCGAATGTGTTTCCCGGTATACTGGGCCGTACTTGTGACCGCCCCTGCGAGCCCGCATGCCGCCGCGGCAGGGTTGAGGAGGAGCCGGTAGCCATATGCCGTCTGAAGCGGGTAGCCGCCGACAATAAAGGTGATGTAAAAAAGCATATGCCTCAGGGGCCATTTGCCCCCAATGGCAAGCGTGTGGCACTGGTGGGTGCCGGCCCTGCTGCACTTACTGTGGCCCGCGACCTGGCACCGCTGGGGTACGAGTTGCATATATACGATGAACAGCGATCAGGCGGTGGTTTTATGCGCAGCCAGATCCCCTCCTTCCGCCTGCCGGAGACTGTGCTGGAGGAAGAGGTCAATTTCATACTCGACCTTGGCATACACAAACACTTCAACCATTATGTGCCCAGTCTTAAAGGATTGCTGGAACAGGGATATGATGCCGTTTTTGTAGGATCCGGAGCGCCTAAGGGGCGTGATCTGGATGTGCCGGGGCGTGCAGAAGCTGCGGCGAACGTACACATTGGTATTAACTGGCTGGCGAATGTGGCATTTGAGCATACCAACAAGATAGGTAAGAGGGTTATAGTGCTGGGTGGGGGCAATACTGCTATGGACTGCTGCCGCACCGCACGCCGTCTGGGCGGTGAAGAGGTGAAGGTTATAGTACGCAGTCCGTTTGCTGAAATGAAGGCATCGCCCTGGGAAAAAGAAGACGCACTGCACGAAGACATACCTATTATTGATAACCATGTGCCGAAATCATTTGTGGTAGAGGGTGGCGTGCTGAAGGGCATGATGTTTGAAAAGGTACATGCCCAATATGACGACAATGGCAAGCGTAAACTTGTACCCACCGGCGAGCCGGAAGTTTTTTACCCTGCGGACGATGTGCTGGTAGCTATAGGTCAGGAAAACAGCTTTCCCTGGATAGAGCGGGATCTGGGTATTGAATTTGACAAATGGGATATGCCTGTTGTTGATGAAAAGACATTTGTTTCTACCAACTCCAGGGTTTTCTTTGGAGGAGATGCTGCTTTTGGACCCAAGAATGTGATAACGGCTGTTGCGCATGGCCATCAGGCTGCCATTTCGATACATTTGTTTTGCAGCAACGAGGCCCTTACCAACCGTCCATCGCCCTTTGTGAACCTGGTGAGCCAAAAAATGGGCATACACGAATGGAGCTACGATAGTGAGGTAACCACCGATCTGCGGTATGCTGTGCCACATGCAGATAAGAAACTGACGCTTACCAACCGCAAGAAAGAGGTGGAGCTGGGTTTTGATCTGCCGACCGGCTTTAAGGAGGCTGAACGCTGCCTGAACTGTGATGTGCAGACTGTATTTACAGAAAGCAAGTGTATAGAGTGTGATGCCTGTATGGACATCTGCCCGACGGCATGTATATCGTTTATCCCCAATCAGGAGGATGAGGCAGAGCTGCGGCGGCATACCAAGGTGCTGGCTACCAATACTACACAGGACCTCTATGTGTCCGGACCACTGGCTACTACCCGTGTTATGGTGAAGGACGAGGACGTGTGCCTACATTGTGGTCTTTGTGCAGAACGGTGTCCTACATCGGCTTGGGACATGCAGAAATTCCTGTATAAGGTAACAAAGGCAGAGGGTGCGGGATGTGGTGCGCACTGACCGCATGCAAAAAAATAGACTTTGCTGATGACTGAAGGTTTGTCGCGACCCGCGGCATGAGGAGGCTATATGCTAATTTGGGAGTGGGACCATGCGGCCACATTGTTCAGAACAATCAGCTACCTGCCATTTCTATGCTGAATCGCATTGGGAATACGGGGTGGTAACCCGCGCATCCGCTTCAACAAAAACAGCTGACAAATATTTTCACTATGTAATTACGTGGCTTAATATATGGGATGAATTTACATTTCGACCCCATCAGTAAGGGCCGCATTCAAAGTGGATAAATGTCAAATATATGGGTAAATACAGGCTATTTTGGCTGAATAAACGTGCAGAAAACGGCATGAATTAGAAAATAATCGATTAAATTTACGGTTACACTATATTATACCCAACCTATTCGGATGCAAAACAGTCTTATTATAGTGTACAGGATTAATAACCAACATACTTGTCTATAGCTTTGGCATATACTGTTACTGGCCAGGCCAGTGAGTTAGAACAGCTCATTCAAGGGTGCATTCGCAACGAGCGAGCTGCACAGGAGAAGCTATATCGGTTATTTTATCCTAAAATGATGGCACTGGTACGGCGATATATAGATCATGACGAGCAGGCAGAAGAAGTACTTAACAATGGCTATCTGAGGGCATTTCAGAAAATAAAGCAATACAATTTTCAAGGTTCTTTTGAAGGGTGGATCAGGAAAATAGTATTCCATGCGGTGGCAGACTATGTGAAGCAAAATGCAAAATACTCGAACCAGATACTACTAGTAGAGAAAGATGAGTTGGTACATAAAGACCATGCCGACAAAATGTATTACGATCAGTTGGTACGGTTGGTACAGGCATTGCCTGATGCTACCCGTACAGTGTTTAATATGTATGTGATGGAGGGCTTTACGCATAAAGAAATTGGAAATATTGTTGGAATAAGTGAGGGGACGTCGAAATGGCACTTGTCGGAAGGCAGGCGAATACTAAAAGAGAAAATAGAAAAATTGGAATTGCACCTGAAACAGTAATTTTTCGGGAAGTGGTTTGGGAAAGATTTTAAATTATTATTAAAAAACAAAATTTATCCTTATGGATAAAAATTTCATCAGAATAGACGATCTCGTGAGGCAGCGCCTTGTGGGAGGTGAGGAGCAGGAGCGAGGTGGAGCCTGGCTGAATATGAGGGATCTGCTGGATAAGGAAATGCCACAGCAAAGGCGCATAGGCGTTTTCTACTGGCGTCGCATATTCAGTGCGGTAGCGGTATTGTCGCTGGTTGGCACGGTATGTGTTGGCAGCTACGAGCTTGCGTCGGCCTACAGGGGCGGCAAAACAGGCTCTGTGATGCTGGCGAATGCGAGTAAAGACGCCGTGAACAACGAGCCAGACAGGGTATACGAACTGCCAGCTAACGAAGCAGAGAACAAAGGCGCAGGCAACGTGGCCCACAGAGTAGCCGAACATGCCAACGCCAATACCAATAAACAAGAGCGCCAGATGGCCGGTACCGAAACCAGCCAGCCAGAAAACTACCAAAGCACTAGTGAAGCAATAGTAGGAAAACCAGTAACTGACGACAGAAATAACGGCACAACGCCACGAAAAAATAACAGTAACAAACAATCTGACAATAGCACTAAAACAAGTAACGATAATAATACCCGTAACAGCTTTACAGGTTCTAATAATATAGCTAAAAAACAAACAGCCACATCTGGCACTGGTGACCATCAGGTAGCCAGCAACACAACCAGCTCAAACAAAAAACACACTGCGAACACGAATACAACCGCAGCAACAGGCAAGGTAACTGCCTCTACATTGTCTGGAAGTAAAAAGAATGCGAGTGCGGCTGACATGGCACACACAGCACCAGTTGATGTAAACAGAACGAAAACTGACGGAAATGTAGCTGAAAACGGAAACAACGAATCGGCACATAACAGCATAGCCAATGTAAAAGATAGCAAACAGACACCAGGCACAGCGGTTGCACCAGTGAGCATTAGCGCTCCGACAGGCTCTATTGCAGCAACGGATGGCTCCATTGGAAAGACAACATTGCCCGGAGAGCATGCAAACGCTACCAGTGTACTGAATAGCAGCGCTCCTGCCGGATTGGCTAAAAGTGCGGATAAAACAACTGTTACACCTGCCATTGTGAACAATGAAAAAGGCAGCAAAGCAGAGGAAAGCAATACCAAAAACAATGAAACGGTAGCTGCACCCGCTAAAACAAACCCTGCTGTCCCAGCGGTAGCCAATGTGGCCACGCCAGCAAACAACAAACCAGCTGCTGCTACAAGTGCGAAAAACTATGGAACGGGTGGAACAATGGCACGCAACAATGGTGAAAACCACATAAAAGGTAAGCGTGTGATCACGAGAATGTTGGTTCACCAAAGTACTATTAAGGTGTCGGAAAACGAATTTGTAAACAAACTGGATACGATCTCGATAGAACAAGTGAATATGGAACTGGGTATAAAACCTGTAACTGAAAACAAACTTGCGGGTAATAACAGGAAGTATGCACAGGGCAAAGCGGGCGCATTGAATGATGACGAAGCAACTGACAACACAGCGTCTGTGGCTAAGAATACGGCATCAGCAGCTGCAAGAAAATCAGGCAATAACAATGTGGACGAAGATGGGCAGGAAGAGTCAAAAATAATGCCTGCAGCAACCGCATCGTCGTCTGTGGCTGCCAACCATACCGGTGGTGCAGAAACCAAGTCGAAAGCCTCTAAAAAGGGAAGCGGTGTGTCGCTGCTGGCACGGATGAGCGCTGCATTCAATGATGTAAAAACAAACGCGTCGGGTGCTCAGTTTTCAGCGGGTATCACGGCTGGCATCAACAGCAATTTCTTTGGACCACACAGTTTCAAAGGATTCCAGTTTGGTATGACTGCCAATATGGTATTCAACGACTCCTGGAATCTGCTGGGTGAACTGAAGTACTTCCACAGGCTGAATAATAATAGTGCCATTGAAGACAACTATTATGTGTACACTCAGGTGGGCAACCAGTACCGCAAAGACCTGCTGATGAACTCGTATAGCTTCTCTGCACTGCACAGCCTTGAAATGCCGGTGGCTATCCGTTACAGCAAGGGTAATTTCAACTTCTACACGGGCGGAAACTTCCTGTATTCATTCTCTATCAATACCGGTGCGGCAACAATGCCATCGAACATCCCAGGAACATTTGTGAACGAGCAGGGTACTGATAATGCACCTAAGTATAAGGAAGAAGATTTCAGGAGCAGGTTTGGCCTTGGTTATCTGCTTGGCTTCTCTTACCTGGTAGGACCTAATACAAGCATAGACCTGAGGAGTGTACAGACACTCTGGGATAATGCAGCTACAACAGGTGCGAAATCTATTTCGGGCGAACTGTACAAAACACCTTCATTACAGTTGTCGATCATGTACCGCCTTGGAGGCAACAGAAGTAAGGATTAATCCATTCACAATAACACCTAAGGAACCGGGAGTGTGCGCTCCCGGTTCTTTTTTTGAGGACAGCGACCAGATATACGAATTGAGGGACGCCACTTAGCAGTAGCGGTTTTGGCAGAATAAGGCATATTTGGTAACTTGTAAACATGAGTTACAAGCCCTGCGTATATGGCGATTAGAAAAACAGAAAAAGCAGGACCCTATACCATCCACAACACGGTAAAAATAATACGTGGTGGTGCGGCCTACTATAGCTGCATTGATGAAATAGCTGCCTCTGCAACCTACTCGCTGCACTTTCAGACCTACATATTTGATGAAGATGAAACAGGGCGCAGGGTAGCTGATGCACTAATGGGTGCTGCCCGGAGAGGTGTGCTTGTATACCTGCTGCTGGATGCATACGCATCTCAGCGTCTGTCATCTATATTTATAGCAACCATAAAAGAGGCTGGCGTTCATTTTCGCTATTTTGAGCCTTTTTTCAAGAGCAGAAACTACTACTTCGGCAGGCGGTTGCACCATAAAGTACTGGTTGCCGATGGCAGTGTATGCCTGGTAGGTGGTCTTAATGTGAGCAACAGGTATAACGATATGCCCGGTGCACCCGCATGGCTGGACTGGGCACTGCAAGTAAATGGAGATGTGGCTGCCGAACTGGATAGGGTGTGTATACGCATGTGGAACAGAGGTCTGTTTACCAGTAAATGCCTTGCCACACAAAACCCCAAAATCGAGCATAAAGAGCACTGCCTGGTGCGGATTCGCAGGAATGACTGGGTGTACAACCGCACAGAGATCACAAAGAGCTATTATGAAATTTTCGGTAAGGCTACTGAAGATGTCATAATAATGACCAGCTACTTCTGGCCCGCCAGACGACTGCTGAAAAGTATGGAAGTAGCCGCCAGGCGTGGTGTGCAGATAAGTGTGGTGCTAACGGGCAATGCCGATGTACCACTGGCAAAGTATGCCGAACGGTATCTGTATAACCGGCTCTTCAGAAACAAAATATCGATCTACGAATATACAGGCAATGTACTGCATGGCAAGCTGGCAATACGAGACCATGAATGGCTTACTGTGGGCTCCTATAACCTCAACAACATCAGTGCATTTGCCAGCGTGGAACTGAACCTGGATGTGGCTGACAACACGGTGGCCGCCGCCTTGCGTAAACTGGTAACAAATGTAATAGCGCAGGAATGCAGGCAGATAAAAAGGGATGACTTTACCGCCTCGGGCAATATTGTGAAGCGCTTTTTCTATTTCCTTTCCTACACTTCTATACAGGCGTTGTTTTTTCTGTTTACATTCTACTTCAGTCAGCGGAAGCGCCGTAGTTAACCCTACATACAATTGCAAGAAAGCGCAATGAAAAAAATTGTAAAAACAGCCAACCATTGCGCAAAGAATACATGTCTATACAGTTATGTTACAAACCTACCTATCTGTACGGGGCATCAGAAAATGCCTTTCCGGGCTTGCTGTACTTTCGGCAATAGCACTTTCTACAACCAACAATGCCACGGGGCAAATCATTTCAACCATAGCCGGAATAGGCATACAGGGCTCAACCGGCGATAACGGGCCGGCGACAGCCGCTGCACTACGTGACCCGATAGATGTAGCAACAGATGATAGCGGGAATGTATATTTTATTGACCCTGCCTACCGGGTTGTACGCAAAATAAATGCAAGCGGTATAGTACGTACCATAATAGGGAATGGCATTTTTGGATACAGCGGGGACAACGGGCCCGCTACCAATGCTGGCTTCAATAATCCTGTAAGCATAGCCCGGGATAGGAGCGGAAATATGTACATAGCTGATTACTATGACCACAGGGTACGAAAAATTGCAACCGACGGTATTATTACAACCATAGCCGGAACCGGCGTTTCGGGTTTCAGCGGAGATGGCGGAGCCGCAACTGCGGCACAACTGTTCAGGCCCTATGGCCTGGCAACAGACAATGCAGGCAATCTGTATATATGCGACAGCCGCAACTTCAGGATACGGAAAATAGACAACAGTGGCATAATTACAACCGTTGCCGGAAACGGCTATTCGGGTTACACTGGCGATGGCGGACCTGCCACAGTGGCGCGACTGTACGAACCGATAGACCTTGCATCAGACCCATTGGGCAATCTCTATTATACCGACTACAACAGGATCAGGAAAATTGATACAGCCGGCATCATCACCACATTTGCCGGAAATGGCATTCTTGGGATAGATGGCGACGGCGGACCGGCAACAGCAGCGGCAATCACATCGCACGGGATTGGTATAGACTTGATTGGCAACATCTATTTTTCTGACGCAAATAATTGCCGGATACGCAAAGTAGACATTGGTGGCACGCTATCTACAATAGCCGGATCGACAGCTTGCAACTACACCGGAGATAATATAGCGGCACTTTCCGCCGGACTTTATTACCCTAAAGGGGTGTGTACTGACAATGCCGGAAGTGTATACATAGCCGATCAGAACAACAACAGAATCAGAAAAATCAGCTTCGGAGATGTGGTAACCTATACCGACGTAACGAGGAAAGCTAAACCGGGACTCAGGCTGTACCCGAACCCAGGTAATGGGACGTTTACGTTTTCACTGATCACCGATAAGGATGAAACCGTAACAGTATCTGTTTTCAATACCGCAGGCAGCGTAGTACAACAAATGCAGACCAATACCAACGGGCAAACAGCCATTAGACTGGATGTAGCTGCAGGAACTTATATTTTGCGAGCTGTAACACCAGGACAATCTTATGTTACGAAGTTGCAGGTGGTGAAGTAAATGATCATAATCTCAGACGTACTGGATAGCTGATTGAGACTTATCGTTTGGGCTTTTTGCTCATTTTGAATACCAGATCACCGCCATTCATAATTTCGGAATGGGTGATATAATTTCTATTGATCACACTGCCATTCAGAGTAACACTTTGCACATAAACGTTGCCCGGGCTTTGCCCCGGAGCCGAAATATTGAGTGTCTTTCCGTTTTCCAGTTTTAATGTTGCGTGATTTACTGCCGGACTACCCAGATCGTATCTGTCGGCACCCGGAGCTACGGGATAAAAACCCAGCGCACTAAAAATATACCAGGCGCTCATTTGTCCGCAATCGTCGTTGCCACCCAGACCGTCTGGCGCGGGGCGGTACATCTTCTTCATGACCATTCGCAGGCGTTCCTGCGCCTTCCAGGGTGCACCGGCATAATTATAAAGATAGGCTATGTGGTGCGAGGGTTCGTTGCCATGTACATAATTGCCAATGATACCTTCGCGGGTTATGTCCTCTGTTTTGGCAAAAAAACTGTCGGGCAACTGCATAGTAAACAGCGAGTCGAGGTGATTGATGAACCGTTTGTTGCCGCCCATCATCGCTATCATTTCTTTAGGGGCGTGAGGTACATACAGGCTATAGTTCCACGAGTTGCCTTCTATAAATCCGGGTTCATCGGTATTGAGTACATCAATATGCTCTGTGAATGCTCCGTTTGTGAGGCGCGGGCGCATGTAGCCAATACGGGGATCGTAAACGTTGCGGTAAAAATCAGCCCGTTTGCTGAATTCGTTGTACACATCGGCTCTGCCAAGTTTCTGCGCCATCATCGCAATACACCAGTCGTCATAGGCATACTCCAGCGTCTTGGAAACAGAAGCACCGCTCTTATCTTCGGGCACATAACCCAATGCCATATAATACCCGAGACCATCGAAATTAGCATGTTTTGCAGTGGCCACACATGCATCCAGTGCCCTGTTGGCGTCGAAACCAATGTTGCCTTTAATCACCGCATCGGCGATTACCGATACGCTGTGATAGCCAATCATACACCAGTTCTCATTGGCAGAATTGCTCCAAACCGGCAGCATATGGTGCACACTCTGGTCGTAGTGAGCGAGCATAGAATTGATCATGTCTGCATTACGGTGAGGCTGCAACACGTTGAACAACGGGTGCAGAGCACGGTAAGTGTCCCAAAGCGAGAAGGTGGTATAGTTTGAGAAAGACTGGCCTGGTAACCCGGGAGTAGTGCTGGTGGCTGTGTGCACGTTCTGATCGAGTCCGCGGTACTGGCCATTTACATCCATGTACAATGTAGGATTGATGAAGGCATGGTAAAGTGCGGTATAAAAATTCTTTTTAGTATCCTCATCTGCTTCAATCTGTGTCTTGCTCAGTTCAGATTCCCATGCGGCCTGGCCCTGCGCCTTTACCGCATCAAAGTCCCAGCCGGGCAACTCTGACTGCATGTTCTCCATAGCATTTGCCATGCTAACCGGAGATAATGCAAATTTGATCTTTAGCTTTTCCCCGGCCACAGTTTTAAAATCAAAGTATGCCCGTAGTTGTGTGCCAGCCATCTCAGGGAAATTCTTCAACTGATCGAACTTGCGCCAGAAGCCGCGGTATACCTGCTTTTTAGAATTGTTCTGGTATCCATATTCCCTTATCGGTTTGGAGAAAGTCATAGCGAAGTACAGCGTTCGTGTGCGTCCCCAACCATTGGTCTGTCGATAGCCGGTAACAACAGAATCGTTTTCGACACGAAGGAAAGACCATACATTTTTGTCGGGGTAGTTGTAAATGCCATACACCAGATCGAGCAGGATATGCGCATTGTCTGATGCTGGAAAAGTGTATTGGTGAAAACCGACGCGTGCTGTTGTGGTGAGCTCGGCCAGTATGTTGTATCTATCCAGCTTAACGCTGTAATAGGCAGGTGCTGCGACCTCTGTGCTATGCGAGAATGGTGAACGGAAGCCGGTGGATGGATCAGTGGCTGTGCCGGGATTCAACTGCAGTGGACCAATTGTCGGCATGATCAGAAAATCACCCAGATCGGAATGGCCGGTACCGCTGAAATGGGTATGTGTGAAGCCTACAATCGTCTTGTCGGCATATTGGTAGCCAGCACAATACTTATACACATCCTTGTTGTACCTGCCATCAATCTCGTAGGGCAATGTGTCTGTCTCGGGACTGAGTTGCACCGCTCCGAATGGCACAGTAGCACCGGGAAAAGTGTGCCCCATTTTATCGGTTCCTATAAGTGGGTTGACGTAACTGATCAGTCCTTTGCGTTGTGCAATGACCGAAACAGAAAAAACAATGGAAAGTACCAGTAAAAGGCCGCGCATAATATCTGAAAGGTTGCTTGTTGAATGCCGTGCCCGCTGAAACAAAAGTCAGGTGCTAACTACAGCGTGCAGGTGGCTGTAGCCCCAAGATAGCGCGACAAGTAAGTACCGTGTGCATTACATGCGTTTTGTGCTTCTTTCTGACTGCCTTTTACAGTTGTGGTGTTTCGTATCATTGCGCCTGTTCCGGCAGGATCTTTATAGATGCACTTACAATCATAACTCCTGCTGGTGCAGGAAGTGATCAGAAGCGCTGCAAATAACGTAAAGACTACAGATGCTGTTTTTTTCATACCACTCGGTTTGCGTGTTGTAAATATAATGCGGATTAGCCAAAAAAGAATAAGTAGACACAATTTAGCTGCATCAGGACATTACGGCATGGTTGGCACCAGCCAATATTATGTTACTCCATATCTTTGGTACGGTTTTTGTCATAGAATATTTTTCACAAACCGCTAAGCATTGCAAAAAATTCACAATAATACAGTCAATACTAAACTCGTTGCCGAGACAATTGGTGTGTTCCTTTTACTAAGTATAGCAGCCGTAGGTATCAGCAAGCTTCCAGTGAGTAAAGGACTGATATGGCTCCTATACACACCTGTTTTGCTTTTTCAGGGACTTTGGTTTTACCGGTTCTATATTGTTGGCCATGAGGCGTCTCATGGAAAGCTATTCCGCGACAATAAGAAACGGAATGACTTTTGGGGCAGTGTAATACTGTTGCCACTGATGGTGCCTGTGACCATATACAGGAAGATACATATGTTTCACCACGGGTTCAACCGTAAAGACGACCATACTTCTGCTCTGGATACGTTTGTGATCAAGGGAAAGGCATCCCGCGTCCGTGTTTTGTACTATTATGCCGTGTGGTACTTCAGTGTGTTTCTGGGTGGTTTTTTCATTCACTCTCTAATCTCTGTACTGCTGTTCCTGTTTGTGCCCGTGTCGCTATCGTCGCGGATATCGCCAGCGTTCAACAACTGGACGATTAGAGACCAGCTGCAATCGGTTTTGTTGTTTGCACTGGGTGTGTTGCTGCATGTGGGTGTATACCTTTTACTTGGCAGCAATATATACCTGTATACACTGGGCTACCCTATGCTGGCATTTGGGTGGATATTGTCGATGCTGGTGTATATCTTTCACTATGACACTACTGTGGGCAGCGGGGTGCGGTACAATGTGCGCTCATTGCACCGTGTACCGGTTTTCTCGTGGGTGCTTATGAACTTTAACGAGCATGCCACACACCACCAGTACCCCAATATACCCTGGTACGAGCTACCTGAAAAAAGAACACCATTACCCGACCAATACGCTGCCCAAAACCAGCATACGTGGAGTTTTTTCAGGGCAATCGCAGACCAATTGAAAGGGCCGAGAATTGTGAATGTGCCCATAGAAAATGAACAGGAAGAAACAGTACACTCCAGTACACAACGTGGATAACAAACCGCTACCAACCAAAGCAGTATGAATACTACACTTCGCAAAGCGGTACCGGGAGATGAACACGCTTTTGTAAAGATAAAGCAACAACTACCCCTTACTATGACAGATGGAACCACCAGTACAGGGGGATTCCTGCTGGGCACCGACGAAGAAACCTATCTTGAGTATATCAATAACTGTATCTGCCTTGTAGCAGAAACCGCCCAAGAGGTTGTAGGTTTTGGCATCATTTTTCCTGACCATGTACTACGTGGATCAGACATCTGGCAAAGGCGGCATAGTGCTCAATGGTATATCGACCTAGGGACGTATGAAAGCCAGCGGCTGGGCTACTTTGAGCAATTCGCATTTTTGCGGGGCTACAAGCGCAGTGCGGTGCTGCTTGCTTACAACATTGCGAGGCATGCTTATCTATCGGGATGCGAAACTATTTTCACAACCACGGTTAATAAACCAATACTGAATCTGGCTGCGATACCATTCATAGATGCTGCAAACGGAATAAAAGCGGGGAACATTGATGAGGTATATCCGTTAATAGGTCAGATCAACTCTGATATATATCTGGTAACGGCTGCCGATTTTTTCAGCAAGGCGAAAGCACATCCGTTGTACCCATTTTGCGCTGAAAACACATTAGACATACAATACTGACCAATGAAGGAGAAGCTGACGCCATACCTCAAAAACCTATCCGGGCTGCCTGCAATAGCAGCGCAGTACCTTGCTACAACCGCAGAACCCAACGCCTGCGATTTGGAGTATGACGACCCCTTGCTGGAAGATGAACATGAAGTAGTAAAAGGGCTTGTGCACAAATACCCAAACCGCGCACTCATTAAGGTTAGCTATCAATGTGCAGCCCACTGCCGATTCTGTACACGCATCAGACAGATAGGCACCAATGCCGGCAATCTTACAGCAACAGATGTCTCCAGTATCATGGAATACCTTACCAGGCACCCTGAGATCGATGACGTGATACTATCTGGCGGTGACCCGCTTTACAGCCCCGGCATCACTACACAACTGCTGGAACAGCTACGACACATACCTTCAGTGAATGTGTTGCGAATAGGGACCAGACTGCCGTTACAATTGCCTGGCGCTTTTCAGCGCAATACCATCAAGGAGCTGCTCTCATTAATTGATGAGACAGGAAAGAAGAAACCCTTCTTTATACTGCTGCATGTAAACCACCCGGACGAGCTGACAACAGAAGCAATGGATGTGATAAAATTGCTAAGGCAACTGCGCGTAACATTGCTATCGCAAACCGTTTTCCTGAAGGGCATAAATGATGAATACGATGTGCTGCACGATCTGTATACCCGTCTTTACCACGCAGGTGTAATACCCTACTACCTGTATCACTGCGACGATGTAAATGGTATTGGGCATTTTGCCGGCGATATTGCAAAAGAAACAGCTATTGCCACCCGGCTGACGGCAACACTTAGCGGTATAGCCTGCCCTACTTACATTATTGACATCAAGAACGGGCATGGCAAAATACCGGTGCCCTTAAATTTTATCAGTGACCGAAAGAACACTATCGATTTCAATGGTAAAATGCATGAATATCACTGACTATAACCACCATTATGTGATAAGGTGATAGTGAACTGTATATGTCTGTATGGCTAAGATTCAAGCAATATTATGAGTACGGAACAAATTCTTCTTCCGGATAATGAGTAAGCTATTATCTTTGAAAAAACAGAAAACAAAAAATGAAATACATTCAGACCATTTGCCTGATGCTTTTATTGTCAACGGCCGCTTATAGCCAGAGCAGCAAGTATGCAAAAACCCCGAAGCCGGGATCTAATAAAGCATCTACTAAAATGTATTGTTCGCATCTGCGCCTTGCAGAATACTATAAGGACAAAAAAAGCTGGACAAAAGAAACATCTGATGTTCTATCAGCGCATGCACGCTTTTATGATTCACTTGGAAAGGAGGGCATTCTGATATTTGCCGGCAGAACAGACTATGAGCCAAGTGACAAAAGATTGTGGGGTATGGTAGTGATCAAGGCAGAAACAGAAAAAGAAGCAAACAAAATTTTCAGTCAGGATCCTGTGATCATTAACGATATTATGAGAAACGAGGTACTTGAATTCACGCTACCGATAAGGTATTTTGAGAATCTGAAATAGATCAAAGTAATCTGATCTGCAAGTACTGTAGCTGATAATACCGGACAACGGCACAGAAGCGACAAACTGCACAACAGATAAAAAAGTTAATTCTTACATACGCAGTAGCTATACGGGCGGCGGTATGTGCATAGTATTGTATATTTGCCCGATTACAAATTAGAACTTCCCGGAACTTGAAATACCGTAACGCGTTGCTGATAGTGCTGCTGGTAATAGTTGCAGACCAGGCGCTGAAAATATACATAAAAACACATTTCGCCATTGGCGATGATGTGCCTATGCTGGGTAGCTGGGGCCGGCTTCATTTTATTGAAAATGAAGGGATGGCATATGGCATGAAGCTCAGCGAGTCGCCCATCGGCAAAATATTGTTGTCGTCATTCCGGCTGGTTGCGGTGGTATTCGGGTTCTACCTGCTGAAAAGGCTGATCAATAAAGGATACAGCAAAGGCTTACTGATATGCGGATCACTGATCCTTGCAGGTGCTCTGGGCAATCTGCTGGACAGTATGTTTTATGGTCTTATCTTCTCAGACAGTCCGTACTCGTGCTTCTCTGGCAACTATGACAACCTGCAAAACATGTTGCAAAATCACAATAAGGAGGCGGTGGCACATTTCACCTCCTTCGGACATGGATATGGAAAGTTTCTGCAAGGCAAGGTTGTAGATATGCTGTACTTCCCGCTACTGGAAACCACACTACCCTCCTGGGTACCGGTGTGGGGTGGCAGAAATTTTATATTTTTCGAGCCGGTTTTCAATATTGCTGATGCGGCTATATCTGTAGGGATCATCACACTGCTGTTATTTCAGAAACGGCTGGTGCACCTGCCCGGCAGTGAGCAGCAAGCCGCAACAACACCAGACGCACTGCCTGAAACAAATGAAATCAACGGTTAAGTTTATCTTTGTATGATGCAATCGAAGCCGGACAATACTGAAGAAGAAACGCTATCCATAACGGTATGGCTGGCCGGCCGCAGCTACCGTATACGCATAAAGCCGGAAGAAGAGTCGGCAGTGCGTAAGGCAGTGAAACTGGCAGACCAGAAGATAATGGAGCTGCGTACGCACTATGCCGGCAAGGACGATCAGGACTTCATGGCTATGTGCCTGCTGACCTATGCTGCGGATACTGCAATTGAAACCTTCAACAATCCTTTGCTGCAGGAAGAGCTGAACAAGCTATCCAAAAAAATAGACAAAGCATTGAAGACTACTGAAGAATAGTCTGTTCATTTTTTTGAAAGCAAGTAAGACCACTACCTAAAATTTCTGCCTGAGTGAAACATCTCTCCCTGAACAACCGTACGCCCTTTGGTTCTGGTATCCTTTGTAGCATAGTTTTCGTCTACTTTCTCGTCTGCTCTTGACAAGGTCTGCAGTGTATTTACCGGCTCATCGGTAGTGGTGAGCTTCTGTAACAGTGCCGACATATTGAAACAACGGGTAACCACTACATGGGTCACTTCGCCTTCGCGCTGCAGTTTGCCTTCGACCATCAGCAACCTCGACTGCAATATCTCCTTTCGGTATTGCTCAAACAGTTTCTTGAAAACAACCAGATTGGCAATACCGGTTTCATCTTCTATTGTAATAAAGCAGATGCCGCTGGCAGTACCCGGTCGTTGCCTTACCAGTACGAGCCCCGCAACCTTGACCAATGCACCGGCATTACATCTATCCAGATCTCTGTTGGCCAGGATTTGGAGCATAGCTAATTTTTCTCTTACAAAACTTACCGGGTGTGCTTTCAAAGACAATGAAGTAGCGGTATAATCCTGTACAACATGCTCAGACAAAGACATTGCCGGTAATACGGTATGCTCGTCGACAGAGGCAGAAGGCTGCCCTGCAAACATGCCCGAAGGACGATCGTTGATTGCTGATACCTCCCATAAAGCCTGCCTCCTGTCCAGTCCCAGCGATCTGAAGGCATCTGCATCTGCCAGGCCCTCCAGTGCAGCCATAGGCACACCAGCATCGCGCAATGCTGCGATATCTGAAAAGGGAATTATTCTTGCTGATACCAGCACTGTCATATCCTCTTCCCTTAACCCTTTTACCTGCCTGAAGCCGAGACGCACCTGATAATACTTACCCTCTTTCTGTTCGAATATATTGTCCCAGCAAGAGTAGTTTACATCTACCGGCAATACGACAACACCATGCTTGCGCGCATCAATAACAATCTGTGCAGGCTGATAAAATCCCATAGGCATGCTGTTGAGCAGTGCAGTTGCAAATACATCGGGATAGTAACACTTGATCCAAGAAGACACATATACCAGCAATGCAAAACTGGCTGCATGACTTTCCGGAAAACCATAACTGCCAAAACCCTCCAGCTGCTTGAATACACGCTTTGCAAACTCCTCTGTATATCCTTTGGCTGTCATTCCATCTACCATTTTCTTTTCAAACTGTGTCACAAGACCTTTGGCCTTGAAGGTTGCCATGCTGCGTCTGAGCTGGTCGGCCTCGGCAGGAGTGAAGCCTGCGGCAACAATGGCAATCTCCATTGCCTGCTCCTGAAACAATGGAACACCCAGTGTTCTGCCCAAAATAGCCTCAAGCTCTGCCGACGGATAGACAACGGGTTCCTGCCCGTTGCGGCGGCGCAGATACGGGTGCACCATATCTCCCTGTATAGGTCCCGGTCTTACGATAGCCACCTCTATCACCAGATCATAAAAACACCGGGGCTTCAGCCGGGGCAGCATTGACATCTGCGCACGGCTCTCTATCTGGAATACGCCAATAGTATCTGCATGACTGATCATTTCATATACGGCAGGATCGTCCTGCGGAATATTGGCCAATGTAAGGACCCTGCCATAATGTTGTTTTACCAGATCGAACGCCTTGCGGATACATGTGAGCATACCCAGTGCCAGCACATCAACCTTCAGGAATCCCAACGCTTCAATATCATCTTTGTTCCATTCAATGCAGGTACGGTTTTCCATACGCGCATTGAGTATTGGGCAGAGGTCTGAAAGTTTGCCACGGGTGATAACGAAACCGCCAGTATGCTGCCCCAGTTGTCTTGGGAAACCTATGTACTGCTGTGTAAGGCGCAACACCTTCATGAGGTGTGAATCGTTTGGATTAAAGCCCCCTTCTGATATCTTCTTACCATCAAACCACTCACTGGTAAACTCCCATGAAGAAGCAGACAAACGGTTGATAGCATCGACAGACAAACCCATAGCTTTAGCCACATCACGCACGGCACCTTTAAAATGCACCTGTGTAACGGTAGCTACGATAGCTGCACGGTCGCGACCATACTTCTCATAGATGTACTGAATAACCTCTTCCCTGCGCTCATGCTCAAAATCCACATCAATATCCGGCGGCTCGTCTCTAGCGTCTGACATAAACCGCGCAAACAGCAGCTTGAACTTTGAAGGATCGACAGAAGTAATACCGAGACAATAGCACACTACCGAATTGGCTGCCGATCCGCGTCCCTGACATAATATACCCCTGTTTCGTGCAAACCGCACAAGGTCGTATACGGTGAGAAAATATGCTGCATAATTCTTGCGCTCCATGAACTCCAGCTCATGTATGATCAGCTCACTTATTTTCTGCGGTATATTGCCGCCAAAATGATCTTTTGCCCCCTGCCATGTAAGCTGTACCAACTCTTGCTGCGGTGTGCGCCCGTCTGTTGTTATTTCTTCAGGATATACGTATTCGAGGCTATTGAGATCAAAGCGGCATGCATCTGCTATTTCCTGTGTGCGGGTTATAGCATCAGGATACTGCCTGAACAGGCGATGCATTTCGTGTATGGGCTTAATGTATCTTTCTGCATTCTGGTACAGGCGAAAACCGGCATTGTAAATAGTACACTTTTCCCGGATACAGGTAAGTACATCCTGCAGCTCCCGGCGCCCCCTTATGTGGTAGTGCACATCATTTGTTGCTACCAAAGGGATACCAAGTTTTGTTGCGACTTCAGCTAACCGGTACAGCATCTTGCTGTCGTAAGCCCTGTAGGCACGTGCTGCGCCCAGATACAGGTTTTTGCCTAGCGCAAGCCTATAGGTCTTTAAGTCGCTGATAAACTCAGGTGAGAGCTCGTAAGCAGCATCTAATGATGGTGGCGGAACTGCAATGAATTTTATTCCTTTGGCGTACCTGAAAACATCTGCTTTGTATAACAGACAATGACCCTTTTCTGTACGGATATTACCTTCAGAAAGCAGAGCAGAAAGCCTTGCATATGCATCGCGGTCTGTAGGGTATGCAAGCAGGCTTGCACCGTCCTGCAGGTCCAGGCGGCAGGCGGGAATAATGCGTATCGCCTTTCCCTTTGCTGCTATATGCGCACGTACTATACCTGCAAGTGTGTTTCTGTCGGTGATCGCTATCTCTCTGTAGCCCAATTCCAATGCGCGGTCTATCATCTCTTCGGGATGTGACCCCCCTCTGAGAAAACTGAAATTGGATGTAATCTGTAACTCTGTATACCTCATATGCTATGCAAAAAATCCGTGAATAAACCATTCGGGTTCGCCACTCTCGTAACTACCCGATCTGAACAACCAATACCGTGCACCATGCTCATCTTCTATGCAGTAGTAATCCCGGTACAGGCCCTGCTGCAGCCACCACTCCTGCTCTATTCTTTCGGGCCCATCGGCCTTGCTTACCTGGTGCAACATACCATTGTAGCGAAACAGCATAGGCGGATAGTCGGGCATAGGAACGGTTACTTCAATTTTTTCGGGCCGGGGTAGCAGGTGTATAGGCCGGGGAAGATCTGCGCGCCATGCGGTCTGTGGCTCATCGGCAAGGGATAAAGCGAGCTTAACAGATCTTTCGGGCCAGTAATGCTCATCGGGCAGGTAGCGGTGTATGGTCTGCACTCCCAGTTTGCCTGCTATTCTGTCCAGCAATTCCGCTACTGCTGTACCATTTCCGCCTTCTGTAAAATCCCATAGCACATCCTGTGTTGCCGGTACATCTTCTACAACAGGTGCTTCTATTGTAAACACCTCTATCCCCAAAGCAGGCTCAATTGTTGCTATCTTAAGTTCAAACAACTTAAACAAGTGTGTTACGTTTTTAGATGGCCTGCTGGTGCCAATTTCTATCATCTGTACATTTCCATCCATTCTGTATGCTTTCAAAACACATTTTCTGACTCCCTTTTCTTCTTTTGCCAGCCGTCTGCACAGCTGCTCCAGCAACTGCTGTAATGCTATTTCTATACCTTTTGCGGTTCTGATTGGCTCCAGGCAAGGCAAGCGTTCTATATAG
Organism: uncultured Bacteroidota bacterium; assembly: GCA_903824665.1. Classification (GTDB taxonomy): domain Bacteria; phylum Bacteroidota; class Bacteroidia; order Chitinophagales; family Chitinophagaceae; genus Nemorincola. The sequence goes on along the minus strand of CAIJXT010000030.1, from coordinate 242,963 downwards.
GGTTGCAATGGCTGTATGGGCTGCAATACTTCATGCTCCTGCCCCAGAGCCTGGTCTAATCTGGAAAGAAGCGCCTGCCCAAAGCGCCTGCTGAGTGCCTTCCGCTGCATAGACACAATATTGCGAATCTGGTATAGTCCCAGTTTATCCAGACGGTCAACAATGTTTTTGTCCAGTCGCAGAGCAGTTGGCGGCAGGGGCAGCAATGCATCGAGGTTACCTCCCTTTTCTATTATGTGCGCACAAGCTGCAAATCGACATACAGCCCATGCTGTACCGATGGTATCGGCAATTGCAGCACGCACATCATACCCGTATCCCTTCAGTTTGCTAACGATATCTTTCAGGTAAGGTTCTTCGCCACCCCACAAGTGGGGGCATCCGGTCACATCAAGCAACAGTCCGTCGGGCATATCTACGGCTACAACAGGCGTATAGCGCAGGCACCATTCGGCAAGCGCATCCAGCAGTTTAGCCGGCAGCCCGGGCTCATCGTCAAACACCTGCAGAGCCGGCATTATGGCTCTACAGTCAGCAACCACCATTTGTACGTGTATGCCCCTGGTGCGTGCTGCTGCATTAGCTGCTTTTATGATCATTCTTCCACGTTCTGGCGCAGCCAGCACAAAAGGCACATCACGGAGCGCAGGGTTGCATCGCACCCATCTGTCAGTAGTTAATTGAGGAAACCATATTGCTGCATATCGCCTTGGCATACTATCCGCTTTTGCGTTTTTGAAAATCTGGTATTGAGAATAAATTCTGTTTAATCTGCCGGAAATTTCCAGCCGACCATTCTATCTGCCATGCCCCAGGCTTTCCGTTCCTTACCTTGAGCAATTCGACCTTCCATCTGGGGAAGCCAACTCCCGGAACACCACCTGTATCGCTGGATACTGGTCTGATACGCCAGCGTGTAACGCATGCAACATTGTTCTGTCTGCCCGGGTTATGGCGATGTATAAAGCCCGTAACCATGCTTTGCTCTACTGCCAGCTGCAGCCGTCTGGACTCTGTGAAACTGAGTTCTTTCAATTCGCCAATAACTGCTGCCAAAGCGCTGCACTTCAGTGTTTCCTCTATAGCCCATAAAACGTCCTTTTGTTTCAGGAGGTCTATAAAAATGACCCGGTCTGGGTCTATACCAAACAGGTGCAGTGCCGGAGGAAAAAGTGTTCGTCCAGCACTGATCCACACCGTGTTCTTGCCTTTCTGCATCAGGCGGCTCATCAGTGCGGCCATGAATCCATTAGTTGCGGCCGCCTCTTCTCTGGCATTGCTCACAAACTCGTGTACAGCACCCAGCGGGAAGGTGTTGCCGGGAAATGCCTGCTCCATCTCCCACAAACCAGTATTGAGGCTGCTGCCCGACTGCCGGTGTGGCCGCTGTATTGCCAGCACTTCCTTTTGCAGTTGCCGGATAATATCACTTTTGGAAAGTTGCATTGTTGATAAAGTTGTTTATTTTTGTTGCTTATAGCAACAATTGCATGTTTCCAATAATAACAATAGAAAATGACAACTGCAAAAATTTTTTTTCATAGCAACATCCGGTTTCTGCGCGAGCGGAAGAAAAAAAGCCAGGAAGAAGTATCGTCTGAACTGGACCTGTCGCGGAATAAACTACAGGCGCTGGAGTCTGGTAAAACAATCAATCCATCAGCTATGGATCTGGTAAAATTCTCCGAATACTTCAAGGTTAGTGTAGACAGCCTGCTGAAAGCTGACCTGATGAAACTGGGCGAGCTGAAACTAAAGGAACTACTGACCGGAAATGATGTGTATATGACCGGCAGCAAGATACGGGTACTGGCAATAACCGTAGATAAGCGCAACAAGGAGAATACCGAATACATACCTATAAAGGCGAAAGCGGGCTACATGGCAGGCTATAATGACCCTGAATATATAGCAGCCCTGCCCAGATTTACACTGCCAAATCTGCCAAAATCAGGCACATACAGAATGTTTCCAACAACTGGAGACTCTATGCTGCCATTGCCCGAAAACAGCGAGGTGATAGCCGAATATGTACAGGACTGGAAAAGCTTAAAACCCAACACACCATGTGTTGTAATTCTTAAGGGTGAGCAGGACTTTGTTTTTAAGCAGGTAACAGTACAGGATAATGGTACCGTGCTACTGAAATCGCTGAATAAAAATTACGCACCATATACTGTATCTATTGATGGCATACTGGAAATATGGAAGTACTATAAACACCAGACCGGTACACTACCACAACCCGAAACAGATATGCAAGAGCTGAAATCTCTGATATTGGGTCTGAAACATGGAAAATGACCTGTATTAGATTCTGAGTAGTTGTAATAATGCGTTATCACTGCTGCATCCGGGATCATGTAGTGGCGGTATCACCTAGTGCGCGTAGCATCAGCTCCATTTTACTGCCTCTTGAACCTTTTATAAGAATAGCGCTGTCCCGTGGTGGGTTTTTACTTACATATTCCGCTGCGGCAGTGCTGTCAGCAAACCACTTATAATTGCCAGCTACGCCCTCAAATTCCCTGCCTACCAATATCACATCCTGCCACTGATATGCAGCTATGAGCGACACCAGTTCTTTGTGTTCGTACTGTTCGGCACTACCCATCTCTTTCATACCCCCAATCCACAGCGTCTTGGCGGCTAGTGACGCGCCGGCAAAATTCAGTATTGCAGCACGCATGCTTGTAGGGTTGGCATTGTAGGCATCGAGTATAATGCGGTTGCTACCTTTCTGTAGCCACTGCGACCGGCTGTTATCGGGCTCGTAGCTTTCTATTGCCGCCTTTATTTCCTGCATGGGCACACCGAAATGAGTACCTACGGCAACTGCTGTCATCACATTAGGGTAGTTGTATTCGCCAACAAGGCGTGTATTGATCATCGAGTCTTCATCCTTATTCTTTACAGCAACAGACAGAAACACACCATTCATTACAGGAACGCCTGTGATGTCGCCAAGGGCTGTACCATAGGTGATCTGACGGAGTACACCCCTACCCATGTCCTGCAGATAATCGAGATCTGTATTTCGGAAAATGGTGCCGCCTGCAGCTGCAATATAGTCGTACAATTCACCCTTACCTTTCCTTACCCCTTCTATTCCACCAAACCCCTCAATATGTGCCTTGCCGCAATTAGTAATGATACCGTGGGTAGGCTCTGCTACCCTGCAATATCCCTCTATTTCCTTCTGATGATTGGCACCCATTTCTATCACTGCCATCTGCACTCCCTCAGCTATCCTTAGCAGAGTAAGTGGTATGCCAATATGATTGTTCAGATTGCCCTCTGTGGCATAGGTGATATACTGCCGGGAGAGCACCGCCGCTACCAGCTCCTTGGTAGTGGTTTTGCCATTAGAACCTGTAATTGCTATAAACGGAACAACGAACTGTTGCCGATGGTGGAGAGCCAGCTGCTGCAGTGTATCTAATACATCAGGTACCAGAATGCAACGCTCATCGGAATTGTACTCCGCCTCATCTATTACAGCGTATGCGGCACCCGCGGCCAATGCTTTTGATGCGAAGGTGTTGCCATTGAAGTTATCGCCCTTTAAAGCAAAGTAAATTCCGCCTGGTTGCAGCTTTCGCGTATCTGTTATCACCAGCGGATGCGCCAGATACTTCTGATATAAATCGGTAATAGTCACGGAGGTAAATTTGGTGTAAAAATAAAAAACCCCTTCCGATAAGAAAGGGGCTTTATTATGAAATAGTGTGCAAATTATCTTTTGTGGTATTTCTGCCTGCCGAAGTTGTTACCACCTGGCTGCATGTCGCCAGTTGGGCTACCGAAGCGATCCATTACACAACGGAAACCGATGGTAGAAGAAGACAGATTTCCCTGCATGTAGCGGCGAGTCCCGGGAGACAACCAGTAAGCACGGTCTGCCCATGAACCACCTTTGTAAACTTTGGTAGAATCGTTGATCAGAGAAGCAGAACCATAACCGTAAGCTGCCTGAGAAAGACTATCACCATCTCTGTAGCTATGAAGCACACCAGAACGTGTTTTGAAATGGTTATTGTTGCGAACCTCTTCATCTGTGAGTACTGCAGTAGGCATGTGACCTATGCTGTCTTTTTCTTCAGGAGTCCAATCTTCCTGATACAAATCTTTCTTGTAGACGTTACCACGGAAAGGACGGAAGTCGTCAACATCTTCGTGTGAACTTGGGCGGTAAGTATCCATAACCCACTCATTCACGTTGCCGGCCATGTTGTAAAGACCAAATGGATTGCGGAGGAATGTATTTACTAAAGTAGGACCATCACCATTGTCGTTAAGACCACCGGCAACACCCATGTAATCACCTTTGCCTCTCATGAAGTTACCTTCAAACTCGCCCTGGTACTGATTGTGCAGACCGTAGCGTGTAGTGTTCTTTGGTCCCCATGGCAGCGTGTTGCGATCTGTGATAACTTCCTCACCACGACGACGTTTGTTTTCGGGGCTTGGGTTGTTACCGATAAGACCAAGTGCAGCGTATTCCCACTCAGCTTCTGTAGGCAGCCTGAAATCGGGTTGGAAAAGACCATCACCATAGTTTACAGGACGCTCATGAGAACCGTTTGGTTCGAGATCCAACTTTCTGTTTCTTTTAGAACCTTCATACTGACCAGAAACGTAAGACTTGGTAGTAAATACGTCTTCACCAGACTGGTTAACGTTAGGATACAGGAAACCATACTTGATCAGCAAACCTTCGTTGAAACGATCTGTACGCCATTCGCAGAAGTCGGAAGCCTGATACCAGTTTACACCCACCACAGGATAGTGGTTGTAGGCATTAGCCATGAAGTAATATTTCACATAAGGCTCGTTGTAAGCCAGAGCCGAGCGCCACACGTTGGAGTCGGGCTTGGCGGCCATTATAATCTCCGGATAGTCAGTGAAATAAGTACGATTGAGCCAATAGATGTATTCACGGTAGCTTTGGTTCTCAATTTCTGTTTCGTCCATATAAAAAGAAGAAACGGAAACGGTACGCCTCATGCTGTTGTTTTCAAGAGTAGGCATTTCGTCATCAACTGCTCCCATTGTAAACCTACCGCCCTGTACAAAAGCCATACCGATTGGTGTTGGTTGCCCGGCATAATCCCTTGCTTCGAAGCCACCCCATGAGCTGTTGTTCAATTCCCAACCAGTGACTCTGGACTCACCAAAACCTCTACCTTTCTTTTGTGAATTGGAGGCACATGCAGAAAATAAAGTAGCAGCTCCAATACAAAGCAAGCCGATGCCTATGATTTTTCTTTTCATAATTTTCGCTAAAAAAGTTACGCCTTTTTGCAGGTATTTTGTTAAAAGCAGTTACAATGATACCGCATTCTTTTTAAATTTTCAAGTTTTCAAAGCCTTTTTAAAAAAAAAGCCAGTTTTTCTATTTTTTTCAGCAAATATAATATTTGAAAAAGATTTACGTTAACTATTTAACACAGCAATTGCACGGTTTTTTCCGTTGAACACTGTTTATTACTTAATTTTGATTTAGTTCATTTTCCCGTCCGGGTGCTCAAAACCTATTTTAAAAGTATGAAAAAAATAATCCCTGCTGTATTACTTTTTCTCAGCACTACCCTATCGTCTTCAGCATTTGCCTATACCGAAGTTCATCAGGTGAACCCAAGGGAGGTTTATGGCGGCTACATAATTAAAAAGGTATGGCTGCAAAACTATGCTTTACCACAGGTAAAAGTTACCGATTTAAGTTATACTGTGGCTACGCTACCGGATGGTGTACAACCAATGGCGGTTGAGCAAACAGAAGTGGTGCTGGGTATGGAGCGCAAACGCCCATTTGCCGTAATACGCATACCAGCCTATCAGAAAGATGCGGCCGGAATTGTGCAGCAGATCACCAGCCTGACACTGGACCTGACCGAAAACACCACCAGCATAAATACCGCATCAGCGAAACCCACTGCAGACATTACCTCGTCGGCACTGGCAACTGGTACGTGGTACAAGATTGGTATTACCCGCACCGGATTTCACAAGATAGACGCAGCCTTCATTACTTCTATGGGACTGACACCCGCCAGCATCAACCCCGCCAATATCAGGGTATACGGAAATGGTGGTAAAATGCTGTCGGAAGCGAACAGTGTGCCCAGGGCGACCGACCTAGTAGAAAACGCACTGCTTGTTTATGATGGAGGTGACAACATTTTCAATACAGGAGACTATGCAGTATTCTATGGCCTGGGCCCCATGGGTTGGGATGCAGATACAATAAATAAAAGATTCACGCATTTAAAAAATCTATACAGCGACACTGCTTACTATTTTATAACGTTTGATAAAGGGCCCGGATTGCGCATCAGCGAGCAAAACGCACCTCCCGGAGGTAATGTAACAGTAACAGACTACAACTACTATGATGTACATGATGTAGATCTGGTAAATCCGGCGGGCATTGGTAAAACATGGTATGGAGAACAGTTCAATCCATTAGCCAATAACCTGACACAATCGTTCAATTTCGATATAGGGGCAGCAGTATCCAATGTATACTGCAAGGTGTCTGCGGGAGTGGTTGGTGCACCCAACTGCGCTTTTGATGCTACAGTAAATGGAAATGCACTTGGATCTATTGCTTTCCCGTCGGGAACAAGCGATAATACCGTAATGCAGATCAAGGAAATTGCCGGAACTGTGGGGATTAACGCAGCATCGGCTCAGGTGCGGCTCACCTTCACACCAGCAGCTTCAGACGCGCAAGGATACCTGAACTTCGTAGAGCTGAACGCAAGAAGACCACTGGTACTTAGCGGAGACCAACTAAGCTTTCGCGACCTGCAAAGCAAAGGACCTGGCAATACTGCCAACTACATACTACAGGGTGCCGGCGGTTCAACCCGGGTATGGGATGTAACCAACCCACAGGTACCGGTGATCCTAAACGGTGCACTTAGCGGCAGCACCTACACATTCTCCTGCGATGCACAGATACTGCATGAGTTTGCCGCCATGAACAGCCTGAACCTGTATGCACCTGTATACGCAGGCAGCGTAGCTAACCAGAACCTTCACGGAGTGCCGCAGGTAGATAACATTATTGTAAGCCACAAAAACTATCTGGCTCAGGCCAACCAGCTCGCCGATTATCACCGCGCACATGACAACATGCGTGTAGTAGTAGTAACTCCGGAGCAGGTATACAACGAATTCTCGTCGGGTGCGCAGGACATCAGTGCCATAAGGGACTTTGCAAGAATGTTTTACAAACGTGCCGGTAATGATACTACACAAATGCCGCGGTACCTGACCCTGTTGGGCGGGGCATCTTACGACTACAAAAACAGATTGCCTAACAACTCTAATTTTGTTCCCGTTTTCGAATCGGCTGAATCGGCATACAACCTCAACAGCTTCTCTACTGATGACTTTTATGGTTTTCTGGATGACAATGAAGACATAGAAAAGCATACCCTGTTCAATGCTCTGGATATAGGCGTAGGCAGGCTACCTGCAAGGACCGTAGCCGACGCCGTAGCAATAGTAGCCAAGATCACCAACTACAAAAGCGCCGCAACACTAGGGCCATGGCGCATAGCATCAACATTGATCGCAGATAATAACGATGGTGCCGGAAACCATATGCAGGATGCAGAAGAAATGGGTGAGGTAATAACCGGCACTACACATAACCTCTATAACCACAGCAAGGTATACCTGGATGCTATACCGAGGATATCTACACCCGCAGGACTACGCTGCCCCAATGCCAATGCATCTATCAGCGACCGGATATACAAGGGGACAATGCTGATCAACTACAGCGGCCACGGCAATACTCAGGTATGGACAGAAGAGCGCATACTTACTCAGGACGACTTTAATCGCTGGAATAATGTAAACATGATGCCTTTTATGGTGACAGCTACCTGCGACTACGGCCAGTTTGATCATCCGCAGTATATATCGGCAGCTGAGCAACTGGTGCTGCATAAAGGTGGTGGTGTGATCTCTATCTTCACTACTACTGCGGCAGTATATGCCAACTACAACAATCCGCTGAATGCGATATTTCTGAAGACACAGCTTACTCAAAAAGCAAATGGCAAATGGCACAGCTTTGGCGACGCATCGAGGATAGGTAAAAATGCTACTTACCTTACCTCGAACAACCCTAACGAGCTGGCTAACTACCGTAAATTTTCGCTATTGGGCGACCCGGCACTTACCCCCAATTTCCCTGAGCATTTTGTGCATGTAGACAGCATAACAGATGTAGCAACCGCTACACCAGCCGATACCATAAAGGCGCTGGGCGCATACCGCATCAGCGGCAGGGTACACGATAATAACGGCAATACACTGGATGGCTTTAATGGCATACTGTCTGTATCGTTTTACGACAAACCCCGCAATATCGCGACAATAACCAGTGTGAACAAAACCTTTCAGCTGCAGGACAATCTGGTATACAAAGGCAAGGTAACAGTAACCAATGGCCGCTACTCGTATACCTTTATCGCCCCTAAGGACATCAACTACAATTTTGGCACTGGCAAGATCAGCCACTATGCCCACAATGGCATAACCGATGCTGCAGGTGTAGACACCGGCATTGCTGTAGGTGGCTACTCTGACAACCCTGTGACCAGTGATGTACCTCCGGTTGTGCAACCCTATATCAACGACAGTCTTTTTCTGAATGGCGGTATCACTGGCAGCAACACATCACTTTTTGTGAAATTGTTCTCTGAAACTGGCATCAATGTATCGGGCAACAAGCTGGGACACGACCTTACAGCGGTGCTGGATGGCAATATTGAGCAGCCATATATACTAAATGATTACTACGAAACCGCACCAAACACCTACCAACGCGGAACTGTAAGCTTCCCGATAAACGGGATACCCAACGGAAAGCACACCATAAGGGTGAAGGCATGGGATGTGAACAACAATTCGGGCGAAGGCAGTGTAGACTTCATAGTGCTCGATGGCAAGGTGATGGCCATAGAGAACCTGATGAACTATCCCAACCCATTCAGCGGCGAAACGCACTTTGTGTTTGAGCACAATCACCCTGAGGAGGCACTAGATGTACAGATCAACATCTACAATGCCGCAGGTGCAATTGTAAAAAACATAGATCAGCAGTTTACGCCTACAGGCAGCCGCAGCAACGAGATCGTTTGGGATGGTGCAGACAACCAGGGAAACAGGTTGCCATCAGGGGTATATGTATACAGAGTGCTGATCTCAACTGAACAAGGTTTTAAGTCGAGTGCATACCAAAAACTGGTGATTGTACGTTAATAGGATATTCACAAAATTATTGTTGACTATATGGGCAAAAAGAAATATTTTTGCCCAAACTTAAATTTTTATAATAATAACAAGATGGCAAGACGCTTTGCTTTAATAGGATTGACAATGCTGGCCGGGATAGCTACGACTGAAGTGAAGGCCCAGACGACGAACCTGAATGGAACAAGTAACAACTTTGTAACCACGGCCGTTCCGTTTTTGCGCATTTCGCCCGATGCCCGCGCGGGCGCAATGGGAGATGCGAGCATAGCTGTATCGCCCGACCCGAATGCACAATACTGGAATGTAGGTAAGATTCCATTTACCGACAAGACATACGGTATATCAGCAACATACACACCTTGGCTTAAGGATCTGGTACCTGATATCTTCCTCGCTTATCTGGCTGGTTATGCCAAATTTGGCGAAGAAAATGAGCAGGCTGTAAGTGCTTCTATGCGCTACTTCTCATTGGGTAACATCAACTATACCGATGTGAATGCAAGCTCTATAGGTACTGGTATGCCCCGCGAATATGCATTCGATCTGGGCTATTCACGCAAGTTGTCTGAGTTTCTGTCTACTGGTCTGAGCATGAGGTATATACACTCTGCAATTGCCTCTGGTGTAAACTTAGCTGCTACCGGCGGCGACTACAAACCCGGTAATGCGTTTGCAGCCGATCTGGGTATGTACTACACCAAATCGAAAGAAAAGACAGAATACCAGGTGAATACCTTCAACTTCGGTGCTGTATTGAGCAATATCGGTTCCAAGATCACTTACAACTCTAACAGAAGGGACTTTATCCCGATGAATCTGGGTGTGGGTGCCGCATATACTACACAGTTCGACGCGTACAACAAGATCACGTTTGCACTGGACCTGAACAAGCTGCTGGTACCGTCTTTGCAGTATACAGGGTCTGATACTACAGTATCGATCATCAGCGGTATTTTCAACTCATTCACTACCGGCAACCAGCTGAGGCAGATCAACGCTGCACTGGGTGCAGAATATTGGTACCAGAATACTTTTGCGATCCGTGCTGGTTATTTCTACGAAGACAAAACCAATGGCGACCGTCAGTACATCACCTGCGGACTGGGACTGCGCTACAACGTGTTTCAGCTGAATGCGTCATACCTTGTTCCACAGGGATCAGGTATCAACCGCAACCCATTGTCTAACACACTTCGCTTCAGCCTGGTGTTTGAGTTCGACAAAATGGAAGACAAGGTGAGCACCACTGACGACGAAGAAGCAGCGGCGCCTTCTACCGGTCAGTAAACAACGAAAAATTATTGATTGAAAAGCCCCGGCAATGCCGGGGCTTTTTTTTGTTTGGCTGTAGTCTATAATTCTATACGCGTGCGCTGGTTATAGAAACAGCCTCAGGATGACCAAAAAGTGCACCATAGCGACAATGCCCTTAGTTGCATACACAATGAGGATGTATATTTTGGCGAACAATCTGGTTTAGCTAATCAATCTTACAAAACCTGCACTAGTGTTTAAAACACGCATGCTTTCCAGTCTTTTAATACCATAGATGATGCGGGAACAGGTTATTAAAACCGATCCGTAGAGCGGAGCTCAACTCGTGTACGCAAAAGGTAATTAAATAGAATTTCTGACCGGTATGTACGTCAGCGCTGCCTGTAATACTAGCCCTCATCATCAAAGCCATGGGCAGCAGCAGCGCCCTTCACAATGCCATAGATGACCGGTGCCTGCTTGTAGATATTCTTATTGAATCGGTTGCCTAATACAATAATGGTCATGTTCTCCTTGATGAGGCGGTAAAAAGAAGTATTGTTGCCATGCCACCAGCCATTATGATATATGATCTTGTTGCCGTTGGCATAGCACAGCATACGCCAACCCAAACCATAGTTCTTTACACCCGGCTTCTCAAATGAACAAGGTCCGTAAGAAAGCTCTATCATATCCTTGCTGAGTAGCGTATTGTTGTACAACGACTGATCCCATCTGAACATATCCTGAACAGTGCTGTAAATGCCCTTGTCGCCGGTAACGCCATCAGCAAACATATCAGGCTCGCGCACCCAGTTGTACCGGTAGCTGATCGCTGCGTTGCCAGGCAGGCCATGCGCAGGGTCGTAGACAAAGGTGTTGAACATGCCCAGCGGACGGAAAATGTATTTCTCCATAAAGCCTGCATAACTCATACCTGATACTTCCTCTATCACTCGTGCCAGCAGTGCAAAATTGGTGTTACAGTATTTAAACCTGGTATTGGGCCGCGACTCCAGGCGGGGTTTGTGCTTAACCATCAGCCGTATCATCTCTTCATTGCTGATCGGCTTTGATGCGTTGCGGTTGTAAACGGGCACCCACTTGGTATAGTCGGGCAGGCCAGAGCGATGGCTCAGCAGCATACGCAACGAAATATTGGGGTACGGAAAATCCTTGATATAATTCTGTACCGGATAGTCGATATTGAGCTGCTTGTGCTCGTACAGATAAAGAATAGCAATGCTGGTGAAAGTTTTGGAAACGGAAGCCAGCTGGCTGGAAGAATTGAAAGCCAGCGGAATCTTGCGTTCCCGGTTGCTGTAGCCGTAGTAACGCTCATACACCACCTTGCCTTTGTATCCGATAAGCACTGCGCCATTGAAACCTACCCGTGATTGGATACGGTAGTAGTTGTCGAGCTGGGAAATGATGCTGCGGTTGTTATCGCTCAGTGTATCGTAGATAAGAGGCGCTTTGGGGGGCTGAGCCGGGTCTTCGTGAAAGCCGGGCGTGCGCGCTGCTGCAGGTGGTACAGGCGTGTTGCAGGCAATCAATAAAAGTAACAGGAAAAATACTCCCATAAAAGACGACGTCAATCTCATAAGCAACTCTGGAAGGGCAATTTAAGGTTAGTTATTTAAGTTAAAAGTTAAAAAAGCGTCCGCGAAAATGTTCTTTCTGACTGCCTTGCCTGCAGCGGTCGGCAAAAAAACGTAAATTTCCGTAACTACACATCTTTACTAAGCTCTGTTTTTACAAATTTAATCATATCGTCTATAAAATCATAATAGCACTGATTCAAATGGTAATACCCTGCTACAAACGTGGCGTATGCTTTTTCCGGCGGTGGCATGTACTTAGCCCTGCGTTCCAGACCATGCAATGCCCGCTCCATACCCTTTATATTGCGATAGCCAAGTAGCCAGTTTTGTTCCTTCATATACGGATAATAAGCTGCGAAACCGGGCGCAAAAACTTCGGTATAGTTATCAAGCATGGCATACACCTGCTGTGTAAAAGCCATCAATGCATCTTCAGATGGAAAGTGTTTGGGATCATTGGCCAGAAAGTGATCGTAAAGCGTATCCATTATGGCACCGGAGTACAGGCCATAGTCTTCGCGAAACAACAGTTTGGCCCGTTGTGTGGCAGGATGGTTATCGGTCATCTCATCTATCCTGCGGTGCAGCAGTATGCCCTTGCGCACGCCTTCCGGCAGTGATTCTAGCGCTACTTTGCCTTTGATATGATCGGCCATCATATTACCGGCAAGTACAGCCGGATCGCCAAACGAAAGAAAAGCATGCCCCAGATAGTTCATGGCACGAAACTACGATTTTAAATACCGCTGCACGCGTAGCTTTGATTAAACAAAGTAGTAGCCTACCGACGTATTACTGCTTCCTGAAAGGTATTACCTCATTGATACCCGGAGCCTGCAGCCGCAGCAGATACACTCCTGCAGGCGTGGAGCCCGAAAGGCCCAGTTGTTCCTGCAGCTTGCCATTGTGTAAGGCCGCTTTGTCCTGCAACACCACACGACCGGTCATGTCTGTAACCGTTACAGAAACCAGGCCGTTGCGATTGCCCAGCACTCCTGCCAGTGTGAAGGTACCGTTGTTAGGGTTGGGGAACAGACTGATCTGAGGGTGGCTCTCAGCCGGACCCTTTACCAATGTTGGCGGAGGTGTCACCGTGTCTACAGGAATGGTAGTAGTATCGGGATCGGCAAAGCGTGACAGGAAGCCCTGATTGTAAAACTCATGGCCGGCACCGGTAGGCAAAAATGCACCCGGAGTAGTTATATTCTCGGCGCTGGTTGTAAACCCACAAAGGTATACCGACTCACCATAAAACGCGGTAGCACGTGGCTCATCTACACCCAGACCGCCATAATACGTGGACCATTTAGGAATACCAATGGCGCTGAACTTGGCCAGGAAGCCATCCTTTTCACCACCGCCATATACTGTCTGCCAGGCTGTGTCAAAAGCTACTCCAGTAAGACTTTTGGTATTTCCGGTAACGTAGACATTTCCAGAGTCGTCTGTAACGATACGGCTGAGGTCGGTCTTTTCGTCGAGTGGTCCGCCAAAATAGGTAGCCCAAAGTCTGAACCCTATCTCCGGATGAAACTTGACCAGAAAGGCATCTGCACCACCTGCTCTCGCAGTCTGGAAAGCACCGGGCACACTGATGTTGTTGTCACTTTCGGTATGCCCGAAGAGGAATATATTACCAAACAGATCGCAGGTAACACCACCGACAAGCTCTGAAGAGGAGCCACCATAGTATGTGCCCCAGGAGAATGAGCCATCTTCGAAAGTCTTGATCAGCACAGCATCGGATGCGCCTCCCAAAGCAGGCTGATGCGCAAATGAACTGGAGATACCAGCAGCGCTTGTTGTCCAGCCGGTAAGGTATACCGCATAATAATCGCCAAAAGCCATACCAGAAAAATCATTGGTACTGCCGCCATAATAGCTACCCCACTGGCGCACACCCAGCGTATCGTAAGACACAATGTACCAGTCAAAACCACCTGACTTTGTTGGGTGGTATCCTGTAGATGTAGCTATGTTTGTATTTTCGTTAGAGTCTCCGGCGAGGTAAACCTTACCATTTGCTGTGCAGGAAATACTCCACGGATAGTTGGAGCCGCCGCCACCTGCGTAAGTTGCCCATTTGCGTACACCATCAGCGTCGAATTTCACTACAAATGCGTCATAAGGATTACCGCCATAGGTTGTTTGCTGTGCACCCGGGGTAGATATGCCGGTTGTACTCGCCGTCACCCCACACATGTAGATCAGGCCATTGGCATCACAATCAACACCAGTAGCCCAGTCGGCATCGTTACCACCATAGTATGTAGCCCATATTCTGTGCCCACCTGTATCAAACCGAACAAGGTAGGCATCGGTACCACCCCCAAAAACCGACTGATAGGCACCGCTGGTAGCAATGGTACCTGCCACGCCCGACCACGTAAGGCCACAGGCATACAGATTGGCAGAATCGCATACGGCATTGTCGTAAAACTGTGTGGTACTTGAGTCGGGACCATAGTAGGTACCCCAGATCAGTTCCGGGTCAATCAATATTTCGTCCTTGGCACCATGCAGGTCATAAGTAAGCAAACTGCCGTTGAGCCGGTAAGCAGAAGGCTGCAGTGAACCATCGGCATTATAACAAACCGGTGCCTTCTCTGTAACCGTACCCAATGGGGTACCTGCAATAATGCTGCCGTCTGTAGTAATTTTGAGCGATGTCTGACCTTTGTAACGAATCTGTATGCGAGAAGCATCTCCGTTACGACCTACTACAAACTCATGTTCCAGTTTTGTACCGTCCACAAAAATAACCCAGTCAATATCTGGGTATACATTCTTGTAGGTGATCTTATTAAAGGCATGCGCCCGTATGCCATTTGTGGGAGCACCGGGCAGGTAGTAATTCTCGTAATATGCTTGTGGTTCACCGGCTATAAATGGTGCGTTCATATTTGCCCCCACCAACTCCACATCCAGCCTGTAAGTATTGATGGTTGCTGTCATAGGCTCTTCGTACCGATCCTGATCCGGATGAATACGGAACTGTGGTGCTATGTAGGTACCCGGCTGGTGCGGGTTGGCAACTACAGCCTTTGCAAACTGATAGTGCAACTGTCCATTTCCGACAAAAAGATTAATCCCACTGCCTGGTAAAACAAACTGAATATCCGCCCGTGGTTTGCCGTTCTGGTCTTTTATCTGACCTTTATTCTCCAAAAATGAGAATTTGCCATTAATGGCTACAGGAGCTACTCTGGCGCTGGCCGTAATACTCAGTACAGACAGGATAGCAATAATAGATAGATATTTCATGAATAATTTGAAACAAAAAGTTGATAAAAATAAAACAAGTTAAGTAAGTAGAAATAGACGCACTACAAACAAAGTTGAAGTTAAGACTAAATGACTGATTTACCAAATATCGATACCCCCAAAAAAACAGCAAAAAAGACTGCTTGCACAATGAATGTTGCAACAACTCATTGCTGATCAACAGATTATTCGGCGGTGTTAAAAAGAACGAAAAAGTGCAACATCTGTGTATTTCTTAGTGATACAAATTCCTAATTGCAACACAACTACTAAACTCCGAATACCTTGGTAAACAAAAACTGCCATCCGGAAATCAGGATGGCAGTTTTTACTATTGTATATCTCTCAGAAATTATCTGATCAGAGTTATATCACCCTTGGCTTCGAGTGTCTTGCCACCGCAATCATAACGTATGAAGTAGTAGTAAGTACCCATATCCTGAGGAACACCATTGTACATACCATCCCATGATGGATTAGAGTTGGCACTCTCAAACACTGTCTGTCCCCAACGGTTGCTCACACGGAAGATGTGGAACCTGCGGTAGCCTGCGAATATTGGACGGAACACATCATTGTGACTATCCTGATTAGGCGTAAAGGCATTAGGGAAAGAAACAGTACAGCAAAGGTCTGTAACAAACTTCTTCTCATAGCTGGCGCGGCAACCAAACGGATCAGTTACAGTAAGCTTGATCATACTGCGCTCCTGCTCTACTTTACCCCAGATTACTGGCTTGTTTTCGTTTGCGAAGTAATGCTCAGGCTCCCATTTGTAATTGCAGCTGTAGTCTTTAACATTGGCTGCAAACAGCACGCTATCTTCAATACACAGCTTTTTGCTATTCTTGTCTGATATGCTGGCATCAAGCAACAGAGAGAAACGTGGATCTGGCAATGAGTGAACGTTCACCGTATCAGCCGTTGGCAGTGCCCTGCAACCCTCTGATGTAAGACCCTGTACGCCAATGATATGGCGACCGGTATCCTGCCAGCTGATAAGGTATGGACCACCACTATGCGAATTTGCAGAGATGATCTTCAATGCTGGAGAGATAGCCATTGGCTGGCCGTCTATCATCCATGTAAATGAATGCGCATTTGCAGTTCTGTCGCCAAGTGCCAATGTAATAGTATCGCCAACACACACATCAGGACTCATGTATGGATGTGTATTTGGTGCCGGTACCACTTTGATACGCTGTGTATCGTTTCCACGACATTTGCCACCATAGTTTGTAACTGTAAGAATTACATCGTGCTGACCCCATGCTGTATCGAAGCGTACTCTTACAATGCTATCGGCATTGGTTGTACCCGCTACGAATGATGCACCGATTGGCAACTGCCAGTAGAACGCCATATTAACCAAAGGATTAGGACCATCATATTTCAACCTCAGAGAATCGAACTGGCAAACCCAGTCACGATCAGCAAGAATCTCAAACTCCGGAGTATAAAGAATCTCTACATTCAATGGTGCACGTGGACTCTCACATTTGTTGATTGTCTGTGTTACAAAATGTGTAGTTATGCCCGGATATACGGTTGGCGGAGTAGGTGCGATGTAACTACCTGTACCTACAGGTGGCATTGTAGCCGATGTGTACCAGCGCAGGCTGTCACCTTTTGCAGTCAGTGGTGCCGCAAACTCGTAATGCTGACAGTATTCAGTATCGCGTGTGATTGGTGCTGATGGCTCTGCGATTATGCGTACCGGGTATGTAGCGCTGTCGCTGACACAACCAAATGATGATGTCTGCGTCACATAATAATTATAAACGCCAGGAGCAGTATCTGTACGTGGTATTGGGCCATTAATACCTACGAGCGCAGGTGTTACACCCAGACCATACCACTTGATAGTGCTGCCGGCAAGTGTGCTGCCTGCAGCTGCATTTATTGGATTGGCAAGTGTGTACTGGCAATAGCGAACTTCGGGCACTCCCGGAGGTGAAGGCTTGCCATAAACAGTCACCACTGTAGTGGCTTGGCAAGAGGTAATCAGTCTATAAGTAATAGTAGCCGTAGTACCAGATGTTGCACCACTGACACCGGTAACAACACCTGTAACCGGATCTATAACTGCAACAGCCGGATTGCTGCTCGACCACGCACCACCTGGCGTAGTAGATGTGAGTGTAGTAGTAAAGTATTGACATACACCTGTTGTCCCAAGTATTGGAGCCGGAACCGGATTGACCAACACTTTTATTGAATCACGAAGACTCTCGCAGCTGCCTGTTATCTGGCTGAAGTAATATGTATTGAGACCGGCAACCGCAGTATTAACAACCGGAGCAGTAGTACTACCTGTACCACCTACCGGGGCTGAATACCATAGCACCACGCCACCTGGTACAAGACCAGTAACAGTAAACGGTATAAATGCATCGCCCTGACAATATGGTGTATGAGCAAAAACTATCGGTGGCGCAGGTGGTGGTACCAATGTCACGTGCGTCGTAGCCGTGTCTTTACAGCCAAATACGGAGGTGACAATCACCCTATACGTTCCGGTATCTGTTATTGAGAATCCACTGATCGTAGGATTGGAGACGCCGGAAGTAAACGATGACGGGAAGGCTGACCACGCATACGTAACACCGGGTGAGTCTACTACTGATGTCAGCAGCAGGGTGTTAGTACCTATACACAATGGTGCATTGCTGGATGCTACAACATTAGGTTTGTGGCGCACAACGGCGGTAGTGAATGAGGTATCCGGTACACCTGCCACGGTCTTGATAACGGCGAACAAACCATTATGTGCGGAAGATGCAGGATAGATAAATGCTTTTTGTGTGGTGGCAAATACCGTAGTTGACGGAGCAGGACCATACCACTGATAGGTAGCAGCCGAGGAGTCACCAGGTGCATTGAACCACAGCGTATCACCTTCACATGGGCTGTTACAAACAGCACCATTGCAGGTAAGTATAGTAAGGTAGAACACTTTATTGTTGCATGACGACATACCGAAAGCACTATCAGTACCAGTAATGGTATAGGTAATAATTGGAGGAAGTACGCCAACATTGATTGTGTTAACAACGCCCGTTGTGGTGGCCAGACCAGTGCCCGGAGACCATGTCCATTTGCTCCAGCTCCAGTTTTTGTCGCTACCGAAATTGATGTTTACAGGAAGTGTTGTCATACCCGGGTGCAGACAAACGTCGAACGTATCGTAGTTTGGCGCAGGTGGTGCAACAACAGGGAATGGTGTACCGTTCACAACCAGTTGTGGGTGCGGGAATGCCTGATCTAAACCGGCATCGTTATTAAAGGTATATGCGTAAGAAACGATGGCACTGTCACCTGCAGCAATAGTACCGATCCTGTAAACCAGGCCGATACCGATATCACCGGGGTGATTGGCAAAATCATAATAATAAGCACCATAAGCAGCAGGAACAGTCTGGTTGTACATATCTGCGAAGTCAACCGCAGTAGACATAGACCATGAGTTGTAGATAAACACTTTGGCACGACAATCACGTGTACCAAGACCGAAGTAAGATGCTGGTCCGGTAGAACTTGTAGCCCTTACCAGTACTCTGTGCTGTACGTCATTCTGATAAATCACCTGATTGTTTGTGGGGAAGCCACCGCCTGCCCATGTCTGGTTGTTGTCCGGATCACAAGAGCGCAAATAATATACGCCTGGCATAGCAGCACCAGTGGTATTGCGCATAACGGTTGTAACCACCACCCATGAAGCGAGTGTGTCTACCCGTGTCTCCTGCCTAACCTGCATACCACCGGCAGAGGCAGTACCGGTCCAACGGCAGATAGCACGACCGCCAGTATTGGAATAACCGGCAATAGTACCTGTAAGTGAGCCACCAGCTGCACTATTAAAGCCTCCGGGTACGAACGCGTGTGTACGACCCACATTCACCTGAAGTCCCCATCCTTCAAACGGAGATCCAGGATAAGTGTAGTCGCCCATATAAGGAGGTGCGCCTACAGCCCATCCGTCCAGACCGTAATCATAAACCTCTGCCAGGAAAGTACCAGCGGGGGGTACACCTGTACCGGAAAGGTGAGGATGGTAGCCGGCGGGTATGCCGCTGGCACCAAATGCGCCATTACCAATTTCGCCAATCTCCAGGTACCTGCCCTGCAAAAAGCAGTTGGCGCCTGAAATCTGTGCATTGACGCGCTTAGCGCCACTTACAACCAAGCAAAAGAGAAATAAGAATAAGTAGTGTTTTTTCATACTTGACCGATATTTAGAAACCTGAGGCAGTGTTTTTTACGTTTTGTACTTTTTTTGGGTATACTTTAACGTGTTAAATATAGTAATATCTCTATAAAATTCAAAAACGACGAATAATATTTAAATTTCCAATGTAAAAACCGAGAGTGGTTTTGCTTTAAGACATACAAAAAGTTGCAAAAGTTAGGTGAAGTTACACAAAAAATAATGTTTTATTCGTTTTTTAAAACTATAATAGGACAAATAGAAACTAACCAGCAATTAATAGGTACGTAATAAACCACTAAAAAGCCCCCCGGACGATGACCGGGGGGCTTGAAAAATTATCACATTATCATTTTATCAATCTGGCTTGCGACCATCGAGAAAGGTATTGATCGTCTGAATTGACGCCTGTTCATTTGGCTTCTGACCATTCATACCGATGGTATAACCGCTATAAAATGAATCGCTTGATGCCTGCGGATTCTCAACGGCAAGGTTTTTCCGTTTGTAGGCCGGCACTGACTCTATTTCGTCGCTGCTGTCATTGTCGCGGATGTTGATGCTGAGGCTACGCAACCTGGCTGCACGATCTTCAAAAGCTCTCTTCTGTTCCTCAAATCTTCTTTTTTCTTCAATCTCTTCTTCAGACAGTACACGCTCACCAATCTTCATGACTACAGGCTCGCGCACAGGCTCTACTCTGGCAACCGGCTCATATGCAGGTTCTGGCTCACGTGTAACCTCCTGCATATATACTAGCTGGTGGTGTATCTGTACTGGCTCTTCTTCTACTTGAAGTACAAAGCGCTCAGCTTCTACCGGCTCTTCTGCAGGTATATAGGTAGCAATTGGCTCTCTTTCCTCAACCAGAACCGGAGCCATGCTCTCAGCACTGTATTGTACAGTTGGATATTCTTCGATCTGCATCTCAGGCTGGCTGTTGAGGCCACCGAGTGTTACCACAACTTTTTCCGGCTCTGACTTACGTGCAGGGAATTCTACATTTATCTCTTTGTAGTTGAAACCTGTTGCGATAACAGTGACAGCAATTTTGTCGCCCAGATTCGGGTCGTGGCCCATACCCAGTATTACATCGCAGTTTTCTCCGGCCTGCATCTGTACATATGCCTGTATTGCTTCGGCCTCGTCCATAGTATGTTCATGCTCGCCTGCAGCCGATGTGATATTGAGCAGTAGCCATTTAGCGCCACGGATATCGCTATCATTGAGCAATGGTGAATTGAGTGCATCTTCAACAGCCTGCAGCGCACGATTTTCGCCAGAAGCCGAAGAACTGCCCAATATGGCCACGCCGCCATTCTTCATAACGGTGCATACATCCGCAAAGTCAACATTGATCTGACCGGTAGAAGTAATAACATCAGTGATACACTTGGCAGCAGTAGCCAGAATATCATCTGCCTTGGCAAAAGCCTTGGTAAAAGGCAGATTACCAAACTGCTGGCGCAGCTTATCATTTGATATGATGAGGATAGTATCAACATGATCGCGCATGCGGTCAATACCTTCCTGAGCCTGCTTCAGCCGTTTGCGGCCCTCGTATGTAAACGGCGTGGTAACAATACCCACGGTAAGAATGCCTAACTCTTTGCAGATCTTAGAAACTACGGGTGCACCACCAGTACCGGTACCACCACCCATGCCGGCTGTAATAAATGCCATGCGGGTATTGACCTTCAATATTTTGGAAATATCTTCAAAACTTTCTTCGCAAGACTGCTTGCCGATCTCGGGGTTGGCACCTGCACCCAGACCCTGAGTAAGATGTGGACCAAGCTGAACCTTGTTTGCAACCGGGCTTAGCGACAGTGCCTGTGAATCAGTATTACAAACGACAAAATCTACGCCTTCTATCCCGAGGCTGTGCATGTAATTAACGGCATTGCTTCCGCCGCCGCCTACGCCTATCACCTTGATGATAGATGATTGATTCTTGGGAATTTCGAAATGTATCATATCCTGTTTTTTGTGGGTTAGTAATTAATTTAAGCGTTGTGAGTTATTATAAGCGTTGTGAGAATTTTGTGCAAATTAACGGGTATTTTATTCAAGTTCCTTATCGTCTATATCTTCAAACAATTCCATGAACTTTCCACGCAACCTGTCGAACAATTCTTTCATGGTTTCCTGACGTTTTTTGAACTTGTCCCACTTGTTGGAAGACAGCTCATCATCAGTATCTTCGCTGGCCTCAGGAGCAGCTTCCAGCTCCACTTCAGCCACAGGCTCAGCTATGGTTCCATCAACATTCAGAAAGTTAGCGCTATCACCTGTAAACTCAGTTCGGCCACTCTCGAAATCGTGATAGCCACGCAGAATGAGTCCAATACATGTTGCGTACATAGGGCTCATCAGCGCCTCTATATGCCCGGCTGCAAGATGCTCGTTGGGATATCCGATACGGGCTCCAAGTCCGGTAACATACTCTGTAAGCTGTGTAATATGCTTGAGCCGTGCACCACCACCTGTAAGTATGATGCCACCATTGAGGCGATGCTCCAATCCCATCTGCCTGATATGGAACATCACATACTCCAGTATCTCCTCCATACGCGCCTGGATAATATTGGCGAGATTGACAACAGACACTTCCTTTGCAGGCAAGCCACGCAGTCCGGGTATCGTAATGTATGAATTGCGATTGGCTTCGCCCACAAGCGCTGTACCGAATTGTACTTTCATCTGCTCTGCCTGGGACTTCAGCACACGGAGTCCTGAAATAATATCGTTGGTGATATTGACCCCAGCATAAGGTATAACTGCTGTATGCTTGAGAATACCATCGCAGAAGACAGCCATGTCTGTGGTACCACCGCCTATATCTACGATACATACACCAGCCTCCATATCTTCGTCGTTGACCACCGCTGCTGCTGAAGCAAGCGGTTGCAACACGAGATCGCAGGGCTTGAGATTAGACCGATCTACGCAGCGTTTTATATTGCGGATAGCAGTGCTGTCGCCGGTGATCACATGAAAGTTGGCACCGATCTTCACGCCACTCATGCCCACCGGATCTATGATGTTGGGGATATTGTCAACAGTATAATCCTGCGCAATGATATCGATGATCTGATCGCCGGTAGGCAAGTACGTTCTGTACTGATCACGCAGCAACTGATCTATATCTTCCTTACTGATCTCATTGTCTACATTAGACCGTACGCGGCTGCCCTGCGCCTGCATACTCTTGATGTGCTTACCTGCAATACCCACATACACCTCTGATATGACCAGAGACGGGTTGAACTCCAGACAGCGTTTCATGGCTATCTCAACAGAGTGAACACACTGTTCGATGTTGATGACTACGCCATGATTCACACCTTCTGAATCGGCACGGCCAAAACTGAGTATCTCCAGTTTGCCAAACTCATTTTTTCTGCCTGCGATCGCTACCACTTTGGTGGTGCCTATATCGAGGCCTACGATAATGGGTTGCTGTTTCTTGTTCATATTGCATTGAATTTTAAGTATCAGTTATTTCTTTTTATTTTCAGGGTAGGTATACTTAGCACTACCCGGTTTTTTATTGTTTTCTTTTTCCTTCTTTTTCTTGTCCTTCTGTGCTTTCTTTTCCTGCTTCTTATTCTTTCGGTCTTCCTTCTTTCCTGCCTTTGTTTTTGGTGCTGTAGCCGGCTTTGCCGCTTTTTTGGGTGGCTTTGCTGCTACGCCCTTTGCCTGCTTTTGCTTGGGGCCTACACCCTTTGCATTGGGCTTGGCTCTACTGCTTTTATGCTTATCATCACCAGCCGCTTGCTTTGGTTCCGGGGCATGCTTTGCAGCGGCTTTAACCGGCTTATTGTTTTCTTTAGCGGCAGGCGTCTGCTTTGCTTGTTTAGGCGCAGCCTGCAGTGTTTTCGTTTTGCTTTTCAGCGCTGCTGCTTTGGCTTCCTGCGCCGCCCTCAGCTCCGCAGCTGCGGCATCAGCTTTTGCCTTTGCCCGGGCTATAACAACGTTACGCTGCGCCTCTATCCTAGCTAACTGTGCATTCACATCTCTTACCGAATCCTCATGCATCTTCTGCGCCTCTGTCACCTCGATACTCGTGATCCAGTTCATCTTTGTGATCGCTCTATCCACTGGTCCTTTATAGGGCAATGAGGGCGATGCAACGACCTGATTAGTAAACCGGACGTCGAGTGTTTCATACTTATCCCAGCCTATCCGGTTCAGTACATTGCGGTAGAATACAAACAAATTGCCCAGCTTGCCTTTTATGTTGCTGGTATCGCCAAGCAGTATCCGCTGATTGCCGATCACAGGTATCAGCTCAAAATGCCCTACTGAATCGACTACAATATGTGACACCTGCGCACTCCAGAAACTGTCTGTACCGATCACCTTTACAAGCCTCGCTATCTGCTTCTTCATTCCAGCACCGGCACTGTCATTTTTCATTTCAGGAGCGTTGGCAACTACCATGGTGTAGTAGGTATAGTTGTCGGATAGCGGCATGGTGTGCAATGTGCTGTCCATGTAATAACTATCTCCGTCTTCGCCGAATATCCTGGCAACAGGTACACGCTGAGTGACATAAATATGCATCACCCGCTCAATGTCAATGAACACCTGAGCATCAGCTACCCATGGATCGGCCTTAATTGCCCGCTCAATACCATGTACATCTATCCGTGAAACAGGTGTATTACGGATGTCGATATTGCGGTTGTAAATCGCAAGGTCCATGATCTTTGTCTGCTCAATAAATTGATACTTCCGATCATTCTTTATATGCACAACAGGCAACGACTTCAAAGGCATCGCACCTTCTATACGCGACGCGCTTACCATAGCGATGACGCAACAGGTAGCCACTACCGCTGTAAGCGATACCTGTATGATCTTACGCACCGATATTTTGCGCTGCTCTGCCATTATTTTCCCTCCAATATCTGTTTTATAGGTCCTGTCAATTTATCTATATCTCCTGCGCCGGCAGTGATGAACAACTGCAATGGTGCCTGCTTTACAAACTCCAGCAACCCTTCCTTCGACAAAATAGTTACAGCCGGATTTGCCATTCTGTCGCTGATCATTGCAGATGTAACACCCTCCATCGGCAATTCGCGTGCAGGATATATATCAAGCAAAATCACCTCATCTGCCATATCCAGGCTTTCAGCGAAACCATCAACCAAATCGCGGGTGCGGCTGAAGAGGTGCGGCTGAAATGCCACAACACATCTGCGACCCGGAAACAGGCGCTTCGCACTCTTTATCAAAGCAGCCAACTCGGCAGGATGATGAGCATAGTCATCGATATATACAACCTCATCATTGCTCACCAGGTATTCAAATCTGCGTTTGATACCCCGGAATGCTGCAAGCGCGGCACGAACGACATCGCCGTCTATCTTAAGCATCTTTGTTACAGCAATAGCTGCTACTGTGTTTTCCACATTGTGCATACCACCTATACGCAGGCTCAGATTATTGAGCCGCCAGTCTTTTGCCACTACATCAAAACGGTAACCACCCTTATCGAGTACAAGGTTATCAGCGTAGATATCTGCTGCATCATTTTGCAGACTATAGGTGATTGTCTCGGGTCCCTTTAGCTCTGTGTGCCTGTGTAAACCATGCTTTACCAGCAGTGTTCCTTCCGGCTTTATGTTCTTTGTATACTGAATAAATGCTGCTTCCATTTCCGCCGCAGTACCATAGATGTCCAGATGGTCAGGATCTATAGAAGTAAGTACGGCAATATCCGGATGCAGCTTCAGAAAACTCCGGTCATACTCATCTGCTTCAATAACAGCGGTGTCATTTTCACTGGCCCAGTAGTTGCTTTCGTAGTTGACAGAAATACCACCCAGAAAAGCATTGCAACCATAACCTGTTTCGCGCAACAGGTATGCGATCATCGTAGATATCGTGGTCTTACCATGTGTACCCGCAACTGTTACGGCAAACATGGCTTCGGTGATCCACTGCAAT
Source organism: uncultured Bacteroidota bacterium (assembly GCA_903824665.1). Taxonomy (GTDB): domain Bacteria; phylum Bacteroidota; class Bacteroidia; order Chitinophagales; family Chitinophagaceae; genus Nemorincola. Next base: position 217,394 of record CAIJXT010000030.1, on the reverse strand, counting down.
ACATCGCTGCGCTTATATACAGGATAGTTGTTGTCACGAAACCAGTTGAGCTCCTTGTGATCTTTGGGTATAGCTGGTGTGTAGATAACGAGCTGAGTGTCTTTATCGCACAGTGCCACATCGTCTGTATAATGTATGGCCATACCCTCTGCAGCCAGACGCTTTGTAAGGTCTGTTTCGGTACGGTCGTAGCCGCTCACAACTGCTCCGCGGCCCAGAAAAAACCTGGCCAGGGCGCTCATGCCGATGCCGCCAATACCTACAAAATACACTCTGCTGACCTCTTTTACATTCATACCTGTACGGTTGCTACTATCACTAATCTTCTTTTTTACCGGCTTCCTGCCAGTGCTATTACTTTTGCTGCAATCTGCTGGTCGGCGTCTGTTATTGCCATGGCCCTCAGATTTGCAGACATTGATTTCTGTTTCTTTTCATCACTCATCAGCGACTTCAGCTGCTGCACAAGACCAGATTTTATGTTCTTATCCAGCACCATTATCGCCGCATTGTTCGTTACCAGTGCCTGTGCATTACGCTCCTGATGATTCTCAGCAGCATGCGGAAAGGGCACAAAAATCACGGGCTTCGCAGCGATACACAACTCTGCTACTGCCAATGCGCCTGCCCTGGACACCACTACATCTGCTGCAGCATAGGCCAGCTCCATATCCGGAATAAAATCATACACCTTCACTCTGGTGCCAAAACCCTCTGCACGCTTCATAGCCAGCTGGTAATAAGGCTTTCCGGTTTGCCAGATGATCTGAATGTCGTCTTTCAGTATTGCGCCCATCTGATCATCAATCACTTCGTTCACCGACTTCGCACCAAGACTACCACCAACGATCAGGATCGTTTTCATCCCATCCTTCAGTCCAAAACGGATACGCGCCTGTGCTGCAGTTACGTTCATCTGAGCGATACTCTTCCGTACTGGGTTTCCTGTAAGCATTAGCCTGTCGGCAGGGAAAAACTGTTCCATTTGGGGATAGGCTACACAAATAGCATTCGCTTTCTTCCCCAATATTTTATTGCTTTTGCCAGCATACGAATTCTGCTCCTGTATCAATGTTGGTATATTCATTGCCTGTGCAGCATGCAATACCGGAAAACTGGCATACCCACCAACACCAACCACCACACCGGGGTTGAACTTCTGTATGATGCTTCTTGCCTGCAACCTACTCTTCAGCAACTTAAAAGGCAGCATAATATTCTTCCAGATGCTTCTACGGTTAAAGCCGGCAATATCTAATCCTATTATTGTAAATCCCTCTTTAGGCACTTTTTCCATCTCCATCTTACCATTCGCACCCACAAACAGCAATTGCGTGCCCGGCCTCAGCCGCTGCAAAGCATGGCCTATGGCCACGGCCGGGAAAATATGCCCGCCGGTACCACCTCCCGCTATTATCACACGCAATTCGCTCATTGTCTGTTTATTCAATTGGTATTTGAGATACTTTTATTTTCGGTGCTCTGCCTGGTTTCCTTTCTATCTGGGCAATTACATCCTGCCCGCCCGATGCCGACGGAGATGCAGCACCTCCCTTCAGTGCTGCTATGGCCGTGTCTTCAGCATCTGCATTAGCTACCTCTGCTGCGGCTGCATCAGCGGCGGCCTTTGCCGCATTCTTCTTCTCACCTTCCATTTCATCAACATACTTACTTACACTCAGCACAATACCAATCGCAATACTTGTAAACCAGATCGATGAACCACCCATACTGATCATTGGCAACGTAAGTCCGGTAACGGGCACCAGATGCACATTTACAGCCATATTCAGCATTGCCTGAAAAACCAGTGTAATGCTGAGCCCTACGGCAAGAAAAGCACCAAAGGCAAACGGACACCGCTTGAAAATAAGTACGCTTCGCCACAGGAAAAGCAGGTATAAAATCACCACAAAACCTCCTCCCAGCAAGCCATACTCCTCTACAATAATAGAGAATATGAAATCAGAGTAGGGATGCGGCAAGAAATTCTTCTGGAGGCTTTTCCCAGGACCACGTCCTGTAATACCACCATTTGCAATCGCAATCTTTGCCTGCTCTACCTGATATACATCTTGATGTTTTCCTTCTTTCTTTTTGCTTGCAAAGTCTACAATGCGCTGCTCCCATGTCGCGGCACGCCCCCAACCTGTGATCTTCGAGACTGTGAACAATACACACAAGCAAATGAATCCCGCGCCTGCCATCAGCATAAGATGCTTTACCTGTACCCTGCCAATAAAAAACACAATACTGCAGGTCATACCCAGCATCAGTGCGGTAGAAAGATTGGCCGGGGCTATGAGCATACAAGTAAGCAACATAGGCACCAGCACCGGCAGGAAGCCCTTTTTAAAATCCTTTATCACTTCCTGCTTTATGCTCAGCACACGTGCCAGAAACATAAACAAAGCCAGCTTGGCAAGATCCGAAGTCTGGAAGGTAAGGTTAATAACAGGCAGCTTTATCCATCGTGAACCTTCATTCAGGCTTGTGCCGAAAAACAAAGTATACACAAGCAATGGCAAACTGAGCAGATACAATACCACTGCGATTTTGGCAAAACGGGTGTAGTTAACTTTGTGTACCTGATAAATAATGAGCAAACCAAGACCGAGCACCATTACCTGCTTTGCAAGGTAGTATCCGGAATTCTTTTCCATCCGGTAAGCAAGTGAGCCAGTGGAGCTGTATACGGCGAGCAGGCTGATGAACGAAAGCAGCAGCACAACGCCCCAAATCACTTTGTCGCCTTTAGTCCTTGTCAGCAATTGTTTCATATGGTCTGCCATATACTCCTGGTTTTATTTGGTACTGTACTTGTGTGCACCTGACTTACAGATTGCGCACCGCCTCTTTAAATTGTTCGCCCCTGTCTTCGAAATTATTGAAGCGGTCGAAACTGGCGCATGCCGGTGCCAGCAGCACCACATCTCCATTCTCAGCACAGGCATAGGCTGCTTGAACAGCCTCGGCGGCACTTCCCGTCTCAATGATGGTGTCTACCACACTATCAAACGCATCGTGAATGGGCTGGTTGTTTATACCAAGGCAAATGATCGCTTTTACCTTATGCTTTACCAGTTCCATGATCTCCGTGTAGTCATTTCCTTTGTCCTGCCCACCCAGTATCAAGATGGTCGGCTTCTCCATACTCTCCAGTGCAAACCAAACCGAATTCACATTCGTAGCCTTACTGTCATTTATGAAATCAACCCCCCGTATAGTAGCCACATATTCCAGCCTGTGCGCAAGCCCTTTAAATCTGGTAAATGTCTCCCTGATCTTCTCCGTTCTCACGCCTGCTATGCGGGCGGATATGCCTGCTGCCATACTGTTATATTGATTGTGTTTTCCCTTGATAGCCAGGTCATGGATTGACATATCTGAGTATTCGCCCTCATACTGTAGGCGCATCCGGTCATCATTGATGAAGCCGCCGTCGCTGCCTGATATGTTGTCGTTCATTGTAAAAAAAATTGTTGTCGCGTGAGTAGAATGGTTAGTCAGGTATTGTTGTATCGCAGTATCGTCCCTGTTCACGATAAAGAAATCTGTTGTGTTCTGGTTTTGGGTGATTCTGAATTTTGACGCTACATAATTTTCAAATTTATAATCATAACGATCCAGATGATCTGGTGTGATGTTGAGCAGAATCGCTACATCCGGCCTGAATGTATGAATATCGTCAAGCTGAAAGCTGCTGATCTCCATTACATACCAGGCACATGGTTTCTCTGCTATCTGCCTGGCAAAACTGTAACCGATGTTTCCAACGAGTGCAACATCGTATCCGGCTTCGCTGAGTATGGTGTAAGTCAGCATGGTAGTAGTGCTCTTCCCGTTGCTTCCGGTAATGGCTATGATCTTGCTGTCGCCTTTATACCGAAATCCAAACTCGATCTCGCTGCATACCTCAATACCTGCACCGCGGATTTTCTTTATGATCTCCACTTTATCACTTATCCCCGGACTCTTTACAACACAGTCAGCATTCAATACCAGATCCAAAGTATGTCCGCCTTCTTCGAATTCGATTTGCTCTGCTACGAGCACATCTTTAAACTGCTGCTTTATCTTACCACCGTCGCTCACAAACACCTCCCACCCCTGCTGCTTTCCCAGGAAAGCTGCGCCCACACCGCTTTCTGCGGCACCAAGTATCACCAGGCGTTGTGTAGCGTTTGTCATTACTGCAGTTTTAATGTTACTATACTCAATATCGCCAGCAGGATGCCAATGATCCAGAAGCGGGTTACAATTTTAGATTCGTGATAGCCTTTCTTTTGATAATGATGGTGCAGCGGAGACATCAGAAAAATGCGTCTTCCTTCTCCATATTTTTTCTTTGTACGCTTGAAGTACCACACCTGCAATATCACTGACAGATTCTCGACCAGAAAAATGCCGCAAATAATGGGGATCAGCAACTCTTTACGCACTATGATAGCGAGCGATGCTATTATACCGCCTAATGCAAGGCTACCGGTATCGCCCATGAATACCTGTGCCGGATAGGCGTTGTACCAAAGAAAACCCACACAAGCCCCAACGAACGCCCCTATAAATATGGACAGTTCTCCAAGATTAGGTATGTCCATTATACCCAGATAACTCGCAAACACGTAGTTGCCCGATACATATGCAAACACACCCAGACAAACCCCTATTATCGCCGATGTACCGGTGGCCAGCCCATCTATCCCGTCCGTCATATTGGCGCCGTTAGATACGGCAACAATGATAAATATGACGAAGAGAATGTAAATTATGGGAGTGGTAAGTGCCACATTCTTCTCTCCGAATACTGCAGCAATCTTCTCATACCTGAATTCGTGTGTTTTCAGAAAAGGTATCGTTGTTGTAGCTGTGCGGACATTGATATAGGTATGTTCGCGCCCTTTATCATCCTTACGTACAAACCTGCCCGGCTCCAGTTTTTCGGCAGCACTGTGCACACCACTGTCACCTTTGGTTACTTCCCTGCTGATCACTACATGATCATTGTAATACATTGTAAGACCAACGATAATGCCAAGTCCTATCTGGCCCATTATCTTGAAACGTCCGGCAAGACCTTCTTTATTCTTCTTAAAAACTTTGATATAGTCATCAAGAAACCCTACAAGCCCCAACCAGACTGTAGATACAAGCATCAGCAGTATGTACACATTCAGCACTCTTGCAAACAACAGTGTAGGTATCAGTATAGATGCAATGATGATGAGTCCACCCATTGTAGGAGTACCTTTCTTCTGCTGCTCTCCTGCAAGGCCCAGATCTCTGATAGTTTCTCCTATCTGTTTGTATTGCAGGAATTTGATCAGCCGCTTGCCGAACACCATAGAGATGACCAATGACAATATGATTGCCATCGCTACCCTGAAGGTGATGTAGTTAAACACACCTGCTCCAGCCAGGTGGATAGAGTCGCGCAGATATGTGAACAAGTAGTACAGCATTACAGCCAGTTATTTATTGAGTGTATTAAAAACTTCAGTCAGTACTTCTCTATCGTCAAAGTGGTGTTTCACACCTTTTATCTCCTGGTAATCTTCATGCCCTTTGCCAGCGATCAGAACTATGTCTCCGGGTTGCGCCAGGGTGCAGGCCACTTTGATTGCTTCTCTTCTATCTGTGATCCTTAGGCTTTTGCGTTTTTGTGCCAGTGTCAATCCCGATTCCATATCATTGAGTATCGTTTCCGGGTCTTCACTACGCGGGTTGTCTGAGGTCAGTATTGCTTTATCGCTGTGCTCACAGGCTACCTGCCCCATTACAGGTCGCTTGGTAGTATCGCGGTCACCTCCACAGCCCACAACAGTAATCAGCTGCTGTCCGCTGGTCCTCAATTGATTGATCGTTGCCAGTACATTGATCAGTGCATCAGGTGTATGGGCATAGTCTACGATACCCAGTATCTTATCAGTTGGCGACATAATTGTCTCGAACCTTCCAGCGGCACCGTGCAAGCCACTCAATACTGCCAGCACGTTCATTTTATCTTCGCCAAGCAATACAGCTGTTCCATATACCGCCAGCAAGTTGTAGGCATTGAAAGTGCCAATCATCCTGAAATGCGCCTCCAGCCCGTCTACAATCATCACCAGACCGGTCAGGTTATTTTCCAGTACCTTTCCCTTCACAGTAGCAGGTGTACGCAAACTGTAAGCGCAGCGCTCTGCACGTGTGTTTTGCAGCATCACCATACCACGCTTGTCATCGGCATTGGTGAGTGCAAAAGATCCTGCCGGCAATCCATCAAAGAACATCTTTTTTACCCTGATATACTCGTCGAAGGTTTTATGATAATCAAGGTGATCGTGTGTAATATTGGTAAAAACACCGCCGGCAAACTTTATACCGGCAATACGGTGCTGGTGTACTGCATGCGAGCTTACTTCCATAAACACATGGGTACATCCTGCATCAGCCATCTCACTTAGCAGGGCGTGTACCGCTACAGCATCGGGTGTAGTATGTGTAGCCTGAACTATACGCGTGTGGATATGATTCTGAACGGTAGAGATAAGACCACATTTATACCCAAGTGCTTCGAATAGCTTGTAGAGCAATGTTGCTGTAGTAGTCTTTCCGTTAGTGCCGGTTATCCCTATTACCTGTAGCCCCGACGATGGGTGCTCATAAAATGCATCTGCCAGCAATCCTGTTGCCAGGGCACTATCTTCTACCTGTACATAAGTAATTGCTGTTGCAAGCTCGTCCGGCAATATTTCGCAGACAATTACCGTTGCACCCAACGCTATCGCTTTGCCAATAAAGCCATGCCCATCTGCCAATGTACCCCTCACAGCAACAAACAAACTACCGGATACCACCCTGCGCGAGTCGATGCAGATACTGCCTACCGATACCGATAGATCGCCATGCACCTGCAATGGGTTTACGTTAGTCAATATGTTTTTTAGTGTTTGCATTAGCTCAATTGCAGTATTATCTGTTGTCCTTTATATAACCTTGTCCCTTCCGGCACCGATTGTGTTTGCACCCGCCCCTTTCCTTTCACCTGTACATGCATGCCATAGTTCTCCAGCATGTACACAGCGTCTTTCAATGTCATCCCCTTCACATCCGGCATTATGCCGCGGTATACATGCTTGGGCATTACCTCTGTGTGCCGGTTGGTATCGGTAACCAATTGCACCATCGCATTGCTGTAGTCGCTGGCTATTGGCAGCTTTCTGTTCAGTGTACCCAACAGTACATTGTAAGTACCGGCAGTAGCAGCTCTTGCTGGTATGTTGCCCGAGCCTGTTTTTGCCATGCTGTCCAGTGGTGCAGACCATGCACCCATGTTGCTGGAGAATATCTTATCGGCTACCATACGGAACACAGGCGCTGCAATGGTTCCGCCATAATAAGATGCAGAATGCGCCTTGGTACGAATCACGACGCAGATCGTATACTTTGGATTTTCTGCAGGCATATACCCTACATAAGATCCCTGGTATACGCCATCAGTATACCTGATGCCCTTATCGGCCACCTGTGCTGTTCCGGTTTTGCCCGCCATGGTGTAATATGGCGATTCTATGCCCTTGCCGGTACCATCTGTAACAACAGCACGGGTGCATATCTTCAGTTGTGCCACAGTTGCCGAATCGCCTATCGTAGCAACAACCTTTGGTTCATACCGCACTACATCCTTGCCATACTCCCTGATAGCGCTCACAAGATAGGGGCGCATCATTTTTCCATTGTTGGCCACAGCATTGTACAGCATACAGGTATGCAGCGGTGTTATCATTATGCCGTAGCCCGTGGCCATCCAGGGCAGCGTAGTTCCGCTCCATAGCTTACCGCTTGGACTGGTAATAAATGGTCTGCGCTCGCCCAGCAGATCAATACCGGTAAGTTTGTCGAGTTGCAACTTCTTCAGGTTTTCTACAAATGCCGTCGGATTGTCATGGTAATACATATCTGCCAGCTTGGCCATTCCTACATTACTGGATATGGCATATGCTTTCCAGATCGGCATCGTGCCCAGCCTGGCATCAGGGTGAGAATCAGACATCAGCCTGTTGCCAAACTGCTTTCTGCCACCCTGAATATCCACATTCTGGTTCACATTTATCTTCTTATCGCCCAGCAGCGATATCAGTGTAGCCAACTTGAAGGTAGAGCCGGGTTCAGTAGGGATCGTAGCATAGTTGAAGTCTTCGTCGTAGCTACCATCTTCCTGCCTGCCCAGATTTACAATTGTGCGTATTTTCCCGGTTGCCACTTCCATCACTATGCATGTTCCATACTGACACTCATGTTCCTGCAGCTTGCTGAGTAGTGCATGATGCGCTACAGATTGCACATCCATGTCTATTGTGGTGATAATGTCGCGGCCGTTTACCGGATCTACCTCGCTGCCTTCAATTGGCACCCATACACTACCAGTGGCTTTCTGTACCACCCTGCGTCCATTCTCACCCACCAGGTACTTGTTGTATTTTGCTTCCAGTCCGGTGATATTGCTATCACGGAAAATCCCCAGCGTACGCCTTGCCAGCTTGTCATAGGGCAGTTTTCTCTTCTCCTTTGGTTCTGCTATAAATCCACCTTTAGCTTTCCCTTTGTTAAAGATCGGAAAACCACGCAGCGCCTCATACTCAAAGTATTTCAGTTTGCGGTCCAGCAGATAGTATTTGTTACCGGCGTCGTAGGCGCGCACAAACTCTTCTTTATATTCCTCAGCTGTCTTTCCCTTCTTTACAAACAGGGCAGCCATACAGGTGCACAGGGTATCAATTTTCTTTTCAAAAAGGGCAGAGTCAATAACTGAGAAATCAATATGCACCTCAAAATCCGGTATAGATGAACTGAGCAATATGCCGTCTTCATTCAGTATGTTGCCCCTTTCTGCCATCAGTGTATCAAACCGTGTATGCATTTCTCTCGCCATAGAGCGCAAACGCGGCCCTTCCTTAGCCTGTATGAGCGCAGCCTGTACAATTATGGCACACCCAAGCAGGAAGATGAACGTAAACGCTACGTACACCCTGAACCTGATGTCCTTCTTCACATTTGTGTTGGCGTTGCTTTTCACTTTTACTTGTTCTTTATTTTATATGCCGGCATCAACGAGGGTTTAAGACCCAGTTTTTCGGCATTTTTCATCACTTGTGTTTCTGTCTTTACATACATCAGTTGCGACTTCACGTCCATGTACTTCCACCGCAGTTCCTTAAGTTCTTTGTTCTTAGCGTTCAGCTCTCGTTGCATGTCTATAGCACGCTGACTATTGCTGATATACAGCACACACAACAACACCAGAAAAGCAAGAAATGGAATATTATTTACGATCGCTTTATAAGACACTTTCTCCACCAACGACTTCCAGTCGCTTCTCACTCTCTGCGCAGGTGACAGCCCGTCCGGCTGCACTATTGTTTCCTCGCTGCTCATACGCGCTATAATGGGCTCCGTTGTAGGAGCGTTTTGGTCTGTGCTGCTGCGACTGTTGCGCTTACCGGTCTTCTTCCCCTTCTCCTCCACTCTTACTGCAGTTTTTTGCTTGTTATCAGCCTACCCTGTTTTTTCTCCAATCCGCAGCCGGGCGCTTCTGGCTCTCGGATTGTTTTTTATTTCTGTTTCTGTTGGTTCTATCGGCTTAGCAGTTACCGGTCGCATCGGCGGTGTTATTGCCTCTTCGTATTCTCCTGCTTCATCCCAACGGCCCCGTTTTATATAATGTTTCACCAGCCTGTCTTCCAGCGAGTGAAATGATATCACACTTAATCTTCCTCCCGGTTTCAGGCTCACTGCCGACTGTGTCAGCAATTCTTTAAGCACACCCAGTTCATCGTTCACCTCTATTCTCAATGCCTGAAAAACCTGAGCCAGATACTTGTTTGGGTTGCCCCGCATTACCGGCCCCAGCAGTGCTTTCAGTGCAGCAATGGTTGTTACCTTCTGTGCGCCACGCTGTGTGACTATGTGTTTTGCCAGTTGCTTCGAGTTACGCACTTCGCCATATTGCTCAAACAGCTGATGCAACTGTGGCTCTGTGTATTTGCGAATGATCTCTGCAGCCGTAAGCTCTCCGCGCTTATCCATTCGCATATCCAGCGGCCCGTCAAACCGTATCGAAAATCCCCGTTCTGCTGTATCAAACTGAAAAGAACTTACACCCAAATCTGCCAGTATCCCATCTACCTCACTATGTCCGTGCAGCCTCAGAAAACGACGCATGTATTTAAAATTCTCTGTAACCTGTATCAGCCTTTCATCATCCGGTTTGTTCTTCCATGCGTCTTCGTCCTGATCAAACGCTATTAGCTTTCCCTTCTTGCCCAGCCTTGCCAGTATCTCCCTGCTATGTCCACCACCACCGAATGTTGCGTCTACATACACTCCATCTTCCTTTATATTCAGTCCGTCTACAGCCTCTTTCAGCAGTACCGTTGTATGGTAATAATTAGTTGATTCCATAGGGCATTACATCAAATGGGTTTCCGAAATCGTTTGCCACCTGTGCAGCCAGTTTGCTGAATCCACCTGAATTTTGTTTCAGATAGTTATAATAAGTAACTTTATCCCACAACTCCAGCTTGTTGCCCTGAGCTGCCAATACCGCGTCTGACTTGATCTCTATACCTGCATATTCCAATAGTGGTTTCGATACCAGCATTCGGTCTGCGCTATCCAGCTCAACTATCGATGCACCATTCAGAAACAACCGTTTAAACTCTCTTACTTCCGGTTTGAAATCATTTAACCTGCTCACTTTGTCAAATATCACATTCCAAACATCCATCGTGTATATCGTTAAGCAGCTTTCAAACCCTCTGTTGATGACAAACTTATCCCCCAAGCCTTCGGGTATCTGCTTGCGTATAGACGCAGGTAGCAGAAAACGCCCTTTGGCATCCATTGCAACTTCACTTTCACCTAAAAAACTGGTCATTGATGCGTTTGATGGATAATTTCTACACAAAATAACACCTTTTGACACGAAAAAACATAGTATTAAGCACAATATCTTTATCCACATACCTATGTGGTGGGTAAAACACTTGTCTGTAGCGGTTTTGGGCATTATTAAAGGCTCTCAAACTGCAGAATCAATGTGGATAACTTGTGAGTTAATGTGAATAACTGTGTGTAACTGCTTCCGCACCATACAAAACCTGATCACATTCATAATATCCAACTTGTGAATAACCTAATCCGGTGAGTCAGAAAATGGCTTTTCCCGGTGGAATATTGGCGATAAAATCCCCCACTTTCATGCTGATTTTTGCCAATTTTTACTGAAAAACCCAAAATTCAACCAATAAAAGCCGTGCAAGCACAAAGTGCTTTCTCTGCTTCAATACCCGCAATCAGGCACTACTGCAGTCATTGTTCACCTGCTGCTGCACTTCACGAAATATAGGTTATCGGTAAATGTGCCGAGGACTAGAGATTTTTGACGCCTTTACTATTTGGTGTAGGCATAGACACTCAAATGACTTTCAATAGGCATATAATCCCCAATAACGGTACTTATTTGTAAAGGCCGATTCTTTCAGATGACGTTCTGACAAAATCCTGCTGCATTGGCACTTTCTCACATTTGCACATTAACTTTGCTGCCATGCAAGCCACACTCGAACAAGCTCAGAAACTGGGCCTTCGCGAAGAAGAATTTGAAAAAATCAAAGAGATACTGGGCAGAACACCCAATTTCACTGAAGCAGCTATGTACTCCGTAATGTGGAGCGAGCATTGCAGCTACAAAAACTCCATTACCTGGCTCAAAACACTCCCACGCGATGGTGCCAAACTCCTGGTTAAAGCTGGCGAAGAAAATGCCGGCCTCGTTGACATTGGCGATGGCTGGGGCTGCGTATTCAAGATCGAAAGTCATAACCACCCCTCAGCTATAGAGCCCTTTCAGGGTGCTGCTACGGGTGTGGGCGGTATACATCGCGATATATTCACAATGGGTGCCCGGCCTATTGCCTCGCTCAACTCGCTGCGGTTTGGCAAGGTAGATAATCCCAAAACCAGGTGGCTGGTGAAGGGTGTGGTTAAGGGTATAGGGCACTATGGCAACTGCTTTGGTGTACCTACAGTAGCCGGCGAGGCATACTTTGAAAGCTGCTATCAGACCAATCCGCTAGTAAATGCAATGAGTGTGGGCGTGGTACGTGTAGGACAAACAGTATCTGCTACATCGCATGGCGCGGGCAACCCGGTATACATCGTTGGCGCATCTACCGGCAAGGATGGAATCGGTGGCGCATCATTCGCATCGGCCGACATCAGCGAGAACAGTGCAGAGCAGCTGCCTGCAGTACAGGTGGGCGACCCCTTTGAGGAGAAGAAGCTGCTGGAAGCTTGTCTGGAGATGATACCAACAGGTGCACTTATAGGCATGCAGGATATGGGTGCAGCCGGCATCACGTGCAGCACCAGCGAGATGAGTGCCAAAGGCGAGCATGGCATGATCATTCACCTGGATAAAGTACCTACACGCCAGGACAATATGAAACCCTGGGAGATGCTGCTGAGCGAAAGCCAGGAGCGCATGCTTATAGTGGTGAAGAAAGGCCGCGAAGCAGAGGTGCAGCAGATCTTCGACAAATGGGACATACACTGTGTACAGATAGGTGAAGTAACCACCGATGCAAACCTGAAGTACTACATGAATGGTGAACTCGTGGCCGATGTACCTGCCGAAAGTCTGGTACTGGGTGGCGGTGCTCCCATATATACAAGAGAATATCACGAGCCAGGATATCTTAAAGAAATTGCTAAATTCGACCCGTCTTCTATAGCGGTACCTGCCGATCTGAAAGGTGTGGCATACGAGCTCATACAACTGCCCAACATAGCCTCTAAGCACTGGATATATGACCAGTACGACAGCATGGTAGGCACCGGCAACACCCATACCAACGCCCCAAGCGATGCGCCTGTGGTACGCGTGCATGGCTCAGAAAAAGGGCTTGCCGTAACTACAGACTGCAACAGCAGGTATGTATATGCCGACCCTTACAAGGGTGCAATGATAGCCGTTTGCGAGGCGGCCCGCAATATAGTATGCAGCGGAGCGCAGCCAGTAGCGATCACTAACTGTCTCAACTTTGGCAACCCTTACAATCCGGAGGTGTACTACCAATTTGTACATGCCATAAAGGGTATGGGCGATGCCTGTCGCAAGTTGGATACACCTGTTACGGGTGGCAATGTAAGCTTCTACAACCAGAGTGAGGATGGCCCTGTGTACCCGACACCTACTATTGGTATGGTGGGTGTGATGGACTCTCTGAGCCAGAAAATGACACTGGGCTTCCAGCATGCAGGAGACAGTATATACCTGCTGGGTGTAAATACAGACGATATCAACTGCTCAGAGTACCTGCACCATATATGCGGTGTTACTCACAGCCCTGCACCCCGCTTCGATCTGGATGAGGAATATGCCATACAGCAGACTGTTGCACGTATTATCAGTGGCAAGATCATCAAATCGGCTCATGACATTTCTGAGGGTGGTCTATTTGCCTGCCTGCTGGAGTCGGCAATGGTGAATGGACTTGGCTTTACTATTACTACAGGCGATAGTGTTCGCAAAGACGCTACGCTGTTTGGTGAGGGACAGAGCCGTGTGGTGGTTACTGTAAATCCTGACCTGAGCCCAATGTTTGAGGCAGAACTTAAAGGAACACCTTTTACAAAGATTGGCCATGTCAATGCCAGCAAAGAAATATGCATCGACACAGAAAGCTGGGGATACATCGAAGACTGGAAAAAAGCCTACGACGACTCACTCGAAAAAATGCTGAGTGCATAAAACCTGAAGCAAAGATTTGCAGAGGGAGAATACTAGAAATGCTGAGATCAGCCCAGAGACACAGATTGCGCATTGCCTGTCTGTACACTGTGGGCAATTTCAGCATTTTGTTCGTTGGCACCTACCCAACTATGCAGATCCAAGTGGCGCAAACCCTTGTCATTTATGGAGCCTGATATCACAATCACATCGTACTGCAATCCGGTATAATCCATTTCCAGTGCGGCTTTGGCGTCATTGAGCATCAGGTAAATCATGATGAACCGGTTCTTCTTGAAATGGTCAAAAGGTGCCATAACAACCTGATCTATTACATCATTGCTGCCACGCTCAAAAATATGTCCTGCCAGATATTGATATTCTTCGCAGATGCTCTTCGCCTCTGCGTAAGAATAAGGAGGCTGTTTCATGGGTACTTCCAAATAATCACTCTAAAGGTATATTTTGTCCCCGAAACAAAAAAGAAATTATGTACAATAACTGCCGATTAACCATTGGCTTATCCCCTCACATACTCAGTTACATAGCTTGCAGGTAGCGGATATCCCAGCTCTTCCATGATCAGTTCCAGCATTTGCTCTTCCTCCGGATGGTACTTCCTGTCGAGGTTCATGCCGTTCATTCTCGACCATGCCTGCCACTTCATTGCCGTAAGCGGATTTTTAAATTCCTGTAGTATGTTGTAGATATTCAGCTCTGTTTGCCTTGATATCAGCTTCACCAGCAATGCGCCCTGAGTAGTATTCAACTGCTTTACTTTGTCTTCAAACTTTGTGCGCATTTCGTCTTCACGGGTATTTACATACCTGCGCTTTTCCTTTTTGCTTACGCCGGGCTCATTCACCTTTTCATTTACCTCCTTAAACAATTGCGTAGCTGCATTGAGGTAAGGCAATATCATGGTGACGTAGTGCTTTGTCTGGTTGTAGTGGTAACGGTCAGTATCGTTGAGCCAGGGAGCGGTAATCTTTGCATCGGGCAGCATGTATGCCGAGTCTGATAAATAATTGTTCTTCGTCTGTGCGTTTGCGCCCAGAGATGCCAGGAGCAACAATAAAACTATAATTCTGTGTGTCATACGTACTGTATATCAACTTGCGTACCAAAATTACATTTTCGGGCCTGTTTTGGTGGTAAAAAATCGTTTAAAGGTTTTTTAACAATTTTATTGTTTGTTAGTTCAGAAATAGTACTACATTTGTGGTGGGTATATTTTTCATAAGGTGTAAGGAAGGTTTCAGCTCTGCTGGAGCCTTCCTTTTTTTATGCCAGTGAGCAACTGAACTACGGGTAGTTCTGTCCTCCCCCCGATGCCCACCTGAGCGGATTCCTATTTTGCCTGATTGTTGCTTTTTGTGCTGGTGAAAGCTTGGCGCACTATGCATATCTGCTACAATGGCAGGGTGACAATCGTGGAATTGTACAGGGTGCGCAATTTTTTCTGAAAAATCATAAGTTATTGATTTTAAGTGTTTTAGATTTTCATTTTTGCGCACTTCTTGCGCACTTTTGCGCAGGTGCCCGTGATTTCGTTGGGCGGCGCGGATCATGTTTCGTTTATGCGTTTTGGGGTAATTGCTGTTGTTGACAAGGTGGGGCACACTTTGGAAGTGTGCCACGGCGGTGAAGGATATTGTGGAATTGCACAGGGTGCGCAATTTTTCTAAAAATCATAAGTTATTAATTTTAAGTGTTTTAGATTTTCATTTTTGCGCACTTCTTGCGCACTTTTGCGCAGGTGCCCGTGATTTCGTTGGGCGGCGCAGATCATATTTCGTTTATGCGTTTTGGGGTAATTGCTGTTTCGTTGACAAGGTGTGGCACACTTTGGAAGTGTGGGACGCCGGCGAGGTGGATATTGTGGAATTGCGCAGGGTGCGCAATTTTTTTTGTAGCGAAGTTGAATTGAATTACCTCTATGGTTATCAATGCTTTGCAACATATTCACCCCTGCGTTTTTGCGCAAAAATTGCGCAACCTCTTCCCACCGGGGATCGTGCTGATACCAAAAAACATAGGGCTCTGCCCCGATGCGGCTGTAGGTACCAGCGCGATAAAAAGACTGCGAAATACCGGCACAAATATCATGCCATCTTTACTAATTGCACTATGGTTTTGCCCGACATTTTGCTTTGTAGGTAAAGTAGGATTTTTGAACGTGTAGCTGCAAAAACCAGCAGTTTTGAAGAGACGAAACAGTTTAGTACTATACATTTGTCTGCAACGATGTGACGATGTTCAGAGCACGGTTTCTATTCGGCGTTCCGGATGCCTTTCGGAATATCAGGAGCAAAGATAAGTCCCGTCCAAGCTAATATAGGAACCCTTAAATTTGTCTCACAACAAAATCCTAAAAAGTGAACAATGAAATATTTAGCGAGGTTGATCATTATATCAGTAACCTACTCGCACCGGAAGACAAAGCCCTTTCAGACACTATTACAACACTCGTTAATGAAGGCTTGCCACAACACAGCATATCTGCAAATCAAGGGAAGTTTTTGCAGGTGCTGATGATTACCTGCAATGCGAAAAGGGTTTTGGAATTGGGTACTTTAGGAGGTTACAGTACCATTTGGTTAGCAAGGGCTTTGCCGGAAAACGGCAAGGTTATTACGATAGATGTGAATGCACATCATAGCGATGTTGCAAGAAAAAACATAGATATCGCTGGTCTTTTACACAAAGTAGAATTGAGAACGGGCAAGGCATTGGATATTTTGCAGGAGCTTATTGCGAACAACGAAGTGCCATTCGATGTGATATTCATTGACGCAGATAAACCACCGTATACCGAGTATTTCAACTATGCGGTACAGTTATCCCGCCCCGGTACACTGATCATTTGTGACAATGTAATCAGAGATGGGAAAGTTCTTGACAAGAATAGTACGGACGAAAGCGTACGGGGTGTTCAACGGCTAAATGAGATGCTCAGCAAAAACAAAAATGTTACTGCTACTATCTTACAAACAGTTGGCGTTAAGGATTTTGATGGGATGGTAATAGCCGTTGTAAATCGGGTTTAGGGAAATAGCTTTCTGTTGGGTTGATATTTTGAATCTCATTTACCTGCGATTGCTCTATTGACCAGATTAATCCGTCTTCGGCGGGTCTTCCCGCTTTTTCTGCCGGAGACCCGCCGACATCAGGGAGACTGCTAAAATTTGATTCTATCTCTTTATAAATTGTCGCACAACTTGACCATTTATTTTAAGTATATACGATCCATTAAGCCAATCAGCAATGTTGAGTTGTACATTTTGTGAATTAAAATAATTGCTGTAGACGACCCGTCCTAAAAGATCAGTAACGACCAATTCATTGATTGGCTCAGAACTAATGATAGTTAATCCTTTTTGTGCCGGGTTAGGGTAGATAATTACTTTGGTTTTAGTTCCGTTATTGGTGGCTACCATTAATGTGCAATCGTTCACTTCGGCTATCTTTGTTGTATTGCAGCCTGAACTGAGTGTGTATGATATTAAAGATGTGCCCGGCAATAAGCCAGTTACAAGGCCTACAGTTGAAATAGTTGCAACTGATATATCGCTGCTGCTCCATGAACCGCCAGGAGCACCATTATTTAAAAGTGTTGTTGAACCTTGGCATAGCGTTGTATCTCCTGCTATTTCAGGCAACGCAAAAACTGTTAATAGTTTAGTTGACATGCATGTCCCAAGCGTGTAAGAAATAGTAACAGTTCCTGTAGATAACGTGGTAACAAGGCCAAGACCCGATACAATTGCGACAGGCCAATCGCTACTGTACCAAAATCCCCCTGCAGGAGTAGCCGTTAGCGACGTTGCTAATCCAACGCAAATATTAGTACTACCCGATATAGCAGATGGAGTGGCAGATACAGATACCGTTGCAGTTTTCAAACACCCCGATGCCAGCATATAGGTGATAATCGAAGTTCCAACCGCAACACCGGCAACAGTCCCTGAAGATACCCCGATGGTCACATTGGCATTACTGCTACTCCATGTGCCCCCGACAGTGGAATTGGTCAGTGAAATATTTTCTCCAGCACACACTATATCAGGCCCGGTAATAGATGCAGGCAAGGGCAGAACAGTTAGATACGCAGTGTCTATACACCCAGGAGCAGTCATATATGTGATCAGGCTGGTCCCTGCTGTCATGCCAGTAGCAACCCCTGTTGCATAAACAATTGGTGCTATGGTCGTGCTACTACTTGACCATACTCCTCCTGCTGGTGAAGCGCTAAAACTGGTTGAATTACCGACGCAAACGTTTGGTATTCCCGTTATTGCTGACGGCATTGGGTTTACAGTGACGTTAATAGTTGTTACAGTTGAATCTTGTCCATTTTTTACTTTTATCGTGAAAGCGTCGGTGCCAGTATAGCCGGCGACCGGAGTATAGCTAGTCCCTGTAGGAATTACGATACCTCCAGTAGAGGTAGCAGTTGCGTTAAACCCACCTAAAGTGCCGTGTAGTGGGGACGCAATAACGCTCCAAGTATCTGTCAAACCAACACTTGGGTCGGAGATTGACATAAGCGAACTAAGAGACACGCCAGTTGCACTAACGCAAATATTCAATGGTTGCACCGCACCACCAATAAAAGTTGGTGTCAATACTCCATAACCAACTTTTCTTACTCTGTAATTAGCGTAATCACCAACATAAACATTGCCCGAATTATCAATGCACACACCCTGTGGAGAATGCAAATATCCCGAAGTAGCCGGTCCCCCATCTCCTCCGAACGTTCCACAACCTCCTGGGCCTGAGGGTGGACATTCCGGACCGTTACCAGCTATGGTAGTAATAACGTGCGTTGCCGCGTTTATTTTTCGGACCCTGTTATTCCCTCTGTCAGCAAAGTAGAGATGTCCATTATTGTCAATTGTCATTCCGGAAACAAGGTTAAACTTTGCGGTATCTGCATTGCCACCGTCGCCTCCATACCCTATTATCCCATTGCCTGCAAAGGTTGTTATAATCCCAGTAGCAGAATTAACTTTTCTTATTCTGCCATTTGCTCTGTCGCCAAAATATATGTTCCCGGAAAGGTCTGAACAGATACCATCAATCTGGCTAACATTGGCGGCTGTAGCTGGCCCACCATCCCCTGAAAATCCGCTTGTGCCTGTTCCGGCGTAAGTAGTTATTATTCCTGTTGACAAGTTCACTTTTCTTATCCTGAAATTCCATGTATCTGCGATAAACAAATTACCCATTGTATCCAGGCATATCCATCCACCTTTAATTTCAGCACTAGTTGCAGGCCCTCCATCGCCACTATATCCGGCAACGCCAGTACCGGCTATAGTGGTGATAATGCCGGTGGTTGAATTTACCTTTCGAATTCTCGGATTCCCGAGTGCCCCATTATCTGATATGTAGGTATTACCTGTATTATCAACACACGCCGTTATGGGAGATATATAAGCAAAATATGCCAGCCCCCCATCTCCGAGTGCAGTACCACCAAGCGAGTCGCCTGCAAACCGGGTTATGATCCCGGTCAAAGTATCTAATTTCCGAACACAGCCGTTACTACAAATTAATAATTTTCCATTATTGTTAAAGGAAACACCGTTAATCAGGTTGAAGCCTGCATTAACCGCAAGACCACCGTTCCCGGTATTAGGAGATGTACCATTTCCCGCTATTGTTGTAATAATTTGAGCGTTAGTCAAAATTGGCAAGCATAGAAAAAGCAGCAATACCCTTTTCATAAGATCGATTTTATCTAATAAAGATACAGACAATTCTGATGTTATTTGTAGGTATAAATGCCCATCTAACCCAATAAATATCAATACACCTCCGTTATACCGGATGTTGGCGCAGCGCATCCGGTACAACCAATAATACCCGTTCTCCGAACGTCTTCATATTGATGCGGCCAAATGATTGCCCTTACTCCCCAAAGTGGCCGGGGTATTCGCCACTCCCCATAACCTATCCACATACTGGCATTTGCCCGCATCACAAGTATAGCTAACCTGCCCTGTACTTCAGCTATACCATCAGCACCACCACACAACGGTCTTTTTCGCCCCAAACCCTTACCCACAGCGGCATTGGATTTTTATCATATGCGCTTAGCGGCTTATGATGTACCGCCAATGCGTCATCATAAAACCATTGTTTGCCCATCACCGCTACATACCCGATCTTTAGATGATGAAATACCGCGGCGCCCTTTTATATTCAATGCAAACCACATACCAACACAGGCAGCAAGTGCGCAATTTTTGCGCAAAAACAAATGAACGAAAAAGCTGTAAAACACTGATTATCTGCAACTTACAAAATTACACGGGATTGTAAAAGAAAATTTCGCACGGTGCGCAATTTGCCTGAATTGCGCACTTTTGCTAGCAGCAGTCTATGGGGGGTACATAGCAGAGATGCCGGGAATAGTAGCATGCCGGGAACAGAAAAACAGCACCGCAATGGCCGGCAAAACCACTGTTACCGGCACCCACCGGCAGCGGGCAAAACCAACAATCGGTATCTAAAATGTTTGCACATCGCCACTAAGTTGTATTTTTACCCCAAACAATAGTATTTTAGCAGTATACACTAACGATTGATGGACTACGAAATAAAACATTCGGGCAAATATAAGTATGTAGAAGAAGGTGCAGGAGAGCCGTTGGTTTTGCTGCATGGTCTGTTTGGCGCGCTGAGCAATTTCAAAGACCTAGTCGACTATTTCAAACAAACGCACCTTGTCATCATTCCCTTGCTTCCATTGTATGACCTTAGCCTCATAGAAACAAGTGTTTCGGGCTTGTCGAAGTTTGTATACAAATTCTTTGAGCAGCGCAAACTGCGCAATGTGCACCTGCTGGGCAACTCGCTGGGCGGGCATGTGGGTCTGGTATTTACCCTTAAGCATCCGGAACTGGTAAAAACAATCACACTTACCGGCAGCTCTGGCCTGTTTGAGAACGGCATGGGCGAAACCTACCCCAAGCGCGGCGACTACAACTATGTACAGAAGAAAACGGAACTTACCTTTTACGACCCTAAAGTAGCCACCAAGGAACTGGTAGATGAGGTGTTCAACATCATCAACAACCGCCTGAAAGCGTTGAAGATCATAGCGCTGGCTCGTAGCGCGATAAGGCACAATCTGGGCGACGAACTCACAGAGATCAAACAACCTGTATGCCTGGTATGGGGTAAGAACGACACCATAACACCGCCAATGGTGGCTGAGGAGTTTCATAAACTGCTGCCGACATCTGAGCTGCACTGGATAGACAAATGCGGGCATGCACCGATGATGGAAGTACCGGTAGAGTTTAATGCGATCCTCTCTGGTTTCCTGGCAAAACACAAAAGCTGAACGACCCCAAAATAGTAATTACTACACCCCAACACAAACCGTCTTCGGATCTGGTACGTAAATTGCAGTAATTAATAAGACCTTCTAAACACTATGGGCATAGAGCAGTTAATAGCACATTCGGTACCTGTACTGTCTCCCGGAGATACTGTAAGCAGGGCACTGGATATACTTGAAGACCACAAGCTGAGCGGCCTGCCGGTGGTAGCAGACGACGAATATGTAGCGCTGATCACCGAAGACAGCCTTGCAGAGATCGACGAACCTGATATGCTGCTGACTGATACAGGCCTGTTGCAATACAAGCCTGCTGTATCGGCCTACGCCCATCCATTTGATGCGCTTACTTTTATGCACCAGGCATTGCTGCCTGTGCTGCCGGTTACAGACAACGAGGGCCGGTACCTGGGCAGCATCACCAAAGAAACGCTGCTGGCCTATATAGCCGGGCAAAGTGGTATAGCTAACCCCGGTGGCATTATAGTGCTGGAGCTACCGCCCCGCAACTACTCTATGTACGAGATAGCGCGGATATGCGAAAATGAAGATGTGATACTGCTGGCCATGCACTCGCGCACCAATGAGCTAGGCATGCTGCAGGTGACCCTGAAACTGAACAGAACGGTGCTGGACGCAGTAGTTTCATCGTTCGAACGGCACAATTACCATGTGCTGGAAGTGTATGGTAAAGAAACGAATGACGAAGACATCATCGGCAAGTACAATCTGCTGATGAACTATATCAATATGTAGATGATAGCTATTGACAATGTACTGCTGAGTGATGAGATCATACAGGAACAATTTGTGTGCGACCTGGACAAATGCAAGGGCGGCTGCTGTGTAGACGGCGACTGCGGTGCACCACTAACAGAGGAGGAGACCCACATCATAGCGCGCATATACCCCGATATCAAATCGAGCCTGGACCCTGCCTACCTACCCGAAATAGAACGACAAGGCACACACACCATGGACAATGAATATGGCTATGTGACGCCCACCGTAAATGGCGGCATATGTGTATATGGCTATACCGATGACGCAGGTGTGGTGAAGTGTGGTATAGAGAAGGCGTGGAAGGAAGGCAAGACAGATTTCCGCAAGCCTATATCGTGCCACCTGTACCCGATACGCATCACATCGCACCCGGGCTATGAGGCTGTAAACTATGAGCCGCGCCCATCGCTCTGCAAACCGGCCTGCAAGCTGGGCAGAAAACTGAAAGTGCCTGTTTACAAATTTCTGAAAGACTCTATCATACGCAAATATGGTGAGGATTTTTATGGTGCGCTGGACACTATAGCCAACAAGCACTTCAATCAGTAAAAATAAGGCTGCCAGAGCACAGTGCCCCCATGCACTGCCCCACCCCCAAACGAAGCACGGACCGCAAGAGCGGCCCGTGAACAATGAATAAACTATAAGATTGTTATCTGGCTACCATAACCTTGTGGGTAGAGACGCTACCGTCTTCGCCCCTGAGTGCCAGAATGTAGTTGCCTGCAGGCATAGCAGTAAGGTCTATATCCTGCTTTGATTTGTTGATATCCATTTCAGCCATTACCTGACCTACTACATTGTATACTGTAGCTTTTGCGCTTACGTTGGCACCAGTACGATCGAGAGTGAGCATACCAGTTGTGGGGTTGGGGTACAGTTTCACATTTGCCGCAGCCAGATTCTTCACATCGAGCAGGGAAACAAAGATCAGGTTTGAAGGCAGTGACTGGCAGTTGCCAGTATCGCGGATAGCGTGGTAGTAACCCAGCGAAGTAGGATGGTAGGTTTGTGCATTGGCACCGGGAATGATCACACCGTTTTTGAACCAGATATAGGTACCGGCAGTGTTTGCAACCAGCATATTGTCTATAAGCGAAACGAGCGGAGCAACAGGGGTACTGTCGCGCACCATAAGCACTGCAGGAGTGGTAATAGAATCGTTGAAATAGCAGCCGCCATCTGTAGTGCGGATTCTGAATGTAAGCAGATCGCCGTTTTCGTATGCCTGTGTGTGGGTAGAGCCAATTGCCACCACGGTATCGTTTACGAGCCACAGCAGGTCGGGCGCGGTGCCACCTGAACCGTAGGTAGCTGTAAAGGTGATAGCGGAGTCAATACAGCCCGGATTGGCACCATGCGTAAGCGTGATACTGGCAGTGGGGTTGATATTGGGTATCACCGTCATGGTGATAGGTGTGGAGATTGTAGTATCGTTGATAACACATGCATCAGTAGCGATGAGCATAGCATACACAATGTCTGCATTGTGTAGCGTATCGGTAGTGTAGCCCGGACCAACTGCACCAGCAACATAAGCTCCATTTACAAACCAGTAGATAGTAGAACCCAAACCAGCATCGGTTACCAGGGCAGCAAAGGTATTGGTATCACCGGCACAGATGGGATTGTCTGTAACAGAAATGGAGAGCATTGCAGTGAGCGAGTCGTGAATGACCTCAATGCCATTGGAGTAGGCAGTATCGGTAGGGAATGCGCAGGTAGAATTAGAGACCATCATCAAGCTCACCGTATCGCCATCGTTGAAGATATTGGTGTAAGTAGCAGAGGTAGCACCCATAACCGGCACATTGTCTATATACCACTGGTATTGCGGAGCCGTACCACCGTTGACAGGATAGGAGCTGAAGGTAAGGGGACTACCCGGACAATCAGGATTGCTGCCTGCGGTAATAGAGTTGAGTACGTGTGGCATTATCGTAGTGCTGCGGTAAATGGTGATGGTATTTGACCGGGCAGTATCTGGCAGACCAAGGCTATTGGTAAAGTATACGAAGCAATGCACGGTATCGCCATCATTGAGCGCTGTAGTATGGAAGGTATCGATAGATACACCTGTATAAACACCATTGGCAAACCACCCGAATGTAGAACCAATTGCAGTATCGTTGCTCTCGATGGCAGTGAAATCGAGCTGTACGCCGGGGCAGGTGGTATCTGTGCCATAGGGTAGGTAAATGGTCACGGAGTCCTCGGTCTGAGCGCTCACAAAACCATGAAAACCAATACACAACAACAACAGTAGTGTAATCTTACGTATCATACAATCAATGTTTATGCATACCCGTGGGTACAGGTAGCGTTAAGTTCCGTAAAAATAATGTATTCATTTTAAATTATGCCGAAAGATTTTGCCGAAAAAGGCTGTTTTCGGGCACCTTATACCTATAAGACGGCAAAATCTGAGCGTTTGTTAGGGTTAAGTAGTGCTGCGGTGCAAAATCTTGTTAGTGCTGCCCGGGGTGTAGCGGGATTTGCCCATCCTCTCCGCCGGCAGCAGGTGGCGTGGATTGCGGCCGCTGCAGCATGAGCCCCACCATCATGATGAGGACAGAGAGAATGACTACCTGTATCACAAGCGACTTGTTGACCAGTGGTGTAGCGTTGGCGGGTATTATGGACATAAAAAGCAATATAGTGATGAGCCCACGGGGAGCTACAAAAACGAGCGGTGTGACGGGCTGCCGGGCGACTTTCAGGGTGGCCCAGCGGATACCGATAAGCGCAACTGTAATGCCTGCTGCCCAGGGCAGCGTAGCCACATTGAGCAGCTCGCTGGCGTTCATCTGAAAGCCAAAAATGAGGAAGAACAACGCACGGATAAAAAAGGTAGCCTCTGTGGTGATCTCTTTGAATTTCACCACTTCCCTGTCCAGTTTCTGAGGACGGAACCACTTTATCCAGCGATAGTGTTTGAGTTCATCGAGATTGCCGAGGAAAAGACCGAAAACCATAATGAATATGAGCCCCGGCAAATGATATACCTTGGACACATAGTAGAGCAAAATAACGAGCAACATAATAGGAGCGAAAGTGATGTGGTACCTGATACGGCTGAGCAGGAACGACAGCCCTAATACGGAAACGAAGGATATGATGATGACTATCAGCAGCTCGAAAAAAAAGTGCCCGAAGGATGCCGCATTGATAACACTGTTGTAAGCGAAGAAATTGAAAAACAGCACGCCTACTATGTCGCACAGACTGCTTTCGTAGGTAACGAACTCGCGCATGTGGGCAGGGAGGTTGCGGACGCTGGGTATGGCTACCGCACTGCTGATGACGCAAAAAGGTATGGCATTTATGAGCGCTGTCTTCATGGGTACGCCACCAGCAAAATGAAAAGTAAGCGACAGCAACGCAGCCAACAGGACCAGAGGGATGATGACGATGAGCAATGATCGCTTGATGAGGGAAAATTTAGAAGCATTGAACTCGATCTCGAGGGAGCCCTCCATAACGATCAGGATGAGGCCAATGGTACCGAATGCGGGCAGCAGGGGTGCCAGATCGGGTATCGGAATCCCGAAAAAACCGGTTAGTTGCCTGACCGCCCAGCCCAAAACCAGCAGGAGAATGACGGAGGGAATGCGCGTAAGCCGGGAACTGATGTCGAACATGTATGCCAACAACAGCAAAGAGCATAATGTAATGATAATAGGTGTTGTCATAGTGTGGTGGAGTATTGGGATGGCAATTGAAAAATAGCTAAAATGAGGCAGAAAAGAATAGAGCAAGCGCTCCCGGAGTTGCATTATAGGATATATTTAACGCAAATTGCACATACATTATGTTTCGATATATCGAAGCCGGACAACCATTATAACGTTAACACCCAACACAATAACCATTTCAGATCAAGCCTTGGTCACTTTTCCTTACCTTTGCACGACTTTTTAAAAACTGTTCATGAAAGAAGTGTATATAGTATCAGCAGTACGCACACCGATTGGTAGCTGGGGTGGTGCTTTGAAAGACTTTTCAGCTACGAAACTCGGCTCTATAGCTATCAAGGGCGCTCTGGAAAGAGCAGGTGTTGACCCGTCTGAGGTTAACGAAGTTTTGATGGGTAGCGTGCTACAGGCCAATCTGGGTCAGGCACCTGCACGCCAGGCGGCACGATTTGCCGGTGTTCCGGACAATGTGCCCTGCACCACGGTGAACAAGGTATGTGCAAGTGGTATGAAAGCTGTGATGCAAGGTACTCAAGCTATTCTGCTGGGCGATGCCGATGTGGTAGTAGCAGGCGGCATGGAGAGCATGAGCAATGTACCGTTTTACAACGAAAACCTGCGTTGGGGTAACAAGTATGGTAATGTAACATTGATAGACGGCCTTGCAAAAGATGGTCTGATAGATGTGTACCACAACTATGCAATGGGCAATGCTGCCGATCTTTGTGCAAAGGAGTGCAACATCAGCCGCGAAGCACAGGATGAATTTGCGATAGAAAGCTACAAACGCAGCCAGGCAGCATGGGATGCAGGCAAATTTGACAAAGAGATAGTACCTGTTGAAGTACCGCAGAAGAAAGGCGATCCAATAAAGATCAGCAAGGACGAGGATCCATGGAATGTAAAATTTGATAAGATAGCCGGACTACGTCCAGCGTTCTCGAAAGATGGCACAGTAACCGCAGCTAATGCATCGACCATGAATGATGGTGCAACAGCAATGGTACTGATGAGCAAAGAAAAAGCTGACGCATTAGGTATAAAGCCCATTGCGAAAATCATTGGTTATGCAGACGCTGAGCAGGCACCGGAGTGGTTTACCACATCGCCGTCTATAGCTGTACCTAAAGCGGTTGCTAAAGCAGGCCTCAAAATGGAAGATGTTGACTTCTTTGAGCTCAACGAAGCCTTTAGCGTGGTGGGTCTGGTAAATATGCAGAAAATGAACCTGAACCCTGCTAAAGTAAATGTAAACGGTGGTGCTGTGGCCTTGGGTCATCCGCTGGGTAGCAGTGGTGCACGTATCATCACCACACTGATCAGCGTATTGCAGCAGAACAATGGCCGCTATGGTGCAGCTGCGATCTGCAATGGCGGTGGCGGTGCAAGCTCTGTAGTTATTGAGCTCATGTAATTGGTAAAGAACTCCTGACCATTGTCCAGACGCTTTGAACTGCGTAATGGTCAGGAGTATCCAAAATAAAAAAACAACAATACACAAAAAACCCGCCAATCGTAAGACTGGCGGGTTTTTTAATAAAGTAAGTTCTCAAACTATTACCTGAAATTGTAGTTGTTCAGATCTTCGAAACGAGGACAGAACAGCGGGTCGCGCGGATTCTTGTTGTGCAGGTAATTGCCGCGGATATACAGTGAAATTTCTGTTGCGCCAGTACCGGCCACATTGGCTGCAAGCGCAGAATTTGTTACGTCCTGTGAGAAGCCAATGGAAACGTCCTTGTAGTCAATACGGATCATAGGTATGAAGGCATCCTGATTACGATAGAATGCACCGAAATTGAGTGCAAAAATGCTGGGCAAGCCTACGGGTACACTACGCCATGTGAAAAAACCTCCGAGAATCAACTCGGTACTAGGCTGCTGCAAGCTGTAGTTGCCATGCACTGTAACACCAAACTGCTCGCTGAATGAAGAGTGGAAACCTGCATTGAACTGCCACTTCATAGGGAGATTAACCGGATCGGCACCTGTGAATTCCTGAGTAGGTGTATTGATGTGGTAAGCACTTACGCCAAGGTAGTAATTAAAAGTTCCGTCCAGATCAAGAGAGCTGTTAAGGCTAATACCTGCACCTATGTCGTAATTATTCCTGCTTTTGTAGGTGGCATTTTCGCCGGTTGAGTTACCGGGATTATAACCACCATTCTGCCACTGATTGCTGGTCTGCGCTTTACTCCAGTCAATAGAGCGGGTAATGTAGCCTGCTGACAAACCAACCGAGAGGTACGTATGATACTGATCTTCCAGTGCTTTGTTGTAGCTTATAGCAGGAAACACCTGCGTACTGGTCATATTTACAGAGCCAGCCTTATCAAAGTTGGCTGCAAGACCAAAACTCAGATAATCAGCAATCTCTCTGTTGACGAGGATACGTGTTTCGCCAGAGATCATCACCGTACTATATGGATTGGAGACAGCAGCCCACTGATTGCGGTAATTCAACCCGATCTTATAATCACCGGTGAAAATACCTGTAAGTGCCGGATTGCGCAACAATGCGTTTTCGTAGAACTGCGAATAGTGCACGTCCTGAGCATAGCCTGTAAGGCTCATCCCGACCAGCAAACCCGCAAACGCCTTTTTAAAATAACGCTTCATCTCTTTTCTTTTTATTGAATTAACTCAATTATCTTACTATAGCAACGTCACCCTTGTATTTATACTTTATTCCATCAATAGCACACTCTGCCTCAATGAAGTAGTAGAACACATCTGGCGCCAGCACTACACCTTTGTATTGACCATCCCAACCTTCAGCAGGGTTGTCGCCACCAATGTTGTACCGCTCGTACACCAATTCACCCCAACGGTTGTAAATGAGCATTTTGGTGATCTTGGATATACCTTTTGAGCTCACATAGAACCGGTCGTTCATACCATCGCCATTCGGTGTAAACACGTTTGGAATGAACACCTGAGACTCTTCGCATCCCAGATTTATGGTCACGGTCTTTGTCGACGTACAGCCATATATCGATGTTGCGCTGAATGTATAGGTAGTATTACCAGTTGGGCTCGCTACAGTGTTATAACACTCAGTGCAAGACAGTGTTGCCGGATTTGTCCATGCGTAGGAGGTGATGATCATCTCATTGTCGATTGTAGCAGCAAGCGGAACCGAAGTGCCCGGAGACACAGTAATTGGCCCTGCCGGAGTGATAGTAATAGACGGATAAGGCACTACGACAACGGTAGTATACAAAGTATCCGGCCAGCACACGTTAGGTGTAACTATCACAGAATAGGTAGTTGTTACCTGAGGTGTGGCAATCGGGTTGTGTATATAGATGTTGTTTAGTGTATTACCCGGATTTGACCACAAATAGTCAGACCTGGAACCATCAGGATTGAAGCTTGTAATATTGAGCTGAGCGCTACCACCGATACAGATAACGGTATCCTTGTTGATGCTGTTGAACGCGCTGTCGAGTACGGTTACCGGCACCCTGATAGAATCCTGACAGCCAAACGGTGTGATACCGGTAACCCTGTACACCAGATTGAATGTGTTGGAAACGAACGGACTTGGGCAAGTATCGCAAGAGATGTACGCATTGGGGAACCAAGCAAATTTTGTTACGTTGCCGGCAGACGAGAATGAGTCGGTTGCGAACAACTGTGTTGAGCTACCATTACATACTATGGCCGGGTTTGGCAGTACTTTAACGAGCGGCAAAGGCATAACCGTTACTGTGAAGTACAGTGAATCACGGCAACCCAATGAATCGATTGCAACTGCATTGTAAGTAGTTGTTGTAACCGGGCAAGCTGTAACTGTGTCGCAAATAGTGCAGGACAGTCCTACAGAAGGCTTCCAGTTGAAGTAAGTACCTTCTCTGCCATTGGCGATCAGCAATGTACAATCACCTTTACAGATACTATCCTGCCCTGTTATGATGATACCATTAAGTAATGAGTCAACAAATACCGTTACAAAAGCCGTATCCGGACAACCATATTGTGTGGTTCCGATAACAGTGTATGTAGTTGTGATTGTAGGACTTGCAGTAACTACCGGGCCTGATGTTCCGGACAGCCCCGTAGGCGGCGTCCAGAAATAATTGCCACCCGGACCTGCACCCGATGCGGTGAGTGTGACTGATGCGTATTTACAAATCACGGTAGGATTGCTATTTGTCACACCGATATTAGGTATCGGCCTTACGTGAATTCTGCGAACCACAAAACAAGTAGTAGGTAATGTGTAGGTGATGGTTGCAGACCCCTCTGCGATACCAGTAATTACACCAGTAACAGGGTTAATTGAAGCTATCGTACCATCGCTGATACTCCATGTTCCACCAGCTGTAGTATCGATCGCAGTAATTGTGAAACCAACACAGACGCTGGTATCGCCAAAAATTGCTGTTGGTACCGGATTAACAGTAATAACGTGTGTTACAGAACAGCCAATTGGTGGGTAGGTAATAGTGAAAGTAATAGTATCAACCCCAACACTGATTCCGGTGTAAACACCTGTCAATGCATCGACAGTACCCACTGCAGCATTTCCACTTATCCAAACACCGGCGGTTGGTCCGCTTGTGAGTGTTATTGTAGATCCGACGCATACAGAATCAGGTCCTAAAACAGTAGTCGGCATTGGTTGAACAGTAACTACAATCGTTGAAATACATCCTGTAGGTAATGTGTAGGTTATGCGTGCAGTACCTACATTGAGTCCGGTTACAACAGCAGAATCAAAACCTGTTGAAAATGCAGATACAGATGCTACAAACGGATTGCCAGTACTCCATCCACCACCAGTAGGTGTTGATGACAATATAGTGCTGGAACCATTACAGATGACAGCGACCCCAACAATAGGACCGGGCAGCGGATTTACCGTCACGATTCTGGTAATAAAGCAACCGGTTGGCAATATATAAGACACCGTACTGGTGCCCTGTGCGATACCGGTAAACACACCACTGGAATTGATAGAACCAATTGCGAGGTTACTGCTGCTCCAGGTGCCGCCGGTAGTAATTGTACTAAGTGTAGTAGTGCTGTTTACACAAACCTGGGCGACACCAGTAATCGCTGATGGTATCGGGTTTACCGTTACTGTTATGAATGTATCACAGCCGGTGGGCAGTGTATAAGTAATACGAGCCGTACCAGGAGCAATACCAGTTACAACGCCCCCTGACGGCGTAATGGTGGCGATCAGCGGATGTGCACTAGACCATGTGCCACCAGCTGCGGGGTACGATAAAGTAGTGGTAGCATTAACGCAGACCTGCCTACTACCCGAGATTAAAGATGAAAGAGGTATGGGATTGACAATCACTGTTGACGCGGTGAAACAACCTGTTGGCAACTTGTACGTTATGGTAGCTGTTCCGGTCGCTATACCAATCATCACACCCGAAGGCATAAATATAAACGCGGTTAGTGGTGCGCTGCTGGCCCACGTTCCTCCGGGCGTGGCACTGGTGAGCGTAGTTGTGTCGCCCTGACATATGGACAATGCACCGGAAATGGTAGCCGGGAGCGGATTGACTGTAACTACAACTACACGCGGACAACTTGAAGGTAATGTATAAGTAATAACTGATGTGCCCGGCAAAATACCTCTGACAACACCCGTTGCGGAGCCTATGACTGCTACAGCCGGATTACTGCTGCTCCATGAGCCGCCGGTAGTGACATTGCTCAGCGTTACGCTGTCATTGACACACACCTGCAATGGTCCTGTAATAGGCTGTGGTGTTGGGTTGATGGTTACAATTGCCGTTGTATAACAACCTGTGGAAGAAATTGTATAAGTGATAGTTACGGTTCCTGCAGAAACTGTTGCGAGAAGACCAGTAGTATCGTCGATAACAGCGATGTAAATATTCTCGCTGGACCAAGTTCCACCAGAAGTAGTGTCATGCAACGTAGTTGAGTCATTTACGCACAAGTTGAGCAAGCCGGTGATTGGAGCCGGTAGTGGATTCACGGTAACAACAGCGGTAACAAAACAACCCGTAAGTGGCATAGTGTAAGTTACCGTTGCAGTACCAGGAGCAACAGCAGTAACTACACCTGTAGCACTGATAGTTGCTACTGTAGCTGGGGCTATACTCCATACACCGCCGGCAGTATCGTTGGTGAGTACTATAGTGTATCCGTGACAAACCAACAGACCGCCCAGTATTGCTCCGGGCAGCGGGTCTACAGAAATTGTATATGTTGCTATACAGCCGGTGGGTAAAGTATACGTAATTACCTCAGCACCTGAACTGATACCTGTAACAATTCCTGAAAGTGATCCAACACTTGCATGCAGGCCGCTGCTACTCCAGGTGCCGCCTGTAGATGCAGTGGTAAGTGTGATGGTAGATCCTGCGCAGACAACGGTAGGACCAGAGATAGGCGCAGGTAATGGATTAACAGTTATAGACTTGGTAACAATACAGCCTGTACTGGTTGCGGTAAAAGTTATAAGTACCACACCCGCGCTGATACCTGTCACGACTCCATTGGTGCCGATTGAGGCTATTGCAGTATTGCTGCTGGACCAAATACCACCCGGAGGAGTAAAATTGAACAGTGCAATTGTAGAGTTGACGCACACCTGTGATGGGCCTACTATGAGTGATGGCAATGGCTGCACAGTTACAATTGCAGTTGTACGGCATGTTGTAGCCAACGTATATGTTATAACCGATGTGCCTGTGGTGATACCCATAACAGTACCTGACAATGAACCGATCGTGGCAACAGATGGCACTGAACTTGTCCAGAGACCACCGGATGGTGCACCAATAAGTGTCTGCGCGATACCGGGACAAACCAGTACTGAACCGATAATGGCTGGCAGCGGATAAACTGTTACCTGAACAGTGGCAGCACAGCCAGAAGGCAGTGTATAGCTGATCGTGGCAAGACCGGCACCAATGCCCGTCACCACACCAGATGTGCCCACTGTAGCAATACCAGTATTACTGCTCGACCATGCTCCACCGGGGAATACGTTTGTTAATGTGGTACTATTCCCTTCGCACATATACAATGTACCTGTTGTTGCCGGAGGGTTTGGATTAACGGTAATCAATGTTACTGCAGTACATCCTGTTGGTAAGGTGTAAGTAATATAAGCTGTACCCGCTGTAACACCTGTTACAAGGCCAGTTCCGACAAACACTCTGGCAGTAACCGTATCGCTGCTGGTCCAGGTACCTCCGGGAATAATATGAGATATTACTGATGTTTCACCAACGCAGATGCTGGAGTCGCCAGTTGGCGGCGGAGGCACAGCATCAACTGTAGCTATAGTAATCGTGTAACAGCCGGTAGGGATGGTATAAGTAATAAAAGTAGTGCCGAGTGAAATACCGCAAAGGAGACCTGTACTCGGATTGACTGTGGCAATAGTTGGGTCAAAACTGGTCCATGAGCCGCCAGAAGTGGTATTGACCAACGGTGTACAGAAACCGAGACATGTCCTTGGGTAGCCGCCTATCGCAGCAGGCAAAGGATTAACAGTAACTATTGCGGTTGTAATACAACCAGTTGGCATTGTATAAGTAATTGTAGCAGTACCAACGCCAAGTCCGGTTACTACTCCGGACGTCGGATTTATTGGTGCAATCAGTGGGTGGCTGCTTGACCATGTACCCGGACCACCGGGTGTAAAGTTATTGAGCACTGTAGTGGACCCAAAACAAACAGTAAGCGTGCCGCCTATCGCTGTTGGGTTAGGGTAAACACTTATGTCCCTTGTCATAACACAACCCGTAGGCAAAGTGTAATTGACCTGTGTAGTGCCACCACCCAACGACAGACCTGTAAACACACCTGACACCGGGTCTATTGAACCGATTGGAGGTATTGAACTGGTCCATGTGCCGCCTGAAGGTCCGCTAACGAGTGTGATAGTGAATCCTGCACACACACCTGCTGGTCCCGTAATAGAATCGGGCAATGGGTTGATGGTTACAACGGTTGTAACCTGACAACCGGTAGGCAGTGTATAAGTAACGATATCAGATCCACCAGAAACACCGCACAAAGATCCTGACGTGAGACCGATGGTGTCGATAGCTGTATTGCTGATCGCCCATGTTCCGCCTGCGGTACCACTCAAAAGTGTGGCGCAGCTACCAACACAAATTGCCAGCGTACCGGTTATGGGCAGAGGTAGTGGTTCTACACTGATCAGATGAGTATCTATACAGGCTCCGGGGAGACCGTAGGTAATAATTGTTGTACCTAGAGTAAGGCCTGTTACTGTACCCGATGAACTCACTGAACCATTAGCAGGTATGCTGCTGGACCATGTGCCGCCAGATGGGCTGCTTGTGAGCACTGTAGTCTGTCCGAGACAAACTACATGCGACCCGGCTATTGGAGTAGGTGTTGGGTTAACGGTTACCACTGCTGTAGCAAAGCACGAGCCTAGAGAATACGTAATTGTAGCTGTGCCGCTTGCCTCACCAACCACATCACCGACAGTCACATTGGGTACTGATGCGATGAGGGCATCGCTGGTAGACCAGGCACCACCCGCTGACGCAGAACTCAATGTTACTGTATCGCCCTGACAAACATTAAATGAACCAGTAATTGCCGCCGGCGTAGAGTTTACCGTTACTGTAGTAACAGCTCTGCAACCCGTTACAGGCAATGCATAAGTGATGTTGGCAATACCGACTGAAACGCCAGTTACCAATCCGGAAGTAATGTTAACAGTAGCTGTGCCCGGAGCGCCGCTGATCCAGTTACCACCTGCCGGAGTACTGTTTAGTGAAGTGGTACCGGTAACACAAATTGCAAGACCACCTGTAATAGCTGTCGGTATAGGATTCACAGATATCGTCTTTACCTGAAAGCAACCACCAGGAGCAAGCGCATAACTTATTGTGGCTGTGCCGCCCGCAGTAACACCGGTTACAACGCCAAGTGCATCGACAGTTGCATCAGCAGAACTGCTTGTCCAGGTGCCACCTGCCGGGCCACTGACAAGGAGCGTAGTGCTGCCCTGACAAACACTGGCTGCACCAGTGATGGGGTTTGGCGTAGGATTTGCAGTTACTACAACTGTTCTGGAGCAACCCAATGCTGTGTAGGAAATAGTAGCTACGCCACCCGCCAATGATGAAGGTGTGACGTCGCCAAGAGTAGGGTTAATAACTGTGATCGCAGGGCCTCCGCTAGACCAGGTACCACCAGCTGTAGCATTTGTTAGCGAGAGTACATTGCCAAAACAAATCGGAGCATTACCACCAATGGGAGCAGGGAGCGGACAAATATTTACATCAACAGGGCCTGAAAAGAAATCAGGGAGTCCGAGACAATGTGCAACAATACCAGTAACGCTAACTCTGTAATGAACTGTGATACAACCCGGAGTAGCAGTAGTAAGAACAGGCGTTGTGTAAACGACTGTAGGTGAAGCAGCTGTAATGACACCTGTAGATGCACCCGACGCTACAAACCAAGTAATACCATCGGACGACGAGTCGACAGAATAAGTTCCGCTCCAGTCTGGACCAGCACCTAGAGAACACGTTGTAGGATTGAATGTGAAAGTGCCCGTGCTGCCGCTACATACCTGCTGTGTGGCAGGTGATACAGCACCACCGGAAAAACCGATCGCAGCTGTTGCATCACCTGGTGCCAACATTGCTAAAAGCGCTACCATTCCACATACCAAACCCACACCCGGCCTTATCGTGTTATAGATAGAGTTTATTGAAAAATGCCTCAATTGCGCTCGTAAGAAATTATTCATACTACCGTTTTTATAAAAATTATTTTTGCCTATTCGCATGCTATGCACATGCGTTCCTGTCAATCCTTTTTGCTACTATCTACTACTCAATATTCGTTCTCAAACAATACACTATATCCCCATAATGAATCTAAAAAAATTCACGAAACGGAGAGTAAACATACTAAAAATAGTATGCAGTCCGAAAAGTACGTTATTTTTTTCTAAAAATCATAACGAACACACAATAATTGTAATGCATTGTGGGTAAAATACCCTTTACTAACACCTTACTCCATTCAAATTAAATTTTACAAAATAACAACACTCTACCCTATTGCAAGACAGCAAATATTAAACAATAAATACATGATTTATAATACATGCTTCTACTACCCTGACGATACGACACTCCACTCTGAGCAACTCAGAAACCGGACTACTACCATTTGTGTAAACAGACTATAGCAAGTATTTTTCGGACCTTTGCGATTTACAACCTGGCCTCACAATAAAGGCGTAAGAATTTAGAATTTTGTTAGTAAAAAGCAGCATATTCATCATATTTACAAATTTCAACAGATTATCATGTAAACATAAAGCTGCTGTTGAACAAACGGATGTGCTGATCATTGGGTTCTGGAAGTAAGTACGGAACATATCAGGTTACCAATACCCTGCGGATATCTGCGCCGAGTGCATTCAGCCTTTCATCAATCCGTTCGTAACCGCGATCGATCTGGTGAATATTCTGTATCGTGCTTTTTCCTTTAGCAGAGAGTGCGGCAATCAACAGCGCCACGCCGGCTCTTATATCCGGTGAAACCATGTTGATGCCACGCAGGGCAACTTCCCGATCTAAGCCGATTACTACCGCTCTGTGCGGGTCGCATAAGACGATCTGCGCTCCCATTTCGATAAGCTTATCAACAAAGAACAGTCTGCTTTCAAACATCTTCTGGTGCACCATTACAGTACCCTCGGCCTGGGTAGCTACCACAAGTATGATACTGAGCAAATCAGGGGTAAAGCCGGGCCATGGGTGATCATACACTGTGAGAATAGACCCATCTATAAACTTTTGAACCTTGTAGTGATCCTGTGCCGGGACGTGTAAGTCGTCGCCCTGCAAATGCAGTTCGATACCTAATCTACGGAAAACATCAGGAATGAGCCCCAGTTGCCGTGCATCCACATTTTTTATGGTCAGTTCACTTTGTGTCATGGCGGCAAGACCAATGAAGGATCCCACCTCAATCATATCGGCCAGCAGGCGGTGCGTACATCCGTTTAGCTTCGAGACGCCCTCTATAGTGAGCAGATTAGAGCTTATGCCGCTGATCCGAGCACCCATACTATTGAGCATGAGGCAAAGCTGCTGTACATAGGGTTCACAAGCTGCGTTGTAAATGGTAGTTGTGCCCTCGGCTAGCGATGCTGCCATCACCATATTGGCCGTTCCTGTTACTGATGGCTCTTCGAGTAGCAAATGTGCTCCGATAAGTTTAGGTGCAGACATCGTGAATAACTGATTATCAACGTCATAGCTGAAAGCCACGCCTAACTTTTCGAAGCCCCGGATATGTGTATCAAGCCTGCGACGGCCAATCTTGTCTCCACCGGGTTGGGGAATATAAGCTTTCCGGAACCTGGCCAATAACGGCCCCGCCAACATAACAGTGCCCCTGAGTTTTCCGGATTTCTGCCTGAAGGCATGGGTATTGAAATAGTCGGGATCTATGTTGTCGGCAACAAGCGTTACCGTATTGGGTGAAGGTCTGCCGATTTTCACACCCATATCGCTCATCAGCTCTATGAGGGCATTGACATCGGCAATGTCCGGCACGTTGCTGAGTGTCACCAGCTGATCAGTGAGCAATGCGGCGCAAAGCACCTGCAGCGCCTCATTCTTGGCACCCTGCGGCGTTATTGAGCCGCTCAGTCTGCGGCCACCTCTAATCTCAAATGCATTCATGAGGCATGCAATATACTAGGATTTTTCAGGTATAGGCACATGTTAGTAAGGGATAACACTAAAACCAGTAATCAGAGCCGGATATTTACCGCTTGTAGTAATGGATAATTATAAAGTTGTAATTTTATCGTTCGAAACCAATATTTAATAATGCCGGCAGGCAAAAACATACACTATGCAGTTAATGAAGATACTTTTTATTGCACTTCTTGTTCCGTTTTTCACCTTTGGTCATGGTGGTACAATTAAGGAAGGAAATGAAAAAATGGGCAAAACCAAAGTTTGGTGTTTCAGCACTACGTTACCATTTGCAAAGGATGTAACAATAGAAACCATTGAAAGGTCGCTGGCAAAAGCAAACCTGAAGCGCAGCACGCGCAAAAAGAAGTTCATGATCTACCGTGGTATTTCATGGCGTAAAATCAGCGAAAACAAATGCGACTTTTATTATAAAGTAAAAAGCAAGGGGGGCAAAACGACGATATATATTGCAGTTTCGAAGGGGTATGACAATTTTGTAACGACACAAAACGATGATGAAATAGCCGGGAACATTAAGGACTACCTGGACGATCTGGAACATGTGATTTCGCACGAAGTAGCTATAAGGCAGAAAGAAGCAGAATTGAAGAAGATAGAGATGAAGAATGCCGAGGCGAATAAAAAACTGGAGCAATCGAAAAAAGAGGAGGCCGAGAGAGCCAAAGAGATTCAGACGATGAAGAAGGTACAAACCGCGCCGGCTCCGGTTAAATAGCCAACACACCTTGTTTTACCAGTAATGCTTTCTGATGAGCACCCGCATAGTTACACTGTTTGGAGAAGAGATCGTTCCGGAACCGCAAAAGCCGGTGACGAGGATGCGTGCCAAAAAGAATGAAGAGGAGCCCATGACAGATGAACAGCCTGGCATGCACCTTGAAGATGCGGCTGCCCTGCAGGAAGAAGCACCCTCGCTTTTTGAAACAGCAGCGAATGTGCCACCGGAAGCGGTAATAGAAGACACAAAGATTGCAACTGAAATACCCGTTGAGATAGCCCCTGTACCAGAGGTAGTTTATACGATGCTGGGCCACGTGGTAACTGAAGAAAACACCGACCAGCAACCCGGTGAAATACACTACGACACATCTGATACTGCCCCGGAAATAGCAGCCCAAGAACCAAAAGAAACCCCTAAAAAACCAGCAAAAGTACGTGACCGCAGTGAGGACCCACCGGCCGACATCATACCGGAAGACTGGCAGGGAAGCAAACAATATTATGGGATCGGAGAGGTTGCAGGTTTTTTTAAAGTGAATACATCTCATATCCGCTTCTGGACAAATGAATTCAACCTGAAAGTGCGCACCAACCGTAAAGGTGACCGCCTCTATACAACAGACCAGGTGAAAGAACTGCGCGCTATCTATTATCTGGTGAAAGGAAGAGGTTTTACCCTTTCAGGAGCCAAGGCAAAGCTGAAAACACAGAACAAAAGAGATGTAACAACAGTAGACCTGCGCACCTCGCTGCAACTGCTGCGGAGTAAGCTGATCATTCTCAGAGATCAGCTAGGTACAAATGCTGAATAATGGCCCGACATAGCGCTGTGACAAGGCCAATGTGATTGTTACAGCATAAGGCAACTACAACTATGAAACTACTGACAACAGCCCTGGCAGCTATGCTCTGCTCGTTTTCCAACAATAAAGTTATGGCACAGATACCAATGGTGAAACACATAGCGACACCCGTGACTCCAGCCGACACATTGCAGCAAATGCTGCCAACAAACGGCAGTGATTTTGAAGTAAGTGAGGACCCCCAAAACGGCAGATTGGTATACAAAGGCATATTTACCTATGAAGATATGGTCAAAGAGCCCACATTCTCCTGGCTGGCAAAAGGCATAGATGAATACCACCCGGATAAGGACGCACTACTATACCTTAAAAAACACCTAACCTACTATAAAATTCTGGTGTTTCTGGGTACATGGTGCGGCGACTCGCATGATATGATACCGAAGTTGTACAAGACTCTCGACGGACTCAATATTACGTACGATAACCTGATGCTGGTCGGCATGGACCGCAAGAAAAAAACCAAAACACACACGGCAAAAAAACTGGCCAAAAAATATGATATTTCACACCTGCCAACCATCGTTTTAATTGATGAAAATGGAAATGCAGCGGGCCGCATAAACGAAACTGTTTCGAGGAGCGTAGAGCATGACCTTTCTGAGATCATCAACAAAAACCGATAATCGGTCTACCTTTTCACAAATGCCGACTGGCTGAGCAATTCCTGCACTTTGTCGGGAGACAATGGTACCTGATGCTTACCCCTGATGACAAGGTAACCTCC
Source organism: uncultured Bacteroidota bacterium (assembly GCA_903824665.1). Lineage (GTDB taxonomy): Bacteria > Bacteroidota > Bacteroidia > Chitinophagales > Chitinophagaceae > Nemorincola. The sequence continues at coordinate 177,734 of CAIJXT010000030.1, read as the reverse complement.
ATCTGATTTTACATAGTCTGTCAGGTACTTCAAGTTGACGATATATGACTTATGGCACCTGAAAAAATCGGGTGTTCCGTTGAGCGTATCTTCAATGTTTTTCAGGGTGCGGCTGATGGTGAGTTTGCTGCTGTCTGCAAAGAAAATTTCAGTATAGGTGTTGTCTGCTTTGAAATACAAAATCTCATCCAGCTTCAGGAACCTGATAGAATGTGCATCCGGCACGGCTATCTTATCCAGGCCATCTTCCTTCAGATTTTCCTTCAGCACCGAAAGGCTGCCATTGCGCTCTTTGCTATTCCTTCTCTTGAGCCTTTCAATGGCTTGTTCCAGATCATCAGGTTCTACTGGCTTGAGAAGATAATCAACTGCTGATAACTTGAATGCCTTGATGGCATAGTTGTTGTAGGCTGTGACGAAAATGATTGAAAAATTTATCTCTTGTTCGTCAAAAAAATCGAGCAGATCCAGACCACTGTAACCTGGCATTTCTATATCGAGAAAAACGATTTCAGGCTTCAGCTTTCTGATTGCCTTCACACCTGCAGGCAGGTCGGCACAGTCGGCTACTACTTCCACATCCGGACAATACTCCTTGAGCATCTTGCCCAGCAGGCTTCTTGCCCTTGCCTCGTCGTCTATTATTATCGCTTTCATCATTCGTTAAATTAGTGGTATTGAAATGATCACTGTAGTGCCTGCGGGCTCTCCAGTATCATCCTGCTTGTCGATATAAAAAACACCTATGCTGGTGTCGCGCTCCTTGTTCAACAGTTCTATACGCTTGCTGTTTGCCTCTGTAGCAAACGAATTGTGATGTTCTTTCTTTGCCTGATTCAATTCACTTGCTTTCGCCCTGCCTATACCATTGTCATCGATGGTAATGCACAGATTTCCATTGATTCTGATAAACTCTATGGAGAGTGTTTTGAAGCCCTTTTTGTGCAACAGGCCGTGTTTTATGGCATTCTCGACATAGGGTTGCACGATCATCGAGGGTATCTTCAGGAGATCGGTATCTACTCCGGACCCTATCTTTATTTCATACTCAAAGTCTTGTTGAAACCGCATTTTTTCCAGCTCCAGATAGAGCTTCAGTGCCTCAACCTCCTCATCGAGCGAGATAGCCTCCTTTGCAGACATTTCCAAAATCAACCTGGTGAGCTTTGACAACTTCACGAGATAGGTAGATGCATTACGCTTCTCGTCTGAGAAAATGAATGACTGGATGGTATTGAGCGCGTTGTAAAAAAAGTGCGGGTTCATCTGGGCACGAATGGACGTGAGCATGGAACTACGCAGGTTTTTCTCCAACTCTACCTTTTCTACAACCAGTGCATTCTGCCGTTTCAGGATGGTGGTCTGCCATTTGTAGTAGGCATAGCCACCTGCGGAAAGCGCGATAAACCATGCTCCCCAAAACCACCACTGTGTCCAGAACGGGCGCCTGATCGTAAATCTGATTTCAGGCTGGTCGTACACCCTGCCATCAGTAGACATAAGCCTGAACGATATCTGGTAATCGCCGGGCGATAGTGAAACCAGTTTCAGTGTTCGTGTTGCGGCAGGTGCCCGCTGCCATTTGCCGTCATTGATCCTGTAGTGCAGGTATTGGAAAACATTAGCGCTGAATGAGAGTATGGAATAGGCGATTTCGATATCCTTTTCTTTATAAGACAGTTGCCTGAGGCGCTCAACAGGCACCTTGTTGCCATTGACAAGTATTGAATTGACAACAAAACCCGGGGCTACGGTATCTGCAGGGGTTGCGAACTTATCGACAATCACTAAGCCTCTGTCTGATGCAAAGATCATTTTATCGTCCAGCTCGGTAAAATCATTGATCTCCTCGCCACGTATACCGGGATGTAACCCAATGGCCTTAAAAGTTGACGTATTGGTGTCGAGCACCCTGATACCTGTACCAGTAACGAGATACAAACTATTGCTGGCCTTCCTGATATTCAGAAATTTTTCACCTTCATTGGCTATTGTGATTGTGACAATTTTGTTGTGCCGATCTATTGCCAGCACTGCTGATTGCTGGGTAAGTGCATAAACCATACTCCCCATACTTACCAATCTGCGTACATACAATGCGTTGCCGTCCTGCATCAGATCAAACACCCCATGCGGCGTAATACCCTGCAGTCCTTTATTTGACGCTGTATAAATTGTACCAGAGACCGCATTGTACGCTAATGTCCTGCTTCTTACAGCATCTATCAGTTTTGAGACTGTTGGTTCGATTTCCGTTCTCCGGGCGTTAAACATGCTGTCCCATGGACTTTGCCCAACATCGCTAATCTTCAGAAGCCGGGTAAAACCACTTGATGCCATTGCACAGTATTTCCGGTCAACAACGACTGCTTCTTTTACCGGATAGGTATACGTTTTCTGAATTTTGAATTTATCATCTGTAATGATAAACAACCGGGATAACACCAGGTACTTTTTGTTTGCCGTATCTACCACCACGCCCTTTGTTTCGTGAGATACGGGCTCGGAAAATTTGAAATTCAAGGTATTTGTTGGTACATCGTAGGCAAAAACCCCATGATCCTTTGACCCAATAAAAATAAGCCCGTCGGATTTGGTGAGTGTATTGGGTATGCATCCGGGAGTTGTAATAAGTTTCGTGCGAAAATCAGGGATAAGCAAGATGCCATCGTTGATCGTTCCCAGCCAGATATTGCCCTCCCGGTCTTTCATCACGCAAGAACTTCTTTTGCCTGAGAAATAAGGTTTTCCCTGGTTGAGACAGATCCCTTCCGCATTGTAAACCCAGGTAGACGCCGGTGTAAAAACCCAGTGAAGGTCACCACAATAAGCAAACCCATGTATAAAATTCACGTCCGGAATTCTGAATTTCAGTTGCACTTCATTGCCAATGATCTCGTAACATTTGTGCTCTCCACTATCAGAGGTCAAAAGAATGATACCGTTTTTCGAACCTGTGATACTACCCTCCAGTGGCACAAATATTTTCTTTACACTACCATCAACCGAAAACTCCAAAAGCGTATCCTTCTTCGCTGAATAAAAATGGCCGTGACTTTGTGTCTGACTGATGACATAATACTGTTCAAAGAGTACGGTTCTTATCACTTTCAGGGTTTGCAGGTCGAAAATGTCTATTCCGCCATACTGCACTACTAATATCCTGTCGTCGATAATCGCATACTCTGCGTTGCCTATAGTGGTATTCTGTTTCAGCGACTTCAAGCTGTCGTGCTCTATGTAGTATAGAAACCCATCAAAATTCTTGTACCAGATCCTGCCATACTTATCTTCTTTTATACTATTTCCGGCAGCTGAGGTCTGATGACTGCTGATATACGTTTTGAATTCGAATCCATCATAACGTGTGAGCCCTTCGTCGCTGGCGATCCAGATGAAACCTTTGCTATCCTGGAATAAGCTGTAGATTGAATTGGAGGGCAAGCCATTGGCCTTGTTGATGACCGTGTAATAGGGATCCTGGCAATAGGCATGGAGGCACAATAGCATCATGCCGCAGGTGATCAAACAATGCCGGAAATACCTCATCCTGACAAAGGTAAAAATTTAGCCGGGGTGCAAGGGGCTGGTTAGTGAAACCCTACTTACGGTTAGTAAAGCCCCGAAATGGTGTTCACTATCTGAGAATCGGTTTTCACTAACCAATAAAGTATGTTTCCTCTACAGGGTCGTAAACTTGCACCAGACAAAACGAATACACTGCTACACCAGTATAAAGAAGTTGATAGGCCCCTGCAGGCGAATCCCTTTCCAGGGATTTGCCGATGGCAGGGAGACAACCGGTGGGCAGACAAAAATAAACCAGACACTATGCTTGCTGTACTACTGATATCTATAAAAATGATTGCAAAAAATCTGGCAAACCGAAAAATCGCTGCCCGAAACAAAGTGGCAGTGCGTCACTAAAAGAGGTCCCAACCAAACGTCCACACCTGTTCGTTACCTGCCTTTCTTTCCTGATTGTGCTTTTTCTTCTTTACCTCCCAACGTTTCGAACGTTGTGGTTTCGTTGAATTTTTTGAGGCCCAGGAGCACAACGAGTGAAATGCAATGCGTACCAACACCCTCAAACAGCCGGTTGGTTATAGCCAGATTGTATCCATAGGCGAGTTTGAACATATCTAAACCGAAACCCAGCTCTGGCCGAAAACGGAGGGATGCCTGGTACCGATCTGTATAGTAAAGAAAGTTGACTCCGAATGCAACACCACCGGCGGTCCAGCAGCTGACTTTAGGGGCTATGATGACACCACGCGCATCTTTCCAGAACTCAGTAGAAACAGCTAATGCGAGGGATGCCGGATGACGACCGTTGAACACATTCCTGTTGAACGCCAGACCTAACTCGGCAAGGCCTCTGATACCCGTGTAATTGTAGCCGGCTACCAAAGAGATATGATCGCTCTGCTGGTATGTTAGCCTGATACGTGCCGAATCTGGTGCGGCCCGCAGCGTATCAACAACTTTTGCGGTGCGCGCCGACACCAGCCCACCTGCGGCAGGAAATGCAAAGAGTGCAAACACAAGGCAAATGCGCTTTGCAAGAAGTAAAAACATTTCCCCGGTAGACATAAAACAAACCAACTACCAGGCACGGCCGGCACCACGGTATTTATGCCCCTGTGCGCGCTTGTTGTCGGTATGGTAATGTTTTGCGCACGCTACAAGCTGGCTGAGCAATATGACCAGTGCTGCGACCCTGATAATTGTAAAACTGCGTTTCATTCTGATTCGTTTTGGCCTTTATATTGAATATTTTCACAAACAAGCGCAATGGCTCAGGCTAAAATTAATAAAATATCCGGTTTTGAAAATGCCGGGTAAAGATTGGGCAGCAATTACTGTTAGGGGTGGAGTGAAAAGGCTGTGGTTTTGTGTTTTTGCGCACTTTTTTGTGAAATTTTCATTTTTGGTCAATTTTGGATTATTGTGTTGATTATCTATCCTTTACGAATTATTTTGTTTTTACTTTTTGCGCATTTTTTGCGCACTTCTTTCCCATTCCCGGGGTTAAGGGTATGCTGCCTCGTTGGTGTTGTTTCCGGGCTTTGTGTGTTGAGATCGGGAGTATAGCGATTGCATGGCTGCTGTTTTTTTGCTGATTCATGGAGCCCGGTTTTAGGTGTTTGGCCATAAAGGTCGGGAGGGGGATGGGGATGGACAAATAGGGGTTTTGTGATACAACCGCCAGCTGCATATGACACTACAGAAACGGTATATCATAAAAAATAGTTGCCGCTGTGGGCGCGGGTTTGAGGCGAAAAATGGTTTGGAATTTTTGTAAAAGATCTCTCTCTGTGACCGGGCGATGCAAGACGGGCGGTAGCCAATGGAGTTTACTTGAATGAGCGCAGTGCTCGGGTCGAGAGGTATAGATTGTACCTATGGTATGTATAGATGTTTCTCTGCGCGGCCACCCACGCAGCTATGCGCTTGATCAACATGACAAAACCCGAGTATTAATACTTTGCCCTATCGCTCCAAAGGCAAAGGGATGGCAAGACGCAGGTTTCCTTCGGGGCTGTGTGGCACTGGTTTGCTGCTTATGCGGAGCTGCTAATAAACGACTGTGCATGGCTAATCAATGGGTGATGTCTTTTGAATTTCCGGATCCACATCTACGACATCAAAAGGTGCCATCATAGGCTGTGCTTTGTAGCTACTATCGGCCAGGGTGCTGTTCGAGGTTGGTGTTGTTTTGGCAAAGGATTATTGGCCACTGTGCTATAATGTGAGGTTTTTGGTCGGTGAACTGGCAACACACGGCATTTGAGCGTTGTACGGTTGAATGGTGTCGGAGACAGCGTTTTATGATTACTTCCGGATGCCCTGCGGAATAGCAGGAAGCACTATGGAATAAACGCCAGTTGCAAACAGGCCAATTTGTGTGAGGCACGAGTTAGCTCTCGCGCAAAGCTATGCGACAACCTCGCGCCAGTGCGTGCTAGGGTCGAGAGGTTTACTTGTTGAAGAATTGCAAATAAATCAATGCTACAGCGGCAACCGTCATAATAATTAAAGCGGCAAAGCCAAGAATATTGGTTGTTATTCCATTCACATTGTCGCCCATTATTGTTCTGTTGTTTGAGATGTGTAGTATTATTGCTATCAAGACAGGGGCGGTAAGCCCATATAGAATGGCGGTATAAATTAATGATTGGATTGGTGTAATTCCGATGTAGTTTAATGACAAACCAAGTAGCAGTGAAATTGCAATGATGACATAAAACGCCTTGGCTTCATGAAACTTTTTGTCAAGACCTTGTTCCCAGCCAAATGTTTCGGTAATAATGTAGGAAATGGAGCCGCTTAGAACCGGAATTGCTATAAGTCCGGTACCGATAACTCCTACAGCAAAAAGAAGATATGCCAGATTGCCAGCTAATGGCTTTAATGCCATTGCAGCTTGTTCGACAGTGTCGATTTGATGGATGCCGCCTTTGAATAGAACAGTGCCGGTAGTAAGGATGATAAAATACATAACAAAACCGGAAACAGTCATTCCAAAATCTACATCTTTGTTTACCTCATGTATAATTTTTTTATTTACTATTAGGTGTGTCTTTTTACTTTTCATTTCTTCAACCTCTACCGATGTTTGCCAAAAGAAAAGATATGGTGAAATGGTAGTACCGAGTATGCCCACTATGATAGCTACAAATTTTTTATCCAGCTTGATTGTTGGAATAAATGTAGCTTTTAAAATTTCGGCAATATCCTGTTTGTACAAAAACGGGACTACAAAATAGACCAACATCACGATACACAAATATTTTAAGACAGATGCAATTTTTTGATAGGGTAAGTAGATCATTAAGCCTAACAGGATAAGTGTAAATGCAACACTAAAATAGTTACCATCGATGGCCGGAAATAACAGATTGCCCACAGCGCCCATGCCGGCAATGTCAGCGCCTATATTCATTACAATTGCAGGGAAGCTAAACAATAGCATAAGATATAAAATAGGCCTTGGATAGTGTTTTTTAAGTGTTCCGGTCAGACCCTGAGATGTTACTAAACCGATTCTGGCACACATCTGCTGAATAGAAGCCATGAGGGGAAAAGCGACTATAGACGTCCATAAGGTTAGTAGGCCGTAAGCGGCACCTGCCTGAGAATAAGTTGCAATGCCTGATGGGTCATCATCGCTAGCACCTGTAACGAGGCCAGGTCCGAGTTTCTTCCAGCCGGTACGTATCTTAGAAAAAAATGTTTTCTTTTTGTTCATTGTTTTTCATAGTTGAAAGGCTGCAAAAGGACCACGAAGGTGAGGGGAAAATCTGTCACCTGCTAATGCGTATTAAAAGTACCGTATTAATGTTAGAGTGAGCCTATCCGGAGGCACGAGTTACCTCTCGTGCAAAGCTAGGCTACAAAACTCGCGCCAGTGGGAGACCGAAGTTTAACCGGACAAAATTCGAAAGTGTTTGCCGAATTACTTATTTTTGTTTAATGACAACAACGGCTATAATAAGAGAGATTAATAAGCTGCCGCTAACGGAAAAATTGTTGCTCGTTGAAAAAACGCTTAAAGCAATAAGGCAGGAGAAAGAAAACGCCCTGGAAAATGCTGTCCACTCGCTTTACGATGAATATAAAACCAATACCGAACTGATTGCTTTCACCAAATTAGATGCGGCATCTTTCTATGAAGCAAGGTGAAGTGTGGTTAATTAACCTAGATCCAACAGTAGGGGCCGAAATTAAGAAAACACGTCCGGCAATCATAGTTAACGACAATATACTTGGAAAGCTACCTCTGAAAATTATTGTGCCTCTAACCGATTGGAAAGACCGGTATGACATTGCGCCATGGATGGTGAAGATCTCCCCTGACAAAGACAATAAATTAAGCAAAGCATCGTCGGCAGATTGTTTCCAAATCCGATCTGTGGCGGAAGAGCGCCTGGTAAAGCGTTTGGGAAGTGTAGGTGTTGACACAATGCATGAAATACGGAATGCATTAGCATGCGTTTTGAACATTAGCTAAAATAATTCAAACCAGTCTTATTAGAACAGATCGATGATTGTCGGGGTGACTGGACGGGTGTTGGACTTTTTTGTCAGGGACTTGCCTTACAAATACTTTTTGAGATGATTGGGGGAAGTATGAGGAACAAGTAAAATGGAAAAACTGCCAATTGCAAACTGGGTAAATTGTGTGAGGCACGATTTAGCTCGCGCGCAAAGCTGTGCTACAAACTCGCGCCTGTGGGACAAGTGAAATGGAAAAACTTCCAATTGCAAACTGGGTAAATTGTGTGAGGCACGAGTTACCTCTCGCGCTAAGCTATGCGACAAACTCGCGCCAGTGGGAAACTTTCAAACAATTAAAGCTCATTCCAATAACTCAAAAGGGCAAGTCATCCACAGGCTCCGAAACAATCGACTTTGCTGGTTTTTCATAATTCTTATTCAATTCTTGAGTAACAGCATTAACAAGTCCATTCTTATCTTCATCTTTTAGTGAATTGTACAAGCTATAAAGCTCAAATAGTGCTTTATATGGAATCTCATGATACCAATTATGATACTTACTGAGGGAATAGCCTTTAAAAACAGTTTCCGCATTGATATTCTTCGATAGCTTGAAACTCTGAACTAATGCTCTTAACGATTCAAGCCAATTTTTAGATGTTTCATTTGTGAAATTTTTATTAAACCAAACTCTTTGACCAGAGTTTTCTTCACCGTTTTCATCATAAAAGAAAAAGCATCTTATACTGTATAGTAATTGATGTATTTTATCCTGAGCTGCTTCAAGAGTTTCTGTATTTTCCTCTCGTATTAATGTTGAAATATCAAAAGTAATTCTATTGTCATTGGTTTCGGTTTTGCTATCAATAAGTTTGACTAAGCTTTTTTCAATTCTATCGATTTTAGCTTCTAACGGTTGGATTACATTACTAACAATTTTATCTTTTCGAGTCAACGATTCATACATAAATCCCGCCCATTGTTTTCTTAAAGTATCTTTTATATCGGCAAAGGATTCAAATGGATTAATTGCATTATTCTCTTTCAATTCGTGTATGATATCTAGAAAATAGAAGACGTACTTATATGACTCAAACGGAAAATGGTATGTTGTATCAAATTTCTTTTTTATGTCTGATCTTGCAATTTCTACTTGATCATCTGAAACGTTGTTCTCCTGGAAATATTTTAATGTTATCTTATCCAACGCTCTTTTATAATTCTTATAATCATAATCAACGTATTTATTAATGAATATGTGCTTGTGAACTTTTACTTCCAATGCTTTACGGAACTCCTTTAGCGTTACACTATCGGGAATTTTATTCTCTTGTTTATCTTGATGGTAAAAACTTCCATAATTGTTCCCAACTACTAAAATGAACAATTGACATTTAGCTATTTCCTCAAGACACGAATCCTGAACATGTGATTCATAACTATAAAAAATATCATCGAATTCACTCATAACCGCATCATATCCAAAATCTCTGATAAAGTTTCTTAGTTGGAATCTAATTTCTTGTAAGTCATAGCATGTGGAACTTACAAATAATCTTGGTGTTGCCATTGTTATATATTTTTGGGATGACAAATATATTGATAATATCTATCGTAACTTGAGCAAAAAAGTGGAAATATTCAGGCACAATATTCGGAGTTGTGCGTAATTATACCCAATTCTTCGGAGTAATTCCGAGTTTTTCTAAAACCCGCTAGGCGTAGTCTGTAATAAAAATTGTTTGGGGTAGCCTGCTGAGTCTCCTGCCAGGGGAATGTGGTTCGGGGCCTGAATTATTCATGAAGCTTTATACTACGAGGGGGTAATTTTTTTATCATATACCTGAATGCCTTTTCTATCACGACAGAATAAGACTTATTAATAAACTCTTCTGAAGAATTATCCTTTCTATCAAAGATCATAAGATGCATTTGTCCATCTTCATTCATATCGAGGGCTACAGTGTATAGCTGCAATATATGTTTCAGTTTGGTGGTGTTGCGCATAGGAGCATGAAGATAAAGAAATGGCGAAGATAAACCGATCTTCCGTCGCCGGCGGGTCTTCGCCCCCCGGGTGACCCCGCTTGGAGTAGCCTTTAATAAAAATTGTTTGGTGTAGTCATAGCCTGGCGTAGTATCCCGACTATTTAACGGCGGCTGTCAATCTCCAGATTGGCGACAAAAATTCTCTTCCTGCCAACACACTATTTGCGCTTAAATTTCAGCACTTCACTTCTCCAAAAAGCCTTTATATCCTTTCCTTTAATTTCAAACAAGCTGCAAATGGTTTCTACTAATTTTTCATCGTCATTGGGTGTTTCCAATAGTTTTTTAACAAGGTTTATTCCCCCTTTATCATAAGCTGCTTTGCAAAAAACTGCACCTGTTGTATAAAACGAAGCATATAGCCAGCCCCACTTTTTGTTTAAAATATCTGAGAAAGTTACGGTATCGTTTTTAGACAATTCACTTGCCAGTAGTTCAGCACTCTCTTCAAACGTTTTTCCGCCGCCCTGTCCACCTTTCCAGGTCGCAAAGCCTTCTTCAATCAGGCCAGGTCGGTTAAATTTCGGAACCACCAAATGAACAAATTCATGAGGATAATATTCCGAACCTGTCCCGCCTAAGAGTATCCGCTCATCATTCATCCCGATCCCGGTTGTATAACCGGCAGCATAGAAGTCAAAATTTAAGAGCTTGCCCATCTCATCTCCACTTTCCGTGATATAAAATTCAAAGGGTTTCCATTCCGGAAATTTAAATTCTTTGGATAATTCGTTGCAGAATTGATCTGCTTTTGTAGCAAGGTGATTGTTGAATTGGTGATGTTGTGGATAAATGAAGGTTATTTTTCCAATTGTTTTCTTGTTCCATTTTTCTGTAATTACCGGTAGTGCATTTTTAAGTCTCCATTCGCCGTTTTCTTTTAGAGCGTATAGTTTTGTAATGCACCAGGGGTTTGATCTCTGGTATTCTCCGTCAAGACCGTTGGCTGAAAACAGCGTTCTGATCCCGTAATATTCACCCTCTTTCTCAATTGATAAAATAGTAGGCTTATAATAGTTAAGAAGCTGTTTTGATGGTAATTGGTACAAGTAGGGTGTAGAAAAGTCAAAGCTCTTGTATTTAATTTTCTCGGCATTATTCCAATAGGGGTTGTCATATAAACTGTCAGGTTTGGAATTCAAATAATTTGCCCACAGCCCTGCAACTTCTTTTATCTCTTTTTTCGAGGTGTCTACCCTGAAATGAATTGCAACATCAATTTTTGTTTGCTGCCCGATGGTTGGGTTTGCAGAAAACAAAAAAAGAAGTAGCCATATTGGTATTGTCGTTTCTTTCATTTGCGTCCTGTCTTTATAAAATGAGCTATGACGAACATTTATTTGTGAAGGCAGGGAATTCATTGATTGTCCGGCCTGGTACAAATAATACTCTGTTGAAGTTAAGAACTAACAATCTTTTCTGACCCGGATTTGTCGTGTAATTCTTAATATGGAGTACAATAAGTCTACCAATGCCATTGTCAGCTAATGATACTCAAAAATTTATACGACCAACAATTGTAGATTTTCGAGAAAATGGTTCGATAAATGTCCAATAAGGTTCATATTAAAAGACTTGAGTGGATTAGATCTAAAATGCGTGAAAAATTGTGAACAAACTATTAAAAAAGTGAACAAACGAGCAATAATAGAGCGGGAAAGAGAGCGGGAGCGGAGGGAAAAGAAAAAACCAAGGCGAAGGGCCCTGGTTTTTTCTTTTGTCGGGGCGACTGGACAACTTTCGAACCTTTTCATAAGGGATTTAGTTGCTTTGAAAGCACTATTAGATCTAATTGAGTAACTTATTACAAAAGGTGGGAAATGCTGCTCAAAACATGGATGGAGTTGACTGGACAACTTTCGAACCATTTTATTTTCACAAAAAGCGATTTGCGGATTTATTTTGAGTTCCCTCGCGAATTCGCCTAATTTTATGGCGTAAAATGACAACATGGGAATCAAAGAGAGGCAAAAAATTATGATGGAGAAAGGAGCCTCCAACATTACGAAGTGGGTTGGTTCTTCTACTTCAGTTGTGCTGCATACTATTTTGTTTGTAATGTCATTTGCAATTCCTTACATGGGTTTCGTCAGTTTTGAAAGGATGTTATTGGTGCTGACAACAATCGTTTCACTTGAGGCCATATACCTATCCATATTTATTCAAATGTCAATAAATATGAACAATCAGAATATTGAGATCATACAAGAAGACATTGAGGAGATAGGAGAAGATATTGAGGAGATAGGAGAAGATATTGAGGAAATACAAAAAGATGTTGATGAAATTCAAGAGGATGTTGATGAAATTCAAGAAGAAACAAAAGACGAAATCAACAATGAAAAAAAAGAAGCTGATATATTATTGTCTATTCAAACAACTCTGGTTCATTTACAAAGGGAGATAGAGCAATTAAAGATTTCTCAAAAATAGTTCAAGATTGCAAGTTCTTATGATCAAAAGAAAGCAAATAAATCGTGCGTTATAAATGTTTGTGGTGATTTCTTGATTTACGTTTTTCAAAGTAATCAGTCACGAGCCGCACTCCTCCGCCGTACCACAAAGGTAGAATATGGGTACCAGATAACCCTTGCCCGATCGTCAGATCAAGTTGAACATAATTGTTGACAATGTGTCTGAACCCGGTTTGAAACGACATGCCTGACCCCGGCACGTAAGGATCGCCAGAGAAAACTTCGCCTATTAAATGCAATCCTCCAATAGTCTTGATTTGCGTTCCTATTCCCCATGTTACTACATTATGCTCGAATGTCGGATACTTCACATGATTAGCTCCAACATTTGCATGAATTAAAACGTTTTCCGTTTTGCCAAAACATTGGGTAATTGCAACATATGCAAAGCCACCATAACCAGGGGCTTTGAACGAACCATTGCCTCCGGGTAGAAATGAACCAGCCACCACAGCGATTCCCGGAAGTTTATTTGGAGTATATTCTTTAATCAGATATTTCGCCTGTACGAGAGGGATTGCATACGAATAGTCCTTTTCGTCGTTTGTGTGAATCTGCACACCATGTACAAAGCCCAATGCGAGTTCCAATTTTTTTGAAGGTCCATAAGCTGCCATGTTCCAATGTTGCCATGCGTGTTTATCAAATCGCAGCCATGTCTCATATTGAGCCAATCTCCATCCAACAATCCGAGCATCATCTGTTATAAACGGCCTTACCGCATAACATGTGTATTGACAGAAACAAAAGAAAACAGCTAGAATATACCTCATAAAAAAAATGCGCAAATTTATGGCTATTTATGTAAAAGCAAAGATGCTTTATGTTGTCTGTAAGTAAAGTTATAAACAGCAAAATCATGGAAAAATGGGCACAATTGAGGAAAAACGCTCAAAATGTGCCCATTAGTTGCAAAAGTCGGGGCGAGTGGATTCGATGCAGCAAATATGTTCACACGATAGGATGAAAAATCGGGGCGAGCGCTCAATGCGTATCGGTGGTGTGTGGTGGGCTGGCGAGCATAATATCAGTGGCATTATGTGGGGGTGTTGGGTGGCTGGGGATTTGTGCCGCCCGCATCGTACTTTTTTAATAATTTTGCCTGATGAAAAGCCTATGGATAAAGTACTTTCCATTTATAGCCGGTGTGCTGCTGCTGGGTGCCTGTAGTGAAAACAAGGGCAAACAAAACGCGGCTACGGATATGAACCCCGTCTATACTCAGGACCCGGCGCTGAAAACCATAACTGATGAGATAGGAAAAACACCGGAAGATGCCACACTGTACTATGAGCGTGGCCGGCTGCTGCTGAAGGCGCGTGAAGACACGCTGGCGCTGAGGGATTTTAAAAAGGCGGCATCGCTGGATACGAATAAGGCGGAGTACTATAGCGCGGTAGGTGATCTGCTGTTTGAGAATAAAGACATCACAGGCTCGATAGAGTGGATACAAAAAGCCCTGAACAAAAAGCCGGATGACCGGAAAGCACACCTGAAAATAGCGAAACTGTTTCTGTACATACAGGACTACCCAAGGGCGTTTGCAGAGATCAATCTGGTGCTGCGCAAGAATGTGTATGACCCGGAGGCCTACTTTCTGAAAGGGATGATCTACAAGGACATGAAGGACACTGCTAAGGCGATATCGAACTTTCAGACCAGTGTGCAGGTGTCGCCAGACTACAGGGATGCGGTGATACAACTGGGGATACTGCACAGTGCCAAGAAAGACGCAATAGCCATAAAGTACCTGGATAATGCCTACGCGATGGACACGACGGACGTTTTCCCGATCTTTGCACGGGGGGTGTATTTTCAGGAAATGAAGGACTATGCAAAGGCTAAAACAGAATACAGGAGGTGTATACTGAAAGACCGGGGCTATACGAATGCTTACTTTAACCTGGGGTATGTGCTGATGCAGGAAGACTCGACGGCCAAGGCGTGGCGCCACTATGACCTGGCGATAAAAACAGACCCGACCAACCCGTCGGCGTACTACAACCGTGGTATATGCAGCGAGATCATGGATAGTATAAGAAACGCAGTAGCCGACTACAATACTGCCCTGGGACTGGACAGCACGTATGAAGCGCCGAGAATAGCGCTGAAGCGACTGCGTAAATAAGTGGCTAAATAGTACGGAAGTGCTGAAAAAATGAAGCCGGGTGGGCCGGTAAGTTCAATTTCAAAAAATAAGATTCAAATATCAAGACAATGCCAATTATCGCTCCATCCATGCTTTCGGCCGACTTTCTGAAGCTTGGCGCCGAAATAGAAATGATCAATAACAGTGCCGCAGACTGGTTTCATCTGGATGTGATGGATGGGCGTTTTGTACCCAACATCAGCTACGGCATGCCGATAATAGCGCAAATGCGCAAGGCATCGACGAAGACCTTTGATGTGCACCTGATGGTGGAAGAACCAGAGCGCTATCTGGCGGATTTCAAGAAAGCAGGTGCAGACTACCTGACGGTACACTATGAAACGGGGTATCACCTGCACCGCACGCTCACTTCTATCCGCGCACTGGGTATGAAGGCGGGGCTGGCGATAAACCCACATACACCGGTGGATGCAGTTGCGGATCTGCTGCAGGATATAGACCTGCTGCTGGTGATGAGCATTAATCCGGGATTTGGCGGGCAGCAATTTCTGCCACTGACCTACGGCAAGATACGCAGGGCGAAAGAGCTGATAACACTGGCCGGCACGAACACGCTGATAGAAATAGATGGTGGTGTGACGCTGGACAACGCGGCTGAGATAATAGCCGCAGGCGCGGATGTGCTGGTGGCAGGCAATACGGTATTCTCTGCCGCAGACCCGACGGACGCGATAAAAAGATTGAAGCAGACCGGAAAATAATTCTACATTCAATACGTTAAAGAGGTTTATGCTCCATCAAAGATTCGTCTGGTTTTTTGTTTTGTTGTTGATGGCCACGGGCACCTATGCACAAATGGCTGTGGTGACGGGGATAGTGAAAGACGACCGCAACAAAGCTGTAGAACAGGCGCTGGTGGCCGACGAAGAGACCGGCATGGGTACCTACACCGACAAAAAGGGCTACTACTGGCTGGAGGTGCCGGGTGGGAAAAATGTTTCGGTGGTTTTTTACTCGGCAGGGCACGATGTGATCAGGCGGCAGGTACTACTGGCCGCCGGGGCTACGCGCACGATAGATGTGCAGATGACACCTAAGAAATCTACCCAGCTTGTAGAATTCACCGTGAAAGACCAGCGCAAACGTGGTGAGGCGGGATCGGTGTATCTGGATGTGAGCAAGGCTGTGTACATGCCCAGCATAATAGGTGGTGTGGAAGGCATGATAAAACTGGCTGTGGGATCGAACAATGAGCTGACATCGCAATACAGTGTACGTGGTGGCAACTTTGACGAGAACCTGGTGTATGTAAATGACTTTGAGATCTACCGCCCGTTTCTGGTGCGTACAGGGCAGCAGGAAGGGCTCAGCTTCATCAACTCTGATCTGGTATCAAATGTGAACTTCTCGGTAGGTGGTTTTCAGGCGAAGTATGGTGACAAGATGAGCAGTGTGCTGGATGTGAACTACAAACGGCCGAAAGAGTTTGCGGGATCGGTAACGACGAGCCTGCTGGGGGCGAGTATGCACCTGGAGGGGGCCTCAAAGAACCAGCGGCTGACGTACCTGGTGGGTGCACGGCAGAAAAGCAACCAATATGTGTTGCGCTCGCAGCCAACGAAGGGCATTTACAATCCGTCATTCACAGACATTCAGGCACTCATCAACTACAAGCTGGGTAAAAGCTGGGAGCTGGAGGCGATAGGTAACTATGCACGGAATAGATTCACGTTTTTCCCGGAGACCTCATCATCGAGCTTTGGGGTGCTGAATCAGGCGTTTCTGCTGAATGTGTATTATCAGGGTGGTGAGTTTGATCAGTTTGATTCGCGGTTCGGAGGGATATCGACCACGTACCATAAGGAAGGCTCTAAACTACGTTTGAAATTTCTGGGATCGGCTTTCAGCACGAACGAGTATGAAACCTACGATATAAGTGGCGCCTACCTGCTGGGCGAGCTGCAGACCGATATGAGCAAGCGCGACTTCGGGCAGATAAAAACCTACCTGGGCGCGGGCGGCATACAGAACTTTGCCCGCAACTACCTGAATGTGAATGTAGGTGATATGGGCTTCAGGGGTACGTATGAGGCCAAGAACAACCTGATACAGTTTGGCGGTAATGTGACTGCCACCGGGATCACCGACCAGCTGCATGAGTGGGAGCGCCGCGACTCTGCCGCATTCTCACAACCCTACTCTGCCTTCGACTTGCCTATAGCGAGCTTTTTTCACTCTTCGGCTTCGTTTAACTATATGCGTGCCAGCGGGTTTATACAAGACTATATACGCTTTGACTCTGGCAGGCTGACGGCTACGGCGGGTGTGCGTTTTAACCATAGCTTTCTGAACAATGAGTTTATCGTAAGCCCGCGGGTGCAGCTATCGTACAAGCCGCGATCAGACAAACGTGATATCGTGATCAAATTCTCGGCGGGCAAGTATGTGCAGCCGCCCTTCTACCGTGAAATGCGCGACCCTACAGGTGGCATCAACAAACAGCTGAGGGCACAAAAATCGGTGCAGGCAGTGCTGGGTACAGATTATAACTTCAAGATGTTTAACCGGCCATTCAAGGTGACCGGCGAGACCTACTACAAAGAGCTATGGGACATGGATCCGTATCGCTACGACAATGTGCGGATACGCTATACGGGCAAGAACGATGCCATAGGGCATGTGTATGGGGGCGAAGTAAGACTGTATGGCGATCTGGTGCAGGATGCGACATCGTGGATAAGCATAGGAATACTAAAAGCCGAACAGAAAATAACAGATAGCCCATCTATAGCCGGGTACGATAACTACTTCCCGATGCCTACCGATCAGCGCTTTATGCTGGGTATGTACTTTGAAGATTACCTGCCCAAGAACAAAAACTTCAAGGCACACATCAACCTGCTGTACTCGAGCGGGCTGCCAGTGGGACCTCCCCGCGGACACCTGTACCAAAACATACTGCGCATACCCGACTATAAGCGTGTGGACATAGGGTTCTCTGCGCTGCTGCTGGATGGGGACAAGCGGGAGTATCATGCCAACAGCTTCTTCAATAATCTGAAAAGCATTTGGGGCAGCCTTGAGGTCTTTAACCTGCTGAGTATACAGAACACGCTCTCTTACACGTGGATACAAGACCAGAGCTCGGGCAATATGTATGCTGTGCCCAACCGGCTCACCTCGCGGCTGATCAATGTGAAGCTGCTCTTTAATTTTTAAGCGACCTATAGCGGATGCCCTGACGATGTTATACAAACATCGGGGTTGCGGCGTACCTTGGTGTGTGCGGACACCGGCGAAAGTGATATCTGCCTGAACGTTAAAACAAAAAATATGAAGAAAACAGCCTTTACTGTGATCATGATCGCTGCATCATTCCTATCGGGTTACGCGTTTAAGACCGCCCTTGTGCAACAGGCACCGAAGGCGCAAACACCAAAGCGGGTGACGGGTATAGGGGTATATTCTTTAAGTGCAAAGACCCCGGCAAAATGAGGGAATGGTACCGAACGAACCTGGGCCTGATTACGAACGCCTATGGTGCGGTTTTTGAATGGCGGCAGGGTGAGGATACGACACGAAAGGGGTTTACGCAGTGGAGCCCGTTTAAAGAGACTACAAAATACTTCGCACCATCGGTGAAAGACTATATGATCAACTACAGGGTTGCTGACCTCACTGCACTTGTTGCAGACCTCAGGAAGAATGGTGTGACCATCGTAGATACCATTGAATCAGTGGAATATGGGAAATTTGTTCACATTCTGGATATGGAAGGTAACAAAGTAGAGTTGTGGGAACCGGACGACCTTGCCTATGAGGCACTGGGTAAAAAAATGGGGAGCCAGACGACGAAATAGATAGTGCCGGTAACTGCACTACTGCTGGAAATACTTAAAATGAAAAAGCCCCGCGTGTGCGAGGCTTTTCAAAAAGTGACTTCGTTGGGACTCGAACCCAAGACCCTCCCGCAAAAAAGCGGGATGCTCTACAGACCGAGCGCCAGGAACCCAATCTCAAACATTCAATGATCGAAAAAGCCCCGCATGTGCGAGGCTTTTCAAAAAGTGACTTCGTTGGGACTCGAACCCAAGACCCTCCCGCAAAAAAGCGGGATGCTCTACCAACAGAGCGTTATTTATGAGCGCTTTCTATGAGCCGCTCGATATAAATTCTCGATTTTTTGCTTTTTATTTCCAACTCGCGCTTTTTAGCATCTGCAAGTGTATCAAACCGCGCATTGTATTTCAATTCCCAAGGGACTCCTAAGGAAGTGAACTTGGAATGGCCAATATTGTGTTCGCGAATTCGCCGTTCCAGATTAGTGCAAGCCCCGACGTAATATTTGTTGAGTTTAACCGAATACAGTATGTATACAAACCCCATAGTAGTGCTTTCAACAAAACAAAAAGCCCCGCGTGTGCGAGGCTTTTCAAAAAGTGACTTCGTTGGGACTCGAACCCAAGACCCATACATTAAAAGTGTATTGCTCTACCAACTGAGCTACGAAATCATACTTTAAAAGAACTAAAAATCCCGACCCGTTTTCCGAATTGGTGTGCAAAGATAAGCATATACTTTTTCCCACAAAACATTTTTAGAAAGAAAAATAAAGAATATGCCAAAAATAAGCCGACACAATAGCTGGAACCGTGTGCCGGCGCTATCTGGCGGACTTCATAGCCTTGACCACTTCGAGCTTTTTATCTTCTGAAAACTGCTTGTATTCGGGTGTTTCGCGGGCATACAGGGCTATTTTGCCGTCTTTATCGGCATGAACACCCCAGCCGTAGCGCTTGGTGAGTGGCGATGCCCTCATGCAGGGCTGCCCTTTGGAGAAAAAAACGGTTCTGGCTTCCTCCAGATCGGCTTTGCGTAGCTCGTTTTTATGGGCATAAACACGGAAGAGCACATCGTCGGATGTGAATTTGTAGGGATTTTCGATTATTTGCTCAAACTGTAAATTGGCCGCTGTTTTTGTGGTTCCCTTAATAGGCGGCACCTCTGCGGTGACCGCCGGGCAGTCGTCGGCGACCATGATGAACGCGTTTGTATAATTTGTGGTATGCACCTTCATATGCTGCTTTTGGGAGCAAATTTACTGAAGATTGGTGTGGTATGGCCGGAGACATACAATTCAAGAATGTGTGCAGGTGCAGGGCTATTTCACTGCAACTATCATAATATCGGTAGTGATTGTGCCATCGGCAGCGGTATAGGTTTCGTGCCCGGTATGGATGATGGTAAAGCCCTGATGGGTTATCAGGTCTGTGAGTATACCCTCGGGATAATAGTGCAGAAAGAGCTCGTACAATCCTGACGATGAACGCCGCAATCCGGACTGGTTGTGGGCGTTCTCCACCATAGTGCTCAGGTAGAATGCGCCACCGGGGTGCAGCATGCTATGGGCATCACTGATCAGTTTGACCACGGCATTGTGTGCCAAATAGGGCAGGCAAAAGCCACATACAATACCACTGAATGAGCCGGGCAGTGAGCGGATATCGCCGCAATCCATCTCTTTGAATTCGGCTGTGGGGTTGTTGGCAGCGGCGAGTGCAAGCATTCGGGGGGCTATGTCAATGCCGAGGATACTGAAGGCAGGCCGCAGTTGCAGCAGGTATTGCGTGATGTTTCCCGGTCCGCAGGCAATGTCGAGAATATGGGCGTTATCGTGAGGTATCTGCGCGGCAAAAAGGCTGAGCGACTGGTGGTACATGTCTATATTCATGAACCGGGCCTGGTATTCTTCGGCATTGTTGTTGAATACTTCGCGGACTGCGTTTTTTGCCTGCATGTATGGGGTAAATTGTCAGGTCAAAAATAGGAGTGTGAATGCATATAGCCAATTACAGGCCGGACAATCTCCCAGCCAGCCAGCAGAACAGACCGACCATCCAAATTCATTTTCCGAATTATACTAACATGAATAAATTTGCATATCTTGCAAGCGGACAAAAGACAGACAGATGAACAAATACACGACAGAACAACTGCACAAAGCCCTCAGCCATTTTTTTGGCTACAATGATTTCCGGCACACACAACTCGCTATTATTCAAAATGTGCTGGACGGAAATGACACACTGGCTATAATGCCTACCGGTGGCGGTAAATCGATATGTTTTCAGCTGCCGGCGATGCTGCTGCCCGGAATTACAATTGTGGTATCGCCACTGATAGCGCTGATGAAGGATCAGGTAGATGCATTGCTGGCCAATGGTATACAGGCAGCTTTTCTCAATTCATCGCAGTCGGCAGAAGAACAACAACGAGTGATCAAAGAGGCACAGAACGGGCAGATAAAACTGCTGTACATAGCCCCCGAGCGCATACCTACCAACAGCAGTTTGTTCTTCGACTTTCTCAGGGCACTGCAACCGTCGCTATTCGCGATCGATGAGGCGCACTGTATATCGTCGTGGGGGCACGACTTCCGGCCTGAATATCTGAAACTGGCAGTACTGAAAAAAGAATTCCCGGCGGTACCGGTTATAGCACTAACAGCAAGCGCTGATGCTGTAACCCAAAAGGATATAGCCGAAAGGCTGGCACTGCGCGATCATAAATTGTTTCTTTCGAGCTTTAACAGGCCAAACATACATTACCATGTGGTGCCCAAGAAGAATGCGCTGGGGCATATCATAGACTACATAAAAAAACACAAGGATGATTGCGGAATCGTGTATGCACTCTCGCGCGCTTCGACCGAAGAAATAACGGGCAAGCTGCATGAGCATGGCATACGAGCGGCGTACTACCATGCGGGCATGGATAACACTGAGCGAAGCCGCGTACAAGAGGCCTTTCAGAAAGACGAGTGCCGTGTGATTGTGGCAACGATCGCGTTTGGGATGGGTATTGACAAGTCGAACGTGCGGTATGTGATACACCATGATGTGAGTAAAAACATAGAGGGCTATTATCAGGAGACCGGGCGGGCGGGGCGTGATGGACTGAAGAGCGATGCGATACTGTTTTACAGCTATGGAGACATCATGAAACTGCGGCGTTTTGCGCAGGTAGATGATAATCCGCAACAGTCGGCAATATCGCTGCGGAAGCTGCAGCTGATGCAGGAGTACGCTGAAAACGAAGGGTGCCGCAGGCAATACCTGATGCAGTATTTTGGTGAACAGTTTCCGGCTTACTGCGGTAGCTGCGATTACTGCCTGAGCTCGCTCGAAGAGAAGGATGCGACGATGGACGCGCAGAAGCTACTGTCGGCGGTGGTGCGGACGGGCGAGCGTTTCGGGGCACATTATCTGGTTGATTTTCTGAGGGGATCGGCGAGTGAAAAGATAAACCCAGCACATAAAGAACTGAAGACCTATGGCATAGGTAAAAACCTGAAGAAAGAGGAGTGGCTATGGATGGCACAACAACTGCTGAACGGCAAGTACCTGCGCAAAACCGACGACCAGTATGCCACGCTGCAAATGACGGATAAAGGGTGGAAGATATTGCGGGGTGAGGCACAACTGAAACTGGTGCTGAAAAAGCCTGAACAGCAATCGGCGATACAAAAAGAACCCGATTATGACCAAACACTCTTCGAACAGTTGAAGGCCATAAGACTGCAGTTTGCAAATGCTGAAAATGTACCGGCTTATGCTATTGTTGCCGACAACGCATTGGCAGAGCTGGCGACGTTCTTACCGCGTTCCTTCGACGACATGAAGCAGATATCGGGATTTGGTGACTACAAAGTAGGCAAGTATGGCGGCAGATTTCTCGATGCTATCAGCAAATACGTTGCGGCTAACAATGTGGAGTCGCGTATGCACTTTAAAAAGGCTAAATCGGTACGCAAAGAAAAAACCGGAAAACCCGCTACAGGCAGCACTATGGACATAACGCTGAATATGCTGAATGATGGCATGAATATGGCGGATATTGCCAGTGAACGGGGGCTCGCCCTGTCTACGATTGAAAGCCACCTGGCTGCCTTTGTTGCAGCGGGAGATCTGGATATTGCCAAGGTGGTATCTCCTGAAAAGCTGCGCACCATACTGGACACCGTAAAGATCACAGGACAATACACAGCATCAAAACCTATTAAAGACCTGCTGAGTGACGACTATAGCTATGGAGAGATCCGTATGGTGCTGGAGTACTACAAGCGGCTGCAGCGTTAACCTGCAAAAACTATAGTTTCATCAATTGCCTTACAAAGAAAAAGCTCCGTTTTCGCGGAGCTTTTTCTTTGGTAAAAATGTTTTTCTGCTATGCTTTTACATCCTGTGTTTTGGTAGCAGCATCGTGCAGGAACAAAATATAGGTACCGAACAAAAGTATGCTGCCGGCCATATCTGCAATGAAGGAATTTTTATAGAAAGGGATTGCGTCGATATAGGTTTTCACCAAACCCTGGAAGGTGTAGCCGTTCCAACCGTGAGCAAAGTAACCAAAGTTAGACACAACGAAAAATATGCCTGAAGCACCAAGGGTATAACCAAGAATGCTCATTGGTTTTTGCTGCTTCATGGTAAGACCAAGCCCGGCTGCGGCAGCAATTGCGCCATAGGTAAACAACTGGTCGACAGCCCAATAGAAACCGGGAACAAACGTGAAGAACTGAAAATACACATCGGCCAGAAACTGCCCCAGCAGGGGTATTAGGAAGGCCAATGCGCGCTTTTCTTTAAGAATTGCACCACTGAACAGACTGATAGCAGCAATCGGTACAAAGTTAGGTAACTGCAGGCTGGCACTGCCTACCCGCGCTGTGGCTGCAATAAGCACCAGAAATATGGCTATAATAGTATTGGTATTATTCTTATTCATATTTTTTCTTGTTATCGCAAAAGTAATGAGTAATTGCGGAAAAAGGAAAATTATTAGCATTAACGCCCGGCATACTTAACGCTCTATGAGGAGGCGTCCGGCAATTCCGGTACCAGATGCCGTGCGCACGAGATAGGTGTATGCTCCGGAAGGCAGGTTTGCTGTAGCAATTTGTACACTATGGGGACCGGCATTCAGGTGTTTTATACTTTCTGTATGCACGATACGACCACTCATATCTATAAGTGATACCTGCACATCAGCTATTCTATCAATCGCAAAAGCAACAGCAACGCTGGTATTGGCAGGGTTGGGCCATGCACCGGAAAGTGTGAGACCACTGTGTGTAACGCCGACACCGGTTGGGTTGCCGATGATAACGATCGGGAAAATGGCCAGATTGTTGTACAACGAGTCATTCTGCGAATAGTTGTCGCGCCAGATGTTGTCTGTCCAGAGCGTAGCATTCTGTACACTGTGCAAAGTGTCTACTGATACTGTATCGCCGGCGGTGCCGCGGTTGTACCTGAGCATCGTGTCAGCAGCCGTTCGGCTGCCATCTGTAGTTATGGCAAGCGCAACCGTATCTCCTGCAAGTGTGGTATAGTTGTAATTGCAGGTAAACCCTACAAAAAACGGATCGGAGAGTGCGGCAGATGGTGCTGCAAACATGAACTGTTTCAGTGTATCTGCTGATGGCCCGATACCGAGCTGTGTTACCGGAACAACAATACTATCTATCAGCTTGGCAGGAAAACCCTGGTAGTAGTGCCGCGCTGTGATCATGGTGGGGCTGCCCTGGCTCCATGCTCTGAGTGTGATTGTTTTTGTAGAACCTGCAGTAACCGTACCACCAAACTGCGCCAGTACACCTATTATCCTTACACTGCTATCGGCGGCACTGAAATAGTAACGCTCGGCAAAGCCCTTGTCGTTAAAGCTGTTCATGCCCGATGTGTAACCACTACCGGGAGCGGCATGGGTATACAAAACCCGGGTTGTATTTGCCGGAGCAATATTAGTAAGTACGAGCGTATCGCCAGCGCCAGTAGTCCTGGCCGCAGTTGCCGGTACTGATTGCTTAACACTGTGCCCGTGCATCACCTTCTGACTGAAACCCGAAACGGACAACATGGTAACACACCCTAAAAGAATAATTTTCTTCATTATATATTATTGTACAGTTTGTAAAAGTACGCCTACTTAGTTACTTAATGCACATACCAGCGTTAATGATGCTATAAAAAACCAGCTTGTACTCATCAGGTATTACTTGCGAATGTGCAAACTCAGGTCGGCCAATGCTATGGCTGTAACTGCCTCGATAACTACCGGTACCCTGAGCGCAATACACAGGTCATGCCTGCCCTTCACCTCGAAAGGAGCTACAGACTGTGTAGTGTGGTTCCAAGTGTGCTGGGTCTTCGGGGTGCTGCTGGTTGGTTTTACGGCTACCCTAAAAACGAGGTCGTTGCCGTTAGTGATACCGCCATTGATGCCGCCGGCATTATTGGTCCCGGTTGTGCCTTCACGGTTTAGAATGGCGTCGTTGTGGGTGCTGCCTGTCATGGTAGCTGCCGCGAAACCGGCTCCAAACTCAATGGCTTTGATAGCGGGAACAGCAAAAACAGCGTGGCTGATGACCGACTCTACCGAACTGAAAAAAGGCTCGCCCCACCCTACCGGCACCCCACGTACTGTACAGGAAACTATGCCGCCTATACTGTCCTGATCGGCAATAGCTTTGGCAATAGCGGCTTCTATGTCTGTGTTGCCGCCAGCCTGCGTAAGTACTGCATCTATCTGAACTCCCGCCAGCAGCTTTTTGGCTACCACACCTGCGGCTACAAGCGCCACTGTGAGCCTGCCAGACGAGTGGCCACCTCCCCTGTGGTCGTTATGGCCGTCGAATTTTTTGTGCAACACAAAATCGGCATGACCGGGTCGCGGCGTGTCTTTTATGGCATCGTAGTCGGCAGAACGGGTGTTGGTGTTTTCGAAAACAATAGTGATAGGTGCACCTGTGGTGTAGCCGTTGAAAACACCACTCACAATGACCGGCTTGTCGGCCTCAGACCTGGGGGTAGTACCGGCACTGCCGGGTTTTCTACGTTCGAGGTCGGGCAACATATCTTCTGCTGTGAGCGGCACACCTGCGGGGCATCCGTCGATTGTGATGCCTATCCAATGGCCATGCGACTCGCCAAAAATACCGGTACGGAAAATATTGCCAAATGTGTTCATGATACAGGTACAAAGATACAAGTTTGGCAGGTTGGTGTAACTAGCTGAGGGCACACCGTACACCACAACTAATAATGCCATCAAAAAAACCGGGGAAAGATTTATTGACGGCTTCGGCACCGGGTATGTCTGTGCGGCTTCTGGCACGTAAGGCGCAGATGGCTGCTGCCATAACAATGCGATGATCGTTGTAAGCATCGATCACGGTACCATTCAGCCGTTCGCCACCCACCACGCAAAGGGCGTCCTCCTCCACCGAAAATGGTATCCCAAAGCTCCACAACAACTCGGTGATGCTCTCGACCCTGTTGCTTTCTTTGTGAAACAACCTATGTACACCAGCAATACGACTCTCGCCCCTGCAAAAAGCAGCCAACACAGCCAGCGCCGGGAAAAGATCGGGCCTATCGGAGGCATCGAATTCGAATGCCTTTAATGATGAGCGCCCTACTGTTACAGTATTGCCAGCGACACCGATATTGGCACCTGCCATCTGCAGCACATCCAGTATTGCCCTGTCGGCCTGCAGCGATGCTGTATTCAGATTGGAGACCGTCATTTCGCCAGCTATAGCACCAGCAACGAGCAGGCAGGATGCACTGCTCCAGTCGCCCTCAATAGCTATCTCTACCGGGTCAGTGTGCTTAAAAACGGAAGGATCTATTGTAAACTGTTTATAGTCTGTGTGAGTAACCGGCATACCAAAATGAGCCAGAATATGCTGTGTGAGGTCTATGTATGGCTTACTTTCCAACCCGGTCACATCGAGCGTCACCGATGTGTGTGCACTGGCAGCCAATGCAAACAACACACCACTCAGCAACTGCGAGCTACCCGAGGCATGCATCACTGCAGTAGCTGCCTGCAGTGGGCCACAAACGGTATAGGGCAGAAACCCGTTGAAACCAGTAAGGGTAACACCCAGTGCAGGTAATATATCGGCGAGCCCGCCGATGGGTCTGGACAGTAAAGACCCTGCACCGCTTACCTTAACCGGCTTGCTGCTTAATGCCGCCAATGGGGTAAACAACCTTGCAGCGAGCCCGCTTTCACCGCAGTATATACTATCTGCTATGGGGTGCACGCCACTGCTGACTACAGTGATATGGCGCAACTGGTCATCTACCTTTGTTTCTGTACAAACGGCACCCAACTGCTGAATGATGTGCAGGGCTGCCTGCTCGTCGGCAGCGTAGCCGGCATTGTAAATATGCGTAGTACCCCGGTGCAGCAATGCGGCTGCAAGGGCGCGCTGGGTAAGGCTTTTGGAGGGCGGGGCAACAATAGTGCCAGACACCCTACCGGGCTCAATGGTTGCTATCATAATTGCGTATTTCCCGGTCTATCAATGAAAGGGGCAGCGGCATTACAGCGGCCCTGCCTATTTTTTCGAGTACTATATAGTCGATATCATCGCCTTTACGCTTCTTGTCATTTATGAGCACTTCCATAACCCGATCTGCATTCAACGCTCTGCCAGCGGGCAGGCCGTATTGCTGCAACAATGCTTTCAGCTGTCCGGCAACTGTGGGATCGAGACCAGAAACATGGGCAGAAATACCACAAGCCACGACCATGCCTATGCTTACTGCCTGGCCATGGGCTATCGCCTCGGTGTTCTCGATAGCATGGGCAACGGTATGGCCAAAGTTGAGGAGCTTGCGCTGGCCATGTTCATGCTCATCGGCCTGTACGGTCTGGTTTTTCCATGCCACACAACGCGCTATGACCTGACTTGCTGCGCCGAAATCGTGCTGAAATGCGGAGAGATCAGTACCTGCCAGTTGGGCAAACAAGGCCTCATCGAAAATGCAGGCATATTTTATGATCTCGGCGAAACCGTTGCTCCACTCGGACCGGGGGAGTGTGGCCAGGAAGCTGGTATCGAACAAGATAAAATCGGGCTGCCGTATGGTGCCGATGATATTCTTATGAACATCGAGATTCACACCGTTTTTGCCACCCACAGCTGCATCGACCATGGCCAGGAGCGAGGTGGGAACAAATCCGAAACGAACGCCCCGCTTGTAAACGGAGGCAAGAAAGCCGGTGATATCGGTGATGACACCACCGCCGATGCCGACAAAGATAGTATCGCGCCCGGCCTGCATTTGCAATAACTGTGCAGACAGGGATGCAATGGTCTCCATGGTTTTGCTCTGCTCGCCGGCGGGTACCACAAGTGTTTTCCTACCCAGGAATACTTGCGGATATAATGCTGCGATGTGCTGGTCTGTAATAAAAATGGTTTGCGCAGTGGGGTACCACTGCGACAATGCCTGCACCGTGCTCTGAAAATAGTAATTGACCGTTGCCGACCCGAAAACAACCTGCTGCAGCATAAAATATGTTGACCGGCTAAAGGTAAGCGTTAATCACCGAACAGATGAAAGAGAGGGTGCAGAAACAGTGGGCAAGAGATTACCGCAGCTGTGCGGTCAGAGATATACGGTGAGTAGCATTTTTTGTTAGTTTTAGGAATTCATTAAAACAAAAATTCAACCGAACGATTCTTATGCGCCATAGAGCCATGATATGTGTTTTTCTGTTGGTTAGTATGGGCTGCAAAAACGCCGTCAATAAGACCGTTACTAAACAGGAAAGAAGGGATTTGGTGTTGGCACTAGATAAATTCAAGAATGCCATATACTCCGGAAATTCAAATAGCATAAACACCTTTATTCCAAAACAGATTCTTAGGGATCACTATTTCGAAACAAATGATGTTGTGACCAACTGTAAAGGATTTTTTGAACACATTGATATCAACGGATTGAAT
The DNA here is from genome assembly GCA_903824665.1 of uncultured Bacteroidota bacterium. Lineage (GTDB taxonomy): Bacteria > Bacteroidota > Bacteroidia > Chitinophagales > Chitinophagaceae > Nemorincola. The sequence goes on along the minus strand of CAIJXT010000030.1, from coordinate 149,290 downwards.
ACATCTGACAGCATTTCAGGCCGAAATAGTAAAAAAGAAAAACCCTGTATGGAAAGTTTCTCCATTTTCGTTGCAGCTGACAGCGTAACGTTTGCATTTAAGATGGAGGCAAACCCCAATTATATAATGACCCGAAAGGACTTAGACGATGAACTAGACCAATCTTCATTGTGTGAACACATTATTTGGTACAACTTCAAAATAGTGCAAGGAAAGCTAATATTGACTTCTCTTGGTGGTGCTGATTAATTTAATCAGTGCCATTTGTTTATCAAAACTCTACGTCCTTGGATAGCTTATTGAATGGTTTTGAGTTTGTACTATCAGCATATACCGTAACGAACGGGTCCAGGAAGTTCAAGGAAACTTGAGACAAAGCCAGATTATTGTTCTTTTTTTGTCAATCGAAAAACCAATGAAAGCCCAACTTTTGCTTGGTCCCATTGCTTAAGTGTTTTCCAAAGATCATTCTTTAATTTTTTCGAGTCGAAAAACTCATTTCTTCAACCTAGAAGAGCAGTACAATAAAAGTTCTATTTCACACGTAAAATAAAACTTTCCTATAGCAAATGGAGCATCATCGCTAATTGGTCGACTGCCATTTTGCACATCAAGTGTTTTGTTATTTGCTAGGCTCCATCTATAGGTGTATAACAGCAGGGGAAAAGTGATATGTGGAGATATACGTAACTTTGCAATCTTATGAGTAAAATGGGTAAAGTATTGGTGGCTATGAGCGGCGGTATAGACAGTACCGTGAGTGCGCTGATGCTACACCACCAGGGCTATGAAGTAGTGGGGATAACAATGAAAACCTGGGACTACGCCACATCTGGCGGAGGAGCGGGCAAGAAGGAAACGGGCTGCTGCAATCTGGATTCGTTTAACGACGCACGACTGGCGGCAGTGGAACATGGTTTTCCGCACTATGTACTGGATATACGTGAAGAATTTGGCGACTATGTGGTTAATAACTTTGTGGAAGAATATATAGCCGGCCGCACCCCCAACCCGTGTGTGCTGTGCAATACACATATAAAGTGGTCGGCATTGCTGAAGCGGGCCAACGCGCTGGACTGTGACTTTATAGCTACAGGACACTATGTGAAGGTAAGGGAAGAAAACAACCGCAATGTACTGTCGAAGGCAAAAGACCTGACGAAAGACCAGAGCTATGTGCTGTGGGGCCTGGGGCAGGACTGCCTGGGGCGGAGCATATACCCGCTGGGCGACCTGCTGAAAACAGAGGTAAGGCAGATGGCCTTTGACATGGGCTACAAAGACCTGGCCAAGAAAGCAGAAAGCTACGAGATCTGTTTTGTGCCGGATAACGATTACCGCGGCTTTCTGAAGCGCAATGTAAGCGGTCTGGAAGAGCGGGTGCAGGGGGGGGACTTTGTGCTGGCTGACGGCAAGAAAATAGGCAAGCACAGTGGTTATCCGTTTTATACCATAGGGCAACGCAAGGGGCTGGAAATAGCTCTGGGCAAGCCCATGTTTGTAACCAACATCATACCCGAAACCAATACTGTAGTACTGGGCGAGGTGCATGAACTGCAGAAAAGCGAAATGACCGTGCGCGGACTGAATATGGTAAAGTATGACACCATACCAGAAGGCATGGAAGCAGTAACCAAAATACGCTACCGCGACGCGGGTATGGAAAGTGTACTGACCCCCATAGATGGCGGTGTGCACGTAGCCTTTGCGCATGCGGTAAACAGTATAGCACCGGGGCAGTCGGCAGTGTTTTATGAAGGTGACGATGTAATAGCCGGAGGCATTATACAACGCTAACTATTTGCAGGTACCTACAGATTCCCGAGGATAAAATTGGTCATTTTGGTGTACAGGTGCAGGCTGGTGTTGCCGCCTGATATACCGTGTGCCTTGTCGGGGTAGTATTCGTTATCGAATTGCTTGTTGGCCCTGATGAGTGCGGTGGTGAACATTGCCGAGTTCTGAAAATGTACATTGTCATCGGCAGTGCCATGAACGAGCAGGAATTTGCCCTTCAGTTTATCTACCATTTTTTCAGGTGCATTTTCATCGTATCCGGTAGGGTTTTCCTGCGGTGTGCGCATGTAGCGCTCGGTGTATACATTGTCGTAATAGCGCCAGTTGGTAACTGGGGCTACAGCAATTGCGGTTTTGAACACATCATTACCCTTCATGATGCAGGTAGCACTCATGAAGCCGCCATAACTCCATCCCCAAATGCCTATGCGGTCTTTATCGACATAGGACAGATTTGCCAGATTGCGCGCCACGGCGATCTGGTCGTCGCTCTCGTACCGGCCCAGTTGCAGATATGTCTTTTTGCGGAACGCCTCGCCTCTGAAACCAGTGCCTGTACCATCGGCACATACAATGATGTAGCCTTTCTGAGCCAGCATCTGGTGCCAGAAGTAGTTGCCCAACGGGAACTTGTCGGCAACCTGCTGTGAGCCAGGACCACTGTACTGGAACATGAGCACAGGGTATTTTTTGGTGCTATCGAAACCGGGAGGTGTGATCATCCAGGCATTCAGATTCTCATCTGTTCCCCTTATGGTCATCAGGCGCACATTGCCCATGGCATACTCCTTTAGCTTGGCTTCAAATGCCTTGTTATCTTCTAAGGTGCGTACGACCTCGCCTTTGGCATTGCGCAGCATGTATACCGGTACCTTGTTGAGCGCAGAATACTTGTCGAGAAAATAATTGTTGCCCTCGCATGGGGTGATGCTGTGGGTGCCGGTTTCGGGTGTGAGGTTCTTTTTGTTTTTGCCCGCGAAGTCTACCACATAAAGGTTGCGCTGCAGCGGTGACGACTCAGCTGCAGTATAGTACAACAGACTACGTGCAACATCAATACCTGTGATGCCCTCTACATCGAAATTGCCGGGGGTGAGGTCGGTGATCTTCTTTGTTTTCCAGTCACAATTATACAGATGGTTGTAGCCATTGCGCTCGCTGGCGATGATCATAGACTGACCACCAGGGAGGAAGGTGACGTGGTCGTCGATCTCCACATAACTTTTGTTTTTGTCGGTATAGATCACAGTTGTGTTGCCATCGGCGGCATCGGCGAGGAGGAGTTCCAGCTCGTTCTGGTGGCGGTTGAGGCGGTAAATGCACAACTGCGTTGCATTGTCAGTCCACTTGATACGGGGTATGTACTGGTCTGTTTCTTTGCCCACATTGGCAGTAACCGATTTTTTCTGCTGCACATCATATATTCTGATCTGTACCAGCGAATTCCGCTCACCTGCCTTAGGGTATTTGTAAGTATACTGCTCGGGATACAGGCCAGTATATTTTGCCATTGTATACTCTGGTACCAGGCTCTCGTCGAAGCGGTAATAAGCAAGGTAGCGGCCATCCTTAGACCAGTCGAAAGCACGGGTGAAGGAAAACTCCTCTTCGTAAACCCAGTCACAGTTGCCGTTGATGATCCTGTTTTTGGCACCGTCGCCAGTGACAGGTACTACCACATCTTTGGTCAGGTCTTTATAGTAGAGATTGTTGTGCTTTACAAAGGCCACTTTGGTGCCATCGGGCGAAAATGTAGCATGAAGTACTTTGTCGTAGTCGAGCAGTTTGATGCTGCCTGAGGCGATATCGAAAACAAAAACGCGCTGTAGCTCTGAATGGCGATAAATATGCTCGCCCTCAGTGATGAGTAACATCTTTTTCTCGTCGTCGCTAAAGGCATATGACTCGATATTCAGCTCCGCACCGCCAAACTTATGGACCGCATTATCGAACAATGTACGATCCTGTTTTCCGGTGGCAAGGTCGTAGACCCGAATATACTGGTGCTGACCATCCTGATCTATCTGGGTATATACCTTACCGTCTTTCATGGCGTTAAAGCCCGCTACGCCCTTCATCCGGAAGGTGCCGTTCTTCCATATGTCTTCGAGGGTTATGAGTTTGCTGCCGGTCTGAGCATAGGTAAAGGTGTTGAATAACAGTAAAGCCACAAAAAGGCCCAGGGATGTACGCATGACATGAAGTTGAGATCGGTAAAAATACATTGTTATCCGGAAAAAGCAGGCATGATGCCGAGGGTACGGCGGGGGGTATATTGAGGGGTAAATCTGGTGTGGTTGTAACCGGGACTGTTTGGAACAGATCAGTAGTCGATAGTAGCCTGAATGCCACGATCTATGAGAGCCTCGGCCTGTGGGCGAAGTTCGCTGAAGCTGCCCTTTTTCACGCCACACTTGCCCTTGTGGTGGACAATAAGCGCACATTGTTCGGCCTGGATGGTATCGTGACCGCACACATCTACTAGTGACTCTATCACCCAGTCGAAAGTATTGACATCATCGTTCCATACGATCAGGTTGTGCAGCTCCTGCTCGAGCACATCGGTAGCTTCGTTTGCATCCGTTTGCCACTTTGTTGCGGAATTATATACTCCGGAAATCATACTGCGAATGTACGAAAACAGCGTGAAAAATCCCTTGGTTACCTACACGAAAAAAGCCGCCTCCGGAAGAAGGCAGCTCACCATTTATTATCTGAAAATATAGGGTTTATTTAGTTCCGCTAAATGTGCAGGTTCCATTGGCTGCACCGTTTACGCTAAGTGTAAAGGTGAGTGTACTGCCAACGAGCGTACCTGTAGCACTAACACTATAGGATAAACCACAGCCGTCTGTAACTGTAATTGTATTGAATGTAACGTTGTTGCCGTTTGCAGTACCTGTAAGTACCTTGCCCTGAACACAGGAGCCTGTACCTGCACTGTAATTTGTAGTGACTGTTTTATTGTCGGTAGCTGTGAATACGAGCTGACCTGAGCTGGGGCTGCTGCCACTGCATGATGCGGTACCACTCCAGGTACCATTAAATTTGGCAGCATGGTTTTCATCTTTTTCTTTGGTGCAGCCGGCAAAACCTGCCGAAAGGACTGTAAGTGATAGCATTGCCACGAATTGACAGGCATAATTGCGGTAATTGATTGTCATAATATGTATATTTTTGTTTTCGCAACAATATATATACTAATCCAATAGTATTCACATGTATTTTGTAAGTGTGCTTATTTTTTTCTTTCTGAGCAATTTTTGAAGACTTTCATGAAATGATCTTTGCGGCGGACGGCAACCTCCAATGGCATTTTGTCTGACATAAAAACTGTACCCCCCCTGCCCTTTTTTACTTTTTCGATATGGTGTGTATTGACGATGTGCCCATGATGAATTCTGCAAAAGACTTCTGCAGGTAGAATATCCTCATAGTCTTTGAGGTTTTTAGTAGTGACAAAAACGCGTGATACCGTGTGAATGTGTGTGTAGCTGCCATCGGCAATGATGTATTTGATATCGGCGAAACGTACACGGTACTGGCTGCCCTTATCGTTCAGGGCAATTTCCTGAAGCGTAGTATCTTTCTCGTCTAGGTTGCTCAGTAGCAGCTTGTAGTTGTTTTCGAGCACTTTGCTGTTGATGAGCTGCTCTGCCCTGGCAACAGCCTCTTGCAATTGTTCGATGTTTACCGGCTTCAGCAAGTAGTCTACAGCAGCATATCGGAAAGCGATGAGGGCATATTGATCGAAAGCGGTAACGAAAATGACCTGAGCTGTGATTTCAGGTATTGAGCGCAGCAGGTCGAACCCACTGCCATAGGGCATCTCTATATCCAGAAAGATCAATTGAGGCTGCAGCTTTTCTATCTGCTCTTTGCCTTCTGCCGCACTGGCCGCAACACCCGCTACTGTTACCTGCGGGCAGTAGGTGCGCAGCAATGCTGCAAGCATCTCTGTGTTCTTTTGTTCATCGTCGACAATTAGGGCAGAAATCATGAGGTATAAGGGAATTTGATAGTGACCAATGTGCCGGAGGGCGAGCCAGACTCATTTTTTTTATCGACGATAGTTATGGTGTAATCTTTGCCACTGCTCCTGCTGACCAGCTCCAACCGGCGGCGTGTGAGCTCCATACCATGTGATTCGTAGGTGATGTGGTTCCGTTCTTTGAGTTTTTGCGACTGCTCCCTGCCAATGCCATTATCATCAACATCACAGTACAGGAAACTGTCCTTTTTGTAGAACCTGACCTGCAACCTACCTGGTGATGCATCTAAATAACACAACCCATGCCTGATGGCATTCTCTATAAATGGCTGTACGACCATGGCTGGGATCTCGATGGCATCGGGATCTACATCGTTGCTGCATACGACATCTGCAGTGAACTTGTTCTCAAAACGCACCAATTCAAGCTCCAGATAGTTGTGCAGGTATGCCAGCTCTTTGCGCAAAGTGATGGTGCCTGCCTTTGAATGCTCGAGTGTCTGGCGCATGAGCTGCGCAAAGCCGGTGAGGTATCGGTTGGCATTCCGGACATCGCCGGCCACTACAAAGTGCTGTATAGAATTGAGACAGTTGAAAATGAAATGGGGATTCATCTGGGCGCGCAATTGCTTCTGCTCCAGATCTGAGCGCTCCTGAGCAGCGCGTAGCTTATTCTGCCTGAAATACAGCATGCCGGATATAAGCAGCAATACCGCAATACCTGCAGCGCCATACATAAAGATGTTATCGCGCTGGAGCTTCAATCGCTGCAATTCATTTTCCTTCTGCAGTGTACGGTTGTGCGCTTCCACTTCCTTCACCTCAAAACGGGTGGTATATTCGGCCATCTTTGCAGCTGTCTCTTCGTTGAGCACAGAGTCGAGGTACTTTGTGGCCTCGAGGTGGTGGAAGTATGCATTTTTGTAGTCTTTCATCTGCGCGTATACGCCAGACAAAGCTTCCTCCATCACACCAATATTACGCGTACTGGATAGTGATCTCGTAATATCAAGCGCACGAATAAGTAATTGCTTGGCACTGGAAAGATTGCCCCTGATGGTCTCTATAGCTGCTATATTTTCGTAACTCTTGGCCAGATCCAGCATGCAGCTATCGGCAATATAGGTGGGAATGGCCAGTTTGAAATAGTACATACCGGAGTCATAGTTTCCGGTTTCGGTGAAGTAATTGCCCAGATTAGTATAGGTGTTGGCCAGCTTTCTCAAACCAAGAGATTGCCTGAAATAGGTGAGTGCTTCGGGATACCTTTTCATATCCATGAAGTTTGTGGCAACATAACCCAGATACTGCGCCTCTATAGCGGTGTCTTTTTGTATCCTGTAGAGGTCTATGGCCTTGACATAATAGAAGTTTGCCTTTTCATACAGCTTTTGCTGGCTAAGGATTACACCGAGTGACGAATACGAATCAGCCATACCAATGCTATCGCCTAGCGCTATTTGAATTTTGAGTGCTTTTTCTGCATTTTCAAATGCCTTCTGAAAATTGCCGGTCTGATTGTACAAACCGCCCAGGCTGTAATATATAATTGCCTGATCCTGTGTAAGGCCAGCGTCTACTGCTTTTGCCAGTGCATTTTCGAGACTTTGCATCCCGTTTTTGGTGTCGCCGAGAAACAAGTGTGCCATGCCGCCTACCCTGTAAGATTTTACGATACCTGTAGGCCAATCTATTCTGGTTGACAAAGCCAATGCCTGCCGGGTGAGGGAGATAGCGGTATGCGGCTTGGACTGCATTTGTGCAAAAGCCTCCCGCAACATGGTCATAATTCTGGCTGTATCGGCTTTGGGAAGCTGCTGCGACTGCGCAGGTGTGGCTGTAAAAAAACAAAACAAGACAGTGGCAATGTGGATTACCACTGTCCGGGGGTGGGTATATTTCAGTATCAGGGTTGACAAATCACCCTAAATATACTGATACTTAACCATAAATAAAATAACATGAATGTAGTTTGGTACACATTTTTTAAGTGTGCAAAAAACGGCTGTAAGTGTAGCTGGTCAGGCGTTGATCTTCTTTGATTTGGCGTCGTAACGGACGAAGATGGAAATCCACACAGAGCGGGAGAGGCGCTGAATAAGTGGCTGGAGCAGCACCAGCACTACTGCATTGAGGATCAACCACCCAAACACACGATTGTCGCTGGCGGACATGCCTACCGTAAACCACCAGGCTACGAATGTAAAGCCAGTAAGCGCTACGGCAAGCGCGTAGCTAACGAACCCTGTACCGAAATAAAAACCGGTCTGCAACTCGTACTTCTGCCCACACACAGGGCAGTTGTCGGGCATTTGCATGGTATGCTTCAGGTTGTAGGGATTGGAAAACAGAAACAGATCGCCCTGGCGACAATGCGGGCATTTGTTATTGATGATACTCGAGAATAAACTACGTTGGCTACTTTTTTGTGCGCACATTGTCTTTGAGTTTTTCGCCGGCTGCAGACCTGAAGTTTTCGGGTGTGGTACCGGCATATTTTTTGAAGAACTTGGTGAAATAGGAATTGTCACTAAAATTGAGCAAGGCGGCAATCTCTGCGATATCTGCTCCAGAGCTCACTAGCATGCGTTGCGCCTCGAGCAAAATGCGATCGCGTATGATAACACCGGCGGGTTTGCCTAGAAGATCGCTGCAGAGTGCGTTGAGGTGATTGGGAGTTATATACAACAGTTGCGCATAGTCTTTGGGGAGGCGCAGTGTATTGTAATGCTGCTCTACGAGTTTTCTGAAATTGTGCAGTAATACCTGATTCGGGGCGACGACTTTTCTGGATGTACCCGGCGCTGCCTCTCTGGCAACACGAATGAATAGTGTCAACAGTGCAGCCCTGACCATATCCATACTGAATAAAGCACCCGCACCAACCTCATTGACGATTTGCTGCAATAGCTGCACAACAGCATCGCGCTCTTCCCTGAGCATTACTACACAATCGGCAGCATGGCCGCTAAAAAACGAAAACTGATCGAGGTATTGTCCTTCCCTTAAAAACGAGTGCATTAATGCCTCAGGGAAGTTGATAATGTATCCTTCGGGTTTTGAATCGAAAAACCAGCTGTGCACCTGACCGGGTGCCATGAAGTATATCTGTCCGGGTGTGACGGGAAACTCCTGAAAATCGATGCTGTGGGTGCCGCTGCCACCGGCAAAATAGACCATGTGGTAAAAAGAATGCCTGTGCGGAAATTTCAATCCGGGATGCCGATCGAGGTAATGCCCAAACTGCTCTGCAATGATATCTGTATTGAGGTGCCGTGTATCGGCCAATGCACAGATATCATATACCGGAATGGTGTTTTTTACCTTTATCTTCACTTTGCAAAGCTACGCCAACCTACAAACAAGATGTAGTCCAATTCACCGATTTTGTGGTACTATTTACTGATGAATGTTAAAATGAAGCTGTGCAGTATGCCATGCAAGTGCACTGGGCGGCACCGTTGAGCCGCAAATCCGGGCAACTACTACCCGCCGAAATAATAATTATCTTTAACCGCACTTATTTGCCGGAGGCGAAATAACGCAAAACGGGTACAATGCTGACAGTAACACATTTTTACAGGGAAAAGAGAAATACGGGCGTTTCGATAGAAGGCATATTCAGGACCGTAAAACAAGATCTGGAGGGCAAGGCAAAGATAAACGAACACTATTGCGACGGAGCGCTCTCGCGGGTGCAGAATACGCGCCAAGCCAGCAAATACGCTTCTGAAATCAATCACATCACCGGCGATGTGAATTTTCTGGCGATGGGTTTGCGGGGCAAAAAAACCATCCTTACAATACATGACTTTGGCTTTTTCGAAAACCCGATACATTCGAAAATCAAGCACCTGATCTACCGGACGTTCTGGTTTTCATTGCCACTGAGGTATGTATCGGTAGTTACGGTGGTATCGGAATTTACAAAAGCTAAGCTGCAGCGTTATTTTAATTTTCCGGAACACAGGATAAGGGTGATAGCTGACCCGGTGAAGCCTGTATTCAGGTATGTACCGAAAGATACTACCAACAATCCGCCTCATGTGCTGATGCTGGGCACCGGCAAGCACAAAAACCTGGACAATCTGATTGCAGCCGCCAGGGACACGAATTTTCATCTGGACATTGTTGGGTGGCCTGCTCAGGACGAGCTTGCACGACTGAAGGAATATAATGTGGCCCATACCATTTACAACAACCTTACCGATGAGCAGGTGATGGAGCGGTATGTGGCCTGCGATGTACTCTTCATCGCGTCGCACTACGAGGGGTTTGGAATGCCGATCATAGAAGCTCAGGCAGTGGGTCGCCCTGTGGTGACCAGCAACATAGGTGCTATGCTGGAAGTGGGCAATGGCTCGGCGATACTGGTAGACCCCAACAAACCTGAAGAAATAAGATCAGCCATACAAGCGCTGGTGACAAACAGGGAACACTATGAAGATGTAGTAACAAAAGGCATAAAAAATGCTGCTCGTTTTGACCATAGAGTGATCTCACAGCAATACCTGGAGCTGTATGAAGAACTGCACAAAATGAAAAAATGAAATTGAAGGCGGTGCTTAGTTCTCCCTGATCATGCACTTTTAAGCACGGGTGCCGGTGCACGTGTAGCACGGGCGGCGGGATAAAGTGCCGCCAGTAAGCCTACAGCGGCTATGGTTACGATAACGAGTACAAAATCCTGTATATTCATATCGACCGGGTATACGTCCATGAGAAAAGACCCTCCCACACGGACAATACCGAACTGCTGCTGTATGACGCACACTATTGTAGCCAACACTATACCTGCCAAGCCGCCAAACAAAGACCACAGCAGCCCCTCAAGCATAAAAACCATACGGATAGTAGCCGGCAAAGCGCCCATTGCCTTCAGTATAGCGATGTCTTTTTGTTTTTCCATAACGAGCATGGCGAGCGCCCCTACCAGATTGAATGAAGCAACAAGCAACACCATAACCAGAATAGCATAAATAGCCCACTTCTCAGAGCGCATGACCATAAACATCGTCTTGTTCTGCTCAAAGCGGGTCTCTACGAGGAACTTGCTGCCAAACAACTGCTGCAATGCAGCCTGAACCTCTGACTCCATACCGGGAGTGACCCGAAACTCCACTGATGTATACTTTCCCTCCTGAAAAAACAACGTCTGCACCAATGGGAGTGGCGCCAGGATATACTTATTATCGAACTCCTCGGAGATGTGAAACATACCAGCCGGATGGAGCTCAAGCGGTCTGAAAATCTCGCCGCTGGCGGGATTAAAGTTCTTATTGGCAGGATTGGGATAGTACAACTCTATGGTACTGAAAATGTTGGTGATATCTGCTCCAAGCTCATTGAGGATATTAATGCCGGCAATAGCTGTGTAGGGCTTTCCGGCGGAAACCGAATCCTCACCACTAATAGAATCGCGGATATTGTTGACCGACATGTAGGAACGGTCGATACCCTTGAGCATGATCACCTTCTGCTCTTTGGTATTGGTATTGTTTACAATTGCATTGTCTTCGATCACCAATGTGGTTGCAGCAATGCCTTTTACGGCTTCCACCTTCTGTTTCAATGCCGGATCAACAGTGAAAAACCGTCCTTTGGCCGCAGTAACTCTGATGTCGGGGTAAAACCCGGTATATAATTGTTTAACCACCCCTTCAAGCCCGTTGAACACGGAGAATACCACTATCATTGCTGCACTGCTCACGGCAATGGCAACCATACTTATTCTTGACAAAATGGGTACAGCATTACCCGATCGCTTGCCGCGGAGGTACCTTAACGCCAGATGCCATATGAGTGTGGGGTTCATTAACTACCTGACGAATTGGATTGCTGTGCTTCGCGTTCTGCGCTGATCTTCTTGAACAATTCATCCATCTTGAAAGCATGATCGAGGGTATCATCGGCATAAAAAACAAGTTCGGGAACACGCCTAAGCTGATTCTTTATCCTTTGCCCGAGCAACTTGCGCCATTCCCAGCCTCTTTCTTTTATTTTCAGCAATAAAGCTGTGGCATCAGCTACTTTAAAGAAACTAAGGTATACACGTGCCTCAAGCAGATCGGGGGTAACGGTGACCTTAGAGATAGAAACCATACCACCATCTACCATGTTCATCCCCTCGCGCATGAATACGTCGCTCAACTCCTCAAGCAACAATTTGCCGACCTGTTTTTGCCTCTTATTTTCTTCCATCTTATTACTATTAGCGGTTAAAGTTAGGCAAGTTGCACCATTTTAAGGGGAAAAGCATTGCCTTACAGGTAGTATCAGGGTCAAAAAGGATTATTGAAAACCAGCTTTGGGCAGTGGCAAACGATGCAGCCAGACCATGTGTACAGCTAAAAACCATTGGGGTCAGGGCCGGTTGCGGGCATACAACAACACCCTGCTGCCGGGCGATGCAAACACCTGATGGTAATTCAGGCTGATATGACTATATAACTCCGCAAAGCCCGGGTCGGACAAATAGGCGGGGTCGTAGCACCATAACAATACATTATCGACCACTGCCCCTGTTTGCTGCTCATAAGCTGCTATCCGCGCATTGGGCGGCAGGCCTTCGATACCGGCACCTGTACTAAGGTGTATATAAGGGTTCTTCTCTTTTTTCCATCGCAGGGGAAAGTAACCCATATTCGCCTCATAGTTATCCAGAATAATCAACGTTTTGTCGACCCCCATGTACTGAGCCGCGTGGTGAAATACGGCATTGCGCACGGCTATTAAATTGCCTGATTTGTCTTTGCCATTGGGACAAAAATCGAGTGGCAGCACTACAGCGCCCGGGCTGATATGATTAGTTGCAGACAGCAGTTCTGCCAATGCACTATCTGCCACCCGGCGACAATTGACGCGATATAAAGTAAGCATACCAAAACATGCGAATAAAATCAACGCTCCGGCATTTGCCAGCTGCCTGCCGGGCTGCCGGTATGCGAGCACACACACCACGAGAATGAATATAAAAAGCTGTGTGCGTATGCTGATGATGATTGCACGCCCCATAAAGTCCTCAGGGAAGAAAATATAAATGAACGCTATGGGCAAAAGGCAGAACAGAAAACCGTCGTATCTGTGTAGTTTGAAACCACGGACATTTTTCAGGGCAACCACAACGAACAATATGGTTAGGCAAATGCCTGCTACGGCAGCCCAGAGCCGCTCGGCAGGTACGAGGTTGATAATGTATTTGAACTCGACAAGCTCTATGAGCCTGTAAAGATGGGGAGACAGCTGCAGCCTGAGCCCACCCTCCTTGGTTGTAAACCAGACAGTCATTGCCACGAAGGGTGACAGCAGTAACACTAAGAAAATGCTAGACCTTACGATATAGGCAGCAACACTTTTTTGCGTACTGCTGTTGTATCGGGAAAAGCCGTAAGACAGCACGAGGCAAAAACAGGTTATTGCACCAAAAACAAAGGGAAGGAGGTGGGTAAAAAATGCCAGCGCTGCACACAGAAAGAACAGTAAAGCGATTGCCGGGCGGGGATTATCGAGAAAACGCAGCCAGCTCCAGACCATCCAGAAATAGAATGCAATACCAAAGGAGAGATTGTAAAATCCCTTAGCCAGTGCATAGGTAAAAACAAAGACAAAAACAGACAGCAACCAATAACTGCTGCCACCGCTGAGCTTTCTGAGCAAGGCGATAAACCCGACGACATAAACGAGTATGTATGCTGAGAGATATACCTTTTCGGCAACAGCACCATTGAAGAGGTACAGTAGTGCGGCGAGGGCAAAAGTTGAAAAACTGTTGGGGTCTGTAGTATACACCAATTCGTAAAACCGGCCGTAAACAGCGGTGTTGTTTCCCTTCCAGATATCGTTTACAATACGGGCATTGTACAGATGGCAGGGGCCGTCGCAAGTGATATAGTGTGCGGGTAACCAAGCCTGAAACAGGCAAATGGCGATACCGAGAACAACCAGCACATTCAACAACTTTGAATTAGGGAGCATACCTGCATTTTGCACTGCTAATGTACATAAATAACTACCGGACGCATCCAGTACACCTCTGCAATGCAGCGAACACCGCTACTGTGCAAATATGAAGCGCAGCGTAACACCGGCCCTGGTGGTTGTGGCCGGGAACGCATTGGACACATAAGGAATGGTCTGCTGCCGGTCGAAGAAGAACAACAATGTAAGCAGATCATTCACTGCATAATTGACTGTTGGCGACACACGAATCACCTTTTGCCCACGCGATGTAACACTGACATTGTTGGCAAGGAAGGTATTTGTAGTACGATCGTCGCGGATACCGATATCCATCTTAAATATCAGTTCGTTCTTCAGCTTTTTCACCCCAAACAGCGGAAACGGCAGGCGTACACCTTTCTTCCTGAATCCGCCACCTATTACATACTCAGTGCTGGAGTTCTCGCCAACCTGGTAGTCGATAAGGCTGAGGCTTTGCGTTTTCGACTTTCTGATCTCGAATTTGGCGGTAAGATTATTCTTGAACGCTGCATCGAAACCTATAAGCGGATTGAACGCCTGAGTAATAGTTACGTTGGGCACCTGGTAGTAGGGTATGTAGTTGGTAGAGTTGGAATCGATGAATGATGGGAAGCCCAGCCCAAAAAGATCGCCAAACAGCAACGAAGAGTTGAAGCTATTCATTGCCAATGTGCCAGTATAAGCATGATTGACAACAAAGTTGGTCATTACTTTGGCAAATACAGGCAGCTTGCTCAGCCCTGTATAGCTTACGCGCCAATTGGGCATAGGTATAAAATATTTGTAAGGATTATCCCTTACGCGCTCATGCTTGTAATCTATGAGTGCTGCAGACTGCGGACTCTTGCCTGAATAAGCAGCGATGAAAGAAGGTATCAGCACATCTTGTGAGAAAGGTCCATAACCCTTGGCATAGCCAGGATTGTACGGATCGGGCAGCCCATTGGTATAGGGGTTACTTCTACCCAGCCGCTGCGATATTACGAGTCTGTTTGCCAGGAATCCATTATACACTTCCGAATTCACACCAGTCTTTTTAAACATGCTGCTGGTGGAAATGTAAGTCATATTGAACGACCCGGTCTGATAGGGTGTAAGATGCTCAAACTTACCGGTACCGGTATCGATAAACAACTCGCTATGCGCCTTGCTGAATGCCTGAGTAAGCGTCAAATCGACCCGGAACGATTTGTGTGGCAATAATGTTGCCTGACCATTGATGTTTCGGGAATAGGTCTGCTGGAACTGCGCATTGAACAAAGAGTCGCGAGAAATACGTCCAGCAGCTGCCTGGGCTTCCATCCATGCATAATCGGGCTGGTAACCGTAAACGAAATTGAATCCCGGTGCTGCAGAATAATTGTTGACCCCCATGAATCGGGTGCTATCCATATAACCCGGCAAAACAGTACCCTGCGTCTGCGACATATTTACCGTTACCCTGTTGAGCATAGTAATGGTGTGACCAATTACGTGTTCGAATGGCGTCAGTTGCAGGGGCTTGCCTTTACGTGCTTTTCTTGCAGCCTTTTTGGCGGCCTTCTTCTTTTTCTTCTCTTCTATTGCTTTTGCGCGGTCTATATCTTTCTGCACCTGTACCAGGGAGTCCAGCTGATCATCGGTCAGGTTTGCAGTGTTCAGTTTAGGGAACGCAGCTTTTACCTTATCGAGCTTGGTTTCAGGAGCCGAAGTACTGTCGTCTTTTTTATCCTTGTCTTTTTTATCCTTTTTACTACTTCCCTTCTTATCACCATCTGCACCTTCTACCGGATTATCGTCTGCAACCGCCTCTACTTCCTCCTCACCTTTCCTGCCAGCTTTCATCGGGCTGGATTTGCGCAGATCTTTAGTAACTCCTTTTTTGTCTGCGGGTTCTGGCGTGGCACCTTTCCTGCTTTCGCCTGGCCGGCGGGGTTTGGAGTTCAGTGCTTTCAGCCATTTAGATTTGTTGTACAACTGCGACATGTTAAACTCACCGGTAATCGTTTGGGTATTGGTGTTACCAATAGTGTTACCGAGTGCATACGCAATAGGCGGGGCGGTTGTCCACTGATAGTTGGCAGAGTAGCCCACGCGTGCGCTCATCCAGTCTGTGAGCGGCAACTTGGACAATGGCACGTTGTAAGTACTGTTGAACGTCTGGTTGTAGGAGTTGTTGCGACCCAGTCTGCGAATGTTATCAAAAAGGGTATCCCGCTTCAGCCGCGAGTCAATTCTACCATAAGGCTCATCGACCCGCGAAATATTTGTTGCGGTATAGTCGAGCGAAATAGACTTCATGAGCTCCCATCGCAGTGTATAGGTTCGGTTCCAGGTGAAGTTTTTGAAGAATGTAGGCTGTATGCGGTACCCACTTCCGTCATCAATGTTTCGAATCTGGGTTTCCTGTGTTATCCGGTTCAGATCATTGCGCATGTTGAAGGCAGAAGGCAGGGGATTGAAATTAAAATCCTTTACTAACGCAAGCCATTTTGACTTTGACTTGATGGCACGTTTGAACGGCTCTATGGGCTTAGATTTGATCGTATACGTGTACCCTACACCGTAGCGCTGCGTTGTAAGCTTGTCCATCTCCAACACCGGGTTGTGTTTCAACTGGTTATTGTAGGCATAGGTAAAGTCGAAATTCTTGACGCTCCACAACATGCGCTTAGCATTGGATTTGGCGGGGTCGCCCTGAATCCGGACATTGGTCAGGTTGACACTGGTGATAGATGTAAAATCCTGAGCAGCGCTCTTAATGGAATCTCTGGCCCTGGCATTATTGGCTGTGCTGAGTTCGTGCGATAACAGCACATCCTGGTCGAACGGATTGTATTTGGGTGTGCTTACATTCTGCGTATACCCAACGAAGAGTGGCAACTGAACGCCCCATTTGCGCGGCATCATTTTGCCCAATGCCAGATTGGTAGATGCGTTGTACTGGTAGTACTGATCCTGAAAGCGCTGCTGAATTTTCTGGTCTATGTTGCCATAACCGGGAGTATGCATACTTCCCGACATATTTACGTTACCCAAGTCAGCGAGCTGCACAGATACCTTGCCTGCTGCGGCATAACCTGCCTGATCGTTAGTGCCGGATATGCGCATTTCGTCGAACCACACTTCAATGCATTTCGCCAGTCCATCGTCGCCGGGTGTCTTGTTGGATTTCTTGGGGTTTACAAGACCCAGCATGATATTTTTGCCACCGCCGATATTAGGGTTGCCGGTGATAACTATTGTATTGCCCTTGGAGTCTTTGGTTTCGTATGGAATGTGTGCCGGCCAGCCCTTTGCGTCGCGTTCTTTCTTTGCATCTACCAGTTCCTGCAGTTTGATATTGACATTGTTTGCTGCCGGCCAGATAGCTTCCTGATTGTTCCTGCTGACACCGGCAGGAGTGATGGTAAGGGGCATGCGGTATTCGTAGAAGTTATTGGTGAAGTCGCTGCCTATACGGATGAATGCGCTGATATCGGCATTCCTTACCGGTGTCTGGCCTACCATTGCCTCGGCGTGGAGAAACATACGGAGATAGCTGAACTGACGCATATCTACATTCACCTCTTTGAAGACGCCCCTTGCATCACCATCCTGCAAAGCACAGGCGCGAAGCGAAAGCGATTGCTCGTTGAGCAACAATGTCTGCTGGCCACCGGTTGGGTTGGCGCTCTGCTGCCTGTTGACTCCGGGGGGCAGCGCATACGGAACAGGCTCACGTGTTGCATTTTCTTCCAGACTTACAGAAGTAACGGTAAAGTCGGTAAGACTTTGGTTTTGTTGCGGTAAGTTTTCACCCGGTGTAGTGAGCGAGTAGTTGTAATTGCGCCACTGGTTGCGACCCAGCTCCAGCGAAGCAAAACGCATGATGACGCTATCTGACCAACCCGTAAGGAACATGCGGAGAAAACGTATAGACCTGAAGTCTGAAATACCCCCTACCCTGCGGTCGTAGTTCTGAATCGGGATCTTGAACTGGTACCACCTTTCGGGTTCAGTTTTACCATTGGGCAGTTTTACACCTGAGGCATTCTCCTGCACACTGATGATGTAGTTGGTACCCACCTGCATATTGCGGGTAAAGTTGATCCGGTACTGGAAATAGGATTCCGACTCATTCATCGTGTTGTCGCGGTTGATATCCTCAGACTCAGGGATAGCGGTGCCGGATGTGGCGAAGGAAGAGTTGGGGTCGGTAACTGGAGAGTTTCCGTCGGGGTTATTGAATTGCTTGTAGCGGGTAAGCACACTTACCTTGTCGGGGGTTGGCCCGGTGCTGAAAGAGGAGTCGCGGTAAAAACGGAAATTGTCATTTGCAGGGTCAGCGTCGCGCTCCTGGAAAGACGGGTTGCCGGCTCCGCCGTTCAGTTTGCGCTGCAGATCGAAAAGAAATCTGCCAAAAACTGTATGCTCACTTTCCTGACCCTGCAGGCTCACATCGGCCATACCGTCATAACCCACATCCTGCAATTTGCGGGAGGCGTTATCGTTGTCGAAAGCTCTCGTTATCTGCTGCTCAAATTTCGGTACATATCCCCATGCGGTAGTATCGAGCTTTGTGGCATCGAAAGGTGACGTGATCCCGTTTTCAAAGAACAGCCTGGAGTCCTTCATCACATCTTCAGATACGTTGCCAAGGTTGATGTACAAAGACCCACCATTCTGGTTGGCCTGATTGAGGAAAGGATCCATCACCCAGAACTGCACATACTGAACGTTAGAGGCTTCAAAGTCGGTATTGTCGATAGACCGTGTAATACCACCCCAGCGCCTTTCAGGATTGAGCAGTGAACCGTTGTCGGGGTCTATGTTGGTAACATCGAAGTTGTATGGGCCGCGATCTTTGGGATAGAAGCCAAGATCGAATGTATTGAGTGAACCCTGCAGTACTACAGTGTTTCTGGCAGGAAAAACCTGATTGGTCTGTACCAGCCTTATATAGTGCTGATTGGAATCGTTTTTGATATAGTCGGGAACGGTAGAACCGGGATTGACCAATGTTGGCTCCAGCATGTACCATGCCAGACGGGCACGGTTCATACCATAGGCATGATTGTTGGAAAGAGATGCCTCTGTAAACAACTGCTGACCAGCGCTGTTGACGGCACCAAAAGGAGTAGATGCCAGAGACCAAGCCTGTGCCGGAAATTTAAGATCGTAGCTGCTACTGGTGCCCTCAAAGTCGTCGATGTACACAGCTCCTTCGGGATCCAGTGCATTGATTTGTTTAGGGTGTCCGGGCAGCAGACCAGCTACCTCCATATTGGTATTGAGGAATGAAGGTGCTGTAGTGGCGTAAACAGGCAGCTTGTCCACCAGACGGGTAAGCCCGGGTACTTCTTTCTGAAAGTTGGCGTCGAGCCCAAGAACTGTATTTTGTATGGGATCATCGCCGAATGTAACCTTCTGCGTAAAGGGGCGTTCCTTCAACCGCATGATCGTACCACCCAATGTAAGGTTTTTGTTCTGGTAGTAATCCAGGCGCATGGCCATGAAGTTCTGCTGCTGAAAACCGAAGGTGGCATTGTCTTCGTACTGTATGTTGATAGGCACCCCGGAATTAAGGATACCGGTATTCAGTATCTTGATTCTGCCCAGACCATACTCAATAGAGTAGTCCTGATTCTCTACCAGCTTTGTACCGCCGGCACTTACCGATACGGATCCGGGCGGGATGTTGAAGCCACCCAGGAAGATGTCTGATGAGGAGGAAGATTTGTAAGTACCCCGCATTATGTAGCGGTCATTGGCCTGATACTGCTGTGCTACCCACTTTGTGGAGTCGTACAGCACCTGATAAATATATCTGCGCTGCAGTACAGGCTCGTTTGCCACAGCAGGCAACATATCGCTGCCGAATGGCTCGAGTACCGGGAATATAATCTTTCCCTGTTGGGTATTGATGGTAATACCTTCTACAAAGTCGAAAATACCATCGGGCTGCGGCTCGTTTTGTGCATTAAGGTGATCGAGGTTGAGCAAGCTGATGAATGGAGTGCCCCCAAGTGGTCCCTCTGGCATGTAGCGTTTCTCGCCACCACCCGGATCCTGATACAGGATATTGAGCGTAAAATTTTCTTTAGACACACCGAAACCACCGAGTGCATATACGTTCTTCATCATCAGCTTCCAAACAGGCAGCCTTGTACGGGGAGCTGTACCCTTCAGCAATTTGAGGAAGAGCACTTTCGGGTTGGTGGTATCGGGAGGAAGATCTGCCGCAAACTCACCAACCTGATACACCTTACCACGGTAGGTGTAGCGGAATGCAACACCCAACACATCGTCGGGATTCATCTGGGTGTTGAGCATGATGTAACCCAACTGCGGATTGAACGAAAACTCGGTAGGGGAAAGCTGACGGGCGGTGGTACGTTCGAAATCCTGTCCTTGCTGCAAACCAAGACCTACCGCTGCGTTTGTAGCTGACTTCTGCTGACGACCCGTAGGGCTTATCTGCAACTGATTATAGAGCCTGTTGGCGCGGTTGTCTGGCAGTCCGCCGGGTATGCCGCCACCGCCGCTGGACATGATGGGGTTGTTTGGATCAGACTCACCAAGGTCCATAAAACAGAGGATGTCGCGCACTCCGGATACTGCACCGGTGCGGTTAGTGATCCAGACCTCTACTTTATTGATCGTAACCAGCGAATTGATAACCGGGAAGTCTTTCAATGCTTTGTTGTAATTCCGATGGAAGTATTGTGCCAGCAGGAAGTTCCTGTTCTCCTCGTAGTTGTTGGCCTTGATGGCTATCTGCTGTGCCTGAGAACCGCCCTGTATGGTAAGGCTTTTGCGCTGCGATTTCTGCTGCGACACTACACCCGTTACCCAAAGCTTACCAAACTGCAGCTGGGTTTTAATACCAAACAATGATTGAATGCCACTGATCAGATTGCTCTTGAGCGGAAAACTCACATTGCCCGCCTCGATCTTCTTCAGCATCTCGTCTTCCTTACCGTTGTAGTCGAGTTTCTGTATGTTCTGATAATCGAAAGTAGCCTTGGTGTTGTTGCTTATATTCAGCTTCAGCTTATCCCCAACGGTTGCCAGCAGATTGATATTCATCTGCATATCGAAATCGAATACGCCATACTTCTGAGCCCGGATAGGCAGTGTTGGGTTTTTGATATTCTGCCAGTTGCCGCCGAAGGTAACATCCACATTTCCCTGGGGCTTTACCTGTATAGTACTGCTACCGAATATGCGGTCGAAAATACCCTCTTTGTACATCTGGGGCAGCTCGGGTGTTTTATTGAACTGCAACATACCATCGAGCCGGCGCTGGAAGTAGGCATTTTCATCTTCTTTGGCCTTGTATGCCATATACTCATCCAGCGTGAGGTAGGTAGGATTGCGGAGGTACTCATTACCCATTTTGGATGAGTAGTAATACCGGTTGGAGTCCGCATCGTATTCGAAAGACTTTTGCTGATTTTTGGGGTCCTGCAAGTCTATGCTTGACGGGCGCTGCTGGTCTGCAATAGGGTCTCCGGTTTTGTCGTAAATGGGGAAGTGCAGATTGCGTGCATCCGCTTTGGCAGCCTTTTCTACTTTCAGCATGCTGTCTGCTCTGCGTGTGCTATCGGCCCGATTCAAACTGTCAACAGAAACGGTATCGTCGGCGGGATAGAAGAAAGGCACATAAAAAGGACGGTATCCGCGTGCGGCGGCGTTGGCAATAGCCACCACCAACGCTATAAAAAGCAAAAACCTGTATCCAAATTTACCCTGCCCCTTCAATTTTGATTGTATTTGCGTTTTATAAAGCCCGTAGCGCCTGTTTTATGATCTCCTCTACTGTAAGCGAGGATAGTTTATCAATTTTTTTCATAGCACTCTCGGCTACAGATTTGTTGATGCCGAGGTTTACCAACGCTATTAACGCATCTTCCTGTGTAGTATTGTGCACCGGAGCCGATGGAGAGGATGAATTTGTGCTTTTCTGCAGCTTTCCTTTCAGCTCCAGAATGATCCTTTGGGCTGTTTTTCCACCGATGCCTTTGATCCGTTCAAGTGTTTTACTGTCTTCGCCGGACACTGCTCTTTCCAGCTCATCAGTGGTGAGTGACGAAAGAATGATACGCGCGGTGGCAGCGCCCACGCCGCTTATATTGAGCAACTGGCGAAAAGTGACCCGTTCATCTTCGTTGGCAAACCCATATAATACCCATGCGTCTTCCCGTACCTGCAAGTGGGTGTACAGGCGGCATTTGTCGAGGTGTTGTATTCTGGCGTAAGTCTGCAGCGTAATATTGAGCTCATACCCCACGCCATGTACATCCATGTAAAGCAGCGATGGTGATTTGTACACAAGGCCGCCCTCTAAAAAAGCGAACATTCTGATTAATTTTTACGGGTTTAGTATATCGTTGCCGGTACAAAATACACACTCATTTTCAATCACTTAATGACATATGTACAGACAAAAAAGGGTATGATTGCTCATACCGCCCGAAAGGTACGAAAATTATATGAGTTACCGTTTGCTGCGACCTGATGTTGGCGCCTGAAATGCACTAAAATCACAATACCATATTACCTGTTACTTTTTGCCCAGGCTGAATGGGGGTGCTGCCTGGCCACCAGCACAAAAAGGCGGCGAGAAAACCGGTCTGAAACTGCGGCTACAACATATTGACTTTCTGCATATTATACAGAAAAATAGACTCTCAGATTGCAAATCAACACATATTACTGCGGTGCTTTGCCTGCATAAATCCGTGATGGATAGCGCTGATTCTTAGAGTGTGTGATGAGTCCTATTCCGATACGGAGAGAGAGGTAAGTAGGCTGAAAAAACTGTGCAACATTGGTCTTAACAGCTACAAATTCGCGCCCCGACATGTCTGCCATGGGGCGAATGAGAAAACCCGCGTCTTCATTGACAAACATATGAAAATTACCCCCCAACCTTACATATTGCGCCAAACCAAACCCGAGCCTGAACACATATTTATTGAGCTTTTCAGTAAAGTCTATGGTACTGTCGTATACACCAGCGGGACCCGACCAAGGCACTCTGGACCACTTGCTGAAGGTAGCCTCGCCACCGCTCTGCAATTCACCCACCCCACCTGTAAAATAAACCTGCGACTGCCCTGTGTGCCCTGTTTGCAAAACGATCATAGGTGAGAAAAAACGGTATGTGATGTCTGTACGCAGACTGGAGCCTACTATACTCTTCACCTCTCTGCCATAGTAAAGATTCATTGTCTGGTAAAATTCCAGCGTGCCGAGCGCGAGCCCCTTTGTAATGCCCCGGTAATAGTAGGCACCATAACTCATACCAAGATCGTAATTGTACCGGTTTGCCATGCCAAATCCATTCCATGCAAAATAAAAACTGTTGGCATTTGCTGTGTTCAGTCCAGCCAACATGAGCAGGACCAGGAGTATACGTTTCATTGCCGAAAAGTAATAAAAAAATTAAATTTCATTACTTTTTAGGAGGTATTTTATTTTACAATACTATGCTAACCACCCGCATATAAATACCGAATAAAATATTGCATTTGTTTAATGATTGTAAAACAGACTTCCCGCCAAGATCTATATCCAGTTGTCTATGATCTGTTGTGCATGATTTTTGGAGATCACACGTTCTATAATGTTTACGATTCTCCCTTTTTCGTTAATGAGAAATGTAGTGCGTAAAATGCCCATGTACTCTCGCCCCATAAATTTCTTCATATCCCACACTCCATAAGCCTTGGCTATTTTCAAATCTGTGTCTACGAGCAGCGGGAAAGGCAGGCTGTATTTCTGTTCGAATTTTTTGTGGCTCTTTTCGGCATCAGGGCTTACTCCCAGAATGGTGATACCATGCTCTGCCAGCAGCGAGAAATTATCGCGAAGGTTGCAGGCTTGTTTTGTACATGTTTCCGTGTCGTCCTGCGGGTAGAAATACAGGGCTACCTTTTTGCCTTTGTACGCTGCGAGTGAATGAACGGTACCGTTCTGGTCGGGTGCTTTGAAGGCTGGCGCTTTGTCGGCAGGTTGCAATGTCATGGTTGAATTTCAGGAATGGAAAAAATCTTCGGGAATTGTGAGGGTTCCGGACCCAATTCGAAAAGGATACTAGGGCTCTATAGTGAAATGCCGGACACTGTAGCTGATGCAGGCAAGCACCTCATCCTTGGTAAGTTTGGGGTAGAGCAGCAGCATATCCTCTATGGTGTCGCAGCGGGTCATTTCGCGCAGCACCTCGTCTACACTTATGTCTTTATCCTTCACCACCGCTTTTTCTCCCAAAAGCCCTTCCTTATGTACTATGAAATCCTGCCACATGCTATTCTGTATTGGGGCTGCAAAGGTAGGCCAATACAGAGCTATAAACAATACTCATTCAGAAATTACAATATCAATATCCTCAAACACATTGCTGCCGCATGTCTTTATTGCCATAAATATCTTTTTGCATTTTAGCCTGCCCACCAAAAAAATGTCGCCCCGGCTTGTTTTATCAAGGCGGGGCGAGCGCATTTATCTGTACAATTTTCAGTTTCTTCAAAAACACACTGCTAGCTACAGCCAGTAGTAGTACCACAATTGGGGCACATGTAACAGGTGCCGTTGCGCAGCGTAATGTTGCCGCAATTGCGGCAGGCGGGCGCATCGGCACTGGTACCCATTAGTTTCTTTATTTCGGCACTCACAGCTACCGGTGCAGGTGCCACAGCTGCCTTGGGCTTCTGCACAGGTGGTACCGACTGTGGCGCGGTGACCCGCACCTGCGACAATTCCTGCTGCAGCGCCTCGACCTCCTGCTGGTGCGTGCGGCGGTTGGGCTCCGGTACATGTACCAGATCGTCGCGGTCGAGATATTCGTAAGCCAGCAACCTAAAAATATAATCGAGTACAGAAGTCGCACTCTTGATATTGGGGTGCTCTACCATACCAGATGGCTCGAACCTGGAGAACGCAAACTTATCTACATATTCCTCCAGCGGCACACCATACTGCAGGCCTACAGAAATGGCAATCGCAAAACTGTTGAGGAGGCTACGCATGGTAGCACCTTCTTTGGCCATATCTACAAATATCTCGCCCAATGTACCATCTCCATATTCGCCGGTACGCAGGAAGATTGCCTGACCGCCTACTTTTCCCTTGATGGTATAGCCACGGCGTTTAGCAGGCAGTTGTTTGCGCTCTACAATGCGGCTCAACTCGCGCTTCAGCTGCGTGTCGGGGCTTGCCTGTACGCGTTTGTTTACTTCTTCCAGGAGCTCACTTACCGTCAGCTTGCTCATGTCTATGATCTGGCTGGCGTCGCCTGCGTCTTCTTTTACTTCTTCCTTCTTCTTTTTATCGCTTTTGTTGCTCAGTGGCTGACTGAGTTTAGATCCATCGCGGTACAATGCACAGGCCTTGAGGCCCAACTGCCAGCTGAGGTAGTAGCAATCTTTTATCTCATCAATAGTGGCTTCGTTGGGCAGATTGATGGTCTTGGAAATGGCACCACTGATAAATGGCTGTACCGCACCCATCATACGGATATGGCCATGAGCATGAATGAACCGTTTGCCCTTCTTGCCACATTTGTTGGCACAATCGAATACTGACAAGTGTTCGGGCTTAAGCAATGGTGCACCTTCTATGGTCATAGTACCACACACATAGTCGTTGGCCGCATCCATTTCTTCTTCAGAGAAACCGAGCGACTCCAGCAGATTAAAATCGGGTGCAAAATACTGCTCGGCGGTAAAGCCAAGGCGCTGCAGACACTCCTCGCCAAGGTTGTAAACATTGAATACAAAGCCTATCTCAAATGCGCTCTCCACAGCTGTATCCAGCTTTTTAAGCTCTTCGCCGATAAAGCCCTTCTCACTCAGACTCTGATGATTGATAAACGGCGCACCGGCAAAGGTGCCATGACCCTTTGCATATTTTACGATGGCATCTGCCTGCTCAGGCGAATACCCCAGCTTCTTCAGCGCTGCGGGGATAGACTGGTTGATGATCTTGAAGTAACCTCCACCGGATAGTTTCTTGAACTTCACCAGTGCAAAGTCAGGTTCCACACCGGTAGTGTCGCAGTCCATAACCAGGCCTATTGTACCGGTGGGGGCAATAACAGTTGCCTGTGCATTGCGGTAGCCATAGAGCTCGCCCATCTGCACTGCATCATCCCATGCTCTGGTTGCTGCCTTGAGCAGGTAATCGGGACAATACTTGGCATGAATACCAACAGGTTTGATTTCAAGCCCTTCATATGCATCGGCAGCATCGTAGGCAGCCGCACGGTGATTGCGCATTACACGCATCATGTGTTCTTTATTTTCTTTAAACCTGGGGAAGGCGCCGAGGCAGCGTGCCATCTCTGCAGAGGTCTTGTACGCCACACCGTTCATAATAGCTGTGATTGCGCCTGCTATACCGCGTGCCTCCTCGCTATCGTAAGCAATACCACTCACCATAAGCATAGAACCGAGATTGGCAAAGCCCAAACCCAGCGTACGGTAGTCGTAGCTGAGCTGTGCAACTTCTGGCGACGGGAACTGCGCCATAAGTACTGATATCTCGAGTACTACTGTCCATAACCTGACCATGTATTCGAAACCTTCTACATCAAAAACGCCGGTCTCTTCGTTGTAGAAGCGGCGCAGGTTAAGTGATGCCAGATTGCAGGCGGTATTGTCGAGGAACATGTACTCTGAGCAGGGGTTGGAAGCCCTGATAGGACCACCCTCGGGACAGGTATGCCATTCGTTAATAGTAGTGTCGTACTGTGTACCGGGATCTGCACAGCGCCATGCTGCATAAGATATTTTCTCCCAAAGCTCCTTAGCCGGAACCGTTTTCATCACCTTTCCGGTGCTGCGCGCTGTCATCTCCCAGTCGCCGTTGTTGTCAAGGCTGTGAAAGAAAGCGTTGGGTATTCTCAGGGAGTTATTGGAATTCTGTCCGGATACAGTTTTGTACGCATCGCCCTCATAGTCTGAAGAATAACCGGCTGCGATGAGCGCTGCCACCTTCTTTTCTTCTTCTACTTTCCAGTTGATGAAATCAACAACCTCCGGATGGTCCAGATCGAGACAAACCATCTTGGCAGCGCGGCGGGTAGTACCGCCACTCTTGATAGCACCAGCGGCCCGGTCGCCGATCTTCAGAAAGCTCATCAATCCGCTGGAAGTACCGCCACCACTCAGTTTTTCGCCCTCGGCCCTGATATTGGAATAATTTGTACCGACACCAGATCCGTATTTGAAAATGCGTGCCTCACGTACCCACAGATCCATGATACCACCCTCATTCACCAGATCATCGTCTACACTCAGAATGAAGCAAGCATGCGGCTGAGGGCGCTCGTAGGCGTTTTGCGATTTTTCGAGTTTGCCGGTGGTGGGTTCTACATAATAATGCCCCTGTGCCTTGCCATTGATACCATAGCTATTGTGCAGGCCGGTATTGAACCACTGAGGCGAATTGGGTGCACAACTCTGGTGCATAATGCTGTACGTAAGCTCGTCGTAAAAAATATCGGCATCTTTTTTATTCGCGAAGTAGCCGTACTTCTCGCCCCATGTACGCCAGCAATGGGCAAGGCGATGGGCCACCTGCTTTACTGAAGTCTCGCGGCCGCTGCTGCCATCGGGCTGCGGTACTCCGGCCTTTCTGAAGTACTTCTGGGCAAGGATATCTGTAGCGATCTGCGACCAGTGTTTTGGCACCTCAACATTGGTCATTTCAAATACCTTTTCCCCGTTGGGATTGCGAATCACCGATGTGCGGTAATCATACTCAAACATGTCAAACGGAGTAACACCGTCGCGGGTGTAGTGGCGTGCGAAAGACAGCCCTTTATGTTGATTGGTGCTCATTAATTTATTATTTAGAAGTTAAAGAACTTACTTTCTGTAGGATAGCTAAATTATCAAAAATCAATACTGATTACAGGAAGAAAGAACTAACAATGATGTGGAAAACCCATGTATATCAAGCCGGACAATAAAAATATTATTTAATC
Source organism: uncultured Bacteroidota bacterium (assembly GCA_903824665.1). GTDB lineage: Bacteria > Bacteroidota > Bacteroidia > Chitinophagales > Chitinophagaceae > Nemorincola. The sequence continues at coordinate 121,568 of CAIJXT010000030.1, read as the reverse complement.
TAATGTCATTAACAATTTTGTATTTGCAGATGTCTACAAAATTACTATATATTGGTGTCCAGGGCGATACCAAATAGTTAAATTCCGGACATGAATACATCCGGAATTTAACCAAAAAAGACCATTAAAATGAACTATTTGTTTGTTATCAGCGTGAGTTTGAGCGCCGAAACACCAGTGCCGGCGATGGTACCTGTGAGCATAAGTGTATAGATCCTGCCAGCAGCAAGAGATGTAGCTCCTGTAGTAACGACGGTATTTATATTTGAAGGATCACCTGCCTTGAGCTCGTAATTACCGGCAGGAACCTGAATGAAAGAAGATACCTCCATGGCGGTAACCTGAGAATCAATAACGGTATTCTGAGCTGTTGCTGTCACATTCATGATATCAACAGACAGGTTCACAAATCTGATTTTTGCACTGCTGGTCGCAGGTGCGGAGAGATCATCGGCTACAAAAACCGAAGTAGGTGCTGTAACCAGCCCGCCTGAAAAAGAAGAATAGTACAAATCTTTTGTTGGTGTAACCGTTTTATTGGTGATGGGTGTACCAAGGTTGGTGATAAAATACCCAATAGTGATTGGTGTACTGGCCTTTACGAATTTATAACCTGAGTTGCCGGTGAATGGCAGATTGGCAGCACCACTGACATTTACATTGTCGATTTTGGCATCAATACCCGGCGTGGCGCCGGCACATGCATTGACAAACATAATACTGGCACTATTGGCAGGAGGCTGGTTCTTCTTTTTGCAACCATAGAACCCAGAAAGCGCAACAAACGAAAGGAAAAAAGCGAATGAACGGACCATAGTAACTTAGATTTTATTTTTCAAATGTACACACAATGACCAGATACCGCCCTACATTTTTGTTACATATTTCGCAGTGATAGATAAAACGTAGATCCTTTTCCGGGAATACTGTCTGCCCAGATGTCTCCCCCATTGAGTATTGCAAATTCTTTACAGAGCATCAAACCAATGCCGGTACCTCTTTCATTGGCGGTACCCGGTGTACTGGAAGATGGATTGAAAATTCCTTTCAGCAATTCGGGCGAAATGCCGGTACCGGTATCCTTGAATGCGAGAATTATATATCCTTTCCTGCTGCTTTCGTCAGTATCCAGCGTTATTACACCGCCAGTATGTGAGTATTTAATAGCGTTGTGTAACAAATTGCGAACGATAAAGTCAAAATGTTTTGTGTCTGCAAATACATAGGAACCGTCTTTGACATTATTCCTGACAACTATATTTTTTTCAGCAACAGCCTGTGTGTACAACTCTACATTATCAGCAACCACTGTTTTGATTGCGACCTTCTGTTCTATCATTTTCACGCCCTTAACCAACGCCTGCCCCCAAAACAATAACTTCTCCAACATATCCATTGATGCACTGGTATGCTCCCTAAGACTATCGAGCAGGTATTTTTTCTCTGTAGCGTCGGTCGTAGGATCCTCATATATATCCAGAATTGTGGGAATTCGGGCCAACGGCCCCCTGAGATCGTGACCGATGATTGAAAACAACTTATCCTTCATGGTATTCAACTCGCTCATTTCGGCCTGATGTGCAGCCAACTGGCGATTCAACAATATTGTTTTCCGGTAGAAGCTCCAAAGTGTTGCCAGCAGCAATATTACACCGATAGCGATCACCAGCAATACATTTCGTTGCCTTTCATTCCTTGAATTTTCGCGCTGCAGCTCATTCACTTTTTCAATCGACTTTTCGAGTTCGTAAGCAGACGATATACTTGCCAGCTCTTTGCTTTTGCGGATGCTGAAAATGCTGTCTGTAATCCGGTTCTTCAACTCGGTGGCAAACAATGCTTCTTTGAATTTGCCGAGTTTTTTGTAGATAGCTGCCTGATTGTCATATACAGTAGCCATAAACGATTTGTTATCCATCTGTTTGCCGATCTCCAGCGCTTCATTCATATATTGTACTGCCGATTCAGGGTCCTTTTCCTGAAGCAGTGATGCCATTGTCAAAAGCATATTCGATTTCATCTCCGCGAGGTTGTGCTCTGTAGTGAGTTTCAACCCATCGCGCAAATATTGAAATGCCTTTTCCGGATTACCATTTTGCTGGTAATACTCGGCAATATAAGAGATGCACTCAACCTGTGCCGGCAACAGCTCATACTTATTGCTCAATTCAAGATTGTTTAGAAAACAATCCAGTGCTTTTTCATTGTCGCCCTTCATTGCATATAGCACACCAACCATATTGTAAAGGCCAATTATCTGTACTGTCAGGGGCAGCTCCCTGCTGATCAAAGAAGCCTTATTGAGAAACAGCGCCGCATTTGCCGTGTCGTTCTGCTGCAGGTACATGCTGCCCAGATTCATGTACCCGATTACCAAACCAGACCGGTTTCCCAGCGCCTCTTGCATCCTCAGCGACTCGGTAATGTATTTTGCAGCAACATCGATGTTTCCGCGACCAGCTTCCAGACCACCAATATTACCCAGCAAGTCGGCCATGCCCCGGGTGTAATGCTCTTTTCTGAAAATATCCAATGCATAATGAAATCGCTTCAACGCAACAAGCACACGTCCTTCGGCACGATCTGTGAGCCCGAGTTGTGCCACTATGATTCCCTCTCCAAGACTATAATTTTTCTTTCTGAAATATGCAATTGCCTCGTCGGCATAGAATTTGAAAGTATCTGAATTATCGCGGTAATAATGGATAAGCGCATCCTTGTAAATAAATGCTTTCTCCGAATCATTTTTTGCCTTACTCAGTTTAGTAGCAAAATCAACATAATGCTCTTGCGCTCCGGCTAAAAAGGGCAAAGCGAGCCAACACAACACAAAAAACAAATACCTCATATAGTCAATGGTTATGCGGCTACAATGTTACAAAATAAATATCTACCTAAAATGCACCGTCGTTGTGAAACATTTCTAAAAAAGGGGAGGGACAAATAACCGCAGAACAGCGATCATTGGTACTTTTGAGTTAAAGATAAGATGGATATGGTTACAAACCTAAGTCAACACGACAATCTGATCTCTGCATGGATGTACGAACTGCGGGATATCACCCGGCAAACAGACCGTAACCGGTTCAGACGAAATATAGAGCGCATAGGTCAGGTGGCTGCATATGAGATCAGCAAGACACTCACTTATAGCAATAAGGATACGCAAACTCCTATAGCCCCTACCAACAGCAGGGTGCTAAACAACCAGCCCGTACTGGCAACAATTCTCAGAGCCGGACTGCCTTTGTACAACGGACTACTGAGCTACTTCGACGAGGCCGACAGTGCGTTTATTGGTGCATACCGCAAACATCATGATGATCATTCGTTTGAAATTGCTCAGGGGTATATAGCCTGTCCCGACCTTTCTGGCAGGACACTCATCGTAGCAGATCCCATGCTGGCCACGGCTGCATCGATGTTGCAAACTTTGTCGTCGCTGATACAATATGGTATTCCCTCTCAGTTACATATAGTAGCCGTTGTGGCGTCGCCAGATGGCATGGCTGAAATCAGCAGAAAACACCCCGAAGCCCATATCTGGGTAGCGGCTATTGATGAAGGACTAAATGCTGACAAATACATAGTACCGGGCCTTGGCGATGCCGGCGATCTCTGTTTTGGAGAAAAGCTGCAGCGCTAGTGTCAGGGGTGTGCTGCAACCCACACCTCGCCATCTTCAAAAACCTCCTTCTTCCAAATAGGAACTGTTTGCTTCAGTGTGTCAATTATGTACCTGCAAGCGGCAAATGCTGCATCGCGATGTGCTGCGGCAACAGCAATAATAACAGGAATATCACCAACCGCCAATACCCCCGTTCTGTGATGAATCAGCAACTTTTGGATGTCCCACCTAGCAGCAGCATCCAAAGCAATTTTATTCATTTCGCTGACAGCCATTGATTCGTAGGCCTCGAACTCAAGGCGAACTACAGTTTTGCCGCTGGTATGGTTGCGCACGGTACCGATGAATACATCTATTCCCCCACATTGCGGCGACATCACCCACTCAATGCATTGTGCTGCAACAAGTGGTTCTGGTGTAATACTGATATTCAGGTCGGCCATGTTTATACCCATTCTTTTGTCATCCTCCGCTAACAGGTGGTATCACTGCCACCTCATCTGCTGCAGTAAGTGCAGTCTCATTAGTTGCATAGCAACCATTGACAGCTATTGCAAACGAAGACAGCTTGTTCATAGCAGGATACAAACGCTTTATTTCAGGCAGGAGATCAGCAACAACAGCAGTATCCGGCAGGCTGATGGAAACAACAGTACTACCAAATATTTCTCTTGCTATTCCAAATGCCTTTATGTTTATTATCATACCTGAATGAATACGCCGTTGGCGATTGCCAAATATACTACAGATAGCGGCACATATGCACAAAAACAATCCGGGCTATGATACCGTAGTATACATAGCCCGGATGTACTAAAAAACTCCGTAATTAATTTATTAGAATTTGCTCCAGGTCTTCCACCAAGTATCACCTACTGCGCATGCACCACGGTAAGTAGTTGTAGTGAAGAAACCGCCACCGAGCTTAGTGCTTGTTGCAGCACCTGCTGTAAGAACAGAACCAGCTGCAGGATTAGGATCGAAAGAAGCTGCTGCTGCGAAAGGTGCTGTAAGACCAGCTTCTGCAGAAGTTGCTTTAGATTCGTTGCTCCATGTTGGATTTGTAGTGGTCAGGAAAGTAGTCAGAGAACCCAATGTTGTAGAAGAAGTACCTACAGTATCGAATGCTTTTGTGCAACCGGCAACCACAACACCTTTCAGTTCGATATCGCCAGCAAGGATGTTAGCACCACACTTAGAACCGTCGATCAGGATACCAGTTGGGTAACCAACGAGTACACTATTCAGGATGGAGTGTTTTGAATTCCTGCGAAGATGAGCCGCACGTTTGAAATTTGAATTGATTGTTGTTGTTGATGTTTCTTTTGGTCCGATAATTGTAACGTTAGCGAAGATAGGCGCAGTGATCGGTGTGTTTGTAGAACCTGAACCGTCATTGTCTACTTCAAAACCGTTGCTACCTGAAACGTCTGCCTGGTCTTTATCAACAATTGAAAGAGCGAACTGAACGCTGCCACGGAAACCGAAATCACAATCGAAGTTATCATCGAGTGTTTTGTAAGCAATAAGGTGTTTGCAATTTACAGTACCACCAAACCACTCAAACGCATCGTCGTAACCATAAGCACACTCTACATAGTCGATCTCAGTACCACGACCTACGGCACCCATTGTAAGAGAGTTCAACTCTTTATCAGGCTGGAAAGGATAGCCACCGTACTCGATACGTACATACTTCAGCTTTCCAGAATTATCGTTGTCGTCTGTACCACCATAAATACCGTCTCCGGCTGTGTTATTCACACCACCTTCAATTTCGCCCTGACCCGGTACGCTGTTAAAAGAGGCGTTTGTTGTAGCCCTACCCAATATTACTATACCACCCCAATCACCGTATGTAGGTGCTGTCTCAGCAGAAGTGAATACAATCGGACTATCTACTTTGCCTACTGCCATAATCTTTCCGCCTCTTGTTACAACAAGTGCGTTCTTGCCTTTAGCAGCCTTGATGGTAACGCCTGGCTGAATTGTAAGTGTTACGCCGGTTTTTACATATACCATGCTAGACATAGTGTATGTCTTGCCTGCGAGCAATGTCCTATCAGCTGTGATATCAGCATTCAAAACATACCCGTTTGGATCTTCAACCGGAGTTACTGGGGTTGGATTGTCGTCTTTCTTTTTGCAGGATACGGCTACCAGAATTGATAATGCTGTGAGGCCGAAAATGATTTTTTTCATGTTTTAAAATTTGACACAAAATTCGCCTTCCAACGTTACCGCAATATTACCGCCACATTAACTGAATGCTATCTTTTGTCGCGATTTTTAGCTTTTTGAGCCTGTAAATAAATGCGAAAGAGGTTGTACCTTTTTACGGATACAACCTCTTTTGCAATGGTGAAATGACGTACTATAAATTGTACACGAAAGAAAGTGCAAGGGTAGTACCGGTCAATTTAGAAATGCGCAAAAAGTCTTTGGACATATCATACTTGCCATTGTCATTACGATCCTGATAGAAGTTGGCTTTGCGATTGAGCAGATCAGTGATAGTAAACTTGAGACCGCCACGTTCTTTAAGGATCTTCTGCGAAATCTGGAAGTCGAATAATGGCCTTGGTGCTTCCCAGATACTTGGGTTGGTTTCGTTGCCTACCAGGAATATTCTGCGTCCAATCATGTTGAACAGCAATGTAACACTGGTTCCAGACTTTTCACCATCATACTGAAGACCACTATTGATCACGTAAGGCGACTGTCCCTGCATTGGGCGGTCAGCTTTTACAGTTTCCCCTGTGTTTGTCTTGATATCAAAATCAACATTGTTGAAAATGTACGATGCATTTGCAAATGCTGTAAAAGGTGCCATCACGTCGCCGAAAAGCACATCGAGCCTTTTGCGAAATTCCACTTCAGCACCATAACTTTTTGCAGATGGCGCATTGTTGTAAGTGAAAGAGAATGTATTGATACCAGACTCATTGTAAAACTGCTCTATAGGATTATTGAAATGTTTGTAAAATACACCTGCAGTAATCATCTCTCCACTGCGGGGATACAATTCATACCGCAAATCCAGGTTAGTGATCTTTGTGCGCTGCAGATCGGGGTTACCCTGTACTGCTGCAAGCAATTCAAAGTCGTAGAAAGCAAAAGGAGAAAGTTCACGGAACTCAGGCCTGATAACTGTTTGCGAGGCACACAGACGCAGGTTGGTTTTTTCGGTAGGCTTGTACGTGAAGTTCATAGAAGGCAGGAAGTCTCCTACATTACGGTCCACATTTGTGGGCTTGTTGCTGCGGAAGCCATTCAGTGTCTGGTTGAAATTTTCATAACGAACACCCCACACCAGTCTGTAACGCTCTCCGAAAGCATTGTCCAACATCAGGAATCCAGCATTAAGGAGGCTAGATGCTGTATAGTCATAGTCTTTATCGCTGAGCTCGCTAAAATTGTAGCCACCTGTACCGATATTGGCCTGAGCAAAAATCTGATCAGCGGGCAGCAATTGCAGTTCCGGTGTACCTCCAGTCATTCCAAAAGGGCGCGAGTTGAATTCGCGGTTTTTGGTTTGTCCCATGTAGCCGATCTTGATTGTCTGGCTCTGCCCGAACATCACGAAAGGCTTGGCCGCATCAACGCTTGCAAATGCAATTTTGTCGGTAAGGTCTGAATAGAAAATACTAGAAGACGCCAAAGAAGGCAGGTAAGTGGGAACAACTGCGCGGTATACTGAATCGTCATCAGACTTACGATACTCCATACGGCGCAGGTTTGGCTGGTCCTGGCGCAGGCGGGTGTAACCTGTATTCCAATTGAGTTTTACCTTTGATTTTTCGAGATAGTGATTACCGTTCAACTGAGTAGTTGCAAATTTTGCCGACTTGAATGCCAACTGGTAGGCAGCCACATCGCCACCATAATCGTTATTGCGACCGGTACGCACAAGAGTATTGTCTGTGCCGTTCACGTTGAAGATATTACGGAATGATATTTTGCTGTTCTTGTTCAGTTCCAGGGTCATATTGGCAAGTGCACCCCACAAAACCTCCTGGCCATAAGACTCTTCCTTAAAGTCCAGTGTTTTCTCTACAACTCCCTGAGCCTGATTGAAGAAAGTACGTGTAAACTCTGAGCGCCTGTTCTGCTTATTATAGGTCACAGCAACTATGGCACCAAATGTTTTGCCTTTGAGTATCTTGGTATTCACACCACCCGATGCCTGGACATTGGCATTTGGCGACCCGGATCTTGTTTCATAGCTCCAGTCGTTTTTCAGTGTCTTGGCCACCGCGTAGCGCTGGTCTGTGGTCAGTTTCCTGAAACCGTCTTTGTCGGGTACAGAAGATGGTAGCGCACGGGTTCCGTCGTCGATACCCAACCAGTCAAGGTTGCCACCTTTATTATAGGCAAAGTCTTTGCCCACTGTCTGCATGTTGGCACCAGTGCCTACCTGAAAGGACATAAAGTTTTTTGATGGGATATCACGTGTGTTCACCTGGATAAGACCACCGGCAAACTCACCGGGAAGATCGGGTGTGGCAGCTTTGTTGACCACGATATTGTCGATCATTCCAGCCGGGAACAGGTCAAATGAGAAAGTTTTACGATCAGGTTCTGTACTGGAAAGCAATGTGCCGTTCAGGGTAGCCTGATTATATCTGTCGGCAAGGCCACGCACTACAAGATACTTGCCGTCGATCACAGAAGCAGATGATACTCTTTTGAGCACCTCGCCTGTGTTTCTATCTGGTGATTTGCGAATGGCTTCAGCAGAAACCACCTGCGCAACCGTGTTAGTATTCTTCTGGTACACGATCATCGCGCTGATGTTCTCCTTCTTCATGGAAGTTTTTACTACTACCTCTGCCAGCTCAGTAGATTTTGCCTGAGCCATTGTGATGCTAAGAATGGTTTCTTTATTAGCATTTACTTTTACATCGCTGATCTCTTTGTTGGCATAGCCCACATATTTCACCTCTATCGTATAAGTACCGGTATCAACTGGCAATTCAAAATTGCCATCAATATCTGTAACAGTACCCTGAGTTGTACCTTTTATAACAACTACCGCTCCGATAATCGTTTCGCCATTCTTTTCGTCAGATACTTTACCGGTGATCTTGCCGCCGGCAAAAACGTTGAAAACAGAAAGTAATAAACATGTAATAAGTGCAATACTTCGCATCGATGTAATTTTGATGCAAAAGTCCGGGTCTAATATTATCTTATTGTTACGCCAAGTTTACGCTTGGGTTAAGTTAATATTGGCGAAACATTCCCTTAACATACGGATAGGTCGCTACTGTTCTTTGCAAGGGGCAAATGACCTGCGATGATGTTCGCAAATGCCATGCTCTATTATTCCACGCAAGTGTGCCGCTGTCCCATAACCTTTGTTTTTGTCCCAACCGTATACCGGGTAATCACTGTGAATGCGCAACATATATTCGTCGCGGTGGGTTTTTGCCAGTATACTTGCGGCGGCAATGGAGGCATATTTGCCATCACCTTTCACCTCGCAATGGTGGGTAATTCCAAAGTAAGGCGGGAAAATATGGCCGTCTATTAGCAATAGTTGGGGGCGGAGCACAAGCTCACTGATAGCTTGGTGCATTGCCTTGAACGAGGCCTTCAGAATATTGATCCGGTCGATCTCGGTGGGATCCATTGATGCTACAGCCCATGCCAATGCCTCTCGTTCTATTATTTCCCTTAGCGCTGATCTATGCTCTTCGGATACCTGCTTGCTGTCGTTGAGCAACGGATGATGGAAACCTGGAGGCAGTATCACTGCAGCAGCAAATACCGGCCCGGCAAGGCACCCTCTGCCTGCTTCATCGCAGCCCGCCTCTATTACATTTGTTGTAAAACTACTTTTCAGCATGGTCTTTCTTTCAATAAACTTCTTAGAAATGGCGACTTCAAATCACTGGCCACAAAGCGGCCGTTTAAAGAAATGAGCGTCAAACGAAATAGCAAAATACTTTTCTATGTATACTTCCACATAACGATCCAAATTCTCTTCATAGTATAAAACCTACCATCTACCTCAGCTTTTCATTGTCCTGGTGGCGGGTAGCATCGCGCATAGTCTTTTTCTCCATGTTTTTTGCCAGTGCATCGGTGAGGTCTACACCGGTCTGGTTGGCAAGGCACATGAGCACCCAGAGCACATCGGCCATTTCGTCGGCCATTTCCTTTCCGTTGTCGCCGGGCTTAAAAGACTGCTCGCCGTAGGTACGCACCATGATCCGCGACAACTCGCCCACCTCTTCCATGAGTATGCCCAGGTTTGTGAGCTCACCAAAATACCGGACACCCACCGTGCGTATCCATTCGTCTACCTGCTGCTGTGCCTCGCGTATTGTTATGTCCACTGTAAATAAGGATTTGTTTAATTACACAAAATAATGGAACTTTCCCGTTTAATACCAGCCGCAGGCCATCAAATCATCTAAACAGTCGCCGCGGCCCTGTAAATAAAGTTCCACGAAACAATGTACAAATACGCAACGGACAAAGAAGCGGCGGATGCCCTCAAAGAAAAGACCAAAGAGATACGCAAAAATATAGGCAATGTAATAGTAGGTCAGGAGGATGTAGTTGAAAAACTCATCATTGCGATACTGTGCAACGGCCACAGCCTGCTCGTAGGTGTGCCCGGCCTTGCCAAAACACTGCTGGTTAAGACCATTTCTGATGTGCTGGATCTGTCGTTCAAACGTATACAGTTTACCCCGGATCTGATGCCCAGCGATATAGTGGGTGCAGAGATTCTGAATGAGCAACGTGCCTTTCAGTTTATCAAGGGGCCCATATTTGCCAATATCATACTGGCTGATGAGATCAACCGTACACCACCCAAGACCCAGTCGGCACTGCTGGAAGCCATGCAGGAGCGCAATGTAACAGCGGGTGGTACACTCTACAAATTACCATCGCCATTCTTTGTGCTGGCTACACAGAACCCCATAGAGCAGGAAGGTACCTACCCACTACCCGAGGCACAACTGGACCGTTTTATGTTTCAGGTAACGCTGGACTACCCGAGCTTTGCTGAAGAGGTGACCATAGTAAGGAATACTACGGGTGCGAGCACACCAAAACTCTCGAAGGTGATGAGCGGAGAAGAGATCATGGGCTTTCAGGAGCTGGTAAGGCGTGTGCCGGTACCAGACAATGTGCTGGAGTATGCCGTAGGGCTCGTGCAAAAGACAAGGCCCGGCACAAAGGGTGCAGCAACAGCAGCGGGACAGTTCCTGTCGTATGGTGCAGGGCCACGTGCATCGCAATACCTGGTGCTGGGTGCTAAATGTCACGCACTGATACATGGCAAGTACTCGCCAGACATTGAGGACGTTCGTGCAATGGCAATGCCTGTGCTGCGCCACCGTATACTGCGCAACTACAAGGCAGAGGCCGAGGGGGTGTCGCAGGATGCACTGATCAGCCAACTGCTGTAAGCGGTATGCTACTACTTTGATTGAAACAGCAGACTGAACAAACCGGGTATATAACATAAGACACTAACTACGACTATTGATGGAAAACCTGCAACAAAAAGCCGCTTTTCTGAGGAGCGATTTCACTAAACAACTCGCCATGCTGGATGCCGATGCGCCACGCAAATGGGGCGTGATGAGTGTGCAGCAAATGATAGAGCACATGAGCGACTATGTGCGCATAGCCAATGGCCGTGCTCCAATGGAGATCATTACACCTGCCGAAAATATAGAGCGCATGCAGGGCTTTCTGGCAAGTGAGAAACCTATGCGTGAGAATACACCCAACCCGCTGCTGCCCGACGAACCACCACCCGTTCGCCACGCCACAAAGGAAGCCGCGATAGCTGAACTGCAGGGCGAAATAGACCACTTCTTTGAAGTGTTTACGACAACACCTGACAAACAACTGAACAATCCTTTTTTTGGTGTGCTGAACTATGATCTGCAGGTGCAGTTGCTGTACAAACACAGCACCCACCACCTGCGGCAGTTTGGTATAGCTGTTTAATTTCCTACGCCTGTATTTGGCAGTACTTCTGCAGTTTCTATATTTGCTGGCGAAAATATACCCAACAAATTGAGAAACATACTACCCTTCGTATGCTTGCTGGCTACTGCGAGTATTGCTGGTAATGCCCAGGTAATGGAGCTGCCAGCCGTCATAAAAGCACCAATTCATATTAACCCGGCCATGACCGGACTGATACCCGGCGATGTGCGCATAGTGGGCAACTATTATGGCCATAAGGATGCAGAAGCTCCGAGACAATGGAAATCTGCAGACCTGAGTGCCGATATGCGGGTACTCAAAAAGCTACTGCCGAAGCGCGATGCACTGGGTGTGGGTATTACCTACCAATATGGCACAGATCGAAACACATTTTTCGACTATACCGGAACCTACAATCTGGCTGGCCTGGCAGTAGCGTATCATAAATCACTGAGCAAATCTGGCAGGCACCATTTGTCGGTGGGACTGCATTTGAAAAGTGTTACTACTGAAATTACACAAAGCCCTTCGTCTCCTGAGGCAAACATAAAGCCTTATCGCAACTATGATATTGGCGCCGTCTACAGTGGACAGGTAGGCAAGGCTGTATCGCTGTACGGCGGGTATGCCATTACCAGATTCATCAAGACAGATATCTTATATGTTACCCAACAGCAGGAATACCCGATGAATATCACCAGCGGGAACTCTGTTTTTGCCGGCGGCTCAGTGATAGTGGGTAGTGCCACCAGCGTACATGCACACATACTTGTACTCAACGAGCACTTCAGGCATGATGTTCAGGCGTCGGGATATGCACGGTTTGTGCTGAACAAGCAAAAAGGCGACTCAAAGAAGCCTGACTTTGCACTTACCGGCGGCACTCTGCTGCTCTACAAGAACAAGGTGATGCCCAATGTGGGCGTGGAATGGGCGGGTGTGCGTCTGGGACTGGCACGGGGCATAAAGTCAGAAAACGGATCGAACAGGTGGCTGTTGTCGGTGGCATATACCGGAGATGGCAAAACAAAACCTGAAAAGGGCACATGGAATTGTCCGGCGATATTTTGACCTATGCGATATTGGCTAAGGTTATAATAGTAGTTCGTAAACGTTAAATCCCAGTCACCAGTTCCCGCATTGTTTTAATGCAAAGTGCAATAGTGGTATCTTTACTTGTGTAGTGTCCTCCAAAACACCTACGATACCATGAGCATAAAAACATCAATCAGATTGTCCGGACTGCAGATAATACAAGCTATACTGTTGTTTGCACTCCCGATGATGGGGGCTTACGATGCTACTGCACAGTATATGCCGAAACCAAACCCGGCGAAGGCCAATGTAAGGCTGGCCAATGAAACACGATCGGTGATACAACTGAAGACACTGCTTGCCAACCCCAAGCTGGTGTCGGCCAAGGCCAGCTGCGAGGTGACGAGTTTTGTTGTTTCCTTTCAACCAGAGGGCGGCGAAGTATATGGACCGGTAAGAACTGAGGGCGCACTGATCAAACCGGCTGAGCTAGACCATTTGAAAGCCCATGGCAACTACAACATCAAGATCCGGATAGAGCACATACATCTGAACTGCAATGGAAAAGATGTAGTAGAAGACCCGATCATAGTTACCTGCTTTCTATAAGTTTTGGGCACCAGATATACCACCCAATAATTCAAATCCGTATCTTGTATGATGTACACATGTGCATAAAACAACATCGCAATGAACATACTCAAGTTACATCCATCAGGCAGTGGTAAGGTTCTGTGCCGGATACTGCTGCTGCTTTGCATAGCCCAGAGTGGTATAGCCCAGAAATTTGTGCAGGATGGTGACGCATTCAGAAGAAAGCGAAACAAGTTTGAACAAAGCGAAGTACGCGATACTATGACCTTTTCTGTAACGGACCCAGTAACGGGTAAGGATAGTATTATACGACTGGCCAAACTCCCTAAACCTGCTTATGTAAATGGCAAACGGATATATAGTACCCCTAAGGTAACCGCAGCTCCCAAGCCCTTTGCCAATCAGCAACCACTGGAGCACTATGTGCTGGACCAGCTGAAGCCCGAAATAGCCAAATGGATGATCAAGGATGCCATCTTCAGAATAGATATCCGCAACATTGTTGTAGATGATGAGGGTAAGGTGATCTATTATGAATACTATGGCGTACATGCCTGGACAGGTGGTGTACGACGCAGGATAAATGACGGATTGTCTGAAACGATCAATATAGTTATGACCAACGCTCCTGCCATGCAGCCGGCTATCCGCAAGGGCAAAACAGTAAATGCCTATTCGGACATTGTGCTGGAGGACTATGAAGTAACTATGAACAGCAAGAACGAGGTAACCTATAGAAATAACCAGATAGGAGACCGCACTGGCAAGACCATAGAGTTAAGTGCACCGTAATTAAGGTAACTGCCTTATGATTACTGCGCTTCGCGCCAGGCCTTCATTCCACCGGCGAGGTTGATGAGATTGGTAAAACCCAGGGTTTCGAGCCGCTGAATGGCTATGACACTGCGTATACCCTTCTCACAATACAATACCACTTCCTTGTCGCGGGGAATCTCGCTGAGCCGGGAGGGTATCTCGCCCATGGGCATTAGTACACCGCCTATACTGAAAGCCTCGTGCTCCCATGCTTCGCGTACATCTATGAGTACGAAGTCATGACCGCCTTCGATCCATTGCGTTATCTGTGCCGGGGTAAGCTGGTGCATAACTAAACGCCTAAAGGCATTGCTGGCTATTGGTTAACTATTGTGTTTACTATCAATTACCATCTTTGGCAGTGAGCGCGCGCCAAAGTTCGTCTTTGAGCTGCACAAGCCCCTGACTGGCCAATGATGATACAAATACGTGTGGTATGTCTGTGGGCAGTGTCTTTGCGATCTCCTGCTTCAACTCATCATCCAGCATCTCACTTTTGCTGATGCCTATAACTATCCGTTTGTGCAGCAACTCAGGGTTGTACTCTTCCAGTTCATTGATCAGCACTTCAAATTCGCGCTGGTGGTCGTCGCTGTCGGCGGGTATGAGCAGCAGCAATACCGAGTTGCGCTCTATATGCCTCAGGAACCTGTGGCCCAACCCCTTGCCTTCGGCAGCACCTTCGATAATACCCGGCAGATCGGCCATACAAAACGACTTATTCTCACGGTAGGATACGATACCCAATTGTGGAACAAGCGTAGTAAAGGCATAATCGGCGATCTTGGGTTTGGCAGATGTAAGTACAGACAGCAGCGTAGATTTGCCGGCATTGGGAAAGCCCACCAGGCCAACATCTGCCAGTATCTTCAACTCCAGTACCTTCCAGCCCTCAGTACCCATTTCTCCGGGCTGCGCATGGTCTGGTGTCTGGTTGGTGGCGGTGGCAAAATTGGCATTACCCAATCCGCCTCTTCCTCCCTTGAGCCAGATGACCTCCTGACCGTCTTCGAGGATTTCAACTTCCTGCTCTCCGGATTCCATATCGCGTGCCACAGTACCCAACGGCACCTCCAGTATGATATCGGCACCATCGTGGCCGGTACAATTATTCTTGTAGCCGTTCACACCGTCTTTGGCGAGTACATTCTTATAGTAGCGCATGTGGAGCAGGGTCCATAGCTGTGCGTTGCCGCGCAGCTTTATGTGCCCCCCGCGGCCGCCATTGCCACCGTCGGGTCCTGCCATTGCATCCATTTTGTTTCTTTCAAAATGCACACTTCCTGCTCCTCCTTTACCAGACCGGCAGTATATGCGGATATGATCAACAAAATTTCCTTTTTCCACTATGTTACGGGTAACAAATACTTGTTTATGTTTTTGGCCAGCGTCTTGAATGTTTCTGCCACTGGCAGATGACCTGCTATACGCTCTAACTTTCCGTGCTCATTGTAATAACGGGCAACTGGTTCGGTCTTGAGGTGGTATTCCTTGATGCGCGCAGTAATCACTTCTTCGGTATCGTCGCTGCGACCTGATGTTACACCCCTGTTTACGAGGCGGGCGATGAGGTCGTTTTCGGGCACCTCGAGAGATAGTACGAGATGAATTTCGGTATTCTTGAATTCGAGCAATTTGTCGAGTGCTTCTGCCTGCGTACGTGTACGGGGGAAACCATCGAACACGAAGCCACGCGCATCTGCAGAACCATCAATTTTAGAGCTGATCATGCCGATGACTACTTCATCTGGTACGAGCATGCCCTGATTCATGTATTTTTTTGCTTCAACCCCGAGTGCTGTATTTCTGCTCACTTCGTCGCGCAACAGGTCGCCGGTAGAAATGTGCCTGAGGTCGTAGGTTTTTACAATATTCTCTGATTGTGTGCCTTTCCCACTGCCCGGAGGGCCGAATAAGACTAAATTAAACATTTACTAATTTATTGGTTAATATGGTGCAAAAGTAACTATAGTTGGCGAATTGTACGCAACTATTTCGGTTACGGTTGGTATTATCATTTTGCAAAGCCCGGGTATACACCCGGACTTTGCTATATTTCTATTTGTTTGTGCAGTGGCAAAACGTGTTATGCGCCAGCCTCTGATTTACGCGGATTGCGCTCCAACACCTCGTCTACCATACCATAATCTTTGGCTTCGGCAGCTGTCATCCAGTAATCACGATCGCTGTCTTTTTCCACTTTAGATACCTTTTGGCCAGAGTGGTGTGCTATGATCTCGTAAAGCTCTTTTTTCAGCTTGCCAATCTCGCGGGCTGTGATCTCGATGTCGCTGGCCTGGCCTTCTGCACCACCCATAGGCTGGTGAATCATAACGCGGCTATGTTTCAGCGCGGTACGCTTGCCCTTGCTGCCGGCACACATGAGCACAGCTGCCATAGAGGCTGCGATACCGGTGCATATAGTAGACACATCGGGGTTGATGATCTGCATGGTATCGTATATACCCAATCCTGCATATACACTACCGCCCGGACTGTTGAGGTACATCTGTATATCGCGTGTGCGGTCTGTGCTTTCGAGAAACAGAAGCTGCGCTGTAACAATATTGGCTACGTAGTCGTTGATGCCCTCGCCGAGGAAGATGATACGATCCATCATAAGGCGCGAGAAAACGTCCATAGAGGCCACATTCATTGGGCGCTCCTCGATGATGTATGGTGTAAGCCCCTGTGGCACCCTGATAGATGATGTATAGCTGTCTACGGTAAGGCTGCTGATACCGTGATGCTTGATCGCATATTTGCGAAATTCGTTTTGGTTCATTTGTTCAGATTTTAAATGAGTATAGCAAAATTGAAACCAAGTTAAAGATAGTGCCAGAAAGGCATAAATAAACGGAATAAGGGGTAATTTTAGGGAAGTATTGGCATTAAAACCACGCAATAACATGGCAAAACTGAATCAGGAGCAACTGCTCGAAATCTTTGACGCACTGAAAAAAGTGATGAAGCCCTATGAAAAAGGGGTGATCAGGCCGCAGATAGACATACAGGGCAGGTATGACCAATGGGCTAACAAAAAGGTATTTGCTGCCAACAAATGGCGTGACGAATTTGCGTTTACGGGGCTGATACTGCAAAGCGGTTATGTGGGTTTCTACTACATGCCGATCTATACCAACACCGAAGAGGTGCGGCCTCTGATCAGTGCGGAACTGCTGAAGAGTCTGAAGGGTAAGTCGTGTTTTCATATAAAGAAGGTAGATAAGGATGTACTGGAGCAGGTGGCTGAAGCGATGCGGATTGGTTATGACCAGTATGAAAAGAATGGGTGGCTGTAGGGGGAATTGGGTTGTTGGGTTGTTGGGAATTGGGGATTAGGAATTGGGGTTGGGGGTTTTCATCGGTGGTTGTTTTCGTTGTTTTTGGGTGCGAAGGTCAGAAATTGCGCAGTGCGCAAGAAAAAATTGAAAAACATTACTTACTTGATTATCAATTGATTAGCGAAATAAAATTGCGCACTTTTTGCGCACTTTTGCGCAGGCTGCCTGAAAAATGTTGCTGATCTGGGCGTGTCGCCGGCCGGGTGTATGCGCTGCAACAAATACTATTTTGAGGCACTTTCCGGTTGGCCGGGTACTGCCAGCCGTGCTGCTGAATACCCTTACTTTATATGCCACAAAAATCAGACCAAAGTTTTTGTTTGTGGGGGAATGCTGCTGGTAACTTGTTGATTATATAAAGAAAAATGGGGGAGAAAGACGGTTCGAATCCCGATCGCACCGCAGAAAAATCACAAAACGACAAAAGCCACATCCACCCTTGTCTTTAGCAATAGCATATTCGTGACATCACGCTCGATAATTTCAGATATTTTTTCTGCCCTGTACAAATCATTAGACTTTGGCAATGCAGAATTTTTACACTCTTCATGCCTTTGCTAGAAACAACCGTTAACGAAAATCGCCGTTCTATATTTTGGCAATACTATGTCAGGCTTGCCAGCAAGATTCAATTCATTCTTTCTATAGCGAAAACCAAGTGAAAAAAGACATAAGCGTACTAAGATTTCAGGCTTCGTGTCAACACTCTTCATTTTAGCCATTATTTCACTTCGCTTAGTATCTGAAAA
Organism: uncultured Bacteroidota bacterium; assembly: GCA_903824665.1. Lineage (GTDB taxonomy): Bacteria > Bacteroidota > Bacteroidia > Chitinophagales > Chitinophagaceae > Nemorincola. The sequence goes on along the minus strand of CAIJXT010000030.1, from coordinate 103,440 downwards.
TGTATCCACCGTTAATTAATAGCAAATTGATCAATAGTCAGATTTCTATCGCCGTCAAACCATAACGCGTCACGATTTGCACGTAACTCGGCAGCAAGCATAGGCTCGCCATCATTTTCGAGAACGTCGATTTGCCGAGTATAATTTTGTTTCATTAAAGCCACAGACTCTCCTATGGAATACCCTTCAACAAATTTTTTTATTGCAAAATTGTCACAGGCAATGGACATTGACTGATAGGCACCAAGAAAAGCACCCGCTTCTTCTTTAAATCCGATAAAAACATGACAACCTTTACCGAGCAGGCTGACACCTAATTCCTTTGCTGTAAGGCAGCTCATAGAATAAAAAAAGGAGTTAATAAAAAGTTCACAGTTGACGTCCTTTTTTATGTAAAAGTCGCCGTTAGCTGTTAAAGAATCCTCCTTTCCATGAGAGTAGCATACGAACAAAAAATTGCCACCATTAATTGCAGGTACCCTCAAATCTATATATGCTTGATTGCATCTAGGCCCAGGAATCTCATTTATAAGATGGTCATTACGGGTTGCATGTACAAACGAAACCAGGTCGATCTTGCTTTGCTCAAAGTAATCACCTAGTCCTACATCGCCATTATCAAATGCTATATCAATGTTAATCATCAATTTTCTTTTTCCCTCGTGTCAATAAATCTATGGCGAGTAATAGTATTTTTTTCTCCATATCCCGACCATATGGAGTTTGTTGACGAATTTCTTCCAATATTTGTTTTAAAGTATAAACTTTCCCATTTCTAGTTGTTAAATACGGTTGATTTTGTTCCTCATCTGAATGAGATGAAATCCACTGCTCAAGCGCACTATCTACCCTCACTTCCATTTTATGCAACGCTGCGGAAACAAGCCCAACAATTTTCTGCGAGCTGAAGACATTTTCAATTGCGAATGCATCGTGGTTGATCATTCTAATTAAATCTTCGTGTCCAATTTCACTAAGTAACCTAGCTGTAATCATAATCACCTGAACAAGTGCTGTACGTTTCTTAATGTCCTCAAAAACTTGTACCCCAGAAAGTTCACCATGGCTGAAGTTGATGTCCAACAGGACCACCATTTTCTGTGCCAAATGATCTAAAACGTACTGGAGACCTTGATTGGAATTCTCAAACCGTTCAACAGAATCTTCTCCAAAATTTAACCTTAATTCTACTAGCAGCGGATCATCATTCGAGGTCAGCCCATCGTGGATTACAACAATTTTAAATAGACTATTTGCCATTATTTTTTATTAAAAGGTAACTTTATTTTGAAAGTAGCGCCAGTCGGCCCAAGTTGGTTTTCAATAACTTCTATGGTCCCTTTCAATGCTTCAATTCTCTTCTCAACAATATATAGTCCAATTCCAGATCCCCCTTGCTCAGCAGTGCGAGTGTTATATAAACCAAAAATCCATTTTTCATCACCAATTTTTATCCCTGTGCCATTGTCTGAAAAGTACAAGGTAAAGTTATCATCATCTAAAAACGCTGAACATCTAATTTTTTTGTTTTCTCTACCTTTCAATGCCTTAATAGAATTTGATATTAGATTTTGGAAAATGTCTTGTAAAAATTTTTTGTTGCCATTAATGATAAAATCGTCCTTAAAATCGACTTCAACAAGAATGTTTTCATCTTCAAAGGTTTGAAGGTAGGCGTGAAAAAGCAATTCAGAAAGCATATCCTTGATACTGAAATCATCAAATTCAGTTTCTGAACTTGCATAACTTAGCATGAAATCTGTCACCTTTATCAAGGTGTCCATTTCTTCATTAATAAGTCGTGCATATTCTACAAAGTATTTATCCAACTTGGGATTAGGAAAACGCAGGTTGAAAAATTCAGCCATTCGTTTAATCTTACCCAATGATGTCCTTATCGCATGCGAAATGTTTGATGCATAATCCTGTAGTGACATCAAACTCAGATAGATATTCTCCTTGCGAATGACGTCACGTTGATATTTTTTTTGCTCGCTTAGACTTTGACTAATAGTAGACTTTAATGTTTTTACCTGCTCTTTTAGCGGTTGGAGAGTATCTTTTAATTGGGGCTTTTCTTTTACAAGTTCGCGCTCTATTTCGTCAATTGCTGTTGAAAAATTATCGACCTCTCTCTCGGCTTTCTGAAGTTCCTTTTGAACAACAGTTTTTTTAGACTCACGTTTGAATATTTTTAATTTCCCAAAAACATCTATTTGCTCAATTATAAACTCTTTGAGTTGTCGGTATTCCGTATTGTCAATGAAATCTTGCCGATTAGTCGCATCAATAATTTTTGGATTAAGTTCCTGTTTTATGTCAAGCACTCCAATAATTTCCCGAGTGCTCACTTTATCAAATGCTGAGCCATATCTGCGTTTATCAATACCTAAAATATCTCGTTTATGATCTAAGCTAGAATGGTACTCAGCAAACGGAGTCGCAATAACTCCATCACGGTATATTTTCATCCCATCAATACGAGTGTCGTCATTTTTATACGCTAGATTATATCTTTTTTTTGCTGCATCATCAAAATAGAATATTTTTAGCGCCACAGGGCCAAAGGCCTTCATGTCTATCCAATCTGTGACAATCTTACCTTGCTTTGAATCAAATCTCAAAGATTGTTGTTTCTTAGTTTCTAAATCGTACCCTATCTCTGCATGATGCGAATAGAACTTTACTGGATCGGGCTTTACACGTTTAGCCTTGTATTCAGGATATTCATTTGAGTTAAGAAATATTTCAAATGGGGGGTTGATAGGATAAAATGGCGAAATTAATTTTGACAGCTCTTTATATAGCCTTTCTAAATCATCCTCCGTCCATAGTTCGCTAACATTACTAATCTGTAACGCTGTACCGTGGATACTCTTTTCGGCAATCTCGTAATAGAATTTATTTTCAACCTCTGTGAACAATGACAGCTGTTCTGCCTTTGATGTTACTGATTGCTTTTGATACTCATCCCAATCGATGCGAACAAATAGTTCCTGTGTTGTTCCCCTAGTTTTTGTTTTTATCAATAATTTTGATCCTAATTTGTCAACAGCGAACCTACCTATACCCTTTTCACCAACATAGCGTCTTTTAAAGGGAACTGGTGAATACAGTGCTAGTCGTTTGTTGTTTGTACCGACTACCATCCATTTGTTTTTGATATCATCAAAAGTCATCCCCTGGCCATTGTCAGAGATAATAATTTGCTTGGTTGGAAGGTCGGAATTAACGTTGACAAAGTCAATAGTCACTTCTGTTGCATTGGCATCATAACAATTCTTTACAAGTTCGTAAACAGCAGTAATCCTATCTGTAATTAACTCTCGACCTAATAGGCGAAACGCGTTGACGTCGAAGCGCCAGCGTAAAGAATCATTTTCTTTTGTTCTATTTGTTTTTGCCAATGCTTTTTAGATGTTTTTTTATACTCTTCGCTATCACTACACCTAAAGTCACCGGCACTGCGTTACCAATATGGCGCGCAATTGTCTGTCCACTGAAAGGGGCATCGGGGTCTATAAACTTATATTGTTGTGGAAAACTTTGTAGCAAAGCAGCCTCTCTTAAAGTGATTGCGCGATCCTGCTCGGGATGCCCAAATCGTCCATTATTTAATCCTATACAATACGTTGTAATTGTTGGTGCTACCTCATTCCAAGTCATTCTTCCATAAACACTATTAAAGTTCTTTCCAGTCTTTTTTTTGTGACAATCTAGCCACAGACTTTTATCCCAATCACGCCAAAAACCACCTTCTTTAGTAGCTTGAATTCTTCTCTTATTTATGTCAGTTAATTTTCGAGCCCTATGTAAAGGATCATCCTGAGGTATCACTCCATCTTCGACTTTAGGTAAGTGTCCTATTGCGTCTCGAACAGTTGCATACTTTTTATCTTTAATAAAACTATCGATTAGTTCAATTTTGCCGTGTTTAGATCCAAATAAAATCAACCTTTTTCTCCTTTGTGGAATTCCATAGTCCTGGGCGTTCACAATATTCCATGAAACTGTGTAGCCATTTTTTTCCAGAGTTGAAACAAAGTGTTTAAAAACTTTACCTTCATCAAACGTAACTAACCGAGGTACGTTTTCCATGGAAATTATCTCTGGTTGGGTTTCCTTGATTAATTTAGCAAATGAGTATAGAAGTCGCCATTTTGTATCTGCATTACGTTTCTCTAAGCTCTTTTCACTTTTATGATTAAAAATCGAAAATGGCTGGCAAGGAGCACACCCAACCAGTATTTTTTTTGTTCCTTTAGCGTACAGAGAATTTAGTTCTTTTGTTGTCAATTCGGTGACATCTTTATAGACAAACTTCGAATTATTGTTTGTTTCAAAAGCATATCTACAAGAGTTATCAAAATCAATACCGGCCGAAACAGTAAAACCTTCTTTGACAAGGCCATGCGTTAGGCCTCCGACGCCGCAAAAGAGGTCAATTACAGAATAGTCTTTAATCATTTTATTAAAAGCCGGAATGATTATGGCATTTGTTAGCAAAATAACTAAATTAAGCGGATTTTTTCTATTTATCCAGCGGAACACTACTTATAGCTGATCAAAGTTGGAAGAATAATCGATGATTATAAAGAACTCCCAGTATAGTGAGAACGATGAATTACAGTATCAACGAAATAATACAACACCATTTTCATTCAGGGAGACTGGATACCAACTTTCCCATTGAGAAGTTTTCCAGCAATATCTCTAGCCTGATTTATCTTCAGTTTTTTAGGTTTTCTGATGGGGCAATAAATGTATCTCTTTTTTATAAGTCGTCAATCGCCTTCAAATCCGCCACAAAATAGTTCGAAAGTTGTCCCTTACAGCCCGCAGAAAATGTATAACCCACCCCTAACGCGGGTTTTGTCGTTCGAAAAGTCCCGTTTGGTCGTGTAGATTGTTGTTTGTTTGAATGCTTTACTCGAAATCAATAAGAGTAAGCTGGCTTTGGCGAAGTATGGAACGCATGGTTCCCTGAGGTATCTCTTTTCGGCCAGCGGGTACAATCACTGTCAAAGTCGGATTTCCCTCTTTTCGGACCTTAATATGACTACCTTTCTGAGAAACAAAAATAAAGCCATGTGCTTCAAGAATTTTGAGCACGTAAAAAGATGAAAATAATTTAGGCATATTTTACAGAAAGATGAACAATTTCAGGATTCTCTACGATTTGAATGTCCTGATGTTCATCGTCTTCCAGATATAGATTTATTGCCTCGTCAAGGTTTGTTAACGCTTCTTCCCGAGATTCACCAAAACTGGAGATATCAATATTAAGACACTGTGCCACATAATATTTCCCTTCTTTCCATACTACATTTTCCAATATCCGCTGTTCCATAAGTTCCATATTGTATTACTACAAAAATAAGACTAATAATCTGAAAAAGTAAAGATTCACGCTTTCCGCACAGGACAAAAGAGCTCGATCGCCTTCAAATCCTCCACAAAAAGAAACTCGAAAGTTGATCCTTACGGCCCGTCAAAAAAGGGGCGCATTTCGCGTATCATGCGGTAGGGGCATAAAAAAAGAGGCTGTAACTAAACAGCCTCTTTTTAAGATCGCTAAAATAAATCTTACTTCTTTTTAGCGGCTGCCTTTTTAGGGCCAGCATTCTTTTTAGCTGCAACCTTTTTAGGAGCTGCTGCTTTTTTTGGAGCTGCTGCTGCTTTCTTAGCAGGAGCCGCCTTTTTAGCAGGTGCTGCTTTTTTTGCAGGAGCTGCTTTTTTAGCAGGTGCTGCTTTCTTTGCAGGAGCTGCTTTTTTGGCGGGTGCTGCTTTCTTTGCAGGAGCCGCTTTCTTTGCGGGTGCTGCTTTTTTAGCAGGGGCCGCCTTCTTTGCTGTTGCCATAACTGTGAATTTAAGGGTTAAACAAAAATCGTTATATGGCAAAATCGCCGTAGGGGGTTAGTCCTCGGCGATTTTCTTAGTTAACTGCGTTTATTGATACTAATGTTTTTGTCCTTGTCTTGCGAAATTCTACGATACCGTCTGTAAGTGCGAATATTGTAAAGTCCTTTCCAAGTCCTACGTTAGTGCCGGGATGATATACCGTGCCACGCTGGCGGAGGATAATATTCCCTGAGATAGCCGGCTGTCCGCCGAAGATCTTAACACCTAATCTTTTACTTTGTGAGTCGCGGCCGTTCCTTACACTGCCTTCCCCTTTTTTATGTGCCATTATTTATTAGTTAATGTAATTACTATTACGGTTTAAATTAAGCGATTTCGTTGATTTTGATCTTAGTAAGGCTTTGACGGAAACCATTCATTTTCTGGTAACCCTTTCTGCGTTTTTTCTTGAAGATAATCACTTTATCGCCTTTAAGATGATCAAGGATTTCTGCCTGTATTTTAGTAGCGTTTCCGCCTACTGTTATACCGCCATTGTTGCTCACCATGAGCACGTCTGAAAACTCTACCTTATCGCCGGCGTTGCCACCCAGGCGGTGCACAAACAATTCGTCATTCTGCTTTACTTTGAATTGCTGACCTGCTATATTTACTATTGCAAACATGATATACCAAAAATATTTAGGCAAAGGTAAAGCACTTTTTTATTTTAAACAACAAAAATTTATTATTCCTTGGCTTTTTTTTTTGTAGTTAAGACCAGCACTCCAACACAACTATAACAATCCCGGTAAAATTAATTATTAACTTTGACAACGAAACAGTAGCGGATGAAAATAAAATCTTTCCTGGCGCGGCCTTACGCCTCCATGGTACACTCCAGAGTGCGAAAAGGCATGGCTACCGCAGTTGCAGACCAGCAGGCAGTATTGCAATATCTTTTGAAAAACGGCAGCCGTACATTGTTTGGGAAGGAGCATGGTATGCAACAGGTGAAGACCTACGATGATTTTGCAAAAGCCGTACCGATAAGGGATTACGAAGCATTTGTACCCTACATAAATAAAATAAAGGAAGGAGAGCAGAATGTGCTGTGGAAAGGACGCCCGATCTACTTTGCCAAAACATCTGGTACCACAAGCGGTGTAAAGTATATACCAATCTCGAAGGAGTCTATCAGCAACCATATAAACGGTGCACGCGATGCGCTGCTGTGCTACATGGCCGAAAGCGGCAATACTTCGTTTGCTGATGGCAAAATGATATTCCTCTCGGGCTCGCCCGAACTGGAGCGTGTGGGCGGTGTGCCTACGGGCAGGCTGAGCGGTATAGTGAATCACTTTATACCCCGCTATCTGCGCGGCAACCAGCTACCATCGTACGAGACCAACTGTATAGAAGACTGGGAGGTGAAGCTGGACAAGATAGTGCAGGAAACGATGAATGAAAACATGACGCTGATAAGCGGCATACCGCCGTGGATGCAGATGTACTTTGAATGGCTATCGGCACGCAATGAGGGCAAAAAAATAAAAGAGCTGTTCCCAAAGCTACAGGTAATAGTGCATGGCGGTGTGAACTTTGAGCCCTACAAAGCACGGCTGCTGGATAGCCTGGGCGGCGCGGTGGATATGATAGAAACATTTCCGGCATCGGAAGGTTTCTTTGCTTTTCAGGATGTGATAGGTGGCGAGGGCTTGCTGCTGAATACCAATGCCGGCATTTTTTACGAATTCATACCGGCCGGTGAAATACACCATGAAAACCCGACACGACTGTCGCTGGGGCAGGTGAAGGTGGGAGAAAATTATGCACTGATCGTAAGTACAGATGCAGGCCTGTGGGGATATAGCATAGGGGACACTGTGCGGTTTGTGAGTACAGACCCATACCGACTGGTTGTTACCGGCCGCATCAAACATTTTATATCTGCCTTTGGCGAACACGTGATAGGGGAAGAAGTAGAGTATGCCATGATGAACGCGTCTAAAGACCATGGTGTGCAGATAACAGAGTTTACTATAGCGCCGGCCATACAGGTGGCTGCAGGCCTGCCCTACCACGAGTGGTTTGTAGAGTTTGAAACGATGCCGGCTGATATGACTGCATTTGCGACAACTGTGAACAACTATCTGCGCACGAAAAACATCTATTACGAAGACCTGATGGCGGGCGGCATACTGCAACCGCTGAAGATAAGCGTGATGCAGAAAAACGCCTTCATAGAATACATGAAATCGATAGGCAAGCTGGGCGGCCAGAACAAGGTGCCCAGACTGGGTAATGACCGTAAAATAGCGGATGCACTGCAGCCATGGGTGCAGGCCTGATGATGAGCAACAATTAGTTGAGCACTACTTCGGTTTCTTCATTGGCTTTGACAATGAATGTAACCACCTTTTCTGAGGCATATGTACCACCCGGGCCTTTGTGGTAGTGTGCCTGATATTCGCCGGGCTGTATACGCAGGTGCTGTGCAGCAGGGTCTTTAAGGCTCATGGTGTGAAAAGACTGAAACTTTTCGCCCAGGCGCTGATACAATGTAACACTGGCCATCTCCGGCTCGCTGACGAATTTTGCGAATCCCGGCTGTAAAAGCGCTATCACTTTTTCATCGAAATCGAGATCGATATTACGCACATCCTGAGGGAAGGTGTTGATGATAACGTGGTAGTTTCCGGGTTCGTATTCGAGCCTGTCTGTACATTTCTGATCTACTATTCTGCCACCTGTGGGCTTGTTGCGCTCTGTAACCAGTGCCTTAAATTCGGTGACGGGTCTGGTTATGTTACCGGAATACTCGAAAGATAGACTGGCCTTATTGACGGTAACGGTGATCTTGTTCTTTTTGTTGGCCTCGATAACGGCAGTGTATCCTACCTGGCTGCGACTTTCGGTGAAAGCAAGATTGTAAATACCGGGCGGGATGCCCATCTGTGGGTCGGGATTGCCATTGGCATCAACAGTGCGGTAGAATCTTTTTACCATGGCACCTGTATTGGGGTTGAGCAACTGTACCTGTGGCGTAGTGGCGAAAAACTTTCCCTCGCCATTGGTGAAGTACACCTCTACAGTAGTTTCGGCGGCATCTTCTGTTTCGATGGTAAATGCTACGGGCTTGGCTGCAGGTGCCTTTGCCCCCGGTGCTGGTTTGGGAGCGGGCTTGGCTACCACTTTAGGTGGTGGCGGTGGATCCGGGTCGAACTTGAGTGGCGGCATGGGTGGTACCCTGCGGATACGCAATATAGAACCATCTTCGTTACTGTCGTAGACAAAAAGAATAGGGTATTTTTTAGGACCATTGGGCGTGAGGCGTGTTATCTGGTCGGGTGCTGGGCGTGGGGGTATCTCATCGATAATGAGCGGCACATAAGGTGCTGTAATAACGGTGAGTGGCCGAGGTACTGAGGGCTTCTGCACAGCGACCGAGCGTACAGCTGATGGTGCAAGAACAGCAAAGCTCTCGGCAGCGGGCTTTACCCAGGGCTCCTCGACAAAAACAGGCTGGAACACAAATACCGGAGGTGTTGCCATGGCCACTCTGGCAGGCACAGGTGCGCGCACGGGGATGAGGCGCACAGCGGCGGCTGGTGTGCGGGGTATGGGTATGACCGGGATTTTCTCTGGTTCTTTTTCGGGCTCCTGCTCGTTGATGACCGGTTCGTAAGATGGCAGTTCTACAGCTAGTGGCGCAGCAGGGCGGGGCAGCCTGATATCGATACGAACAGCCTGTGCCACTGGTATACGCGAAATGGTAGCGCCGGTAACTATTGTCCTAGGTGGCTCTGGTTTGGGAGGCTCGGGTATGGGTGCAGGAGCGGGCTTTACCGTATCTGTCAGCTTCACCACAGGTATCGTTACATTGAGCACCGTAGGCGCTTTTGCTGCAACATCTTTGACCTTAGTATACTCTGTGGGGGTAATATTGATCACCGGTCTGAAGGCTTTCACTATTGTGCTGACAGCAGAGGGTATGTCGCCCTGGCGGGTGACCTCGAGGTAGTCGCCCATACATGCATAGGTCGCCTTGATCTGGGGAGCTGCTTCGAGGTTTACGATATAGGGTCTAAAGAACACCTTGCTCAGGGTGAGCTTGCGCATAACGGCACAGATATCGCCGCCGCAGCTTTCGCCACCATCGGTGATGAGGATGATACTGTATGCGTTTTGGGTAACATCTGTCAGATCGAGTTCGGCAGCTTCCTGTAGTGCATAAGCAATGGAAGTTACACCCAGCGGCTGAATATCATCGAGGCGATACTCCATCTGCAAGCGGTTGTCTTTGCGAAAAGGCAGCTCATTGCGGGTGTCTTTGCAATTATTCTCATCGACGGTGTACATATGCCCGAAAACACGCAGAGAAAACTCTACATCGCGGTTCACATTGTGTATACTATCCATTAGCCTGAGTACGATCTCGTTGGCAACCTTAGACTTCTGACGACCACCATCCCAGGTATTGATCATACTGGAAGACTTGTCGAGCAATATGAGGATACGTGATTGCATGTACCGGCCTGTGGTCTGGGCATGAACCGCCCTGAAACCACAAAGCACAAACATTAACACAATTAATATTTTTAACCGCATATCCTTTTCGTGGCTGCAAACGTACACTATTTGGGTGAAAACCTACCTATCATTGCCGATAAATAGTAATAGGTAACCGGTGAAAACGGGGAGGAACATTGAGCTGGTTCTGAGTGGGATGTTGCCCCGGAATAGTTTTAAAAACTACCCCCTGACAGATAGCCGGCAGGGGGTAGTACTGAGTTGGGATAAAAGCAATATCCGGAACCGGACCTTATCAGCGCTTCATGGCCGCTTCGATCTCGTCGGTTGTAATAGGTATGCCTTTGAAGAGGTCTATGTTTCCTGATTTTGTGATCCAGATGTTGTTTTCGATACGGATGCCCATCTGCTCTTCTTCCACATAAATGCCGGGCTCTATGGTGAACAGCATACCTTCCTTAACCGCATCAGTATACGATCCTACATCGTGCACAACAAGGCCCAGGTGGTGTGACACCCCGTGATAGAAGTACTTGCGGAAGGCTGGATTGTCGGGGTCCTGATTTTTGACATCAGCCTTGGTGATCAGGCCTATCTTCAGCAGTTGTTTCTCCATCTCAGCATTGATGCTTTTTACGTAGTCGGGGAACAGTATACCGGGTTTCAGTATGCTTTTGCCATGATTGTGTACCGCCAGGCATGCATTGTACACTTCCTTCTGCCGCTTGGTGAATTTGCCATTGACGGGGATAGTGCGGGTAAGGTCGGCATTGTAGTTGCCGTACTCTGCTCCAAAATCCATCAGCAGCAACTCGCCGTCTTTGCACTCCTGATTGTTGTCTTCGTAATGTAGTGTGCGTGCCCTGTCGCCAGAGGCTATAATGCAGCCATAGGCATGGCCGGTAGCCCTGTTGCGCAGGAATTCGTGCGTGATCTCTGCCTCAATCTCGTACTCCATGACACCGGGCTGAACAAACCGGAGTACCCTATCGAAGGTTTTGGCCGTGATGGCAATTGCTTCTTTGGTTACATCTACTTCTTCTTTGGTTTTTATGGCGCGCAGCTCTTTCATGATCTTAGCGGCACGCTCAAAGCTGTGTGCCGGATACTTGTTGCGGAGCTCGTGTACGAAAGAAAGGTCTGTACGGGGCAGTTCTGTATCGAGTCTGTTGTGCTCGTTGGTATTTACATATACAAAGTCGGCGCTGTTCATCATCACCTGCAGCATGGTGTCAAAGCCATCGAGCCATTGTACATTACGGATACCCGATATGGCAGTGCCTTCGTCTTTGCGCAATTTATGTCCTACCCATTTTTCGAGCAATTCGTTTGGGCGAAGCAGCACCAGCACCTCGCGCATGTTTTTGTCCGGATTGTCGGGATACAGCACAACTATTGTTTTTTCCTGAATGACACCGGAAAGCCACATCACGTCGGCATCGGGCTTGTACCCATACTGGCCATCGCCACTCTTGGGAAATACCGGGCTGGCCGGGAAGATAGCTACCGAATTCGGTTTCATCTTTTTAATAAACCGCTGGCGGTTTTGCTCAAATAGCTTGGATGGTATTGGTGAATATTTCATTATATACAGGTTAAATTAAAGTCCGGGTGAAGTTAAGCATCTATTTGGAGTTCTAAAAGTAACGAAAGAATGTGTTCCTCCCAATCACCTGATTTCTCACCCTGCACGGGATCGTATGTTTTCATTAATGATTTCACGGGGGTACGTGCTTTTAATATTTTTACCTATTTTTATCGCAAAATCATTTCAAATGGAATTTCCAGGCACATTACGTTACACGAAGGATCACGAATGGATCAGCATTGACGGAGACACAGCTACGGTAGGCATTACCGATTTCGCGCAGAAAGAACTGGGCGATATTGTATTTGTAGACATCAACAGTGTGGGCAAACCACTGGGTGCAAACGAAATTTTCGGCACTGTAGAGGCTGTAAAAACGGTATCGGATCTTTACCTGCCTGTTAGCGGCACGATCACTGAAGTGAATGCTGATCTGGAAGGTAACCCTGAAAATGTAAACAAAGACCCCTATACTGCAGGATGGATGGTGAAAATGACCGTTGACAATCCGGCAGATGTAGCCGCACTGCTAGACGCAGCTGCCTACAAGCAACTGGTGGGTGAATAAATGAAATCAATATTTTTAACGGAATCCCCGTATAGAAAACAAGCAAGGTTCATCGCTATTGTATGGACCTTGCTTATTTTCGTAGGGTGCTTCTATCCCTCCCGAGAATTACCGAGAGTAGCCATTCCACTAATAGATAAGTGGACGCACTTTGTGCTGTTTGGTGGTTTTTCCTTTTTATGGCTTTGTGCCTATCCTGATTATACGTTCCGGTCACTTGTGCTTTTGTTTATCGTTTACCTTTTGCTGGGTAGCTTTATAGAGGTGATGCAGGGCCAGCTGACGATGCTGGGCAGAAGTATGGAGCTTATGGATGCAGTTGCAGATACGGTAGGCGGCGTACTGGGTACCATTGTATTCTGCTCTGCAAGCTACTTTGCCGGCAAAGTGAAAAGCGAAAAGGCAAAAATAAACAGCGCGTCAGGGCGTTGAGCGATGGCGAAACAGATTTTTGCTACAAATACCCTGTATACCCTCAATAAATGAATCGGAAAATGAAAATATTTACTTACCTTTGCACTGTGTCTAAAAAAGTCAAAAGGTATTTCTTTTGACTTTTTGGTTTTAATCCACTGCAGGTTTCTGCGATGGGTGATTTATACGGGCATAGTTCAATGGTAGAATAGAGGTCTCCAAAACCTTCGATCGTGGTTCGAATCCGCGTGCCCGTGCAACAATCGGTTGAAAGCACAACCAGACAACAGGTTCAGGCCGGTTGCTGTGGTGTACTTTTAACCTTTTGGTTATATATTTTTGACTTTTTTAACTTGAGCAAATGAGCAAAGTAGGAAATTATGTGCAGGAAGCTTATGACGAGTTGCTGCATAAAGTGACCTGGCCATCGTGGGAAGAACTACAGCAGACTACAATCATAGTGCTGGTAGCCCTGGGTCTTGTTACTACCGTTATCTTCGGTATGGATTTTGCATCTGAAAATGTGCTGACATTCATCTATAAAATGTTAGGTAATTAACGATGGAAGCTATGAGCGAAATTGTAATAACCCCGGACGTTAAACCCGCACCGGATACCAAGTGGTACGTGATACGCGTAGTAAGTGGCAAAGAGCGGAAAGTAAAAGAGTATCTGGATAAGGAAGTAAAGATCAACAACTGGAGCAATTCGGTAGTTCAGATCCTTTGCCCTATTGAAAAGGTATTCAAGGTGGTAAGCGGAAAAAAAGTGCTCCGTGAAAAAACACTGTTCCCCGGTTACATACTTCTGGAAGCCAACGACGGTAAACTGACTGACGACATTATACATGCTGTAAAGAATGTAACCGGTGTTATCCACTTTCTGGGCAAAGAGCATCCTACAGCGCTGCGCAAGGCAGAGGTGAATAAGATGTTTGGTAAGATGGATGAGGTGAGCGAGCAGGGCATCAGCTATGCAGAACCATACATCATCGGTGAGACTGTGAAGATTGTTGACGGACCGTTCAACGATTTCAATGGTACAGTAGAAGAAATCAATCAGGAAAAGAAGAAACTGAAAGTTGTCGTAAAGATATTTGGCCGCGCCACTCCGGTAGAGCTGAACTATATGCAGGTAGAGAAGATCTCCTAAGAACGGCAAACCATTATACTTTAGAAACCGCACCTGCATCAGGGTGCGGTTTTTTCTTTGCCCGCAATTGCCGCATATCGGGTTGCGGAAAGCTGCCTAATGCTACAAGTAGGTGGTATGGGCAAAAAAAACTCCCTGCTAACTGGTAGCAGGGAGCATGTATCGTAAACCGGAGTTATAATCAGATCTTCTTGAAAATACGAACCACGGGAGCAAAAGCATTGTTGCGCACCACATACTCGTACGTAGTATCAGTGCCAGACATATTGATGAACCCATCAGTACCATACAGGTCGCCAAACGCTGAAGACTGTACAGGCATAGACAAAGCAACATCAGAGGTTTGAACAAAGTAGGCAGGCACCACGTATGTAGTATCCAGAATACCATTGGCACCTACATCTGACGTGCGATAAAAACCGTTGGCAAGCCTTGTGAGTGTTACCGTGTCGTCGGTCTCAATGCGCAGGTATTTACCAGCGAGGTTCGGCAGTGCAGGAACATCTGTAACTGCCACGTAAATAGTACGTGAAGACGCCATACCATACTTGTTCTTAGCTGTAGCCGTTACTGTGTACGCGCCGGGAACGGTATTGTCCAGTTTGCTCTGATCGAGTATTACTGTAGCATCTTCATTATAGAACGAATCGTAAGCAGTAGCCATTATGTCTGGCAACAAACCACCTACAGGAATGCTGTAATAAACACCGTCTGGCAATATTATAGTTGGCGCTGAATAGTTGTGCAGCGTGGAAATCGTTGCTTCTTTCTTTTTGCAGCCTGTAATAGCAAATGCTGCACAAACTGACAATACTAATAATTTCTTCATCCTGGTTTTGTTTTTATTCAGTTTTAAAGTACATCCCACCATACACGGGTAATAACCGGCATGAGTCCAGGGAAATTAGAGTTTGTAGCTGCCTCAGACGCAGGGTAAAGGAACCTTGAAGGAACCGTAGTGCCAATGCGGCTGTTGCGTGGAGCTACAAGGAAGTCAGGATAACCTGTACGACGCCATTCGTTCCATGCTTCAAAACCCTGAGTGCCGCACATTGAAAACCACTTCTGTGTGAGGATGTGCCTTACTTTGTCAGAAGCCGTACCACCTGTTGGGTACATAGACCAATATGCTGCAGGGATTGAATTGGGCACATCGCCATTTACATAAATGTCGTATGCATCCTGACCTGTCACACCTATTTCGCTCAGCAGATTGTTACTATGGTAATTGAAGCTGGCGTGGATGCCGTTATAAAAAAGCTGAACATCGTTACCTACTGCCATGCCACTAGCTACAGCCTCTGCCTGCAGGAAGAAACTCTCCCAGCTGCTCAGCAACATAACCGGTGCAGTAGCAGACGATGCACTGCTGATATCGGCACCTGTATATACGTTTGGTATAGAGTAAGATCCGTTTGGCAGCGTAATATCATAAGCACTTTGTGTGATGCCTACCAGGCCTACTGTAGGTAGCAAACGATAATTAACTGCACCACGGTAATCGTTGTTGGTATTGATACTGTCTATGCAGGACTTACTTCCTGCCAATTGCTGAATACCACCCAGTTCTATTGAGTTGAGCTCTGAATACAATGGATTACCGTTGGTCATACCTGCACCATATACAATGCGAGCATCATCACCTTCTCCTATAAACTGGGGTGCACCCATCATCAATGTATCCAGTGAGGTCTGTGCATAAACCGGATCTACCTGAGCCATACGGAGCAGCGCACGCAACTTCAGTGTATTGGCAAACTTCATCCATTTGCGCATATCACCACCATATACCAGATCATCGGCGCCAGGGTGGGAAGGATCATTGAAATTGATGAGTTTCTTTGCAGAGTCGATATAACCGATAATACCCTTGTACACAACCTTCTGGGAATCGTAGCTTGGATTGACCATGTGGCCGTCGGGGTATTGGCCTTTCAGTGCATTTTTAAATGGTACATCGCCCCACGCATCTGTAAGCGCCTGGAACGTATAAGCCTGCATGAGCAAAGCGATAGCCTGATATTGGGCTTTGTGCTGCGCTACAGACAATTTCTCAACCTGATAAAAGTTGCTGGCTCCGGCATAGAGATTCTTCCAACCAGCGTCATACGATGCTGCTGTTGGTGCGCATTGCTCAAAGGGAATATATTCTTTCCCGATTGGGGTCTGCGTCCAGAACTGTGACCATATAGATCCATTCACCTGCAGGTCTGTGCCAATCGCTGATCCTACGTACAGTTGTGCGGCAGGCAGCATGGTTGTTACAGTAACCTCATGTGCAATATTCGGGTTTTCATTTACATCAAGGTATTTGCGGCAGGATGTGGCACCAAGTGTAAGCCCGGCAACTGCTGCAACAATGATTTTCTTATTTATTGACATATCAAGTTATTTAAAAGTAAGCTTTAGAAATTAACCTTTACGTATACACCATAGTTCCTCAGAGAGGGGCGTGCGGTATAGTTAAATCCTTGTCCATTTCCCATTGCGCCGGCTGATGTAGCTTCCGGATCATCATACTTGTTGCTTGAAGCTGTCCAAAGGATCAGGTTATTACCAAATACACCTGCTTCAAGACCACCAAACGGGCTACGCTCGTAATACTTCTGAGGTATTTTGTACGAAAGCGACAGCTCCTGCAACCTTACGTAGCTGGCATTGAGTATTGCCTGAGCAGCCAGTTGCTGTGGCTGTACAGAAGTATAGTAGTCGTAAGGAGAGAAACGGGTTGTGTTAGGCAGGTATATGTTCGTATTAGGAACCAGGTATACTGAGTTCTGCCATACATAGGGGTTACGACCATTAAGTGTTGTAGCCTCTGATGTACCATTTTCATCCATATTCATTTTGTTCTGGCTGTAGTATTTGCCACCCTGCTTTGTGAAGAACAATGCATGCAAACGAAGTCCTTTGTAGCTCAGATCGGTACCCCATGATGCCATAAACTTGGGCTGGAATGAACCTTTGTAAACAGGATCTTTGGTAGCCTTTGGTAAACCAGTTGCCTGATCAACTACTGCATGCCATTCGCCCTTAGGGTCTTTCCAGTATTCGATGTCTGCAGCATAGAACGAACCCAGCGGACGGCCCTGTGCAGCTACGATCTGCATACCATCAAAACCTCCAAGTACTATATTCTGCGCACCGGTGTTGAGGCGCTCTACAGTGTTTTTGTTTTGAGTGTAGGTACCAAACAGTTCCCACTTAAGACCATAACGGGTAGATATTGGTGTACCACGGAAAGACAATTCAATACCATTGTTAGATACATCGCCTACATTGACGTAGTTGTAACTGTAGCCAGATGAAGCAGGAAGTGGCACTGCGGCAATTACATCAGTAGTAAATGAGCGGTAGTACGTAACAGATGCATTGATCTTATCGCGGAGGAATGCCATATCTGCACCTACTTCGAACTCGCGTGTGCGCTCAGGGCGCATATTGTTGTCGCCAAACGCATTCATAACCTGATATGCATTTACGCCATTGAACGGTGTACCTACTGATCCGTAAGCAGTACGAATTGGCGTCTGGTAGTAGCCTGCATTATTGTTAGCATAAGCTACACCATCGCTACCTGCACCACCCGCAGACATACGGAGTTTTCCGTAGTTCATAACGTGGTTCTTGAACGCGGTATTATTGAGGCGGTCTGTAAATATCCAACCTGCATTGGCAGCTGGGTAGAAATAAGACTGACGGCGGCGGATAAGGGTTGAAGACCAGTCGTTGCGGCCAGTCAGCTCCAGAAACAGTTCGCGCTGGTAGTTGAAGGCAACGCTTCCGAATGTACCCACAGTACGACGATTAACTACGTTGTTGTAACCAACTACTGGTCCTGCATTGTTTTGCAGATTGTAGTAGTTGGGTAATACCAGCCCACCGTTTGCCGGATCTATGATACCTGCCAGTGTTTCGTCACGCTGCATAGTAAGGTTGTGACCCGCTATTACATTCATACCAAAATTGCGGGAGAGCTGATGATTGTAGGTAACAATAAAATCATTGTAAAGGCGCAGACCGTTATAGTTTGACTGTGTGTATCCGCCAGACGACAAATGATTGAAACCATTGTAAGATGGGTCGTTGGCAATGGCAGTAAATTGTGGAGTGTTATAAGTAGACCTGTCGGCAGCTACATCTGCACCAAAACGGTTGAAGATATGCCAGTCGTTCTTTTTCCAGCCCAGTTTCCAGTCGCCTAAAACACGATCTGTCTTGTTGCGGTTGTCGTAATGTTTTGCGACCCAATACGGATTCTTGTAAGATGCATTGTAATTGCCATAACGCTCAGTACCTGCAGAATCGTAGTAAGACATGGAGTAAAACTTGTTGTCAAGGTCGGCAAGTTCCCATGTAGGAATATCGCGTGGTGTCTGGAAAACACTGTTCATTACCGAACCCGGACCGTTTCCGCTGGTTTCTACCCTTGAGTAAGTGTTGATGTAATTTACATTGATGGCTGAGTAGAGGTTGCGGCTGAGCTGGGTGCTGCCATTGAACCGTATGCCATATCTGTTGTAGAAGGTGTTGGGTACTACTCCGGAAGTGTTTACGGTATTGAGCGACAGCATGTAGGTAGACTTATCGGTACCGCCTGAGATTGACAGGTTGTTGCTGATGTTCTTACCGTGGTTAAAGAAGTTTTTGATATTGTTTGGCTGGTTTGAATATGGTTTTACCAGCTGCTTACCGTTGATCACTTGTCCCCATGGGCGCAATCCGCCATCCATTTCATAACCCCAGCTTCTGTACTCGCTGCGGTCGTCTGCTACACCTCCATAGATATTACCCTGACCATATTTGGTCTGCACTTCAGGATACTTCATCACATCTGACTGCGTATAAGTGCTTTTGAAAGAGATATCCATTTTGCCGGGTTTGCTACCGGGGTTCAGTTTACCTTTTTTAGTTGTGTACATCATTGCACCATTGGCGCCCATAGCACCGTACATGGCGGTTGCTGCAGTAGACGACAATATGGTAACTGATTCAATGTCATCAGGATTGAGGTCGTTGGCGCTGTTGCCAAAATCGATCTGATTGAGCTGCGAAAAAGCAGGATTGGCGCCATTCAGATTGCTGATTGTACGATCATAATTATTCGTGATCACACCATCAACCACAACCAGTGCATTATTGTTTTTGAGGAAAGATTTTTCGCCGCGGAGTACTACACGGGTAGAACCACCCGGACCGTTTGTAGCGCTGGTGATATTAGCACCTGCAACTTTTCCTTGCAAGCCAGAAAGCAGGCTGGTGTTGCTTCCCACGTTCAGATCTTCGTATCCTACCATTGTACTGGCATATCCGACTTCACGTTTTTCACGCTTTAACCCCATTGCTGTGGTGATGTTGCCATCGAGCTGCTTTGACATGGGTACCATGGTAATAGTAATTGATTGACCTTCATCATCAATGTACTGACTGGAGTATCCTATTGCCTGTATGATAATCAGGTTTGCGCCATCGGGAGCTTCGAACATAAAGTCACCGTTGACATCGGTGACAGCAGTTTCGCGGGCTCCCTTTACAGATACTGTAACGCCCGGCATGCCTTTTCCATATTCGTCAAGCACCTTACCCGAAACAGTATGTGTTTGCGGGGCTTCTTTCGATTCCTCCTGGGCAAATACATTCAAGCTGATCGTTAACAGTAATACAAATAAGAAACAAACTCTTTTCATACTCTTTTATTTATCTGAAATAAACTTTTTTGGTCGCGCAAATACACTGCATGCCGTCCCGCATAGGCAGGATGACACAGTATTTGGGGGTGAATTTATTACAACAATGCGAATAAACAAAGTATTCCTTTGATTTTTCTTAACAAACAGGTAAGTGTTCGGAGGGAAAGGAATCAAATGAAACATGCCGTAATATCACATTTGAATATTGTTTTGGCGGTGAATATTTGGAATTCACATGGGTCGCGATAATTGTTTGCTAACTTTTTTACAGAAAACGCTGTTTCAGAAACGCGAGAAAATTGGCTACAACCCATTCCTGTGGCCTCTTTCATTTTTTATCATAAACACTCTGAGGGATATCATATAGCCTCCAGCGTATTATCACTGTAATGTTTTTTGTACTATTCCAGCGAGGGTCCGACTTTTGTGTTGAAAAATCAAGATGAGTCGTTGCCAGACTCGCAGTAGTTGTAAAAAAGTTTCAGGATTATAAAGCCAATGGATACACTTTTTTAACCAGGTGTAAATCTATTTCGGGACGGCGCATCCGGGACGAGGCACATTTTTGCCTACTGGGTGGGAAGCAGTTGCGCAATTATTGCGCAAAAATGCAACCGAAAAAATAGTGTAACCAATTGACATTCAATACCAATGAACAGATCTTGTATTGCAAAATAAAACTGAGCAAAAAAAGTATTCGTTCCCTGAAAAGACAAAGGGTGCAACCGGGTACAGCACTACCTGCTTAAAACGGCCACTTTGTAGTGAATCTCTGCATAGCGGGAATTGACGGGCAGAATTATTTTTTCTTTATTTTCATTGATAATCAATTACTTACAACGTCACCATAAATTTTCTTAATAAATTTCTTGGCACTTTCGCTACCCTGCCCTACTTTTGCACTCCCAATTTTAATACAATTACCTGCTCTTTGCGGGCAGGAGTTTAAAAAAACATTTTTAAAGTAATGAGACACTTAAGTTTTAAGACACAGTCGGCCAACGAAACCATCGTAAAACGCGAATGGCATGTAGTTGACGCCACCAACCAGACACTTGGCCGTATGAGCTCAAGGATCGCATCGGTACTCCGTGGCAAAAACAAGGCATATTATACACCACACTTCGATTGTGGTGATTATGTGATTGTTATCAATTCCGCGAAGATCGTTCTTACCGGCAACAAAATGGAAGACAAGGAATACCAGACTTACTCCATGTATCCGGGTGGCCAGAAAATCGAATCGGCTAAGAACCTTATTGCCCGTCGCCCCAACCTGGCAATAGAGCGCGCTGTAAAAGGCATGCTGCCAAAGAACCGTATGGGCCGTGCAATGTTCAAAAAATTGTTTGTGTACGAAGAGGCAACGCACCCACACCAGGCGCAGAGCCCTAAGACAATGGCAATTTAATCCGTTAGACAACAACTATTCATTCAAAACATTTCAAACCATTAATAAATAAAATGGAAAAACAGAAAAACGCCGTTGGCCGCCGTAAGGAAGCCGTAGCCCGTGTTTACCTGAACAAGGGTGCCGGCAGCATAGTGGTAAATGAAAAGGAATACAAAGCGTACTTCCCGATCATGTACCTGCAGAACCAGGTAGAATTGCCGCTGAAAGTTACAGATACACTCAGCTCATTCGACATTGTTATCAATGTACAAGGTGGCGGCCCTAAAGGTCAGGCAGAAGCGATAAAGATGGGTATAGCACGCGTACTGTGCGAAGTAAACCCTGAATACCGCCCGATACTGAAGAAAGATGGCCTGATGACCCGCGACAGCCGCTCTGTGGAACGTAAGAAATTCGGTAAGCGTAAAGCACGTCGTAGCTTCCAGTTCTCTAAACGTTAACCGGTATGCCGTGGAGGCGCTTTTTGCTGCGCCTCCGCTACCAGAAAAAATATTTTTAACAATCAAGAAATTATTCAAATGGAAGATAATAAAACATTACATCAGCAGCTGCTCGAGGCTGGCGTACACTTCGGTCACCTGAAGAAAAAATGGAACCCAAAGATGTTGCCTTACATCTTTGCTGAAAAAAACGGCATACACATCATCGACCTGAACAAAACCATTGAAGGTCTTGATGAAGCATCGGCAGCGTTGAAGCAGATAGCAAAAAGCGGCAAGAAAATTATGTTTGTTGCAACTAAAAAGCAGGCAAAAGAAATAGTAGCAGAAGCTGCAGCCCGCGCCAACATGCCTTTCGTTACAGAACGCTGGCTTGGTGGTATGCTTACCAACTTCAGCACGATCCGCAAGAGCGTGAAGAAAATGCTGAGCATTGAAAAAATGCTGAATGACGGTACAATGGACAGCGTTACTAAAAAAGAACGCCTGACACTGACCCGCAGCAAAGAAAAAATGGAAAAAGTACTGGGTGGTATATCTCAGATGGGTCGTGTACCTGCTGCTATCTTCATGGTAGACATCAGCCACGAGCACATTGCACTGGCAGAAGCCAAGCGTCTGGGTATTACTACATTTGCTATGGTTGATACCAACAGTGACCCTACCAAGGTTGACTTTGCTATCCCTGCAAATGATGACGCAACTAAGTCTATCGCGATCATTACACAATATCTTACATCAGTAATTCTTGAAGGTCTTCAGGAGCGCGCTCAGGTGAAAGAAACAGAAGATGAGTCTTCTGACGACGATACCGACAGCAGAAACCGTGGTCTGGAAATCAATGAAGAAGACGGCGAAGGTGGTCGTCGCGGCGGACGCGGACGCGGACGTAGCGCAGGTGCCGGAGCAGGTGCTGGCGCAGGTGCACCGGGTCGTGGCCCAGGTGCAGGAGCGGGCGCAGGCAGGCCAGGCGGTGCTGGACGCGGACCAGGTGGTCCGGGTCGTGGTCCCGGTGGTGGCAGCGGCAGGCCAGGTGGTGGTGCCGGTGGCAGCAGACCCGGTGGCGGCGGCAGCAGACCAGGCGGTGGCGCAGGTCCTCGCCCGGGCGGAGCACGATAATCTGTTGCATAGATGTGCCTGAGCGTAAACAGCAAACCAACAGTAGCTGTACCTACAGAAAGACACAAACAAAGCAATACAGACCGATTTCCGGAATGCACGCTGATAACTTAACAATGAGACATAAGATATTAAAGCCCCATATTTGGGGCTTTAATAATAAAATACGACCTTTGCACCCTCATTCAAAATAAACAATAAAAATAAACAGATACAATGAGCACAGTAACAATATCGGCGGCAGATGTAAATAAGCTGCGCCAGCAGACAGGAGCAGGCATGATGGATTGCCGCAAAGCACTGATAGAAAGCAATGGTGACTTCGAAAGCGCTATTGACTATCTGCGCAAGAAAGGTCAGAAGGTAGCTGCTAACCGTAGCGACCGTGACGCGAAAGAAGGTGTTGTGATCGCGAAAGCGAATGCTGACAATACCTATGGCATTGTGATCAACCTGAGCTCTGAAACAGACTTCGTAGCTAAGAATGGTGAATTCATTGAGTTTGCACAGGCTGTTGCGGACATCGCACTTGCTACAAAAGCCACTACAGTAGACGAACTGAAAGCAGCTGCTATGGGCAATGCAACAGTAGGCGAAAAACTGATGGAAATGGTAGCTAAAATCGGCGAGAAAATCGACGTTTCGCGTTTTGAGCAGGTATCAGCTGCAGCAGTTGTTCCTTACATTCACTCTGGTTACCGCATAGGTGTATTGGTAGGTATGAATCAGGCTGCAAATGAGGGTATCATCACTGCAGGACGTGACGTGGCTATGCAGATCGCTGCAATGAGCCCACTGGCTGTAGATGCTGACCAGGTGTCGCCAGAAATGGTAGCCCGCGAAAAAGCGATCGCCATAGAGCAAATTATTGCTGAAGGCAAGGCTGCAGATATGGCTGAGAAAATCGCTGCCGGCAAGCTGAACAAATTCTTCAAAGACAACACACTGTTGCCACAGGCTTTCGTAAAAGATAACAGCAAGACAGTAGGCGAATACCTGAAGAGCGTAAGCGGCGGCCTGACAGTTCTGTCATTCACGCGTATAGCTGTAGGTTCTTAATCAGTAATTCGAGGTAATATTGAACAAAGCCGGTAACGTCTGTTGCCGGCTTTGTTATATGCCATAGAGGTTCGGCACCTTTCTGTTCACTTCTTTCTGCCGGCTTGTTTCTTGCGTGGTGGTTTGCTGGCCCGTAATGCGGTCAGCATATCTACCATCTTCTCTATTCTGCGTATACGTGTTTCCGGCTTTTTCGCGTCAGCTATAGCCTCTAAATACTCCCTCTTGTGCGAAAACGAGAGGGCATGGAAGTAATCTGTGAGCCCCTCGACGGTGCTCAGCAGTGCTGTTGCATCTGCAGGTAGTGTCGCTGTCCGGTTGATGTAGTCTATGCCTTCTGTTGCCCGCTCCCCTAAGGGAACATCAGCTTTTGTTGGCCGGGGTTTAGGTGCATTTGTAAAACGCATACCCGTCCAGTCGGCATCTATTGAAATTGATGTCTGACCGCGGTAGCCCGAGCCGAATACAATGTCCCAGGTTTTCATCAGCACAAGGTCTGACTGAATGGCACCGGTCTTCTTGGGATAACAGATCCAGAAAAGGGTCTGGTGGCCAATATAGTGTTCAACGCGTTTCAGGAGGTGAGCCAACTCAGTGCCATCGACCGCGAATACCATTATCTGGCGCACAAAAACCGGGGGCGGCAAACGACTGATAATGGTGAGGCCGGGTAGCAGCACATCCAGATTATTGGGTGCGTTGATTACGTACAACGGTTCAGATTCGATGATCCGCAGCTTTTGTTTCAGGTCCATTTCTTCAAAAATATAACTTACCGGATTATTTTTCTTCCTAAATTGGGGTTAATGAACGACTATGGTTAAGTGGCTGACGTTGATATTGATTATAGCTGCGGGCATTGTCAGCGGTCAGGAGTACAGGTATGTGAATACGGACAACCTGATCATGCGTACCAGTATGGACCGGGACTATGACGTAAACTGCATTTTGCATGCGCCAACACGGGTAAAAATTATCCCCTACATCGGCGATGCAATGGGTAAGCAACCCGGCGATCTGCCACTATATCATATCTGTGTAACCTGCTATGATTCGGGCAACTTCAATGACATTGTCTACTTTGGATATGCTGACCCGAAATACCTGGTAAACTCGCCACAACAAGTGACCGTGCCGGGCATAGACCCCAGCCTGGATGTGTGGCTGACGGTGACACCACTGGAACGGTATGAAAAACTATGGAATTGCTCTGAAATGACGAAGACCGGCATTGAATACTCGAACGCACGAAAATACCGAGCGCCGGTATACAAGGGAGGTAATCCGCTGCCACTGCCGCCAAAACCCAAGCCGAGGGAGTACTATACCGGCCCGTATGGCGGGTGCTACTATTACAACAAGGCAGGTAAAAAAGTCTATGTATCTGCAGACTTCTGCAAGCGAAAGTGATCCATAAAGTCTATTACTCCACGCTGCGGCCAACGCATTTCTACCAGCTTATCCACACAGTACTGACCAGCCAGCTGCCGGGAGCAAAGTTTCTGCATATTATTGCCTGTTATTTTGCAATTTTGTATGCCATCAATTGTGGCGACAACATTTTTCAGCCGGCCACTTAATCACAGCATAGCTTTGCACTACGGAATAATAGGTTACCCACTAGCACATTCGTTTTCACCGGCATACTTCAGGAAGAAATTCGCAGGTATGGCACTGGCTGCAACCTATGAAACTTACCCATTGTCTGACATATCTGAACTACCTGCTCTGCTGGCTGCCCACCCAGAGCTTGCGGGATTGAATGTAACACTTCCCTTCAAAGAGGCAGTAATACCCCACCTACATGAACTGGATGTCACTGCGGCCGCTGTAGGGGCGGTAAACTGCATATCGATAAAGGACGGGCGGCTGAAAGGCTACAATACCGATGTGGCCGGTTTTGAGCAAAGCCTGATACCGCTGCTAACATCGAAACACACACTGGCGCTGATACTTGGGACCGGAGGATCGTCGAAGGCTGTGGCCTATGTGCTGGCCCAACTGGGTATTCCGTTTCACAAAGTCTCGGCGAGTAACGCACCAGAAGCACTCACGTATGACCACTTGTACCCGCAGGTGGTAGAGGTACACAAGCTGATCATCAATACCACCCCGCTGGGTATGTACCCCGATATAGACCGATGCCCCGAAATACCCTATGACAGCATAGGTAGCCAACATTTGCTTTATGACCTGATCTACAACCCTGAGGAAACCAAGTTTTTGCAGATGGGCAAGGAGCGCGGTGCCGTGGTGAAGAATGGCTTTGAAATGCTGGTGCTGCAGGCAGAAGCCAGCTGGAGCATATGGGCCAAGCAGTCGGAAGGGTTGTATATACCCAACAGCTAAAAGCCACCTAGGTTACCCTACGGTGTAATACACACAGGTGGTAACGAAGTTGCGGAAGAATGGGATCCATGACAGCAGTGGTGTCTGCCGGCGTGGCTGCAGTCCGAACTTGTACTTGTATATGGGATTGATGAGGTAATGCTCTTTGTACAACACCTTCAAGCCACTGGCACTGACAATACGCTCAAACCGCTCTATGGTAATCTGGGTGTCCTTGATCTCCATCAACTCTTTGATCACCACTTCGTGCTCGCCTGCCAGGTTGAGTATAGCTTTGTATAATGGCCTTGGCAATATGTGGTAGTAGGGCAACACACTAGCCCACTTTTTGCGGCACACCTGCTGATGGCCTCCGAAGGGCATATACCAAGGTGGAAAGCCGAAGAATATCTGCCCACCGGGCTTGAGAAAGTTCTTGAGGTAGGGGACAAACTGCTCCTGATCTGGTACGTGCTCTATTACATCTTTAAGAATGATGACATCGAACTGACCGCGGAAACGGGCCAGAAAGTCAGCATCATAGATGTTCTGGCACAACAACTGCACCTTGCCGGCCGCAAGCTCTTTGCTGAGAAAACCTTTGGCGAGCTCTATACGCTCCGGGGCGAGGTCTACACCAACACAGCTGCAACCGCGATTGATAAAGGGGAGCAATACCCCACCCTCTGCGGTACCTACTTCGAAAATGGAAGTGCCGGGTACGATGGGTTTGGTTTTTTCGATGAAGGGCAGAACGTATGATAATGAATTATCGACCTGCTGATCGAAGCGTACTTTGTCGTCGAGGTGTTGTTTTAGCGCCAATATGAGAGCATTTGCCGGGGTAAATTTAGGGTATTATTTCCAAGATGCAGCAAGAGGCACTGAGCATAAACGACAGCTACTGATCGATGGCAGGGCCAGTAGCGGTAGTTGGTGTTTCGGGTGCTGCTGCCATGAGCGCCAACTGAATACGGATACTCTCGTGGTGTATCTTTTCATAGAGCTCCACCACAAACTCGGGCGTGAGGCCCTGCTGCCCTGCCCTGCTGCCACGGGTATCAACAATCTCGCGCCAGCGTACCGGCTGGTAAACGGTCATGTTGCAGTCTTTCTTTACGGCACCGATCTGGGCGCTGAGCTCCATGCGGCGTGCCAGAAGGTCAACGATCTCTGCGTCCATGCTGTCCATAAGCTGGCGCAGGTATTCGAGCTGCTCTAGGCCACTCATGTCGTGGGTGTGCTCATCGCGCACTATAAGCCCATGGAGTATGTGGTTGAGCTGTACAGGTGTAACCTGCTGTGCGGCATCGCTCCAGGCGGCGTCGGGTTGCGGATGGGTTTCGATCATAAGCCCATCGAAGTGCATATCGAGCGCCTTCTGCGCCACCTCGGCTATCTTTTCGCGGTTGCCGGTAATGTGGCTGGGATCGCAGAAAATACTGAGTTCGGGCATGCGGCGCTTCAGTTCGATAGGCACCGGCCAGTTGGGCTGATTGCGGTAACCAGCTGCGGCGGTGTAGCCGGAGAACCCCCTGTGCACTGCTGCCACGTTGGTGATACCCACCTGTGCAAACCGCTCAATAGCACCCTGCCAGAGGTTTACATCGGGATTGACGGGGTTTTTGACCATCACCGGAATATTGACCCCCCGCAAAGCATCGGCGAGGCGCTGTACCTGGAAGGGGTTGACAACGGTTCTGGCACCGATCCAGAGTACATCTATACCATATTGCAGTGCGAGCTCTATGTGGGCCGGGTCGGCGACCTCGATAGTAACCGGAATATTGAATTGTTGTTTTGCCTCCTGCAACCACTCCAGCGCTGCTTTACCATTGCCTTCGAAAGAGCCCGGGCGGGTGCGTGGTTTCCAGACACCTGCCCTCATCAGCTGCACATTCATACCTGCAAGTGCCGCTGCCACGTCTAATACCTGCTCACGGGTTTCGGCACTGCATGGACCAGCGATGATGTAAGGCCTTGCTGTTTTGAAAAATTGCATGGCACAAAGGTAGGGGGGATTGGCATAATAGCAACGAAACCACAGGGAGTAAGGATGCTATTGGCAGATAGGTAATAGCAATACACGGCCCCGGTGTACAAACGGGTATAACGCTCTGCTACTTGCCTGCCATCATCTGCTCAATCTCGGGCGAGGTGGTATCGAAACGAAAAGTCAGGAGTTTGCCTTTACCATCGAGTGTCATGCCCATGGCGTGGGTGGATTTTTCGAACACCACTTTGTAAATCATCACGCCATCTTCAGCCGCGGCGCCGAGCCGTTTAAATGAACGCATTTCTCCATTTTTCAATCTCAATGTTTCTGTTTGTCCGTCGGGCCATATTTTGCTGCCAAGGTAATTCCATTGGTCTGAAAAACATTGGCGGATCGCTTCGTCGTTGGTATTGTTATAGTTCTTTCTGAACGAGGTTATGGCAGCATCGAAATCTGCTGGCGACTGGCCTGGAGGTACCTGCCAAAACAAGCGGGGATTGGCGGTGAAATAATAGCGGATAGTGTTCATACCGTCTTTGCGGGCAGACGTGTAGGGCTCCTGCACACTGCCACCGGGAACGAGGTCTATGTATGCACGCACTTTATCTCTTTCAGGCGTTTCGAGGTCGTACCGGCTATCGACAGGGCACTGCAGCCTGTACAGGTTTTTGGCCATGTAGTTTTCGAGGTAGTCGGCTTTGGTCTGGCTGGTGCGGTTGTTGTGCATGGCATCGGGATTGAGTATCAGTGGCTTTTTGCTGATGAGCCTTTCGCGCACCTCTTCGATACTGAGGAGGTCGCCACGCTCATTCATGACATATGCCATGAAAGTGGGATCCATCCACACCCATTTGCGGAGGGTTTGGGAATAAATAGTAGTTATGACGTGGCAATCGTTGTCGTTGGGGTCTTTGGGCAGGCAGGTGACGAACCTGGACTGGAAGCCTGCGGCAAGGTAGACCTCATTGAGGACAATGGCGAGCCCACGGCAGTTGAGGGTTTTGCCATCGCGGCGGCATTCTTTGATGAGGCTGAGAGCATTTTTGGTGTCGGGATTGCCTTTGGAGCCATTGTGAGGGATGAGGTTGTGCACCCAACGCATCAAATTGATCATCCGGGAAACATCATTGCCGTAGCCTGCAATGGAGTCGAGATTGTATTTTTTTCGCAAGGCAGCGAGTTTGGGAAAGTCTTTGTCCTGGTAGGTGAATTCGGGAAGGTCGTTCTGTTCGTTAATATTGTATTTTTTCGCCTGTTGCAAAACAGTCAGGTAACTGACCTTTTTGCTTTTAGCTATTGCCAGGAATTTTTTGAAACGCGGCTCTTTGTGTAATGACACGAGATCTGCATCAACCGAGACATGGTCGTAGTCGTAATATTTTGATTTTTCGAGCCACGATAGCGCCTTTTCTATATTGCCTGCAATAGCGTAAACACATGCGGTATTGTAATACGCTCCGGTAACAAAGTCCCAGGCGGCGGTCTGCTCTGTGGCGGAAAGCTTATTGTAAGCAACATACAAATCGTTGCAAAGCGTTTCGGCACCGGCAGGGTCTTTCTGCTCGTATGCCACTTTGAGCAGGCTGTCCTGCCGGAGCGCGAAGGACTCAAAATCTTTTTGCTGTGCCTGCACCATTGCGGCAACAACTATAAAAATGACAGTAAGCCAGATCTGTTTCATACGCTAGATTTTGTATTGATAAAAATACAGGAATATTTTAAATAATGTACATGTGGCAGGCAAAACCAAGAATTGCGCAGTGTGCGCAAAAAAATATCAAAAAAACGCAAACTATTGATTTTCAACACTTTGACTCTGTAAAATTGCGCACTTTTTGCGCACTTTTGCGCACCGATGTGGTGCTGCCACTAATGCCTGACCTAGTAAATTGTGCTGACTACCCCGAGAGCTCTTGCGACAAAACGGTGTTAGCATATTGCCACAAAAACCTTGCCAAACAGGGTAGGATTATATGGTTTTTTTGAGGAGGGACCTCTCCGGGGTTATTCTCCGAAGGAAAGGGTGAGGTCGACTGAGCGCTTTTCCGGGGCCGAAGGATAAACACCTAGCTGTAAAAAGTGCTTCGTCTTTAATACTGCATCCTTGTGCGTCTATGTGTTTTTGCGAGATTGCCACAGGCTTGCGGCCACACAAGGGGCTATGCGCAAGCCTTCGCAATGACCCTCAATGTGTGAGTACGGTGTATGGGTAGGGGTGGTTGCCACCCAGCTGTAAAAGAGCTTCGGTTTTATATATGAACGGTGTGGGGTAGGTAGATGTATGTACTTCTATAGCGGTATAAAAGAAATTAATAGCAATAATGCGTGTATGTACATATATTTGCATCGTAAACAACCAAAACAAACCAAAAACTAAGAACAATGAAAAAGACAAGCACAATGATTATGGCTGCTCTGCTGCTGAGCGCTGCAACAGTATCGGCACAGGCGAGCAAATGGAACGTAGATGCCAGCCACTCTAATGTAAAATTCTCTGTAAGCCACCTGATGGTATCTGAGATGGAAGGTCAGTTCAACAAATTTGACGGATCGATAGATGCACCAACTGCTGACTTCAGCAACGCACAGGTGAACTTTACGGTAGACGTAGCGAGTGTGAACACAGACAACGAAAAAAGAGATGGACACCTGAAGAGTGATGACTTCTTCAATGCAGAGAAATATCCAAAAATGACTTTCAAAAGTACTTCTTTCAAGAAAGGAAAGGGTAACAACTACACACTGGAAGGTGACCTGACACTGCGTGATGTAACCAAGAAAGTAAAGTTTGATGTTACTTATGGTGGCACTGTAAAAGATCCATATGGCAATACAAAAGCAGGTTTCAAAGGAAATACAAAGATCAGCCGCAAGGCATATGGCCTGAAGTGGAGCGCAATGACAGAAGCCGGTGGCGCTGTGGTAGGTGACGAGGTAACGATAATGCTGCGCCTGGAATTTGGCAAGGCTAAATAAGCTGTTTTGGGAGTTGAGGGTGATGATTAATAATGGGCGGCACAGGTTTCTGTGCCGCTCTTTTTTTGTATTGAGGTACTAACTTTGGCATATGATCACAGTTACGAATAACAAGAAGCTGTTCAGGTTTGAGGCACAACTGCCCGATGGTGAGTATATAACGCTGGACTATCGCTGGCTTAAGGGCAGTATGGTGCTGATGCACACGCTGGTGCCCGCGGCGGCACGGGGCACGGGCCTTGGAGGGGAGTTTGTGCGGCAGGTGCTGGACTATGTAAAGGAGCAAAATCTGGAGATGATCGTTTATTGCTCTTTTGTGGCGAAGTATCTGGCGGAGCATCCGCAGGGAGCGGGGGAGGGCGAATGAGTGCACATATTCACGCAACCGTTGCCAATACCCCTGTGCTGAGGCCCGGTGTGGCGCAAGATTTTTCGCGGCGCGGCTACGCACAGGGCTATGCGCTGGCTCAAAATGACAAACAACGAGTAATACTGCCTGGCGCTTCAGAGCATCCGGAGGATCGAGATTTTACAGACGTTACAGACGCGGACAACTGGTGTTTAACCGAGTGTGTTCTGCCCATCCGCTCGTACTTTTCTTTTCTACAGCGAAAAGAAAAAGTACCAAAAGAAAACGCCGCCCTTTGCCCAATCGCTCCGCGGGCAAAGGGTTAGCTCTACGCTGTTGTCCTTCGGCGCTATGGGGCGGCATAGCACTGGTTTGCTGCCTATGCGGTATTGCTTATGGGCGGTTGTGCAGGGTTGGTCGTCGGTATGGTTTTGGTGCTACCGGATCCACATCTACGACAGCAAAAGGTGCCATCAGGGGCTGGGCTTTGTTTCTTTTATCAGCAGGGTTTTGTTGTTACTGGTTGAATTTAGGTAGTTGTCGCCGGTCGGGAGACCGGGCACCGAAGTGGATGTAGTTGGAGAGTAATGCCCAACGCATATTTTCTTGTTCGCTACGTTTAGCGGACTACACACAATCCTTGCCAATACCCCTGTGCTGAGGCCCGGTGTGGCGCAAGATTTTTCGCGGCGCGGCTACGCACAGGGCTATGCGCTGGCTCAAAATGACAAAGAACGAGTACCCGCGCTTTTGCAATCTATGCCTGCCTTTCGGCTATGCCGGGTCAGCCTGTAAGCAGATAAAAGGGGAGTTTTCCTTGTCGACTGAGTGCTTTGATTGGGTTGAGAGGGTTAGAACTCCCAGCCGATGTCTGTGCGGTAGTAACGGCCTTCGTAGTGGATGCGGGCGGCATTGGTGTAGCTAGCTGCGAGGGCTTGTTTGATATCGTCGCCATAGGAGGTGATGGCAATGACCCTGCCACCACTAGTGACTGTGTCGGTACCACGGACGGTAGTGCCGGCATGGAACACCATACTGCCATTTACGTTTTCGATACCTGTTATCACCTTTCCTTTGGCATAGTCGCCGGGATAGCCGCCAGAGACGAGCATGACAGCACCAGCTGCCTGCTGACTGTGGTGTACGGTAACCTGGCTGAGTGTGCCGGCATGCATGCTGAGCATCAGGTCGATAAGGTCGTTATCGAGCCGGGGCATTACTACTTCGGTTTCGGGATCGCCCATGCGGCAATTGTATTCGATCACGTATGGTTCGTTGCCTACCTTGATAAGTCCGAAGAAGATGAAGCCCTGGTAGGTGATGTTTTCGGCCTTTAATCCATTGACAGTAGGATTGATAATGCGGTCTGTGACTTTGCGCATAAAGACCTCATCGGCAAAGGGCACTGGAGAAATGGCACCCATGCCGCCGGTATTGAGGCCGGTATCGCCCTCGCCTATCCGCTTGTAATCTTTGGCTGCGGGTAGAATGACATAGCCAGTACCATCTGTAAGTACAAAAACAGACAGTTCGATACCATCGAGAAACTGCTCAATGACTACTTTGCTGCCTGCATCGCCAAACTGACGATCCCGGAGCATAGACCGGAAGGCATCGAGTGCTTCGGCTGTGTTCTGAGCAATTACTACACCCTTGCCGGCAGCGAGGCCATCGGCCTTGAGGACTATGGGCGACGGACAGGTTTTGAGGTATTCAATACCCTGGTCGTAGTTGTCGGCAGTGAATTCGCGGTAAGCAGCTGTAGGGATATTGTGCCGCTCCATGAATTTTTTGGAAAATGCCTTGCTGCCTTCGAGCTGCGCACCTTCTTTGGAAGGACCGGCAACGATGATATGCTGCAAGAGTGGATCGGCCTTGATAAAATCGTAGATACCGGCAACAAGCGGGTCTTCGGGACCGGGCAGCAAAATATCGATCTGGTGATCGGTGCAAATTTTTCTAATTCCTTCGAAATCGAGTACGGCTACAGACAGATTGGTGCCATAAGCACTGGTACCAGCATTGCCCGGTGAGATATATAAATTTCCACAAAGGGGGCTGTTTTTGAGTTTCCAGGCCAGTGTACACTCTCTGCCGCCTGCCCCTAAAAGGAGGATATTTTGCTTTTTTGCTGACATAAGTGCAAAAAAACTAAAAAAATGGAGGCAGCACGCTAATTATTTTATTTATATTGGCAGTCCGGTAAAATAAAAAAACTACCAATAGTATGAGCGATCAAGCAAAAAACAGTTCGAAGCACCCGGAAGGACTTTTCGTCCTCTTCTTCACAGAGATGTGGGAACGCTTCAGTTATTATGGTATGCGCGCCATTCTGGTGCTGTACCTGACGAAGGCACTGATGACCGAAAAAGCGGATGCATCGAACATTTACGGTAGCTATACCGGCCTGGTGTATCTGACACCACTGATAGGCGGTTATATAGCTGACCGCTACTGGGGCAACCGTAAGTCGATATTCTTTGGCGGGCTGCTTATGGCGTTAGGGCAACTGCTGATGTTCTTCAGCGCATCGAACTACCAAAACGCTGACCTTGCGAAAATGCTGATGCTGGGCGGCCTCTCGGCACTGATCATAGGCAATGGCTTCTTTAAACCCAATATCTCTACGCTGGTGGGTCAGCTGTACCCTAAGGGCGACACCCGTCTGGACGCGGCTTTCACGCTGTTCTACATGGGTATCAATCTGGGTGCCTTCTTCTCGCCTATAGTATGTAGCGTACTGGGTGATACGGGCAATCCGGCAGACTTCAAATGGGGCTTTATGGCTGCATGCGTAGGTATGCTGATCGGTATTGTGTCGTTTGAGCTGATGAAAAAATACCTTGTGAGCCCTACCGGAGAAAAAGTGGGCGCAATAGCCAACAAAAAACGTGATGCACTGGAAGAAACAGCCAGGGTAGCCGCAGGTGGTGAAGCAAAGGCTGAGGGCGGTAAAATATCGCAGACAAGCATGATGATATGGGGTGTGATCATTGTGGCATTGATAGCTGTTTTTCATTTTGTAGTGGATCTGGACTGGATAGGCAGCTGCATATTCAGTATATCGATAGGTGCACCGGGGCTGATACTTACAGACACCTCGCTGACCAAGATAGAGCGTGAGCGTATCATCGTAATCTTTATCGCAGCGTTCTTCGTGATCTTCTTCTGGGCGTGCTTTGAACAGGCTGGCGCATCGCTTACCTTCTTTGCTGATGAGCAGATGAACCGTGTGGTGAACATTCATACGAGCATGGGTACTGTATTCCTGGTGATATCGGCACTGGCTGGTATTCTGTACTATACACTTTACCGCATCATGCGTATACCCAAGGAACTGAAAATACTGTTTGCTGCAGTAGGTGCCTACCTGCTGTACAAGATCGTGAGTGGGTTTGCATCGGGTGAGGTATTTGACCTGAAAGAAATATCTGCGGGCGCCTTTAATAGTGTGAACGCTATATTCATAGTAATACTGGCACCACTGTTTGCAGAACTGTGGGGCAAGCTGGGCAAGGTGAATATGGAGCCTGCATCGCCTTACAAGCAGGCGATGGGTCTGATGTTTCTGTCGCTGGGCTATGTGGTGATCGCATTTGGTGTGATGGACGTAGGCGCTGTGAAGGTGAGCATGATGTGGCTGATAGCACTTTACTTCCTGCATACGGTGGGTGAGTTGTGCCTGTCGCCGATAGGATTGTCGCTGGTGAATAAGCTGGCGCCTGCGCGTTTTGCATCGCTGCTGATGGGTACATGGTTTCTGGCGAACGCCACTGCGAACAAATTTGCGGGTACACTGAGCTCTTACTACCCAGAAGCAGGCAAGGTGACCAGCTTTGCGGGATACAAAATGACGAACATCTTTGATTTCTTCGTACTGTTCATTGTGATGTCTGGTGTGGCATCGGTGATACTGTTCTTCCTCTCGAAGAAACTGCTGAAGATGATGCATGGCATCAAGTAGTAGAATACAAATTGACTTTTGAAAGAGCAGGGCCAGCGCCCTGCTCTTTTTTTGTGCAGAGGGGGAAAAAGCAGGGGGAAATGTGGATAGAAACTGCGCCTGCCAATGCAGAATAAAAAATATGCCTTACTTTGGCACTATAACCAACAAAGAGTAACACCTAAACCGGTAAGTAATGGAAAGTAAAGTGGCATCCCAGGACGTGACGCTGGAGCAGATACAGGACTTCAAGGGGAAGTATCCGAAACAATTGTGGTACCTGTTTTTCTCGGAGATGTGGGAACGGTTTGCCTTTTATGGTATGCGTGGCATGCTTACCGTATTCATGGTGACGGAGCTGCTGCTGCCTGAGGGTGACGCACAACTGAAATATGGCGGTATACAGGCGTTTATCTATGCTATGACCTTTGTGGGCGGACTGTTTGCAGATAAGATACTGGGGTTCAGGAAATCTATATTCTGGGGTGGGTTGCTGATGATCGTGGGTAGTTTTACGCTGGCATTTTCGCCCAAGGAGCTGTACTATATCGGTATCAGTTTTACAATTATAGGTACCGGTTTCTTCAAACCCAATATCTCAACGATGGTGGGTAACCTGTACAGGGACGGTGACCCACGGCGTGATGCTGGGTTTGGGTTGTTTTACTCGGGCATTAATATAGGTGCGCTGCTGGGCGGTTATCTGTGCATAGTAGTGGCGAAAGACTATTCATGGAATGCTGCTTTTGCGCTGGCGGGTATAGGAATGATCGTCGGGTTGTCGATATTCATTTTCACAAAGCGCACACTGGGGCCAATAGGGTTGCCACCCATGCTGGGCAAACTGCCAGAAGCCAAGATACGGAGGAACGACATCATGGTATATGCGGGATCGCTGTTGGTGATACCACTCATCTACCTGATGGTAAAGAACAGCCAGTATACGGACTACTTTATGTATACGGTAGGACCACTGGCACTGCTCTACATTGTGTATGAAATTGCAAAGCTTAACGATAAAGCTGCCAAACAAAAGATGGTAGCGGCAATGGTCTTCATCGTTTTCAGTATCTTCTTCTGGGCGTTCTTTGAGCAGGCCGGCGGATCGTTGAGCCTTTTCGCGCTGAACAATCTGCATGATACTGTAGCGGGTATCAAGATGGATCCGAATGCGGTGAACAATTCCTCAAACTCGGTATTTGTGGTGATACTGAGCCCGCTGGCAGGGCTGCTGTGGCTGTGGCTGGCCAAGAAAAAGATAGAGCCGAATACGGTTATCAAATTCGGAATCGGGTTTCTGTTTGTGAGTGCATCGTTCTACCTGTATTATTATACACGGTTCTTTGCAGATGCTGCGGGCAAGACATCGCTTAACCTGTTTACGTTTGCGTATCTGATCAGTACGCTGGGTGAGCTGTGCCTGTCGCCGATAGGATTGTCGCTGATGACGACGCTGGCACCCAAGCCGCTGCATGGCATGATGATGGGTATGTGGTTTCTGGCGAGCGCCTATGGACAGTATGCGGCGGGTATACTGGGTGCTGCGATGTCGGACGTGGGCGAAAATGCCACACAGATGCAGAAGCTGATGGCCTATACTGATGGTTACAAAAACCTGGCGATCTATGCACTGATAGCGGGTGCGGCACTGATCATTATCTCTCCGCTGGTGCGGAAGCTGATGCATGATGTGCATTGATGATGCCTGATGATATCAATAAGAAGTGCGGCACACACAGGGTATGCCGCATTTTTTTTATTGGATAGGGTTCAGGGGCTGGTAGCGTGGTGGATGAGGTCGCAGTGACCGTCCTGAAGGCGGTATATTGAATCGCAAACGGGTAACAGATCGGCGGTGTGGCAAGCTGTAAGGAGAATGCCTTTGGCCTGTCTGGCAGATTGAATCTGAAGATACAGGCGAGGAAGGTACATAGGCACAATGCCGGTGAATGGCGCGTCGAGCAGGGAGAAGCGCGTACCTGCAAGTAAGATGACGAGTACAGACAGGAGGCGCTCCATACCGCCGGACAAATCGCAAATGAGGCGTCCGGCTTCATTGGCCAATTCGGGAAAGATATCGAATACCTGATCTTCGGGAACAGCATACAATGCCAACACCTTGCGGACGGTAAACTGTGCCGGCATAAAACTCACCTGCGGCAAGTAATTGACCAGGCCGAAAACGGTGTAGGCGTGAGTAAGCCTGACCCCGTTTACAGACACCTCGCAACCGGGCAAGGAGCAGGTGCCAAATATACACTGTAACAGGGCTGATTTGCCAGAGCCTTCTGCGCCTGAAATGCCTGCTACGCTGCCCTTAGCCATTCGCAAAGGAGCGCCGAAAGAAAGACTGCCCGAGGCCAGAGCGGAGCCGGAATTGCGCACCAACAACTGGTCGGCATTCAAAATATAACGTCCGTTGACCATAATAAAATAAAGCAAGTAACGAGGTCGGCAAGCAACCAGGTGATGAATAGAAAAGATCTGGAAAGGTGGAGATTGTAACAGAAGAATAAACGCGCCGAGCGATACTGTAAGAGATTGTACCACAAGGCTATGCTGGAGAGCGCTTTTGCGAGCAATAACAGAGGTAGCGAATAGTGGTGTGCATAGCACCAGCAGGCGACTACAGACAAAAAGACCATTATAAAACTGTAATCCCGAAAACTATACAGTGCTGCGCGCAACCTGATGAGGTACATACGACTGAAAACTGGTAATGTAGAACTCTATCGTGTGTGTTTCGTTTTTGGTAAGTGATGAAAAATTGGCAATAAATAGTGGCAAGTGAAGGGAGGGTAGCTCCGGGAAGATGGCGTGTTGGTGATCTGTGACCAACATTGCCAAATGCCCGAAAAACAATAAGAACTATATAACGAAACAATGCGGTATTTATTATACAAAGCAGGTGATGGGGTGAGAAAAAAATCTGAGTGTTTAGAAAATATTTTGGCTGAACAAAAAAATGTGTGTTACTTTGTGTTACAAAGTACTTTTGTATGTCTCAAGACCAGCATGACGAAACAATTGAAGCCCTGAAAGAGATACGCAGTATCATGGACCGTTCGGCACGGTTTATATCGCTCAGTGGCTGGAGCGGTATATGGGCAGGCACTACCGCACTGGTGGGGGCGTTTATAGCCTACCGCTGGCTGCAGTTGCCACAGTATCAGGGTATAGGCTCAACGATCTATGCATCGGCTGAGCACTTCGATCATTATACGATGAACTTTGTGCTGCTGGGCATAGCGGTAGCTGTAATAGCCATGGCTGGCGGTCTATACTTTACGTATCGTAAAGCGAGCCGCCTGGGACAGAAGATGTGGAACAATGCATCGCGGCTGATGTTCGGGCAGCTGTTCTATCCGGTGTTTGCGGGAGGGGTTTTCAGTTTGTTGTTTATCTACTATGGTTGCGGCATGTTTGTGGCGCCGGCATGTCTGGTTTTTTATGGTCTGGCGCTGATCAGTGCAGGCAGGCATACCTATTCTGATATCCGCTACCTGGGTATGCTGGATGTGGCGCTGGGCTGCACAGCAATGTTCTTTCCGGGGTATGGTTTGATTTTCTGGGCAATTGGTTTTGGTGTGTTGCATATATTCTATGGGGTAATGATGTGGAGTAAGTATGATAAATAATGGAACTGATGAGCAACCCGATAGAACAACTGAATAAAGTCTTTGACAGCAGAATCCGCATTGGCATCATGAGTGCGCTGATGGTGGGTGAGGAAGTAAACTTCAATGATCTGAAGGGACTGATAGACGTTACGGATGGGAACCTTGCGACCCACCTGAAGACACTGGAAGAGAATCAGTTTATCAGCGTACGGAAAGGGTTTATTGGGCGTAAAACCAATACAACCTACGTTATAACACGGGCAGGTGAAAAGGCATTCAGGAGCCATCTGGATGCGCTTGAAAAAATTATAAAGAAGCTGAATTGATTTTTTTTGCTCTATTCACTTTGAATTTAAAAGTACTTTTTAATCTTAAAACCAACATATATGCAACTAACAGTAAAGACCAACTTCAATGGTGGCAACAACATGCTTATCAAGGGCATAGTAGTGGGTGTGCTGATCCTTGTAATGCTGATACCGGGCACACTGGTATCGGACCTGGTATCTGAGCGGCAAGCCAGGCAGGCAGATGTAGTAAAGGAAGTGACCGACAAATGGGCCGGCAACCAGGTAGTAACCGGGCCGGTGCTGATGCTGCCTTACAAACAGCAAATAACCCTTGCAGATAACAAAGTAGCCACAGTGACCAAAGCCGCCTATATACTACCTGACGAACTAAACATACAAATCAACATAACACCCAAAGAAAAGAAACGGAGCCTGTACAGTGTAATGCTGTACCAGTCTGAGTCGCGGCTAAGCGGGAAGTTCAATATGCTGCCGCTGGAAGCGCTACAAATAGATCCGGAGACGGTGGTATGGAAAGATGCCCGGCTGCTGATGAGCGTAAGTGATGAGCGGGGTATAAACGACCATGTGGTATTGGAATGGAATGGCAAGACGCAAATGCTGGAAGCAGGTGTGCCCGAAAACACGGCATTGAAAAGCGGTATAAGCAGCCCGGTAGAGGTGGATGCCGCAGGACAAGTGACCTTTGCAATAAAGCTGAGTCTGCGCGGATCGGGACAACTGTACTATACGCCTGTGGGGAAAATAACTGAGACACAAATTTCGGCGGCCTGGAAGGATCCGGCATTTGATGGTAAGTTCCTGCCGGTATCATCTGAGATCGGGGATGATAAATTTAGTGCCCGATGGAAGGTACTGCCGCTATCGCGGGCATACCCTCAGTATTGGAAAGAGGGTACGCAGGATCTGGAGAAAGCGGCATTTGGGGTGCGGCTGATACAAGCAGTAGACGGATACTCGAAGACACACCGGTCGGTAAAATACGCCATGCTGTTTGTGGCACTGACATTTGCGTTCTTCTACTTTCTGGAGGGGATACATAAACTACGAATACACCCGGTGCAGTACCTGCTGGTGGGGATAGCGCTCATCATATTCTATACGCTGCTGCTATCACTGTCGGAGTATACGGGATTCAATGCTGCATATGGTATTGCAGCAGTAGCAACGATAACACTGGTGGCCACCTATGTAGGAGGTCTGTTTAAAAACACCCGTATCGTTGCCGGATTCACGATTGCGCTGACTGCATTGTATACTTACATTTTCCTCATCATTCAGTCTGAAGACTATGCATTGCTGTTTGGCAGTATAGGGCTATTCGGCATTATGGCGGTGATCATGTATTTTTCACGGAAGGTAGATTGGTACGCTGTATCGCGCCAAACGGGAAACACAGGAAATGACACAGCCGGCGAAGCTATGGTACCGGCTACTGAATAGTGGGGTAAGATCTGACGTGGGCACGTATGGTCACAGAAAGGAAGCAGTGGATGGTATAGCTTGTAAATAATCTGCTGCTTCCTTCAATAATCAGTTGTTGGGGGTGCCGGCGGCGATCCATTTTTTGATCTGCGTGATCTGACAATCGAGCAGTTTGGCACCGCCCTGGGGCATAGCGCTATAGCCTGTCTGGTGTGTGATAACGGCCACCAGTTTGCCACTGACGGCTGCGGTTTTCACGCTATTGTAATCGGTGAGGCTGCCGCCAGAAGCTGAAGGGGAATTGTGACAACCGGTACACTGTGACTGCATGAGCGGTGCTATGGTGCCGCTGTAGGTAAACGCAGTTGTATCGCAAGAAACGCTGCTGCAACCGCCTGTATCTATAGCGCCACCAATGATCCATCTTTTGATCAGATCCAATTGGGTAGCGTTGAGGGCTGGTGCGTTTCTGGGCATAAAATCGTCGCCATCGGCGGTGGTAACCGACTCCCATATTTTGCTGGCTGCAGGATTGCCAGGGACAATACCTTTTTTCACGATATTAGTGTAGCTGTCGAGTGTGTAGCCGTCCTCGTGCGACGCTGCATTATGGCAACCACTCTTT
This sequence comes from uncultured Bacteroidota bacterium, assembly GCA_903824665.1. Lineage (GTDB taxonomy): Bacteria > Bacteroidota > Bacteroidia > Chitinophagales > Chitinophagaceae > Nemorincola. The sequence goes on along the minus strand of CAIJXT010000030.1, from coordinate 62,049 downwards.
GCACAATTTGACTGAAAGATGGGCAGTATGTCCTGCTCGAAACAAATGGTGGGGTCACCTGTCTGCTGGTCGGCGGGAAGCACATAGGGCTGATGGACACAAGAATCGATCACCATAGTGCCGGCAGCCGATGCCAATACAAATAAAAGAACTGTAAACATTTTTCTGCGTGCTGCTGATCCGTTTGCCATGATGTATTTGCTTTTCCAATACTAAATTACGTATTTAAAGCGGTCGGGAACACATACATATTATCCGATTTAACAAATGGAAACAAAAAAGGATTCCGGAAACTGAAAGCACATTTTCGATTTTGAAAATTACTATCTTTGATAAAATAAACATATGAAAGGCGCTTCCCTGAATCATTTTTTGATAGCCATACTGATTACCGGAATAATTGCAACTGTAAGTGGATGCAAAAAAAGAGATCTGACGGCACCGATTTTTAAACATACCCAATGGAGGTACATGAAATGCCTGCCAAAGTATGCAACCGATAGTACCATAAGGCTTGCCGGACCGCAATATGACACCCTAACCGGAACGACCCAAACAGCTATTTTGCGTGTTGATAATCGCCAGATATCGTTTCGCGATTTGCCATTCTACCTGAGTAATGAAAATGATTACAAGGCAATTTATGATAACTCCAACTTCTATGGCGACGGGCGTACAGGATTTCTGGAGTACTACCGGGCGGCAGACAGCGTATATTCTATGTTTTCTTATCCCGATGCGGTATACGGCGCGAATGGCTCACTGGTGCATGAGTATTGGTGGACGATAGATTAGCAGGCGAAGCAGTGCTCATTTCCACATTTTCTAAACTGAATAAAAAGCAACTATGAAAAGATCGATCTATTTCTTCAGGCGTCTATTTGGGATCCTGGCAGTGGGATCACTCATCCGGTTTGCGACTGTATTGGCAGTGGATACACCAGCTGACCTGGGCAGTAAACGAATGGTTTATCTGATGTGCCTGATCACGGCATCCGGGAGCTTGTATTTTGCAATGGGCTACTATATGAAACGGAAAAACAGCAATACGGTGCCAAACAATCAGTAAGTATTGCCATTGTAAAGGCATGAAATTTTAACGTTTACAATTTTGTTATATCCTATAAAACGACCTCGTTTTATTATATTTGCCCACCCTATTGGGGCAATACGATGCGCAGTATTTTCATAAAGGAAATAAACTCTTTCTTCAGTTCCATAGTGGGCTATGTGGCGTTGCTGGTATTTCTGGTGGCCTGCAGTCTGTTTCTGTGGATCATTCCGCAATACAGTATTCTTGAGTATGGTTACGCCTCGATGGAGCGATTTTTCAGTATCGCCCCCTGGTTATTATTGCTGCTGGTGCCTGCTGTGACCATGCGATCATTTGCAGATGAGTTCAGAACAGGAACAATAGAATGGTTGTCGACAAAACCAGTTACAGATGTAGAGATCATACTGGGCAAGTATTTCGCCACGCTGGCGCTGATTGTATTTGCATTGTTACCCACCCTGATCTATGTATACACGATACAGAACCTTTCCTATATAGATATCAGCATAGATACCGGTGCCATTATTGGTTCGTATGTAGGGCTTTTCTTTCTGGCAGCGACCTTTGGAGCGGTAGGTATATTCTGCTCGTCGCTAACCGGCAATCAGGTTGTGGGGTTTCTGATTTCGTTGCTGGCCTGTTATGTGCTGTATACGGGATTTGAACAACTGAGTAAACTGCCCAAATTTTCAGAAGGCATTGACTACTACCTGAGTATGGTAGGCATGGAGTTTCATTATAATTCTATTAGCCGGGGTCTGATAGACACCCGGGACGTGGTCTATTTTTTATCAGTAATCACATTTTTCATCTCGCTTACACGTTTCTCGCTGTCTTCGCGGACGGGGGGAGCAGGCGGAATAGGTTAGAACAGTACTATGGCAACACCGGCACCCAAAAACCGCCAGCAACAACAGGCCACGATACGTATCGTGATCATGGCGGCTATTGTAGTGTGCGTAAATATATTAGCGTCTTATTTTCATACCGGGCTGGACCTCACGAGGGAAAAACGCTTTACGCTTACCGATCCCACCAAAAAAATGCTCCGCAGCATGCAGGAGGTGGCAGTGATAGATGTATACCTTAAAGGAAAGTTCCCGGCGGGATTGCAGCGACTGCAGGAAGCTATGCGGGAGCGACTGCGCTCATTTAAAGAGATAGGTGGCAACAAGATCATTTACCGGTTCACAGATCCGTTTGAAGGAAAGAGTGACAAAGACAAAAAACTTATTGCCCACAACCTGGAGGTAAAGGGCATTAGGGTAATGGAGCTGAAGACGCAGGACGACGAGGAATACTCTATGAAGCCTTTCTTTCCTTATGCACTGGTACAGTATAACGGACGTGAAATGCCGATATATCTGCTGGATGCGCCACCGGGCAGAGGATCTGAAGAGCAGATCAGCTATGCAGAGGCAATGCTGGAATACAAATTTGCGAATGCGATCAATCAGCTGGGTAAGCCCAAACGCCCGAGAATTGCTTACCTGACAGGGCATGGCGAACCACTGGCAATAAAAACATACGACATGTTGTCGACGCTGCCGGGTATGTATGATCTGGACTCGCTGGACCTGACACATACGCTGGACATATCGCTACTCTATGACGCGGTGATCATCAATCAGCCCAATTCACTTTTCTCGGGACCAGACAAGCTGAAAATAGACCAATTCATTATGCGGGGAGGACATGTGCTCTGGATTGTGAACGCGCTGAATGCTACTACAGACAGCCTTGCCAATAGTCCGCAGTTCATAGCGATGGAATACCAGACCGAACTGGATGAAATGCTTTTCAAGTATGGTGTGCGTGTAAACTACGACCTGATAGAGGATATGCAGTGCAATCCGCTACCACGCGTGCTGAACAATGGGAAGCCAGAACTGCATGACTGGGTATATTTTCCGCGTCTGAACCCTACAGGCGACCATCCTATAGTGAAGAACATGGATCTGGTTATGGCCGGATTTACCAACAGTATTGATACGATAAAGAGTACCGGTATCAGCAAAACCATACTGCTGCAATCGTCGAAATACAGCCGCAGTGCGCGGTCGCCGGTACGGGTGAGTCTGAGCATGATGAGCTATCCGCTAAAGCATGAGATGTTCACCAAATCATACCTGCCAGTAGCGGTATTGCTGGAAGGGAAGTTTCATTCTGTATACCAAAACAGACTGGCACCGGAATATCTGCGCCTGCTGGATTCGTTGAATCAACCGTTTAAAGGAACCTGCGACGACCCTAACAGTATGATAGTGGTATCTATGGGTGAGGCTTTCAGTAACGGTTACTCGGCTAAGGACGGTGTGCTGCCTATGGGTTACTACCAGTTTACCGGAGAGTATTTTGCCAATAAGCACTTTCTGCTGAACTGCCTTGAATATCTTACGGACCGCTCTGGCGTACTGGAAGCCCGCTCGAAGGATGTGAAACTGCGGCTGCTGGACAAGGGACGTCTGAAATCTGAAAAAGGCACGTGGCAAATGGTGAATGTAGCGATACCAATTGCTGCAGTAGTTGTGTTTGCATCGTTCTACCTGTTCTTCAGAAAACGCCGCTACGAAAAGAAATCGGAACCCATAAAACCCCTATCCGGCAATGCGTAAAACCCTACTATACCTGGCAATACTGGCAGTGCTTGGCGCTGGTGTATACTACCTGCTGCCCGGCAGCAAAAATGAGGAATTGCCCTTTGACCCGGCAGAGGCAGGATTTACAATAAAAGACACCGGATCGATAGGGAAAATATTTCTGGCAGCGCAGGATGGCGAAAGCATAACAGTAGAAAGGACTGCGAACGGCTGGATAGTAAACAAACAATATAAAGCACTACCCGGTATGCTGGACCTGCTGCTGAATACGTTTGTGAAGCAACAACCACTGTACCCCGTAACAAAGAATGCCTACGAAAACGCACTGAAAACAATGTCGACACATGGTGTGAAAGTAGAGGTATATGATCGTGAGGGTAAAAAAATGCGTGTGTTTTATGTAGGTGGCACAGCAGTAAACAATACAGGTACCAATATGCTGATGGAAGGGGCATCTACACCGTATGTGGTAGAGGCACCCGGATTTGTGGGTTACCTGACACCGAGATATTCCAGCAAAATGCGCGACTGGCGTGACCGGACCGTATTTGATATCCCGGCAGAGGACATTCAGTCTGTATCCGTGCAATATGCCGATAAGCCTGAAAACTCGTTTAAAGTGAGCCGAGACAACAGGGATAGTGTAACGGTAACCGCAGACGCCAAGGCAATGAACAGCCCGGACGGACTGAACAGGAACAGAGCAAATATGTATCTGCGATTTTTTGGTAACATCAACTGCGAAGGCTACCTGAACGGGCTGGAGGACAATGATACGACGATAAAAACCGCACCAAAACACAGTACAGTAGAAGTAGTGACCAAAAAAGGTGATGTGCAGCATATAGACATATACTGGATGGCACTGAACAAACGGAGTAAGAACCAGAAGAAGTCGGACATAGATGATATGCCGGAAGAATATGACTCTGACCGACTGTATGCCATCATAAATAACTATAAAGACACTGTGATGATACAGCAGCTCACCTTTCAGAATATTCTGAGGAAGGGTGCAGACTTTTACCGCAAAGACGTACCACGCCCCAAACCAAATGCGACGCAAACGGAGATACCGGCAAGTGCAGCAACACGCTGATGACCAGCCAACCAGAACTCGTTTTCCAAATACCTGATTTTCCTTTTTCAGCATAAGTCCGAATCGACACCGGATCAAATCTGCTGCATGAAGGGTAGGAAACTATTCTATAAACCGCAGTTAACGCCAACCGGGAAACAGGTATTGGGCACCTATTTTTCGTCGGCGAATTAAAATCCTGAAAAGATAAAAATAGAAGATTATTTTTGCGGCCACATACAACGATATATGAAGAACACTGCATTTACAGCTAGGCACATAGCTCTGGGCGCGAAAATGGCCCCATTTGCCGGGTATAACATGCCCATCTCTTATACCGGCATCAACGAAGAACACCATGCGGTGCGCAATAATGCCGGAGTGTTTGACGTAAGCCACATGGGCGAGTTCATACTAAAGGGTGCAGATGCTCTGGATCTGATACAGCGTGTGACGTCTAATGACGCGTCTAAACTGAAAAACGGGATGGCGCAGTACTCGTGCCTGCCCAACAACGAAGGCGGAATAGTAGATGATCTGCTGGTGTATTGTGTAGAGGAAGGCAAGGTGTATATGCTGGTAGTGAATGCATCTAACATAGAAAAAGACTGGAACTGGATCAGCAGCCACAATACGAAGGGTGTAGAAATGCACAACATATCTGAAAAGACCTGCCTGCTGGCAGTACAGGGCCCCAAGGCAACAGAGTACATGCAGGAGCTGACCGAAATGGACATCACCAATCTTAAGTACTACACATTTACGAAGGGCAAATTTGCAGGAGTAGACAATGTGCTGGTAAGCGCAACCGGCTATACCGGTGCAGGTGGTGTAGAGATCTACTTTGAAGATATGGACGGAGCTGCAGACAAAATATGGGAAGCCATCTTTAACGTGGGAACGCCGAAAGGACTGAAACCTATAGGACTGGCCGCGCGCGATACACTGCGCCTGGAAAAGAGCTTCTGCCTGTATGGTAATGACATAGATGATACTACCAGCCCACTGGAGGCAGGTCTGGGATGGATCACCAAGTTTACGAAAGACTTTACAGCACGGCCGATACTGGAAAAGCAAAAGGCTGATGGCCTGAAGCGCAAACTGGTGGGTCTGGAAATGGTAGACAAGGGTATTCCCCGCCACGGATATACGATACAAGATGGCGCCGGTAATGAGATAGGCGTGATCACATCGGGCACACAGGCACCAAGTCTGGGCAAGGCAATAGGCATGGCCTATGTAGCTACCGACCATTCAGCTGCTGGCACCGACGTATTTGTAATGATCCGCGACAAAGCAGTGAAGGCACAGGTAGTGAAAATGCCGTTTGCATAAGGGGACCCAGGTACCAAAGACTGCAGCATAAGAAGATTTTACAGGTTACATTTCAACTATATACTTAATACAAAAACATGCTTCCAAAGTACAATCGCATTCTGTTAAAGCTTTCAGGTGAGTCGCTGATGGGTGACCGCAATTTTGGCATCGATTCTCAAATGCTGGAACAATATGCCAAAGAGATAAAGGCAATAACAGATCTGGGTGTACAGGTGGCTATAGTGATAGGCGGTGGTAACATATACCGTGGAATGAATGAAGCTGAAACCGGTATAGAACGTGCGCAGGGTGACTATATGGGTATGCTGGCGACCGTGATCAATGGTATGGCACTGCAGGCTGCACTGGAAAAGGCCGGGGTGAATACCCGCCTGCAGAGTGCAATAAAAATGGAGCAGATAGCTGAACCCTATATACGCCGGAAAGCCATACGCCACCTGGAAAAGGGACGTGTAGTGATCTTTGGTGCAGGTACAGGAAATCCTTACTTTACTACAGACACTGCGGGCTCGCTGCGCGCAATAGAAATAGATGCTGACGTGATACTGAAGGGTACGCGGGTGGATGGCATCTATACAGCAGACCCAGAGAAGGACCCGACTGCAACCCGATTTGATACCCTTTCATTTACTGAAGTGATCAGCCGCAATCTTAAGGTTATGGACATGACAGCATTCACGCTGTGCCAGGAAAACAACCTCCCGATCATTGTGTTTGATATGAACAAGTCTGACAATCTGCTGAATGTGGTGACTGGTAAAAAAGTAGGAACGCTAGTAAGCTAAAACTGCGCTCGAGAACACACTTTTCGACAACACTCTGTACACAAAATAAATTGCTCGCAATCAGTAGCCTATCCTGCAAGGCTGCTGATTGCGAGTTCTTCTTTCAGGAATCTGCCGGTATGGCTTTCCTTATTGGCAGCAATGTCTTCGGGGGTACCGGCTACGACTACTTTACCACCACCGCCACCACCTTCAGGCCCCATATCGATGACATAGTCTGCAACCTTAACCACATCCAGATTGTGTTCTATAACCAGTACTGTATTCCCACGGTCTACGAGCCTGTTGAGTACGGCAAGCAGGTGCTTTATGTCTTCGAAATGTAAGCCGGTAGTAGGTTCGTCGAGGATATAGATGGTTTGTCCGGTATCGCGTTTTGATAATTCGGTAGCCAGCTTTACGCGCTGTGCCTCGCCGCCGCTGAGTGTTACCGCGCTCTGCCCGAGTGTAACATAACCCAGCCCAACATCCTGTAAGGTCTTGATACGACGGTGCAGGAAAGAAACATTGACAAAGAACTCAACCGCCTCGTCGACAGTCATGTTCAGTACATCTGAGATGGATTTGCCTTTGTAACGAATCTCCAATGTTTCGCGATTGTACCTTCTGCCGTTACATTTTTCGCACAGCACGTACACATCGGGCAGGAAATTCATTTCTATTGTGCGCATTCCCCCACCCTGACATTCCTCGCACCTGCCGCTTTTGACATTGAAAGAGAACCTGCCGGCATTATAGCCTCTGATTTTGGCTTCAGGGACCTGGGCGAATAGCTGGCGTATCTCGTTGAAAAATCCGCAGTAGGTAGCGGGATTGCTGCGTGGTGTGCGCCCGATGGGGCTTTGATCGATCTCGATAACCTTATCTATATGCTCCAGGCCGCCAATTTTTTTGTAGGGCATGGGCGCCTGCTTGAAAGTAGGATAGCAGTGTTTGGCGAGAATAGGATAAAGTGTTTCGTTGATGAGGGTGCTCTTGCCACTGCCAGACACACCACTGACACAGATAAAAGTGCCGAGCGGGAGTTTGATGGATACATTTTTCAGATTGTTGCCGGTTGCACCATCGAGCGCCAGCTTTTTGCCGTTGCCTTTCCTGCGTTCGGCAGGCACATCTATATTGAGGGTATGATTGAGGTAGCGTGCGGTTGTGGTGTCGCCCATGAGTATCTGCGCCGGAGTGCCGGCACTCACTATACGACCACCATGGAAACCGGCTGCCGGCCCGATATCGATGAGGTGATCTGAGGCAAGCATGATGTCTTTATCGTGCTCTACGACCAGCACCGAGTTGCCGCTGTCGCGCAGGCTTTTGAGCGCATTGATGAGGCGCTGGTTGTCGCGCTGGTGCAGGCCTATACTGGGCTCATCGAGTATGTAAGTGATTCCGGTGAGCTGCGACCCGATCTGTGTAGCGAGACGGATACGCTGTGATTCGCCACCACTGAGTGAGCGCGTAGGGCGATCCATAGTAAGGTAATGCAAACCAACATCGAGCAGGAAGCTGAGCCTGTCGCGGATCTCCTTCAGTATGTCTTTGGAAATTGTATTCTGTTTGTTGCTCAGCCGGGGTTCAATATCAGCAAACCACTCCATAAGCCTGAGCAGCGACATGTCTGACAGCTCAGCAATATTTTTATCATCTACCCTGAAGAAAAGGCTTTCGCGTTTCAGTCTTGCACCATTGCATTCTGGGCAGGCATTGAGCTCCATGAAGCTCTCTGCCCAAGTTCTTATCGCCTCTGAAGAGGTCTCGGCAAACCAGCGCAGTACCATGTTCACAATTCCTTCATAATTGTGCTGAATGACCTTCTCTGTATAGGCATCCCCACTTTCGGCAGAGTAGGTAATAACGCCTTCCTCATTGCCATAGAGCAGCAGGTTGAGCTGTTTTGCCGGTATGTCTTTTATTGGCTTATCGAGCGGGATTTTGTTCTTTTTGGCGAGTGCTGTGGCCATCTGGTAAGACCAGGAGTCGCGCTCTACACCAAGGGGGGCAATAGCACCATCATTGATGCTCTTAGTCATATCGGGCAGCACATGCTGCATATTGACTGCGTATACCTTTCCCAGCCCTTTGCACCTGGGGCAAGCCCCATAGGGAGAGTTGAAAGAGAATGTGTTGGGCGAGGGTTCTTCGTAAGAAATGCCTGAATCAATGCACATGAGCTGCCGGCTATACTGGTGGATCGCGCCACTATCCGCATCGGCTACAAACATAAGCCCCTTGCCCATCTGCAGGCATTGCTGTATGCTCTGACTCATACGTGCATGCCCGTCGGGCTGCACCACTATGCGATCTACAACGAGCTCTATTTCATGAATCTTATATCGGTCGAGCTGCATTTTCTCTTTGAGATCTGTAACCTCTCCGTCTATACGAACCTTGACATATCCCTGCTTGCGGAGCTGCTCGAACAACTCGCGGTAGTGTCCCTTTCGCCCCCTAATGATGGGTGCCAGCAACATTATTTTCTTTCCGGTGAAATGCTGGCGAATGTGGTCTACGATCTCTTCCTCGCTGAACTTCACCATTTTTTTTCCGGTATTGTAAGAATAGGCATCGGCCACACGTGCATACAACAGGCGAAGGAAATCGTATACCTCTGTAACTGTTCCCACGGTGGAGCGGGGGTTACGGTTGGTTGTTTTCTGCTCAATAGAAATAACTGGTGACAGACCAGAAATTTTGTCGACATCAGGACGATCGAGATCACCAACGAACTGACGGGCGTAAGCGGCAAAGCTCTCCATGTACCTGCGTTGCCCTTCGGCAAAAATAGTATCAAAAGCGAGTGACGACTTGCCGCTGCCACTAATACCTGTAATTACAACCAGTTTATTTTTGGGAATGGAAACATCGATGTTCTTGAGATTGTGCACCCTTGCACCCTGCACCACTATATGACCCTGCTCCGGAATTATTGTACTCATCTTAGGTGCAAATTACGCTAAATAGACCACGCAAAAAACCCCGGAGAAGGACTTGGCTGTGTAGTAATTGGCGAGCATGTATGTGCACAAACGGAAAGTGTGACAATGGTGAGTGAGGCCTGTATAAAAAAGAAATAGAAGCAGCCTCAAAGAGAAGCAGCTTCCATTTCAAATAAAAAGAGGAGGAAATTACTTCTTCCTGTAATAAGTCTGGTCTTCGTTGAACTCAGTAATAGCCTGAAGCGGCGCATTTGCCATACGCTCGTATATGCGTGAGATCTCGATCTGCTCTTTGTTTTCATGCACTTCTTCGAGGTTATCGCCATGGACGGTAAATTCGTCGAGTTTGCGATGCAACTCTTCCTTCATGTTTACCGATACCTGATTAGCGCGGCGCGATATTACTGCGATTGATTCGTACAGGTTGCCTGTTTTTTCCTTCAGCGCGATAACGTCGCGGGTTTCGACAAGCGGATTAACCGAGGTAAGTGATTTTCTATTTGTGCTCATTTCGTATTTTTTTTAAATTGTTATCTGTTTCTGCGTATAATTTCTCTGCATCAGGCAGGTATGCCGATTGCGGATAGGTATCTTTTAATTCGCGGTAGGCACTGAGTGCGCTGGCATAGCGCTCTTCCTGCTTGCCCGGTACACTTGCTTTTGCGTACTTGACATTGGCCTTCATAATCATGTACAGGTATTCGTCAGCCTTCCTGGTATCAGGGTAGTTGCGCATGATACTTTTGTATGTAACGGTAGCGGCTTTGTACTGACTGATGTTGTAGTAAAGTTTGGCTGCATCGGCCTGTTTGAGCTCAAGTTTTTCTTTAGATTCGTCGATGTATTTGTTGGCTTCTGCCACCCGCTTTGAATCGGGGTATTTTACATTGAACGACTTGAGCGCTTCAAGTGATTTCATTGTATTGGACTGGTCGAGGGTGTACTTGGGTGCGTATTTGAACAAACAAACAGCACTCATGAATTCACACTCTTCTGCATCCTTGCTTGTAGGGAAATATTCGGCGAAATTCTTAAAATAATAAGATGCCTCTACATAGTCTTTGAGGTAATAAAATGTATAGGAGTATTTGTAAAAGAGCGCTTCATAATTGCGTGTGCTCTTCATGATGGGCATCAACTCTTTGTACAGCATATTGGCATGCTGGTAGTCTTTTTTCTGGTAATATTCGTTTGCCTTAGTAAGCTTAAAGTTCACATCGCTGCTTTTACGGATTTTTTCGAATCCGTGGCAGGAGAAAAGGCTTACACAAACCACAAACAAATACAATAAATTTAGCAGACGAATTTTCATACCGGGGGGCAAATATATAAAAAGTCCTTTGTTCAGCCTAATCTGCACCGTGTATAAACATTATATGTACCTATAAATGTTTCTTAAAATGAAGAATATCCGCAGCCCTGCCCTTCGGCAGATCTGCGGATAGTTCGGCATCGGCCAAGTTAGAAGAAAACTAAATCTTGTCGATTTCTGCTTTCAGCGCTTTGGAGGTTGTAGGCGTAAGTGTAACTGTGTAACTGCTGCCGGTAACCGGTGTAGCACCCAGTATGCCGCCATAAACACGTCCTTTGATGGTTACATATGCCACAAAATGAACGGGGATATTGGGTACGTGGGTTTCCTTGTAAACATTGCCGGGTTCACGTTTTTTGTAGCAAGGCCATACCCCTGCAAATTCGTCGTAGAGTGTAAGAATGGTAAGGGAATCGTCATTATAATCAAGCCCACCGGTGTTGATTATGATATTGAATTGCTGATAATTGGGGCTGGTCATAAATCTGTCGGCATTGCAATAGCCAACCCTATCAGAGATGATCGCAACAGTATCTCCGGCGATTGTGATACCTGGCGTACCTGGTCCGGTAACGGAATCTGCGGGTCGCCACACCACTCTGCCGTTGTCCATAACACCGGTAAATAGTGTCATATTCTTGGCGTCAGTACCTTTCATAGGCATTTTTGCGGTAAACAATTTGCCGGGAGCCATGTTCAATTGCTCTCCTCCCTGCTCAGCAGTAACCAGAATTTCACCACCAGAAACCAGCGCATCTGTGGCTGTAACGGGCAGCACAGATGAAAACAGCATATCGGCCCGGTTGAGGAATTCAGAGACGGAAACATCGACATCTCCTGTAACGATGACACCTGCAGCATTTCTGAATGAAGACGGCTGAAACTCATAGTGCGTTCCACTGTTGCCAAAAAAAGATGCACCAGAAGCGGCATTGAACTTTACCTTTTTAGGCTTTACGGCCATCTCTGACAAGAAACTTTCGACGGTATACGTACTTGTCGAAACAGGTCCCGGGTCATATTTTTTGCCGCATCCAGTGAAGACGATTCCTGCCAGACAGGAGATAACGATAGTGTTCCTGATTTGTTTTTTCATAAAAGATGTGGTTTGTGGAGTGGTTAAAAAATTTGGGAGGTTAAGTTTCATTGGGTACAATTTTAGAAGGTTAATAAAGAGTTAAATATCCAATACAATTATCGTGCCATAAACTATATTCATAACACAAATAACCAATTACACATTTTCAGTTTTAGTGACGATGACGAAGAAATCAGCGACATAACAGGTAGTGACCAACCCTACCGGAACGGGGCGCAGTCTGCTGATCGGCAAATTCGGTACATCACTTTCCGGTGATCTGTGTGGCTGTCAGCCATTGGGCAGCGCACTCCAGAAAATGTTGACTTTTGGCATCGAATAGTGCTGGATTGAACAACTCTATGGGTAAAATAAACCAAGAAGGAATACCGCGGAGCGCGGGAGCGCCGTGGCACAACACTGATCCGTCCTGTTTCAGGGGGTCCGACTTTTCTTTGGCAGCGACATTCCAGCGGATGCCGATATGTGCTGTGCCCTCCCAACTGATTGCGGCAAGCGAAAAGCCCTCTGCACCACCATCGAACAAAACCTCTTTGCTGATGACGAATTGTGCAGGGTGAATAACAGAATTCGGGTCGTGATACACAAATGCCATTGTAAAACGATTTTGCTGCAAATTTAATACCGATGTGCCTGTTAAGACCGGAAAATATGAAGTCTGAGTATTTAACTGCTGATTGCCTTACCTTTGAAATGAACCAGCAGACGCCTCTCAGGGGTCTGTTCGGCTACGTTAGCCAGTCTGCAACAATGGGATAACCGATGAGCCGGGCAGCATTGTCAAAGTAAATCCGAAAATGGAAATAATTATTATTGTCATACTGATCCTACTCAACGGTATTTTTTCGATGAGTGAGGTAGCACTGATATCATCAAGAAAATTCAAGCTTGAAAATGCTGCAAAAAGAGGCAACCAAAATGCGAAGATAGCTATGGAACTGGCCGGAAACCCCGGCAAATTCCTGTCTACAGTACAATTGGGGATAACGCTGATATCTATACTGACCGGTATTTTCAGTGGAGACGAAATAGCGGCGCGCCTTGCAACAAACATATCGAAAGTGGCACCATTGGCACCCTATTCCGATACAATTGCATTGTTTATCATTGTCCTTATTGTCACCTTCTTTTCCATTGTATTTGGTGAGCTGATCCCGAAAAGAATTGGAATGCTGTATCCCGAAACGATAGCTTCGTTTGTAGCGCGGCCAATGAATCTGCTGTCCCGGATAGCGGCACCATTTATATATCTGCTAACGAGCACAAATGACCTGTTTCTGAAAGCGTTCGGGATAAAGGAAAGTCTGGAGGGCCGTGTATCTGAAGAGGAAATAAAAGCCATTGTACAACATAGTGCCGAGGGCGGTGAAATACAGGAGATAGAACACAATATAGTAGAGCGGGTCTTTGCGCTGGGCGACCGTAAGGTAACCGAACTAATGACTCACCGTACCGACATTAAATGGCTGGATATAGACGCAACGCTGGACGACGTGCATAAAACAACCAAAGAGGAGTTACACTCGATCTACCCGGTAGGAAATGGTGCACTGGATAAGCTGACCGGTATCGTGAACATCAAGGAGTTATTCTCTGCCAATGTTGCACCAGAGCTGTTCAGGCTGAGTGACTATGTTGCCAAGCCACTGATAGTGCACGATAATACAGCGGCATACCATGTGCTGGAAAAATTCAGGGAGGCACGGTTTCACATGGCTGTGATAGTTGATGAATACGGATCGGTGCAGGGTATAATTACAATGGATGATGTGCTGGATGCATTGGTGGGTGATGTGTCGGAGTATAACAACACGGAATACAAGATCATAGCCAGAAGCGAAAACAGCTGGCTTGCGGATGCACAGTACCCCTACTTCGAATTGCTGAATTATTTTGACCTGTCGTATGAAGACAATGACGGCGACTACAATACCATTGCCGGAATGATACTGGATAAAGTAGGAAGAATACCGCATGTGGGCGAAAAGCTGGACTGGAATGATTTTGAGATTGAAATTGTGGACATGGATGGCCTGCGAATAGATAAGCTCATTATTTCGCGCAAGGCGGAGTCTTAGCGTGCACTGCTGTGACCGCATTTAAGAATGGCCGATACCATTGATACTGGCTTTGCGTTACTTCCCTTCTTATAGGAGGATGTTCATTTGCGTAGCGCCTGCATTTTTCGTAACTTTAGTATGCCCGAAAAACTCTCTATATGCGTAGTATCATTGTTTTGGCCGCTTCCGCGATGTTGTTTGCCGCTATTCTTTTCGCTGCCTGCAAACCAAAACCGTCGCCGCCAGTCGCTACTCCCGACTATGGTCGTTTTCCGGATGTGGTAGGGAAGATTTTGGTTGAAAAATGCGCCACCGCAGGATGCCATAACGCTACAAGTTATCAGAACAGTGCCGGACTGCTGCTGGATAGCTGGGAGCACCTGTTTGATGGTGGCGGCAGTGGTGCATCGGTTGTACCTTATAGCCCGGAATTCAGCCCATTGTTGTACTTCGTTAATACTGATCCATCAAAGGGTACTGTTGCAACGCCCACAATGCCCTATGATGCTACCGGGAAGAACCCGAACCATCTTTCGGCCAATGAATATGCCACGCTAAAAGAATGGATCACTAACGGGGCACCAGATAAGGATGGCAAGATACCATTTGTTGAGGGTGCTGCAACCCGCCAGAAAATATACCTGAGCCAACAGGGATGCGACCTTGTGGCTGTTATCGATGCTACTACAAATCTGGTGATGCGATACATCCCTGTTGGAGTGAATAACGGCAACATTGAGAGCCCACATTGTCTGAAAGTATCTGCAGACGGCATGTATGTGTATGTAAGTTTTCTGAATGGCACAGCGATACAAAAAATTGATACCAAAACAGATAAAGTGGTAGGCACGGTAACGCTGGGTACGGGCTCGTGGAATATATTGTATATAGCTCCCGGTGACACGGCGCTGGCATCGACAGACTGGACCAGCAATGGCCGGATCGTATATGCCAACACGACCAATATGGTACTGCAACCCTGGCTTACCGGTAGTGGGGCGGGTGCATTTGTGTATCCGCATGGCATTACGAGCAATGCGGGTTTTGATACCTGCTTTATCACCTCCCAGTATGGCAACGTGGTGTACCGGTATGCACACAAGATACCACACTACAAAAAAATCAGTGTCAACAGCAATCCGCCGACGACGACCAATAACGGAGATAAGACATCGCCCAACCCGCATGAAATACTGATGACACCGGATTTCAGCAAGTACTTTGTAACCTGCGAAGGAACGAATGAAGTGCGTGTGCTGGATGCCCATTCTGACGCAGTGCTTGGGGTAATACCTGTAGGTACACTGCCACAGGAAATGGCGATGTCGCGTACGAAACCATACCTGTTTGTAACCTGCATGGAAGACGTGGCCAATCCGCTGCCGGGCCGCAAGGGGTCTGTTTATGTTATTGACTACAACATCTACCAGGTAGTACAGGTGCTGTATGGCGATTTCTATCAGCCACATGGACTGACGGTAGACGACCGCAATACACGGCTTTACGTCGCGAGCACCAATAGTAATCCTGCAGGACCTGCCCCTCATCACGCGACTGCCTGTGGTGGCCGGGCGGGTTGGTATTCGGTATACAATATCAATACGCTGCAACCACTCAACAGCAGACGATATCAGGTAACTGTCATGCCCTATTCGGCAGATGTGCGCTTTAAAACCCTGTGATGCAGGTGAACGTATATTTTGTGGATAATATTCCCCAACATTTTCCCCAAAGTCATTGATAATCAACAATTTAGTTTTGCTGGAAAGGGTAAAAAAGTTAATTTTGCGCAATTCATAGTTATTTTATCACTATTTTTATTTCGCTTTATTTCAACTGTTTACATTGAACTGCAATGCAACATTGTAGCTGTAGTATGGGAAATAAGTCTGAAAAACATATAACGACAAGAAAAATGGTCTGATAATTGGCTATCAACTAAGTAGTTCATCACGAATCGTGCAACCCGATTTCATAACCAACATTCAAAACAACTCAACTAATTATGAGAAAAGCAGACATCGTAGGCAGCATAGCCGAGAAAACAGGTATACCAAAAGTAGATATCCTCGTTGCGCTTGAGGCATTTTTTAAAGAGGTTAAGACATCACTAGTAGAGGGTGAACCAGTGTATGTTCGCGGATTTGGGAGTTTCATTCTGAAGAAGCGTGCGGCGAAAGTAGGGCGCAACATCAAGAAGAATGTAGCGGTGGATATTCCTGAGCATTTCATTCCTGCATTCAAGCCTGCGAAAGAGTTTGTGCAGGCCGTGAAGGAATCTGAGCACGAACTGGCGGAGCACAAAGATGCAGCGGCAGAATAATGAGTAATATCCTTACGGCACGGCTGATTTCGTTACCTTTGCCAGCAAAAAACTGAATCTTTGCGGCCGGTACACTACATCACACTTGCAGTAGCAATAGCGATAATCGCACTTTTATACTGGGGAGGCAATACGATCCCCCCCCGCGAAAAGGCGGAAGCAGGAATGCAACGACCATCGTCGGGCGGATCGGTATCCCAGGGCCCTAACACCATGAAGGCAGCCTCAATTGATTCAATTTTAGCCGCTTTAAAAATGCAGCTCCCGAAAACGGCTGCAGATACGGTAAAAACATTGGAACAGGAAGTATCAGCCATCAGCGATGCGTCGCAGATGGCTGTTGTTTTTACGCGACTTTCGAAGGTGTGGGAGCGTAATAAACAGTACCCGGTTGCAGTATTTTATAAAGCTAAGGCAGCTAAATTGGAAAATTCAGAAAAAAGCCTCACCTTTGCAGCCCAATTATTTTTGGAGTTGATGGAGCATGAGGGTGACCGCGCCTTACAGATGTGGGAAGCCAATGAAGCCATCAGTTGTCTGGAGCAGGCAATGAAGTTGAACCCGAATAGTGAAGAAGCGCGACTGGCAATGGCTTCGGCATACATACAGGGAACAGCAGAACCAATGAAAGGGGTGCAAATGGCACTGGCAATGACCCGGGATAATCCGGAGCATATACCGGCAAATATGTTACTGGGGCGTATGTCGATACAATCCGGTCAGTTTGAAAAAGCTATTAAACGATTTGAAACAGTTCTGAAGAAGGAACCGGAGAACAAAGAAGCATTATACTTTCTTGCTCAGGCTTACGAAGGGACGGGAAATAAACAAAAGGCGATTGAAATGCTGGAAAAATGCAAACTGGTTGTAAATAACCCGGAATTCAGCAAAGAGATTGACCAACACATAAATTCATTAAAGTAACGTTATAAAAAACTCATATTATGCCTTGTGGTAAAAAGAGGAAAAGACATAAAATAGCCACTCACAAACGCAAAAAGCGCCTGAGAAAGAACCGTCATAAGAAGAATAAGTAGGCTATTATTCCCACTGCTTCCCTTACAAACGCTTCCGTTTTTAACCTGCACATCGTCTGTCCGCCTATGCGCTGCCGGGTGATGTGCAGGTTTATATTACAGCCTGAAGGCCTCGCTGATTCTATGGGGGCGATTGCAGCTGGAGCTGATTTGGTATACACCAATGAACAAAGAACTTATTATTAATGTTTCCGGTGAAGGTGTAGAGATTGCCCTGCTTGAGGATAAAAAGCTGGTAGAACTACATTACGAGCGGGGGCAGGGTCAGTTTGCCGTGGGCGATATATACCTGGGCAAGACTAAGAAACTCATGCCCGGTCTCAATGCCGTGTTTGTTGACGTTGGCTATGAGAAAGATGCGTTTCTGCATTACACAGACCTGAGCCCATACCTGCGTTCGCTGATCAAGTTTTCAAAGCTTTGCATTGAGGATAATGTTACCTGGGGAGATGACTTCAGCCGTTTCAAAAATGAACCGGAAATACTGAAATCAGGAAAGATCACCGATGTGTTTAATGGCAAGCCGGAAATACTTGTACAGGTATTGAAGGAGCCTATTTCATCTAAAGGACCGCGACTGAGCTGTGAAATATCCCTTCCGGGACGTTTTGTGGTCGTTACGCCATTCAATGATGTTGTGGCCATTTCACGTAAAATACATTCTTCGGAGGAGCGTAAGCGCCTGCAAAGGATCGTGGAAAGCGTGAAGCCAAAGAATTTCGGAGTTATCGTACGTACTGCTGCTGAAGGAAAGAACACTGCAGAACTGCATGCCGATATACTGGAACTGGAGAAAATGTGGAAGGGCATTCAAAAAAGCCTGAAGGGTGCAAAAGCACCACAAATGATCATGAGTGAGCAGGACAAGACAACCTCTATCCTGCGCGATCTGCTCAATGACAGTTTTCAGAAAGTTGTGGTAAACGACAAGCAACTGTGGTCTGTAGCCAAGGATTATATATCCAAGGTATCGCCCGGACAGGAAGATATCGTAACACTGCACAGCAACAGCCAGTCCATATTTGAAACCTTTGGTATTGCCAAGCAGGTGAAGGCAGCATTTGGTAAAACAGTAAATCTGAACAGCGGTGCCTATCTCATCATTGAACATACAGAGGCACTGCATGTAATAGATGTAAACAGCGGCACCCGCAGCCCGGAAGCAGGACAAGAAGCTAACGCACTGGCTACGAACCTGGAAGCAGCCCAGGAAGTGGTGCGGCAAATGCGCCTTCGCGATCTGGGTGGTATCATCATTATCGACTTCATAGACATGAAACTTGCAGAAAACCGCAAGCAACTCTATGAAGCTGTTGAATCGTTGATGGCCAATGATCGTGCCCGACATACTGTGCTACCTATTTCCAAGTTTGGGTTGATGCAGATCACCAGACAAAGATTGCGCCCGGAGATCAATATCTCTACCGCGGAAGCCTGCCCGACCTGCAAAGGAACCGGAAAGATAGGTCCGACAATATTACTTACTGACGATATTGAAAAAGATCTGAAGTATGTGGTGAGTCAGGGAATCCGTAAGCTGAAGTTGCATGTGCACCCGATTGTGGAAGGATACCTTACAAAAGGAACGTTCTTCAAACCATCGATCTCGAAAAAGTGGGAGAAAGAGCATAAAATAAAAGTGAAAGTTGTGAGCGACAATGAGTCACCACTGACGGAGTACAACTTTTATGATGCACAGACAGATGACCTGATAAAGTTATAAGGCACTCAAAAAATATTTCTACGCCCGATGCTGTTCCCTATCTACGGAAATTGCATCGGGTTTTTTCTTGCAGGATGGGTGTATGGAGAATCAGGTGTTCCGGAAAATAATTGTGCGCCGCGCAGGAAGGGTGTGAATGGACAAATTCTAGCTGATCTGAGCAGCAAAATAACTTTTGTACCAATCTATTTCGTGGTGATCCTTAGCGTCCTGCTTCATTTGGTGTGCCGGATCTATTTTGGCATAGAGCAATTCGAGACTCGCATAATCGCGCTGTGAGATTACTTTAATGCCTTTGCGCATGAGTAGCGCAGCACAAACGCCGGCACCAATCTGGTATTTTTTTTCGGGCGCAAACCGATTACCTTCATAGATCACCTGACTACCACAAGCAGCGCTGACATCCATCAGCACCGCCAATTCGACATTATTGCGGAGAGCGACCGCTGTCATTTCCTCTGCTGCAGCAATCATACCTGCCGACCAATCTACACCACTATCTGAAAGTACCTTTGCCTTCCCGTCGAGCACGGCGAAGCCATCCCCACCATGAATATCACACATCTCCCTTGGTGATCCGAAGGAAAAATCTTCGGGGCAAAACCTTGTCACACGTACCGTGTTGTATTGCAAAATCTTCAACGCAGAGGGGTATTCGCCATTGGCAGTGCCATCGAAGCCGCAGGTGACACCAGCCAAGCAAGCGCTCATCAATATTCTGAGGGGATCTGCTGCAGTAGGAGTACGCAATTGTTGAAGATACGAGCGGTCTGTCATACCCTAAAATTAGGAAAATCACAGCATACATGTGCAGCCGAAAAACGATATCAACGCAAAGACGCCCGAAGAATCGGCATTCGAAAACCGGTCACTGGTATGCAAAACTATGGGTATGGCAGGCAGTCAATATTGGAGCATGGGCGGTCTCTGAGAGTGGTGTGATAAAGCAAACGGAGTTATTCACATCTGTGCATTACTATTTTGTGCAGGGATACCAAGTAGTGGTACTTTCGGTTGGGAAAAGAAAAGCACAAAACAATGGATATAGAACAACTGATGCCACATGTAGAGGCGCTGATATTTGCCAGTGAGCGACCACTCACCCAAATAGAAATGACCGAAATACTGGGACAAGCACTGGAAACAGTAGTTGAAGCAGACCGGATAGCGACCTGTCTTGATGCCATTCGCGAGAAATATGATGCTGACTACTACCCTTTTCAGCTGAGAGAAACCGGTGGCGGCTATCAGTTCCTTACCAAGAAAGCATTTCATAAGACAGTATTACAACTCAATGGCGAGAAACACATCAAAAAGCTCTCTACGGCAGCGATGGAAACGCTCTCTATTATTGCCTATAAGCAGCCGATAACAAAAAGCGAAATAGAATACATACGTGGAGTAAGCGCCGACTACAGCATTCAGAAACTACTGGAAAAGGAACTTATTGTGATATCCGGAAGAAATGAGGATATGGTAGGAAAGCCACTGATCTATGCTACGTCTAAAAACTTCATGGATTATCTGGGCATCAATTCTCCTGCTCAGCTACCGCAACTGAAAGACATTACTGATATGCAAATCGTAATGCCAACCAGCAGCCAGGAAGCAGCACCAGCCGATACCCCAGGTCTGATTATGGTAGGAGAACCCAACAAATTGAAACAGGCATCGTAAAAAAGCCGACATCAGCAATTCAGAATTTAGTAAGCATCAGTATAGAATTACAAATTCACAACCCGCCGCTCCTGACCCGAGCGGCTTTTTTTGGCAAAAGAGACAAAGGAGCTCATAAGCTCTGTTAATCAGAACACATAATATGTACATTTGTAGTTCAAACGCTGTTATGGCTCCTCGTAGAAGTACGTTGTTATTGATTGTATCGCTGCTTGTCGCTCCCGGTTTGGTGCAAGGACAGAGCAAGGCCGACAAAAAAGTAATAAAACAACTGCAGACAGACATTGAGTATCTGGCATCGGATGCACTGGAAGGCAGGCGTACCGGTACGGAAGGAGAGCGAAAAGCTGCCGAATACATAGAGCGCCGCTACCAGCAAATGAAAATTGCGCCTTACAACAGTACTTACTATCATCCTTTCCGTTTCACTTATGGAAAAGAGATAGGCTCGAACACTGTTATTACAATCAATAATGTAAATATCAGGAGCGGCGAGGATGGTTTTCCGATGCCGTTCAGTGCCAACAAAAAAGCAGCAAGTGATATCTTACCTGATGTGATGGAACAAGGCAGCGCCTGGATGTTGCCACTATATGCCAGCCAGGAAGATGCTGACAACCCACACTTTGACTGGGAGAAGACTGCTTTTGAAAAAAGCCGGGATGCCGCCAAACAAGGGGCAACTGCTGTTGTGTTTTTTGATAGCTATGGCAGCAAGTACGAACCGGCATTTAATAAACATACTGAATACGAGGCTATAGAGATACCAGTGGTGTTTGTAAACAACAAAGCGTACAAAAAAACAGTACAAGACCGGCCAACAGGAAAATCGGGTGTGAGTATATATGTAGATATCAGCATCGTGAAAACAGAACGTAGCAGCAATAACCTGGCCGCATATATAGACAATAAAGCGCAATACACCGTCGTATTGGGTGCCCACTACGACCATCTTGGATATGGCGAAGACCATAACAGCCTGCATGCCAATGCTGCGAAAGACCACCTGATCCATTATGGAGCAGATGACAATGCGAGTGGCACTGCTGCACTGCTGGAAATGGCACGGTGGGTAAAAAGTAAAAAACTAAGGCGTTACAACTACCTTTTTGTGAATTTTTCGGGAGAGGAACTTGGGCTTTATGGATCAAAAGCGTTTGTTAAGGAGGAGCAGCTAGACAGCAACCGAATTGCGTATATGATCAATATGGACATGGTAGGCAGGCTGAACGATAGCACCCATGGTCTGACATTGGGTGGCGTGGGCACGTCGCCGGCATGGGTTGACGCCGTAAGCCTTGCAGGGAGCGATTTCAAACTGGTGATTGATAGTGCAGGTGTAGGTCCTTCTGATCATACCAGTTTCTACAATGCCGGTATTCCGGTATTGTTTTTATTCACAGGTACACACAAAGACTACCATAAACCATCTGATAAAGCAGACCTGATCAACTACCCGGGTGAGGCGCAGGTGCTGAACTATGTAAGACGCATAGTGACGAAAATGGATAAAGAGCGTGGGAAACCTACCTATCTGGTAACGAAGCAGGCAACAGTGGGCAAAACCAGGTTTAAGGTTTCGCTGGGTATCATGCCTGACTATACTTTTGATGGCGGTGGTATAAAGGTGGACGGAGTAACTGACAACCGGCCAGCTATAAAAGCGGGTATAAAGGCGGGTGATATCATAACCCGTCTGGGAGAGCACAAAATAATGGGCATGCAAAGCTATATGGAGACTCTTGGGAAATTCTCGCCGGGACAGAAAACGGAAGTCACCATACTGAGGGGCGGAAAAGAAATGGTATTGCCGATAGAGCTGAACAAATAATGGTGATTTCAGTAGAACCTATAACAGTATAGGCGGAAATATCGACTAGTAGGTATAAATAGAAAAAACCATCCTCACGGATGGTTTTTCTATTACTGTTGTTAAACAGAATTACTTAGTTGCTGGAGCAGCTTCAGCTGGAGCAGCTGGTGTAGCAGCAGCAGCAGAATCAGTTGCTGGAGCTGGAGCTGGAGCAGCTTCTGGAGCTGGAGTAGCTTCTGCAGCAGGAGCTTCAGTAGCAGCTGGAGTTTCAGTTGTAGCTTCGCCGCTTCCGCTTCCGCAAGATGCAACAAAAAGACCCATTGTAAGTGCGAATACGCTCAATTTTACTAATTTCATAACTTTTGTTTTTAGATGGTTATGCAGGTTTATACCGGATTGGAAAAAAGGTAACCCGCATTTTTTAGATATTTTTAAAACTATTTTTAAAATGCTGATAATCAATAAAAATGATTCAAAATATTTTTAAAAGAAAATTGGCCACGGCTACCCCAACAGCCCAGATGGGAGAGAACCCCCGGCAACATTTGCTTTAAAAACGGAAGAGGAGGGTAAACAGCTGCCCCGCTTTGTATGGGATTAGCATTTCCGTACTTTTGTTGGATGAATCTTTCTGCACCAGCCCAAATAGCCAATTATATAGGCGGTAAACTTCAGGCACCACTTAACAATAGATATTTGCCGAACGTCAACCCGGCGACAGGTGAGGAATACAGCCAGACGCCGGACAGCGATCATGCCGATGTATCGGCTGCCGAGGAGGCTGCACGTGGTGCTTTTGCGGCATGGAGTGTAACCCCGGCAGAAGAGAGATTCAGACTGCTGAACCGGATAGCTGACCTGATAGACCAAAATCTGGAGGCATTGGCGCTGGCAGAAACCAATGACAATGGCAAACCATTGTGGCTCAGCAAGCGGGTAGATATCCCACGGGCATCGAGCAATTTCCGCTTTTTTGCAACCGGCATTATGCACGTCAGCACAGAGAGCCATGGAATGGAAGATAAAGCGATCAATTATACCTTGCGGCAGCCAGTAGGCGTTGTGGGTTGCATATCGCCGTGGAACCTGCCGCTTTACCTGTTTACCTGGAAGATAGCCCCGGCACTGGCTGCGGGCAACTGTGTGGTAGCCAAACCAAGTGAAGTAACACCGATGACCGCATATCTGCTGAGCCTGATTTGTATCGAAGCCGGATTACCTGCCGGTGTACTGAATATTGTGCATGGTGGTGGACCAGAATGTGGTGCAGCTATTGTAGCCCATCCGGGTATAAAAGCTATTTCGTTTACAGGCAGTACGAGGGCAGGAAAACAAATAGCGGCAACAGCCGCACCGATGTTCAAAAAAATATCGCTGGAACTGGGTGGAAAAAATCCGAATATCATATTTGCAGATTGCGACTGGGAAAAGATGATACGCACCACACTGCAGTCATCCTTTAGCAATCAAGGGCAGATATGCCTTTGTGGCAGCCGCATACTGATAGAGGAAAGTATCTATGAAAAGTTTAAAACCGAGTTTGTGGCCCGGGCCCGAAAACTAACTCCCGGCGACCCGCTTGATGACAACAGCAAGCAAGGAGCCGTGGTAAGCAAACTACACTATGACAAGGTACTGGCATGTATAGCACTGGCACAGGAGGAAGGTGGCACTGTGCTGGCAGGCGGGCAAGCGGTAAAGGGCTCCGGTAGATGTGCCGACGGATTATTTATAGCGCCGACAGTAATTGAAGGACTTGGTGCAAACTGCCGCACAAACATGGAAGAAATTTTTGGGCCAGTGGTAACTTTGCAGCCTTTTAAAACAGAGGATGAGGCGCTGCAACTGGCTAATACCAGTGATTATGGCCTGTCTGCAACGATATGGACGCAAGATGTGAGCCGTGCCAACAGGGTGGCTATGAAAGTACAGAGTGGCATAATATGGGTGAACTGCTGGCTGCTGCGTGACCTGCGGACTCCATTTGGTGGGTTTAAAAACAGTGGTGTGGGCCGCGAAGGCGGTTGGGATGCCCTACGCTTCTTCACCGAACCTAAAAATGTCTGCATCGAATTATAACAGTCTGTATCCGGAAAGCAGTTACAGGTCTGCCCCAACCGGGTAAACAAATCCGCTGGCAGGATTGGTTTGTACCTGCAATAAATCCTGACCTACAGACGTGGAGAATGCCGTTGTGCCGCCATTAAGTATTGGCGCTGCGACTCCTTCGTTAAGAGCGGGGCCACCGGTAAATATGCGCGCTTCATCCCAGAGACCTGCGGCTATAAAGCTCTCCAATAGGTGTGCTCCACCCTCTACAATCACAGACAGTAAGCGGGCATCATACATTCTGGCAAGTAATGCATTCAACAAAGCATCATCAAAGGATACTTTTATGTAATGCACGTTTCCAAGGACTGTTTCATCTGTTTCATTGACAATCCAGGTAGCTGCATCAATATTGTGCAGATTGTGGGTGTGTGGTATCAGTTTATTTCTATCTATGGCTATCCGCAATGGTTGTTTACCAGTATGCAGGCGTGCTGTGAGTTGCGGATCGTCGTTGAGCGCAGTGGTGAAGCCCACCATAATAGCAGACTCCTGCGTACGCCATTTATGTGAAAGCGTCTGGCATTCGGCACCTGTTATCCGGACAGGACCTTTGTTGGGCGTGCCGATGAAACCATCGGGTGTCTGCGCCCATTTGAGGATTATGTAGGGGCGTTTGCGGGTGTGGAATGCAAAAAAGCGGCGGTTGAGCCAATACCCCTCCTGCTGTTGCACACCCGTCACCACCTCAATATTGTTTTGGCGCAAAATGGCAATACCCTTGCCGTTGACCTCTGCGAACGGATCTGTGTTGGCAATGACAACACGTTGCACCTTCTCTGCAACCAAACGATTGGCACAGGGTGGCGTAAGGCCATAGTGTGCACATGGTTCCAGATTTACATACATGGTGGCTTCCGGTATCAGGTGTTTCAAAGCTGCGGGCAGATTATCGAGACAATTGACCTCGGCGTGTGCAGCCCCATAATAATGGTGCCATCCCTCACTTATGATGTTGCCGTTATGCACTAATACCGCTCCTACCATGGGGTTGGGGCTGGTAAAGCCAGAGGCGTTCTGTGCGAGTGCAATACATCGCTGCATGAATTGTTGGTGCGGCATAGAAGGCATGGTTTAATCACAAAGTACGAAATCAATGAGATGTTGTGTAGCGGATTGTGTTTTCATTTGCCAGTTGCAGCAAGGAGAAAGTGTATAAGACATCAAAAAGTAATACGATCAGTGCAGGTATGTTATGGGATGTTTTAAGTATTTTTGAGGTGTATTTGTCAGTAGCACAAATTATTTGCAGATTTTTTTACTATATTGCTATATTGTTTATTTATTATCAAAGGTTTTATATGAAGAATTTTTTTACACTATTATTAAGTCTACTCGTCATCTCCATCAAAGCCAGTGCGCTGACACCAGTAACGGGCACACTTAATGTTTGTGTCAGTGGCACTACTACACTTGGCAATACTACACCAGGAGGAGCGTGGACAAGTGGCACAACAAGCATAGCAACGGTGAACGTAACAACCGGTGTCGTAACCGGTATTGCAGCGGGTACTGCAGAATTAACCTACACGGTGGGTGTTGATTTTTCGACTGCTGTAGTAACAGTGAGTGCTACGCCCAATGCCGGCCCCATTTCGGGACCATCGGTGGTATGTATAGGTAATGATATAACACTGACAGGTACCATACCAGGTGGAACGTGGATTTCTACTAATACTGTTACCGGCACAATTGTGATTGGTACAGGCATATTGACCGGCGTAAACACAGGAACAACAACTATATCGTATACAGCAAACAACGGATGCGGAGCTGCCAGTACTACCACCAACGTTACCGTAAGTCCTGCACCGGCAGCGGGAACAATATCGGGTGTATCTGAATTGTGCGCAGGCAGTAACTCTGTTTTCACGACAACGGGCACAGGTGGTGTATGGTCTTCTACTAATACAACGGCGGCAACAATAAGCACTACCGGCACACTAACGGGTCTTGCAAATGGTGTAACTTCCCTTTCCTACACAGCGAGCACCGGCTGCGCAACAGTGGCCGCCACCAAGACAGTAACCATTAACCCACTGCCAACAGGTATAACCGGCACACTGCATGTATGCCAGGGACTGACAACAACGTTAAACAGCACACCGTCTGGTGGTACCTGGAGCAGCCCTGATATAACCGTAACAATAGATGGCACAGCAGGCGCAATCAGCGGGGCTGGAGCAGGCACTGCACTGATCAGCTATACACTGGCAACAGGGTGCCGGACGACAGTAATATTTACTGTGGACCCTACTCCTGCACTGATAGGTGGAAGTTTTATAGTGTGCACCGGCGCGACAACGACGCTGACCAATACTACTATTGGCGGAAGCTGGAGCAGCAGCAATGCTGCAGTAGCAACAATAAATGCAACAAGCGGCGTGATGAGTGGCCTGACAGTAGGAACAACAGTAGTAACCTATGCGGCAGGTGGCTGTAACACCACAGGTGTGATATCTGTAGGACTGGCACCAGTGCCAGGGACTATATCGGGAGCCAGCGCAGTATGTACGGGAAATACGATTTCACTCACGAACACAGGTACTGGTGGCTCTTGGTCTTCGTCGAATGTGGCAAGAGCAACAGTAAACGCATCGGGTGTAGTGACGGGATTGACAGCCGGTACGACTACCATCTCCTATACCGTAACAGTGGCTTGTGGCAGTGCCGCAGCAACACACATAGTGACTGTAAACCAAACACCGACGACAATCACAGGTACTTTTACGATCTGCGCAGGATCTAGCGAAACGCTGGCAAGTACACCGGCGGGTGGCTCATGGAGCAGCAGTAACATACCTGTAGCCAGCGTGAATGCAACAACAGGTACAGTATCAGGATTAACAGCCGGAACTGCCAACATCGTTTACACATCTACAGGCTGCACCAGCAACCAGATTGTAACGATAAATCCATTGCCTGCAGCCGGTACGATAACCGGACCGACAGCTGTATGCACAGGCAGTGACATAACACTCACTGATGGCACTACGGGAGGTGTGTGGTCGTCGTCAGATGTAGCGGTAGCCACTACAGGCACTTCGGGTGTTGTGAGTGGCATTGCGGCAGGCACAGCGACAATATCATACGCAGTTACAACGGTATGTGGTACAGCAACAGCTACACATACAATAACTGTAAACGCGGTACCGACGGCAATTGGCGGAACATTGGACTTTTGCCAGGGCACCTCTGAAACACTTACGAGCACACCGGCAGGCGGCGTGTGGAGCAGCAGTAACACTGCAATAGCCACGGTAGGATCGGCAACGGGCATAACAGCCGGTATTGCCACGGGCACTGCACGGATCAGCTATACTTTGTCGGGATGCAGAGCGATACAAACCATAACGATTAATGCACTGCCCACAGCGGGTACCATAACCGGACCCGCCACAGTATGCACAGGGAACGATATTCTGCTGCTCAATGCCACCAGCGGTGGCAGCTGGACATCATCTAATACTGCAGTTGCAACAGTAGGCACGCTGGGATTTGTAACAGGCATAACTACTGGATCGACTGTGATATCGTATACAGTAACCAACAGCTGCGGTAGCGCCTCTGCGACTAAGGGTGTAACAGTTAACACTGTGCCAGCTACCGGTACAATAGCAGGACCAGCTACAGCGTGTATGGGCAGCACCATAACCCAAACCAATTCAATAGGCACCGGCACGTGGTCATCATCCAATTTGGTTATCGCAACCATCAGCGGATCTGGTGTTGTGATGCCACTTGCAGTGGGTACCACAACAATATCTTATACGAGAACAAACGGATGTGGTAATGCCTCGGCGACAAGAGTCATTACAGTGAACCCACTACCATCACTGATCACCGGAACAGCAGTGGTTTGTAAGACGTTTACCACAACACTCGCCAACGCGGATGCAGGCGGAACCTGGAGCAGCACCGGCCCATGGGTAGCGGTAGGATCTGCAAGCGGATTAGTGACCGGCATGAATGCAGGAACAGGTGTTGTTTCTTATACATTGCCTACGGGATGCCGTCGTACGACAATTGTGACTGTGAACCCACAGCCAACAGTAATAACAGGTGTGCGACATGTGTGCGAAGGCGCTACGACCACGATTGTAAATCTGACAGGCGGTGGCACATGGAGCAGCAGTGATAATTCGATTGCCATGATTGGCAGTTCGGGAATAGTAACAGGTTTAGTACCTGGTACGGCTATTATGACCTACACACTGCCCACCGGCTGCTATGTAAGTGCAGAAGTGACCGTGAATATAATGCCCACCCCGATCACCGGTATACAGGAAGTATGTGTAGCCGCAACAACCACATTGTCCAGCACACCGTCTGGCGGGCTATGGAATAGTGGCAACTCGTCGATAGCAACAGTAGTAGCAGCAACAGGTGTTGTCACAGGCCAATCTATGGCTACGGTACGTATCACGTACACAACAACCGGTAGCTGCAAGCAGGTTGCTGTTGTAACCGTTCATCCTACGCCTGGAGTAATAACAGGAACAACATCTGTGTGTGAAGGTGGAACTACGACATTGGCCAACGCTGTTCCCGGTGGTGTCTGGACCAGTTCAACATCGGCTGTTGCGGGTGTGGTAATCAGTTCTGGTGTTGTAGGCGGCATCATACCCGGCACAGCAATTATATCGTACACCCTGAGCACCGGATGCTACCGTTCTACGATGGTAACAGTAAGGCCG
Organism: uncultured Bacteroidota bacterium; assembly: GCA_903824665.1. Lineage (GTDB taxonomy): Bacteria > Bacteroidota > Bacteroidia > Chitinophagales > Chitinophagaceae > Nemorincola. The sequence goes on along the minus strand of CAIJXT010000030.1, from coordinate 32,411 downwards.
CTGCCAGCGCCTATAACCGGACCAGGTGCGGTATGTACCGGAGCCAGCATCAACCTTACCAGCAGCCCATCGGGCGGTTCATGGAGCAGCTCTGACGCCACCGCTGTAACCGGCACACCAGCAGGTATGGTAACAGGTATTAGCATAGGAACAGCAATGATTTCATACACTCTTCCAACAGGATGTCTGAGAACAACCGCAGTAACAGTAAATCCGTCACCAAGTGCTATAACGGGTACAACCAACATCTGCATCGGTGCAAACACATTGCTCAGCAGTATGCCTTTGACCGGCACCTGGACAAGCAGTACACCGGGTGTAGCAACGATCGGCAGCACAGCTGGCCTGGTCACAAGTGTTGGAACTGGTACGACAAGGATCACTTACACAGTGCCGGTTACGGGCTGTGTGGCTACAACGATAGTGACGATCAACCCACTGCCGGCAGTAATAACAGGGCCAGACAGTGTGTGTGTTGGTCCGTCGTTTGCAATGAGCAACACATCGCCGGGAGGCAGCTGGAGCAGCAGTGATATAACGATAGCAGTAGCCAATCCGGCTACAGGTATTGTAACCGGTGTCGCTCCGGGCACCGTTACTATCACCTACATGATGCCGGCCGGATGTTACAGTACCAAGTCTGTGACTATAAAAGCAATACCAGCTCCGGTATTGGTAACTGGTGCAACAGCAGTATGCCAGACAGACAGCATAACCCTTACGGCCACTGTGGCTGGCGGCACATGGGCTACAACAACGGGCAAGGTGACGGTAAGCGCAGCAGGTGTTGTGACCGGAATTGCGGGTGGTTTTGACACAGTAAGATATACTACCACCAACCTGTGTGGTACCAGCGTTGTGAAACACAGAGTGAATGTAAACCCGTTACCATCACCCGCACCTATCGCAGGCAACCCAACGGTATGTATTGGATCAACAAGGACATTGCTGAACACGACGCCCGGTGGTAGCTGGGTGAGTACAGATACCAGTGTTGCAAAAATATCGGCTGCAGGTATTGTGACCCCGGTGGCCGCAGGAACAACAACCATATCTTATACTGTGACCAATCTGTGCGGATCCACTACGCTGAGTGTAAACTTTACGGTAAACCCACTTGCTGATCCGGGCGTAATAAGCGGACCTAACACGGTGTGCAAGAAAGAAACCATACAGCTGTTCAACACGGTATCGACTGGGGGCTGGAGCCTGGACAATGCATCGTTGGCATCTATTAATGCTACAGGAGCCGTATATGGCAGAAACGCTGGTACGGTGATCATCAGGTACATTGTGTCTAACATGTGTAACAGGGATACTGCGGAATATGAGGTAACGGTGGTACCCACAGAAGTTTGCCTGGCATCTGCAGGACCTAATGTGACTGTGCAGCAACCGGCAATCACCATCTACCCTAACCCAACAAACGGTACGTTTGCAATAAAAACACCAGGATCAGGCATGCTGGATCTGTTTACGATAGACGGAAGATTGGTAACCCGTTTTGAGGTTGCCGGCAAAACTGCCGACATCCAAATGCCCCGTGACCTTAAGGCCGGTGTGTATGTTTGCAGGTTTACAAATGACGATGGCACTACTACAAATGTGCGATTGGTATACGAGCCATAACCATCCTCCCGAAAATTAATGTGTTATAAGGTAATTAACCCCCGGATAAATATTCCGGGGGTTAATTTTTTGTGATGGATATTTTATGATTAAGGTTAATTTTGTTTGATGAGTAATTCCCTCCGAAAAACGTTGCTGTTTGTATTGTTTGTATCGGGCTTACAGGCTCAGTTGACTGCGCAAGACTTTACGAGACAAAAACCTATACGCAACAGTGCCAGATCGCGCTGGGTTGACAGTGTATACAATACACTGACAACTGACGAACGCATAGGGCAGCTATTTATGGTTGCTGCATACTCTGGCGGCAAAAACTTCAACGAAGAAAAAATAGCGGGTCTGATTCAGGCACACCAGATCGGGGGGCTTATTTTTATGCAGGGCGGACCCGCGCGACAGGCGATTCTAACTAACCGTTTTCAAAGAATGGCGCAGACGCCGTTGCTGATAGGCATGGATGCAGAATGGGGTCTGGGTATGCGTCTGGATAGCGTGAAACCAATGCCCCGGCAAATGATGATGGGTGCGACGCGCGATACAGGGCTGGTATTCAAAATGGGCGCGGCTGTTGCTGACCAGTGCCGTAGGCTGGGTGTGCATATCAACTTTGCACCCGATGTAGATGTCAATAACAACCCGGCCAACCCTGTGATCAACTCAAGATCATTTGGCGAAGAAAAAGTTTGGGTATCGAAGCTGGGCAGGGCCTATGTACGTGGCCTGCAGAAAAATGGCGTTATCGCATGTGCCAAACATTTCCCGGGCCATGGCAATACGAATGTGGACTCTCATTCTGATCTGCCCGTCATAACCCGATCGTTAGCACAGCTCGATTCGGTGGAATTATATCCCTTCCGCCAGATGATCGCTGAAAAAGTAAAGGCGGTCATGATAGCACATCTGGAAGTACCCGCGCTGGATACCACACTACATGTGCCTACCACACTTTCTTATAATGCTGTGACAGGACTGCTGAAAACCAAGTTGCGCTTCAATGGACTGGTGATAACGGATGCGCTGAATATGCAGGGGCTGACGAAATATTTTGCACCGGGTGAAGCTGATCTGAAAGCGTTTGCTGCAGGCAATGATATTCTTCTATTTCCGCAGGATGTACCTGCCGCTATTGCAAAGATCAGGGCTGCAATTGACAGCAGCCAGTTGCCGGAAACAATGCTGGAAACAAGTGTAAAAAAAATACTGGCTGCGAAGTATGATGCAGGGCTTGCAAACTGGAAGGATATAGAGCCCTATGATATCGTAAATGACCTCAACAAAAATACAGACAGTATACGCAGCAGGGTGGCAAGATCGGCAATAACGGTAGTAAAGGACGAAAACCAGATTCTGAAGAAAATGAATACGGCCATGCGTATCGGGTATGTGGGCATTAATGCCGAAGGGAGTACCCCACTGCATGATATGCTCGACGACCGGTTTGATAATGTAAAGGCGACGTGGCTGCCCAAGCACGCTAATGCTGATGATGCGCAGAAAATACTGGAAAGCCTGATGGAATACAGTACCGTGATAGTAGCAGTACATAATCTGAGCCAGACACATAGCAGCAACTATGGCATGAGCGAGGAAACGATAGCATTCCTGCAGCAGGCGGGCTGCATGCGCAATGTAATGATCGTAGTTATGGGCAACGCCTACGCAACACAGTTTTTCTGTGGAGCAGGGTCTGTGATGGTAGCGTATGAAGATGATACCCTTACAGAAAAGGCTGTAGCCAACATACTGCTGAAGAAAGCGAAGGCAAAGGGTAAGCTACCTGTAACAGCATGCATAGAGGGGCAGAGTGTGTGTCCATCACCATTTGCTACCAAGACGATACTAAAGGCACCATCAGCTTCATTGAAAAAAGTGTTTCCTGCATTTGCTGGTGTGGTAGCACCAGAGGCACTGTCCAGGCTGGACATGTTCATGGCACGGTGCATTGCCGACGGCGTGTTTCCGGGCTGTAGGATATTGGCAGCAAGGAATGGCAATGTGTTTTACGACAAAGCGTTTGGATACCTTGACTACTACAAGCAAAAAGAAGTAGACAGTAACACGCTGTACGATGTGGCATCGTGCACAAAGGTGCTTGCAACAACGATATCAGTGATGCGGCTGTACGAGCAGGGCAAACTGGATCTGGAAAAAACTATTGGTGATTATTTGCCACAGGCTGCTGGCACAAACAAAGCCAACCTGAAAATAAAAGATCTGCTGCTGCACCAGGCAGGACTGAAAGGGTGGATACCTTTTTACAAAGACGTTCTGGATAAGAACGGTAAAATACGCCCGGAACTGTGCCGTAATATTCCGCAAAGCGGATTCAGTACCCGAGTGAGTGGCAACGTATGTATGCGCACCGATTACATAGATACAATGTGGCGCGACATATATCTGAGCAAGCTGGACAATGCTGGAAAAATGGTGTATAGTGACCTCGATTTCTTCTTTATGGCAGAGATCGTGAAGCAGATAACCGGCAAGGCAATAGACAAATATGCAGAAGAAGAGTTTTACAAACCGATGGGCCTGAAAAGAATGCTGTACAACCCACTGAGGAAATTCGACTCGGGAGAAATAGCACCAACAGAAATAGAAACGGCTTTCAGACCTGGAACGATAAGAGGGTATGTACATGATCCCGGTGCGGCCATGCTGGGTGGTGTAGGCGGCCATGCCGGGCTGTTTGCCACGGCGCACGATGTGGCTGCAATATTTCATATGCTGGTAAATAAGGGCACCTATGGCGGCAAGCAATACCTGAAACCAGCTACAATAGACAAATTCACGGCATATGGAAGCAAAATAAGTCACAGAGGACTTGGTTTTGACAAGCCGCTGCCTGAGGCAGATAATGGTGGCCCTACCGGTGACCGGTGGAGTGGACTATCCTTCGGCCATCAGGGATTTACCGGAACCTGTGTATGGGCTGATCCGGCCAGTGGCGTGGTTTTTGTATTCCTTTCCAACCGGGTATATCCGTCTGGCTCGAACACCAAAATAAACAAGCTGAACGTACGCACTACTGCACAGGACTACATTTACGAAGCACTGGGCATACCACTAAATACACAGCGTGGCGAGGTGTACAAGCTACAGGTGAACAACTAGACCGGCTACCTTATTCATCGTCGAGCTCTGCCTCGTCCTGCGGACGAATGAGCTCGTAGCGCCTGGCGAAATTGCACCAATGGCAGCTTTCTTCGCCACAACCGCGATCGAATTCATGGTTCATGATACTGGTATACGCGTCCTTCAACTGGGTGCGTACAACTGCCTCGTCTGCCGGAAAGACCGGTATGCTAAACTGCCTGTACTGGCCGGACTTAGCTTTCTGTACATAGTCGAACAAACCCTTGCTTACGCGCCAATTGCGTTCTTCGTAATTTTCGATCAGCAGTTTGTAAAACACCATCTGCCGCCAGTAGTCGCCGCCCTTAGGCTCTTTTTCACTGGGTGGTGCCAGATAATTTGCTTTAGCTGATCTATCAGGATCTCCTGTCTTGTAGTCAACCACTATACAGGTGTCGCCATGCATCTCCAGCTTGTCTATCTTTCCAGTAACAGGCACCCCATCTAGTAAATACCGGGGTACTTTAAACTCTATTTCTACATTCTTGTGTAACGAACCAACATAATGATCATAATACTCCGCCAGAATGGTATTGCCCTGTTCCATTCTGCGCTCAAACTGCGTATCGGTGAAAGCAGAGGAGGCACGGTACATTTCAGATTTGAATGCGGCAAGCACCTGCTCTCTCGGAGGGAACTCGTTCTTATTGAGTTTCATATCGAGGTACATACGCTCCAATGCATAGTGTACAGCGATACCAAAGGCAAGCGCATCGCTCTGCTGCATAGGCACCCTGAGCAATGTCTCGTAATAAAACGTAAGCGGACAACGTAAAAATTTATTGAGCTGCGTTGCACTCATTGCAAACTGCTGCAGCAACCTTTCTATCCACTCTGCATTGGCCATTTTTATCCGCACGTCAGACACAGGCTGCATTGCCCACTGCATATGCGTGGCTATATGATCGGGGGCTACCCTGACAATCTCCTGATCTTCCGGGCTGCTTACCTCGTCTACAAACACTGATGGCTCAATACCCTTGCCAGCATTATCATTGAGTGCATAAGAAATATGCAGGTGCTTTTTGGCACGCGTTAATGCAACATAAAACAACCGCCGCGCTACTTCTTCCTTGTAAGAACTGTCTTCATCAGCCTTCGTAGCGGTAATGGTATCCGGCATTTTGTATTCGCCGGAGCCTCCTTTCTTCTTCTCCCAGAAAGACTTGGTACAACCAATGAGGAAAACGTACTCAAATTCATTACCCTTGGCACCATGGGCGGTATAAAAACTGACCCCGTTTTCGCTCTGAACAACGCGCTGCAAAGGCAGAGAAATGTTCTGGTGCTCCATCCGCTCTACTATCCTGATGAGATCAGCAGACCTCATGCGAGGCATTCTGGCATGTGTTAGTTTTACAAAATCAAACAGGGAATGTAGTATCTGCAAATTCCAGACATGGTCTGTAGTACGCAGCAAGTGCGCCACAACGCCGCCCTCATGTACTATCTTTTCAACGAGCAACGGAAGCGGCAACGCAAGCTGCTGCTGCTCCCAATCATCCAGGCATTTCCCAAGGCGGTGTATTGCTTTGGATGTTTTAAGACCCAGCACTTCTATCATCAGCGGATTGGACAGTGCCAGCCGCCAACGCAACGGACCTTTGTCTTTCCTGTTTTGCTGCATGTACAGGGCCAGCAGCGCTATATCGTTGGCATCGATACCAAAGTACGGCGCATGCATGATCTCGAACAGCAATGCCTCTCCATCAAACGTCTTTTTACGTTCTGCATCAAGGTAGCGGAGCACGTTCAGTATTTGTATAGTCAGTGGCTGTTTGAGTATGTCGACATCTTTTTTCAGGTTGTAGGGTATGCCCTTCCGTTCCAGCAATGCCACTACATTTTCAGCCTGCTTGTGCTGTGCATACAATACCGCGATATCGCGCAGTGGTACACCCTGCTGTTGTAACTGCTCTATCCGGATCACGATGCCTGCCTCCTCCTGCAGGATATTGGGATAAACAGTAACCAATGGCTTTACAGTGTTGTTTCCATCTGCAAAGCGTTCGTTTGCGGCAACGATATTCTTGTCGAGCTGCAATTCGTGCAGCTGATTGATCAGCCGCTGTTTGTTGTTCTGAATTGTGGCCATAGCCATGTCTATTACCGCCTGAGACGACCGGTAATTGTGAGGCAGCACGATCACTTTTATATCTTCTTTGTGCCGTTCGAAAAAATCAATGATGTTGCGAATTCTTGCGCCCTGGAACTCGTAAATACTCTGATCGTCGTCGCCCACAACAAATACATTGGGATTGTCCCAGAAAGACGTAAGATTTGTCAGCAGCTCGCTTTGGGCACCGTTGGTATCTTGAAATTCATCAACAAGGATGTACTGATACCGTTCCTGGTAGCTCTGCAGCAGCCATTGATGTTTTGCAAAAGCCTCCAACACCCACAAAATCATATCATTGAAATCATAGCGACCTCCTTCTTTCAGTCGCTGCTGGTAAGTATCAAACAAAAGTGCCGCAGCCCTGGTACCTTCCATTCGTGTTGTTTCCTGGTCAATCTGGCTCTGTTTGAGGTCTCCCTTTTTGAAATTTTTACCATTGATCTTATAAACATATTCTTCCCGTTCTGGTAATCCGGCAAGGTATTCGTCGATGGCTGAGGAAATTGCGTCTGATGTCAGGTGCTCCTTCTTCATCATATCGAACAGGGAGATCAGTCTTTTGGTATCTGAATAAATATCTCCGCTGAGCCTGCGCATCAGGTGGCCTTGCGGCAGGTTTTCGAGTATGTCCTGAATCATCTCTGCACGGTCCAGATCGTCGAGTGGCACCAGCTCCCGCTTGCTGAAATACTCTGCGTTGTTTTGTATCACCATATTACAAAACCCATGAAAGGTGAAGATATTGACCTTGTGAGCTGCAATACCCGCAATCTGTACCAATCTGCGGCGCATAGAATTGGCTGCTTCATCGGTATAGGTAAGGCACAATATTTCCTGAGGTTGCACCTGTGCCTCACTACGCATGAGGTTGGCAATGCGCATTGCCAGCACTTCTGTCTTGCCTGTGCCGGGACCGGCAATAACCATCACAGCACCATAAATAGTGTCTACAGCGTCCTTCTGCCTGTCATTGAGCTTATTGTACCGTTGCAGAAATAGATCTTCTTTGATGTTCGATTTGTCATTCATAGCTATGATGAAGTTAGCAGATGTATAGGAAACGGAATGATTTTTGTACAACAAAACTAATACTACAATAGTGCTAGCCGCTATTCTGTCGGCCAAAATTTCGTAATTTCAGTAAATGTCAGCAGGTCCTAAAATAGATGCCATATGAAACTATTCAATTTACTCTTTATTGTTTTTATGTGTAGTGGCGCCGCTCATTCCCAAACAGTACTTTGTGATACGATGTCCATTGCCTATGTTAGTTCTGGCATCCGGTTTACAGATGCAGTTATTTCTTCTGCAGACTCTGCGATCGTTATTCCGCTGGTAAACAGCACAGGTACTAATTTTGCGTATCCTCAGGCAAAATTGATTAATGTGTCGCCGCTGCCAGCCGGTATGACGCTCAGTTCTCTGGGATGGGTTGTCTTTGCATCTTCCTGGAATAATGGCGATACCGCTTCTGCCCATATTCTGTACGATGTTTCTGCGGCAGTACCGGACAACTTTGTGGTGAAATTCAATCTCTACGTTACCAACTTTCTGCCTTTGACAATAGATTCATGTGTGTTTTCAGATACCCTTTCTATAAACCTGAAACCTGCCGGGGGAACCGGCCTACCCTATTCGACAGCTGCAGGTAGTTCATTTTCGTTGTATCCAAACCCAGCACATAAGGCGATATCTTTTACGGCTACCGGCGCTCGTTCGCCAGTAGATCTGTACGCGGCTACCGGAGTGCTATTACGCACTGTACCATCCAACCAATTGCAAAAACCAGTTGACATAAGCGACCTGCCCGCGGGTGTTTATTTTGTACGGGAGCGGGTAAGCGGGCTGGTGAGGAGGTTTGTGAAGAGTGAATAGACTGTATAGCACGCCGGAGATGACAGCAACGCGGCAGGCAGCTACTTTATTGCTATTCTTTTACCCACAACTTCAGCAGGTCATCAAAATGTGAGCTGATCAGCTTGTAGCAGCCAGGGATCTCTGTGACAGAGAGCCAGTAGGTAGCGAGGCGAGTACCAGCAGGCATAGCAACCAATTGGGCAAGCAGGTATGCATTGTAGAGTTCGTAGAGTTCAGGAGAGCGATCAATTTTTTCGTCCAGGGAATCGGATAAGACGATGTTTTCGTGAAAAGAATTGAAAAAATAAACACCATTATACTGTGCAAAGTCAATATCCATAAAATTTCCATGAATGAGAGTCGCCCTGTTGGCTCCCAGCTTTTTGATCAGCTTGTTACCGACCCTTACAAAGTTGAGTCGCTGCTCTATTCCTGTAAAACGGCCGGGAGCGAAATGCGCAGCGCCAATACAAAACTTACCCACGCCGGCCCCTATGTCAATAACATTTGCAGATTGGTCAGGCGCTAGAAAACATGCAGCGGTTTCGATCACTTTTAGTGGAGTCCAATGTATTTCGGACAAAGCACTGACATATATCGGGTACTGGTGGTCAAAAACCTCGTCTGACTGATAAATTTCTGTGAAAGGTGCTGTTAGCATGTTATTTCAATGGGTGCGAAATTACTTTTATTATCCGAGCCTAACACTTCCGGCGACAGTAGGCAAAAACCACGCCATCAAATTTGTCGCGTAAATCAACTTTAACTTCCCGGAGCACAGGATCAGGCGGAAAATATAAAATATTATTAAACTGTTAATCCCCATCCTGAATTTCCTATCTTTGCACACTTTTTAACAGGACATAGGGGTACAACACCCTATTCTCATTGATTTTTTTAACTCTTTAATATCGAACAATTATGGCTACTGTAACGCGCGAAAACATAGGTACGTTGCATGATAAAATAACGGTAAAACTCGTAAAAGAGGACTACATGCCGGGATTTGAAAAAACATTGAAACAACAGGCCAAAAACGCCAATGTTCCGGGATTCAGGAAAGGTATGGTACCAGCTGGCATGTTGCGTAAAATGTACGGACAAACGCTGTTTAACGAAGAAGTGATACGAGTGGCAGGCAAACAACTGGAAGACTACCTGAAGCAGGAAAAGGTTTCCATTTTTGCACAGCCGATGATTTTGCCTCCGACTCAGGATTATGCGTTGAACATGAATAATCCTTCGGACGTTGATTTCGCATTCGAAATAGGCTTGAAACCGGAAATTGATCCTGCTACCGTGATCAAAAATTCGCGCCTCACCCGTTATAAGATCGCTGTGAGCGACAAAATGATGGACGATGAGATGGAGCGCATAAAACGTCGCGAAGGAAAAGTTGATGCCCAGACAGAAGTAACAGACAAAGAAAACATCATATACAGCACCTATGAAGCCTGTGACGCAGAAGGTGTTGTTACCGAGGGTGTTGACAAAATAGAAGACACAGAAGTAGTAGCCAAAATGCCTGCAAAACTGCAGGAGCTGGTTATGGGCCGCAAACCTGAGGATACGCTGATCATCCGCCCATCAGACATTTGCACAGAAGAAGAACTGGCCGGATACCTGAAGGATCCACTGAAAGCAGGCGCTGAGGCAGCCGGGAATTATTACAAACTTACGATCACTAAAGTAGGGCATCTGATACCTGCCGAAATGGGTATAGAGCTGTTTGAAAAAGTGTTTCCGGGCAAGGAAATAACGTCTGAAGAAACATTCAGGGAGAAAGTACGTGAAGAGCTGAATATGGAATTTGCACGGATAGCAAGTGAGCGTCTGCAGAATGAAATGTTTGAGTTGCTGGTGCACAAAACACCTATCGTACTGCCGGTACAATTCCTGAAACGCTGGTTGCGTGAGGGTGGCGAAAAATTAAAATCTGCAGAAGAGGTAGAGCAGGAATTCGGCGGATTTGATCATCAGCTCCGCTGGCAGCTTATATCGGACCAGATAATGGGCGAAAACGGTATTAATGTGACGCGCGATGAGGTCCTAACAGATATCAAAACACGCGTGTTGCAGTACTTCGGTATGGGAGCAGATGAAGAAGCAGACACTCCATGGATGGACGGCTATATGGCCAAAATATCGAAGGATGAAAAAATGATGGACGAAACCTACCGCCGACTGCTTTTTGGCCGTTTGTTCTCGTTCCTGGAAACTCAGTTTGCTACAGACGAGCAGGAAATAGAAGAAGAAGCTTTCTTCAAGCTGGGCGACGCACATGCTGCACACCACCATCATCACGATCATTAATGAATACAGAATAATTTGTAACAAACCGCTCCGATCAGGGCGGTTTGTTATTTCAAACATACAGCAAGGTATCTTTTTGCAACAAAGTTGCCGCTGTACAATAATTTGAAACAAGCTCCCTACCTTTACCCTTGTTTTTCAGAAAAAAGCACGAAAACACCAAAACTTATGAAAAAACTACTTTTCTACCCATCATTACTCATTATCATACTGTTCTGCAGCTTCGCCCCGGCTGAGTGGGTAAAGATCCAGAGCAAAGAAGGCAGGTACAGCATATTGTTTCCGAATAAGCCAACCGAATCTGAACAGAGTGTGGAGACAGAAATAGGTGCTATGCAACTAAAGGTGATGATGTATGAAGTGGGAAAATTCAAAGACGACAATGCTGTTTACGGCATCATATATGCCGACTATCCCGACACTCTTATCCATTCGGATTTCAAAGACGAAATCATTGATGCTTTCTTTGAAAATTCTATAAACGGTGCAGCAAAGAATATGAAGGGCACTGTACTGTCTGAGAAAAAGGTTACTTACAAAAACTATCCCGGACGCCATGCCGTTGTGAGTTTTATGGAAGGCGAAGGTATAATGCATCTGCAAATATTTCTGGTGAAGAACAGGGGATACATTCTTGAGGTAGGATGCGAAACCAAGAAGGACAATAATCCCGCGATAGACAAATTTTTCCAGTCTTTTGTGCTGGAGGAAGGCCTGAAAAAATAAATCGCCTCACGAAAAAAAACAAAATTCAAACAACGCCCATGTGCCTCACCGGTATATGGGCGTTTCAGCATCTGGATTGGCATCTTCGAAAATAAAACCATCCGAAACGCTTCTGCTTTTGGCTGAGCCTATCTGGGTGATTTTTGTGGTGAATTCATATAACAATAATTCCCACACCACCATTTCTCCTTTACTTTGATGTACTGTTCATCTTCTCCGGGGCAGAGCAGCGGTGCAATACCTACGCAACTGAATTCCGGGATCAAAAACCTATAAAATGAGAAAGACACGCCTGCTGATGCTGCTGACACTATCCACGCTGCTACTGGCATTTTGCAAAAAAGAGCCTTACAAATCGTCTGTCATTGTTCGCGACTGTACGGGGTCATATCTGAGATTTGAAAACAAAGACTATCATGTGTGCAATCCGGAGCAAATTCAACTCTACCCCAACGGCGCTACGGTCTATGCCAGATTTAAGCAGATCGAAGAGTGTAACGGAACGGCAGTACAGGGCTACATATGCAAGTTGTACCACGCTAACGAAGGCTGGATCACCATTGAGAAAGTAAGAAAATAATAGCTGCCAGGCGCCCAACCTACAGCCCTGCTGTCGCAGCGGCTGGCCTTGTTATGCCCACCTGCCAGGCCAAAAATCTGGTTCCTGCGGCGAAAAGCCGGACGCTATGCGGTAGCTACCCGCTTCTTGTATGGTGCACCTGATGTTTTTCACAAAAAATTACAAGCTGTCATTGTTTTACTAAAGTATTAAGGCGTAAAATTGTATAAAGAATTATACACATGACAGATGCTGTATCGGAAACTCCTGTGCCACAGGAATCGCGACTGGATGCAACGCAGGCAATAGGGCTGCTGGTAAACCAGGTAGAGAAAGTTATTCGGGGCAAACGTGGTCAAATAGAGCTGGTGGCAACCTGCCTTCTGGCGGGTGGGCATATACTGATGGAAGACAATCCCGGAACCGGAAAAACAGTACTTGCACGCACACTGGCGCAATGCATAACCGGAGGAACCGGAGAGGATCATGTACTCTTCAAGCGTATACAATTTACGCCCGACCTGCTGCCTATGGATCTGATCGGGTCTCATATTTTCGACGACCGAAATAAAGAATTTGTATTTAAGAAGGGTCCGCTATTCTGCAACGTCCTGCTTGCAGATGAGATCAACCGTGCGTCTCCAAAGGTACAAAGTGCCTTGCTGGAAGCAATGGCGGAGCATCAGGTTACACCTGGCGATACTACGCTGAAACTGGAACAAATGTTCTTTACAATAGCCACCCAGAACCCTATAGAAATGGAAGGAACGTATCCGTTGCCTGCAGCGCAGCTTGACCGTTTCTATATGAAGATCTTTTTCGGGTATGTGGATGAGGAAACGGAAATGAACATCTACAGAGAATACCTCGATATAGCCCGTAATCTGGTGGAACTACAACAGGTATTGTCTATGCAGGACATACTGGAACTGCAGGCACAGGCTGGCAGCGTGTTTGTACACGAAGAAATAGTACGCGCTGTGAGCAACATTGTGCGGCAAACCCGTACCCATCCCGACATTTCGCTTGGTGCCTCTACCCGTGCAGGTATTGCGTTCCTCAAGTGCCTGCGTGCCTATGCACTTGTTAAGGGCAGGACATTTGTGATAGAAGACGATGTACGAGATATAACAAGGGCGGTACTGGAACACAGGCTTGTGTACCGGAATAAGGATGGCAGGCAGAAAGCGCTGGAGGGCATTATCGTGAAGGAATGTGAACGACTGGCAAAACTGAGACTATTCAGCTAGCAGGTAACAGCAATATTTTGAATAAACCAATCCTGTAAAAAAGGCAATTTTCAGCGACATAGCAATGGAGCAGTGCGATCATCCGGTATCAGTGTGGGCAGGTGCACATAAACGCGTAGTGGCGCATATAGTGCTGCTGTTAGCGCTATCCTTTCTATGGGGGCAAACTGCGGCATATGGACAGGGCGGAGCACAGCGGCAACTGCCTCCCGAGCTGATGCCTAAGCACCCTGCCGGGAAAGAAATAGCTCGTGCAAATATTGACGCCAAGCGGGCAATAGAAAACATGTATAGCGAAGATGCGCTACCACGCTCGCGCGAATTCAAACGTACTGATAGTACATACTATGTGGGATGGATGTTTGAAGGAATATACAAATACACCCACGCTGCAGATTACATTGGTTTCAAGAATGCTGCCGCAGCATTGGAGAAAGCGGTCACATTGCTGGAACGCGACTATAAACGAGCAATGACAACCCGCTCAGACAATATCATGGTATTGCTGCCGTCTTACAACTTTCAGATCGATTTTACGATCATCTCAAGTGCGCTGGTACATGCATACGGCAACACAGATGAGCCAGAAAAGATAATACCTCTGCTGCGCCGGGCTATTAAGTACAATATGCAGCGCGAGTTTTATCTGGATCCGTATAATATGCTGGCCTGGACGGTGCACCGCAATCGCTTTTACACCAGCAAAAAATATTCCTTTCTAAAAAACTCCATCGACGAAAATGAGCGCCTTGCCAACAAATACCTGGACAGCGGTATGCGGGCTATAGAAAAGAACAAGCACCTGAATACCAACCTCTTTCCGCCGGGCTATGTGGATGCAGAAAAGAATGGCATCTACCATTACAAGAACATACTGCATGCTTACAACTTCGAAATAGACTCTGCCAATCACTACTTTGAGCTGATGCGGAAAACGGGCAGGTTGCCACACAACAACTATGCCAACTTCAAGAGTATATGCGGTGACTTTCGCACGGCAGAGGCAGAATACAAGATCGCATCAGAGCAGGATGCTGCCGACAAGCGGCTGCAGGAGTGGGCATACTTTTCAACCATTCTGGACATCTACAAAGCAAACCCGAAAACAGCCACCTCGCTTGCCCGAAATATGATAAAATCTGCCGGGTCTACGCCAGGTTATGGTTGGTACAATATCGCGCTTGCGCGAAGCCTGACCTATGACGGGCAGGTAACGCAGGCGGAGCGTTATGGCCAGCGGGCAGCAGATTTTAAAGAACTGCACATTGGCACTACGCTGGGCCAGAGCCATTACGACTTCAGCCTGCAAATGGTGAAGCTTGTGAATAAAGAGCAGGCATGGCAAATGGAGCGGTTTGAACATGCTAACTGGTGGTACAATCCGAAGGTGCTGACCAGTATGGCCGGGAAACTGTCTGACAAGTATTTGCAGCAGTTTCTGATCATCAACCAATTTGCACAAAACCCCGAGCGTGAAAGAGTGATCTACAAACTATTCTCTACCGAGAACGTAGTATCGTGGGATGAGATCTGGTACCTGGTGCGCGACTTCAGTACACGCTATTTTCTCAACCGGTTTCGCAAAGAAGCAGCAACAGATAAGCGGCAGTATATCAGGAAGTATTTTGAGTTCTTTACAGCGAAGTTATTGATGGAACAGGGTAAGCACAAAGAAGCCCGACCAATACTGGACAAACTGCTACGGGACCCAAATACAGATGCCGACTATGAAAAACTGTTTACCGCCAGAATATATCAGGCTCAGGCAGAATGTGCTGACGCGCTGGACAAAAACCGAGTGCGTGATGAATGGCTATATAAACTTTACGTGCTCTATCCGCAATTGGTACCCTTTACCGGGCTGAAGCCAAATATGATACTGCATATAAGCGGCGATGCAGACAAAGCAGTTGTAGAAAAGCTGCGTGGATTCAATATCAATTGGGTGACCGGAGGCAAAACACCAGCGCCTGAAGCTTATGTGATCTTTACTGGAAGAGGCAAGAAAAAAAGCATCACCTACTACGTATTGGACAACAAAGGCAATTATCTGGTGCCGCAGCAGTCTTTTGCATGGCAAAAACCCGAAGAAACGGGCAAAGAACTCGGGTACAGGCTATTTAACATAGGTGGTATGGAGGCTGAAGAAAACGAAACAGATACCACAAAAAAGAAATAAACCGTATCGTAGCGCCACCGGGATTACCTGTTTATTCTCAGCATCGCCAACAGATACTATTGAGCGTCAAACCATATTTTAGTTTCGTCGTCCCAGGTTGCGTTATAATTTATCGTCAACTCTTCGCCTGCACCAATATCTCTCACTGCCTGTATGAATATCTCGTTGTTGTCGTAATCCATATAGTATTCACAGTTGGAACGGTAAGCATGATTGTACATCGGGATCAGCCCCAATGCCATACAGCATAGTTCCTGTCCGTCTGGCTGCCATTCGAAAATGTAATTATGCAATACAGTCTGGTCTATATGCAACCGCTCTTCGTGTGTCATAACGATTACCGGTGCTGTTTCAATCAACGTTCCGGCCTTTATAGATTTTCTGGTAAACATGCCACGCCCTTTGCCCGGTGTGTCTGCAATATAGATCTGCGGTTTGATCATATTTCTTATAGCTTGTGGGCACAAAAGTAAGCCCGGGACCGTGTAAAAATGGATTCGGTGATTAAAATAGTATTTTTAGCTGTCTTTTTATATATTTACAACTTAAAGGTACTCAGTATGAATCTGATCAGGAAAGCCTGCATTGCTTTCGCAGTAGTCTTTGCGTTGATGCCGGTCTTGGGTTTTGCACAATACCAACACAGGGTTGCTCCTTTCTGGAGCAATTTAAGGAACCCGCACCGTTACGAAATTGGTGGTGGCATTGTTATGCCATCTGGTTCTTTTACCGGTGTAGTAAGGGTATTTGGCCCCGGCAATTTTTACAAAGGTGACACAACAGCTAAACGCAAAATATCAGGAACTGGATTTGGCGCATCTATAGGACTTGCATTGCCATTTAAAGCCACAGGTCACATCAGCTGCTGGGCAGCTACAGTGCAACTGATGGGTAATATGATGGTGTGGAACGACCTGAACCAGACTTACGGCACCGACGGAACATACAAAGTAAATCCTACACCACTCAACGCTTCTACCTTGCAGGTAGCGCTGCCCTTGGGTATAGACTGGAAGGTGGGCAATGATGCGATACTTACAAAACGTCTTTCTTTTGCTGCAGCATTTGGTGCAGGTATCATGCCACAACTTACTATGACCACGTTGGACGGTGTAAGCGGATTCAAATCACAATATGGTTATGGATTTACTCCATATGTAAAGTTTGACTGGTCTGTATTTACCGGCCTTTGCTGGAAACTGCGCTTTATGTATACCACGGGTAACATCAATTTACTGGACGTGAATGCTAAGGTTAGTCCGCTAAATGATGGACCTTTCACGATCAGCTCAAGTGGTCAGATAATGGCTTCTTTTATTCTGATGCCATTCTCAGGCAAGTGGAACGAGACTGCATGGTGGAATACCTACGACACGTACAACCTGCACGACAGGTTCAACTAAAAAATCTGTCGATGTACTATTAATCAGCTCTCTGGCGGGTGTTGTAGCCTGTTGTCTTTCTTATACCTGTACGCAAATACTTTTTCACGGCATCAACCGTTGTTATTATACCTATTTTTGCGCTGATGCCGGTGTCTCTGATCTTACCATGTTATAATCCCCAACAAGGCTGGGAAATAGTCGTGTGTACTGAATACCGCCAATTGCTGCTACAGACCGGCGAGGTGATAGAACTGATACTGGTACTGGACGGGGTAAGCAAAACGGTTACTGAGCAGTCGCTGTTTGAGCTGAAAAAAGAGATACCAGATATAAAATACATACAATACCCCGGAAACAGAGGCAAGGGTTTTGCTACCAGAGCTGGCGTTTCAGCTGCATCGGGCGATATTATTCTCTATACCGATGTCGACTTTCCCTATACCGTTGCCAGTATTTGCGAGGTATACAACGCCCTGAAAAACAACACCTGCGACGTAGCGGCCGGGGTAAAGAACGACGCCTACTATAAACTGGTGCCCGCCATGCGGCGCATCATATCGAGGATGCTCAGATGGCTGATCTCGATGCTGCTGTCTATGCCGCTGACCGATACACAATGTGGTCTGAAAGGAATGCGAAAGGCAGCCAAAGCAACATTCCTCAACACAAAGATCAACCGATACCTGTTTGACCTTGAATTTATCTACTCTTGTTATCGCAGTGGCAACATCAGCGTAAAGGCAATACCTGTGGTGCTGAAAGAAGATGTGCGTTTCCGCAGTATGAATTATCGTATTTTGCTGCCAGAAATGGTCAATTTTCTTAAGCTGGTATGGAACAAAGGCCGATGAACACCATGCAAAAAAACTTATGGCTGGTCGCTACCATTGTGTTTGCGGCCTGCATGACCGTGGCCACCCTGTCTTATATTGTTACAGAGCCATGGCATGTACTGCCCGACATTGGTGGAGACGGCGCTAAAAACAACTTCACATACCTGTATCATGCCCTTTTCGGAAAGGGTTACTGGTTTGATGGTATGAACTACCCCTACGGCGAACATATCGTGTTCACAGATGGCCAGCCATTGCTATCTGTGTTTTTTGCCACTACCGGCAACACCGATATGGGCACTGCGCTTACTACCTGCTGGTGGCTGCTTGGTTTCAGCTATATTTTATCCATCGTATACATATACAAGACACTTACAGGATTTAAGGTTGCACCCTTTGCTGCCATGATTTTTGCCGGCCTTATAGGTGTTTGCACACCGCAACTCATGTGCATCAGGGGGCATTATGCATTGGCATATACCTGTGTGGTGCCCATGATATTTTACTGGAATGTGCAATATCATTCGTCCGGCAAGCTCCGGTATTGTTTGTGGTTTTTCATAACCGGCTGCATTGTTTCGTTCCTGCATCCTTATTATGCTGCGATGATGCTGGTTTGGGCAGCAGCCTATGCGGCAGGATACTTTCTATTCACTATGACTGCGATCAGGGCCAAAGTGCTGCATTCAGCCCCGCTGATGGGATCAGTCATCGGTGTTCTGCTGGTAATAGCCATTGTGATGAAACTTACCGACCCTGCTACTGACCGCCCGGTGACCCCCTTCAACCCTATGGAAGCCAACACCCATATCAAACAAATCGTCACTTCCGGCTATTCCCCTATCTGGAAGGCTGCTGAACGCGCCGGAATGATCTGGAAAGCCAGTGATGGCGGCGAGGGCTTTACCTATCTGGGTCTAGTACCTATAGGTGCAATATTGCTTTTCTGGGGGCTGTTGGCATTGAAAAAAATGAAGAAATGGGATGCCGGAGTGCAAATCGGCACCACAGGCTTCTCCCCCATTTGGCTGTTCGTCGCATTTTCTGTTTTGGCATTGAGTATGGGCATTCCGTTTATCTGGAATATGAAATGGCTGATGAATTACATATCGTTCTTCAAACAGTTCAGAGCACTAGGGCGTTTTAGCTGGATTTTCTACTACGTTGCTACAATATATGGCGTAGTCGTGTTGTATAGTATACACCGCCGGATTGTGGCTGCCGGCAAACCCACATATGGGTTTGCGATGCTTACACTTGCTCTTGCAGTATGGAGCATTGAAGCCAGCGGGTATATGGCTATGTCGCGGCAAGTGTCGCGTGAGGGTGCATACAATTTTGATCTGATGATCTCTAAACACGAGCAAAAATGGGCTTCGTGGTTATCAGAGCAACAGTATTCAGCTACTGACTTTCAGGCTATCCTGGTATTAAAACTGTACCACATAGGCAGTGAAAAACTATGGGTGGGTGATGGCGCGTGGTCTAATACACTGGCTACCCGTGCCGGCCTGCAACTGCATTTGCCACTGGTAGATGTAATGATGTCACGCACATCCTGGTCACAAACCAAAAAGCAGGTAAAGATAGCTGGCGGTCCCTATGCCGATAAACCTATGTTGCGGGAACTGCCCAACCGTAAACCTTTTCTGCTGCTCCGGTTCAATGAAGACTCGCTCGATGCTGATCAGTCCTATCTGCTGTCCGTCTCTAAACCCATAGGTCACTTTTCACAATGCGATGTTTATTGCTGTTACCCGGACAGCATTGTAGCCAGCGACAACAGGCATGCTGCAGAAATACTGAGCATACTACCTTACCTGAGTACCGGCGATACCTGTATTAGAGGATCCGGCACATGGTCTGCCCAGCATTATGACAAACACACTACAACACCTGCTTTGTGGGGGCAAGGCGCTGCACCGCATATACAGAAAGACGACAGCGTGATAGCGTCAGTACCGGTGCAGGCAGCCGGCGATAGCCAACTCTATGAGCTTTCTGCATGGTTTCTGCTGGGCGACAAAGACCCTAAATCGCCCTATGTAGATATTTCGCTGATAGACGGGAAGGGTAACCAGATCCGTCAGGAAATAATGAATACCAAACTCAGTGTAGACAATTATGAAATGTGGTTCCGGGCATCTTCGTATTTTTACATACCGCACAACTGTAAAACGCTGAAACTCACATTGGTAAACACGCCAAACCCCGCCTATCTGGCCATGGACGAATTTTTGCTGCGCCCGGCAGGCAGTGTGATCGTAAGCAAAAGCGCTAATGGCAGCATACTGGTAAATAATCACCAATTCAAAAACAGAGACAAATAGTGGGGAAGGTTACAAAAGAGCATGTGTATGAATGGCTGGCGCAGGTAACTGATCCTGAGGTGCCGGCGCTGACCATCCTTGACTTGGGTGTGGTGCGCGATGTATCTGTGCAGGACGACCCACAGCAGGTGCGCATAGTGATCACCCCCACTTATAGTGGCTGTCCGGCCATGGACGTCATTTCGCTGGGCATAAGAATGGCGTTGGCAAGCCGCGGAATCGGAAATCTGGTCATAGAACAACAACTTAGTCCACCATGGACCACTGACTGGATGACAGAAGAGGGAAAACGAAAACTAAAGGAATACGGCATTGCCCCACCCAACAGAAAAGCTTTCGCATCCCTGGGCCTTTTTGAGGAAGAACCGGTACAATGTCCAAGGTGCGCGTCGGCCGACACCGAATTGGTAAGCCAGTTCGGACCTACGTCCTGCAAAGCCCTGTATAAGTGTCTGTCGTGCAAAGAACCTTTTGAATACTTCAAATGCCATTGATTCCGCATACTTTTTTTGTATAAAAAAGCCCAATGACTGATGTACGAAAAGAAAAGTGAACCACTTGCAACGAAAACCGTATTCTATTCAAGGGTATTCAGAAACCTTGTACTAGCTACAGTGGTGCTTTTTGTGTGTCTGGGTATTGGTGTGGTGGGGTACCATTATTTTGCAGCAATTCAATGGATAGATGCACTGCATAATGCATCTATGATTCTCAGTGGCATGGGTCCGGTGGTAGAAATCAAAAGTACGGGCGGAAAACTATTCTCATCAGCCTATGCACTTTTCAGTGGCGTTGCTTTCATCACCAATATTGGTATCATTCTCGCTCCGGCTGCACACCGGCTATTTCACAGGCTACACATTGACGATGAAGAGTGACATTATCACAG
The DNA here is from genome assembly GCA_903824665.1 of uncultured Bacteroidota bacterium. Lineage (GTDB taxonomy): Bacteria > Bacteroidota > Bacteroidia > Chitinophagales > Chitinophagaceae > Nemorincola. Next base: position 11,207 of record CAIJXT010000030.1, on the reverse strand, counting down.
GATGAACAATCTTGTCAAACTGAACCAAAACACTCCGACATTTTGTCTTAAAAAACATTCTGGCAAAGAAATTGCCATTTGTATTAAACTATGTTTTTCAAAAAAAAGAAGGATATGAGCGACCAAAATAACAGCAATAAACATACGACCAATGAAAATACCGACAACTTGTCGCAAAATGATGCGATGGATGATGTGTTGTCGAACTTCCTGAATACCGATGACAGCAGGGCCGGAACTGACCTCGTTGATGAGGGAGATGATGAAGAAAAAGAGAAACTGCTGGCAGAAATTGCTGAACTAAAGGACAAGAACCTGCGCCAGATAGCTGAATTTGATAATTTCAGAAGGCGTCAGGCAAAAGAACGGATAGAACTGGTACAAACCGCCGGTAAAGACATTATACAATCGCTGCTTGTGGCACTTGATGATGTAGACAGAGCAGAGAAAACGCTCGAAACGACAACTGACCTGAATGTTGCCAAGGAAGGCATTGCATTGGTATTCAGCAAGTTGCGCAGCATAATGCAGCAGAAAGGGCTTAAGAAAATGGATGCGATCAATGAAGAATTCAACCCGGACCTGCATGAAGCGATCACCGAAATACCGGTGCCAACAGAGGCAATGAAGGGCAAAGTTGTAGACGTACTGGAAAGTGGCTACTACCTGAATGACAAACTCATCAGATTTGCCAAGGTAATTGTAGGAAAGTAACCTGTACGAAGCAATACTATTAATACATAAAACCGGGAGGCTTTGCAGCACTGAATAGCGAAAAAGCAAGATTCGCAGTCTGAACCGCAAGTCGTCTTGAAATAAATACCATACTTAAATGGCAAAACGCGATTATTACGAAGTGTTGGGTGTGTCCAAAAGCTCTTCGGCTGATGAAATAAAGAAATCGTACCGAAAAATAGCGATGGAGTTTCACCCGGACAGAAACCCGGGAAATAAAGAAGCCGAGGAAAAGTTCAAGGAAGCTGCAGAAGCATATGATACACTGAGCAGCCCCGACAAAAGGGCGCAATACGATCGTTTCGGGCATGCAGCAACAGGTGCCGGCCAGGGTGGCTACGGCCCTCAGGGTGGAATGCGCATGGAAGATATCTTCCAGAACTTCGGCGATATTTTTGGCAACGACATGTTTGGTGGCATGTTTGGCGGAGCCGGTGGTGGCGGAGGCCGCAGGCAGGGCTCACGCGGTGCAAACCTGCGCATAAAGCTAAAAATGGACTTCGGTGAAATCGCTAACGGAGCCAATAAAAAAATTAAAGTCAAGAAGCATGTCACCTGCAACCAATGTCAGGGTAGCGGCGCCAAGGATAAAGGATCTGTGCAGACCTGCGGATCGTGTGGCGGGTCTGGACAGGTAAGGCGGGTAACCAATACGTTTCTGGGACAAATGCAAACTGTAACTACCTGCCCTAACTGTAATGGCGAAGGCAGTACTATTACACAGAAATGTGGTGGATGTCGTGGCGAAGGCAGGGTTTATGGCGATGAAACGCTAAGTCTTGATATTCCGGCAGGGGTACAGGACGGCATGCAACTAAGCATGCATGGCAGGGGCAATGCCGGCGAACGTGGTGGCCCTCCCGGCGATTTGTTGCTGGTTGTAGAAGAGGAAAAACACGAGCACCTTTCGCGCAGGGATCTGGATGTTGTATACCAGTTGCACATCTCCTTCCCGGAGGCCGTACTGGGTATGCAGGCCGAAGTACCTACAATAGATGGCAAAGCAAAAATCAAGGTGCCACCGGGTACGCAAAGTGGCAAAGTCTTCAGACTGAAAGGAAAAGGATTTCCTGCATTCCAATCTTACGAGAAAGGGGACGAATTGGTAGAAGTAAATGTTTGGTCTCCACAACACCTCTCGAACGAGGAAAAGGATATGATGGAAAAACTGAAAAACTCTCCCAACTTCAAACCTGGACCAAATGCCAAAAGTGAGCGGGAAGAACGAGGATTTTTCGATAAAATAAAGGATGCCTTTGGAAGCTGACGTCGGCGGTATCATTTATAATGGATACCGACATAAAAATTAAACGAAATAACAAAAAGAAAAGGCGTTGCAAATTTGCAACGCCTTTTCTTTTTGGGCCTTAAGACTATACTATTTTACCAGAAGTACCTTACCGAGGTAAGCTTTCACTTCGGTAGATATGCGGTAGATATATACGCCAGATGGCAGATCAGTTCCGTTGATGGTAGCTGTATACTCTTCGCCGGGGTTGATCACGTCGTTGAAGATCGTGGCCACCTTAGCTCCGGTTGCTGCGTTGAATATATCAACTGTTGCAAACTTACCTTCAGGAAGATTGAACCGTATGATAGACTGCGAAACAAACGGATTAGGATGAGCACCGTGCATCACAAGAGCCGCATCACTATCACCGGTTTCACCAGCCAGTCCGCGCGCTTCCAATGCAGTGATGGTCACACTTGCCGATGCGGTATCACCCATAGCATCTGTAACGAGTACAGAATAGATTCCTGCGGGAAGTCCGGTAAGATTCTGAGTAGTTGCACCGTTTGACCAGAGATAAGTGTACGGCGCCACACCGCCAATCACTGTAAGCAAAGCGCATCCGTCGCTGGCGCCGGGTGAAGATACATGAGAAGCATAAATGTTGGCGAAGATCACCTGAACATTCACATCCTTGGTCGCATACACTGTACCACAACCATTTGTTACACCATAGCTGATGGAAACTGAGCCTGCAGCCAAACCTGTTACCACACCTGCGCTGCTCACCGTTGCTATTGCGCTGTTGCTGGTACTCCATACGCCACCCGCAACTGCGTTAGACATAGTGATATCAGCACCTACGCATACATAGGAGAGGCCTGTTACTGATGCAACCACTGCCAAAGGATTAACCGTGATTGTCTTAGTAGCATACGAGTAACCACAGCCATTATGAACAGAGTAACTGATCAATGCTGTACCTGCACCTACACCGGTTACGATACCAGCGCTGTTTACAGATGCTACTGTTGTGTTAGGTGTATACCAGGCACCACCCAGAGTTGCGTTATTCAGTGTCACTGTAGACCCTACACACACAGAAGACGGCCCGGTAACGGCGGCCACATCAGGTGCAGCACCCACAGGCATCAGCACGGTGGCCGAAGCTGTACCACAGGAGTTGGTAACTGAATAAGATATAAGCGGCATGCCACCTGAAACACCGGTGATCACACCCATGCTGTTTACAGTAGCAAATGCATTGTTGCTACTGCTCCAGATACCACCCGGAGTAGCATTAGCCGCTGTAATAGTCCAACCGGGACAAATACTGATGGTACCTGTGATCGGAGCAACGGTAGGCTGAGGTGTAACGGTCATAACGCGAGTCACATAAGATATGCCGCACTCATGCCCTACGGTATAGGTCACAATTGCTGTACCGGTAGTAATACCAGTCACTATACCAGTTGTAGTACCCACTGTCAATTTAACAGGGTAGCTAATAGAAGACCATGTGCCACCTGCAAGACTGTTGGTAAGCGTAATATTTGTACCTGCACACACAACAGCCGGACCGGCTATTGCAGGAGCTGTGATTGAAGATGGATTGACAGAGATAGATCTTGTTACGGTAACTACACCACAGGAAGTATTGTGTACGTAGCTAATGATCGCTGTGCCTGCATTTACGCCGGTTACAATGCCATTAACAATGCCCACAGTTGCTATTGAAGTGTTGTTGCTGTACCATGCACCATGTGGGGTAGCATTAGTAAAGGTTACCGAAGCACCTGCGCAAACACTACCTGCACCTGATATAGGACCTACAACAGGCAGAATCTCTACTGTAACATCGCGAAGACCATAAGCTGTACCACATGCGTTGCTGATTGCGTAGCTAATAGTTGCCAGACCTGTATCAACACCATGTACGACACCACTTGCACTTACCGTAGCAATAGATGTGTTTCCACTGGTCCAAACACCACCCGGAACTGTAGCGGTATAGGTAATAGATGAGCCTCTGCATACTTTAGCCGCACCTATTACTGAACCAGCAAACGGTGTTGGGTTGTAAGTAACTACTGTTGTAGCAACAGCCGATCCGCAGGCATTAGTAACTGTATAAGAAACAGTAGCAGTACCATAACCGGTTCCGGTCACATAACCTCCGCTATTGATCGTTGCAACTGCAGCGTTGCTGGTACTCCAGGTTCCGCCGGGTATAGTATTGAACAAATGCGTAACACCAGTACCGCAAATTGCTGTAGCACCGGTGATCGTACCAGCCACCGGTGGTACACTTACCGTTACATTAATAGAAGTAACAGCCGTTGCGATGCCATCATTTACCTGAACGACAAACACATCGGCACCGGTATACCCTACTGCAGGTGTATAGCTGAGTCCGGTCGGTGTGATCATGCTACCAGTAGAAACTGCAGCGTATCCTGCAACCAGAGTGCCATGAGCAGGCGCTGAAACAACAGTCCATGTTTCTGGCTGTGTAGTATCGTAGTCTATCACCGCTAGTTTAGTATTCAAAGCAATAGAAGTAGCTCCTGTACAAACGTCGATGGTTTGTACTGACCCTTCAACAAAGTATGGATGCCTGTTGTATTCGCCTAATATGCGTATTGCGTAGTTGGCATTGTCTGCGATGTAAATACGACCAGCACAATCGCGTGACAAGCCCATAGGCTGGCTGATCTGAGCCAGCAAAGCCGGACCACCATCGCCGCTGTAGCCTGGAGTAGCATTACCTGCAACAGAGCTGATAATACCGGATGCGTTTACTTTACGAACTACATGGTTAAGCTGCTCTGTGAAATAGATGTTACCCGCACCGTCGGAAGTAATGCCTACCGGACGATTTAACTGTGCTGCTGTAGCGGCACCACCATCTCCTACATAACCGGTAATACCGTTTCCTGCAACTGTTGATATCACACCAGCTGCATCCACTTTACGCACAACCTGATTTCCATAATCAGTGAAGTAAATATTACCCGTACCATCAGCATGTACACCTTTGGGCGATGCAAGCCTTGCAGCGGTTGCAGCACCACCATCACCCGAATAACCAGGGATGTTGTTACCTGCTACGGTACTGATCACACCACCTGGTGTTACCTTACGGATCACATTATTGCCATTGTCGGCAATGTATAGATTTCCGGCACCGTCAATCGTAAGGCCTGAAGGGTAGAACAACTTGGCAGCAATGGCAGAACCACCGTCGCCGGCAAAGCCGTTGGCCGCATTACCTGCAACCCTGGTGATGACACCAGATGTGCTCACTTTGCGTACAACGTGGTTGTTGTAATCAGAGAAATATACGTTGCCTGCAGCATCGAGTACAAGACCGTATGGATGCGACATAGTGGCTGCCGTAGCTGGCCCACCGTCGCCACTGTTACCAATTGAACCGTTTCCGGCTATTGTCGTGATAACGCCTGTTGGGCTTACCTTACGAATCACAGCATTTTCAAAGTCAGCTATGAAGGCATTACCGTTACAATCAGTAGCAATGTTGTACGGATGGCTCATTGTAGCAAGTGTTGCTGCACCATTGTTACCTGTGTAACCATTGATGCCTGTACCGGCAAATGTGTAGATGTTAACTGAAGGGTTAACTGTGATACCGAATGTCTGTGGTAAACTTGTACAGAATCCATTGCTCACCCGTATTGTACCTGTGTAGGTGCCTTCAGTGGCAGTAACCGGCACTGTTACGGTCATAGGAGATGTAGTCAATCCGGCTCCCGAGATATTTGTAAATCCAGCTGCACTTGCAGTACTGCTCCAAACAATATCGTAGTGCGTTGGGGCACCAGCCACAGTGTATGGCATAGCGGCATCACCATGAGCAGCTATTACAGGAGCAATGAGTCCGGGAGTGATTGCAGGCACAGCATTAACCGTTATCAGGTAAGTGCTGTAGGCTGTTCCGCAAGCATTAGTTACGGTGTATGAAATCATTGCAACACCTGGTGCGATACCAGTAACCTGTCCTGAATTACATGGACAGGTAATAGCCACGAGTGGAGTGCCATTGCTCCATACTCCACCGGACACTGATGATGTGAGCGGAATAATTGAACCCACACATACATTCAATGGTCCGGAAATTGTGCCGGCAGATGGTGTTGCCAATACGGTTACCGTGCGGGTAGCTGCAGACGTACCGCAGCTGCTGGTTACAGAATAGGAGATAGTAGCTATGCCATCTGCAACACCAGTTGCAACGCCTGTAGATGATACTGTTACAACTGATGTATTACTTGTACTCCAAACGCCACCGAATGTTGCATTCGTGTAAGCAAGAGATGAACCAATGCACAGGGTAGACGATTCTCCTGTTATCGGCGTTACTTCAGGAGTTGGAGTGATTGTCAACACAACAGTATTGAAGCAACCAGCACCATTAGTGTAGCTAATTGTAACCGTTCCAACAGCCACGCCTGTCACAGCACCGCTGGTCGCATCTACCGACGCAACACCCATGTTGCTGCTGCTCCATGAACCGCCAGACGTTGCAGAGGTAAGTGTTGTTGTACCGCCTGCGCAAGCAGTCAGCCCACCGGTTATAGCAGCAGGCATTGCACCTACAGTAACAACTTTTGTTGCCCTGCATCCAGAAGCCAGCGTATAACTTATTGTCGCTGTCCCAACTGTTGAACCTGTTACTACACCTGCAGCATCAATACCTGCAACAGAATAGTTGCTGCTGCTCCATGTACCACCAGCGGTTTCGCTACTCAGTGCGACTGTCTGGCCCTGGCATACTGTGCCCGAACCACTGATACCGCCAGGAAGTGCATTCACAGTTACTTCACGTGTAGCAAAGCAACCTGATCCAACCTGATAAGATATCAACACCGTACCTGCACTGACACCAGAAACGACACCAGTACCGGGTGCAACCATTGCAATGGCAGCATTACCGCTGCTCCAGGTTCCACCAGATGTTGCATTGTACAATGAAGTTGCTGCTCCAGAACACATTGTTGCAGTACCGGTTATGGCTGTTGGCAATGCTGACACAGTCACTACAGCTGTTTTGAAACATCCCGTGGTGATCGTATAAGTAATAGTGGCGGTACCTGTACTTACACCCGTTACCACACCTGTTGACGGATCAACTGTTGCACGGGCAATATTGTTACTTGTCCACGTACCGCCGGCAATGGGATAAGTAAGCGTTTGTGTAGAACTGATGCATACAGTCTTCGTTCCACCAATTGGAGCCGCATTGCTGTTGACAGTCACTTGTGTGATACTAAAGCAACCAGCACTGACACGATAAGTGATATTGGCAGTACCGGCACCTATGCCAGTCACTACACCCGAACTGATATTAACCGATGCTTTTGACAAATTGTTGCTGCTCCAGGTTCCGCCAGGTATAGCATTGGCAAGAGCGGTAGTCATACCCGTACAAACGTTAGCATTACCAGTATTGGCAGTAAGTGTTGAATTTACCGTTACAACCGCGGTTGTCGTGCATCCACCGCTATTAGTGTACACAATTGTTGAAGTACCTATAGACAATGCGGTAACCATTCCACCTGATGAAATTGTTGCAACCGATGGATTGGTACTACTCCACGAACAACCTGCGCTACCCGATGTTAGTGGCGAAGAGCTACCAACACACAACGTAAGCGGACCGAGGATATTACCTGGCTGGCTGTTTACAGTAACCTGAGTCGTACGCACACAACCTGTGGGCAGCGTGTAGCTAACAACAACCAGGTAACTCGTAACCATACCGGCAGACATTGCGGTAACTGTACCTGATACAGGATCTACAGCTGCAACCACTGGATTGCTGCTGGACCATACACCACCCGCTGGAGAAGTAGTCAAAGTCGAAACCGTACCGGGGCAGAAAGGAGTAGGGTTGCTGATTGGTGCTGGCAGACCGTTTACAGTCACCACCTTAATTACGTAACAAGCTGTACTTGTAGCTCTGTAAGTTATTGTTGCTGTACCTGCAGCCATTCCTCTTACTTTGCCATTTACCAGTATGGTTGCAATAGCAGGATGGCTGCTGCTCCAGGTACCGGCATTACCCAGACTGTTCATCATCATCGTTGTCAGCCCTTCACATACTGTATCTGCACCTGTGATAGGAGCAGGGAGTGCTTTAACAATAAAATTAGCGGTCTTGTAGCAACCCGGTGTAGAATTATACGTGATCAAAACAGAACCCGCACTGATGCCTGTCACAGCACCTGTTGAAGGATTAACTGTTGCTATCGCAGTATTTGCACTTGACCATACACCGCCACCAATCGTATGATTGAGTGATGTAGTCAACCCTGCACATACATTCATTGTTCCGGTTATGGCAGCGATTGCACTATTCACTGTTACATGAATAACTTGATAACAACCGGCGTTTCCGGTGAAAGTTATATTCGTAGTGCCGAGGCTCAAACCTGTTACAATACCTGCTGCAGAAACCGATGCCTTCGAAGGATTGCTGCTGCTCCATGTGCCTGTAGAAGGTGTACCGCTGAATGGTACTGCGCTTCCTATACAAACAATAGACGGTCCGGTGATCGTAACCATTGTGGCCGCATCCTGTGTAATGGCATAGCTACCTGAAGTTGCACATCCATTTGCATCAGTAACATTCAGGCTATAGGAACCGGCAACCACGCTTGCTACGTATGGTGTAGATGCACCAGTGCTCCAACTGTAACTATATGGTGCTGTTCCACCAGAAACCGTTGCTATTATTGAGCCGTTGTTTCCTCCATAGCAGGTAACATCAGTTGTTGTAGCCGATACTGCAAGCACTGCAGGCTCAGAAATTGTAAACACTTCCGGACGTGTACAACCATTAGCATCTGTAACAGCAACAGAGTACAAACCAGCTGTCAGTCCACTGATATTCTGTGTTGTTGCTCCAGTGTTCCAATTATAGGTATAAGGAGGAATTCCACCTGATATTGCCAATGCAATCGAACCGTTACTTCCGCCATTGCAGCCTACATTGCTCACCGTGCTATAAACGCCCAGCGCCACCGGACTGATCACCGAATAAGCATCTGTTGCTGTACAGCCGTTAGCATCTGTAACCAACACAGTATAAGTACCTGTCCAAAGTCCGGTATCGTTCTGTGTTGTTGCGCCATTGCTCCAGAGGAAACTATAAGGAGCCGCGCCACCAGTTACATTCAGGTAAATCTCACCCATGCCATGAAGGCAACCACAAATGACAGTGTTGGTTGTTCCTGCAAGCACCATAGGTGCAGGTTGTGTAATTGTATATGATTGGGAATTTGAACAGCCGTTAACATCAGTCACTGTAACAGTATAATTACCCGGAGCCAAAGCTGAAACATCTTCAGATGTTGCACCATTGCTCCAATTGTAGGTGAAAGGAGCAGTACCGCCAGAAACTGTGAGATCCACCGACCCATTTGACGCACCATGGCAAGCTACATTGTTCGAAGTACCTGCTACTGATAGAACTGCTGGCTCAACAACCGTAAATTCTTCGGTTTTGCTGCAGCCATTGGCATCAGTATATGTAACAGAATAAACACCACCCGCAAGGCCACTTATAGATGAAGTCGTGGCACCGGTGCTCCAGCTATATGTATAAGGAGCAATACCGCCTGACAATGCAATTGCGATTGAACCATTATTAGCACCATGGCAACTTACGTTTGTCACATCGCTAAACATTGAAATAGCTACTGGGCTGATCACAGAATACGCATCAGTTGCAGTGCAACCATTAGCGTCAGTAACCAACACTGAATAAGTACCTGTCCACAAACCCGTATCATCTCTTGTTGTTGCACCATTGCTCCACAGATAGCTATATGGGAGTGTTCCGCCGGTTACATCCAGGTAAATTTCACCCATTCCATGGAGACAACCGCAAATAACAGTATTTGTTGTCGCAGACAGCGCTATCGGCGTTGGCTGATCAACAGTATAGGTGCGTACAGTGGTGCAGAAATGACCGTCTTTAACTGTAACGCTGTAAGTGCCTGCAGCAAGACCAGTTACATCCTGAGTTGTTGCACCATTGCTCCAAACATATGTATAAGGAGTTGTGCCACCAGTAACATTGAGGTCTATTGAACCATTTGACCCTCCAAAGCAACCTACATTGGACACAGTGCCTGAAACAACTACGGCCGTTGGCTGTGTGATTGTATATGACCTTGAAAGATGACATCCGTTCGCATCGGTAACCACTACAGAATAAACACCCGCAGAAAGTCCTGACAGATCTTCGCTGGTTGCTCCATTGTTCCAAGAATAACTGTATGGTGCCACACCACCGGAGATCGTAAGATTGATTGCACCTGTGTTTGCTCCATTACATCCGATGTTTGTGCCTGTACAAGCGTCCGCCAGTGTTGCTGGCTGGGTAACAGTTACTAACTTATTCAGAGTGTAACCGTTAGCATCTGTAATCACTACGCTGTACGTACCTGCGCTCAGTCCGCTCAGGTCCTGAGTGGCTGAGCCATTGCTCCAGCTATAGGTATATGGTGTTGTACCGCCGGTTACTGTAAGATCAGCTGTGCCGTTAGCACCACCATTACAATTTACGTTCGTGTTGGTAACTGTTGCAGCAAATACTTCAGGCTGTGTGATTACTACTGTCTTCACTACTGAACAACCGTTTGCGTCTGTGATCGTTACACTGTATGTTCCTGCCACAAGGCCGGTAACATTCTGTGTTGTAGCAGCGTTGCTCCAGTTGTAGTTGTATGGTGTTGTACCGCCTGCTACTGCCAGACTTGCTGTACCATTAGCACAACCATTGCACAGTGCGTTGGTAGAACTTGCAGTTGCGGTAAGTGTAGCTGGCTGGGTGATTGTTTTGCTTGCAGTTGCAGTGCAACCGTTGGCATCGGTAACTACAACACTGTATGTACCTGCGCTCAGTCCGCTCAGGTCCTGTGTAGTAGCACCATTGCTCCAGCTATAAGTATATGCTGTTGTACCGCCGGTTACGCTCAGGTCTATTGTACCGTTGCTGCCACCGTTGCAGTTTACATTTGTTGATGTAGCAGTTGCTGCCAGTGTTGCTGGCTGGGTAATTGTAACTGACTTATTCAGTGTGTAGCCGTTAGCATCGGTAATCACTACACTGTACGTACCTGCGCTCAGTCCGCTCAGGTCCTGAGTAGTTGAGCCGTTGCTCCAGCTATAAGTATATGGTGTTGTACCGCCAGTTACTGTAAGATCAGCTGTG
>CAIJXT010000029.1 GCA_903824665.1 uncultured Bacteroidota bacterium | reverse complement strand
GGATGAACCGCTGATTACGCCTGGGTCACTCAATGGATATACAGTATTGACAACAGTCGCAGTCATTGAACCGCAGCTATTTGTTACGGTATAGGACACAGTAGTGGTAGAAGGGCTGAGGCCCTGTACGCCACCCATTTGCCCAGATGCAGAATTGATAGTACCTACCGCGTTATTAGATGATACCCACACCCCACCGGCAGTGCCGGTAGTGCCATGGGCTATAAACGTCGTAGCACACATGGTCTGAAGTCCGGTTATCGTACCGGGGTTTGCCAGATTCACTGTCACTCCTTTTGTTGCAGTAGCGCAGGAGTGTATATAAGTTATAACAGTGCTTCCTGCCCCTATGCCAGTTACTACACCTGTACTGCCTACTGTTGCTATCGCGGTATTGCCGCTGCTCCAGGTGCCACCGCTCTGCGATGCAGTAAGTGTAGTGGTAGCACACAGTGTACCAGTGCCGGTAATAGACAATGCCAGTGGTTGAGTGATCGTCGCCGATACAGTAGCTGTGCCGGCCCCGGCATGCGAAACCGTACAGGTATAGGTACCTGCCGCCAGACCCGTTGCTGTAGCACCTGTACCTCCCGATGGTGCCCAGGAATAGGAGTAAGGTGCTGTGCCACCACTGGCAGATACTGTAGCCGATCCATTGCTGCCGCCATTGCAGCTCACATTGGTTTGTGCTGTTACCGTTACGGATGGGGGTGAAGCAGCCGAAGTTGTAAAGTTGAGAATTGATCCCACATTAGTACCGCCGGCATTAGTTGCCTTCACTCGGAAATAGTAAGTTGTTGCCCCACTCAACCCGGTTACATTGGCAGATACTGATGTGTTTCCTGCATTAGCACCTAGCGATGACGGTGTAGCTGCAACTGTTGAAACTCCAGATGCCAGCGTTGAACTTGTGCTGTACTCAAAGACAATAGGTGTAGTTGATAATCCATTATCATTAACACTTCCATTTAGTGTTACAGTGGTGCCTGCTACTGCACCAGCAGCAGAAGTTGTTACCAAAGGTCCATTTCTGACACTGAACATAAAGTTATCAATGGCAACATAATTGATACCACCACCTCCCTGCATTTCTATTTCATCTATGTTGGTCAGCGTATTATTTGTGCCCCCTTCTGTTGCGAAGTTGATATAATTAAATCCGTTGTTTGTGGTGAAGTTGGTAACGAGACCAGATGATTTGGTAACAGTGAATTTGGTGACACCTCCCCTTTTTCCCCGGAATGTAACACTACTACCACCTGGATTCGCACTATGATCAGTAGAAAGGAAAACATGCAATGCCCTAATAGTAAATAATGCCGCGTCAGATGTTTTAATTGAGTAAATCTGATTGACATTTAATCCAAATGCATCCGCATCAACAAATTTCGATGATGTACCCGAACAAGAACCACTCGTACACGATGTACCCACACCATAGTTGAAGACGTTATTATTGGTTGCTGTAACGCCGTTGCAGTTAGTCCACGCATGGTTGGGTATCCAAACACCAAAGTTGTTACCGGTAGTGCATACTGCTGATGTTGTAGTGAAACCTTGCCCCCCGGTAGTAAATGAAATTGGTTTTGTTGTGCCAACAGCAGAAATTGACTCAAAGGTTTCTGTGTAGGGTTGTGCCATTACCCTGCTGCTACCTACAACTAACAGCATCAGTAGGGTTACATATCCTGCAAGTTTTCTTAAATTCATTTCATTCTGGATCATGTTTTCGATTTTAAGGCAAATAATACTTAATTTTTGCATAGATTACTTTGCACAATAATAAGCAATTGTTGGCAATAAATGCAAAATTTGATGTTGTCATTTGTTTATCAATCTGTTGACAAAATCAGCATTTGCGAAATGAAAACTATTGTTTGTACGGCCTGTGACCGCAAATGCTAAAAAGCAGAAACACTGCATCAATTTAAAGGAGATATTCCGACAGGGTAATTATCGAATTTATTGTTTTATTATTTTTTTATATGTATTTCATTGCATTGTCCGACTCAAGCTGTCGCATTCCTATCGGATATCATTTTGTGGAGAGGCCAGGGCGTGTATAGTTTTTACAGCAACGGTATGCAAACCGGGCTGCCAAAATCTGCAGAAAATTACGCCGGATATGCTACTCTTGAAATTGCAAGAATAATATTCGAGTATTAATATTGACGAAGTCTTTACTGAAGCGGATTTGGACAAGAAAAGATACCTTCTCGGTTCGACCTTCCCTGAAAAGTTGGTTTATAAAGATGGCACCTATCGAACCACAACAGACGACAATGTTCTCATTCTAAGGAAAGGGTTGAAATCTCAAGGATTACTACCTTTTCATTGCCTATCCAGTGTAGTGTGGGCATAATTATAGTCTGACCTTGGTATTAAATGCCAAAAAATGCAACAAATGTGGCTCAACAATGCAAATATAATGGGTGCCTATACCGTAAATAACTCGTTACCTGTTTGTCGCTATTTGTAGTGTGCTACAGTTTATTGAAAATAGTCCGTTACCTGATCGTTACTGTTCGGTTTTGATACATAAAACCAGCATTGCACAGCTCCCCTCTAGAAGGGATTGAGAAACGTTTAGAAAATGACAAAAAGTGGCACAAACGTTTAAAAAGTGTTAGAAATGTTGAGAAACGTTTAGAAAGTGACAAAAAGTAGCATAAACGTTTAAAAAGTATCAATCTTGTTTAATCTTCTTCAAAATCGGGTAAAATCGGGAAAGATCGGGAAAGCAGTTTTTTACCTCGTTTTAGCTTTGTGTAAAATTAGAAAAACATGAACGAAAAGCTAAACAAAATCCTTCGGCAATTGGCTCTCATAAATGAGAAGCTAGACAGCCGCTCTCATTTATATGTAGAAAGAAATATCGTCAAAACTGACAACAAGCCGCTAAGCGCAAAGGAAGCTGCTAGCTATCTCCATTTATCATTATCCAGAATATACTGCCTGATAAATGAAGGCAAATTAAAGCCCTTGCAAAAAAAGAAGTACGCACGGCTCCTGTTTACCACAGATCAGCTAAACGAGTATTTATCAGAAACCATATAGAATTCATTAGTAACACTAAAAACACAAGCCAATGAGTATTGTAAGAGAAAAGTACACGGAAAAACGGGTAAATCTTATTTACCAAATGCTGCTCAATGAAAAAGAAGCTGGCAACGCAAAGGACTATGATGTAAGTATTGATGAGTTGATTGTCATTTCACGAAACCGGGATCCAGAGCGATTCTTCGATCACGAAGACTTTATCCAGGACGACACAAAAAATGTTACTGTCCGCTTGTTTGTAGGCAATTCAAGGAGATGTATCCGTTATGTGTTGTTTTTAAAGGAACAAGAATCAACGCACCAACAAGCCTTGGCCGGAATCGAGAAGACTATTGATGATAGACTGTCACAAGCAAAGGAGCAATGGGATCACGACCAACTAAAGAAGGAAAACGAGAGCTTAAAGGAGGAAGTGGAAGAACTAGAAAAGTATTCCGAAGTGCTTCAGAACACGATATCCATTCTTGAGGCGGAGAAACAAAAGTCATCGAGCAAAATAACAGATGCTGTTATTGGCCTTGCGGGCGTTTACCTTTCAAAGAATCCAAATGTATTGAGTGGGTTGCCTTTGATTGGCGATTTTCTGGGTAGTGATGGGAAAACAGACAGTTCTTCGCAAAATAGTGTAAATAACGCTGAAGGCAAACAGGACAGCAAAGTCTCTTTCAGCAAAAAACAACAGACTTACTCCGGGACAATCGGTGAAGAAGATGTGGAACGGCTGGAAAATGCGCTAATGCCGCTATTCCCTGAATCTCACCTTGAAAAGGTATCAACTATAATAAGGTACATGTATCACAACAATCACCTAATAGATCAGATAGCTGGTATACTAGCAGAATCAGCAAAGCAAAAAAGTGCCGCTTAATTTATTCACTAAACAAAAACCAGCTATGCCATTATGTACATTACCGATACAAATTGAAGCCAATTCAAGAAAGGAAGCAGAGGAAAAACTGCTGACGTTTATGAAGATCGCAGCAGAACATAAAAAAGTCACACTAAACGATGTGCTCGGCAGCGTGACTAAGTTATGTTCGGAGCTATCCGTGATTGCCCAAAGGCACAATAAAGCAATGCAAGAAATAGAAGAACCGCTCCGTAAAATGAAAGGTTTACGGAATAAATAATTCACTTATGATGTCTTAAACATTCCCTAATTAACAAAGCGGGAAGCACCCTATGCACATTGATAATCAACATTTTATATCTTTGGTATGAAGAAAAACAGACAAGCAAAGTTCAGCCCTTTAGTGAAAGCCGAACGGAAAAAGGAAACTGTACATGATGATATATTTCCTGATAAAGTGCCGCTGGAAAAGCTGAGAGCAATATGGAATGACGATACAGTACAATACAGCGACGAACAGCTTTACAAAATAAGGGAGTGGCTGTATGCGCTAACAAGAGTCATCATTCATGTAAAGGAGAAGCAAGCAAACAACAATAAGATCATTGAACTAAAACCAAACGCAAATGAAACAACGGAAAGCAATATTATATGTCCGGGTGAGTACAGACGAGCAAGCTGAGAAAGGTAATAGCCTTGCACATCAGGAAGATATGCTACGCAAGTACTGTGCTATCAACAACATAGAAATTGTAGGCTTCTATAAAGAGGACTTTTCCGCTAAAACGTTTGAAAGACCAGAGTTCAATAAAATACTTGCCTTCCTCAGGAAAAACAAAGGTGCAGCAGAATTGCTCTTGTTCCTCAAATGGGACCGGTTCTCACGTAATGCGCCAGAAGCTTACAGCATGATTAGCCAGTTGTATAAACTGGGTATAGAGCCACAGGGAATTGAGCAACCGCTCAACATGGAAATTCCAGAACAAAAGTTCCTGCTTGCATTATACCTCACTGCACCGGAAGTTGAAAATGACCGCAGGGCACTCAATATTACGGCTGGTATGCGTAAAGCCATGAAAGATGGTAGGTACATGGGGTCAGCCCCATATGGCTACAAACATGGCCGAAACGATGCCAATAAGCCATGTATTATACCAAGTGCAAAAGAACAGGCATTTGTACAATTGGCATTTGAGATGATGGCAACTGGCAACTATCACATTGAAGAGCTGCGACATATCCTAAACAAAAAGGGAATGCCTTTGAGCCGTACGCGTTTCTGGTGTTTATTGCGCAATCTGGTATATATCAGCAAGATATTTGTACCAGCCTACAAGCAAGAACCCGAAATGATCGTGAAAGGAACACATGAGCCGATTATTGCCGATGCCCTATTTTATGAAGTACAGGATGTTTTAGAGGGTAGAAAAAGGAACCTTCCTGTTTCTCCATTTTGTCAAAAGGAAGAACTGCCACTAAGAGGGTTCTTGACCTGCTCAAAATGCGGTAAGACTTTGACCGGAAGTGCATCCAAGGGAAGGAGTGCCCGATACTACTATTACCACTGCAAGGGAAGTTGCAAAGAACGTATTAAGGCTGAAGAAGCCAACGAGAAGTTTTACGATCTATTACGATCGGTTAGTCGCAATAAAAAGGTCTTTACCTCCTATGCACTTATCATGAAGGACTCTAACAAGAAAGACGGACAGGATAAAACGGCAGAACTACAACAAGTGAAGAAGGAACTGGAGACCTACCAGAAACGACTGGACAATGCTCAAACACTCATGCTTGATGGACAGTTGGATACAGCAGAGTATCGTAAGATCAAGTCCAAATTGGAGCCGGAAATTGACAGGATAGTAGCAAAGGTTTCAACGCTAAGCAGTAATAGTACCAATGAGAAGGATATGATTGAGTTTGGTTTCCATTTTCTCAATAATATTGACGAAGTCTTTACTGAAGCGGATTTGGACAAGAAAAGATACTTTCTTGGTTCGACCTTCCCTGAAAAGTTGGTTTATAAAGATGGCACCTATCGAACCACATCAGACGACAATGTTCTTATCCTATTAGCTAATACAGGTAAGGGTTTGGGAGAAAAGAAAGAAGGAAGACGAGATTTATTTCGCCTTCCTTCCCGTAAAGTGGAGCCGGCGGGAGTCGAACCCGCGTCCAAACATGCGCCCGATATGCTTTCTACATGTGTATTCCTGAATTGAACTTCGGAAGTTAGCAGGAGCAGGACAAACCAACTCGCTTCCTAGATGCTTTGATTTTCATTCTCTGACCGCAACCTGCAGAAACCTATCCTGTCTTTTGTTGATTCGGCGGCGGGGACGGCAACAGACAGCCTTCCCGGCGGCTATAAAGGGTGTCTAATCTCTGATTAGGCAGCCATGGCGTAATTATTTTCGCCGTATAGATTTTGTGTATTCAGATTTACGTGCTAATTACACAACGCACGACATGCTTACACACCCTGCAAAATGCTGTC
The DNA here is from genome assembly GCA_903824665.1 of uncultured Bacteroidota bacterium. GTDB lineage: Bacteria > Bacteroidota > Bacteroidia > Chitinophagales > Chitinophagaceae > Nemorincola. The sequence goes on along the minus strand of CAIJXT010000029.1, from coordinate 85,166 downwards.
AAAACCGGTCGGCCCCGGTAATAACCTCGTTCTGAGGCAGGTTTCTTGTCGCTCACTGTCCCATACGGCACTGTACCGCATCACAGTTTCACAACAATTTACCTCGTGCAAAGGTACGCCATTTAGGCTCCACAAATTTGTTAATTATGATACCAGTTATAGTCAAATCTCATACCTGCATCACTGCACCTATCACTCACTTACCCGTTCCACAAACGCTTGCGGCCCATCGGCCGGATAGTAAAACTGCGGATCATTTAAGGTGCTTATACAGATCACACTGCCATTATCGTAAAATACCTTTACCGGGTAGCCTATCGTGGCGGTAGTTTTCACAAGCTGGTAGTCGCTTATAGCATAGGCCTGTACGGCCCGTATCCTGCAACCCGCATAGATCTGGCCGGCAGTGTTGCCGAAATCAAACGAACTGAAAGCCATACTGCCCCGTGGTAGTGCCGATACATAGCCCATATTCGCATTCAGAATGGTACCCTGCTGAGAAGTAATGATCCGGTTTCCATCCGGAAACAGTTCAAAAGCCTCAGGCGTAGCGCCATAGGTTTCGCTCGTTACCATTTGTTTGTTTACCAGCAACCCTACGCTGTTAAAAAGATAGCGATACATCCTCGTCGACGCCGCCGACGCACATAACATTTGTGTATTCGTACCCGGAACCGCTATCATCCGCAACAGGTCTACGTCGCTTTCGCCCCATATTTTTGCCATCGTAGCACGGTCAAAAACTTCCAGCGTATTGGGGTTTACATAATGACTCACAAACAACTTGCCATTTGCATACTGTACGCTATATACATCTATGCCTATGTTCAGCTGTGCCGTCTGTGTCAGGGTTGCCGCGTCATACACAAATACCCACCCATCTTTTCGTGCCACATACAGTTCTTTCTTACCATTGTATGCTCCCAGCGCACAAAAACCAGTCTCACATCCGGTACTTACCTTTTTCAGTGTCTTGCGGGTAGCAATGTCATATGCCAATATATCACCATCTCCACTGTACACATACAGCACACGGCCATCACGGTCAAAGAGTGCGTCTTTAGGCAAAATCGATATCAGGTCTATATCATTCCGCACATAGGTCACCCCGTTGCTCTGCACCTCTGTCTGCGTTTTTTTGGATACCGTTACCATGTAGTACTGCACATAGGGCAATGTACTCAGTGTATCAATATATTGCCCTGCATTTACGTCAATCATTACCCCCATCCAGCCGCCATTCACAGAGTCGGTTCGCCTGTACAGCTGGCACATGGCCAGGTCTGCTTTACCAGTCTTCGTCCACTTCACTACCACGTTCCTGCCTGCCACCTCAGGCACATCCAGTGTTATCCCATTCGCTACATAAGGTGCATCATCACTACTTTTTTTACCGCACCCTAAAATGCATGTTATTGACAATAGGGCAATTAGAAATACTATATTCTTCACAGGTATATAATTTTAGGTATAAACCAAAGGTATGTAAAATGTATGATGCCACATTACACATCCATATTCTACCAATACGCCACGAATATTCCCGCCTTTACGTCCTCCTTTTCATTTTGTTAAAATCATGTGCATTTTTACATTGCCATAACAGACCACGGTTCACACCGTATGGTATTTTCAGTAACTTTGGTAAAACCACGTGCTTATGTATGACGACGATATTAACGACGAGGATTGGGGGCCATTTATGGAGACACTGCGGCGGTACAGCAAGGTGAAAACAGGTGAATCGACTGCCATACTGGACGAAGAGGAGTTTGAACGCGTGATAGAATATTATTTCCAGAGCAGCAACGAAACCGAAGCCATGGCTGCCTGCGAAATAGCCATGACCTACTACCCTTTTTCAGGGTCGATACTACTACTCAAAGCAGAGATACTTACGCAGGCGCAGAAATACGGACAGGCGCTCCGGGTGCTCGATGAGCTGGAACAAATTGACATGAAGAATGTCGATGCAGTGCTGTTGCGTGCCGATGTGTTTATGTCGCAATTCAGGCACGACCAGGCAGCCCATTGGCTCGAGGAGCAGGCCGAAGAGTTTGGCGGTAAAGACAAAATTGAGATCCTGCTGGAGTTGTCTGACGTTTACGACGAAGGTGAAGATTTCGATGCAGTATTCGATACACTGAAAAAAGTGATCAAAATAGATCGCAGGAATGAAGAGGCGTTGCAGAAAATTTGTTTCTGGGCTGAGTTTACCGGCCGCCTCGACGAGAGCGTTACCATCCATACCCAACTTACTGACGATGATCCTTACAATGCTCTTGCCTGGTTCAATCTTGGCGCTGCCTTTCAGGGTCTGAAGCTCTACGAAAAGAGCATCGATGCCTACGAGTACTGTATCGCGATCGATGAAAAATTCGAATTTGCCTATCGCAATATGGCGGACGCTTTCATGCGGCTCAAATATTACGAAAAAGCGCTGGAAGTGCTCGAAAAACACATCGAAATGGCCAAACCGGAAGATGTGATCTTTGAGGCTATGGGCTACTGCTGGGAAAAAAGGAAAGATTATGCCAGAGCCCGCGCATACTACCGTCAGGCATCACAACTGAGCCCGCAAGACGATGGTATATTTTACAAGATCGGCGAGACCTATGCCATAGAAAAACAGTGGGAAAAGGCCATTAAGTCTTTTTCCGTAGCACTGCACCTCGATAAGGAAAACGCTTCCTACTGCATGGCCATCGGTAACTGCCTCATGGAACTCAACGTAAAAAGTGAGGCCTTGGTTTGCTACCTCAATGCCGTTCGGCTGAAACCTGAAAACAAAACAACCTGGGTCGCACTCATACGTGGCCTCTACAAAGCCACTTACTACGACGAGGCCATCATGCAGGTACAGGTAGCACTACAACATTGTGGCGAGAAGGGAGAATTTTTCTACTTTCATGCAGCAGCGCTGTTCGAGCTCGGCAAGGTTAAGGAAGGCATGCTGCAATTGGAGAAAGCACTCACACTTGCACCGGCAAAAGTAAAAGCCTTTACAGGCCTCAATCCGGAATACCTTATGAGAACCCCTGTTGCTGAGCTCATTGGCAAATACAAAAAGCCCCGCAGGATCAAGTAACGTTATTGGGTTGCTAATGCGCCAATTCTGCCAACCCGTCAGTAAAATTTCTGATAGGTTTTACCGAACTTGCGCCTTTATTCGCTCTGGCAAATGGGAGAACTATTGGCCGTATTGTTCATCGGCACTATTTTTTTGGTAAGCGGTTTGATTCTTGCCCTCGGTTATACCGACCCCAAGGGTCGTAAGGTTGGCATGTTCCTTATTCTTGCTGGCCTTCTGGTATACTTCGCTTGCTGGCTTTTTACCCCCAGAAATGATAACTTCCGTATTTTCAACGACAATCCCTACCAGTTATGACAAGGCTGCTCTGTATTTGGCTCCTTTCCCTGGCTTTTCCTCTGGCAGTTGCTGCCAAAGGCCGAAATGAGCAGGAAATCCGGAAAATGCTCGCTGCGCAGGTCACCGAATGGAACAAGGGAAACATAGAAGGGTATATGAAAGGCTATTGGGAGCACGATAGCTTGCTCTTCATTGGTTCCAAAGGCCCTACCTACGGCTATGCCGCCACACTGGCACGGTACAAAAAGGCTTACCCCGATGCAGACCATACCGGCACACTTACCTCGGTAATCACCTCTATGCAGCGGCTTTCGGCAGACTACTATTTCGTCGTTGGCAAGTGGTCGCTGCACCGCACAGCCGGCGATGTCAGTGGTTCTTACACACTACTTATACGCCGTATTCAAGGACAATGGGTTATTGTATGCGATCACAGCAGTTAGGCTGCCGGTAGTGTTATCGTGAAGCTGCTGCCCTTGCCCGGCTCACTAGTTACTGCTATTGTCCCCTGATTTACTTTCACAAACTCATAGCACAGCAGCAACCCCAGCCCTATGCCAATCTCCCCTTCGGTACCATAGGTGTTTCGTCCGTTGCGGGCGGTAAACAGTCCGGCTACCTGCTCCTTTGTCATACCCACTCCGGTGTCCTGTACATACAGTTGCACTTTGCTATCGCTACAGGCGCTGCCTATCGTAATCGTACCACCCGGATTGGAGTATTTTATCGAGTTCATCACCAGATTTCGCACTACAATTTCCATTTGTGCGGCATCACATATCGCCACTACTGCAGCATCCACTTTGTTTACAAGCCCTATATGCTTTCGCTCTGCAGTATCTTGTAGCATCAGCAGTGTTCTGGTTGTCATTTCAAGCAGGTTTGTCGGTGCCGGATGCGCTTTTTTGTCATCCTTTATATAGCTCTTTGCCCACAGCAGCACATTGTCCAGCAGCAGATTCAGCGAGTTGAGCTGCTTATTGATCTCTGGCTTCAGCTCTGCATACTCTTCCATTGTGATCTCTTTGTCATGCAGCATTTGCACGGCAGCGGTAATAGAGTTGATCGGCCCACGCAAATCGTGCGACAGCACCGAGAATGTCTTGTCTTTAAAGTTATTCAGCTCTTCCAACTTCTCTGCCTGCAGTTCTATCTCAGCTTTTTGTTTCAGTATTTCTACCTTGTTCCGCTGGGCTCTCGTCCGGCTTCTATACATCAGCACAATGATCACTGCAGACAGCAGCATCGCAGCCGCCAGCGACCATGTGATCACCCCCTGCTTTTCTGTTTTTGCTTTCTGTATCTCTTTATTCTTCTGCAATTGTTCTATCTGCCGTTGCTTCTTTTCCAGCTCGTAGTCAAACTGCAGCTGCTGAAACTTCCTGTCATTTTTGTCATTATAGATACTGTCTTTATACACATGGTGCAGCTTCGTGTACGCCAGCGCCTGTGTATGATCTCCCACCTCCTCATACATATCGGCCAGTGTTTGTGCCGTCTCCATCACCAGCCGCTTCAGCCGGTTTGCTTCCATCAGCTTTATCGCCTCCTGCATGTGCCTGATGCCCTCTTTGCGCTCTCCCTGCCTGAATAGTATTTTGCCCAAACCAGATAGTGTCGAATACCTGAAAGTGATGTCCTCTATCTGATTGCTGCGTTCCAGCAGCAGCCGGTACACACCCAGCGCTTCTTTTAGTTTTCCGGTGCTGGTGTACTCTTCCGCTATATTGATCAGGAATACCGAATTCCAATAGCCGTCGTCTACCGAATCGGTGAGTGCTCTCCCTTTCTCAAATAACTGCATCGCCCGGTCATGCTCTCCCATCATCCCATACACAGTACCTATGTTAGAGTAATTCTGGTATACTTCCTGCAGATTCGACGATCTGGAGTAGATCTCCAGGCTTCTGTTTACATACTCGTTTGCTTTGTTGTAGTCCTTCAGCTGCGCATACAGCGTAGCGATATTGGTCATACAGTTGGCAGCATCATTTTTCTTGCCGCCCTGCTCGTACAGTTCCAGTGCTTTCAGGTAGTTTTCCAGCGATACCGTGAAATTGCTCAGCTCATTGTGTACCTCGCCCAGATACAAGTAGGCTCTCGCCAGCCGGCTCTTATTGTTTATGGCAATAGCTACCTGCTTGGATTGCTCAAAATAGGTGATCGCCGCATCCAGCTGTGTCTGCAGGTAATAGGTAAGCGCTACATTGTGGTATAGTTCATTGAGCTCCTTTGATGCAGGTGTATGGTCATAATACGAAAGTGCACCATTCAGGTTCAGCAGCGCTTCTTCATACTCGGCTTTTAGCGTATAGGCTATTCCAAGATACAGACTGCATATTGCCTCCCCCTTCCTGTAGTTGATGGCGTTGGCAAGAATCAGGCCCTTGTTGGCATAGTATTGTATAGAATCGGTATTGGTATTGCGGTTTTTATGCTCCCATGCCAGACCGGCATAAACATTTACCCTGGTTGTATCCGGTACTGCACCCTCACTAAGCACCCTGCGCAGGCTATCTGCCTTTTGCGCATGTACTGGTCCCGAATGTACCATCACCATCGAAAGACAACCTGCCACCCAAACCTTTTTCAGGTTAAAGATGCCCTTATGTATTGCATGCACTGCTTTTAAAACAGTGTTATTCGGGATGTTGCATGTCATCAGAGCGGTTAAGAAGATAATACTGAATACAAAAATAGACTAATCCGAGGTAGCAAATTGCCTGATTTTGATCACTTGCGTTGCCCACTCACTTCCCTGTTCCTTATCTGGCTGCATTAGCTGCCGTGTCCGTAACATGGCGTGCCACCGGTCTGCTTATACCACGTCACCCTCCGGTGTCAGTACAAATTCCGTTTCCCGCGGTGCCTCAAACGGCTTTTTTCCAGGAGCAAATACCTTAGCGCCCGGTTGTCCGCCAATAAATAGCTTGTGGGTTGTTCCGAAATCCGGCCCCATCAGGATATAGGATCCCTCGCGCAGCCCCACAACAGGGGTGCTGTTCTCCTGGTGAAACTCGGCTATTCGCTGATCCCTTGTCTCACCTTTATGCTTCGTTTCCGGTTCGGGGTCCAGATAATGCGGGTTGATCTGGTAGGTAAACAGGTTCAGCGCCTCAAATCCCTGCTGCGGATACACGATCGGCATATCGTTGGTGGTACAGATCGACTTTGTAGCCATATTGGTTCCGGCACTTGAGCCCATATAGGCCACCCTGCCATCCAGCACTGCAGCCCTTATGTCTTGTAGCAGGCTTCGTAGTTGCAGTTCATGCAGCAGCCTGAAAGTATTACCACCCCCAATGAAAATAGCTTTGTAATCTGTAAAAATCCTTTCGCGATCCACCGTATGCAGTCCGCGCACCGCAATACCTATAGTCGCAAAAAACCTAGCTACCTTTTCAGTATAGCTGTCCCATTCTTCCCTGGCTGCCGCAAACGGAACAAATACTATTGGACCACCAATATCTTCAAAAAACGACTGTATCGCACTTTTGTTGTACTCCAGAAAACCGTACCCATGCACGCTGGAACTCGAAAGAAGGAATATGGACTTTTTCATATCGTTTATAGCGTAAAAGTATAAGTTGCCGCCAAACAAAACCAATATTTCTGGCAAAAAGTCGCAGCAATAGCGTGTTCCTAAAATCGCTGCACCGCTTTGGCATTACTGCCGCCTACACCACCGCTACATTAAGTTTCAGAAAATCACCCTCTTTTTTTGAGCTTTTCGCTGTCTTCACCTTTTTTATCCGCCAGTTAATTTTATCTGCCATTCTATCAATTTCATCCTTCTTTTTGTACGCGGGCTTTCATCCCGTTGCCGCCCTGAAATCATTGAAATGCACATCAGAAAAGGTTTTCGGGCGTTTCAGTGCCCAACCTTTTTTTACAATATTTTGTCTTCTATCGTACAAACACATTAACTGACATTTTAAAATTGAAATATGAAAAAATTATTTTACATCTCGTTTCTCTGCTTTTTCAGCGGTATGGCTTTAGCAGCCACCAATATTACAACACCGTCCGTATCCGGACACTGGACCCTCTCCGGGTCTCCTTACAAAGTGTTCAATGATATTAAAGTCGACACTAATCAGTCGCTCACCATAGACCCCGGTGTCGAGGTCATCTTTCAGGGGCGCTACCGCCTTCTTGTTTGTGGTATACTCAACGCTACGGGCACTGCTACCAGCCGCATCAACTTCCATGTGGGCGATACCACTGGTTTCTCTACCAATGTCAACTCTGCTGTAGGCGGCTGGCATGGCATACAGTTTACCCGCTACGACGGCACTGCCCCTGATGCCTCCACCCTGCAATACTGCGACATTTCCTACACCAAGTTCGACTCTGTAGATCAGTATGCCAATCCCTGGCTCAATACACTGTACTGCCGCCGGAATCTGTCGGTTAAATACTGCAACTTCTACAACAACTGCGTACCCAAATTCGTAAGCTATGGCCTGTTCTTTATCGACCATTTCACATCCTCCTATGTTTTCGAAATGACCGGCTGCAAAGTCTACAACAACAGAGCTCCACACTGCATGATCTGGATCATGGGCAGCACTGCCTACCTCAAAGACAACAAATTTTACGACAACACCTCTGGCCTCGGCATCATCCGTACCGACGCGGTTAAACTGCTTTTCGAAAACAATGAAGCATATGGCAATACCAGCCATAAAATGGAATCCGGAGGGTCTTTCCTCTCTGTCATCGGCGACCGCGCCTCTACTGTCAAAGGCAACAAGATCTACAAAAACAACTGTACCCGCAATGCGGTAATCTCCTGTGGCGGTGGCAAGGTGGATATTATTGGCAACCTGCTTGCCAACAACTACCATATTGACGGGCATTGCGGCCTGGTAGACGGCGGCGGTGGTGTGCAGCTCAGCACCAACTGGTCGGGCATCAATCCAGATAGTACACTGTACAATCTGCGCAACAACATTTTTGCCAACAACTATTCGCCGCTCTATGGCGCGGGTATCAACATCATGAGTGCTCAGACCCATGTCGTCAACAATCACTTTGTCAACAATGTATCGGCCACAGGCAGCTGCATCTTCATCAACAATCCCTGGACCCCATACCCGGTTGAGATCCGCAACAATCTCTTCTTCGGCAATGCTGATCTGGATAGTGTACTGAGCACTGCCAACGTAACAGTTTACAATGGCGGTCCAATCTCTTATGAATACAACTGGACACAACGCCCCTACCACCTCGATCTGAAACGTGCCTTGCTTTCATCCGCATACACCCTCGTCGGCGACACCACTACCAACGTCATAGGCACAGACCCCGGCATGATCAGTCCCACTACCGCTGCCGATCTGTCTATCGACGCCACGCTTGCCAACTTTCGCCTCCGGTCTACTTCTCCCTGCATCAACCGGGGTAATACCACTGGTATTATTGTCGACCCTGTAGACTATGCCGGAAACCCGCGTGTCAACGGTCCGGCTATCGACCTCGGCGCATTCGAGTACCTCGAGGGTAGCGAACCACCTGCTGCCATAGGCACTGCTACACGCGCCCAGATCATCAGCGTTCACCCCAACCCTGCTACCAATCTCGTGGTCATCTCCACACCACAAGCAGCCGGCACATTGCAGATCTGCGATTTATCTGGCAAAGCAGTGGCCGAACTTGATGTGACCTACGCCCTTACACCCTTCGAAACATATGCGCTGCCACGTGGCGTCTATTTTGCCATCTGGAACAATGGCAGCAATCGCAATGTCGAAAAATTCATCCTGGAATAACCACTAAACGAGTGCCCGCCTCCTGCTGATCAGTCTGGCCGGCCCATCGCAAATCCGTATTCCTTAATCTATACTTCCGGGTGCCGTTGATGTGTACACAACGGCACCCGTTTTTATGCTATACCACAAAGCGCTTAACTTTACACTAAGCTATGACCGGCAAAGCAATAAAAACATACACATTTCAGGGCGTTCTCGAAACACTTGCCGGCAAATGGGGCCATTCCTTTGTAACAGTGCCCTATGATGTAAACACCGAATTCGGTAAAAATGGAACGGTACGGATAAAGGGCACACTCAATGGCATCCCTATCGACAGGGCACTCATACCAAGAGGAGACGGCACACACTACATCATCGTTAATACAGAACTGCGGCGACTCGCAGGTCTGCGCGCCGGCAACAAAGTTGCCATTTCATTTGTACGCAACACAGACCCCGATCAAATAGATATCCCGGAAGAACTCGAAGCCGGCTTTGAAATAGAACCAGGCGCCCGCGAGTTGTTCCACGCCCATAAAACCGGCTTGAAACGGAGTGTGGTCTACTGGATCAGCTCTGCAAAAACGCCTGCCACTCGCGAGAAACGCGCCGTTGAGATGCTACGCCGTATTGTTGCCGGCACACTCACCACACACGGAAAGAAAGCAGAATGATCGTGGCGGCGGCATTCCGTCCGTCACTGGTGCAGCAGATATTACTTTTACTCAGTTTTCATATATTTGTATCATGATACGTTATATCGCTCTGGCCACTTTCACTCTTCTGGTAATGTTCAACGCCGGCTGCACAAAACAGCCCAAAGAACCTGTAGCATTATATCAAAATTACCAGGTCATTTATTCCCTTGATGATAGCACAACCGATGTAAAGGCTTTTTTCTACGATGGCAATAATGTCAACAGCCCCTTGCTCTTTCAGGACAAATCTGGCGTAACTGCAAATGGCCAAACAGACACCAACAGATATCTCGCGCCATCTCATTCTTTTAATTGGATATTCCCGGGGCTGCAGCCACTCGTCTTCTCCCTGCGCAAAAAAGATCAGTACCTCATTAATACTGTACCAGACGCTGCTATCACCGGCATCAGCCTCATCATAGACTCGGTGCTCAACATAACCGATACGATGCGCGTATCCTGGACAGGTGCTCCGCTGCAGCCCGGCGAAACCGTGGGCGTCTCTCTGAATCGCCTGCCCGATGCCTCCAACCAATGGAAAGGTATCTTTGCTACATTCGCCGGAAATACGCTGGTACTCGATTACGAAACCACGCGCTCATTTCTGCCGGGCACCTACTCTGTGCTGTTAAGTCGCTACAAATCCCTCCCACTATCCATGCCCGATATGGGCTCTGGAGGATCCATAGACGTCTCAATCTTAACAACAAGAAATATTACCATTCAGTAGGCTCAGCCCACCGTTATACACCGGCATATTTCAGTGGCCGGTGGCATCACCTGCCACCCGGCTCGCCTGCCTGCGTCGCCGGCGCATTTGCACAGCTCCTGATATCGTTGCATAGATCACAACAAGAATACTCAGCGGAAACAAAACCGGGAGTAAAGCCAGGAAAGCCAATAGAAAACCCAAAATACTCAGTCCCGGATGGGGCTTAGGGTTTCGTGCATCTCTGTAGCCCAGCAGTATAGCGGCTACCCCCATCCCCAGCGTACCCACAATAAGTGCTACCGCAGCCACCGCGCCCAACGGCCACAGCACCAGCAGCGCTATTGTCCCGGCCATGCTCAGCGCCCCTCCGGCAAAGCACATTACCGCACACCCCCGCAATTGCTTTAGTGGTGGCGGCACCTTACGCCTGTCCCGCCCCGGCAATACTGCACGTGTAGCCGGGCTATCTGCAATTACCGCATACCCACCGGCACGGACAGTCACAAAACCAGCCCTGGCCGGCAGCACCTCCATAATCAGCAACAGTAGCGCAACCAATAGTATTTTCATCAACGCCGGAAGCGGTTTGTTCATAAGCACCCCACAATTAACGCCCGACATATCCAACTTATTGCTGCCCTGAGGCACCTGCTTATTGGAATCGCTTATTGGTAACCAAAAAATTGAATTGACGGCTTCACCACAATCAATTTGCAGACGCTACCCCCACAACCTGAGGGTCATTGCGATCACCGCGCCTCGCCCGGCGCGTAGCTGCGGTGAGAAGCAATCTCGCACAATGAAGGAAATAGCTGCAATACCGATGGTGCAACTGTGAATTCCCCACTGCACTCGTCCCACCCTGCTCGGTGTAGCGTCTAACTACGTTGTAGCGGCAAGCAATCCTCAACTGCCCCGGGCCTTTTTCACTCATATCTGCACTTGCACCCATTTTTTCCATCTGTCTGTAGTCCTGTCATATCGCCCTGCTTCAATACAGCCCTCGCCCCAACAGAAAACATTTTTCTTCATTACTGGGCTGGCAACCTAACGTGTTTATGCAATTAAAAATGTATTTTTAACTGCATTTCAAAAACCCCTCTTTTGTTGCGCTACTTTCTTTTCATTGTAATTTTTGTCGTCCCTCTGTCGTCAACAGCTCAGGAAATCAAACTGCATCCAAACGGTCTTATTTATGATGACTACACCTTAAACCGACTTAAGCGATTCGCAGACTCAGTTGGTTTACGTTACAAACAGACTTCATTATCCAGAGATTACTACAGTTTGCCCCAGGCTACTTGTCATTATGTCTTGCTCAATTCGGGTAGCGTTGCTAGTGCCGCCAAGGATATTCGAAATAACATTTCCTTCGACCGGTTTTGTAAAAAATATAAGACTGCAAGGGTCGAACGTAATCTTCTAATTACAAAGTATTTTTCGGTGCAGCATGACGATTCGCCGTTTATAATGTTTGAAAGTATACCGCTTAACGAAGCAACTGATATTTCCTTTCAACACCACGATACTGCACTAAACTCCATGTCATTGAACGGCAAATGGATTTACCAGTATATCAAATCAAAAAATGGACATGGTCCGGTTTTGTATGCGTTCTTCTTCACTTCAGACTTTCAAACATATAAATTGCCTTTAGACTATGCAAAGATGATTCATTATGTAGATTTTATGATTGATACTTCGACAAGATTATATACCGGTGTAAAGAAAGGTAATAGACTAATTCTGGACGATGCCGGGTCTTGGATGAATACAGATGCGGCCCTGTCTTTTATATATCGATTAACTAGAATTGACTACCAAGCTCCAAATGAAGAAGTGGTAAAAGTGCTTGATAGCTTTTTTATACAACATCCGGAAAGAAAAGCAGGGTTTCTCGATAAGCTATCTAACGGAATAAAAAGTGCAATAAACCAAAAAAAGCCAAATGAACTGCTCGAATTTCTGGCTGCAACATATGGCATGAAAATCGATGCGCTGACGTTAGCACGTATGCGTCAGGTATCAGTAGCATGTAGTGAAGACAATGCGCCCGAAATACACACCCTTCGCATAGCGATACTGGCAGCAGAAACAGAAAATTGGGGTGTTTTTATGCGTGCGCACTTCAATCTGATTAGTGATAACATGGCAAGGATGGTTGACGGATCGTACGCCAGGGCTGAACGAAGTACTTATATTCAAGAAGTGGAATCACTAAACATTGAAATACCTACGATTTTGCTGGGCAGTTGCTTTGCTATTAGCAATCCATCTGAAAACCGTTTTGTTGGTAAAGCGCAAAGAATAGGGAAGGCACTGTCCGAAGGGAAGGACGCAAAATTTGCGGAACACTTGATGAAAAGGACTATGACCGATACATCTCTTGACATGTACAACCGTATTATCATGAACGCTGCCTATCGCCATTTCATTTACAATATCGCCGACAAGGCAAAAAGGTTGGAAAGTCTGAATAACTACAGGGAGGCGCTGTCAACATTTCCTGTTTACTACCGTGATCGTCTAGCCGATTGCAATGCGCTAATTCTAGGCGCAGGTGCCGAAGAAAAAATCAAATAAGAACAACCCGCCTGGTCCAAGCGTCCGCTTGGTCCTTTCCACCGCAAGCGTCACGCTTGCGACCCCTGCTCGGCGTAGTGCCTCACCAAGTCGCAGCGGCAAGCAATCTCCCGATTGCCTTCCCTTACCCCCACAACTTAAGGGTCATTGCGATCACCGCGCCTCGCCCGGCGCCTAGCTGCGGTGAGAAGCAATCTCGCATAATGGAGGAAGTAGCTGCAATACCGCCCGGCGCAACTTTGAATCCCCCAAATGCACTCGTCCCACCTCACCAGCCCCCCACCGGTTTTTGTCAACAATTACTCAGCCGTCCCCTTTTTGGCGCGGTTTTTGTGGCATTATCCCTGTAGCCTTGGCCGGCATACATACAAAATTTCCCCATGGCAGTAACTGCGCAAAAAGTGCGCAATTTTAAAAATCTAAATGATTGATTTTCAATAGATTGTGATTTTTCAGAAAAAATTGCGCACACTGCGCAATTTTGCTTTTGGCAGCCACGGGCACTCATTCTTGCTCACCCCTGTCTGCCAACAGGCAGGTGATACCAGACAATATGTAGGGGAGAACGGCCGCCTTCAGAAGGTCATATAACTATAAGCAGGGCATTACCATATTACCCTTACCTTTGCGCAAATTTTTCAAAAAAAGCACAATGGCATTACAAGCAGGAATAGTAGGGTTGCCCAACGTCGGAAAATCAACATTGTTTAACGCGGTGAGCAATAGCGCAAAGGCACAGGCATCAAACTACAGGTTTTGTACCATAGAGCCCAATGTAGGGCAGGTAGACGTACCCGATGATCGTCTGGCAAAGCTCGCAGAGCTCGTACAGCCGCAGCGCATACTCCCTACTACCTTCGAGTTTGTAGATATCGCCGGCCTCGTAAAGGGTGCCAGCAAGGGCGAGGGCCTCGGCAATAAGTTCCTTGCCAATATCCGCGAGGTAGATGCCATTGTCCATGTCATCCGTTGTTTCGAAGACGACAACATTCTCCGCGAGGAGGGCGATATCAACCCCATCAGCGACAAAGAAATAATAGATACCGAGCTCCAGCTCAAGGACATGGAGAGCGTAGAAAAGAAAATACAGCGCCTCGAAAAGATGCTGAAAGCCGGCGACCCCAAGGTGAAACGCGCCTACGAGGTGATGCTGCGCTGCCAGCAGCACCTGGGCGAGGGCAAAAACATCCGCGGCCTGCAGCTCGAGGGCGAAGACCTCGAAGCCACTGCCGACCTCTGCCTGCTCACCGAAAAACCGGTGCTCTATGTAGCCAATGTAGACGAGGCAGCACTGCTCACCGGCAACAAATATTCCGATGCACTTGTAAAAGTCGCTCAGGAAGAAGGCGCTCAGGTCATCGTTATGAACAACTCTATCGAGGCGCAGATATCAGAACTAGAGAGCGCTGAAGATAAAGAACTGTTCCTTTCAGAGTACGGCCTTACAGAGCCCGGCCTTAACAGGTTGATACGGTCTACTTATACCCTGCTCAACCTTATTACCTACTTCACTGCGGGTGTGCAGGAGGTACGCGCCTGGACCATCCACCGCGGCTGGAAGGCACCACAGGCCGCCAGTGTTATCCATACCGACTTCGAGAAAGGTTTCATCAAGGCCGAGGTGATCGCTTACAAAGACTACGTACAGTACAAAACCGAGGCTGCGTGCCGCGACAATGGCCGCCTCCGCATAGAAGGCAAGGAATACATAGTGCAGGATGGCGATGTCATGCACTTCAGGTTCAATGTATAACCGGGTTGCATTGCGCACCCTTTCCGGCTATATTTGTAACAGCATGAGAAAGGCACTATCGTTTATTTTGCTCATTGTTGGTCTGGCAGCCCTGCTGCTGCTGGGTTCCATGGGCCGCCTCAGCGGCGATGCGATGCATGCACCCCTGCCCGAGAACAACCGGCATATTACCATTGTCAACCACCATCTGGTAGACTCAGCAGTGTCCCTCCTCTGTCAGGGCGATGTGGTGCTGCGGATGGGCACCGGCGCCTACAGCCACCTGATGGCGCAGATGAACCGCTCCGACAAGCGCTTTTCTCACTGCGGCATAGTGATGATAGAAGATGGCCACCCCTTCGTGTACCACAGCATTGGCGGCGAAGACAATCCCGATGCACGGCTCCGCCGCGATTCGGCAGCGGCTTTCTTCGACCCCGGGCACAATACCGCCATTGCCGTAGTAAAGTACAGGCTCGCCCCCGCGCAGCAGCAGGCACTAACAGCTGTCGTTGGCTCGTTCTACGACCGCCAGCCCCGGTTCGATACAAAGTTCGACCTCCGTACAGACGACTGGCTGTATTGCACCGAGTTTGTATACAAGGCAATGGCCGCCGCCACCGGCGATCCGCAGTTTATTCCCGTCACCGAGGTCATGGGACACCGCTTTGTTGGTACCGACAATCTTTACCACCAAAGCCCCGGTCACCTCATTTGGCAGGTGAGATTTAAGTGATACCTTTGCTATACAAAAGAAGTACATAAATGAGAAAATTCATTCGCCGTTACCTTGCCTTGATACTGTTGCCATTATGCCTCGTAAGCTGCAGCAAAAACACCCCAAAAGAAGTAGCCATCACCTGGCTCAATGGGTTCAATCGCATGGAGTTCGATCAGGCAATGAAAGTGTCCACCAACGACACCAAAAACCTCCTGTCGTCGCTCAAAGAACTTACCGATGCGGTCAGCGACTCGGGCAAAACGGAGCTCAAAAAGATCACCGTAAGCGTAAAAGATGTGAAAGAAGACGGCAATAAAGCTACTGTTACCTATGTGTCTTCAGACAATCCCCGCGAACAGACGCTCAACCTCGTACGCGAGCAGGATAAATGGCTCGTACTCTTCACCAAAACCGATCTCGTGGGCGTTATGCCGGAAAAGGAAGACCCGGAAGCAATGGAAGTGCCGGCAGCTACAGACAGCACCGCTGCTCCCGCCGATACCACCGCTGCACATTAACGGCCGGATGTGGAGGACTTGATTTCTGTGTTTCGACCCTTGCCCGCCTGTAGTAAAGTATACCCTTTTCCAGGATAGATTGAATGAGATATCATAATTGCCCCCAATGAATAAACTGTATCTGCTCGTGTTATTTTGGCTCTTTGTCGCCTCCTGCGATGGATGGCACCCGGGCGGCAATCAGTTGTTCCCCGTCAGGTCAGGCGAAAGTTATGGCTATATCAACCGCAGCGGAAAGGTCGTTATCCCATTCAGGTATTACCGTGCCGGCTGCTTTGATGGCGGTGTCGCCGTTGTGTCAGACAACAGCAACAATCATCGTCGTGGCTATATAGATAAAGACGGAAAATACGTTATCGCTCCGGTCTACAGCTACGCTACATCCTTTAGCGAGGGTCTGGCTTTTGTGGTACACAGCGGTGGCGTACCACAGGCTATCGACAAAAACGGGGTGGCTAAATTCAGCCTGCCAGAGGCACAAAGTGCGGAGAACTTCAGCGACGGGCTGGCCGCCTTCAGCCTGCTGGGGCCCACCGGCGAGATATGGGGCTTTGTCAGCAAGCAGGGCAATCAGGTCATCGCCCCGCACTTCCGGGCGGTCAGTTATTTCTCAGAGGGGTGGTGCGGTGTCATGAACCACATGGGTACCTGGGGCTACATCAACAAAAGCGGCGAGGTAGCCATCGACTACATCTACGAAAATGTACAACCATTCTCGGGCGGCAAGGCCAAGGTAGCCATTCATGGCAAGTGGGGGGTGATAGACAAAAACAACAGGTTTGTGCTCAACCCCGAATTTACAGATCTCGATGTCGATGGCGAGCGATACCTTGTGCGGCGCAAAGACAAATGGGGATGGGTAGATAAAGACGGTCTCGAGGTCATACCCTACCTGTTTACAGATGCCTACCCTTTCAAAGGCAATAATCTGGCCGCAGTTAAGTCTGGCGAAAAGTGGGGCTATATAAATACAAAAGGCAAATTCATCATTGCTCCCCAGTACGATTTCGCCTTCGGCTTCGACGACGGAATGGCACTTGTAGAGGTCAATGGCAAGTATGGCTTTATCGACGAGCAGGGCAAATTCGTGATTCATCCCGATTTCGACCACGTGCCCGTCGACTACTACATCCGCTACTTCGCACGCACATCCGCCTTTTACAGTGTCAAAACCGACATTAACAAGCCCAAAACCGTAGCCTATAAGTGGCTCACAGGCTTCTATCATATGGATTACGACGAAGCCCGCAGGTATGCTACAGAAGATACACGTGGTCTGCTCGATCAGTTCAATACGATCAGCGACATGATATCCGACTCCTCGCGGCTGCGCATGCAAAGCCTGATCATTGGCATCCGCGACTGTAAAGAGAACGGCAACCGGGCTATTGTTACCTACACCCTGTCCGACAATAAGAATAAAGAGCAGTTGTTGTTTCTGGTGCGTACTGGCGGCAGGTGGCTGGTACAGTTCTCCAAGAATCAGGAAGAGCCTCAGCAGGAAGACGTACTCGAAGAACCTGGTGCTGAAGGATAGAAACATCCCGACCCGGAACACCAATTTGCGCTTTTAATTTCTACATTTGATCTGGTATGGTATTAAGCAGATTCTGGTTGATCATTATTATCGGTTCGGTACTCTACATCCTGGCTATGCTGGTCACCGGCAACTCGTATTCTATAGACTATGTGGTCAATGGCAAAAAGGATGATGCAATGGTCATCAAAGAGCTGTATGCGCACCAGCTACCGGCAGCTGTCAGAGATAGCCTTGCCGGCAGCACAGACAACAGATTTGTGGTAAAAGGCGCTACCCAAAAGCAAGACACCACCTACACCGCCGAGAGGGGTATAGTAAAGGTCACATCTGGCAGGCAGGCTACCGATGGGATACTACCCACCTGCAAGAGTGCCATACTTGACCTCATTATTCCGCTTATCGCCTATCTGTCATTCTTTTGTGGCATTCTGCAATTACTTATCGATTCCGGTGCTTCTGAGAAGCTCGCCCGCTTGCTGAGCCCGGTTTTCGTCAAGGTCTTCCCCGAGGTACCGGCAAAGCACCCCGCTATCTCTTATATGACGCTCAACTTCGCTGCAAACTTCCTCGGGCTCGACTCTGCCGCTACACCCTTCGGCCTCAAAGCCATGGAGAGCCTACAGGAACTCAATCCCGATAAAGAGCGGGCAAGCAATGCCCAGATCATGTTTCTGTGCCTGCATGCGGCAGGCCTTACCCTGATTCCCACCTCTATCATCGGCTATCGTGCTGCCCAGAATGCCCAGAACCCCGCCGATGTGATGCTGCCCTGTATCATTACATCATTCATCGGTACCATAGCGGCACTGGTACTGGTGGGTATCCGGCAAAAGATCAATTTCCGCAGTGGTATTTTATTATTATCTATCGGTGGCATTGGCGGTCTGCTTACCGGGCTTATGTTTTACATCACCCACCTTGGCATAGCAGAGAAGAGTCACTTTACCGGCAATATCTCCAACGTCATTCTGCTCGTGATCATATTGTCTATACTGGTTTATGCATTCATCCACGAGAAAGTGTTCACCACCCAGGGCAAAAATGTATTCTCGTCGTTTGTAGATGGCGTATCATCGGGCCTCAATACCGGCATCACTATCTTCCCTTACATCCTGGGTATGCTGGTAGCCATCTCGTTATTTCGCAACAGTGGTGTATTCGAGATCATCTCTGGCGGCATTGCGCGGTTCTTCCTGTTGCTGCACGTCAATCGCGGCGTTGTAGATGCGCTGCCGGTAGCAATACTGCGCCCGTTCAGTTCCAGTGGCTCGCGCGGTTTCATGATCGATGCCATGCAGACCTATGGCGTAGACTCTATGGCCGGTCGCCTGTCGGGGGTATTCCAGTGTTCTGCAGAGACCACATTTTATGTCATAGCTGTGTACTTTGGCAGTATCAAGGTCAAGAACACCCGGTACACACTGTCCACAATGCTGCTCGTAGATCTGATCTGCGTTATAGCGGCAATCGTTGTCTGCTCCATGTTTTTCTAGCCAGACCCATATAGACACAAAAAAGGCTACAGTTGCCTGCAGCCTTCAGCTTTTTTATAGCACCACTATCCGTTACCAATATTCCACCTGAATATCGGCAGGATAATATGGCGTAGTTGAATAAGGATTTCCCGGCACAGTCACCAGAGAGTCGTTCAGCTTGTAGCTGGTACCATTGGTGCAATAGTGCTTCTTGGAAGTTGCACTTTCGTGCGAAATGGCAGATATGCGGTACCTTCTGTTAGACGGTTGCAGGGTTATTTCCCAGTCATAGTCATAGGTCTCCTCCCCCTTCATCGGAAACTCCATGCTCTTATTGTAATCATCTGCCTTCATCAGGTAGATCTTCGGGAATATCTCTGACACCTGCCCGAAATTGCTGCCCTTGCGGCATTTGGCAAGATAAGCAGTTGTGTCAGGTACCTTCATCGAAGAAAGCGAACTGAAGAACACCACCTTCTTTATGACAGGTGTTTCGCAGTTGATCGTTTTCTTGCACGACATAACACCAGCGGTGATGCCCAGTAGTGTTACAAGGGTGATTACACTTTTCATAATGCTGCAAACTGTTTAAATCAAGGTACAATATAAGGGCATTTTTGGTTATAATCAAATCTCCAATTTGCAACCACATCATTCAGGCGTTTTCCGGAGTTAAAAACCACCCCGGTAGCACCATTGACAGATACAGGTTTTGGTGTTTGTTCCGGCTATGGTATCTTTGCGCCCTTATCTCACATAATACATCTGCAAATACAATGGATCGCAAAATACAAGCTGCACTGATATCTGTTTTTTATAAAGACGGACTGGAGCCAATAGTACGCAAACTGCACGATCAGGGTGTTACCCTGTACTCTACCGGCGGCACACAGTCATTCATCGAGCAGCTTGGTTTGCCCTGCATAGCCGTTGAGACCATCACAGGGTATCCGTCCATTCTGGGCGGCAGGGTCAAGACTTTGCATCCGGGTATTTTCGGGGGTATACTGGCGCGCCGCGAGCTCCCGGCCGATATGGAACAGGCACAGCAATACAACATCCCCATGCTCGATCTGGTGATCGTAGACCTCTATCCGTTTGAGGAAACAGTTAAACAGACAACCGACGAGAAAACAATAATTGAGAAGATCGACATCGGTGGGGTGTCCCTCATTCGTGCGGCTGGCAAAAACTACAAGGATGTTTGCATCGTGGCTTCACGCAATCAGTATGCCGGTTTCCTCCGGTTGCTGGAGCAGGGGCAGGGCGTTACTACCCTTGCCGACCGCCGCAATCTGGCTGCCGCAGCATTCACAGAATGTGCCCATTATGATGTGGCTATCGCAGGGTATTTTAACGCAGATACCGCCGCATCCCACTTTCAGTTGTCGATGGGGCAGCAGCAGTCATTACGGTATGGCGAAAACCCACACCAACAGGCTTCCTTCTATGGCGACCTGGATGCGCTTTTTGTGAAGCTCAATGGCAAAGAACTGTCGTACAACAATCTGGTGGATGTGGACGCCGCCTGTCAGGTGATTTCAGAATTTACCAACCCCGCATTTGCGGTTATAAAGCACACCAATGTTTGTGGCGTTGCCGAGCGCGACAATGTGAACGACGCATGGACAGATGCGTTGGCCGGCGATCCGGAGAGCGCCTTTGGCGGTGTTTTAGTCACCAACAAAACAGTGGGTGCTGATGTAGCCGCCAGAATAAATGAGCTTTTCTTTGAGATACTGATCGCTCCCGAATTCAGCGATGAGGCACTCGCCATATTGCGTACGAAAAAGAACCGTATCCTCCTGCAACAGAAAGCTACTTTCTACCCGCAAAAAGAATACAAACGTATTCTCAATGGTGTACTCACACAGGCAGCAGACACACAGAGTTTTGCCGAGTGGACAGAGGCTGGCGCACGCGCATGTACAGCTGCCGAAAAGACCGACCTGCTGTTCGCAAACATCGTCTGCAAACACCTGAAATCGAACGCGATAGCGATAGTAAAAAACAGGCAGCTGATTGGCAAAGGCTGTGGGCAAACGAGCCGTATAGACGCACTGCGTCATGCATTGGATAAAGCAAAACAATCAGGGTTCACTACCGGTGGCGCTGTACTCGCTTCAGATGCTTTTTTCCCCTTCGATGACTGCGCACGTATGGCCCACGAAGCCGGCATAACCGCACTCATACAGCCCGGTGGCTCGGTACGCGATGCTGATAGCATTGCCTATTGTCAGGCCAACGATATGGCTATGGTAATGACCAAACTGAGACATTTTAAACACTAAAGGCCGGATACTGCAAGAAAAAGGCATGTACTCCTTTTACGGAATGCATGCCTTTTTCAATGTTATCTAATGGTTGCTGTTGAGGCAGATGATCACTCCTGATCCTTCATCCGCACCATGGTCAGTATAGTTACGATGGCTACTGTTTCGCCGGTTTCGTCATACACGTCTACAAGCCATTTTACAATACCCTTCTTTATATCTTCGGGAGTACGTTTTTCCTGCGATACCTTTTCTTTTACCGTCAGCCGCACACCTATCGTCATACCCGGGTACACAGGCTTGGTGAAGCGGGCATCGTCGATACCATAGTTGAGTAGTACTGGTCCTTTCTTTGCATCTACAAACAGGCCCGCCGCTTTCGAAAGTACAAAGTAACCATGCGCCACGCGCCTTTCGAATATTGTACCTTCCAAAGATGTGGCGTCCATATGAGCATAGAAGTTGTCGCCGCTCACATTGGCAAAGTTCGAGATGTCCGATTCCGTCACCGTGTGCTTTGCTGTCACCAGTGTTTCACCTATTTCCAGATCTTCAAAATGCTTCTTGAATGGGTGAACGTCTGTTTCGTGCTGCCTGCCATGCTGCTGGTATACATTAGTGATCCGGCTTATAGTAGTGGGTGAGCCCTGAATAGCAGTCCGCTGCAGATAGTGCATCACACCACGTTTGCCGCCCATCTCCTCGCCACCGCCGGCCCTGCCTGGTCCACCGTGCACCAGCATCGGCATCGGCGATCCGTGACCAGTGCTTTCTTTAGCGCAGTCGTTGTTGAGTACCAGTATACGGCCATGCATACTGGCAGCACCCAGCACTATGTCGCGTGCTATGTTGTCATCGGCAGTTACTACAGAGCACACCAGCGATCCCATGCCCATCTTGGCAAGTGTTATCGCATCGTCTATCGTATCATAAGGCATAATGGTTGATACCGGCCCGAATGCCTCTATGTTGTGACAATCTGTTTTCGTGAATGGATCAGTATTGAGGAAGATCAGCGGCGGCAGAAATGCCCCCTTTTCTTTATCAGCACCCATTACCTCAAAATGCTCCATATCTCCTATCACGATCTGTTGCGACTGTGCCAGTTGTTGCACCTTTTCGCGCACCTCGTTGCGTTGGGTGATGCCTGCCAGTGGCCCCATGCGCACCTCTTTCAGTGCAGGATTACCTATGGTGGTGGTCTGCAGACGCTTGCCCAGTGCTATAGTTACATCTTCAACTCTGTCTGCCGGCACTATGATGCGGCGGATAGCAGTACACTTCTGCCCGGCCTTTGTTGTCACTTCACGCACTACCTCTTTGATAAAGATATCAAACTCAGGCATGCCCGGTTTAACATCGGCACCCAGTATACAGCAATTCAGCGAGTCTGCTTCCATATTAAAAGGCACTGATTCAGACAAAATACGCGGATGCGACTTCAGCATACGCCCGGTTGATGCTGACCCTGTAAAGGTCACCACATCCTGCGTCTCTATATGATCCAGTATGCCACGCGCCGATCCGCAAATGAGCTGCAACGATCCTTCTGGCAGTATGCCTGAGCGTATGATCTCTCTGAATACCGCCTCTGTAAGATAAGAGGTAAGTGTAGCAGGTTTTACTATTGCAGGCACACCAGCCAGCAGGTTCACCGCTACTTTCTCCAGCATCCCCCAAACAGGGAAGTTGAACGCATTGATGTGTAAGGCTACACCCTCACGCGGCACCATAATGTGGTGTCCGATAAAAGTGTTGTTTTTTGAAAGTTTGGCAGCTTCGCCGTCCACATAAAACCGCTCATCCGGAAACTGCTTCCGCAGGCTGGCATAGGCAAATAGGTTACCGATACCGCCTTCAATATCTACCCACGAATCGGCACGGGTAGCTCCCGTAAAAGCACTAACAGTGTAGAAGTCTTCCTTCCGCTCCATCAGGTAGAGCGCCAGTGCTTTCAGCATTCTGCCACGCTCCTGAAAGGTAAGCCTGCGCAGTGCAGGACCGCCGGTCTTACGGGCATAATGCATCATAGCGCCAAAGTCGAGCCCGGTACTGCCGGCATTGTATATGGCGTCTCCGGTCACGGCATTATACAGGGTTTCTCCCTCGTTCTTGCCGTTGATCCATTTGCCCTCTGCGTAGTTTGCTAACTGTACTAATGACATATTGTAACTGCTTTTTCTTGTTGGTTAAAGTTAGTTTAAAAAACGTGTCGAAAAAACGACGGTACACTTTCTTCGCAACTGCTAAGACTTCACTATCCGCAGCTTCGCGAAATTCAGCATTATTTTCTTCACGCCATGTGCCGGCCCAAAGTCAATGCTTGCTATCCTGTTGGCGGTGCCCCCTTCTACGGTAAGGATCTTCCCGAAACCAAATTTCTGATGCTCTACCTGCATACCCGCATCCATCGCTGTGGCATCGTCCTGCACAAAGTCGGGTGATGGCGTATGCGCCGCCGGTTTGGGTGCAGCCAGCTTATCGGCCAGCTTCTTCAGCGATGGTATGTTGTCGAAAGACTGGTTGAACATGCTGCCAAACGAGCTCGTGTTGCCCGCCGGCCGGTTGCCCGTTCCGGTAAATGTTGTATCGAGGTATGCGGGTGGCACTTCCTTTATAAACCTGCTGGGATCATTCTGTACCAAGCTGCCAAAACGGTACCTGCTGTTAGAATAGGTAATCCAAAGCCGGTGTTTGGCACGAGTTATTGCCACATAAAACAGCCTCCTCTCCTCTTCCAGATCAGCACGATCGTACAGGCTCATAGAGCTGGGAAACAAATTCTCTTCCAGCCCCACCGCAAAAACACACGGAAACTCCAAACCCTTCGCAGCATGTATGGTCATCAGCTTTACCGCATCGGCATCTACTCCCTTATCCTGATCGGCATCGGTAAGCAGAGTGATCTGTTGCAGATAGCTGCCCAGACTCTTATCGTGCAACTCTCCTTCTTCATCAGGTGTTTCTGTAAACTCCTTTATTGAGTTCAGCAACTCCTGCACGTTCTCGTACCGGGCTACGCCTTCCACTGTCTTGTCGTTGTACAGTTCCTGTACAAGTCCGGTATGCTTGCCAACTGCAAATGCCACGTCGTAAGCATTTTGCTTTTCCAGCATGGTCCTGAAGCTGTTGATCATCATCACAAATCCATCTGTATGCGACGACCTCAGGCCATCTATTTCCGGATTGGCGATCGTTTCCCAGAATGTGGTATTGAGTTGGTCTGCACGTACTATTACGCGTTCTATAGTTGTCTTGCCAATACCCCTGGCCGGATAGTTGATTATGCGCTTCAGGTTCTCTTCATCCTGCGGGTTCACAATGATCCTCAGATAGGCCAGGTAGTCTTTCACCTCTTTGCGCTGGTAAAACGATGTGCCACCTACCAGCTTGTAGGGTATGTTCAGCCGGCGCAGGCTCTCTTCAAAAGCGCGGCTCTGTGCGTTGGTACGGTACAGCACAGCAAAGTCCTTGTTGGCATAGTGGTTACGCATTTGCTGCTCCTTTATCGCATCCGCCACAAACTTGCCTTCATCATTGTCAGTCATTGTGCGGGCCAGCAGTATCTTTTCGCCTTCCGCATTATCTGTCCACAACTCCTTGGGTATCTGGTTGGCATTGTTGCCTATTACATTGTTAGCTACCTGTAGTATTGTTTGTGTGCTCCGGTAGTTCTGTTCCAGCTTTATAATCACCGCATCTTCATAGTCATCCTGAAACTGCAATATGTTCTGTACAGTAGCGCCCCTGAACGAGTAGATACTCTGCGCATCGTCGCCCACTACACAAATGTTCTCATTGCGTGCACCCAGCATTTTTATGATGGCATACTGCGCCACATTGGTATCCTGATACTCATCAATGAGTATGTACCGGAACCTGCCCTGATACTTGGCAAGCGCCTCCGGATAGTTGGTCAGCAGTACATACATCTTGAACAGCAGATCATCAAAATCCATTGCTCCGTTCTTGAAGCACCTTTTAGAATAAGTATCATAAATATCTGCCAGCAGCGGGCGGTTGCTGCGTGCATCTTCCTGCTGTATGTGGGTATCGTTGCGGTAAGTAGCGGCATCTACCAGCCCGTTTTTGGCTGCCGATATCCTGTTGTATATGAATGCAGGCTTGTAGTGCTTGTCGTCCAGATTCATATCTTTCACAATACTTCTTATGATACCCTTGGCATCGTCAGTATCGTAAATTGTAAAGTTGCTTGGGTAACCCAGTCTGGTAGCCTCTGCCCTGAGTATGCGGGCAAACACGGAGTGAAAGGTGCCTATATACAGATTGCGGGCCTCAGTATTGCCCAGGGCTTTCTCCACACGCTCCTTCATTTCGGCAGCAGCCTTGTTGGTGAACGTGAGCGCCAGAATATTAAAAGGATCAACGCCATTTTTCATCAGGTGGGCTATTCGCGTCGTCAGCACCTTTGTCTTGCCACTGCCTGCACCTGCTACTATCATTATGGGCCCATCAATATGCTGCACCGCAGCAAGCTGCTGTGCATTCAATCCGTCTAAATAATTCTGCATAAGGCAAATTTAAGGCAGGTATATGGATTTGAACGGCGCTATCTGTGTATACTGAAAATATTATTGCATCCTCAACGCTCTGTTGATACCTTCTTCCTCGCTACCAACTTCCCAGCATCCCTCGATTGCACATAATTCATATGCACGAAAATTGCAGACTGATTATCGCGATATGGGTTACATTTGCTGCACCTAATACATTCATCTGCATGCAGCTATTGAGACTACCCGCCAGCAAAACCAGAGACATAGTAATTTTATTTGTTCTCGTTATTGCAATACTCATGTTTCGCCGCTTCGATGCGTTCACCAATCCGCAGATATGGGCCGAGGATTGCCTGATCTTCTTCAAACAAGTAGAAGAAGAAGGTGTAAAAAGTCTTTTCATTCCTTATTCGGGCTATCTGCTGCTGATGCAGCGGCTGGTAGTTTTGTTTTTCCATAGCCTGTCGGTCAGTTACTTTATTATCCCTGTTCTGTACAATATCACTGCGGTTATCATCACTTTCCTGGTAGTGTATGGCATGTACGAGAGTGCTGTGTACATGAAGCTGAAACACAAGATCGCCTACGCCACATGGTTCCTCTTCATGCCCGTCGCCCCCGATCTTACCATGATCATGGGTGCCACCGGCTGGTACGCCAACCTGTACCTGCTCAACTACATTTTTGTGGGCAACACTTTCCGCAACAATGCCATCTATGCCCTGCACACGCTCATCATCCTTATTCTGGCCCTTACCCAGCCATTTTCGCTCTTCTTTTCCCCTGCCACTTTGCTCATGCTCATCATCGAGCGCAAAGAAATGACCTTCAAAAAAGCCCTTCCCTACATTCTCGTACTCGCCGGCGGTGCCACCCAGTTTGTGCACATCTTCTATATCGATACCGGATTTTACAGGGGCGTGCCCGTACCGCCAGAGCCCAACCACCTGCTCCGCCTGTTCACCAACAACGTAAGTCAGATGTTCTTTTTCAGATCCGGTGTGTTCCCGTTTGCCATCGGCACCTTCGAGCGCATTATGTCTGCGGTCATGCTGCTGCCCATAGCAGGTGTTCTGTACCTCATTTACAAAAAGGCGAATGCACGCCGCAAATACGTCCTGCTCATTTCGGCTTCGGTATGTTTCATGGCATTTATCAAAACCTACTGGCCCAATGAATCCTTCGTGCTCGCACTCGAAAACGCCCGCTACTACCTGTTCCCTTTCGCCTGCATCGGCTGGCTTACAATCATAGCCCTCGACGACCGGATGAATCTCTTCTACATTGGTGCTTACTTCATTTTCTTCTGGGTACACCGCAACCACATGCGGTATTCACTTGGCGACAAACATTGGAAAAAGCAGCTAATAGAGTTCTACGACCACAAGCGCGACGCTATCGACATCAATCCCGACGGATGGAAATTTGTGCCCGACCGCAGCAAGATGCGCAAGACACCCTGATAAGGTGAAAGTCTTTCATCACGCAATTAGTGCCACAAAGCCCATTATGCCCGCAATAATCACGATCTGCAAACGTTTTTACAGGTAGCACGATTTTTGTGGTTACATTCATTGCTCAACCTTGCCTTTGTGCGTGTCCTCTGCCTACATATCGTTTTGCTGCTGTTGGTATGCCTTCAGCCCTGTCGGCAATGTGCCGCGCAAACGGGCGATCAGCGCAAGCCACACCTAAGCCGCAACAAGTTTATTAACAACAGTTTTCA
Organism: uncultured Bacteroidota bacterium; assembly: GCA_903824665.1. Taxonomy (GTDB): domain Bacteria; phylum Bacteroidota; class Bacteroidia; order Chitinophagales; family Chitinophagaceae; genus Nemorincola. The sequence continues at coordinate 57,545 of CAIJXT010000029.1, read as the reverse complement.
GAAAGCCGTTGCCGCCATTAGCCGCACTCCCGACACCAATCACATAGGTGGACAAATGGATGGTAAGAGCGAAACACCATTCCTGCCCTACCAGGGAAGATACATCCGGAACATCGATGTGGTCACAATTGGCTTCGACAGATCTATGGAAGATACCGGCATTCGCGACAAGAGCTTTGGTGCACGGATGGGGAATCTATTCCACGTCAATACCCGGAAATTCGTGATCAGAAACAATCTGTTCATCCACGAAGGCATGCCCGTCAATGCATTTATGGTGGCCGACAATGAGCGTTTCATCCGCTCACTGGAGTTCATCAATGATGCCCGTATCGTTATCGACAGTATTCCCGGCATGCCCGACTCTGTCAATATCACTGTTTATACCAAAGATCTGTTCAGCATAGGTGGCGGCGCTGCGGCCAATGGCACCACACGGGTGCAGGGCGAGCTCTACGATGCCAACCTCGCCGGCATGGGCCAGCGCCTCGAGTTCACAGGCCTTTACGACAATGGCCGCACACCCCACTGGGGCTACGGCGGCTACTACCGCAAAAACAATGTAGGCCACACCTATATCGACGCCACCATAGGCCACAGCGCCATGAGGGTGAGCCCCTATACACGGGTCGAGGAAACCGCCGACTATATAGAGCTTTCACGCCGGCTCGTATCGCCCTACTCACAGTTTGCAGGCGGGCTGGTACTCAGTACCAACCGGGCATACAATGTCTACCGGATCCCCGAAAACCTTTTCCTGAAATACAGGTACAGCCAGTTCGACGGATGGGCAGGCTACAGTATTGCTATCAACAAGCTCACCGCCACCAACAACGCCATACGCGACAGGCGCTTTTTTGCGGTACGGTACTACGACCGCAACTTTGCCGAGGTGCCACGCCAGGTTGGCGGCACGTTCAGCCCGGTCTTCAATAGCTCACAAGCTATCATCGGCCAGCTTACCTTTTACCGTCAGGACTTCTACAAAACCCAGTATATCTATGGCTTTGGCACCACCGAGGATCTGCCATACGGATACAACATAGCTTTCACCGCCGGCTGGCATTCCCAACTGTACCTGAGGCGCCCCTATGCCGGGGTCAATGTGTCGCAATCTATGGCTACTAACCGTGGTGACTATCTGCAATTCTATGTCAAAACCGGCGGATACTACTACCAGGACCGTATGCAGGATGCCGGCCTGCTGGCGGGCACTACTGCCTACGGCCGCGTTGTACGGTGGCACCGCACCATGATCAGGCAATATGCCAATCTCAGCTACACCCGCCTCGGCAACAGGGTCACCACCGCACCCCTTTATCTCAATAATCAGTATGGTCTCCGCGGCTTCCTGTCCGACTCGGTTTACGGCACACAGCGCCTCAGCCTGCAGCTCGAGACCGCGTTTTACCTGCCCGGCAAGCTGCTGGGCTTCCGCTTTGCTCCCTTCCCCTGGGGCGATCTCGCCCTGATCACGCCCGAAAATAAGCGCTTCTCCCAGTCGGCATTGTATACCAGCCTGGGTGCCGGCCTCCGCGCCCGCAACGAGAACCTCATCTTCGAAACCATAGAGGTGCGTGCATTCTTCTTCCCCGTTGCCCCGGCAAACATGACCGGCTTCAAGGTCGTTACCAATGCCAATATCCGCTTCCGGTACCGCAGCAACTACATTACCGCCCCCGATTTCATCCAGCTCAATCAGGAGTAGTATGCCCGCACCCTGCCGCAATAGCTTTGGTATATACCCACATAGCCCCCACCTGTATCTATTTACAGCATCCTCCCTTTTATTTTCCTAATTTTACCGCCTCAATACAATACCGATGGTGGAGTTGCAAAGTTTGTACGAGCGCGCCATGCGCTTCGATTTTCTCAGTGCAGAGGAGGGTGTTTTCCTGTTTGAGCATGCCCCCCTTGCCGACCTTACTTTTATTGCCAACGAGCTGCGCAAAATTCAGGTGCCACACGGCAAGGTTACCTGGATCATAGACCGCAATGTGAACACCACCAATGTGTGCGTGGCCAACTGTAAATTCTGCAACTTCTACCGCATCCCCGGCCACCCCGAGGCATACATTACCGATATCGAAACCTACAAAACCAAGATCGACGAGACTTTCCGCTATGGCGGCCAGCAGCTGCTGCTGCAGGGTGGCCACCACCCCGATCTCGGTCTGGCATACTATGTCGACCTCTTCAAGCAGCTCAAGCAGCTATACCCAAACCTCAAACTGCACGCCCTGGGCCCGCCAGAGGTAGCACACATTACCAAGCTCGAGAAAAGCACACACCACGAGGTACTCAAAGCCCTCAAAGAGGCCGGCCTCGACAGCCTGCCCGGTGCCGGTGCCGAGATACTCAACGATCGTGTACGCCGCCTCGTGTCCAATGGCAAGTGTGGTGCGCAGGAGTGGCTCGATGTCATGCACGAGGCCCACAAGCTCGACCTCACCACCAGCGCCACCATGATGTTCGGACACGTAGAAACCCTCTACGAGCGCTTCGAGCACCTGGTCAAGCTACGCGAGGTGCAGGCACGCAAGCCAGAGCACGCCAAGGGTTTCCTAGCCTTCATACCCTGGACATTCCAGGATGTAGACACACTGCTACAGCGCATACGCGGCACCAAAAACCTCACGACACCCGAGGAGTACATCCGCATGATCGCACTCAGCCGCATCATGCTGCCCAATGTCAAGAACATTCAGGCATCGTGGCTCACGGTAGGCAGGCAGGTAGCACAGGTTTGCCTCCATGCCGGTGCCAACGATTTTGGGTCTATCATGATCGAGGAGAATGTGGTCAGTGCAGCCGGTGCGCCCCACCGCTTCACATCGCGCAGCATACAGGAGAGCATTCGCGAGGCGGGCTTCGAGCCACAGCTACGCAATCAGCAGTACGAGTTCCGCGAGCTGCCCGCCATGCTCGAGGAGCAGGTCATTGCATACTAGCACGCCCGCAGCCTATTGCAACACATACGGCAATGCCGTCAGGTAGTCATTGTTCTTGGTAAATCCGTTGTGGCCCAGCCCATGCAGCGTTATCAGCGTATCGCCCTGCCTGAAGTTTGCCCTTAGCTTCTCTGCCGATCCGTAATAGATCACCCTGTCTGCCGTGCCATGAAACACCACCACCGGCGCATTCGCTTTTGCAGCATGCTCACCTGTTTTCAGCGGGTATTTCAGCAGAAACCGCGGCAGGAATGAGTAGGTATGTTCCATCATATCCGTCATGCTGTAGTAGGGTGCCTGCAGCACCAGCAGCCGCGGGTGGTTGTTTGCCGCCAGCATCGCCGCCGGCCCGGTACCTATCGAGTAGCCCAGCACCACTATTTTGTTTTCCGGGTATAGTTTTTTCAGATCATCGTAGGCAGCCTGCACATCGCTATACAGTTGTGCCTCACTCGCTATGCTGCCCCCGCTCTTACCATACCCCCGGTAGTCCAGCATATACAGATCATACCCCAGCGCAGTGTACACACCCGCTATCTCGCCCCACGTATGCAGTGCACCGGCATTGCCATGCAGGTAAAAGATCAGCCCCCGTGCACTATCTGCCCTAAACAGCAGCCCCGACAGCACCGTGCCATCGGCAGTGGTGATATTATGTTCTGCAAACCGGTCGGGGAAGCTGAACGCATAATCTGCCTTCAGCTTCTGCGGCACAAACAGGATCTCCTGCTGCTTGGAGTAGAAGAAAGCGCACACCGCCACATACAGCGCCAGCGCTATGCCACCTGTCCACAACAGTATCTTGCGCAGCAGCCTCATTGGTCGGTGGGTGTTTTGGGTCTGAACACATCTTTTTCTATCGTCATACCCTTTTCCAGGTATATCGTCTGTATGCCCAGCGCGCTCGCCGCCGCTATATGCTGCGGACTATCGTCTATAAACAGTGTTTGTGCCGCCTTCAGCCCGTTTTCCTCCAGCACCCGCTCAAAGATCTCCGGCATAGGCTTGCGCAGCCCCACCCTGTGCGACATATACACCCGGTCAAAGAACACACCTATGTTGGGGAACCCATGCGCCTGCATCAGCGTATTATTAAACACCTCCTCATGTATCTCATTCGTATTGCTCAGCAGCAGCAGGTCGTAGTGCAGGCGCAGTTGTTGCAGTATCTGCAGCCGCCGTATCGGGAAGTCCAGCAGCATCGCGTTCCACGCGTGCAGCACTTGTGCCTCCGTCAGTGGCGTGTCTGCCGCCTGCTGCATCGTGCTTATAAACTCCTGCCGCGTCATGCGGCCCGTTTCCCAGCGGTCAAAGATGTCACTCTGCTGCATTTGGGAGTACAGTTGTGCAAAGTGTTTTACACCTGCGTCTACAAACGCCTTTTCCGTCAGCATGTAGTCTATATTCAGCAGCACCCCACCCAGGTCGAAGATAATATGTTTGATACCCGTTATCATCCCTCAAAAATAGCGAGAAAAAATTTCTGCTTTTTGGGTAAATATCCTACATTTGCAATCCATTTTTGATGTACGCAAGTATATCAAGGGGCCTATAGCTCAGTTGGTTAGAGCACCTGACTCATAATCAGGTGGTCCCAGGTTCAAGTCCTGGTGGGCCCACTTCAATACAGACAAGACTTTGAGCGATCAAGGTCTTTTTTGTTTTATACAAGTCGCCCTAAAACTCGCCATAAAGTTGCTTCAAGGCCGCACTGTCAACGGACTTGTAGATAGGACATAGTTGGTGCTCATCCCAACTGAGCATATAGGACCGAGACGATTGAAAGCGTTGAAAGTAAATAGTCGCACGATAGTTTGCGGACATGCTCGTCAACTAATTCCGCCATCGAGGCCGGTTAGTAATGTTTCCCGGCAGTTACATTAAGTTTCTTCAAGTGTATTAGGTATGAAGTGATTCGTGGCTCAAACCGAACATCCGCCTTGCTCGCAAGCCCTTTGCGCTCTTCGGATTATCGGTCTTGAAATCGAGAGAAAGAAGGGCCATTACGTCGATCCTGGGGGTGCTCGGTTATAAGAGCCCTCCTCTACACACATTACGTTCTTTGAGGTGTAAATATTGACCTTTGGTTGAAATAATTCAGTTTGTATAGTGGTCGAAATTCGTGCTCAATCCAATTAAGTCCTGAAATTAAATAAAAGACTCTTATTGTAAGACTCTGTCAATAAGACAAAAAGCAAATGCAGCAGCAGTCTTTGATGCCAGCACTTTTGCGTCATCAGGCCGGCGATTTTGATCTTGCCCGCTAATATTATTGTGATTATCGGAAGATTCAAGAATATCAGATATTCCTCTTACGACTCCTGCAAGTACAGAATTAGATGGTCCACCTTGCCTTAGAGCCGCTTTCAAAAATCCATACCCTTCCATTTCTACTGCCGAAGTATCATTATAATGATCTGCTAATATTCTGCCAATCTCAGAACTGTGATGTTCTATTAGCTGTTCGCCAGATGCAATGATCCCAATATCTGCTTTGACTGAATCCGGATATTTTCCATTAATCACCTCCTTCCATTCATCTTTCAGTCTAACACTTTTTGCCTTTTCAAGCAATTTAAAAGATGGCGCGACTGCATCAGGTCTGGATTTAAATGACGTTTCTGTGGCCTTCCCGCCTTCATAGGAATAAACTTTTTCAGGAAAAATCACATCCCCCACTCTGAAATCATTTGGTTTTCTTGAACCGGCTATGCCAACAAACAATATTATCCTTGGTTGAAAACTACGAATTGCCCTCTCCGTTTCCTGTGCAGACGTTGTATTTCTGGCACCACATTCTCGAATGAATACAATAGTTCTCTCTTTTCCATTTGCAATAAACACCCCAACTTCATAAATAGTATCCCGCTCGTTATGCTCCCTTATATCAGTAAGGTGCTCTCTCACAGCCATATATTCCTCTTTGATAGCGGTAAGCACAACAGTTACAGGAAGTATTCCGGATTTTGTTGTCTGCTCCCTGCTTGATGGATACGAATGTGCAGTATCTCGGCTTCCAAAGAAAGAACCCCACCAGTCGTATTTTACTAAATCGCCACAGAATTTCAATGCGCCTTTGAAGGACGAGTTATGGGTTGACTTATTATAAATGCTTGTGGCAGCTGCTCTATATTGCCGACGGCTAACCATTTCCCCCAGATTTTCGGCTTCTTCATTGGATAAATTACTTCGATAGTTTTTAATATATTCAGAGAGATACTCGTCCTTCAATCCACTGAAAGAGTCAAATAGTTGAACAACCAGGGATAAATTATTTCTGTTAGTTGCTAAGAACTTCGACACAAATTTATCTGAGGTAAGTTCCTGCACAAGATCTTGTTCGATATCATCAGTATTTATTTGTCCTTTTAAAAAAGATCTAAGTACATCTTCCAAAGTTTTAGCCTTGAAGCTCCCAACGTACAGGGAAGGGAGCCGCTTCCAAATAGTCACCCTTTGTGGATATTCGCAAATATTTGCAAATTCAGATACACTAATATATTTGATAATCGTGTCAGGAATTTGTTTGCCTTGTACGATTTGGTCAAGTACTAAGTACACCAGGCGCTTTTCTTCGCCTGCAATTCCATAACTTATGTTCTTTACTTCGTCAAGAATTGACGCCCATATCTCCAACCAACAACTATTCTGCACTTCAATACTCTTTAATAAAGAGGTTGTTCTCGATATTCTATCAACAGACAAGTGTATTAGTTCTTTTTGGCAATTCGATATTGTCATTCCAATAAGTTCGCCATCTTCGATTTGATCCGCGACATATTTTACCCCGCTTGCGGGGTCTATCGTTGAATGCTTTTCGACACTAATCTGTGCAAGCAAAGTATCTATTTTACTTAAACGTAAAAGATTTAAATCTGCATAAAACATGTACCATTTCTTTCTCGCGACAAAATGTAGTAGCTTATCATACAAATCAGAGCCTATTTGTGTACTTATTCGTTTTGGTATGCTCATTCTCATTTCCTCACCATTTCTGGCGGTATCCGGAACTAAAGACAGCATAGTTTTTAACGAATTTTCAGACTTAATAATCACACTCCATATTACGGGTAAATAAGGTTGAATTGACTTGCCAATTACCTTTTTGAAAGCAAGTTGAACAGCCTGATGCCACCAATTATAGGGTTCTTCACATATCGATAAAATGAGGGTATCAGATACATCTGTATTCGATTCTGTAATATTATCGTCACCTAATTCAATTACCTTACTAATTAGTAAAGCCATTCTCTCACTACCATTTTCAAACGCTGACCAAGTGACATTCCTAAGCGCTTTGAGATTTGTATCTACACCAGATTCATATAGCCCAATGAGTTTTGAAATAAATTGCTCCTTTATGTGTATACCGTTACTTTGGGATGGTGAAATCTTTGAAATAATCCGTATTGCCTGTCTTACTTTATCGCCGTCCGAAATGGAATCCAAAGCCTTATAAGTGTCATAAATTTCACTGGCAAACCGTATATTTTGAAGGTTAACGGCATCTAACTGTAGTCCAACCAGAAATTTGGCAAAGGGGCTGTCACCATTAGAATGAAGCATGTAAGCTTCCTGGTCAGTAATAATATGGTCACCGCGGGTTACTTCTGATAGAATTATCTTCTTTCCCGACCACTTTGGGATAAATGGCTGCTGGATATTTACAATAGTTAAATTGGAAATGCTCTCAATGTCTGACGGAGTGAAACTTGTTCTAAATCGTATTCCATTTCTAAATGCCTGTATAGGTACGATCCAAATGGCCTGTAGAACTACTTTAAATGTGTCAAAAGTACCAGAAAATAAAATGGGCGATTCCCCGTTTAATAATGCAGCAAGGCTTTCAATAACGTAATTGGGGCTAAGACTGCTTATCGGATCTGCAATAGGGCTATATGATATCTTAAGCGCTTCAAGGTTCTCTTTATCATGAGGTACTTCATTTACGAAGAGCGAGAAAAACGGCTCGAGATTATTGACTAGAGTTATGGTGCCAAAATCTATTATTAAGGCATGAGTAAAGACCATTCCAGACCTTGATGCCCGCGCATCAGGAATGGTCTTCGTAAAAATGTAGAAGTTAGAATAGGGAGCACCAGATAAATATGGTGCCAGTTGCACACCTGGGGGTATAGCTCCAGGTCTGTCGGTAAAGGTTAGCAAAAAGGAGTTTAAATCCTTATCAGATGCAATGGTAGAATTAATACATGAATGCGAGCGATTAACCTCTCCGTAATATGCTTGATGGACAACTATACTTTTATTTTCCAATGAAATTCGAAATTAATAACGTTAGGTCTCTTTCCTCTATACCACTCGGCATAACGAAATAGCCAAAGCTTATTGGCGTCTTGTCAATATATTCTTCATCTGGTTCATCGCTCAATGTTCTTTCAGTTGAGGAAAGTCCCAATATGGAAAAACTCTCTGAGGCCCAGTTGTTTTTCACAAAATCATGCAAAAGTGGTACGCGCTCTTCAAGTAGTTTCTCTGGAATCGTCCCATCATCAACACCAAGCGTATCCCAGCAAGAGAGCAGTACACAAAGTTTTGGCAGATTTGTTTTATGGAGTGTTGAAATTCCCTTTACGTATAGCAAAATTTGCAGCAGTTCGACAAATTGGGCTGCATCCGAAATCTTTACGGGGGGAGGTTGTGCATTTCTTCGAACTATTTCCTCCGGCGCAGGAATACCTCGATTGACAATGTCTTCCAGTTCGCTGATTTCATCCAATCTGACAAACATTATCCAAGTGGTACTGCTCTTTATGTAATTCTGCCAAAGGGCATTTAGTTTCCTTGTTGAAACGATTTCCTTTACTTGTTCTCCTGCATAGTCCGGAAAAGCCAATGTAATCTTGTTGCCTTTTTCATCATCAATTTTGAGTTCTATACTCCTGTTCGCAGAGGCCTCAGTATGACCGGCTCTTATCCCTTCCGACAACTTGTTGATCACGTCTTCGAAGATGGTGAGGTCTGCAGGTCGATTGTTAGGGTCTATGCGATAACTGAACTTACGGCTGTTCAACCGTCCATAAAGCTGGCCACCAAAATGGGTCTTACCCGCGTTCGGGCCACCAATTACCAAGATATTATTATTCATTTATCTGCCTTTTTGAAAGAAACATGTCATTTGAGATCACAGTTTCAGAACTAGCTAAGATATTCTCGTTATTTATTACTTTTTCCATTGCCCATTGTATTGCATTACAGATTCCCTGATGAAACCTTCCATCATCACCCTCGTGAACGCTGGTCTCAAATTCTTGGAAATGCTCGAATTGGTTTTCACCAATGTGGGTAAGGATTTGTTCTTTAGTAGAACTGTTAACAACAATGTCCGATTTCGACCAAATAAGTGCGAGAGGGCGGTTGCCGATATTTTCTGCAATTCTATCTGACACCGTATTGAGTTGCATTTTTGCATATCCTCTTTTAGCTCCTGCCATCATCTCGCAATCAGCGAACAATAAAAAGGCATCACAATGTTCATGTATCCATCTGGCACCTTTCGCATTTTCACTCTGAGTATTGTTGCGCCAATGATCGAACCACTCACCGGGAGCATCAGTAAGTATAATATCAATTTTCTCATTTTGTTGGTTTCTTAAGGCAAGATGCAATAATCCAGGTACGCGACCAGAATTGTTCGTTGTGTGTGGCGGGAACTGAATGTTGCTGTTGTCTTTCCAACTTAAGAACCAAGCAATGTCCTCCCATCCGTAGAGCGTTAATGAGCCGGAAAAGCTATATTCACCAATACGTCGTCCACTCCTCAATAAACAATAGAGCGACGCAAGAAAAGAAGTTTTACCGGCACTTGCAACGCCTGTAATCCCGATGAGTATCGGCCTGGAGCAGGCGGTTAAGAAGTTTAGATCCATTAATCCCAATGAGTTGCCGGTCCAAGAGATACGTAATAAATCACCGGAAGCATCGTCAGAACTCTTCTGGTCTCCATCGCTTTTATTATAGTAACGACAATCGGTTAGCCGTAAATGTCCTTCAACATTACAACCAATATTATCCGGGTCTGGACAGCCGGAATGAGAACATTTGCCGGACATATTATTCTGAAATTAGACGGTTAACTAATAAATCATGCAACATGGAAACGGCAATATTTCCCAGCGTGGTTGATGCTGATTTATCGATTCCTGTTTTTTCCTTTAAATCTTCTACGGTAACTCGCTCGTGAGCAAACAAATTAACAAAATTGGTCATCGTTATCCTTCCATCCTGTTCGGCAAGTTCAACGAAATACTCTTTTATTATTTCCTTTTTCTCCTTGTTGTCGATTGCACTAAAGAATTGCAAAAAAGTCAATTGCTCATCTTGTTTTTCGTTAAGTAGATACAAAGTATCCTTCAGTAAATAATCGACACTGATGGGAGTTATCTCAGGTAACAAGTCATTTAGATCGCTACACATAATCATTGGCCGTAAACTGCTATCTATTTGTCGGTAACTTTTCTTCAAAGACGAGGAATACAGCGTCTCCTTCCACCAAAGGAGCTTGCTACGTTGCTCAACAGCGTTTAACGAAGAGATGGCGATTTTTAAATTTGCATCCAAGCTTTTTTTGAAATCAGTAAAATATTTATTGAGCGGAGCTTCAATTATTGAAGGAGAAACAGAATTTGAAAAACTCTCGAATGCAGAATTTATCACTTTTGATATAGCTGCGGCCCCATTAGTCCCGAAGTGTTCGCTCCAGGCATGCAGATTGTGTGCTGGCTGTATGGTATTCGTAGCGCGTTGAAGTTCAGCTTTTAATGTCGGCTCATCAAAAGTAGCCTTGCCAAATGCAAGTCCCGTTATTTTTAAGGGTGACAATTTAAGGTTCGGTTCTTCACTCAAATAAGACCATTGTTCAACAGCATTATTCTCTGCGATGTTTGCCAATTCCGAGAACATATTTGAGACCAACTCAGCTTCTCGGCCCAGTCTGGCAAAGGGGTAAAAGTTTGTACCAGTTAAATAGATGATTCTTGCGGCAATCGCATCTGCGGCTCCGACAGCGTATAGAGCATTTAGAATAACGCCTCTATGTATATTCCGTGGCATATCCGGGTATTTACCTCTCAATGCTTGCCAATACATTGTGACTATTTCTTCCGTGTCGATTAAAACAGGTTCTTGGTCGGAGACATCTGGGTCAAGTGATATCAAAGTATAAGCAGGAATTAGTGAATAATCTTCACTCAATTTCTTTTGTAACGCTTCAATTGCCTGCTTAAGCCATTTTAATCGTTCATCACTGTCACCAATATCAAATAGGCCTGTTCTCAAAAAGGATTGTAGAAAAGTATCTGTCATCTATGCTGTTTTTTGATAAAATGTAAATGTACTATTATTTTAATGTCATTGCTGAAAAGAAGAAAAATATGCAAGATTGTCAAGCATATATTGACGAAAACCCCACTGGCGCAAGTCTTATCCACTTGTGCCTCACGCACAAGCAAGTGTTCCCCACTTGTTACATCCACTGCTCCCTAACGAAAGAAGAACCGAAGCCACCCCTTTGCCCCGCGCAGCGATAGTGCAAAGGGCGGCGCTTTTTTGGTACTTTCTTTCGCTGTAGAAAAAAAGTACGAGCGATAGGGCAAAGTAGTACTACTCGGGTTTTGTCTTGTTGATCAGGCGCATAGCCCTGCGGGTGGCCCGTTTACCTGCCCATCAGTCAACAACCTACCCTGCGCGCAACAGGGTGCTTTTTCACCCAAAACCCGCGCCCACAGCGGCAACTATTTTTTATCATATACCGTATACGTCACTTGATATACCTCAGGCTGCACAGCGCAAACAAACAGTTTGCCCACTCCGCCATTGCACCCGAACTTTAGACCCAAAAACCAGAAATCTATCGCTATGCACCCCCAAACACCCGGCTCCAATTTCAAAACAACATGGGAAGCGAGTGCGCAATTTTTGCGCAAAAATCACAAGCCACAAAATTTCCTAACTGCTGATTTTCAATTGTTTATGCTTCAGATTGCGCATCTCAGAATTTTTCCTCCGCAGTGCGCAATTCCGCACTCATTTGGGGCTTTTAGCCGGGCAAAGCGCTGTTTGCCCCGGGCTGCTATGAAAACTGAAAACAGTTACCGGTTTCTGCGTAGTACTTTGCTGTACCTTTATACCTGTTAGTCAATCATCTTTTATTTTAACCCGTTACTATGAGGCGTTTCTTCACTTTACTATTACTGCTGGTTTGTACATTGTCTTTCTACGAGGCTCCGTGTCAGACTTCTGCTGGTTTGCAGAATATGCTGGTCAGCGACGGTACAGATTTGCCGCCCACTGCAAAAAAGATCACCAGTATTCGTGTTAGTGTATCGCCTGGCAAAACCTACGACCAAGCCATTGAAAAAGCCGGAAAGAGAGCAGGAAAGAAAAAAGGGAATACCATTGTGATTCAAAAAGTGAAGTACCCGGTACTCTTCAGATCCAACATTATTATCGAAGCAGATGTTTTTTATCTGGAGCATGTTGGCGATTACATCGCAAACAGGAAGCGAATGGTCGACTCAGTGCTGAAAAGCCAGATACCAGAAAATGCGCCTTATGCACTGCTGTATGTTTTCAGACCCAAAAGCTATTATGGTTCTGCAATCAAATTCAATCTGCATGTGAACGACTCAATTGTATGCCGGGTGAAAAATGGGCACAGATACAACATAAAACTGACCCAAACCGGACCAACAAAAATATGGAGCCGTACCGAAGCCCGCGAAACAATTGATGCCGACATACAACCGGGCAAAGTCTACTATCTGAATTGTGCTGTGGTAACTGGTTTATTTGTAGGCCGTCCGTCTTTCTACATGGCCACCACATACTATGGCATTGAAGAGCTGATCAGGCAACAGTATATGGAAGAAACCAACAACGCCGAGTGAAGTGAACCCCAAATCACTGGCATACTGTCACAATGCAAAGTGGGAAGCAAGTGCGCAATTTTTGCGCAAAAATAACAAGCCGCAAAATTTCCTAACTGCTGATTTTCAATTGTTTATGCTTCAGATTGCGCATCTCAGAATTTTTCCTTCGCAGTGCGCAATATCTACAGCATTACAGAATCGTTAAGGCATGCTTCCCGGGTTCGGTATCTTATAGTTTGATGACCTTTTGAGTAACCACAGCATTGCCAATAAACAACTTTACAAAGTACAATCCCGGAACCGGAATACTCACCTTATATAAATGTTCGCCCATCGGCTGTTGCGCTGAGGTAACAACAGGCAATATTTCCCTGCCCACCAGGTCATAGATACCTATGCTTACTGTGCCGGAAGTTCTAAGGCGGTACGAAAGCGTCAGTTCGCCGGATGTTGGGTTAGGGAAAACAGACAGACTCCGTGTGTCATCCGCTGCAATATCGTCTATGCCGTCAGGTAGTATTGTTGTGAACAAAGACGAACCACTGTATGCACTTTTGCTGGTAGCAGAGCAGACCGCCTGCACCTGAAACTCGTAAGTAGCCCATGGCGAAAGCCCCGTGATCATTGCCGATGTACCAACTGTACTGGCATTCGTCCACGAACCGCTACCCACAACATGGTGCCTGATATTGTAACTGACTGCCCCTATAACTGGCAGCCAATGAAATATACACGAACTACCGGTAAAGTTTGTGATCGGAATGGCAGCTGCAACAGGTGTGGGGCAAGCTGTTGTTACAATGGGCGCAGCTGTTGTGCTAAAGGTTGACGGGGCACTGTATATACTGCTGCCGGATGCACATACTACCTGCACCTGAAATTCGTACGTCGTGGCTGTAGCCAGCGAACTGAGGGTAATGGTATTGGTAGCGGCAGAAATAGTAGTCCATGCGCCCGCACCCACTGCGCGGTATTGTACATTGTAGCTCACCGCGCCTGCCACCGCTATCCACGATACGGTTGCAATATCAGTATCTATACCAGACACCATCAGTCCGGACGGCACACTGCATGGCAATGCAAGTGTGGAGAAACCAGTAATGGTACTGAATGCACCGGTACCTGATGTACATACTGCCTGTACCTGAAACTCGCAAGCCGTTGCCGGAGACAGCCCGGTGATCGTTACCGAATTGAGTGCAGCAGTAGTAGTGCTCCAGGTACTGCTGCCGGCTTGCCGGTACTGTATGTTATAGCTCAGCGCACCCGAAAGCGAAGCCCAGTTAAGTATAGCTGTTGTTGTGGCCACAGATGTTACCGAAAGACCAGTAGGTGTGCCGCACGTAGTAGTGGCGCAGGGTGCAATAGGGGTGAGCGTACCACCCAGCGCAGCGTAGTCGGCATGAAAAGACTGGTAGTAAACATTGGCTATTGTATCACTGTGGATAATAATGATATTCTCATCATTCTTGGTATCGGCTGCATTAGACCAGTTGTGCGAGCCGGTAAGCACCAGTGGGTCAGAGCATGAATTGGACGGGTCTGCAACAAGCAATTTGCTATGGTACAGTGTAGCACCAGTCTGCGTTTTCATCAGGCTACCCAAACCACTGGTAAGTATGGAGTATGCCGTGCCTCCGGTAGAGCTGTTCTCATCCACAATACCGGGTGTATACACACCAGATGTATTGCGCGACACAATGGCATTGGCACAGGTTGGGATAGTAAAAGTAAATACGCCAAAATACAGGTCGGTATTCGCCGAGTTGATTGAGGATTGAATATGCGAATCCGTGTGATCAGCAGGGCTGAAATACAGCTCTACGGTTTTGCCACCGATCGTAAAAATATGTGCACCCAGATCAGTCTTAAAAGGTCCGAATTTTGACAACGTTGTATTGGGTGTAGTGCCGGTATCGCCCCACATCATATTGAAGTGATTAAGGTAAGCATGTGCTAATGCGGAATCCTGTATAAAAAGCTGGTTATTATGATCGGTATTGAGCTGATTGATGCCCCAATTTGTAGACCCTGTAGCCACAATTGCATCATTCGGATCCGACGAGTTGGCATCTATGATCATGATTTTGTTGTGCATGATACCGTAGGCACTTGTAGTGGGGCTTGAAAAGGTATGCACACCCGCACTTAGGAGCGCAAGACCCGTATTCGCCTGCGATCCGTCATATATATAGCGTACCCGCACACCACTTGCAACCCGGCTATTTATCGCTGCAGCAATATTGGCGTAACCGGCACTTTGGTTGTAACTATACATGGCAATATCCAGTGTGTATTTGGCGCGGTTGATGTAGGCAACAATTGTGTCTGCCATTGCATTGTTGAGGTAAACAGCGTTTTGCCCCGTTGATACCGTTGTATCAACAGGGTGGTTGAAGTATATTGCTATTTTGCCGCTCGACGCCGATCCTGTGCCGCTGGCAGTTGTAGTAAAGAAAGCAGAAGAACTATATCCGCTTGTTCCCGACGGACAAACTGTTTCTACCTGACATTCATATACTGTACCTGCTGTCAGCCCGCTGATAGTAGTGGCAATACCTGCAGAGGATGCAAAACTCCATGTTGTACCTCCTGATGGTCTGTAGCGGGTATTGTAACTGAGCGCGCCGGGTATCGCTGTCCAGCCAAGTGTGGCAGACGATGGTGTGGTGAGTGTGGACGTAAGTCCGGGGGGAACCGCACAGGCAGCAGATGCGGCTACGGTACCATCTACAACAAGGTTCAGCAATTGCAGTGCACCGCTTGCGCTTGGTGCGTTGAAGCCATAGATGCGAAATCTGAGTGTTAATGGTGCAGGCACACTAATAGGTGTGGTCCATGTCCCGGTAGTCGTAATGCCGCAGGCTGCATTATTCGGCACCTGGTCTGTACCCTGATCTATCCAGGTAGCGCCACCGTCTGTACTATATGCATACCTGACATTAGCAGGGCCCGATGCAGAACGCCTCAGCCCCGCCGAAAACCCCGTAATGTTAATGGTGAACCCTGTATTGGGAGTGACAGATACCTCTACCGCCGCCAGACCAGCACTATACACAGTAACATTGGTAAATGCAGACATCGAAAAGCCTGATCCGCAAGGCGCACCTGGGGTTGCTGCACCATTTACCCTTGCCAGCGAAGTCGCAGTTACATTTGCTGCTACGGTCGCCAGTGTACCTGCCGTATTATTGGTATAAGTCAACACCTGGCTATACCCGGCCGGACCAAAAAAGAAACCCAAAAACAACAAAACGAAAAAACGGAAGAGCACTGAAATTGACCTTATCATGTTTGATATTATACTTAGATATAACTAAATGAGGGAACGTCTCATTATTACAAATAAACAGTATCCGCCACTAACTTAACATTAAGTTTACATCAATTTTTCAAACACTTCCAAACAGTGTGTTTTCGTAAATTGGCACCGGAAAGCAACCAACGCCAACTTTTAGGCTATTGAGTAGCATTTTTACAGCCTATATCGTATTCCTGCTGTCATGGCGAGAGCAATCGGATCATACTGCAACACAGTTCCCGATACTTTCATATAGCTGGCAGCAACCTCAGTGTTGATACCCACCTTTCTGGTTATGTACCAGGTAAGGCCGGCATGAGCACCAGCGGCAATACCAGATGATTGGTAGGTGAATGTTTCACCTGCCTGTTCTATTCTCGTGACACGCACAGTGCCGAATCCTTTCACCAGCCCTGCTGCAACGCCGCAATAAGGCTCTATGCTGTTAAAATTAAACTTGCGGGACACCTGCAATTGTATAGGCACCAGCTGCTCTTTATCGTTGCTGGTACGTTCTTCTATTCCAAAACAGCCCACGGGTACTGTTTGCGTATACTTGATTTGTTGTTGCCTGAGTGCCGCTGATATCCCCACCTGCCAGTGCTTCAGGTTATACATCACCTGTGCAGTCATCACTGGTGCATAATCCGTAGCCTTCCGCTGTTCTTTATAATCATGTATGTATAACACAGAAGCAGGGTTGCGCACCAGCCCGCCGTTTATACCTATTTCCAGCTGTGCAAATACCGGATTAACCAATAGAATTGCAGCAATAATAGCGAGCAAATGTTTCATAGCACTTAGCTTTAGAAATAAAGTTAATGAGTTTTTTCAAAAAAACATAGAAAAAATTGAAAATCGTTGATCCTGTTTTCCGGTCAACAACCAATTGAACTCAAATGTAGGGCGTCGCAAAAGACCGGGTGTCGCAATCCGCAAAAAAACGAAACACAGCATTTCACTATAAAGTTTTCTTATTCCAACAATGACCTTGGTCATGTTTCAAAAATGACATGGTAAGTATTTTTAATTGTTTATTTTTTGTGGTAGAATTTCGCGAAGCTGTTTAATTTTAGCCCAAAAAAATCTCGTCAATCAATAGTGTTGTCATGATTAATGGAGTAGATACATCAGAAATAGGTTATAGTATATTGACGAATTCTAGTGACTTTATTATTATTTCCACCGGCCAATCAGTGCTGCAGTTTGCCAACAAGTCAGTTTGCGCCCTGCTTCAGAAACCAGACGCTGAACTTGTAGGAACAAAGATCACCGACATTTTTTCTGAGATTGGCGAAGAAATAGACGTCAGTTTTCTAAACACCATAAATTCTGATAATCCTTTTTTCTCCTCCACCCACAACTATCATTTCTCAGGAGAATCAATGTGGATCAAATGGGAAGGCACCGGTTTTTTTGATAAAGAAGAAAAATTGGTTCAGATACTTTTTGTTGGGAAAGATGTAAGTAATGCTGTAAAAAACAAACAGGAGAAAGACAATGTTATAGCCACACTCGCAGCCATCAACAAAGCTATAGACATGAACATCATTTGCACCATAACAGACAGCAAGGGCGTCATTACCTATGCAAATGAAAAATTCTGTGAAATCTCGAAATACGCTGAGGCCGAACTGATAGGCAAGACGCACAGAATTGTAAATTCGGGCTACCATTCCAAAGAGCACTTTGTCGACATCTGGAAAACCATAACAAGCGGCTCTGCCTGGACAGGCGAACTAAAAAACAAAGCCAAAGACGGCACCTATTACTGGGTAAAGTCTGTGATTATTCCAATCAAGGATCAAAGAGATTCCATAACCGGATATTTGTCGCTCCGAATACCAATTGATGCGCAAAAGAAAATGGAAGAGGAGAAGCTTACCTATCTCAAAACAATAGAGGATATGCTATTTACAGTATCACACGAAATACGCAAACCTATTGTGACTTGCCAGGGGTTACTGCAATTAGTAAAAGACAAACATTTCTCGAAAGAAGAAGAGGAAAACGAAGTGATCCCATATTTGCTGAACGCTACTATAGAGCTCGATAGTTATTCGCGAAAGCTAAACGACTACCTTGAAAAAAACATCAAAAATGTAGGGCAACGTACATAAGATATTTTCAAACCGGGGCTTTGACAATCTGGTTTCTATTGTTGCTCAGTCTGTGCTAAGCATTTAGTCCGCGGCCGCCCAAACATGTGTACTACCGTTTGGGTTGCTATCCGCCTGCTTCACAGGCAGCTTTCAGCATCATTCCAGCAGTATGCGTCCCCTGCCAGCGATGCTTCCTGCTGTTTCAGCAGTATAAAAGTAGTGCCCCGCCGGCAACGAGCCGCGCTCAATGGTAATGTCTTTTTGCACAACATGCTCCTTTTTCACCACAGCCACACCAACCGCATTGTACAGCGTAAGGTTGTAATCAGCAATACGCCCGAACGAAAATGTATACCTGCCTCCGGCCGGGTTTGGGTACACAGCAATAGTCGCCGTTACGGCATTGTAAATGCCTATACCCGCATCCTCAACCATTTCTAACGCTACAGAATCTATAAGGTAGTAGTTGATCTTCTTTCCGGGCCGTATTGTTACACTTAATTTCATTACGTCAGTGTCAGAATGAAAATTACCTATCACCAGATTGGTGTATGCCGAATCAGCAACAAATGTACCAACCAGCGACACCCATTCCGTATCATTGACAATGATCCCATAGTGTGTGTAGTCTACCTGCGGCATTACAAATATTCTGCCATGCGTATGGTAGTCAGGTACAGCATCCTTATAAAAGTACACACCCAAGCCAGCGCTTGCAATGGCTACCGAATCGGCGAGGGATATACGCATACTTACCCGGTAGGTTTCACCGGGTATAAGGGGCGAAAATGTAGTTGCGATATATTCCCGGTAGCCACCATAGTGCAGCCCATAGATCCCAACGTACGCATTATCGTTCGAATGCTGGTATGCCCACCAGCTTTGCGGCACACCGGGACCGGGCCCCATACCAGCTATTGTATCGTAGCAACTGTTGTAGTAGCCGGGAGTCGACTTCGTGGGAGATCGCCAGTACTTGCACTTGAATAGCTCATCCAGATACTGCGGACAGTCATATTTCTCAACAAAATTCGGGTTGCGCAATATGTTCTGCGCTGAAGCTCCCGAAAAACAAATGATAAGCAGCAGGACAAAAAATAGGTGTTTATGCATAGTCTGTATTGTGCACTCAGCGCTGCAAATATTATGCCAGCCAGTTGCTCCTGAAGCATTGTCCAACATGATTTGCAGGGCAATATTGCGAACACAAAAAGAATACCCGAATTGTATCAATTCTCACTTAAAAAATATTTTTTTGATGGGCGGCAGAATTGCAAAAAAGATTCCATAATACGCATGTTTGCCTTCATAATTTATATCAATACCTTTGTAGTATGTATTATCTGATCTATAGTAGTTATGCAACTATCGAATTTAACGATGATCTTCTGAAAGAGCTTCTCGTTCATGCAAGAGACAATAATCAGAAACTTGCCATAACCGGCATGCTCTACTATTTTGATGGAAAATTTATACAACTGATCGAAGGGGCCGAATCGACTGTGAAACAATTGGCTGTGGCAATCGAAAATGATTCCCGCCACAAATACTTCCAAATCCTCAAGGACGGCATGACCAGTAGCCGGCACTTCGAAGATTGGTCGATGGGTTTTAAGTCTATTGATCCTGGAAAGCTATCAGATGTGGAAAAATTCAAAGAGCTGAATGATTCCAAAGGGCAGCATAATTCCAACATACTGCACTTGATGAAGATTTTGTCGTCGTGAACATCATGCGAAAATCCGGTTCTATCCTTCCGGCAACCTAACGCTATACTACTTCACCTCGGCCGACAGTTCACCCTTTTCTCCTTCTACCCATTTGTCCAGCATTACGCGCTCAGCAGGCGTTTGGTGTGTACCGCCAGCCAGTATATCCAGAAACTTATCCCAAAGGTTTTTCTCCTGTCCCATCTCTTTTTCCAGATCACCCATAGCTTTCAGATACGCTCTTTCGTATTCTTCTGCTTCCTCAAACGTGTAGTTGTCGGGAATATTATTTAAGATGGTTTGTGTAACCTTGCTCAGTTCTTCAGGAGTGTATTTTTCTATCAGCTGCAACTCTACTTTGTATGCCATAGCATGCGAGATGAATAGGGGAAGTATTGATTGCTGAAAGTCTAAAACATAGGTATTCCAGTTCTTTTGCTCAGTCTCTGCCAGTAGCTCAAACCCCTGGTCTTCCATTTCCTTACCAGATTCTTCCAGTGCCGCAATTTGCACTTCAATCTGCCTCCATAAATCTGAAGAATCTGTACGGTCTTTTTGTTCAATTTTTGTGTTGGCAGTATTCAGCAGGTGGTTTATTGCATAAACGCAGCTATTCACTTTGGCTAAAACCACCTCCCATTTCCGATATCCTTCCTCTTCACTATTCGCTACCAGTAATGCTGCAGCATTTTTGCTCAGTTCATTTAAGTCGTTCTCAATCTGTTTTAGTTGGTCACTGTGCTCTTGCAGACCTGCGCTAAACCTCCTGATAGACAGCAGAGTTCTGAGCTGGTGATTATGATTGGTATTTTGTGCTGCATTACCCACTTTCAATGTAGTCATTCCGTTCGGTGTATCCACTGCTGTGCTGCTGTTCATTTTTTGTTTTTTAATGCTATCGTTTATAGCGCTACACAAAGTTTGCTTTTCAGCAAGGGAATTTGTTACATAACTTATGGAATTTGTTACATTATTCAGGTTTACTAAACGCCATTCGCACTGTACAATACGGTGGGCCAGTCATCTGGACTATAAATGCTCAATACATTTACGGCACAGCATTTTCTTTAACCGCAAAAACCAACCAGAATGTTCGCCAACTGCCCCTCCGTACCCTGTTGCAGGCCTATTCACCGGGCCAAACGGATGTACTTCCACTTCTGTTTCGCCTCATTCATCCACATCAGACCCAGGTATCAGCCACAGCCCGTTTTTGATATCAAACAGGTGCATAAGCCTCCAATACAAGCATGTATTTCATTACTATCCGCGACCGTTAGCTACGCTTTGTGCAATGACAAATGTGGCTGTATAGCAATATAATAGGTTACATTTGCCTTAACGCGCGCGGAATTGAAATACAGAATGTTGCTCTTGCTCTTTTTTTAATTGTGAAGCTATTTAGCAGATATACTAAATGGGCAGAATGTAAGGACAGCAAATACAATTTCATAAAATCAGCACGCTTACAATGAGCGCTACTCCCATTGCAGGCAAAAAGAAACCACTTCCCCCAAAGGGCGATACTGGCAAAACTATAGCTAAAAAAAGCAGCCCACCCAAGGCACAGCAAACAACATCTGCCACCAGGAAAGAAATGACTTCTGTTTCACCAGAGCCGGGTTCTGCTGCCAGTTCTTTTCCTGTTGTAGCTATTGGCGCATCTGCCGGTGGACTCGAAGCCGTTATGGAGCTGCTGAAAAATCTCTCTCCAACCACCGGCATGGCCTTCATATACGTACAGCACCTGAGCCCCGATCACAAAAGCATTCTCAGCACCCTGCTTGCTAGGGCTACCAAAATGGCGGTGCAGGTGATAGACGATATGGAGCAAATGAAGCCCGACAATGTGTATGTGATCCCATACAACAGAGACATTGAGGTCACAGACGGGCATATAAAGCTGATACCGCGCGTTCACAAAACCTCCAACCTCTCTATTGATGTGCTTTTCTCTTCACTTGCCGAAACCCACAAAGAAAATGTTGTGGGCATAGTACTATCGGGCAGCGCCAGTGACGGCACCCGTGGGCTGAAAGAAATAAAAATGGCAGGCGGCATTACGTTTGCCCAGGACGATTCTGCAAAATTTGGCAGTATGCCACAATCAGCTATCGCTTCAGGTGTAGTCGATTTTGTGCTATCTCCCAGAGCCATTGCGAAAGAACTGAACAGGATAAGCAAGTATCCGCTGACGGGCAGAAAAGCACTGAAGCCTCAGCAGGATGCAGAAATCGAGAACAGCAACCCCGACCTTCAAAACATTCTGCAACTATTATCTAATAGGAAAAACGTTGATTTCAGTCACTACAAAATGACCACGATCAAACGGCGGATGTTGCGCAGAATGCAGATACACAGCATAAAGACACTAAAAAAATACGGCGCCTTACTATCTAAAGACGCAAACGAACTGGATCTGCTTTACAGCGATCTGCTGATCAATGTCACTGAATTCTTCAGAGACACAGATGCGTTTCTCCATTTATACAAGACGGAGCTGCCCCGCCTGCTCAAAAGCAAGGCGCGGGGCGAAACGTTACGCATCTGGGTATCGGCTTGTGCCACCGGCGAGGAAGTGTACTCTATCGCCATGATGATCCTTGAATTGCAGAAAAACAAAAACAACACTATCCCTTTTCAGATATTCGCTTCAGACCTTAGTGCAGAAGCCATAAGTACTGCCCGGATCGGAGAGTATTCGTTGCAACAGCTAAAAAATGTTTCGGCAAAGCGTATCCAGCAGTTTTTTACAAAAACAAAGGATCACTATCGCATTTCCAAATCATTGCGCGATGTATGTGTGTTCGCGCTACACAATGTGTTGCAAGACCCTCCGTTCTCCCGAATGGACTTTATCAGTTGCCGAAACCTCCTGATTTATCTCGATGCATTTGCTCAGAAAAAGGTGCTCTCCACTTTTCATTTTGCGCTGAAAGATGGCGGCACGCTGATGCTTGGAAAATCTGAAACAATCGGTACATCAACCCAGTTCTTTACACCGCTCAACAAAAAATTCAAGACCTACTCCTGCAAGAAAAAAGAAGAAAACAACAGAATACCCGATCTTATACCTACGTTGTCGCAAAACAGCCTGCTGCAAAGCGGCAACACCTACACAACACCTAAAAAGACAGCAACGGCTACCACAAATCTGGGCAGCACTTTCGATTCCATACTCCTGTCACGGTACATGCCGGCAAGCGTGATCATTAATCATGAGATGGAAATACTGGAATTCAGAGGCGCTACAAAAACTTACCTCAATCATACATCGGGCAGGGCCAGCTTCAACATCTTAAAGATGGCACATCTTGAAATAACATTTGAACTGCGCAATGTTATTCACAATGCCATCAAAACAAAGCAGATCGTCCGTAAAACAGGAATTGAAATCAACCACGATAAGCCCGGTTTTATTCTGCGCATTGTCAATCTGGAGGTAGCCCCTCTGCAAATTGATGGAGAAGGTCCATTGCTGATTGTTGTTTTCACAGGGCAGGAGCTGGATGAGGCTGAACCATCTGTAGCCGGTGGAAAAAGCAATTCCATTGCAAAAGACCGGCGGATAAAAAAACTGGAAGAAGAACTCGCCGTAGCACGCTTTGATATGGGCTCTATTACTGACGACCAGGAAGCGGCAAACGAAGAGCTGCAAAGTGCCAATGAAGAAATCATATCGAGCAACGAAGAATTGCAAAGCCTGAATGAGGAACTCGAAACTTCGAAAGAAGAAATTGAATCTACAAACGAAGAACTTACCACCAGCAATCAGGAACTCCACGGCCGCATACAGCAGATAGAAGACCTCTCAACCTACTACGAAATTATTCTTGATACTGTGCATGAGCCGGTACTCATTTTGGACAAAAACATCCGCATCAAGTCTGCCAACAAATCGTTTTGCAGAATTTTTCATGTGCCCGAAGAGGAGTGCCTGGGCGTGTCATTGTACAAGCTGGGCGACAACCAATGGAATATACCCCGTCTGCGCGAGCTGCTGGAAGACATTGTACCAAAAAACAACCGCTTTCACGATCTGGAAATTGAGCTCGACTTCCCGGTAATCGGCCCGAAAACACTGCTCCTCAATGCCCACCGGATCATTCAGCCCAGCCGGAATGAGGAACTGATCGTACTGACAATAATAGACATCACAGATGTAAGGAAACTAGCTATAGAGCTGCAACTGAAGGAAAAAAAGAAGTTAGAAATACTACTTGAAACGGGCAAAACATCGCTCAAAACAGTTGAAGACAGCAACAAACGTTACAACATGTTGCTGATGCAGTCAATTTTTGCTTTCGCAATTCTAAAGGGAAAAGAAAAAACTATTGTGCTTGCCAATAACAGCATAAAGGAAATTTGGGGGAAAGGCGATGACGTGGTTGGCAAAAGACTGTTGAAGGTATTGCCTGAGCTCAAGCGCACCGGGGTACCGGCATTGATGGATGAGGTCTTCACTACAGGAATTCCATACAACGGATACGAAGTACTTGTACCGTTAAATAGAAACGGCAAAATGGAAGACGCCTATTTCAATTTTGTTTACCAGCCCTACCTCGAAGCTGATGAAACAATCTCAGGCATTTCTATCATCTCTTACGAGGTTACAGAACATGTAATCGCAAAGAACGAACTGGTAGTGGCCAAGGGCAAGGCAGAGCACAGAAGAGAGATAGCCGAAGATGCTGTGAAATCCAAGCAGCAGCTTCTGGCAAATATGAGCCACGAAATACGCACCCCCATGAATGCCATTGTGGGATTTACCAACGTAATACTGAAAACCAGACTGGATGAAAGCCAGCGGGAATATATCAATGCCATAAAAACATCCGGCGATGCACTACTGATACTGGTAGATGACATTCTGGACCTCGCCAAAGTAGATGCCGGGAAGATGACCTTCGAGCACACACCTTTCAACCTGTCTGCATCGGTCAGTATGGTGCTTCATTTATTCGAATCAAAAATCAGAGAAAAAAACCTGAAACTTATCGCTGAATATGACAAAGCAATTCCCGAAATGCTCATTGGCGATTCGTTGCGTTTACGGCAGATATTACTCAACCTATTAAGCAATGCTGTGAAGTTTACCGCTGCAGGAACAATACAGATCAGCATTGCCATAAAGACGCAGGATGGTGAAGATCTGAGTATTGAGTTTAAAGTGACCGACACAGGCATTGGTGTGCCTGCCAACAAGCTGGAGACGATTTTCAACGACTTTGAACAGGCCGGACGCGAAACCTCCAGCGCTTATGGCGGTACCGGCCTGGGGCTGGCAATTGTAAAACGACTGGTAGAGTTGCAGGGCGGCACCATAAGCTTAACCAGCAAACTCGGCCGTGGTTCGGTTTTTAGTTTTGTGCTGAGTTTCAAAAAAGCATTGCCTGATAATTTTTCAATTGTCCCCGAAACCGGAAGCCCGGCAGATACAAAGCCTGAAACCAGAAAGATACGCGTACTGGTTGCCGAGGATGTGGCGCTGAATCAGATGCTCATAAAAATAATTTTGCTCGAGTTCGGCTTTGAGATAGATATTGCACCCAATGGGTTGGCTGTTATCGAAAAACTGCAATCTGGCAGTTATGATGTAGTACTGATGGATTTGCAGATGCCGGAAATGAACGGCTTCGATTCAACCGCCTATATCCGCAATCAATTAAACTCTAGCGTACCAATCATTGCCCTTACTGCCGATGTGACCGCTGCCGATGTGAAAAAATGCAGCGAAGTAGGTATGGACGACTACATATCGAAACCCATAGACGAGAAACTTTTGTACAATAAGATTATGAGCTGCATCGCCAGGGTCCGCGGATAAACCCCGAAGATACTGCGATTAGCATCTGGCGGCATGCCAAACGGTTGCCCTTGCCGTTTGGCCCGGCAACCTTGTTGTTCACCCCTTTGGCAGGCGTTCCTCCCATATGTTTGCTGCTTACCCCTTATTTTTTGCATGGTTAGCGTGCCACCATATGTTTGCAGTCAAAAATCGATATGAGATTTGCAACCCTATTCATTTGGCTCGTCTTTTTGACTACCATGGCCCCCGCTCAGCCATACATGGACGCCCAAACGAGGCACCGTTTTGCCCAGCTCAACTTCGGTGCCGACATCCGCACTTTCGCCAGTGGCGACAGGTCATACCGAGCTACTGCCTCAGGCGCCATTTTACCCTTCACCACTAGCCCCTTTACAGAGGCAAGGCTGGCAATCGGCGGCACCCATTTCTGGGGGCATACCGATTTTTATGTGGCTTTCCCGGTTGCATACACTCACACAGCAGGTTTTGCAACCGGTATCGAGACCGCGGCCAAAGTATATCCCTGGCGGATTGGGCAGCACAAATTGCGCCCATATGCCGGCCTCAGCTATCTTTCCACCTCTTACCGGCAAGATCAGGGCACTACACTCGTTCGCAACAAGCTACCCCTGCTTACTGGCGTCACTTTGTACCACAGGCAACAGTTGTTCGATGCCGGCATCACCTGGAACTATGCCAATCAATACCGCTACTACATTACCCCCGGCACACAGGTACCCGTATACGGCCCACCACTAGCCTTCTCTATGGGCTACAAATGGATGCTCGAAACAACACTGAGCGCAGAAAAGAATTGGAAAAATGGCAACACACAACGCCTTACCGATACCCTTGCACGCCTGCACCGGCTCAATGGATTCACTATTACCGTTGCCCCATCGGTTGCATTCTTTACCCGCAAATCATCCCGAAACATCCCGCTGCCTTTTATCGACAATCATAAGATCAGCAATATCTTCTGTGATATGGGCATCGGCTACTACCTGCACCGCCCCGATATACAAACCGGTATGGTATACCGATCTTACAACAGCACCCTTGCAGCATATGGCTATACCCAGTATGTAAGGCGCCGATCGGTAGTTGCAGAGGGCTACAGGTTCTTTGGCGACTATCATGGCTTTGCACCGTTTATCGGTCCTGCTGTCAGTTACGAAAACCTCAGTGTGCACGAATCCACACCCACCACTCCACGGACCTCTACCCGCAAAACCGGCATCTACCCCGGCATAGCATTCGGCTGGGACATACGCCCCACCCGCCTGCAATCGTTCTATCTCCGCGGCAACTTCAGGTACACTCCGGGGCTCAGGGTATCCATGCCCATGGGCGGCAGTATACTATTCGATGCACTTGAGGTCAACTTTATTCAACTCGTGATCTTCCCGGGAAGAATGTTTTGACCTAGTGACCACAAGCTGCTGTATACATTAGTATAAGTACAGTAAAACACGCACATCTTTGTTGCGCTACTTATACAGCATACTTTTCCACCCACTACCGCATCCCCTTACCGGTCGTGCACCTTCACGCCATATACATTTATTGTATCTTTACATATTACCAGCATTCGCTAATTTCCCCTTATGAAAAAAAACCTGCTCTTTCTACTTTGGCTGTTCACTGGCTGCGCGGCTTCATTATCTGCCCAGATCATCACCCGCATAGCCGGTGGTGGTAGTGGTTCACTGTCTGCCACAGGCACTCCCGCAACTGGCGTCCCGCTCAACTTCCCCACTGGTGTCGCGCTCAACAGTGCCGGCGAGGTGCTTATAGCTACCAACAATTCCAACTATGTAGTGAAAGTCGACAATGCTGGTCTGATCGTACATATTGCAGGCACAGGGTCAGGCTTCTACGGTGGCGATGGTGGCCCCGCCACTGCAGCCGAGGTCAATACACCTACTGGTGTTGCCGCCGATGCCGCTGGCAATATCTACTTTGCCGATAGCTGGAATCAGCGTATCCGAAAGGTCAGCACATCTGGCATCATCACCACGGTGGCCGGAAACGGCACCTATGGTTTCAGCGGCGATGGTGGCCCCGCTACCGCTGCCAAGCTCGCTGATCCCATTTCTGTAACTGCCGATGCCGCAGGTAATCTGTTTATCGTAGACAAAGGCAACCATGTGATCCGCAAAGTGAACCCGGCAGGCATCATCACTCGGGTGGCAGGCACCGGTACGTCGGGCTACAACGCCGACGGTATCAGTGCCCTCGGTTCCAGACTCAATACCCCCGAAGCCGTGGCGGTAGATGCCGCTGGCAACCTCTACATTGCCGACTTCTACAACAACCGTGTGCGCAAGGTCAGCACTACGGGCATCATCAGCACTATTGCAGGCACAGGTGTGTATGGCTTCAGTGGCGATGGTGGACCCGCTACCGATGCACAGGTCCAGTATCCCGCAGGTGTGGCTGTAGATGCAGCTGGCAATGTACATATATCCGACCAGAACAGCCACCGCATACGCATGATCAATACTGCAGGTATCATTACAACCATTGCCGGCACCGGTGCACCGGCGTTCAACGGCGATGGACTCAACGCCACTGCCACAGACCTTGATGGCCCTTACCGCCTGGTGGTAGATGCGCTGGGCAATATATACTTCCCCGATGCGTCAAATGGGCTCATTCGCAAACTCATGCTGCCCAACATTACCGGCACGGCCCGCATCTGCATGGGCAGCACCACATCGCTTACAGATACCGCCACAGGTGGCGTATGGAGCAGCAGTGCGCCGGCCATAGCCACCGTCAACAGCTCCACCGGGCTCACCGGCGGCATAGCTGCTGGCACTGCGGCCATTACCTACCGCCTGGGCACCATGAGCACGGTACGCGTTGTCACCATCGATGCCCTGCCTCCGGCCGCCATTACCGGCCGTGGCTACACCTGCGTGGGTAGTCTGCCCGATACCCTCACCGGCACACCCACAGGTGGCGTATGGTCTTCGCTTTATGGCTATGCGGGTATGTCTGGCAATATCGCCGTTGGCCTATCGCCCGGCACCGATACCATACAGTACACCGTTATCAATGCTTGCGGCACTACCGGCACCCGCCGCGCACTCATAGTCCACAGTGCTGCCGATTGCCCCATTCTATCCTCCGTGCCCACAGTGTCCGGCAATGCTGCTGCTCCCATCGATGTCTACCCCAATCCCGGCAACGGACAATTCAATGTATCCGTTCCCGGCCACACACACTACGATATAGCCGTGTACAACCTGCAGGGACGCCGCATACTTTCGCAGTCCGTACACCACCGCCGCACCACCACCATCGATCTTCTACAGGCCAATGCACCGCCAGGCACCTACCTTCTGGTCATCACCGCCGGCAGCAATGTATACACCCACAAAATTGTACGCTCACAGTAGCGAGCGGTAGGTGTTGCATTTCGCATATGAGGGATTTACGTGATGGGGTACCTCCACACTTAGATTGACTAAGGGTTTTGCACTTGATACTTGAACTTAGGCACGATAATATCTAACTAAAATGGGTTTCCTAAAAAATATCGTCAGGCCTGATGACAGCCCTTTAAAATCTTACAAAGATTTTTGGAAGTGGTTCGGTGATAACGAGCGAGTATTCTATAAAGCGATAAAAGAGCAGGGAGATGTCGAAACAAATTTCTTTAGGAAACTATCGCCAAAACTAAACGAGTTAATGGAAGGCTTCTGGTATGAAGTTGGCATGTGTGATAATAACACCGCTGAGCTAATTATTACTGCCGATGGGGTAATCAAAAATATTGTGTTTGTAGAAGAGCTCATAGATGCCGCACCCAAAATAAATGGCTGGAAGTTTACTGCTCTTAAACCAGCATTAGATATTAAGGACGTAAATATTGAAATGGCAGGATACAAGTTTACGCGCGAGAATCTACACTTTTACCTAAACGAACAAGCTAACTACCCAGATGAAATAGACATCTCGGTAGTTCATGACGATTGTGTCGAAGAGAATAAGTCACCAATAGCAAGTGGAGTATATATTTTCCTCGACAATTACCTTGGTGAACTTGATTTTGCTATGGTAATTGACAATTTAAGAATCGCAGAGCGAAGCGAAGTGAGCCAAAAATTGATCCCGATTGAAAAGTTAGGCGCTTACCTTAAATGGCGCCAGAGTGAATTTATTGAGAAATATGGCGATTCACGACATGACACAGAAAATGATGAATATTCAACACTGAGCGCTTTCCATGAAGATGATGGAAGTCCGTTGATTGCTGTCATAAATACCGATTTATTGAATTGGGATAATAAACCATCTCACCCATGGATTTTGCAAATAGAATTACCATACAAAGCAGGAATTGGTAACGGAATGCCCGACGATAACACCCGTTTACTGCTCGATGAAATAGAAAATGATATTACCTCTGAACTCAAAGACATTGAGGGTTATCTAAATATCGGAAGGCAGACAACCAAAAACGTAAGAGAAATATACTTTGCTTGTATTGACTTTCGCAAACCATCAAAAGTGTTGCAGAAAATTCAAAAGAAATTTGAGAACCAATTTGCCGTTTCATACGACATATATAAAGACAAATATTGGCGGTCATTTAATCGCTTCAACCCAGAGTTATAATTCTTTTTTAACTCAAAACGACAATTACCTTGCCACCTCATAAATCTTCACCAAACCATCCTACATCTGGTTCGACATTTTCCCTTTTCGAGCCCGCACCGCATAAAAGCCAGTCATTTATTTGATTAGCATTTTTTGTTTTGCTAAGCGTCTGTACTTCTAAATTCTACACGCAAATGCTAATTTACCGCTTTTGAAGACTTCTTCCATGGCGTATCCGCCACGTTTAGCCTTTCTTTGATTGCAATTTGATAATTTTGAGTGCCATATATGAAGCATATTATCTTAATTACATTCCTTACACTTTCCACTTTTGTAATCCGGGCCCAAACGGATAAGCATTCAAACAAACAGTCCATATCAAAAAAGCGGCACAAGTACATTCCGAAAGACCTTGATGATTGCATTAATCAAATAGATAATTTCTGGGATGATACAACGAAAGCCAAAGCCATAGCATTGACAGAAGAGGAATTTAGAGGCCATACCACTTTGCCCTTGGCCTTTGGATACGTAATAACTGGAGATTATGGAAAGGATCACGACTTTCCAAATATTTCAATAATCTCGGCATATATCATCCTGATGACATGTCGGGAATTATATTGAGTAGCTATCATCGCCACTTAAAAGGATTGGATATCCATTTGAACGAGCAGATCAAACAATACCAGAACTATTGGAAGGTTGTGCAAGTACCATCAGAAAAAGACTACCCCTTCGAAATTCCGGATTTAGAATTTAAGAGTATGCTCTATTATGATACTAAAGACAGCGGGCGGGGATGTATACATGTCGGAACTTCAAAAAGGACAAATGCAACTTGGAAATATGACTATCATTTGGGCTGGTTAAATGTTGACGATCGTCAATTACACACGCTAGATAGCCCGTCCACCAGAGAGTCAAATCTACAAATGCTATATTTGCTAAAAAAATAGTTTGCACGATATTCAAACAATTTTCCAGCGCGGGGAGACTACTTCGTGAAAGCCCCCCAGCTGAAAGCAGTGTTCCCAAAATATATATATTGGGCGCTAGTCTCCGACTAGGTCGACTGCTGTGATCGGTCTCCCGACCCGCGCCAACAAACACTAAAAAACAGTAACCATCGTTCTTTCCGTATGTTCCGCAGGCATTCAATTCCTTCCGCCTTTTTTGAAAATCACCTCCTTTATCGTAATATTGCATTTTTACGGTGATTATGGGAGCTACAAAGACAGGACTGTTTAATGAGCAGCAAAATGAGCTGGCAAATATGGCTAAAGCAATAGCCCATCCAGCCCGTATCGCCATACTGCAGCAACTCGTCAAAACCAACGCTTGCATTTGCAGTGACCTCGTAGACGAGTTAGGGCTTGCACAACCTACCATTTCGCAACACCTCAAAGAGTTGAAAAACGCGGGTATCATTCAGGGTACCGTAGAGGGTACCAGCGTATGCTATTGTATCAACCCCAAAATGTGGAAACAATATCAGCAATTCTTTTCCGGGTTCTTCAGTGAGCCTGCAAACTGCAATGACAGCAAGTGCTGCTGATTTTATTTGCGTTTTACCCTATACATTATGAACAAAAAAAAACGATCTAACGAACAACCAGATATAACTGCACACCAAAAATGAAGCTATCTGTACACCAACGATCTCTGTCAGCACAGCCTGAGTGCTGCTTACCTGACTATACTAAAGTGTCGCTGATCGGGCATAATATACATTACACATCCATTTCACCGCTCCGCAACTGCTTTTAATATGAGAAACTATATAGCAGAACTAATAGGAACGTTTGCACTCGTTTTTTGTGGTACCGGGGCAATCATTATCAACCAGCAATCGGCAGGTGCTATTACACATGTAGGCATTGCCATTACTTTTGGCCTTATTGTCATGAGCATGATATACAGCCTGGGCAATATTTCCGGAGCTCACCTCAACCCCGCCGTAAGTATCGCTTTTGCTATTGCGGGTCGCTTCTCCCCAAAACAATTACCCGGCTACATCATCAGCCAGTTGGCAGGGGCATTACTGGCCAGTCTTACCCTGAAAATGTTGTTTCCTGCCAATGAAATGCTCGGCGCTACAATACCTGCCGGCAGCGGGATGCAGTCCTTTATTATGGAACTGATCCTTACCTTCTTTTTAATGCTGGTCATTGTCAATGTTGCCACAGGCAGTAAGGAACAGGGCATGTTTGCAGGGCTGGCCATAGGGTCGGTTGTCGCACTCGAGGCCATGTTTGCCGGGCCCGTATGCGGCGCCTCTATGAACCCCGCCCGGTCTTTTGCGCCGGCCATAGCATCGGGGCATACCACACATCTATGGTTGTATCTGGTTGCACCCGTCATTGGTGCAGCATTGGCTATACCCACATGGAAATACCTTACCGCAAACATCAAAAACTAACGTATGAAAATAGCTTTGTTCAGTGACATCCACGCCAATCTTCCGGCACTCGAGGCTTGCCTTGCCGACATGGACACAAGAAAACCAGATGTCGTGTATTGTCTGGGCGATCTGGTAGGGTACAACGTATGGCCAAACGAAGTTATCAACATTATTCGCAACAGGCAGATACCCACTATCGCCGGCAATTATGATTTCGGTATCGGGCGCACAAGCGATGAATGTGGCTGTGCCTACAAGACCGATGCAGATAAAGAAATGGGCAAGGTGTCTATCTCCTACACCAATCATGCCGTGTATTCACAGGAAAGAAAGTACCTGCGCAACCTGCCCGCGCATATCCGTGTAGAATATCAGCTCAATGACGATAAGCTAAACCTGCTATTGGTGCACGGCAGCCCAAGAAAAATTAACGAATACCTGTTTGAAGAAAGGGAAGAGAAAAGCCTGCTGCGGATCATGAAAGAAGCTGATGCAGACATTATGTGTTTTGGGCACACCCACAAACCATACCACCGCATTATGGAGGAGCAAGACAACGATACAGCTCATTTCAGGCATGCAATCAATATTGGCTCAGTAGGCAAGCCCAAAGATGGAGACCCTCGTGGCTGCTATGTGCTGCTCACCATCAACGAATACACCACCACAACCCTGAAAAACTCTGTACATGTAGAGTTCGTTCGCTTTGACTACGATGTTGAAAAAGCCGCCTCGGCAATCGAAGCAAGTGATTTGCCCAACGAATATGCCGATATGCTCAGAAGAGGGTATTGATTTGCTCTTTCCGTAGAGCACAACTAAACCGGAAGCATACATTCCGGAATTAGATACAAGTCCTCACCGTCAACAATAAACTTCACGCTCAGCTTGTTGGTTTACAGGATAATGCAGAATCTATAGAAGTCGCTGTATTCGGAGAATTAGATCCATATGAGGTGGCCGGGTATACCGCAGGTGTGCCCCCCCGGCGCAAGCTCGCAGCTCCAAAACCTTTTATCATATACACGCAGCGGTATATCATATACCGTATACTGTCTGTCATAAAAATTCATTTTGCGCATTTCGTCACTTCACCCGACCTTCATAACACACACACAACCTGCTGCCACACAATACATATATCCATGATGTACCGCAGGCAGCAACTGCGCAATTTTTGCGCAAAAATAAGTAACTCCAAAACACGTAAAACATTGCAAATCAAACACATAGCACGCAAACATACACACCAATAAAAATTCAGAAAAAATGCGCAATTCCTGTTGCGCTTACCCTGGTCACCGACAATATATACATACTAGCACCCATACCACACTACGTTGAATCACGTAGTGAAATACGACAAAAGCCGTAGCGCCTACCCCGTGCGCACAAATACATTTGCCCTGAACTAAAATCAATTTTTATGAAAACGATATTTACTGCTTCTATTACCGCTTTGCTTCTATCTGTTCATGCCGGCGAAGCGATAGCACAAAACTGGCGTGATAAGAACGAGGGGCTCGCACCCACATTCCAGGCAAAAAACATATACGGCGAGGGTACTACAATACTTGCCACCAACGCAACACTCGGTTTCACCAATCACCTCTTTCACCGGCCCGACAGCGCCACCGCATTTGTGTCTACCACTACTACCTTCGGCGGTTACGGTGCCGTTCAGTCGCAGATTGTAAAGGCAAAAGGTGCATTGTTTGCAGGCACTACCGACGGCCTGTACCGTAGTACCGACAATGGAGTTACATGGTCGCGTGCCAGCGCAGCCACTGGCTACATTTATTCGCTCTACGCCATCAACGATACCTTGTATGGCGGTATAGGCACCGGACTGGGCGAGGCCAAGATGTCTGTCGACACCGGTCAGACCTGGGTATCCATAGGCTACCCACCATTTATCGCTACGGTATTTGTCAAGGCAAACGGAGTGCTGTATGTAGGGTCCAATAATGGCTTGAAGTACACAGCCGACAATGGCGCTACCTGGATCACGCCCCCGTTTTCAAGTGGGTTGTCAGGCCCCATCATTACCGGGCTTGCCAAACTGGCCGGCAGTGTATATGCAGCCTGCTCTACAGGCGTGTACAAAACGATAGACAATGGTGCCAACTGGAATGTGGTACTCCCCAAATCTATGTTTTCGCTGACCACTATAGATACTTCGCTGCTCGGAGGCACCAACAATTCCGGCATCTACCAGTCCAACCAGTCTGGCACCAATTGGAATCAGATCAACACTGGCTTGCCTTTTGTAGGAGCGGCCTCTTACAATGCGGTAAACTGTATTGCATACAATAGCCAGTTTGTAATCGCATCGCTTCAGGGCGACAGCGCTATCTATGTTACCAATCTTGCTGATCTGGGCCTCAACCCCACTACACCACCTCCTCCTTCAGCCATTCCCGACGCTGCAAATGCGCAGCACAACCTAATCGTCCACCCCAATCCGGCAAACGATGCCATTACCCTGACCAACATAACTCCAGGCAGCCATGTACTTATCTGCGACATCGCCGGAAAAACCACTTTCGAAAGTGTCGCTACCGGCACCATATTGAACATAAAAACAGAAGGGTTCCCAGTCGGTCTTTACCTGATCAGAGTTGCCAGCAACAATGAACAAACCACTATCAGAAAATTCGTTGTAAGCAGATAAACAAGCTAGTACAACCCTTCTACATCAAACGAAGGATATGTTGCAAAGAGGCCGGCATATGCGCGGCCTCTTTGCTCCCGGCAACACTTCATTTGTGACCCGATCGCAGAAATATCGGCTGCCCTTAATACCTTTGAATCGATGCAGCAGGTATTTCAGCCCCATCAAATTTCGCTCCTGTACCGAAAGCTCTATTATGCAGGCTTGTTCGTCTATATTTTTCTGTGCATTATAGCAGCAGTATTCTTCGTTGAACGTATCGTTTTTCTGGACACTGCCTTTACTGTTTTTCATATTGCCAAAGACGGCAATTTTGCCATACAGATTTCACGCTTTGGCGACGGGCTTTCGCGCATACTGCCATTGGCCGCATATGCTTTAGGTCGGCCGCTGCACACTATCTGTAAGCTCTACTCAGTTGGCTTTGTACTTGTATACTTTGCTTGCTATCTGATTTGTGGCACATACTTACGACAATATGGGCTGGCACTTGTCATACTCATGGTCAACATTCTGTTCGTATCAGACTCTTTCTATTGGCCCACCTCGCAGGCACCACAGGCTATAGCATTGACAATGGTACTTCTGGCAACACTCTGGAATAAAAAACCTACAGACTTGGGGAAAATGGAGATGCTAATCTCGACCGCCTTAGTTGTGACAATAGCATTCTTTCATCCGCTTATGGCGCTTTGTTTCCTTTTTATTGCAGGCTTTATCATACTCCGGAATGATAGCCATATCGACAGAAAACTGATGTTTTCAGTAGGGCTTGTTTTTGCATTTTCATTGTTGGTAAAAACGCTATTTTTCCGAGATCAGTATGAGCGACACTCGCTTAGCGGAATAAAGAATTTCATCAGGCTGTTCCCGAAATATTTTGACACCTATGCCAACCGGAACTTTCTGGCAACAATTGCCACCAAGTACTACTGGATTGCAATAGTATTCATCCTGACACTGGCAAAATATGTGAAGGATAGGCAGTACAAAATGGCATTTTTCTTTTCGGGCATGGTGCTTGGTTATCTTTTGCTCGTCAATACATCCTACCCGACCGACAAAACACCGGCTTTCTACATAGAGGTGTTGTATCTGCCTCTCGGCTTATTCCTTGCCCTTCCGCTGCTGTTCGACCTATTGCCAGCCTGGCGTCCACAATATGCTGCGGCCATGGCAGTACTGATCATGATCTCCGGAGGGTGGAGGATATACTCAAGCCACTCGGTCTATACAGCGCGCGTCAACTGGGAACGGCGTTTTCTGCAACAGTACGGTCACAAAAAGATGATAGTAAGCAGCAAAACGGCCGGCGCCGCCCGCCTCCAAATGTTATGGGGCTCTCCCTATGAGTTCTGGCTCCTTTCTACATTGGAAAACGGCTATTCAGCTTCGATCATAATTGATGACTCGCCAGCTCACAGAGCATGGGCAGCAGAGAAATACAAAGACCTGATTGTGAACTGGGATGTAGTTCCCTACAAAGGCCTGAACCCAAAATACTTCCGGCTACCAGACACAACTACTGGCTACCAGATAGACCCTGCTCTACCTTAGCAGCCAGTCCTATAATTTACTGGAGCCACCTATTTGGCACAATATTTGTCTTAAAGTATTTATGAACTTTCTCCGGCTACCTTCCTTCATTGCATGTGCCATGTGCTGTATTACAGTTGTCATGCTGGCTGGTTGCCGGAAAGAGCGCAAAACAGATAGTGGCCCTGCCGTACAACCAAGAGAAACAACTATAGTATACTCAGGTCAGCTAAATGCCGACCGTCCTATATCGTTCAGCCCATCTCATCACATGGCACATCCATTCTGGGATTTTGGCGACGGCACCACACTGGCCACTGTCGACGGCTCCATTGTATCGCACACTTATAGCGCCACAGGCACCTATACCGTCAGTGTGCGTTCTTCAGATAGCACTATATTCGGCCGCAGGGAAGTCACAATCCGCGAGCCGTTTCACAGCTTTCGGTACCGGGGAAAACACACTGCCGGAGATACCATTTGGTTCCAGCCAGATCAATTATTGGCAGGCAATAGCGTTATGTGGTCATTTGGCGATGGCACCACATCTGCCGACCCTGCACCATACCACATCTTTAATAGTGCCGGCAGGTACACCGTACAGCTGTCTGTCAATGGTGGCGCAGTTACCGACGGTTCGGTGGTTGTAAGGATATTCAACCTGAGCGATACTGCAACCAGGGTCATTGCCGAACGCAAATTTCGCCTTACCCGCAAGCACGAGCGTTTCCTGAATTCGCCGGGCGATCCCGGAACCAATTTCCTTCTGCCGGATGGCAGCCCGGGGCTTTCCGTTTTCACGGGACAGCAGTCGCTGCGGCTCGGCGATCGATACTTTAAGTATACCCCGGCACGTTCCGGCTCCGGCATTTACTACTTCACAGAACAGCAAACCGCCTCCGACCTGACGGGGTACATTATTTATGATGTCGTACAGGATAGCGTATCGCTGATGTTTGCAAGTGAGGGCTACTCTGAGCTTTACGGAAAAGCCCCGATGGCGTTCGAGTACTTTTATAATGCAGTGCAGCGCTAGGTAATAATAATTCGGCTGCTATGCCGCACGATGTTTTAATAAAGGCATATTAAACAACACATTGCCGCAAAAAGCTAAAAGCCCTGTCGGATCACTCTTTCCACTTTATTGCACAACCCACCGACTTCATAGTGCTTACTTTTACCGGCTGGTTGTGCAGCAGTGCTTCTACCGCATCTATTACAAATCTGTTCTTTGCTTTCTGTGGCTCGGCTCCGTTGTCATCTATCGCACCACTGTATTTCAGTATCCATTTTCCACCCTCTTTAAACAGCACAAATGCCTGCGGCGTTTTTACCGCACCAAATGCCCGGGCAACATGCTGCGTCTCATCATACAGGTAGGGAAAGGTGTAATTCTTCTCCTTGGCCCGTTGCTGCATAGCAGCATAGTTGTCTTCGGGTACAGCCACTCCGTCATTGGCACTTATCGCCAGCACCGGAAACCCCTTGGGGGCATACTCGCTTTGCATTTCATTCAGCCTTTGCTGGTATAGCTTCGCAAACGGACAGTGGTTGCAGGTAAAAACAATGATGAACCCCTTCGCCTTTTTGTAGTCGGCCATCGATACCTGTTTCCCGTCCACATTCAACAGCCTAAAATCTTCAACAACATCGCCGGGCTTGTATCCACCCACAGTCGCGAAACTCATGAGCATCATTCCGATACCCACAACTAATATAAACAGGTGCCGCATAAAAAAAGTGTGTTTGGTTGTTACTACTACTCCATCAGATATGATTTGATATAAGATCCTCCGCTCTTGTCTGTAAGGCGCAGGAAGTACAAGCCGGTTGCCAGTGTCGACACATTAAGCTCCGCCTTGCTGTCATTCAGATCAAACTCTTTCACCACCTGACCATGCATATTGATTACTGTTGCCTTGCTGATAGTGATCTGTTCATCCATCTCAAAATAGAGCAGCCCTTTCGTGGGGTTGGGGTACAGCTTCATCTTACGGTTCTGCACCTTGTTCATTATGCCTGCTGGGCTGTTGCCTACCACAAACTGGCCCATCATGCCCAGATCTTCGTGCAGCGCTATATGGCAATGAAACATGTAAGGCTTCAGAGAATCGGAGTAGTCGTTGAACTTTGCAATGAACCTTACTGTCTGGTTAGAAGGTATAAAGACAACATCCTTCCATCCGTTCTGGTAAGCGGGCGGTGCTACCCCGTTTATAGTAAGAATATGAAACTCAACATCATGAATATGAAACGGATGACCGAATCCTGAAGTGCTCTTCACCTCCCATATCTCTGTGTTGTCCAACGGCACATGGTAGTCTATTTCGTCCATCTGAAACAGTTTATGGTTGATCAGGAACGTAGGCCCGCCAGCGCCAACTGTGCTGTCTGTGATGGTTACTGTGCGCGTGAGTGCTGCTGACGACTCTGCCCAGAAAGTGTTTGTGGTCAATGTTGCCGGTACAGTAGCTATGGCTCCGGTTGTCGGTGCGCCAATGTTCAGGTGCAGTATATTGAAGTTGATATGCCCCAACGCGTTGGCAAACGGGCCACCCGCAAATGATTCTCCGCCGGGCACCTGTGGTGTCAGTTCAGCGTTAAAGGCACGCAGATCTACTGTTGTGCCGTTTTGCCCTGTACAGTTCACCAGTATCTCTACACGTTCACCTGCCGACAGCAAAAACCGGGTCACAGGCACTGGTGCGTTCAGCAGCCCGCCATCTGTAGTGATCACATAAAACGTACGACCATCGCTAAAGCCAATGTTATAAGACCGTTCGGTTCCTGCATCGAGCAGGCGCAGCCGTACTACCTGAGCCGGTATAGTATGCTCGGCACGCACTACTCCATTGGTCATCATGCTATCACCGTAGGGAGCCACCACAAACTGGTTCAGCGCGTCAAACTTGCGGTCTGATAGTGCCAGTGGTATATCGTCCACACCATAGGTGCGGGGTAGCGCCAATGCACTTTCAATAGGGTCACGTACTATGATCATGCCACCCAGGCCCATGGTCAGTTGCTCCTCTGCCATCATATGCAGGTGCGGATGGTACCAGTACAGCGCTGCATTGTTGTCTACCTGCCAGTAAGGGCTCCATGTGGTAAAGGGTGGTATCGGCTGGTGCGGACCCCCGTCCATTATTGCCGGCAGATGCATACCATGCCAGTGAATAGTGGTAGTGTCGGTAAGGCGGTTCTCCACATTCACATGTACCACATCACCTTTATTCCAGATCATCGTAGGTCCCCAGAAACTCCCATTGATACCTCCGGTTATGGTTTGGTTTCCGGTAAGTATCTGGGTAAATGTGTCGCGCATGGTGAGGTTGAAGGTGGTACCCACCATCGTATCGGGTATCACCAACGGGTTGTATTGTGCATACAGACTGCCGGATAACGTAAAAGCCAGAAAGGCGGCAAACAGCAACTTCATTTTCATCGCAGATTTTTTTTAAAAGGGTACTACCCAATGCTATCAGACGACAAAAAATGGCATTTCCTTCGCAGCAACAGATTTAGTGATTAACAACAAGATTATATCATACATTATACTATATCCATCCATAGTTATGCAGCAGCTTAGCTATCTGTACGGCATTGGTAGCAGCACCTTTGCGCAGATTGTCTGCCACTATCCAGCAGTTCAGGGTATTGGGCTGCGAATAGTCGCGGCGTATTCTCCCCACAAATACTTCATCTTTCCCGGCCGCGTCCAGCGGCATCGGGTAGCCATTCATAGACGGGTTATCTACCACTACTACGCCCGCCTGGTCAGACAATAGCGCCCTTATATCCGACTCTTCAAAGTCATGCAGCAACTCTACATTCACGCTTTCGCTGTGCCCGCCGGTTACCGGCACCCGCACTGTAGTTGCTGTTACCTTAATGCTACTGTCACCCATTATCTTGCAGGTTTCCAGCGACATCTTCATCTCTTCCTTTGTATAGCCATTCTCCTGAAACACGTCTATGTGTGGCAACACATTCAGGTCTATACGATGCGGGTACACACCATGCGCCATACTACCCGCACGCTGCGCCATCATTTCCTGTACGGCCTTTTGTCCGGTACCGCTTACGCTCTGGTAGGTACTTACCACCACCCGCTTTATACCGT
This sequence comes from uncultured Bacteroidota bacterium, assembly GCA_903824665.1. Taxonomy (GTDB): domain Bacteria; phylum Bacteroidota; class Bacteroidia; order Chitinophagales; family Chitinophagaceae; genus Nemorincola. Next base: position 16,438 of record CAIJXT010000029.1, on the reverse strand, counting down.
ACCTCTTGTGAATGGGATTCAGCACCATCACCATCTGAATAGTGGAACAGTTGGGGTTGGCTATGATCATATCTTCCGCCGTCAGCACATGCCCATTCACCTCGGGTACAACCAGTTTTATCCCTTCCTGCATGCGCCAGGCCGACGAATTGTCTACCACACGGCATCCCACAGCTGCAAACTGTGGCGCCAGCTCCAGCGACACACCACCACCGGCTGAGAACAAGGCAAGGGCAGGCTTCATGGCTATAGCATCGGCTGCCGACACCACAGGCCACTGCCGGCCTTTGAATGTTACACTGCCGCCAACCGACTTTTCAGATGCCACCGGTATCAGTTCCGTAACCGGAAAATTGCGCTCCTCCAGTATATTCATCATGGTGCTGCCTACCAGGCCTGTGGCACCTACTATTGCTACTTTCATTTGTTCCTGAGTTATAGTCTGCCGCAAATGGCAGAATGCTACGTAAAAAATGTGCTACTGCTTTGTTTTTGATGTTTGAAATGAAGCCGTTCCGAAATTAAAATGCTCTCAAATGCCAGTTTTTAGCAACGATCATTGGCAATCGCAGGTGCGATGCAATTTAATGCAAAAATACAGCCCGGAAACATGCCTCCCCCAAAAGGCGATGCCCAAATCGCATTAATGCCCTGCAGCTCATCTTTTCATCGCCTTTTTCCCCGACCTTTGCCCGTCCATGAAAAACCTGCGATCACTCAATAAATACTTTCTGAAGTACAAATGGAGGCTGTTGCTGGGTCTGCTTTTTGTCGCTATCTCCAGCAAATTTGCTGTTATGCCCGGCAATGTCATCCGCAACATACTCGATCAGGTGCAGCAGATGGCCGCCACCCAAACTCCACGTGAGCAGATTTTTGCGGCTGTTTTCAAGGGGGGTATGCTTTTGCTGGGACTGGCCCTGCTGCGCGGGTTGTTCATGTTTATGATGAGGCAAACGATCATCGTAATGTCGCGCCACATTGAGTATGACCAGAAAAACGAGATCTATACACACTATCAACGGCTCGACACACAGTTCTTTAAGTCCAACTTCACCGGCGATCTCATGAACCGCATTTCGGAGGATGTTTCACGGGTGCGTATGTACACCGGGCCATCTATCATGTATTTTACTTCTGTTGTTTTTTTGGTTATTTTTTGTGTTTGGGATATGCTACGGGTAGACGTTATGCTGACCATTTGTGTGGTAGCCCCCTTGCCGCTGCTGGCACTTTCTATTTACTACGTCAACCGTATCATTTTCCGCAAGAGCACCACCATACAGGCTCAGCTTTCAGCCCTCACTACTACCGCTCAGGAATCCTATTCCGGCATACGGGTTATTAAGTCTTTTGTGCAGGAGCGCAATATGATGAGGTTTTTTGAAACCACTTCAGAGGCATACCGGAAAAGCACACTCAATCTCTCCCTTACAGAAGCTTTCTACTTCCCAGCCATGAACTTATTCATTGGGCTCAGCATGTTGTCTACTATTCTCATTGGCGGGTATTTTGCTATCAATGGACACATTACTACAGGCAATATTGCCCAGTTTGTTATCTATATCAATCTGCTCATGTTCCCTATCAGCAGCATTGGCATGGTGGCCAGCATGACCCAGCGGGCAGGGGCCTCGCAAAAGAGAATTGACGAATTTCTGGACACATCACCCAACATTACTACACCGCCAGATGCAGTAAAAAAACAACCTATGGGCGATGTGTTTTTCGATGATATCACCTTTACCTACCCCCATACCGGCACTACTGCACTCACTAACTTTACCCTGCGGGTACGTGCAGGTGAGCGGGTTGCAATTATAGGGCGCACCGGTTCCGGTAAGTCAACGATAGCCCATCTGCTGTTGCGCATGTACGACACAACCGCTGGCAAGCTGATTATTGATGGTACTGATGTGAAAAACTACGACCTGCAAATGCTGCGCGAAGGCATTGCCTACACGCCACAGGAAGCATATCTTTTCTCCGACACCATTTTCAATAATATCCGGTTCGGGCGGCATACCGCTACAGACGATGAAGTAAAGAAAGCTGCACAATTGGCCGATCTGGACAAAGACATAGCATCCTTCCCTGACGGATACCAAACAATGGTTGGCGAACGCGGAGTAACGCTCAGTGGCGGTCAGAAACAACGGTTGGTGCTGGCACGTGCACTGCTTAGAAATACCGGCATACTGCTGCTTGACGAATGCCTGTCAGCAGTAGATACACAAACAGAAAAAACCATTCTGGCCAACCTGCAGCATTACCTTCCGGGCAAAACCACTTTCGTGATCACCCATCGCATATTCACTAGCTGGACTTTCGACAAAATCATCGTGCTGGATAATGGCCATATAGCCGAACAAGGTACGCACGAGGAGCTCATGCACCTCAACGGACGATATGCCAAACTATACCGGCATCAAACCGAGATCGGCTAGAATGGCACAGAGTTGTTATTGCTCCTGCTCTGTTTTGTCGGTAGAATAAACAACCTTTGGCTTCCTCACTTTCGAGAAAACGAACTTCACCACAAAGTAGATAACCAATGCCGACAATACGCCCGTCAGGAAGTTGGTCAATGGTACCATTACAGCCGTGTAGAACATCATGGAGAATTCAAACTTGCCTTTGTGCTTCATCTCCCGTATTTCCGCAGGTTTTATCATGTTGCTGGCTACCCATACCAATATGCCACCTATACAAGCCATCGGTATGATCTCCAGGTAAGGGGCAATAAAGTAAGCCATGGTTAGCTTCAGCGCTGCTTTGAAGTATCCGGCAAGTGGCGTACGTGCTCCGGCTTTAATGCTGGTAGCGGTTCTGGCAAGTGCTCCTGTGCACGGAAATCCATTGACCAGTGGCGTTATGATCTGTACCAGTCCCTGACCCCAGAATTCTTTATCAGCATTGAATGGTGTCTTTGTGTTATTTGCCATCTTATCTGCCATAGATGAGCACAGCAGACTTTCTACACCTGATACAAATACGATTGCAAATACAAAATAGGCAACGTCAAAGACCATTGCGGCACTCACAGGGGGCATTATAGGGGGCGTAAAAACAAAGAAATTGTTGGGTATCGACCCGTAAATGTCTTTTACCAGTATTATTCCCTTGCCAGCAAATGCTGTGGCTGAAAGAATAGTGGAAACAGCTATGGCCAAAAGGGGCGCTGGTATGAAAATAGATATCCTCAAAAGCCCCTTCGTAAGCACAAATGTGAGCACCCCTATAATCACCGACCACAGGTTTATCTTATTCAGATTGCCCATTGCCATAGATATATTATGCATCATTCCACCTTGTGTATTCTCGTCGGTGCCCAGTATATCAGTGAAGCTTTCCAGACCCAGTATGTCCTCCAGGTTCGTAAAAGCGATCGTAACAGCTATACCCACTGTAAACCCTACTACAATAGAGTTGGGCACCAGATTCACGTACTTTCCCAGTCCGGCAAGTCCCATGATCATCAGTATTACACCGGCTATTATCGAAACCATCACCAGGTATCCATGTGCCTGGGCAGCCGTGCCTCCGTTCTGTGGACCATAATGTGCCATAAGCCCGGCTATTACCGGAATGAACGCGGCAGTAGGTCCATAAACCTGATACTTAGACCCGCCAAATGTTCTGCCAACCACACATGCCAGCGCTCCGGCTATTATGCCCTGTTCCGGCCGCAGTCCCATGGCCATAGCAAAGCCCATAGCCATCGGTATGGCAGTGAGCGCCACGATCAGCCCTGCACTGAAATCGCGGTACACGGTGCTCTTCCAGTTGTGCGCAGAAAGGTCTTCCCATCGGCTGTCGAAAAAAGTGAAGAACAGCCGCAGTCTGCCGGCTACCGTTGTTGGTGTTGCTGATTTGCTCATGAGTGCTATCTTATTATTTGTAGTTGCTAAATAGGAGTACTGCTTTGTCCACAGGCAGTGGTATGGTGCAGCTAATTGGCCATCGCCATGTTACCACCGAAAAATGAGTTGTCAATATCCGGCCTGGCCTCAGACTCCTGTAGGTCAGTAACCAGTCTGATACCCGATTTCTGGAACATACGCAACGGGTTTACGCTCTCGCGCACAGTAGGCAGGTAACGGTATCCGGCAGGTAACACGATCAGCGCTATAGCATTGGCTTCAGCAAAATTCCGGAAGGCGGCAACCGTGGTCCCGTACATTGACCGGAAATAAATATTTTGTACATGCTTGTTTTGTTGCTTTATCCGCTTGCACTTCAGGCGCAAGTCCTCTGTCACCAGATTGCTGTGGCCGTTCATACCTTTTCTCATCATTGCATCAAGTAGGCTTTCGGGCATGTCAAATGCATGAAAGAGTATAATATTCATCTTCTCCGGCATCGCCTTCGCAATACTATTCACGGAGTCCAGAGAGTTGCCTGTAAAATCCGTTGGTATCAATACATTCATCATCTTGCCCGGTTTTATTGTTACAACAAAATATTTTGCTATAAATACACCACTGAAAAACAAGGCAAAAGTGCAACCCGCAGATTAGGCAGGCATAAGAACAGAATTAGAATGCAATAAAATTCAGATTAGAATGAAATAAGAAAAGGCTACGCTACAGGAAGCGAAAGTGTTACGGTAGTCCCATTGCTGGCCGACGACTCTACATGTATCTCGCCCTTATGCAGCCTGAAAATATTACGGGTCAGCGGCAACCCGATCCCGTATCCTTCGTATTTACCGGTATTAGATGCCCTGAAAAACGGATCGTAAATGTGTTTCAGCTCCTGCCGGGGTATCCCTATGCCGCTGTCTTCGATTTTTATATACAGCCTTTCGTCTTTTATGCGCAGCGATACCTTCACCACTGCGTTATCCGAATACTTGCAGCCGTTCTCTATCACATTACTCAGGCCCAGCCTCAGCAACTGGTAATTTCCGTTTACCGCCGGGTTGTTTCCACCTTCATGTATGTTGCCCAGGTTTATCTGCACATTATTGCCCGGTATTATCTTGTTGATGGTGTTTTTCACCTCATGCAGCAGGTCCATTACAAAAATCTTCTTCAGGTTTTGTTTCTTCCCGTCAAATCCGGTTTGTGCCAGGTTCAGTAAGCTGTCAGTAAGTTGCTGCAGGCGTTCTGTCTGGCTCAGTATCGTTTCCAGCGATGCCTTGTATTCTTCGCTGCTGCGCCCTTTCGATAGCGCTACATCGGCCTCCCCATAAATGGCCGTAAGTGGTGTGCGAAACTCGTGCGAGGCATTACTCACAAAATTGTTCTGTGTTTCGAAGGCGGTCTCCAGCCTGCTCAGCATGTCATTGAAGGTTGCTGTCAGTTCAGACAGCTCATCTTCACCCTTCCTATCCTCTATCCGCTGGTTCAGGTTTTCCGCACCTATTGTCTTTGCCTTTTCAATAATGTCCCGCACAGGCTTGAACGCATGGCGGGAGAAAAAGATACCGGAGGTATAAGCAATTATGATACCGCACAAGCAACACGTGACCAATACCCACAATAGCTTGCGGGCATACCGTATGAAATCCTCATTCTGCGCACCTATGATGATCATATACTCTTCTTTGCCATCATAGTATTTGAGTCCGGTAAAGAAGTAGCTTCCGTTTTTGGCATTTACTGTCTTGCCCTCTTTCAGGCGCACATAGAACGCTTCCGGAAGCTCCTTCGACACATTCAACTTTCTGAAAGTGGTAAGACTGTCTGCAGGAAAAAAGAACTCGCGCTCTCCGGGCAGCGGTTCCAGATGTTGCTCGCGTATTTCGGTATAAACTTCACCGACCTCAAACCGGTGTTGCGATAGCTTTGCTTTGGCATTGATGATACCACGGATTTCCAGACGTTTGTAAAAATCCTGAAATGCAAAAACATTCATGAACACATAGGCAACACAACTGGTAAGCAGCAAAATAGCTGCTGTAATACCGGTAAAGATCAGTGCTGTCTTTTTCTGTATGGTCATCTCAGGTATCCTTCAGTATGTACCCCATCCCGATCACGGTGTGAATCAGTTTCGGTTCAAAATCCTTATCTACCTTTTTGCGCAGGTAGTTTACATACACATCCACTACATTGGTCGCCATGTTGAAGTCTACGCCCCATACATTTTCCAGAAGGTCCATGCGCGATATTACCCGGCGCTGGTTTTTCATGAAGTATTCGAGCATCCGGTACTCTGTAGAGGTCAGATTGATCTCCGTATTATTCCTGCGCACCATTTTTGCGTCAGGGTCCAGTTCCAGATCGCTTATGCGCAATTTGTTTTCGTCTGTATTGTTCCCCGTTGCCCGGCGCAGCAACGCACGAATGCGTGCCAGCAGTTCTGCAAATTTGAACGGTTTTACCAGATAGTCATCAGCACCATTTTCAAATCCGGTCACAACATTCTCAGTGGTACCCAGTGCGGTCAGCAGTAAAATCGGTTTATTGTCTTTCGCCTTACGCAGCATTCTGCACAATTCTATGCCATTCATACCCGGCAGCATGATGTCCAGTATATACAAGTCGTAGGCATGGTTTACCGCCATCTGAAAGCCCGTATTGCCATCCGGCGCTATACTTACCATATAGCCGGCCTCACCTAGCCCCTTGGCTACCACATTGGCAATGCTGGGCTCATCTTCTACCAGTAATATATGCATATCGGTTTCTTCCTTTATTTATATTGACCCCGCAACATCGAAACCCCGGGCATAATTGTCACAGTTCGATATCAGGTGGCGGGTACAGCCTTTTTGGCTGCAGCCACGGCTTGCTCCCACCGCCATGCAGTATCCATCATAGCATCCAGTCCGTATTGTGTTTCCCAGCCCAGCAGCTTACGTGCTTTATTATTGTTCGCATATACCTCCACGATATCACCCGGGCGGCGGTCACCTACTTTAAAGTTCAGTTTCTCACCCGATACTTTCTCGAAAGCATTGATGAGTTCCAGTACCGTCACACCATTGCCGGTGCCCAGGTTGAAGATCTCACAATTCGACTTGTTGTTGTCGTTGATGATGTATTGCAATGCACGGGTATGCGCATTGGCGATATCCATTACATGTATATAGTCACGTACACACGAACCATCTCTTGTTGCATAATCATTGCCGAAAACGGTCATCTCTTTGCGCTTGCCTATTGCTGTCTGGGTGATCACCGGTACCACACTTTCAGACAGGTCCTGAAACTCGCCGATCAATGCAGATGGATGGGCACCCACCGGATTGAAATAACGGAGCAAAATAGTATTGAAATCTTTATGGATAAATGTGAAATCACGGCATATAGCCTCTCCCATTTGTTTGGTGCGTGCGTACGGCGATTCAGGCTCTGCAAACGGAGCATCCTCCGATACCGGCAATTGGTCCGTATTACCATATACCGAGCACGAAGAAGAAAAGACAAAATTGTCTACATCAAAATCCTCAGCACACTGCAATATGTTCAGCAGCGAATTGATGTTGTTTCTGAAGTACAGCAATGGCTCCTTTACCGATTCAGGTACAGACTTGAATGCTGCAAAATGAATCACACCTACAAGGTCCGGATTCTCCAGAAAGATCGCCTCGGTATCATCCAGATTGCACAGGTCTACTTTGTAGTTTTTTACCTTGCGGCCGGTTATTTTTTCAATACCCTCCAGCATCTTCAGCGAGCCTTTCGACAGGTCATCGACTGAAATCACATCAAATCCGTTTTGCAACAGGTCTACAATCGTATGTCCACCTATATACCCGCATCCGCCGGTAACCAGAATCTTGTTCATGATCTGCAATTTTTATTCAGTAAAACTGTTCACCACCGCCCTGTTTGCACGGCATCGATGGTATTGCAAATATATGGGACACGGCTTTTCAGATAAATTTTTTTATCCCGGATTAAATGGATATATAATGAGTAGCATATTGCTGCATAAAACATATATTTCACTCGTGTATTTTCGTTGCAGATTCCCTATTTTTACTGTGTTAAGCACAGGCAAGCCGGGCAGGTTGTTTACATTAGTTTGTTCCGGCTGTCTATCGTTTTTCACCTGTTGTCCCGAAGATTATTTTTCAGATGATACTGCGAAGCTTACTTTATATCATATCCATTATCCTCTTTGTAGGATGGTCAGTTGGTTTTTTTATCTGGCGGCCCGGACCATTTATACATATTCTTGCCTTGCTGGCCATCATTGCACTAGTATTGGGCATTACCCGCAAAGAGGGAATTCGATAATCGCTTTCATTTTCAGAATATAGTCTGACTGGCCTGGCTATTTCCGCCGCGCAGCGCAACAAAAAGAAATTGCCGATGTTTGCATCCTGTTACAAAACTGCAGGCTATGGATGTAAAACAACACGATTCCGAAACAAAGGGCAGATTCTACTTAGAGCATGATGGCAAAGAAATCGCTGCTATGCATTATGTGTATGCTGGTCCCAAAAGCATGATCATAGACCACACAGAGGTTGCAGAGGCTTTTGAAGGCAGGGGGTTGGGAAAAGAGCTGCTGGCAGTGCTGGTATCTTTTGCCCGCAAGCAGCAGATCAAGGTCATTCCGCTTTGTCCCTTTGCAAAGGCCGTATTCGACAAAGTCGCAGCATATCAGGATGTGCTTGCATAGCTTATCGGCAATAATTTGCCCATCTGTTACAGTTTTGCAAATCACCCGCGGCGGGTGACCGGGTGCTGCATGCGCACAGGTACATTTGGATAGTCAACACTACCACCATGTCCACTCGATCCTTCCTCTTCTTTCTGTTGCTTGTATTACCCCTGGCGCAATCAGCCGTAGCCCGCACCGGTGCTATATCCGGCCGCATTGCAGACGATCTAGGAAAACCGGTTTCCCTGGCCAGTGTACTGCTGCTCCGTGCCGCAGATTCCACACTCGTCAGAACAGAACTCACAGACGAAAAGGGTGAGTTCCTGCTCACCCCCTCTGCCGATGGAGATTTTATTGTAAAGGTCAATATGCTGGGTTATCAACCTTTCATCTCTCCGTCCTTCACAGTAGGTACCGCCAACTACAATTTGCCCGCCATAACCCTCGGGCAAAAGAGCACAGAACTCAGCGAGGTGGCCATCCGCGCCCAGAAACCATTTATAGAAACACATGCCGACAAGGTAGTGGTGAATGTGGAAAGCAGTATAGTAAGCGCAGGCAGCACAGCACTGGAGGTACTGGCCCGGTCGCCGGGTGTCACCGTCGACAACAACGACAACATAAAGCTAAAGGGCAAGCCGGGCGTGACCGTCATGATCAACGGCAAGATTCAGCCCATCTCTGGTCAGGACCTCGCCAATATGCTCAAGAGCATGCCTTCAAACAATGTGGAGACCATAGAGCTGATCTCCAACCCCTCGGCAAAATATGATGCCGCCGGCACCGGTGGCATCATTAACATCAGGCTGAAGAAAGACAAAAAAGCCGGACTCAATGGCAGCCTAAACGCAACCTATGCCCAGGGCATATACGGAAAGGCTAATGGCGGCTTCAACATGAACTACCGCAACAAAAAGTTCAATGTGTTTGCCAATTACAACCACTCCGATCGCGAGGGTTTCAATCACCTTACACTCGATCGTAAGTTCTACGACAAAGGTGTTTTTACCGGTGCCTACGATCAGAGCAACCACTACTTCTACGATATCGTTACCGACCTGGGTGGTATAGGTGTAGACTATACCCTCTCCCGGAAAACCAATGTGGGCGTCACATTCAATGGTGAATCCACCACGTTCCTGCGCACTGGCTACAATTATTCTGTCGTTACAGACCCGGCAGCCACCCCATCACTATCCCACTTTATTACAGACAACAAGTCGCCCAACTCATGGAGTAATCTTACAGCCAACTTCAACCTGCGCCATACATTCGACAGCAGCGGCAAGGTGCTCACGTTCGATGCCGATTTTGCCACCTATCCCGGCAGCGGCTGGCAGGAGTTCACAACCAGATACTTCAAAGACTCGTCCGACGGCAGTTCTGTACCATCAGGCATAGCGCCGGTAATGCTGTATGGCGATCTGGATGGGCTTACACAGATCCGCTCACTAAAGGCCGACTACGCAGTGCCACTGAGCAACGGTGCCAAACTGGAAGCCGGCGCCAAAACCAGCTATGTCACCGCCGACCACGACCTGCTGTTTTACAACACAGCTGGCGGAAAGCGCACACCCGATAGCCTCCGCACCAATCACTTCGTATACCGCGAGAACATCAATGCGGCTTACATCAATGTCAGCAAGGATTGGGAAAAGTGGAGTGCCCAGCTGGGCTTGCGGGCAGAGCAGACCCTGGCAAGTGGGGATGCTACATGGCCTACCGGCGACTCATCTTTTACACGAAACTACACACAGCTATTCCCAAGCTTTGCCGTGCAGCGCCACTTAGACAAAGCCAACGATCTGGGCATTACCCTCAGCCGGCGCATAGAGCGGCCCAACTATGAGCAGCTCAACCCCTCTACCTACTACCTCGATCCTACCACCTACAAAACCGGAGACCCTTACCTCATGCCTGCGCTGTCCTATGCTGCAGAGCTGTCTTATACCTACAAACAGAAGTTCATCACCAATATCAATTTCACCCGCACTACAGCACCCATCACCGAGGTGATACAACCCAGCCTCACCGAGAAAAAGGTAACCATACAAACACAGAAAAACCTGGCAGGGATGTCGTACTACGGCATCAATGGATCTTATCAGTTCAGATTCAGTAAGTGGTGGACCAATTCTACCAATGTAAACGTATACTATGCACAGTATACCGGCAACATTGCAGGTACACCGCTCAATGATGGCAGGGTCACCTTCGATGCCAACAGCAGCAACAGCTTCATACTGCCAGACAATTGGTCTGCAGAGGTCAGTGGGTTTTACCAGGCACCACAATTATATGGCTACATGCTGTTAAGGCCTACATGGATGCTCAACCTGGGTCTGCAGAAAAACTTCCTCGACAAGCGCGCCACAGCCCGCATCAATGCCACAGATATTTTCTGGCGCGGCTACCCCAGGGCCATTTCAGAGTACACCGACTACCGCGAGTCATTCGTTGCCCGCCGCGACACCCGGCAGGTATCCGTATCATTTACTTATCGCTTTGGCAAGCGCACATTGCCACCATCCCTGCGCCACAGAGGCGGGGCCGAGGATGAGAAACGCCGCGCCGGCAGCCAAACCGGTTAGTACCACTAAAGATGTTCCCGCCTCATCAATTAGCAAGTGAAGCTGTATCTGTTACAGCGCTGCCCCCGGAGCAATACCCGGGGGCATTTCTTTGTTACGTTGTAGTTGGCTATATGCTACGCAATACTGCGGTTATTCTGTTTATTGTTTCCGTGATGCCTATCAGCTCTGCTATCGCAAACACACCCGGTCCATACTTGCCACCCACCAGCATGATGCGCAGCGGCAGCATCACATCGCCCTTCTTCAGGCCGTGCTGTTGCACATGCTCGTTAAACGAGGCTTCAAGTGCAGCCGCATCAGCATTGGCCTGGGTAGCCAGTGCCGCACTCCAACCTTCAAAAAACGCCTGCTTCTGCGCATTCCATTTTTCGGTGATTGCCGCCATTTCTGTTACCTCGGGGGTAGCAAAGAAGAAGTGTCCCTGTGTATAGAAATCGGGCAGTAGCGTGCAGCGGTCTTTTATTAGTCCTGCCACTTTCACCAGCAGTGCCTCATCGGCGGTTATGCCTTTAGCCTCCATAAAGGGGCGCGCCAGCCGCGCCAGTGTCTGGTCGTCAGTACGTTGTATATGCTGGTGGTTAAACCACTTTGCTTTCTCGTAGTCAAACTTCGCACCACCCTTGTGTATGCGCTCTATTGCAAATTTTTCTGTCAGCTCCTTTAGCGAAAACACTTCCTGCCCTGTACCATCATTCCAGCCCAGCATGGCCAGCATATTCACAAAAGCTTCGGGCATAAACCCTATCTCCCTGAATCCTGCAGTTACTTCATTTGTTTTCGGGTCAGTCCAGTTCATCGCAAACACCGGGAAACCCAGCCGGTCGCCATCGCGCTTGCTCAGCTTGCCATTGCCATCGGGTTTCAGTATCAGTGGCAGGTGCGCCCACTGCGGCATTTGGTCCTTCCAGCCCAGGTACTCCCACAGCAGCACATGCACCGGTGCGCTGGGCAGCCACTCCTCCCCTCTGAAGGCGTGCGTTATCTGCATCAGGTAGTCATCCACCACTACCGCCAGGTGGTACGTGGGCATACCATCGGCTTTCAGCAGCACCTTATCGTCTACCAGCGAGCTGTCAAACGACACCTCGCCGCGTATCATATCGTTCAGTGTTACTGTCGTATTCGCAGGCACCTTTATCCGCACTACATAGGGCGTTTTGTCAGCCAGCAGTTGCTGCACCGTTGCTTCTGGCAGTGTCAGCGAGTTCTTCATATGCATGCGCGTGTTGCCGTCATACTGGGCATGGCTGTGCTCATCCTTACGGTGCGCCGTGCGCATGGTTTCTATTTCTTCCGGGGTGTCAAACGCGTAATAGGCATATCCGGCAGCCACCAGCTGTTGGGCATATTGCTGGTACATTGCCTTGCGCTCACTCTGCCGGTACGGCATATGTGGTCCGCCCTTTACCGGGCTCTCATCAGGCTCCAGGCCGCACCATGTCAGGCAATCCATTATGTATTGCTCGGCGCCGGGCACAAACCTGCCCTGATCCGTGTCTTCTATGCGCAGTATAAAGTCGCCGCCATGTGCGCGGGCAAACAAATAATTGAATAAAACAGTTCTTACGCCGCCCAGGTGCAGGCCGCCTGTGGGGCTCGGTGCGAATCTTACTCTTACTTTCATCCCCCAAAAGTAATTGTAAATCGCCAATCCTGAATTCCGGGTATCTGGTGCCTGCCTTGCAGCACACTTACTTGATCACGATCTCGTCTACTACCTGCTCTCCAAAGTACTCATTGATGCGCACTATCAGTTGTTCCCTGCCCATCTGCAGCTCCTGCTTCAGCGGGGCTACATCGGTATATATGGTCAGTGTTTTGTTAAACATGTTGATAGACCGGGTATACTTCGCAATCGTTTTACCCGTTATGGCTTCCCATTCATCACTCATGCGCACAGCTACCACCTTCGGTTTCCAGTGCGACCGTTCCAGTAGCAGATTCAGTGCCTCACCTATGCTGTAAGAGCCCATTTATTTCTTGGTTTTCGTAAGGTTGAAGTAGAGGTTCGGTACCGGTATAAACATATTGCTGTCCTTGCCCAGCAGCATCAGCTTGTCCAGGCTCAGTATTTGCTGGTGCTCATCCGGGAAGCCGCCATGGGTCACAGTATAACCATAAGGGGCAAAGAGTTTGGCCATATCTGCGGCAAAATCACTTTTGTCCAGCACCCATGCAGCCATTTTTATGTTATACGCCACTTCCGATATTTCAGAACCGTCAAATAGCGTTACGGTCCGCTTCAGGTTGGCAGCCTTTTTCAGGTAGTCGTTCCACTCCGGCGACTGGGTGTAGATCTCTATCAGTTTTCCGGTCAGCTCGGTATAGGGCAGCACATTGATTGATAGCTTCGAAAAGTTGAGCTGCCTGCCTTTCATTGCCGCATCCAGCATTTGCTTTATGTGTACAGACTCCTCTGCAAAATTCAGCTTCAGTATATCCGGCTCCTCCCCAAATTCAGTAGCTGTTGGCTGGTAAATGGCCTGATGCCTGATACCGCTGCCCGGCACAAACGAACGGTATATAGTCAGCGTACGCACCGCTGTTGCCGACTTTTCTCTTACCGTGATGGTGGTGCGCGTTGTATCCACTGTCAGTTGCCCGAAACCAACCAACGGCAATAGCGCAATTGCAACAAATAACAGGTATCTCATCAGTGGCAAATATCCGCTTTTTACCCCGGTAAATATGCATATTCCGGCTACATTTTCCTTTACCAGCACTACCGGCCACAACCTTTGCTGAAAATAGTGTAATTTCGCACCTTTATTTTTTTATTAAATTATCATCAGCAAGTGATATATCCTCAGGGGCATTTAATAGCTGTAGGCGGCGCGGAAGATAAAGGAACAGACCTTGAGAAGGGTATCGTGCAGAGAAACAGGCTCAATTTCTTCGAATTGGGCATACTTAGAAACATCATCAGTATCATCACCGGCGAGCCCAGGGTAGAAGTGATCACTACTGCGTCTTCTATCCCCGACGAGGTGGCAGAAAACTATGTCAGCGCTTTTCAGAAACTGGGCTGCGACAATGTAGGTCACATGCGCATACGCAACCGCGAAGATGTAGCCATACCCGAGTATATAGAACGGCTCAAGGCTTGCAACTGTATTATGTTCTCCGGTGGCAACCAGCTGCGTCTGTCTTCCATTTTCGGCGGCACAGAGTTTCTCGATATCCTCAAGCACCGCTATGCTACCGAAGATTTTGTGATTGCTGGCACCAGTGCCGGCGCTATGGCCATGAGCAATACCATGATCTATGAGGGCAATGCCGCCCTCGCCAACCTCAAGGGCGAAGTGAAGATCACTACCGGCCTTGGCCTCATGCAGAATGTCATCATAGATACCCACTTCGACAAGCGGGGTCGGTTCAACCGGTTGGCACAGGCAGTAGCCGCACAGCCCGGTGCCATAGGCATTGGCCTCGGCGAAGACACGGGTATCATTGTCGCTGCCGGTCACGAGCTCAAAGCCATCGGCTCGGGCAGTGTGGTCATTATAGACGGCAAGAACATTGAGTACAACAATATTGCCGATATCGGTTTTGGCAAGCCTATTTCGGTAGAGAATATTATTGTGCACATCATGTCCAAGGGCGATGTCTATAATCTGCATACCCGTCAGTTCGAGGGCAGCGAGATCATCATCAACGACGAAGACTAACCAAATGCTTCTTATTTGCTGACCGCCCGGTGTACAACCCGGCGTTTGTTTACTATCTTTAGTGTAGTAAAAAAACGCTGCTATGAAATATACGGTAAAGGGCACCCACAACAAGCATTTCGAACTGTTTACCGAAGCTGGCGAAGCCCTCGGCAAGCTCGACTACACGTCGTGGTTTTCCACCAAATCGGCCATTATACTTCAGTCTGGCAAGGAGTACGAGATCGGTTCTACCGGCATTTTTCAGACTTCCGTCGAAATTACCAGTGGCGATACAGAAATAGGCTCCCTCAAATTCAACTGGAAGGGTCAGATCATTCTCACGCTCACGGGCGGCCATGCCTATATTTTCAGAAGAGTAGGCTTCATCAATGGCCACTTCGGTTTGTTTACCGCTCACGACAAAGAGATCATTATACTGCGCCAGCACTTCAAGCTGTCAGAATTGTCGTTCAACTATACCATCGAAACAGACGATAACTATACCGAGGGCAAAGACATTTCCCTGTTGTTGCTGCTGATCTATTGTGCCAATTATATGCACTCCATGGGTATGGGCGCGGCATAGCTGGCAATGCTTGCGGCGCTATGCTGCCGTCAGTCTACAGCTGTATACCTGCCTGAAAATTGACCTCTACTATTGATCCCGGACCGGTGAAGTAAAACAGCCGGTACAACGACTTGTACTGCTCGTCCAGGTCGGGTATTGTGAGCACACGTATGCCGCTGCGGATGGTGAAGAACAGCGCGCCCTTGTGGTAACGGCGGCCATAGCCCGGTGCCGACCCCAGGTAGAATTGCGGGTCGGCAAACTTGTCTTCCTTCTGCCCCAGTATCGCAAACTTCTGACCATCATACCCCATCTCTCCCAGTATGCTGCGGAAGTAGAAAAAATCCTGATACACCCATTTGTTGGTGATGTGGCGCATATACTTTCTGAAGTACCACCTCCATTCCGCATCATACTGCTTGCCAAAGTAGGCACCAGTATAGATATGGTAACTGGCAAGGTACGAGGTACGGTACCTGCGGTATTCTACGCTGCCACCCACCTTCAGCATTGCCGATGCAGGATTGGTGATACCTATGGCCAGTATATAGGGCTTTACTGCATAGGTTTTCTCAAATGTGGGGAACTGTGCCCGGCATACACCTGCAAGCAGCAGCAACAGCAATAATGCATAAATAGACTTCATATACTTGCAGGGGTAATGTATCACCGTCGCACAAAAGTATATAACAAACCCAAAATAAGTAACAATACACAGTGTTATTTAATGTTGGGCAATACGCTAATCTGGTGCATATGGCCCATTGTTGGTTATCACATTAGGGTGGCACTATCCGGAACGGATTATCACGGTGCATTTTGCCCACACCTCACGACTATTGGTGGATTATAGAGATCACCGCGCCTGGCCCTGTGCGTTGCCGCGGTGAGAAGCAATCCCGCGCATTGAGGGAATAGCCGCCCTACCTTCCCATCACTGCCGATACACCCACAACTTGAAGGTCATTGCGATCACCGCGCCCGGCCCTGTGTGTTGCCGCGGTGAGAAGCAATCCCGCGCATTGAGGGAATAGCCGGCCTACCTTCCCATCATTGCCGAT
>CAIJXT010000028.1 GCA_903824665.1 uncultured Bacteroidota bacterium | reverse complement strand
TTACAAGGCTGCCGCACGAGGCTTTCGCAGCTTTCTGAGCTACCGTACCAGAATATTGTTTTACTGTGGGAAACTGGACCTTACTATCGGGGGATGACGTAATAGAATTTCACTTCATACCATTAAATTCTACCAAGAGCCGCGCAGATAGACATCGAGGTGCTCAGGGACGTAAGCGACAGAAGTAACAAAAAATCATTGTTTATCTTCTCGTAACGGAACAATTATTTGATGTGGGCCTGTAATGGAGAGTTGCCATTTCAGGAGATGTGAGATTGGACTGTTCCGAGAGCGTTGCATCATGTGATGGTGAAGGGAATCGATTGGAATTTTATGGCATCGAAGGGCACTTCTGTCAGACGCTGGCAACCGAGGGGTTCGTCGATGCCGAACTTCAGGCGCTGGTCAACGATGCCATGTTTCCCGCATTCCGCGACAACCGACGGGAACTGGAAACGGAAGATCTGCTCAGAAATCCTTACCGAACTGAGTATTCCGGGGATTCCGGCTGGTGTTGCCGGTACAGACGGGGGAGTGAGGAGCGGCGATGCGTCTTTCGGTTCCCGTGCAGGAGTCTTTCGTACATGTCAGGTGAAACGGATCGTGAATTGGTGCCCACCTATGCATGCATAAGCAAGAGATTGCGATAAATATTTTGAAATATATCTGTATCTTACAATTCGAACAGTTGGCGCCGTTTACCCTGTACAGTGACTGACAAAGCGACGCTGTATTGAGAGGTTATTTTTCGTTGGAAGGAGTTGTAAAACTATGATTCAGACCAGCAAAATAAATTACCGGGGCGAGGATCGGTTGAAACTCGTATTCGCCTATAATGATTTCATTATAAATAAGATAAGGCATATTGAAGGTGCTGTCTGGAGCAAGACACTCAGAGCATGGCATATCCCGTTCACCGAGGAAGCTTTTGGCGAATTTAAGAAGCTCTTTCCTGATATAGTCCTACCAGATACTACAGGTTCAGCAAACATGTCAGGTACCGAAGAGCTAACGAAAGCTACCAATGCACCGGTGCCACCACCTTCGGCAGAGGCGCAATCTAAACTGAAAACTGCGGCAAAAACAGATCTACAAAACGTTACGCAATACAACGGAATCGCTATCGAAATATCCCCGAAACAAATTACCGTTACAATGCCTAAGAATGAGACGGATATACAGTTCATCCGTACCTTCAAATATGTGAGGTGGAACAGCAATAATTTTTGCTGGGTCATACCGAACTATGGCAAAAATATTGACTTGTTAAAAAATTACTTTGGTCAGCGTATCACAAATATAAAAATCGTAATTGCGCTACCGCAAAATCCGACATTGAACTACCCAGCAAACGAAGTTATTACCGATTTGCCGTTGTTGGACAAAGTCAACCATGATGAAATTGCCGCCTTCAAACAGTGGATGGAGCACAAGCGATACAGCGAATCTACGATAAAGACCTATACACAAGCAATTACATTTTCTTTGAGGTTTATTAAACCCAAAAGGAGTACTGAAGCGACCAATGATGATATGGTGCGGTTCGTTCACCAGTATATGCTACCGAAGAAGCTAAGCCAATCATATCAAAATCAGGCTGTTAACGCAGCAAAATTGTTTTTCAAGACAGTACAAGGTTCAAAGCTCATAACAGAACAGATCGAGCGGCCAAGACCAGAACATAAGCTGCCCAACGTGCTGAGCAAGGAGGACGTTGCAGCTATACTTCAGGCATCACAG
>CAIJXT010000027.1 GCA_903824665.1 uncultured Bacteroidota bacterium | reverse complement strand
CCGGAGCCACAACAGTTGCAACAGGTGCGTTTGTGACGCTGGGCAACACAACGCCCAGTGGTACATGGAGCAGCAGCAACACTGCAATCGCTACCGTACCAGCTACACCTGGCAAGGTTACTGGTATTAGCGCCGGCGTGGCTACTATTACCTACAGGCTTACTACAACAGGCTGTTTTGTAACACGCGACATGACGGTGTTCACGCCTCGTCCAGGCAGTCCTGATCAGGGTGTTACGGAACCGATGGCCATCAGCATCTATCCAAACCCATCAAACGGTGCGCTGACGATAGAAACACCGGTAGCAGGTACGTTCGTTGTGTATTCAATAGACGCCAAAGAGGTAGCACGGTATGAAGTACTGGCAGGCGTTTCTGCAGTTTCATTGCCCAATACTATTGCAGCAGGTGTTTATATGTGCCGCTTTACAGGTGCAGATGGAAACACTGCAATCGTAAGACTGGTGTATGAAAGATAAACAATAGTCAAAATCAACAAAATAAAAAACAGCCCCGGATAAAAATCCGGGGCTGTTTTTTACATAAGTTGATCCACGAATTTGTTTTTTGCTTTCCCTGATAAAAAAAACGACCTTATACTCAATAAATTGCCCGTGAAACAATAGTGTTATTTACCTTGTATCTTGAATTGGTCAAATATTGTTGAATAAATTTTACATATTTGTTGTAGTATTCCTTTTTCATCCGCTAGTGGTTTTGCCACAGGAAGAGCATTTCCGTTTTAGAAATGTTACGGAAAAAGATGGCTTTAATCCAACACGAATAACCTGTATGTTACAGGATCGTGAAGGCTACATATGGTATGGCACCAGGTACGGCCTCATAAAGTACGATGGTTATAAAAACGAACGATTTACAAATCGATATAATGACGCAAATACGATAAGCGGCAACCATATATACGGACTGGCTGAAGATACTTCCGGAAAAATCTGGATAGCAACCACCCATGAAGGTTTGAATGTCTATGACCCTAAGAAAAAAAGATTCACAGTATTCAGGCACAAGGAAGGTGACACCAATTCGTTAGTATCAGATCGCCTTATGCGATTAAATGTCGACAGAAACAATAGATTGTGGATTGGGTATGTTAGTGGAGGTTGGTCTGTTTTTGACATCAACAAAAACAAATTCAGACATTTCAAAGCACAAACGCTATTCATCGGTACATATGGGGCTGATGCTTCCAACACACCTGATCCTATGCAGGAGGCTCCTAACGGTGGTATGTGGCTAACAAGTGCTTTTGGCCTTCATTTTCAGGACACGAATAATATTATTACCACCTATTGTGACAAAAACAGAAATAACGCGCCGCAGAACGACAACCTCTTCATCAGCATCTGCCAATCTGATGACACAACTGTATGGGTAGGAACCTGGGGTGCTGGACTGAAAAAATTCAACACACGCACCAAACAATTCACCCAGTTCCTTTGGGATCGTATCAACCCTGTCGCAGCTATTCACAATATCGTTTTGAATATTGCAATGAAATCTGAAAATGAACTATGGATAGGAAGTGCCGATAAAGGCCTTGGTGTATTTAATACAAAAACAGAAAAGTTCACTTTTATTCCGCATGACCCAGAGATACCAAGCACCCCACTTGCAGGTGAATGTTATAAAATACTCGTTGACCATAATGGAACATTGTGGGCAGGGTTTTACTCAGGGCTAAGCAAACTGATTTCACCATCCAACAGCGTCATAGAACGACACATTACGAGCACACTGCCAGAATATGAAAGGCATATGGGCCCGATATCATTTTTCAAAGATAGTGCTGATGATATTCTTTTCGTGGGGTGCATTTCCGGCTTGGGTCTGTATGTATTTGACGAAAAAAGTGGAAATGAAACAGTATTAAAAATTCCAAATTCAAAGGTAGACAATACAATATTTGAAGGAGTTGACATCTATGCAATATATCCCAGAAACAAAAACGAACTAATACTGGCAACTAGTTGCGGCTTGTGTGTGTTTGAAAAAACGACCCGAAAAATAACACCTGTTCATATCAATGATCAAGAAAACAAACCTGTGCGTGTATCGGAAATACTGAAGGGTAACCATGGTTACTGGTGCAATTCATCTCCAACAAATGGGTTCTACTATATTGATAGTGCTTTGACATATGCTGTACACTATTCTGACGGACCACACTCCCCTGTCAAAATCACCCAAAAGCGATCGCACGCATTATTGCAGGAAAATGATACATTATTGTGGATCAGAGTATATGATATCGGAATTTGCCTGATGAACCCAAAGACCAATTCAATAAAGCTACTAAACAATACAAGAAACAAAGCTTTCTTCGGTGGATCAATGGTGCTTGCCAGCCCGGGTGTATATTGGTTCTGCACCGAAGAACATGGAGTATTCAGGATGACACGAAAAGAGAATGGCTCTTACACTTTCAGACAATATGGCGAACAAGACGGCCTTTCATCAAGTTTCACCACACAGTTATTATTTGACAATCATAAAAATCTGATCGTCTGTACACAACATGGCCCTTCTTGTTACATGCCCAAAGAAGACCGATTTATCGACTTCAGTGCCAATAACCTCATAACAGATAAGCGCGGTGAATACTCCGATATATATTGTTCACCAGATGGTTATGCATACACAGGGTCGCTACGCAAGTACACCCGATGGTATACAGATTCGATAGTAAACTCAACAACAAAACCCAGACTATATCTTACGTCCATTAAAATATTTGACAAAGAGTACAGTGATACCAGTGATCCGGACAAAATACGGGTATTGGAATTGCCGTACGACAAGAATACGGTGAGTATTAGTTTTACCGCATTAGAGTACAATGCCCCGGGAGCTACAAGATATATGTATAGAGTTGATGGCATCGATAGTGTTTGGGTACCCGTAATCAACACAAGAACAGTTACCCTATCCCGCCTTGCCCCGGAAAAATATTTGGTTCATGTACGGGCAATAAGTGGTCTTGGTGTGCAAGCCGACCGTGAGATTACACTTATGATTGTTATCAATCCACCATTTTGGAAAACATGGTGGTTTGTGTCGCTGAGTATTGTCTTTGCAATAGGACTTGTAGTTTTTATTTTCAGGCTAAGAGTTGCAGCAATACGGAAGGAAGAAAACACTAAATCCAGGTTCAACAAAATGATGGCGGAAGTGGAAATGAAAGCGCTAAGGGCACAAATGAACCCACATTTTTTGTTCAACTGTCTCAACTCTATAAACCGGTACATAGTAGTAAACGATACCGTTAAAGCCTCTGGCTATCTGACAAAATTCTCGAAATTAATTCGCCTGATACTCGACAACTCTGCCAATGACATAACTACGCTTGAAAACGAAATTAATTTGCTGAAATTATATATCGAAATGGAATTTATGCGATTTGATGGTAAATTTACATATGCGATCGAAGTCGATGATAATCTGGCAACAGACACGATCAGTATCCCATCTATGATCATTCAGCCCTATGTAGAAAATGCCATTTGGCATGGGTTGCTGAACAAGGGAGAAAACGGACACCTGAGTTTAAAGGTAAATTCTATTAGTCCATCTGAATTGCAGGTAGTAGTAGAAGACAATGGTATAGGCAGACAAAAGGCGGGTGATTTGAAAAGCAAAAGCACGCTTAAACAGAAGTCATACGGAATGAAAATAACAAATGACCGAATAAAAGCGATGAATCAATTGTATGACTCAGGAGCTAGTGTGCAAATACAAGACATGCATGACGCACAAAACAAACCAACAGGTACCAAAGTGGTGCTGAATATTCCATTCAACAAATTGAGTATTGATAACAACTTCGTTCAATTTCTTTAACACGCACCCGGACAATGATTACTGCAGTAATAATTGATGACGAAAAAAATGCGCAGGAAGTGCTGGCCTGGCAACTGAAACAATATTGTCCGCAGGTGGATGTAGTGGGTTGCGCCGGTAATGTGCCAGACGGTATTAAGTTAATAAATGAAGAGGAGCCACAGCTAATATTTCTCGATATCGAGATGCCTGTTCAAAATGGATTTGATCTGCTTGAAGCTTTCGAAAATCCGGCTTTCGACATTATTTTCACCACCGCCTACAATCAGTATGCTATCAAGGCATTTAAATGTTCGGCATTTGACTACCTTCTAAAACCAATAGATGCCGAAGACCTTAAAACCACTGTAGGGAGATACGCTGTAAGAAGAAACAGGTCGGTAAAGGATGAGCTAAAGGTACTGGCTGCACAAATGCAGCAAAAAACGCTGAATCGGATTGCGATTCCTTCATCAGATGGTTTATTAATGGTTAGGCCCGACCAACTTGTAAGGTGTGAATCTGATAGCAATTACACCAAAGTATACCTGGACAATAAACAAAAAATAGTAGTAGCAAAAACACTAAAAGAACTGGAAGACGTTCTTACAGGATATGGGTTCTACCGTATACACCATTCTCATCTTGTAAACCTGACGCACGTGGTAAGCTACATTAGAAACGATGGGGGCTATGTAATGATGAGCGACGGTACACATATAACAGTTGCCAGAAACCGGCGTAGCGGATTTATAGAACAATTTTCCAAAATATAGCCTCCCGGATACTCACAAATTGCCCCAATTGCTCATAAATATGCGCATATACTAAATAGGATCAATCTGTTTTGTGCGTAAAATGCAATTTCACCTTCATAAAATTGTTTTTTATGAAGCGTATTCCAGAACTCCTGATTGTCACATTACTCCTGTTTATCACCAATATAGTTTACGGACAGGGCGTAAGCGTAAATACTGATGGTACATCAGCGCATAGCTCTGCTATGCTGGATGTGAAATCAACATCAAAGGGCGTACTGGTTCCGCGTATGACGGCCGCGCAAAAGAACGCAATTTCAAGCCCTGCTACCGGGCTATTGATTTATCAGACGGACAGTACGACCGGGTTCTTCTATTACAATGGCAGCTTATGGCAGCCTGTATCTGCGAGCACCGCATCACAATGGACAACGGCGGGCACCCATATTCATAACAACAATACAGGCAACGTTGGCATAGGCTTAGATGTAGAAGAGACACCCGTTGGCAAAGTGGACGCCCGAACTTCATCTGAAATAGTGACTATTCGTTCCGAGAACTCAATGAACAACGGAATTGGCCTTGCAGGACACGCAAATACCGGCACAACTGCAATTGGCACATTTGGCGGATCATCAAATGGAAAGGGTATATATGGCGAAACCGGCACTGGTTATGCGGGCTACTTTATTGCATATGGAGGAACAGGGAAAGGAGTTGTAGTTGCCGGAGGAAAATCAGGT
>CAIJXT010000026.1 GCA_903824665.1 uncultured Bacteroidota bacterium | reverse complement strand
TGCATTGGCACTAACTGAAGTAGGAGCGGTATTAACTGTTACCGTAACTGTAGCCGATGTGCTGCCTACAGCGTTAGTAGCTGTAAATGTATAAATACCACCAGCTGCCGGCGTAGCAGTGAATGCTGCGGGGTTCTGGAGGGAAGATGTAAATCCGTTAGGACCAGCCCAAGCATAAGATGTAGCGCCTGTGGCCGCACCAGTGAGCGTAAGGTTAGAACCATCGTTTACCGGATTAGGAGTTGCATTGGCACTAACTGAAGTAGGAGCGGTATTAACTGTTACCGTAACTGTAGCCGATGTGCTGCCTACAGCATTAGTAGCTGTGAATGTATAGATACCGCCTGCCGCTGGAGTAGCAGTGAATGCTGCAGGGTTCTGGAGAGATGAGGTAAATCCATTAGGACCAGCCCATGCATATGATGTAGCGCCTGTGGCCGCACCAGTGAGTGTAAGGCTTGCACCATCGTTAACCGGGTTAGGTGTAGCGTTGGCACTTACTGCTGTTGGTGCAACATTCACAGTAACTGCTGATGTAGTAACAGAACTGCTTCCACATGCGTTGGTGATTGTTACCGTATAGATACCTGCAGCCGAAGGAGACGAAGCAAAAGCAGTTGGGTTCTGCATCGTTGACGTAAAGCTGTTTGGTCCCGCCCATGCATAAGAAACTGCATTCGTTGCCGATGATGTCAGTGTGAGGTTTGAGCCATTGTTAACAGGATTGGGTGATGCGCTCGCACTTAGTGATGTTGGTATTGTGATCACTGTGAAACCAACAGTATTGTTTGATGCGACACTGCTGGTGGAACCACCGGTGGCCGAAATGGCCGTTATTGTGACTGTTGTGGCGCCCAGGGTAGCAAGTGAGCCGCCCGGTATAGTAAATGTACCATTTGTGGCACCCATCGTGAGCACAGCGGTGTTGCCGGCAGACGCGTTGGCACCTGTAAGGTTGTAGGTTGCCGTAAATGTACCGGTACCTATGGTTGTTGAGTTCACCGTCACAGTGGCGGCTGCACTCTGGCAGGTAGCGCTGATATTTGGGGAAGTGAAGTTTGATACGTTGGGGTTAACAGTAACTATATGTGTAACAGGGATACCTGATACCGCATAAGATATGGTAACAGTACCCGGCGTGATACCGGTAACCACACCGCCGGTGCCTACGCTGGCAACTGCACCATTGCTGCTGCTCCATACACCACCTGCGGTAGCATCGGTAAGTGTTATGTTAGACCCCGCCGTGACCGACGTGGCCCCGACTATGAGTGCCGGGGTAAAGTTTATTGTTGCGGTGGAGGTGGCCGTAAAACCATTGACTTTAAATGTTAGCGTTGCCATGGCAATGGTATCCGAACTTAGCAGGGTGGCGGTGTAGGTGCCATTGTCATTGTCTGTCACCGAAGCGATTGTGCCTTTAGTAGTAAATATGTCTACAGCACCACCAGTTGTGGTGAGGTTGGTGCCACCGGCATCTTTAAGTTGCACAGTGATTGTTGCTGTGGTGATGTGGTTGGCTACGATAGCGGAAGGAGAGACCGCGATGGTAGACGTATTTTTACTGGGAGTAGTAGGTACCATGCCACAGAGCTGCAGGCTGGGGGTACCTGTACAGTTGAAGGTGGTAATGTTGGTATCCAAAGAAGAGCCATCGGCCATACTACCATCCACTTTATGTCCTATATAGCAAAACTGAGTACTACCCATCTTGATGTACACCAGTGTGTGGCCGCCCAATTCTACAGATATTGCTCTATCTGTTCCGGGTGTGAAGCCTAGCGGAATTCCTGGGTCGTAAATTGAAGCATCGACAGCGCGACCAAGGAACAGACCGTCGTTATCGCCCCAAGTGTACAAATCGCCAGTATCTGTTATGGCAGCAACTCCGGGAAATGATGCATCGTGTTCCTGAACAGAGATCAATTTGATATTTTTGAAAGTATCGCTTGCAGTGCGCATGGCTTTTACCCACGATGTCCTTTCAGTAGTGGTGAAATCACCGCATTGCTTGAATTTGTTATGGCCCATACCATACAGTCTGCCAGTAGCACTTAGCAAGTAAAAGGTATTTTTTGCAGTATCGTTTTTATCGCCGCCGGTCACCCCAATCATTTTGGGAAGCAGCGTAGATGTGAACTCAGCAGGTATGGTCATTTCGCGGGCGCGTTTTGCTTCTACCCGACCGGTACCATTTCCCCTGTAGAAAGTTTCACCCCAGCCATATACTTTACCGTCAGAACAAAGTGCCATCATTGCTCCATTACTGGCACTGCTTACCTGACCCCTGAGTTGTATCACATTTGCAAGATCTGTTCCGTCGCCTTTTTTTACTTTATGCCAGGCGCGAAAGTCAAGTGCGGTACTATCTCCCTGAATCGCATCGCTCAAACGGGACAATATATATACATTGCCTGCGTTGGTCACAATAGCGAGGGTGCCGTTTGATGCAAACATGGTAGACACATCTGCCGGTGCCACTCCCGTTGGAAGTCGGGTAGATGTGTCGGACCCGGTTACAGTATTCACAAACTTGGCAAATACTGCGGACGGAGTAAGTACGGTATTTAAAATCTTTGATTCAGGACCCCATGCATAGAGACCACTGGTGGTAAGTACTACGTTCTGCTCGCCGGTGCCAGACCCTGTACCTCCGATCGCTACTTTGAGCACTGTACCGACCATGGCGGGAAAGTTTGTAGAATTCACTTCCAGCGGCGTCAATTGCGGTGCAGCGCCACTATTAGTGGCGTTATTCCCCCAAGTGAGGTAGTTGCCGTCCTTTTTCAAGGCTAAGGTAACGTGGTATCCACTGACCATCTTGTCGTAAAGTTGGTTGGGATTACATTGTGCAAAAAGGTTTTGCGATAATAATGCAAAAACCGAGAGCATGGCTAGTTTGCAAATGTTGATGTAGCGCATATGAATCATTGATTTGTTTTTCCGAATTGTTGTTTTGTATTGACTCTACTAAATATTCTGACTTAAATGATATTGTAATTATACTGAAACTTTCATTTTACTTCAATTATTGGGTTTTTGGCAAGTTTTTCTGTCACTCACGTTTCTTCACCAGCCTTGCCTAACCATGGTGATTGCATAATAGCTTGCATCATGGACATAGTATACCCAATTAAAAGTCAGCAAATGTAGATGGAATTTTTGAAATATTCAATGTTTTGGTGTCAAGAAACAGCTATAAGCACTTTAGGGACACTATTTTATGAATAATAAAAAAAATATAGTAAAAATAATTTGAAAATTTGGTTGCTGGAAATTGAGTTGTGTTTTCGATGTATAAAACAGAAAAAATATAATATTGAGGTTTAAGAAAAAAAAAGTGAGTGTTAAACGGCATTTTGTTAGGATCATCAAATATTGCAATAAAATAAATGATGAAAATTCTAGAAGTTTATAAATACAAATTACAAAATAGTGAAAGTGTAAGTGTGTGATGTTATTTTGTTGTGAAGCATTTTTACCTGGTAAGTTTTTGATTAGATATGCGATATATGTGGTATGTGATGGTGTCGTTTGACAATTACCCTACTTAATGTGTTGTATAGCTTTCCAATACTGCTGTTATCTGTGGTTGGAAGGATAGCTGTGTGGCATGTTTCAAAACTGTCTTTTAAGTAGTTTTGAAAATTTACCAGTTGCGTGTTCGTGTCTGGTAGGGCTGTTAGGGGCTGTTAGTGCGTTTTTTGTTAGCTTTTTGTACTCCGGGCACATGAAACGGGCAGAAAGCCGGTGCTTTCCAACAACATTCATGATATTTTAACACTTTTATAGTAATAGTACCCAAAAAGATAGTAATGCTATCATATATTTGCAATGAAAAAACGGAGCAAAGTGGCTGATAAAAAGCAAAATACGGTTGAGAAGTTTCTGGAGATACTCAAGTTTGAGCGGTCTGATATATCGGCAATCTACTTTTACTCTATACTGATGGGTTTGGTGCAACTGTCGTTGCCACTGGGTATACAGTCGATCATCAGTTTTGTGATGGGGGGCGCTATATCTACGTCCCTTGTGATACTGGTGATAGCGGTGATTGTGGGTGTGCTCGTTGCCGGGCTGCTGAGGGTCAATCAGATGAAGATCATAGAAAAAGTACAGCAGCAGCTTTTTGTGCGGTATTCGTTTCAGTATGCGCACGCCATCCCGAATCTGAGTCTGAAGGAAATCAACAATTACTACCTGCCGGAATTGGTGAATCGCTTTTTTGATACGATATCGCTGCAGAAAAGTATCTCGAAAATACTGTTGGATATTCCGACGGCGACCATACAGATCCTATTTGGGCTGATCCTGCTGTCTTTTTACCATCCGGTGTTTATATTCTTCGGTATACTGCTACTTGCAGTATTGTACCTGATACTGCGATCTACGGCCAACAGAGGTATGCAGACCAGCATAGAGGAAAGCAACTACAAATACAATGTAGCTGGATATCTGCAGGAGATAGCGCGGGTAATCATGACCATGAAGTTTTCGAGAAGCAGTTTTCTGCATATTGCTAAAACGGATGAGTATGTATCGGGGTATCTGAAGGCAAGAACATCTCACTTTAAAATTCTGGTGTTTCAGTATTGGTCACTGATATGGTTTAAGTTGTTTATAGTAGGTGCGATGCTGGTTATTGGTGCGTTCCTGCTTGTGGATCAGCAGCTCAATATCGGTCAGTTTATTGCGGCTGAGATGGTGATACTAATCGTGATCGATTCTGTGGAGAAGCTGATCGTGAATCTGGATCAGGTATATGATGTGCTGACCTCGGTAGAGAAACTGACCAAGGTGACCGACAAACCCAAGGAGGAAGAGGGTAGCGCTATGCTGGGAAAAAGCGGAACAGGCGTATCGATCTTTGCGTCGGCATTGTCATTTGGGTATACACCTGAGAAAAAGATACTGCATAACATTTCAATGAGCGTGCTGCCCGGCGAAAAGGCTTGTATTATGGGTAAGGACAATTCGGGCAAGTCTACGCTGCTCAGGTTGTTCAGCGGTGTATATCAGGAGTTTGAAGGTGTGCTGAGGATCAATGACACGCCGATAGGCAACTACAATCTGCAGTCGCTGCGTGCCAACACGGGCATCATGCTCAATCTTCAGGATATCTTTCATGGCACGATAAGAGAGAATATATGTGTGGGTGATGTGGGGATTGCTCAGGATAAGATAGACGGGCTGGTAAAGCTATTTGGTTTGAAGTCGTTTGTGGACAGCCACAGGGAAGGCTATGAGTATATGCTTCAGCCTACCGGGCACCATTTGTCGGGCAAGGTGATAAAGAAGATACTACTGATCAGGGCACTGATACATGATCCGGAACTGCTGCTGCTGGAGGAGCCGTGGCAGGATCTGGAGCAGGAGTATGCCGACAATGTAAAGGCGTACCTGCTGGACAGATCGAGAAACAAAACAGTACTTGTAGTGACAAATGATGAGTCGTTTGCCAAACAATGCGACAGACGGTATACACTTGAAAACGGCAACATTAAAATCGCATAACGGGGTATAAGATGCAGGATATAAAGAACACGCTGGAATGTCAGTATGAGCATAGGACGATCAAGGCTTTTGATGGTGTGTACCGTATAAAACGGAAGAGCAATATCAGGTATTGGGTGATGGGTATTTTTGTGTTTCTGGTAGTGACTCTGCTGCTGCCGTGGACGCAGAATATCAGGGCGAAAGGCACAGTGACCACACTGAGGCAGGAGCAGCGGCCGCAGGAACTGAACTCGATAATAGCCGGCAGGATTGTGAAGTGGTATGTGAAGGAGGGTGACAATGTAAAGCAGGGCGATACCATAGTAAAGCTGGCTGAGATCAAGGACGCCTACCTGGACCCTGAACTGCTGGCCAGAACCAGGGAGCAGATCAACGCAAAACGTTCGGGATTGCAATCTTACAAAGACAAAGTAGCAGCAACGGAGTCGCAGATAGGCGCGCTGCAACAATCGCTGGAGCTGAAGCTGCGGCAGTTGTCGCTGAAAGTAGTGAGCGATAGTATGGAATCAATTGCTGCGGGCAACGATCTGCGCATAGCGGAAGAACAGTACAGAAGGCAGCGGATAATGCGTGACAGCGGGCTGGCATCGCTAGTGCAGCTGGAACAGCGCAACCAGGCTTATCAGAATGCAGTAGCCAAGAAGACGAGCGCTGAAATTAAGTACATCAATACCCGCACAGAACTCAATCAGGTGAGGCAGGAGTATTCTGAAAAAGTATACAAGGCCAGAGGCGACATAGCTGCTGCACAAAGTGAGATAGCCAGCAGTGCTGCAGAGATTGCAAAGCTGAATAATCAGTATGCCAACTATGCCATAAGAAACGGTATGTATTACCTGCTGGCGCCACAGAGTGGGCAGGTGACACAGGCTACGAAGGCAGGTATAAATGAAATCATAAAGGAAGGGGAAAAGATCGTAGAGATTGTGCCACTACAAGTAGATCAGGCAGTGGAGTTGTTTGTGCGTCCGGTAGATATACCATTGCTATCGTACGGAGAAAAGGTTCGGTTTGTATTTGATGGCTATCCGGCAATAGTGTTCAGCGGCTGGCCTAATGCATCTTACGGATTGTTTAGCGGAAAGATCGTGGCGATTGAAAACTCGCTGAACACAAATGGTAAATTCAGGGTGCTTATAGCAGAGGATAGTACACTGAAACCCTGGCCGCCAACGCTGCGCAACGGCACGGGCGCATCGGGCATAGCACTGCTCAAAGATGTGCCTGTGTGGTACGAGCTTTGGCGGAATATTAATGGCTTCCCTCCGGATTATTATATACCAAAAGACAAGGCAGATGCGCAGAAGAAGAAATAGGATTGTTGCGACGGTTTTGGGTTTGCTTGTTTGGATGGGTGTGCATGCCGCCGATACTGCAAAGGTATTGTCGCAGGAGGCATTTGTGAATATTGTACGGGCATACCACCCTGTTGTTTTGCAATCGGGATTGCAGGTGCAGCGGGCCGGTGCAGAGGTGATGAAGGCACGTGGCGCGTTTGACCCTACGGCCGGTGCCGACCTGGATCGTAAGACATTTGATGGGAAACAGTACTACAGTTATTTCAGGTCAGAGTTGGCGATACCAACCTGGTATGGAATAGATCTGAAAGGAGGAATAGAAGAAGTGATAGGGGATCGTGTTTCGGAAGAGTCTACACTGGGAAAGACCGCATATGCTGGTGTGAAGGTGAGTACCAATAGTTTGCTGTTTGACAAACGGCGGGCGATGTTGCGGCAGGCGCAAACGATGAGTGATCTGTCTGAAGCTGAGCGAAGGCTGGCAGTGAATGACCTGATGCTGGATGCCATATATGCGTATTGGAGCTGGGTAAAGGAGTACCAGGTATACAACGTGATCAGAAACACGGTGAGGATCAATGAAGAAAGGCTGGGGTTTGTGCGCACAGAATTTTTTCAGGGAGCACGCCCGGCAATAGATACTACTGAGGCGCTTGCCCAGCTGCAGTCATTCTATCTGCAACTGAATGCTTCGAGACTTGCATTTGCCAATGCAGGTATAGAACTGTCGAACTACCTGTGGCTTGAAGATGGGGCCCCAGCTGGCTGGAGCGAAGAGATTGTACCAGACTCATTATCTGTGATGCGAGGCAGCGAAGAGGCCGATGTACCGTCTCTGATAGCACTACTGGATAAGACACCACTGCACCCTAAGGTACAGAGTATTGGATTCAAACTTGATTTTCTGGAGATTGACAAACGGCTGAAGTCGCAGTACCTCATACCCAAGCTGAGTGTTAGTGGCAATGTGTTGAGCAAGGGGTATAATGTGCCCACTGATTTCACTGCTACTTTTCTGGAGCGCAATCATAAAGTAGGTGTCGATTTTAGTGTGCCAATTTTCATGCGGGAGGCCAGAGGGAACTATAGATCGGCTGTGTATAAATTGCAGGAAGCAGGTTTGGAAAAGTCGCGCACAGAACTGACAGTAGAAAACAAGATCAGGAGTTACTACAACGAAGTGATGGCGCTGAAACAGCAGAATGCCATTATGAAGCAGGCCTACAACAACTATCAGAAGCTATACAATGGAGAGCAGATGCGTTTCGAAATCGGAGAGAGTTCGTTGTTTCTTTTGAATACCCGTGAGAACAAACTGCTGGAGACTAACCAGAAACTGATAGAGCTGCGCATAAAATGGCAGCAGGCTTATGCAAGCTTGTTGTGGGCTGCAGGTATACTCGGCTGATCTTTTACTTACTTTTTACCGAATCGAGCGCGCTGAACACGAGGTTACTCAGAAATTTATTGAGGTCTGCGCTATTGTTTGATCCGCCGAAATCTGTAAGGCGCGGCAGGTGGTCCTTAAAATACATCTGGTGGTGGGCGGTCTCTGTGAGGGTGCTGGCAAGAGAATGCGGGAAAGGGTAGCCCGGCCTGTATTCCTGAAAGATACCCGCAATGCGGTGACAAAGATCTTTGTAGGGTTTGAAGATCATTGCTTTGTTGTCTTCTGCTACGTGCTTTGTGAGGTATGATTTATCACCTTCTGAAATTACGATCTTATGCAGCATCATTTTATTGATATGCTCATTAGCAAACTCGTCCTTCTCTTCAAAAGTAAGCAGCTTGATTATTGTGGTTATTTTTTGTTTGGTGTCTTTCTGATTGTTGGTATGGTAAACCAGTTGGTACTCCATCCACGTCCAGAACCAGGTGGTGATGTAGGTAAGCAGCCGGTGTTTGTTTTCGAAGTAACGATAGATGCTGGCTTCGGTAGTGCCAATTTTTGTCGCTAATTTTTTGAAAGTGAATTCTTCAAACCCGATTTCATAGATCATTTCTATGCCGTGGCGGATGATGTTTTTACCCAGTTCGGTTGATTCGGGATCACGAACATACAGACTGGCGTTCATTTTTATCTGCAACTGTATTTCCATTAGAACCAATTAAGAGTTTGATTGTAAAGTTAGCGTTTGTAGTGCTTTCGGTTTCATAAATGATTGAATTATTTTTATCGGTGATTGTAATGCTATCTGCGTTGTAATGCCGACTATCAGTGGCATTGAATTGCACCCCAACAGTAGACTTAAGCAGCGTTGTCTTTTTGGTGCATACCATTACTTTCATATTGGATACTACTGGTGTGAATAATGTAAGAAGGGGAATTTTATACAATCGGTCAGTGTTCAGGCTCTAACATAATGACGGCATGCACATTCACTTTTCTATCACCAATTTTTGCCAGTGCTTTTTGTAGTTCTTCCAGTACTGTTATTCGCTGATCTTTGATATACTGAATGTATTTTTTCCCAGTGTCTCTTTTGGTAATGCTGGTTACTCTAAAATCCATTTTGTCTTTTATCAGATTCAGTATAAGGCCACGCACATGCTCGGCGCTGAAACTTCCCTGGAACAACACCACTTCATTTTGCTGCATAGAAAATTGATTTTTGATTTTAGAATAGTACTCGTTGTATTGTTTTGATAATAGCGGAATAGACAATCTGGCATTTGTAAAATTGTCTATTCCGCATATTTGATTAGTACCTCAGCAGGTCATCCCACAGCACCACGTTATGCCAGGTGTCCGATAATTTATCTTTCAGTTGCTGCTGCCATCCAGGGCCGGTTCCTATTACGATAGTATCTGTGTTGTCCGGGGTTACAGCTTGCATCTCCAGTACCTGTTTTCCCATAAACATACTATTCCCGGCATCGGTGTCAACCAGGCAGAAAGCCACCTTGTCCCAGTATTCAGGGCAGTAAGCAGCCAATACAGAAGTCCAGTAACTGGCGCCGAAATTGATTACCCGGCTGCCTTCCGGAATGTTGGCCAGCAGATGCTTGCTGATATGTTCGAAAGACGAAAGGTATTCGTGCCGCTTCCTGTATATGTCGGTAAGGTCTACATGTGCGTCTTGCGGGTTGAACGACAGCTGGTCATATAATTTATTGTTGGTGAGTATCAGGAGTTGGGCAGGAGGTAATGATGGTGAATCTCCGGAGCATGCCCAGAATACTGTATTGAATCCGATTTGTTTTGCAAGACCAATGAGGTTTTCGGGAAGGAACGAGAAGTTCTGATCTCCCCATAGTATTTCAATGTTTGGTCTGGAACCGTCTGGGCAGGTTATGGCGATCACACCATCTTCGCTAACCAGTTTTTTCAGTTGCTGCAGGAAGTCGCGCGCGTCGTTGACGTGCTGGATCACATTGTTGCTGAATACGAGATCGTAGCTGCCCGCTTGAAGGTTGGCTTCTTCTATTTTTCCTTCATGTATGGTGAATCCTTTCTCTACGGCTACACGCACATTGTAGTGCGAAGGTTCTACTCCCTCGAGTACGGCATCAGGGTAAATTTCGCGCATGCGCTCCATTGCCCAACCCTGTCCACAGCCGATATCTATCTGTTTCGGGAATTTTGATTTTGGGTCGAGATAGGAGGTCATCCAATCTATTATTGCTGCGTACCTTTTTTTGTGAAACAGGTCTGTTCCCGGACGGTCGTAGTAAGTGGCATAATCCTGCTCGTAATAGTCGGTCAGCCCAAGGAATTCTATACGCGTACGTTGTACAAATCCGCAATGATTGCATTGAGATTTGCCGAGTGGTTCGCGCAGCACGCGGCTGGCTGTAGTTACGCTTTGGTTTTTGTTTGGATCCGGTAACGGCATCCAATCATTGTTGCCACAGATCTGGCAGTTTTTTGTTTCCATTTTATTTCTTGTTTTGTTTTGATTTTTTAGTGTTGGTATCCGGATAGACCATGCTGACCTGTTCCTGTTGGGCTAAAACCTTTTCAACTTTCTTTTGCTTGTTTTCTATCAGCTTTTTCTGCAGTTTCTGATCATGAATTGCCAACATTTCTACGGCCAGTACGCCTGCATTATGGGCGCCGTTTACAGCTACTGTCGCCACGGGGATATCGTTGGGCATTTGTACAATAGAAAGCAATGAATCCCAGCCGTCGAGCGAGTTGCTGGATTTAATGGGAACGCCGATAACAGGAATTGTTGTAAGCGCTGCCACCATGCCCGGCAGGTGTGCCGACCCGCCTGCACCTGCGATTATGATTTTGAGTCCGCGTTCCAGCGCTGTGGCGGCATACTGAAACATGATCTGCGGACTGCGGTGTGCAGAGATGACTGTGAATTCGAAGGATACTCCAAATTCTTTTAGTATTTCTGCAGCGGGCAACATTACGTTTTTGTCTGAGCTGCTGCCCATAATAATTCCTACGGTTGGTTTGTTCATATAGTAGTGTTAGTTGAGTAAGTTTTTAATGTTGGTTATCTCGGTGAGGAGGTCGGGTATACTATCTTCTGTTATAGTAATGTGGCCTATTTTCCGTCCTGGTTTTTCGGCGCTTTTACCATAATGATGCAAGTGCGCACTATGGCGCTCCAGTATAGGGTAGTAGTTCACATCTTTGTTTCCGGATATGATGTTGACCATGCCAGCTGCTTTGTATTTCAGCCTGGTGCTGCCGGGAGGCAAACCCAGAATAGCCCGCATATGCTGATCGTATTGCGAGGTGGCACAGGCTTCGATAGTATGGTGCCCGCTGTTGTGGGGTCTGGGTGCCAGTTCGTTTACAAGCAGATTTCCATCTTTTGTGAGAAACATTTCTATGGCCAGAATTCCTACCAGATTTGTAATTTCCGCAATTTTAGAGGCAATTTCTTTGATTGCAGCTAAATGTGTTTCATGTATGTTGGCCGGGCAATATTGATAGTCGAGGATGTGATTTTGGGCGTCGAAAACCATTACCACCGGATCAAAGCTGGCAATTTCTCCATTTTTGTTACGCGTTACTACGACTGACAGTTCTTTGTCGATATCCGCTATTTCTTCAAGTATGCTGGGTTCGTCAAAAGCCATACCGAAGTCTGCTATGCTTTTTATCATTTTTACACCCTTACCATCATATCCGTTTCTACGCATTTTGAGGCAGGCAGGCAGTTTTGAGGTATTCTTTATAAGGTCTTCTTTGCCATCAATCATAATCCATGGTGCCACCATTATTCCGTTGGCGTGCAGCAACTCTTTCTGGTAATGTTTGTCCTGTATGATGGCAATCAGATCTGGTGATGGAAAGACTAGTACGCCTTCTGCCTGCAGGCTCCGTAGTGCGTCTGTATTGACCGCCTCTTTCTCTATTGTTATGATATCGCACTGCTTTCCGAATGATACAACATCGTCGAAATTAAGCGGGTCTCCGCATACAAAGCTGCTGGTATATCTGTTTGCAGGCGCATCCGGGTTTTTATCCAATACTGATATATGTACTCCAAAGTTGATTGCAGACTTGATCAGCATTGCACCTAATTGACCACCTCCTAAAATTCCAATTTTTTGTGTTGTGGTTTTTGCAGTCATTTTTTATTTTCTGTTTTCTTTCTAATCTGCTGCAAAGATATAAATACTTTTTAGAAAAGTAGTAATACTATCGAGTGTGGGTGTGAAACTTTTTTTCGACCATTTTTAATCTATCACTGCATATAGACCTGGATTTATTTGAGGTTAGAAAAAATATGTGTAGCGCATAGGGGTAAAAGCTTGTTGAGGCGTATTTAGATAAAAGTTTGCGATGAAGAAGCCTATTTTGCTATTGTTAACGCTGTTTATTGGATTCAGAAATGTCGGTGCACACAGCGAATTTGAACTAACTGTACGTAAAGAAGTGTATAAGCCGCTGGAAAATGCCACTGTAATTTCCGGACCTACAGGATGGATGGATCCTGATTATTCCATACCATTGTTATTTGGCTACCAGATAGGTGATACTACTATCAACACTTTGCATATATCGTCGTCGGTTGCTGGTGCCTACCGGTCTGGCAACCGCACCATCACAGGGTATGCTGTTTCGGGCCATACACTCTGCGATCGCGGACTTGGTGCCAGGCAGTCTGAGTCGTTGATCAGGTATACGACCACGGGTGCACCCGGTAAACGCATATTCAAACTGGAATTTCATAACGCGGGCTTTTACGATGAGTATTTTCATTACGGTACCAATGCAGACTATATCAATATGCAGCTGTGGCTGTGTGAGGAAACCGGAGCTGCTGAGTATCACTTTGGACCATCAGAGGTGAAGAAGTTCAGTGCCTCTCTTTCAGAAAAGCAGGACTTTAGGATAGGATTTGTAAGTGATATGAATGTTTACAGCAAAACAGTGGAGCGCATGAGTCTGTTTTCGGGCAATAATGACTTTCCTTACCTTACAGATGTTGTTTGTAAGGAAGGTGACGATGGGCTCAAAGAAATGCCCGCGGAAGGTACTGTGTACCGGTTAATACCTCAAAAGGGTGTTGCGTCCAATTATCAGGGTGTAACCAAATCAAACGCGACCCGGGTCTATCCTGCTGCATTCAATGAATCGGTGTGTATTGAGAATCCACTCAGCGATGCTGCAAAGTACGAGATGCTCTCGTCTTACGGAGCTGTTGTCAGCAAGGGTACATTGCCCAAGGGCAGTACCAGCATTGATACACAGGATCTGCAGCAAGGGATGTATGTATTGGTAGTGAGTACGAAAAGCATTGTAGAGTTTCACAAAATAACCAAGTAGAACAGGATCGATGCAACGCAAATGACGGTCTGATAATACAGAAAATCGATAGTTGTTTTGTTTATTTGTAGAGCGGGGGCATACGCCCGTAACATTTTGCTGAATCCGAAAAATTTGTAGTGTTTATATTTCATTAATAGCATGTCGCAAATCGTAGAAATACAATACAAAGAACTGTTTGACAGCGAATATGCCAATGCATGCAGATATGCGCTGTCTTACCTGCAAGACAGCCATATGGCTGAAGATGCGGTTCAGGAAGTTTTTATCAAGCTGTGGGAGCAGAAGCGCGATCTTATAGGTCAGTCGGGGATGAGGTATTACCTGATTGCATCGGTAAGGAATAAGTGCATCTCCATATTGCGCGAGCAAAAAGGG
Organism: uncultured Bacteroidota bacterium; assembly: GCA_903824665.1. Classification (GTDB taxonomy): domain Bacteria; phylum Bacteroidota; class Bacteroidia; order Chitinophagales; family Chitinophagaceae; genus Nemorincola. Next base: position 103,172 of record CAIJXT010000026.1, on the reverse strand, counting down.
CGGCAGATCTCGTATCCGGAAACCGCGCCTGATGCGGGGCATCAGCAGCCCGAATTCGCGTTGCACCATACTGAACGCGAAAACGAGCAGCAGCAGCACATAAGAGAGGCCCTTGGTCAGTTGCCCCCTGCATGCAAAGATGTTTTTCTGCTCATCAAACTGCACAACATGACGTACAAGCAGGCGGCCCAGCATCTGGAGTTGTCTGTTAAAACAATTGAGAATCAAATGGGCAAAGCCATTAAGATATTGCGGGAGTACAGCCGAAAGGTTGCGATGATCGCATATCTCTTTTCATTTTTAAAACCCATCATCTAAAACACTGCCATATGAATGACGAAATAAACGAGCTCATTGCCAGGAAGCTGTCTGGCGACATAACAGCAGATGAAGAAACTACACTTGATAAGTGGAGGAATAGCAGTGCGGAGCATGCTGCCACCTTCGATGCACACGAGCAGCAATGGAAAGAAATTGATCAAATGATCGGTGGTGTGCACTTTGACGCAGCGCAAGCATGGGAGCAGGTTGCTGCGCAGACGGTGAAGAAGGAAAATGGTAGAAAGCGGATGGTAATTCCGTTTAAAAAAATGGCGCTTTCACTTGCAGCAGTGTTACTGGTAGGTATCGTTATATACAGGCTGACAATAGTGGATAGCATGGAGGTAGTACTGGCAGACAATGGCAATCGTGAGGTGGTACTTCCTGACGATACCCACGTGACATTGCATGCGGGTAGCACGCTCAGCTATGCAGGCAGATTTTCGGGTAAGGAGAGAACGGTGAAGCTGGATGGAGAGGCTTATTTTGAAGTTGCTAAAGATGCTTCCCGGCCATTTGTCATTCATGCACATGCCGCAGATGTAAGGGTGCTGGGAACAGCATTTAATCTCCGCTGCACTGACAATACAGCGTCTGTTATGGTCACGGAAGGAAGGGTGCGCTTTATGTCGGGTGCAGATAGCAATACGTATTCTGTGTTGACTGCCGGTGATCAGGCAGTGATCTCTGACAATGTTATTTCGCGTAGCCAGTATCAGGATATGAATCTGCTTTACTGGAAAACCGGGCAGATCAGCTACAACAAGAGCGAACTGACTTATATAGCCAGACAATTGTCTGAAATATTCTCCAATGAAATAGTGTTGGACAGCAGTTTTCATCCGGGTCAGTTGCAGCAGCAGCTCACGATGTCTTTCAAAAATCAAAAAATTGAACAAATACTTTCCGAAATTTGCCTGATAACGGATAGCCGGTGGACCGGTGGTGCTGATAAGGGTTACCGGATTATGCCGAAATAGCGAATGAGGATACTTGCTGTAGTCATTTTTTGCCTGGCAGTCTGTATGGCTGCAGTACCTACCAATGCTCAGCAGCATTCACTACTTGCATTGCCCTATTCAATTGCCCCGGGAAGTGCGACCATCAAATCAGTTTTAGATGAGATCAGCAAAAAAACAGGCGTACTCTTCTCTTACAGCTCCCGGTACGTGGATGTTGATAGACGGGTTCGTATCAGCGACACCGCACACACTATAGGCGGCTTGCTGCATGAGTTGTTTTGGGATAAGCAGCTTTCGTTCAGGGAACAGGATAACAAAATATTGATCATCAATAGTGAAGCCACCTCCGCAGAGGTGGCTATTCAGCAAATTACTATTCATGGTTTTGTAAAAGAGGCTGACAGTAAGGAGGCATTGGTAGGTGCGGCGGTATACGTTCCCGGCTCGGGTATAGGCACTGTGACGAATAATTATGGGTATTACAGTCTTGCTATTCCCCAGATGTGTGAGGTAATGTGCTCCTATATTGGTTTTGTATCGGTAGGGTATTTGGCCGCTTCGTCGCAGGATATCCGCCACGATATATTGATGCAGCCTGCCGGCATTCTGAAAGAAATGCAGGTGGTTTCTTCAAAGGGGCAACTGACCGGCTATCATCATATCGTGCAGTCTGATCTGAAGTCGAGGGCTGTATTACTGGGAGATAATGATGTGATCAGAACAGTTCAGAATTTGCCCGGAGTACAGACTGGCTCGGGCGCCGGAAATCTGATCATGGTAAGGGGTGGTGAGCCGGGGCAGAACCTGCATTTGCTGGATGGTGTACCCTTGTACAATGTGGATCATTTTTACGGACTTACCTCGGTATATAACTCTGACGCTATAAAATCGGTGGACGTTTACAAAGGCGCATTTCCGGCGAGGTATGGGGGTAGGGTGTCGTCTGTGATTGATGTGGCGAGCAAGGACGGTAATATGCAGCGTTGGGGCGGACAGTTTTCAATGGGCCTGATCAAGAGCACAATCAATGTGGAGGGGCCGCTTATTAAAGACAAAGCATCAATTATAGTTTCGGGGCGAAGGACCTGGATAGATGCACTCTGGCGGCCGTTTACAAATGATTTGAAACTCAATTTTTACGACATCAATGTAAAAGCAAATTACATAGTGGATAAGAATAACCGTTTGTATGTAAGCATGTACAACGGGCAGGATCGGCTGGGTTTAAGTTCCGAAAATTCAGCATCCAGAAACCAGTGGGGTAATACAACAGTCAGCTCAAGGTGGAACAGGATCGTGAACGCTCATCTGTACATGAATACAACACTGACCTATAGCACCTTCAATTACGTGCTCCACGATCAACGGCAGTTGATCACCAATGGGCAGGTATCTGTAAGTGACGGGTATAAAGGCTCGTCAACCATAAGTGACGTAGCATTGCGGGTGCAACTGAATCTGAAGGCCGGTAACCTGCACAGTTTTGAGTTTGGTGGTCAGGTAGCCAATGCGTTTTTCAATCCGGCACAGGTAGACTATTTTTCTCAACCGGCAAGTGGTTCCGGATCGCTGCCGCAGTCTTCGAGATCCAATGAACTGGTGTTTTTTGTTGAAGACCAGATCCGTTTGGGCAAAAGAGTGAAGCTCATTCCCGGGATTTATTCGGCAAACTGGCTAAGCAAACAGTTTGACTATTCCAGCATACAGCCACGCCTGCGTACCGAAGTTGCTGTGAGTTGTACCAGCATATTGTATGCGTCATACGCGGGCATGGCACAGTTTCTGCACCTGATCTCCAACAATACGTATGGTATCCCAACTGACTTCTGGATACCGAGTACAGCTACAATAGAGCCTGAGGAGTCTTCGATAGGTAATCTCGGATTTAGACACAGCGGGAATAAAGGATTGTACATCAATGTGGAAGGGTACTACAAAGACATGCGCAATGTAACCACCTATGATCAGGGCAAAAACCTTTTTGACAACTCGGTAGCGTGGGACAAAAAGATCATTCAGGGACGTGGGTATAGTTACGGGTCGGAGGTGTTGCTGAGAAAACAAATTGGTTCATTCAATGTGTCTTCGGCCTATACATTGTCATGGACGTGGCGGCAGTTTGCACAGCTCAATGATGGTAAAATATTTCCATTCCGGTACGACCGGCGGCACAATTATAAACTCGCTATTCTCTACCAGCCAAATCCGCGTTTTGAGGCAACTGCCAACTGGGTGTATATGAGCGGAGAGGCAATTACCCTGCCTGATCAGATCTATCAGGACTTTGACAAGAACCTGCTCATCAACCCCATCAGTACCACCATAAGCAGTTCGGACTATACTTACAATTATGCAACGTGGAATAACTACCGGCTTCCTGCCATTCACCGGTTGGATCTCGGGTTTAGTTTTATCAAGCAGAAGAAGCGGTTTGAACGTACCTGGTCATTGGGTGTTTTCAATGCCTATGCACGCAAGAATATCATGTTTGTAGAACTCACCAGTGTGTATACAGGTACAAGTAGTCAATACAAGTTGCGCGGTACCAGTATTCTGCAGTTTGTACCCTATGTAAGTTTCAAGTTAAAGATATAGCACAATGAGTGGTATTAGGCCGATTTGTTTTTTGGGTGTTGTTGTGGCTTTGTTGGTCATGGGTGGATGTACCCGCGATCTGGAATTGCCGGCAATAGAAGCTGACCACAAAATTGTGCTCATTGGCGAGTTGTCAGCAGGCGACTCTGTGTACCTGCGGGCAGGCCAGAGTTTGCCGGTAACGTCAAGAGCCCCAATGAGCTTTGGTTTGCTGAACGATTTGCAGATCAGGATCAGCAATGAGGCAGATACATTCCAGCTGACTTCCTATGTCGATGCACTTGCAGGTAGTTTGTATACATTGCCATTTGTAAGTAGCAAAGAAATCTTACATGGCAGGAGCTACGTTGTTACTGCCATACACCCGACTTTAGGTACTGTTACCGCCCGGGTCGCTATACCTGCCTCTGTCAATGCTATAGTTGCAGATACAGCCTCCGGAATGTACAATCAGAACAGGACGCTGAAGGTAAGAGTGCGCATTGACGATCCGGCGCAAACAGAGGACTATTATGTGCTGGAGTGCCTGAAGCAGGCCATGACGCTACAAGGCAGTTTTTTGTACAATGGTGTATGGATGGATGTAAGGGACAACATGGAGTTGTACAATAGCCTGAACAGTGCTGGCGGCCTTACAGTTAAGTACGATACGATAGTTTATGAACGATATTACCGAATGCCATTGTATACGACTGACAGGAACAGTGAAAATGCGATCACCGACGGCGTTAACGATGCGCAACACCGTATACTGATAAGGGATAGCAGGTTTAATGGCAGCACCTATGAGACCGATGTTTATATTCAGGTGAGTAACCCTGCAGAGTCGGCCAAAGGCAAATTGCATTTCTACGTAAAATCTGTTTCGGCCGACTACTTTCGATTTCTCCGTACGTATGAGCAGTATTCGGGTGGTAGTGCTTTCAATACATTTCTGCAACCTCAGAAATCTGAGAGCAATGTGGCAGGCGGAGGGGGATTTGTAGGTGGTGTTGCGGCGGCCAGGTATACCTATATGGTGGATACACTGGAATACTAAAAAAAACTTTGTGGCAGGGTAGGGGTATTGTGGTTCTGTTGCGTTATTGATGTAAACAACGTCAATTTATGACTTACAGAATAACAATGCTGCTGCTTTTGGTACTATGTGTATCTGCGAACCTTCATGCACAAAAAATCACGATAAGCGGCTATGTAACAGAAAAGCAGGGAGGTGAAACAATACCCGGAGCCATAGTGTATGTGCCCGGTACAAGCATAGGTGCCAGCGTAAATACTTTTGGATTTTATTCTATCACTGTCCCGGCTGCTGATACCATACGTTTGCATGCTGCTTACCTGGGTTATACATCACGTGAGCTTCGCCTGGTATTGAAGAAAGATACAACAATCAGTTTCGCGCTGGAGCCTGCAGGCATGATGAAGGATGTAGTGGTAGCCGGAAAGAAAGATGCTGTACAACACCGTACATTGATGAGCTCTATAGACTTGCCCATACAGACAATAAAGTCCTTGCCCGCATTTCTGGGAGAGGTAGATATTATGAAGGCGATACAATTGCTGCCGGGTATACAGGCTGGCAACGAGGGCTCTACCGGCATATATGTTCGTGGTGGCAGTCCTGATCAGAACCTTATTTTGTTAGACGGAGTGCCCGTGTACAACTCCAGTCATTTGTTCGGCTTTTTTAGTGTGTTCAATGCCGATGCTATAAAGAGTGTAGAAGTAATAAAGGGTGGATTTCCGGCCCGTTACGGTGGCAGGCTTTCGTCAGTAATAGACGTGAACATGAAAGAGGGCAATAAGGAGAAGATACACGGAGAAGGCGGCATTGGGCTTATCGCATCGCGGTTGACACTGGAGGGGCCCATACAAAAAGGTAAGTCTTCGTTTATGGTTTCGGGGCGCCGCACCTATTATGATGTGCTCGCTCAGCCATTCATGAAGGCGAATATGAAAGCGGGGTATTTTTTCTCTGACTTCAACGCAAAGGCCAATTTCAAACTCAGCCGGAAGGACAGGTTGTATGTAAGTGGTTATTTTGGCAATGATAAGTTTTATTCAAAGCAAAAAACGAATGCAGATGGCGCAGCGCTCGCATCAACAGCGAGTACCAACCTTAAATGGGGCAATATAACCGCTGTGGGCAGATGGAATCATGAGTTCAACAACAAGTTGTTCGGCAATGTGACAGCATACTACAGTCAGTATAATTTCTCTATTTTTTCGAGAATGCAAAGCACCTTTAGCGGTGCCAGTGAAGATTTTCTATTGAAGTATTCATCGGGCATTCACGACCGTGCATTAAAGTGGGATCTGGACTATCTGCCATCAGCCAATCATACTATCAAAACCGGGGTAGGGTATATATATCATACCTATAAGCCTGGCGCTATGCAGACCCGTATCGCATCGAGTACACAGATACAAGATACCACAGTGGGTACCAGCAATCTGAATGCCGGAGAGGTAGATGCCTATGTGGAAGACGATATCAAAGTAACAGACAAGTTGAAGATAAACATAGGCATTCATGCTACCGGGTTTGCAGTGTCTGGTCAGGTCTTTCCTTCTGTTCAGCCACGGTTGGGTGCACGGTACCTGCTAAACGATAAGGTGAGCCTGAAAGCATCTTTTGTACAGATGAATCAGTTTATTCATTTGCTTTCTAACTCCTCCATAGGTTTGCCAACAGATTTGTGGGTACCGGTGACCAGAAAAATACCGGTTCAAAAATCCTACCAGGGCGCAGCGGGAGTAGCTTATACATTAACTGAGGGATTGGAAGTGACAGTAGAAGGATATTATAAAACGGTTGAAAACGTTATAGAGTACAAAGAGGGCGCAAGCTTCTTCACCAGTGCTACCAATTGGGAAGAGAAAGTAGAGGTTGGCAATGGAAAAAGTTATGGTGCTGAGTTCTTTTTGCAGAAGAAACAGGGGAAAGTCACTGGAATGTTGGGGTATACCTTATCTAAGACGACACGCCAGTTTGATAACCTCAATCAGGGGAAGGAGTTCCCCTATAAATTTGACCGCCGCCATGATCTGAAGATTGCATGTGTGTTTGCACCAACAGAGAAATTCGAGATCAGTGCAGATTGGGTATACGGTACAGGCAATGCGCTTACACTGCCGCTTGGCTACTACTACAATCCTGATAATACACTACAGCAGATCAACAGTGGGCGAAACACCTACCGAATGCCGGCATACCACAGGGCGGACATAAGCATGAAATTCACACAACAGAAGAAGCGTGGTGAACGGGCCTGGATTGTAAGTGCCTACAATGTGTACAATCGCAAAAACCCCTATTATGTGTATAGTTCCACAAACAGTTCGGGCAATGTAGTGTTCAAGCAGATGAGTCTGTTCCCGATCATTCCTTCTGTGAGTTACCAGTTTAAATTCTAACTAATAATCATTATAATCATGAACAACAAATGCAGCGGCGTATTGCTTGCAGGAATATTACTATTATTTGCATCCTGCGAGAAGGAAATTCAACTCGATGTAGAACCACACCAGGCACAGCTGGTTATAAACAGCACAACCATTACCGGTGAGCCGTTGGAGGTATTCGTAAGCAAGTCGGTAGGTATGCAGGAATACAACCGCAATAAGAACCTGAACGTGCCCAACGCTACTGTAATAGCAAAATCAGGTTCTGGCCTTACAGAGCAACTGATGTACAACCCAGCCACTGGCAGCTATACATCAACAAACAACACAAATCCGGGAACGCAATATACATTGACCGTGTCTGCACAAGGACTTGGGACAGCAACCGCGAGTACGCATGCCACATCCAGTGTGGCTATAGCGCAGATAAGCAGACTGCGCAACGTACGCCTCAGTGCTGAGGGTTATGCGCAGGATGAATTGAAGGTGGTTTTTGATGATCCTGCAGGCGCAGGAGACTACTATATAGTTGGTTTACACCGGGTTGATAGTATCCCAGACACTGTAATGTATGCCCAGTGTGTAAACTCTGTAGACCCCGACATCGAAACCATTTCAAGTGAGGAAATGGACAATACAACATGCCTGCAACCGGATGCAATATTTCTGCGAGACCAGTTGTTCAACGGAAAACGAAAAGAACTGAGATTGTTTGTCGACAGCCGGTACTTCAGCACGGCAGCACCAGGCACGGTATTTGTGCACCTCTCCCATGTTTCTGAAGACTTTTTCAGGTATTATAAATCATACCTGTACGCGACAGAAAATACGGGCAATCCTTTTGCAGAGCCGATAAATATTTACAACAATATCACCAACGGAAGGGGAGTATTCTCGATTATGAATACTGATATCAGAGTAGTAGAATAACAGCCTGAGACTTATCAATCACCAACATACCTATACATACACCATGCCGAGCCATGTGGCCATGAAAACACCCTTTCATCATTAATCCCTCACCTGTCACCAACCCTCATCACCATGCGCGGGGCAAGACGGTTCTATACCGTTCTTGCCCCGCTTTTTTGCAATTGGATCAATAGTTGTCTCGATGCAGGTATGTGTTTCTGGTCGGCGTTATGCCGAAGGCAAAGAAAAGCTGAATGTTGAACCCTGTCCGATGGTGCTATCAACCCATATTTTTCCTTTCTGGGCTGTGATGAATTCTTTAGAGATGGCCAGTCCGAGGCCAGACCCTTTGGCTTTGGAACCCGGTACCTGAAAGTATCTTTCGAACAGGCGGGATTGGTATTCCTTAGCAATGCCCGGTCCATTGTCTTGCACTGATATTTGAACGCTACCCGTGGTATCGGTTGCTACTATCCTGATTTCTGAGCCCTCACTGGCGTATTTGATGGCATTTGTCAGGAAGTTGTTCAGCACCCAGGTGGTTTTTTCTGCATCAGCTTTTATAAGAGGCAAATCACTCTGTGTCGTCGTTTTGATTTCAATATTTTTCTCTTTTGCCGATGCGGCCACTGTTTCTATCGCATGGTTAATGATCAGGTACGGATTTACCAGTTGTACATCGAGTTCTATTTTTCCCGTTTCAACCTGCGACATATTCAGTAGTTCGCTGATGATTTTCAGAATGCGTTGATTGTCCTGTTTGAGGTGTTGAATCAACTCTCTCTGTTCTTCCGAAAGCGGACCTATTCGTGGATCTTCAAGCAGTTTCAGGCTGAAGTCAGACGCGGCAAGTGGTGTTTTCAGTTCGTGCGATATGGTTGCAATGAAGTTGGTTTTGGCTACATCCAGTTCCTTGAAAGAGGTGATATTTCGCAGAACAATTACTTTGCTATTGCCTTCTCCCTGCGACACTTCTATGTTTTCCTTTACAAAATAGTTTTCCCGGTTTTCTATTACAATCTTGAAGGGCGCAAGGCTGTCATTGTTGATCAGAAATTGAAACAGATCGTTGTTTTTAACGACCTCTGCCACCTGCCTGCCCACAATTTTATTGGAGCTTAGGCCCAGCAATTGCAGCGCCTGCTGATTGGCAAACAGGATCATATTGTTCTTGTCAATACCTATGCTTGCGTCTTTAAGGCTGTTGATCACAGCTTCTGCTCGGCTTTTTTCAAACATCAACTTGTTGAGGTTGCTGCTTTCAAAGTACTCCAGGCGCTCTGCCATGCCATTGAACGCGTCTGCGAGTTTGCCAAATTCGTCCCTGTTTTCTATTCGCACCCTATACTTGTAGTTCTTATTGGTGATTTCTTTGATCGCTTCAGACAAGCGTTTAATAGGGTCAGTGACTATGGAAGGAAAGTTAACAGAGAACGTAAAGGCAATAAGAAACACTATGGCAACTATAGATATGATGAACGTAAGCGCATTTTCGGCGGTGGTCTGCGCTTTCTCATTTTTGCTGTTGATTGCATACATATTGACATGCAGTATTTTTTGGAGCTCTGTTTCTATCAGCCTTAAGTTTTCTCTGCTATCCGGTTTAGTTTTCAGGGCATTGAAATGTAGCCGCAGCGCCTGAGTTGCTTCCTGTTCTCCGGGTTCGGTTATGTTGTGCTCCTGACCAATCAGCGCTTGTTCAAATTTCTCTATCGATTCTTTTGGCTGAAGGTCCAGACTGTCGAGTTGCTGTTGCATTGTCTGGCAAAAGGCCAGTGATTCATAGTTGTCTTTTAGCACTGCCCTTGCCTCATTCTTCAATGTAGACGTGTAGTAAATTCCGGCACCTCCGGTCAGTATGAGTAATGTAAACAGGAATAATGTTCCTAATCTTATTTTACTGGTAACAGATATACTCATCAGGACAGTATTATAATGTCAATATTGTTCTTCGATAGTGTTTTCAGCAACTGGTTGAATATTCCCGTGCGCAGTATTATCTGAAACAAGTTCAGATGTGGTTTGCCAATACAGATCGTTGTTATGTCTTTTTCTGTTGTGGTTTCGAAAATTGCTTCGGCAACATTGTTGTTCTTTTTCCTGATCACATCGGCACCCAGTTCTGTAGCATTTTTAAAGTTGTTGATCAGGTGCCGCTGTGCAGCCAATGATATCCTGTCGTTGGCTTCGTTGGCGGTCTGCACATACAAAACACTCCACTGACTATTGTAGTACGACGCTAGTCTTGCTGTTTTTCTGATGATTCTTTGGGCTATCTCGTGATTGGAAGATATGCAGGCCAGGAAACGCTCATGACGAAACGAAGTGGCTTTGGATGCAATTTGGTGGTCTACTTTGCGCTCCACCTGTCCTGCGACTTCTTTTAGTGCCAGTTCGCGCAGTTGCAGTATTCTTTCGGGTTGGAAAAAGTTCTGCAGAGCCTGTTGCACTTTTGAATGATCATAGATCTTTCCTTCTTTGAGCCGCATGATCAGATCGTCGGCGGTAAGGTCTATGTTTACGACCTCGTCGGCCAGCTGCAGCAATTTGTCAGGTACACGTTCTTTTACCTCTATACCGGTTATTTCCTTTACATCTTCATTGATACTCTCAATGTGCTGAATGTTGACTGCTGTGATAACGTCGATACCCTCATCAAGAATATCCAGTACATCCTGCCATCGTTTTTGATTCTTGCTGCCCGGGATATTGGTATGAGCCAGTTCGTCTACGATGACAACCGCCGGATGCAGCAGCAGAATTGCCTGCACATCCAGTTCATCCAGTTTCTTGCCCTTGTAGAAGAGCTCTCTGCGGGGTATGATGGGCAATCCCGCCACGAGTGCTTCTGTTTCCTGTCTGTTGTGGGTTTCTACATACCCTATTTTTATGTTGACGTTGTTGTTTAGCAGGCTGTGTGCCTCCTGGAGCATCCGGTAGGTTTTTCCTACACCGGCACTCATGCCAATATATATCTTCAGCCTGCCTCTTGTACCTTTTTGGGTGAGCGCTAAAAATTCGTTTACACGTTTCGATCTTATTTCGTCGGCAGTCATAAAAGCTGTTTTGGCTATTCCCTTGTCAGACGTATGTTTTCTGTCTCGCCCAACATGAGCGGTACATGTTCTATTGTTACATTGCTATAGTCAAGTCCGTAAGATTTGTCATCAGGCAGGCTCATTTTGTCCAGCAGAAAGTGAAGTCTCATAATGATGTTATCGAGAAAAGCCAGATCATTTTCTACCGAAAGAAAACTCTTCATCACAATGAACCGAAAGTCTCCGGAGACGTATTTTTTATTCGATCCGCAATACTTGCTCTCTATGTGCACTTCGTTTTTTGAAGCCATTTCGCTCACTACTTTGCGGAACAGGAGATTGAGTCGGGGTACGATTCTGAAACCAAGTTTGAATCGAACATAAATGATCTCTTCCGGTTCCACGATCTCTACAGAATAGCTGGAGGTGTATGGTTCATCTGCAACGTCTATGTGAACAAACCAATACAGGTCGGCTCTTTTGGGCTGCTGAAACAGGATGGATTCGATGATCCGTTCTTCGATTTTTTCTGACTTGCCCGACCCGGTGAGGTATACCAGATGGGTGGCATATTTGGGAATGGATGTGTCATTGCTCAGCGCTCTCAATGTCGCTTTGTAGGCCCCGAGGCCGGTCAGTTTTTTATACCTGGTCTTCAGTTTCTTCCCTGCATGCCATACGTACATTATACTGATGAGTAGCAGACCTATGAGCAGGGTTATCCATCCGCCATGGGCAAATTTGCTGAGATTGGCAACAAGAAATGTGCTTTCAACCCAGAGGAACAGCAGCGCAAGCGGGAATACAATAGCGAGTGACACTCTTTTTGAATACAGGTAATAGCTCAGTAAAATGGTAGTCATCAGCATTGTGAGCGTGACAGACAAGCCGAAAGCAGCTTCCATGTTTGACGATTCTTTGAAGTGCAGTACCATGCCTACACAGCCTATCATCATCATCCAGTTTACTGCAGGTACATATACCTGACCCCGCATTTCTGTCGGAAATTCTATGCGTAGTTTGGGCCATATATTCAATCTTACTGCCTCGTTAAACAAAGTAAAAGTTCCCGTTATCAATGCCTGGCTGGCTATGATGGTAGCCAGCGTAGCGACAATAATACTGGGGATCAGAAACCATTGTGGAACAAGGCCAAAGAATGCATCAACAGACGAGAGTTGCTGGCCATTGTGCCTGAGCAGGAGGGCCGCCTCGCCAAAATAGCAGAGCAGCAGCGACAATTTGATAAAGATCCAGGCGATCTGAATGTTTCGCCTGCCTACATGCCCCATATCAGCATACAAGGCTTCGGCACCTGTAGTACATAAAAACACACCACCTAGTACCCACAGGCCGCCGGGGTAATTGACAACCAGGTGGTAGGCGTACATTGGATTGATTGCCTTCAGTACAGAAAGATCGTTTGCAAGGCTGATTGTACCGAGAACGGCAATCATGCCAAACCACACGATCATTGCCGGGCCAAAGAATACGCCAATTCGTTTTGTCCCTGTTTGCTGCAACAAAAACAAGAGTACAATTATGGTAATAGTGATAGGAATAATTGGGATATCCGGATTGAGTTGTTTCAAACCCTCCATTGCCGAGATGACCGATATGGGAGGTGTAATGAGGCTGTCAGCGATCATAAAACTACCGCCAATTATTGCAGGCCACAATACCCATTTGCCATGTCGGCGAATGAGCGTGTAGAGCGAGAATATACCACCTTCGCCTTTATTGTCAGCGCGCATAGTAATGAAAACATACTTTATGGTGGTTTGAAAAAGCAAAGTCCAGAAGATTGCTGAAACACCGCCTAATACCAATGTTTCGGAGATGATCCGGTCACCTATAATTGCCTTAAACGTGTACAATGGCGAGGTGCCCAGATCTCCAAAAACTATGCCCAATGCCAGTAACACGCCTCCCCAGGAGAAGCGTGTTACCGCATGATGATTGGATGTGCTATTGTGTTCGTCCATATAGTGTGTCCGAAGTTATATTTACATTCTGAATAATACAGCAAAAATTATCTTGTCCTCAGATTTTACCAGGTCGGGCCGCCAATTGGGATCCAAAGTCGTTGTTGTATAGCCTGTCTGAGAGGTTACTCCGCCTCTTCCGGCAAAGTAAGGAACATTAGCAGATCTGTGTACATATTCTAACCTGACGGTCAGACTTTGGTTGGGCATCCAGTCGAAGTTGGTGGAGCAATCCCAACCTTTGAACTGATCTCCAGGGTTGGCACTAAACGGATAAGCGCCCTCTGTCTTTGTAGGGTCTTGCGGGTTTGGCAATGGGCTGGCCTGACCGGTTGGGTACAATACGAGGTAACGGCCGGGATTGGACATGACACCACCGCCAATGGTCCACGCAAATTTATTTTTGTTGAACCACACACGATTGTAGATCATGCCACTTACAAAGTATTGCGCAGGGCCAGCAGTTGAATCATTATCGTTGAATCCATTTACACCACCCCCTTTTTCAAATCCCAGGTCGCCCGTGAGGGAAAACGCCATTTTACTAATCCCTTTTGATTCCGGACGATTGAAATACCTGACAAGAAAACTGTTGTCTGAATGGAATCGCTTCCTGTCTGGTATCATGGCTGCATCAGACCCATAATAGTCGTTGGTCAGTAATTTCACATTTTCGTTTGGACACCACGTGATATTCGCTCCAACTCCGGGCATACTATTGAACATACCGTAGCTCTGCCATCCATTGATGATCCAGGGCTCTATTTTTAGTTTCGTGGATGGGAATATCTGTATTCTCATACCGTTGAAGAACCAGGGCGTATTGTCTGATGTAAACGATGCCTGATACTCCCAGTTCTCCACCTGGTAGTAGGAGTTTAGTCCTATGTAGGACATAAACAAACCTGCATCAACATTAACAGGAACCTTGCCAATTTTGAAATGGTAGCCCGCATTGGCCTCGCTCATATAGCGCAGTGCATCATGCAGGTTGTACTGACCGTGATACGGACTGTAGTCGTTGCGGGGAATTACAATGGAGCGGTTGCCGAGCTGTAACATTACGCGTGCGCGGGCGTTTTTGTAGTTAAAATCACCACCCAACCCAACAAACATTACGTTCATCTCATTGTGCCTTGCCAGTGCGGTTGAACCTACGACTGTATTATCTATGGGGTTGTTGAAAGAATAGTTGTAGTTACCGTCGAACATGAACGATCCGGTGAAAAATTTGCTTTGCAATACAGATTCACTTCTTCTGTCGCTGCCGTTCTGCCATGTTTGGTCCTGTCCCTCAAACGGAACAATTTCCTTAGCTGATTGTTGTACTGTGTCTTTCGATTCTGCCTGAGCATAGGTATAGCCCGGCACTGAAGCTCCTAATGCTATTACCATGGCTGCTTGTGTAATTTGTTTTTTCATTTTTTTCATTTTTAACCTGTTATCAATTTGTGGTTTAGATTTTGTTTGAGCTATCCTGTGGAAGCTTTTTCGATTTTTTGCTTTTCAGATAAAGTAATCTGGCAACACTTTTCTGCCGATGTAGCCGTAAACAAAGTGTTACATGCTCTGACTGCTGTAAGCTGTGGTGCAGGCCGCAGAATTCAATACGTTCATTACAATTCAATACTTCATTTTATCCAGATCAATATTGAGTTGTAGTACATTGATCCTTTCAGGCCCCATACCAAACATTGGCGCTTCGATATGCGTTTTCACTATTGCGGCTACCTGTACTACGGTCAGGCCCCGACTACCAGCTATCCTCTTTATCTGAATTTTTGCGCCTTGCACACTAATGTGTGGATCTAACCCGCTGCCGCTTGCCGTTACTAAGTCTGAGGGTATATCACGCTTGTTGATTCCCGGATTGTGGGCCATAAAAGTGTCTATTCTTGCCTGTACCTGCAGTAGGTAGTCAGGATTGTCAGTTCCTTTGTTGCTGCCGCCCGAGCCGGCAGCGTTGTAGCTAACAGCTGAGGGCCGTGACCAGAAGTATTTATCTTCTGTAAAATTTTGGCCAATATTCTCGTAATAGTCCTTATTGTCTTTGCCTTTGATCACAAACCCTTCTCCCTTATTGGGAGCGAACTGGGCTATTCCCCACACAATAGCAGGGTAAACCCAGGCGAGCAGGACAATGGAAACAATGGTAAGCAGGATGGATGGCAACAGTTCTTTTTTCATTTTTGATGTCTTAATAATTATTTAGTTCTTTACATAAACAATGCTACTACGAGGTCTATCGCCTTGATACCTATAAATGGTATTATTACTCCCCCCAGCCCATACACAAACAAGTTTCTGCGCAGTAGTGCACTGGCACCTATCGGCTTGTATGCAACTCCTTTTAGCGCCAGCGGTATCAGTGCCGGAATAATCAGCGCATTGAAAATTACAGCTGATAATATGGCGCTCGACGGACTGTGCAACTTCATGATATTGATCTGCTGCAGTGCCGGAATAGAAGCGACAAACAGTGCGGGCACAATGGCAAAATACTTGGCCACATCATTTGCTATGGAGAATGTGGTCAGCGTACCCCGTGTCATCAGCAGTTGTTTGCCTATTTCTACTATTTCTATCAGCTTGGTAGGGTCGTTGTCCAGGTCTACCATATTGCCGGCTTCTTTGGCGGCAGCAGTACCACTGTTCATCGCCACACCTACATCGGCCTGCGCCAGTGCCGGTGCATCGTTTGTGCCATCGCCCATCATCGCCACCAGCTTGCCTGTGGCCTGCTCTTTGCGTATGTAGGCCATCTTGTCTTCGGGTTTTGCTTCGGCTATGTAGTCGTCTACACCGGCTTTGTCGGCTATGTACTTGGCCGTTAGCGGGTTGTCGCCGGTCACCATTACTGTTTTTACACCCATTTTTCTCAACCGCTCAAAACGCTCAAATATGCCGGTCTTGATAATGTCCTGCAACTCTATCACGCCCAATACAACATTGTTTTCTATAACGACCAGGGGCGTTCCACCATTTGACGAAATTTTGTGTACATCATTTGTTGTTTCGGGTGGGAATATGTTCCCGGCTTTTTCAACCATGGTTCTCATGGCATCGTACGCACCCTTACGTATTTGGATGTTGTCAAAGTCTATACCGCTGCTTCTGGTTTCTGCTGTGAACTTTACAAACTTTGGATTTTGCACAGGGAACGACAATGGGTTGATGCCTCCTAATTCTATTATTGATTTACCTTCCGGCGTTTCGTCAGACATGGAGCTCAGGATCGCACAATTAATGAAGTGTTTTTCATCAACTCCTTTTGCTGTGTGAAAATGGGTAGCCTTACGATTGCCTATTGTTATGGTGCCTGTCTTGTCGAGCAGCAGCACGTCCAGGTCACCTGCTGTTTCTACTGCTTTGCCCGATTTGGCAATCACATTTGCTCTTAACGCCCTGTCCATTCCCGAAATGCCGATTGCGGACAACAGGCCGCCTATCGTTGTGGGTATGAGGCATACAAACAGTGCTATGTAGGCAGATACCGGAATGGGAGTTTGGGCATACGCGGCAAAGGGCTGTAGTGTAACACAGACGATAATAAAGACCAAAGTAAACCCGGCAAGCAGTATCGTAAGGGCTATTTCGTTCGGCGTCTTTTGTCTTGATGCACCTTCCACAAGCGCAATCATTTTATCGAGGAAGCTCTCGCCCGGTTCTGTTGTTACCCGTACCTTAATTTTGTCAGATAGCACTTTTGTGCCACCTGTTACAGACGATTTGTCGCCGCCGCTTTCGCGAATGACCGGTGCAGACTCACCAGTGATGGCAGATTCATCAATTGTTGCAATACCCTCTATTATTTCTCCATCGGTTGGTATAATGTCGCCCGTTTCGCAAATGAATATATCATCTTTTACGAGCTGCGAAGAAGGGATGGTTTGCACTTTTCCGGAGAACGGTCCATCCTCATTAATTTTTTTTGCAGGGGTTTCCTCTCTTGTTTTCCGAAGCGATGCTGCCTGAGCTTTGCCTCTGGCCTCGGCCAGTGCTTCGGCGAAATTTGCAAATAGAAGGGTAGCGAACAAGATCAGGAAGATGATGAAGTTGTAAGCAAAAGAACCTTGATTCGCCTCGCCGGATAATATCCATGCGCAAACAAACAGCATTACAACCGTGCCGATCTCAACTGTGAACATTATCGGGTTGCGGAATTGATATTTGGGATTCAGCTTAACAAAGGACTGCCTGATAGCATCTGCTACAAGTTCTTTTTTGAATAAGCCCTCTTTACGTTCTCTCATTGTATTGAATTAATAATTTTTAGCTTCATTTTTTTGCCGGTTCAATGCATTTTCATCATCTCTGCAATAGGCCCTAGAGCTAATACCGGGAAGAATGCAAGGGCAGCGATAATTATTTTTACTGCGAATACCAGCAGACCAAAAGTGCCAGTATCCGTTTTTAGCGTACCGCTGCTGGTGGGAATGAACTTCTTTTGGGCTATTAACCCTGCAATGGCTACCGGCCCTATTATGGGCAGAAACCTTGAGAAAAGAAGTACAATACCTGTACTGATATTCCAGAATGGGTTGTTGTCTGCCAGTCCCTCAAACCCACTACCGTTATTTGCCGAGCTGGATGTGTACTGATAAAGCATCTCGGTAAAGCCATGATGCGAAGGGTTATTCAGCCAGCCCGACGCATTATGTTTACCCGCAGCATCTGCAAACCACCAGCCCATATTTGTGTCGTGTGCGGCCAGGTAGCTTGCAATCGCAGTGCCGGTCAGTATCAGGAAAGGGTGAAACAGCGCAATGATCATTGCGATCTTCATTTCCCTGGCTTCAATTTTCTTCCCGCCAAACTCTGGTGTACGACCTACCATAAGGCCACCAATAAATACAGCAAGTATTACATAAATGAAGAAATTCAAAAACCCTACACCTACGCCTCCATAGAATGAGTTGATCATCATACCAAGCAGCATATTCATTCCCGAAACGGGCATGAAGCTGTCGTGCATGGCATTTACAGATCCTGTAGATATTACCGTGGTAGCAATACTCCAGAAAGCAGATGCAACAGCGCCGAAACGGATCTCTTTGCCCTCCATGTTACCATCCGGCTGGGCAATTCCCATATTGGCTATGTTTGGGTTGCCATGTACCTCGGCTATGATGGCAGGGACTACCAACATTAGAAACCCAAAGGTCATAACACCCCAGAAAACCCAGGCTAATCGTTTCTTATTTGTATAGAAGCCAAAGGCAAATATCATGGCGAAAGGCAGCAATATCTGTGCGATCATCTGGACGATGTTGGACAGGTATGTAGGGTTTTCGAACGGATGTGCTGAGTTGGCACCGAAGAAACCACCGCCGTTGGTGCCTACATGCTTTATAGCTACAAAAGCGGCTACAGGCCCACGGCTCACATGCATCGTATCGCCCTGCAGCGAGGTAACCGTGTCCTTGCCCTTGAATGTCATGGGTGTACCCTGAAACACATGTACTGTTGCGATCAGCAGGCAAAGGGGCAGCAGTATGCTGGTGCAGCTTTTTACGAAGTAGTTGTAGAAGTTACCCAGTTGTGTGGCAGTTCTGTCTTTGAGCGCATTAAACACTACTGCTGCGGCTGCAAGACCGGTTGCCGCAGATACAAACTGCAGAAACATGAGCGCAAATACCTGTGAAAAGTAAGAGACACCTGTTTCTCCGCTGTAGTCCTGAAGATTGCAGTTTACAAGAAACGAAATGGCTGTATTCCATGCCAGATCTGGTGTCATGTCCGGATTGTGGTCTGGATTCATTGGCAGCCAGCTTTGGTTCAGCAAGCAAAACATTACCCACAAAAACCAGATCAGGTTCAGGGTCAACAGGGCTGTCAGGCTTTGCTTCCAGGTCATTTCGATGGTAGGATTGATTCGGGATGCTTTGAACAACAATCTTTCCAGCCGACCAAACAGGAAGTCAGTCCATACTTTCTGCCCGCTGTACACTTTGGCGATATACTTCCCCAAAGGAACGGCTAATAATAATGTCGCGATAAACATCACAACAACTCCTAAAATTTGAGGATTCATTTTAATTTATTTTGTGTTATTCGAGCGTAATTTTTTAGAATTTTTCCGGCTTAATCAGTACGTATACCATGTAAGCGAAGGTTAGTAAGGCTATTACAAATAGTGCTGCCATAGAATTGCTTTTATTGTGATTGTGATATGCAGTATTGTCCATTTATATATTTTCAAACCAGTCGATCGCTTTAAATAGCAGGCCGAAAGAGAGCAGTGTTCCGATAATCAGTAGTGTGGTAGTCATGATATTATTTAGCTGGGGTGGTTGAAACGAGTTGTCTTTTGAAAAGTAAGCCTGCAACAATATTGGGTGGGTCTGTGGCGACTGAACTATGTAGTATTTGTAATCGGGTCTATTTGCGTTCGTTGTTCACCAGTACCAGCCATTTTTGTTTTCGTATTTGCTATTACTGTGGCAATTTATGTGCCTGCAATTCGGCCGGCGCGAGTAAAATGCCTGAAACCCTTTACAGGTAAGGGTTTCAACACTATTTCTTTGCGTAGTGCTGCTGTCACAAAAAAAATGACCCTCTCAAAATGAGAAGGTCATTTATCAAAATGATATGGTGTAGCCCCGTGGCGGCATATTGTCCGGGTTATCTATACCGGGCAAAGAGGGGATTCCTGCATTGTTTGTCCAGCACACACTTTTCCGTTGTGCAGGTACATTTGGGCAATAGCATTTGGGGGTAGGGTACAGTGGTATTACCGGATGTGGTACTCCTCCAGCTTTCTGTATAGTGTCGCAATTCCGATGTTCATGAGCCTGGCAGCTTCTGTTTTGTTGCCATTGGCATACTGCAGCATCTTCAGTATATGGCACCGCTCAACCGATGAAAGGTAAAATTCATGCACATTTTCCGGGTCAGGTTGCCCATGTTGAATATCCAATGGCAGGCTGCCAAGCTGCAATACATCTCCGTCTTCCATAATCACAGCCCGCTCCATTACATTTTTCAGTTCGCGTACATTTCCTTTCCACTCATTTTCCCTCAGCGCATTCAGTGCCTCGGCAGAAATGGTTTTGATTTTTTTGTTTGTCTTATCGCTGTATACCGATAGGAAATGATTGGCAATCATCGGTATGTCTTTTCGCCTCGATCTGAGCGATGGAAGGTCTATTGTGAAGACCCCGATTCTGTAATAGAGGTCGCTTCTGAAATGGCCGTTTTTTATTTCCTGCTCCATATTTCTGTTCGTTGCAGATATGATGCGCAGGTTTGCCTTTTGTTCTTTAGTGTCGCCAACACGTATATAGCTGCCATTTTCGAGCAGGCGCAGTATTTTGGGTTGCAGGTCTATGGGCATTTCGCCTATCTCATCCAGAAACAATGTACCACCTCTGGCTTCTTCTATCAGTCCTTTTTTATCCTTGTTTGCACCGGTAAAAGATCCAGCCTTATGCCCGAAAAGCTCACTCTCCAGCAGTTCTTTGCTGAAGGCGCTGCAGTTCAGTGCCACAAATGGTTGCTGCGCTCTGTTGCTGTTGTAATGTATGGCCTGTGCAAATACCTCCTTGCCGGTACCGGTTTCGCCGGTCAGCAATACCGCTGCTTCTGTAGGCGCTACCTTTCTTGCCAGCTGTATCGCATTTTGCAATACCGGGCTGGTGCCTATGATCGCATCAAAGCTATACTGATTACCCAGTTGTTTCTCCAGCCGGTTGACGCGCGTCTGCAGCGTTGTTTTTTCTGCGGCCCTGCTCAGCAGCGGAATGATCTTGTCATTGTCATTGCCCTTAACGATATAGTCGAAAGCGCCGTTCTTTATGGCCTGTACACAGTCTTGTATATTGCCATAGGCTGTAAGCAGTATTATCTCTATAGAGGGGTATTTTGTTTTTACTTCGGAGGTGAAATCGACACCATTTCCATCGGGCAGTTTTACATCGCACAGCACTATGTCTATGGCATGAGTTTCCAGTAGCTGCCTTGCACTGGCTACAGAACCCGTGTCTATAACCTTGTACCCTTCCAGCGCTATTATTCGCTTGAGCAATGCCCTGAGCTTCTCTTCATCGTCTACTATCAGAATGTTGTGCACCTTATGCCAATGTGATTTTGAAAGCGGTTTGCAATCCCGGCTACGGGTTCAAATCTGTTGCAAAGTAAGGCGATATCTCTGATACCTGGGTCGTTAATCGTCATCGCCCTAGTCCGGGTGTTATCTTGTGTATTTCCGCTAAACCGATATTGCAGCTTTCCCCAAACAAAAATAGCCGCCAAATGGGCAGCGTTTTGTCAATGAAATATAACTCGGGAAAACATCCCGGATTACAAAATTACCAAACAAGGCAAAGAAGGAAAATATACAACGAACAGCTCCGAAGTTGTGGGCGGAGCTGTTCGTTGGTTTACTAACCTACTAATACCAATGGTAGTAATGTGTATGGTTGTGCTCTTTCATTTCGCTCTTCCATGCTTTCTTATGGGCTTTGCGATGCTTACGTGCAGCGGCGAAAGGCCTGTCCTGACACATTTTTTTATGAGCTTTAACTTCTTTCTTGTCGCTTTTCCAGTCTTTTTTCCAGGCTTTATAGCAATGGAATTCCGCAGCTTCGGAATTGGAATGATGACGGTCGTGGGCTGAGGCGTTGTTAGCACATACCAGTGCTACAGATAAACACGCTAGTAAGACGAAATTTTTCATTCAATTTAGTTTTGTGAAGGCAAGATAGGGAATAAATTGAAAATCGCATAGCTTACCGGAATATTTTTTTTAAAGGGGGCAAAAAACAGCTAAAATAGCCCTGAAAAGGCCTTTTCGTAACGCAAAAAAAGCATATAAAACCCTACGGATAGTTTACAAGAGGGTATTTTTGGGTTATTCGTGTGATGGTAAAATAATATTGCTTTCCTGCATATTTATACGACAAAAGTGCCACTCCGGAGTACTTAATTGGCGGTTTGGGTTTGGGTATTGTTGTGTCTGCACCCGGCATATCCGGATACCGGTCCGGGTAGTCGTTAGATGATGTTGCCGCACGTATTTCCAGTTGCGCTTTGTTCTTTAGGGCAGTGACCTTGGTATTAGCTGCCTGTCCGTTTGCCTGAGTGGTTGTAAGTGCTGTGGGGGTTGTGCCTATCCACAGTGTGTCGGGTTGCAGCAGGGTTGTTTTGCCGGCTATTGCTACGGTGAATGTGTAGTTACAGCCACGTCTTCCGGCTATGCCACCACTCCAGCATTGTTCGGTGGCGCTCACCAGCGTAGCTTTCTGGCCGCTGGCAGGCGTTATCGAGATCAGCATCGCTGCAGACAGCAGCAGCAAACGTACATACATGATGAGCACAGAATGAATACAGTTGCAATATACACCATCTGTGGTATCGGTCGCTAATGTCAATTTTACCACCTATACGGCATCGCCGCTTCATGCTATCTGTAATCTTCGTTATTTTGTGGAATGATAAAGCGGTTTTCGTTTTTTATGCTTTTGTCGCTGGCCGCACTGCATGCATTTGCCCAGACCGACACTGCCACCAATACTCCTCCCAAAACCAGCGGATTGCGCATCAGCCTGCTTACCTGCGGTACAGGTTACGAGCAGGTTTATGAGATATTCGGCCATACTGCATTAAGGGTGGTAGATAGCAACGAGCATGGCCCCCTGGGCGACCTTGTATATAACTATGGCATGTTTGGCTACGACGAGCAGTTCGAGATGAAGTTTATGCGTGGCAAGCTATTGTACTATGTAGCCACCAACCTCTTTGGCGATTTCATGCAGGAGTATATGCATTATGGCCGCAGTGTAGAGGAGCAGGTGCTCATGATAGACGATGCCACCAAGGCAGAGATCAACAACTTTCTGAAGAAAAATGTGGAGCCCGAGAACCGGTATTATAAATACGACTTCTTTTTCGACAATTGTGCCACCCGCCTCCGCGACGTGTTTCCCCGTGCACTGGGCAGGGATTTTGTGTATGGCGAGTCTCGGCCCATGGGTGTGGCGCTCACCTTCCGCGACATCATCAACCAGTATTTCTACGCCCGCCACTGGGAGCGTGTAGGGGTCAATATATTGCTGGGCAGCCGCATAGACAAGGTAATGACCAATGAGGACATTATGTTTCTTCCCGATTACCTGCGCGATGGTGTGGCCGGTGCCAAGCTCCGTGGCCAGCAGTTTGCCACACGGGCAAAGGTGCTGCTGCCCGGTGGCGAAAAGCCCCCTGCAGGCACCAATTGGGCGCTGGTACTTACAGGTGCCATTCTGGCCCTTACCATAGCCGGGCATGCTGTAAAGCGGCTGGCATTGCTGGGGCGCATCATGCGTTTTCTGGTATTGTTTGTTACCGGCCTGCTAGGGTGTATTATATGTGTTATGTGGTTTGGTACAGACCACCAGGGGTGCAGCAACAACTTCAATCTGCTGTGGGCCGTTCCGCTCAATCTCTTTATCGCCTTTGCCAACCCCAAGGGCAAGGGCAAGTATGCCATGATAGGTGCACTGATGGTGCTGGTATCGGTGGTGCTGCATGTGGTGCATATACAGGGTCTGGTGCCAGAGCTCTTTTTGTTGTTGTTGTCTTTGCTTATTGTTTACGGATCAATTTACAGACGCCATGCATAGTCAGGCAGGTACAGTACCGGCAGATACTCAGTTGGGTATTCCGGCCATGCATTACAGAAGGGTAGGCACAGGGCCGGCTATGGTGCTGCTGCACGGCTTTCCCGATAATGGCTCTGTATGGAACGATATTGCGGCCACGTTGGCGGCAGACTATACACTTTATATACCCGATCTGCCCGGTGCAGGTAGCAGCCCGCTGACGCAGCCGGCATCACTGGCGCAGATGGCGGTAGCGGTGCGGCACATGCTCATAGCAGGTGGTGTATCGCGTGCGGTAGTGGTGGGGCATTCTATGGGTGGCTATGTGGCGCTGGCATTTGCCCGGCTGTATCCGCAGGTGGTGGCTGGCCTGTCTATGGTGCACTCTACACCTGCTGCCGACGATGACGAAAAGAAAGCCGCAAGAACAAAAGTGATAGACCTGATACTAAAAGGCGGCAAAGCCACGTTTATCAGGCAGATGACGGCCAACCTCTTCGCGCCGCAGTTCAGGGCTGCACACCCTGATGTTGTGGCTGCTAAGGAAAAGCTGGGTATGCAACTGACCGACGATGGATTGATCAATTTTTACCGGGCTATGATAGGCAGAGACGACAATACCGCAGTGGTTACCGATGCCCCATTTCCGCTGCAATGGATAGCTGGCGCAGAGGATGCAATTGTTAATTATATGAAAACTTTGAACCTTTGCCATTATTCCAATGTTAATTTTGTAACTTTATATAGTGAATGCGGGCATATTAGTATGATCGAAAACCCTGCAAAACTGGTAGCCGACCTCAGCAATTTTGGTCACTACTGTTTTTACAACCATCGTGGCGCCTGATGAGGATACGGATAGTAGTTATATTGTTAATGCTTATTGCCCTGTGTACCATTAATGCACGGGCTTCACACATTGTAGGGGGCGATTTTACCTACCGCTACCTCGGCGACAGTATGACACCCGGCGGCCTTGTGCACAAGTACCGTGTTACCCTCTTTATCTACCAGGACTGTGTTACCGGTGTGCCCGACGCCATTGCGCAGGACAATCCCGCTTTTTTTACCGTTTACGAAAATGGTGTCGCTTTTCCCGTCCGGGTCGATACCAATATCCGCTGGGACTTTCCACCCACTCCCGATGGGGGCATTACCGTGCCGGCCAACTTCAGCAACGAATGTGTTACCAACATACCGCCCCTGTGCCTGCTGCGCAAGAAGTTTGAGAAGACCTACTACCTGCCAGCCAGTGCCAACGGATATGTGGTGATCTATCAGCGCTGCTGCCGCAACTCCAGCATCATCAATGTGCGCGACCCCGGCGACGAGGGCGCCACCTATTACTGCAACATCCCGCCGTCCATTTTCCGCAACAACAGCGCTATATTCAAAAACTATCCGCCGCAGATCATCTGCCTCAACAATCCGCTGTATTACGACAACTCAGCCACCGATGCCGATGGCGACTCGCTTACTTACGAGTTTTGCCCGGCGCAGGTAGGTGCCACCAATGCCGACATCAAACCCAAGGTTGCCGATCCGCCGCCATTCGATACGGTGCGTTATTTTCCGCCCTATACCTACCAGAACCCCATATCCGGTTTCCCGCAGATACAGATAGACCCCCACACCGGCCTCATAACCGGCACACCCAACCGTATAGGCCGCTACCTGGTAACGGTATGCTGCAACGAGTGGCGCGAGGGTATGATCATCAATACCACCAAGCGCGAGTTCCAGTTTGTGGTTACAGACTGCTCCAAGGTAGTGGTGGCCGATATTCCTATGTTCTCCAATGCACCCAATACCTACATTGTAAACTGTACCAACTATACTGTGCGGTTTGTCAACAAGAGCAGGGGCGGCTTCTCGTACAAATGGGATTTTGGCGTGGAGCAGACGGGCTCCGATGTGTCTGCCGACTTTGAGCCTACCTATGTATACCCCGATACCGGCACTTTTGTGGTAAAGCTGGTGGTCAATCCCGGCTCTTCGTGCCCCGACAGCATCAGCCGTTTTGTGAAGATCTATCCCCGGTTCCGTACCGACTTTACCGACAGCGGCAACTACTGCCCCGGCTCTAAGATCACTTTCAAAGACCTCACCGAGGCCACCATAAAACCCATCAGCTACTGGCGCTGGAACTTTGGCGATGGCAACACCTCAGAGCTGCAAAACCCCGTACACACCTACAGCGCCGGCGGCACCTACAATGTGACCCTCACAGCCGAGAATGTAAAGAACTGTATAGACACCACTCTGCAGCGGGTGATCATAGAGAACTTCAGGCCCTTTGCCGGCGACGATACGGTAATAGTAAAGGGAGAGTACATACAGTTTGATGCCAAGGGCGGCCTCGAATACCGCTGGTCTACGCGGCTCAACCTCAGCGACACATCCATACCCAACCCCCGTGCCACCTACCCCGAGGAGGGCGAATACCTCTACTCTGTGTTTGTGAAGAGTGCTTTTGGGTGTTATGGCTACGATACCATACGCGTTACGGTGGTCAATAAGGCCTCGTTTGCGGTGCCCAATGCCTTTACGCCCAATGGCGATGGCCTCAACGATATCTTCCGCCCCATGGCAGTAGGCTACCGCGATCTTAAGTTCTTCCGTGTCTTCAACCGGTGGGGCGAGGAGGTATACTATGGCGAGACCCTCGAAACCGGCTGGAATGGCACCTGGAAGGGCAGCCCTGCCGAGTTTGGGGTGTACTACTGGCAGATCAGCTTCATAGATCGTTTTGGCAAAGAAGGCTTTATAAAGGGCGATGTCACGCTGCTGCGCTAGCAGCACACCCGCGGCCTGCAATGCGCGCCCACAGCGGGTAGAGTAGCCCCTGCAATGCTTGCTAACAATAAATATTTGGCGCAGGGCAAAGAAAAATTTTGATGTACCGAATTTCTCTTTATTTTTGCAATCCCAAATCAAGCACTACGGCACACCGCCGGTGCCGCAATAAGGGAAAAAATTCCTCCTTAGCTCAGTTGGTTAGAGCACATGACTGTTAATCATGGGGTCCCCCGTTCAAGTCGGGGAGGGGGAGCAAAAAGCTGCAGCAATGCAGCTTTTTTCGTTTTATGTATTATCTGTACATTCTGTATAGCGGCACCTCCAACATTTACTACGTTGGTCAAAGCCATGACCCGTGGGAACGTTTCGAACATCACAGCTCTAACGAGAAGGATACGTTTACTTCCAAACACAGGCCATGGGAGATGAAAGCTGTATTTGAAGCTGGAACAAGAAGCAATGCATTAAGGATTGAAAAGTTCATTAAGAAACAGAAGTCACGTAAATTAATTGAAATGCTTGTTCAGCCCGACTTTGTCCCTTCATCCTCCTTAGCTCAGTTGGTTAGAGTCCCGCATTTGCGGGATTAATCATGGGGTCCCCCGTTCAAGTCGGGGAGGGGGAGCAGAAAAGAAAGGGTTTCAGGTAACTGAAGCCCTTTCTTATTTGGACAACTTCGACACATTTTAGTATCAAAGGATCAAATCGATTTTAGAGCAAACAATAAGATTATTTATTCAAAATGCAATCAACGGCAATTGATTTGTAAAAAAAGTAAAAGTCTTCAAACAAAATGTGTGAAGACTTTTCTGAAAATCAAAATCAGGAATTAATATGCCCTAAAGAGCCTCATTTAGCATATACCAATTCGTAAGGGTTTGCAATGGTTTTATAGCCAAATCGTTTTAGAAGTGCAGCTTCATTGTGCTGATCAATATTTTCCTTTTTAATTATTTCCTGTACTGACGGTTGTTTTAGTCCGGGTATACGAATACGGAAAAAAGGCCACAATGTTTCACTATGGTACACCTTGTTGATATTTGGAAAACCCACAATATGGGTGTATTCGTTTTGCAGTTGCTTGAAGTTTTCTGTGTAGTTAAAAACCCACTCGCCATTTTCACAATGCAATACTCCTAACTCTATGTTGTCAACCTTCAATATAAAGGTGTCCTTTTCATCTTTAGGAAGATGAATTTCTAAATCGGCCTCACCTTTATTAAACCAATTCTTTATTTTGTTTAGCATATCAGATGTTTCTAACTTGTTCAAATCTTTTTTCTAAAATCAGCGTTACCAATTTACGTCTCTCTACAATGAAAAATGGATAAAACTCCTTGTTTAATAGTCCAATGATTTTTTTCTCATTTTCTTCACTCGCTAAATTATTTATTATAGTTAGATAGGAGGAATCCTGATCCTTTAAAAACTTTATTAGTGTAAAATGATTAGCCAATTTATCATCTTCTATACTAATTCGGGGACATGCATTTTCAATGTAATTTACAATTTTTCTGCCATTTTGCAAATGACTTTGATAGTTTCTTTTGATGCTGTCGTCACTATAATTCCAAAGCAAACCTCGTGCCGAATCATAAATTGGCGCAAACTTAGGTAATTTCTTGCTCTTTTTTGTATTATCAATAACACCCCAATTATAGAAATGTCTATCGTTGTTGCCTACAATAGCATCAAACACAATCAATTTAACCAAATCATTTAAAATGGATTTGCAGGAGGTAGGGTAAACTGACATAATTGCAGCTTTTATAAACTCAAATGTAAATAGCTCTCTTGCTGATTGTCGATTCTTAGCAATTTCATCAGCCAAATCCATATCTCCCAAATGCTCACCACATATTTCAGCTCCGTGAACCAGCCTTTCATTTTCTTTTAGGAAATATTTACTTAGAAATCTAATTTGGGTATTTATTTTCACCAGTCTAATTTCGTTCATAATCAACCCTAATTCTTGACCAATTCTATTAATCATGTATTCGATAACGGATTCATGCGGATACCATTTTTCAGCTGTTTTTGCAATGTAAGGCATCCATGATTTAAGTTGTTTACGTTTCACTCCGCTATCTGGGATGAAAAAATAAGCTCGAATAAATTGTTTTGGAGCATCGCCATCTAAAAGACGATTTTTTACATAATAGTCTTTCTCTTTTAGTGTTTCTATCTTGTTCTCATTATATAATATTCCCGAATTATTTATTGATGTTTCTATCCTTAATGAAGTATTTAAATTCGGCATGTAATTTTATTTTGAAATCAAACTGAAAAAAGAATTTAGATAAAACAATGGTTTTTCACTTCCACTACATGCTCGCTGACATGCAAAAAATCTTAGCCACAAATTTGGCAGTAGGATTTTTTTATTGCGGTACATTTCTCTTTCAATCTACCATATTCATTATAGATAGATTATAAAACCATAGGCTAATTAACAACCGCCACGTATTACTTAACTGATTGATGTTGAGCGATTGCCAAATTGTTTGAAAATATCATCACTTCCTTTCCCTTATTTGCTTGTGCCGCACTATAGTTTAAGTTGTAGTTTAGTTGTCTATATTGCAGGTACAATTCTTTTATTGGGTCAACGCAATCATAGGTTACAATCCACTTTTGTCTGTCTAATGTACAAATCTCGTCCGCAATTTCTTTGTGGTCTTCATGTCCATAATAGTTTAAGTACAAGTCTTTTCCCTTGACGTAGTAAGGAGGGTCAAAATAAATGAGTGTTTTTGATGGTAATTTTCGTTTTAGCGAGCGAACTAATTTAGTGGCGTCTGAATTATGAAGTTCAATTTTGTCGCAATACATGGCAATTCTTTCGATCCGTTTTATCAGATCAGCCTTGTTATACCTTGCATCAATTTTCCAAATACCATCTTGGTTCTTACCGCCAATTATACCAGCGTTCAGTATGCCAGAACGGTTCGTCCTGTTGAGAAAGAATGTTGAGAATCCTACATTGAGAAGGCTATGTTCGGCTTTTGTCTTTTGTATAGCCTTTTGCTCTTCCCAGATATCAACCGTCACATTGGTATCTGATATTAATTGACATAGGCTTTCTGTTTCATTAAGAACCGAATACCAGAACGCATAAATTGATCTGTCTATATCATTAATGATAATTTTGGATGCGTACTCATTAAAAAGTAAAGAAAGGGCTACCGATGCCCCTCCCGCATAAGGCTCTACATACACCCCATCATACAATAGATTGTCTTTAAAAATCTGTTTAAAGTAATCTGCGACCTTTCCTTTGCCTCCAGGGTATCTAAGTGGTGAATAAAAGTCCATAGGATTTAAATGTTGTTCCACAATATTACCATAAAGTCCTGCATATTGTTCCAAGTTAGTAATAAATTACCGGGAGATGCTGAGAAGCGGTTGTTGTGGACATAAGCATGCCATGTATCAATACCTAATATGTCATTCTTATCTTTAATTGCAGCTCTTATGCCTTTGCATATAGCAGTATCTGCTTGTTTCTTTGTTTCAAGATGGTGTGCAACTTGATTGATTTTCGCCTGAAGTCCCAAGCCTGAGTTAGTTGATGATAGGGTTTGGCTTAACTTGTTTGATTCAATATAGCAGTCTATGCTTAGTTCCACAAAAACTCTGAACAATACAGCGGCAGCATTCGGAAAACTATTGACATTGACTTTAAGAAGTTCATGGTAAATAGCGTTAACTTTTGGATAGTTGCTACTTATTTTTAGGGGTGGGTTCTTTGGAATTAGCACACTTCTTTCAGCAGGCGTTGCTCGAATGGTAGTTTTTGCTGCCGGTGCAGAATTTTGTGCGCTTGGATTTTGTGATGACGGCTGCCAAGGCTTCGCAGCTTTGTTTGTAAAATCTGGCCGTGACACCTTCGGGAACTTAGATATATAGTCTCTTCTATCATCCTTTGTATATATCTTCTTTACTTTAAAGTCGGGGTCAAGCAAGTCCTTTGCAATCTGTATTAAACCTTTCTCAACTTCATTTGGCTCTAGTGTAGACTGAACTATACCATTGTTAAGTTCAATACCTAAAAAGGTCCTTACATCTGGATCTGATATCAACCTATCCAGACTTGTAATTGGTAAATTGTTTAGGTTTCGCTTTATTTCAACTGGCATTTCAGATAAAGTATGCATAAGTTTTACAACCTGCAATGCAATGGAGGATTTGCCTTCAACTTTTTCTACATATCGCTGTACTTGCTGCCCATTCCATTCTACTGTACCCACTCCTTCATATTGACCAGAGTGTTTTATTTTAATCCATTTACTGGCTTCAACTGGGTCATCGTAAATAGTGCATTCGACTGTTTTTGGTACGGTGGTTGAGTAAGTTTCATGTAGTTTCTTAAGCTTTTTCTTAAGGTTTCCCTGTTTCACTCCTTCAATAAGGTCGGGATTGGTTAACACTTTAAGGGCAACCGTTCTTCTGTTCCCCTCTAAGACTATAAACTTTCCTTTCTCATGATTGGATGCAATTACTTGAATTCTATCATTCGGATTAAGCCCATTGGTTACAATGTGCTTTGCTAAATTAAATAGTTTATCCCCTTGGTCTTCGACCATTAAATCAATTGCTTCTTTTTGACTTGCAACAGGTTCAAACCGATAATTTTCAGTGTTGACTAATAGTTGAGTAAGCTTCAAAAATTTAGAATTCGCCATAGCTTTAGGTTCTTATAGGGCAAACGTAATATATATTGTCTAAAGATGCAAATACAAATGCAACAAAGCAGCCTCTAGCGCGCGTGTTTTCCACTCGTGTCTACGTTGGTGCCAGTGTTTTCCACTGGCTATACAAATAGCCCACATTGCCACGCCTGGGGGCTGCCATCAAATATCCACCACTTTTTGGCGCGGTTTTTGTGGCATATTATCGGTAGCTGGCGTTGTAAATAGTACAAATATTCTTCATGGCAGTAAGTGCGCAAAAAGTGCGCAAAAATGAAAAATGAATGCACCTATAAACAGCAGATAATCAACCAAATACATCAAAATGCACCCTATCACAAATTATTGCGCAAAAGTGCGCAAAAATCATTTTTCGGCTGTGTCGCACCCGGCATCCGCCATAATGCTACAGGTGCCGGCAGTAGGGGGAGGGTAGCGGCAAACATTCTTTTTTGTTGCAATCGTAGTAGCGCAGTTGTTATCCCGTTTTTGCTGTAGCTGCCCACCAGCGCAGACTATCCACACAGCAAAATAATAAATTGGTATTATCTATAAACTATGCTGCTTTGTTAGAAATTTGAGTAATATAGAGGGGTGAAGTAGCAGCAAGGCATTACCCATCTCCGTTTCTTATCCTATTCCTGTTGGCTGCAGCGTGGCACTATACCCGGTTGGTGTGCCATTTTACGTTTGTATTACCTGCACAAAATAGAATACGTATGAAAAATATACTGCTGCTCATTTGCGCACTTATAATAGGAATGGCAAATCAGGCCAGCGCCAAAAAAAACGGGCCGGGCTACATAGACTCCCTTACACGGGAGATATCCAAAGCAAAAAATGACACGATTAAGGTGCGGCTGCTCACCAAATTATCATTGGCTTTGAGAGGAAGCAATGTAGATAGTGCCATTGTTGTAGATAAAATGGCATTGGCACTGGCCAGAAAAGTGAAGGATCAATATGGGATAGCTAAATCGTTGAATGCAATAGGAGTTGGCAACTATTTTCTGGGCAATTATTCAGAGGCTATTATAGCATGGCAGGAGGCAAAAGGTTTGTACGTGCAAATTGGAGAAATGCGGGGGGTAGCCAATATACTGAGTAATATGGGTGCCATTTACTTCAATCAGACCGAGTATTCGAACGCACTGGCGCTGTATCTGGAAGCGCTGAAAATTGCAGAGCAGGAGAAAGATACCCTGCGGATAGCAACTGTGCTGCAAAACATAGGTGCGTTACACCTCGATAAAGCAGACTTTGCAATGGCTGTACCGGCGTTTCAAAAAGCAATGCCATTATTCAAATCCATCAGAAATGATGAAGGTACAGGGCTTGTCTATTCAAACCTGGGAGAGTGTAGCAAAGGCCGGAAAGATTATATGAATGCAGTTAAATACCTGGATACGGCATTGCAATATCTGTATGGTACAAACTATTATGTAGAGGCCCTGCGTACTATGGGGGAAACAAAGCTGTATTTTGCCTCTACCGGCGAGGCGCTGTTATATCTAGACTCGGCCTACAATATGTCGCTCAGTGCAGGCGATGATTTCGAATTGGCAAGAATTTTAAATACCAAAGCATTAGCTTATGCCGAGAATAATGACCTGCAAAAGGCGTTGATTTTTTATGAAAAAGCAAAAGCTATGTCACTGGCGTCCAACGCCGACAATGAGTTATTAAATTCCGCCAAAGGCTTAGTGAAAATTTACACCTCGAAAGGCGACTATAAACGTGCCTTTGAGAATCAGAAACTGGTAGAACGAGCCAGGGATAGCATATATAGTGTGGAATCTGAACAAAAGAACAATAAGCTGTTGTTCAAATTCGATCTGGAAAAGAAGGAGAGTGAAATTTCGTTGCTGGTTAAAGATCAGAAAATAAAGCAGGTAGAAGTGGAGAAACAAAAAGGGATACGCAACATGCTGCTGGGCGGGTCTGCTGTGCTGCTGGCGTTTTCATTTGTATTGTTTTACCAGCGCAATAAAGTAAAAAGAGAAAAGAAGAATGTGGAAACAGAAAAGGCAAGGAGCGAAGAGCTGCTGCTCAATATCCTGCCCGAAGAGGTAGCCAGAGAGTTGAAAAACAAAGGCAATGCAGATGCAAAACTGATCAGCGAAGTAACAGTGTTGTTCACAGACTTTGTAGAGTTTACAGCCCTTAGCCAGTTATTGAGCCCGCAAGATCTGGTAAGCAGTTTGCACCATTGTTTCACCGCATTCGACCATATCATAGAATCCAATGGCATGGAGAAAATAAAAACCATTGGCGACGCCTACATGGCAGCCGGTGGCCTGCCCACCCCCAATACCACCCATGCCCGCGATGTGGTCACAGCGGCATTGGAGATATGCACATTCATGGAGGAATACAAAGCGCAGAAGATCGCCGCGAATCAGCCCTATTTCGAGATAAGAATAGGCATCCATACCGGGCCCGTAGTAGCGGGCATAGTGGGTGTAAAGAAGTTCTCTTACGACATTTGGGGCGATACCGTAAACACCGCCAACCGGATGGAAAGCACCGGCGAAGTGGGCAAAGTGAACATCAGCGAGACCACCTATGAGCTGGTAAAAGATCAATTCAAGTGTCACCACCGCGGAAAGGTAACCGCAAAAGGGAAGGGTGAAATTGATATGTATTTCGTAGAGCGCTGATAGCGGGAAAATGGAAAGCGGGAAAGGGAGCGGAGAAAGAGGGAAATAGCTGCAAGTGGTTCGATAATCCGTTCATGGTAGCTGACTCAATTTGCGCTCTGAGCGGAGGTTATTCCTCCAGGTTTTTGATCATTGTAAAGAGCATTTTGGAAATCGAGTCATACTCTTTTTTTAGCTCATCAAACATCTCTGTTGTCATTTCGTTTTCACCTTTCAGAAAGTTGATGAGCGCTGCACACTCAAATGTTGAACCCCTGGCTGTTACATAGAAGTTCCGCCGGTCTTTGTTGCTGAATTTGGCGCTGCCCTCTGCAATATTGAGCATTATACTCAGGCTAGCCCTTCCTAACTGGTCTTTGGCATAACCGGGAATAGACTTATTGCCTTTGAGCAGCCTGTAAACGATCTGGTTTACCGAATATGCCTTTTTGTAAACGTCGAGGTTTTCGTATGGAAACATTAAATGAGGTTTCCTGATAAAAATACAAAATTGGAGCGGGAAAGGGAGCGGAGAAAGAGGGAAAAATGAAAGCGGGAGGGCATTGCTCTACGCTCGCCGCTCCCACTCTGAATAAAAATAGAAAATTGGAGCGGGAAAGGGAGCGAAGAAAGAGGGAAAAATGAAAGCGGGAGGGCATCGCTCTACGCTCGCCGCTCACACTCTGAATAAAAATACAAAATTGGAGCGGGAAAGGGAGCGGAGAAAGAGGGAAAAATGAGAGCGGGAGGGCATCGCTCTACGCTCGCCGCTCCCGCTCTGAATAAAAATACAAAAATGGAGCGGGCAAGGGAGCGGAGAAAGAGAGAAAAAAAAATGAGAGCGGGAGGGCATCGCTCTAGGCTCGCCGCTCCCGCTCTGAATAAAATACAAAATTGGAGCGGGAAAGGGAGCGGAGAAAGAGGGAAAAATGAGAGCGGGAGGGCATCGCTCTACGCTCGCCGCTCCCGCTCTGAATAAAATACAAAATTGGAGCGGGAAAGGGAGCGGAGAAAGAGGGAAAAATGAGAGCGGGAGGGCATCGCTCTACGCTCGCCGCTCCCGCTCTCATTTTTGTGCCCAGGACTGCATTACTCACACACTCACTCCATTTTAACACAACTTTAATTCGAGCTTTTACTATACTTAAGTTGACCCCATTTTACCTTAGTTGACCTCGCTTTGGTTACGTTTTTGTTACAGCTTTCCGTTTGATTTTTGGCTGGGATTGCAGCATATTTTCGCACTCTTTAAACAAAAAAACCAAGCAAATGACAAAAGTAAAATCGTACCGTCGCAAAGGTAAAAAGGGAGAATCAATTTGGCTGGACTACCGCCTGAACGGAATACGCCAACAAGAGCGTACAGGGTTAGTAGTGTTGTATGGTAAAGATACAATGACCAAGCAACACAACAAAGACATACAGATACGGCTGGAGCATCTGATACTTGAGAAACAGACTCAGCTTAAGGATGGTATAATCACGCCAACTGCTATTGTACGTCAGCGCACGGACTTCTTCCAGTATTTCGAAGAGTATATGGAATTAAATCCATCACGAGAGCGGCGCAATAAATCCACACTACGTAAGCTAAAGCAGTTCTGGGAAAAGCCTGTGCTCCCTCTCACAGAGGTGACCGAGAAGTTGCTTAAACGTTTTAAAATTTACTTAGAGGAGAAGCTGTCTGGCGAAACGCCATATGATTATTTTAAAGCCCTGAAAACGGTAATTAGGCAGGCGGCAAAAGAGAAGCTCTTTATAGAAAATCCTACTGAGGATATCACAGTTTCCCGAAAATCAGGTATAGCTAAAAATGCCTTGAGTGTAGACGAGCTACAATTATTATATGACACAGAATGCCCAAATGAAACTGTGAAAAGGGCTTTCGTATTTAGCTGCTATACAGGACTACGGTACGGCGATATTATAAAACTCCGCTGGCAGCATATCACCGAAGATTTTATTTTAAAAA
This sequence comes from uncultured Bacteroidota bacterium, assembly GCA_903824665.1. Lineage (GTDB taxonomy): Bacteria > Bacteroidota > Bacteroidia > Chitinophagales > Chitinophagaceae > Nemorincola. The sequence goes on along the minus strand of CAIJXT010000026.1, from coordinate 67,273 downwards.
TCACGCAATCTAAAACCAACCATCCAGTAAATATCCCGCTGGGCGATATCGCAAAATTAATGGCTGGTACACGTCAGGCTCCCACAAGCCTTATATTCGATTTGCCGACCAGTAACGGTACTAATAAAAACATAGCAGTATGGATAGAGCGTGCAAATCTTGGAAAGAAAATTACCTACCATTGCGCCCGACACACGTTTGCTACGTTGTTGCACAGTAGCGGCGTGGACATTCTTACTACATCGCACGCTATGGGCCATAAAACGATGAAAGAAACTCCACGATACGTAAGAGTGGCGGAGAAGACCATAAATACCGCTGTACTGCAAATGCCAAATATTTCGTAGCAAAAACAAAAAAAAGAAGTAAAAAGCCACCATTTCCGGTGGCTTTTGTGTTTTGTGGCAATAACAATAATCTATAAGGCTATAGTCGATTTATCATACTGAATTTCAATTAAATACCAAATTCATTATTTTGTTATTCTAAGTGCGTAAATGTCAAATACTGTGAAAATACGCAAGAATGATACATGATCATTTCCAGCGATCCTGTTTGCAAATGGAAACTTGATAAAAATGGAAAAAAAGATTCTAACAATTAATGAAGTAGTCGCATTTACCGATTATAAACTTAGCTATCTACGGAAGCTATGCAGCCAGCAAAAAATACCGCATTATAAACCAGCAGGCGGCAGACGTGTGTTCTTCTGTTTTGACGAATTAATCGCATGGCTCTCCACAAATAAAATTAAAACACGAGACGAGATTATCGCAGGCGCAAAACAACAGGACAAAACTAAACGCAGAAAATAGCACTTTGGTGTAAATCGACAGAAAAGCTGTAGTAAGCCACCTGCTTCTTTAAAAATCCGAATGGAGGCAGGTGGATATTACGCTAAACTTAAACAGCCTATATAATGGTGTAATTGAACATAAAAACCGTAACCAATAGAAACAACATAGCCAATGGACACAATAGCAATGAGACAATCAAACAAGCGGGTAACCGAGCAACAAAAGGAGCGATTAACCAGCATCATATCAGTTAGAAGTGCCGAATATCACACAATTGGGAGAACCTCAATTTATGGCAACTACAAAAACTTTAATGTGGGCATTCACCCTAACACTATTACTGTAGATGGTAGCTTGTCCGAGTTCGTATTTGGGCAAAATGTCGATATAATAGACTTTCAGCAAACAAAAGATGCCCTATACCAGTTAGAGCTTGAATTGGGCATACCAATACTAACAGCACAATTAGTACGCCTTGATATGGGCGAATGCTTTTTTCTTGATAGCAGTCTGATACGCTACTTCACCTCACTTTTACCAACGCCTTTCAGTGTAAGAGAAGAAAAGGAAAACCCAAATCATGGCGTAACCTATAGACTCAAAAAAAACGAACTTTCATTTTACAACAAAACCCAATATGCAATCACTTCACCTATGGTTACTATACCCGATGGCAAACAAGTTATGCGCATTGAAAAACGCTACAAAAGCAACCTCCGCCGCAGTGTGCTAAACAATTCACGCAAATTAGCTGTATTCCATTTGCTGTCTCACAGCTTTCATAAAAGGATGGCTACTCTATGGTGTAATCACTTTGATTCTATTGTGAAAAAACGCAAAATATACGAATATCCTAAAATGAAGGGCTATAAGGACTATTGCGATTTTCGCATGGCATCATCGCTAATAGAGCATAGTATCGAAGCTTGCTTTAGCGAACTTCAAATTATAGCCGAAGAAAATAAGTGGAAAACCCGTGTACTTACAGACTTGCAAAATGCCCTTCTTGCCCATTATAACAGCGGTTTAGCTACAGTACCTAACAGATACATTAAAGAGTTGGAACGGGAAGTACACAATGGCTATATATGGCAGCTTGCACACCAACACTCCACCATTGACTAATTGATAACCTCGATAACATGCGCACTATTACAATGATATTAAACAGGGGTTGGTGACAGTAGGGATAGCACAGAAAGCCGTCCTTTATATAAATGAAAATGATCCCTCGCATTTTTTGGCGGCTACATTTTTCGGTTTGCTAATAACGCCTACAGCGCCAGAGTGCCAATGCCCCACAATGCGATTTTAAGGGGGTCAAATTTCGGCGCATTCCCTTTTTCTGCCACAGTACATGCCAGCCGCTTTTACATCGTCGTAAAGGCGGCTGTTTTGTTGTTAAAGTATCTCTCGCTTTATCGTTTATAGTTATTTTGAAATGGCGTATATATAATCCTTCAAACATGAAGGGGTAATCGCAAATTGGGAAAGTGTCGTGCAAATTGTTGCATATTCAAATCTCAACTTGCATGGGTACTTACAACTAAAATCAGAATCAGCTCTACCAGTAATAGATTGTAATTTTGTTAGGAAGTTGGTCAAAAACCTTATTTGAAACTTACCTCTGAATTTTTCAACATAGTTGTAACCGCTAAATTCATCAACTTTTTTATACAACTTATCGCCCTCTATTTTGGGTGCATCTATGTACAACTCTTCTATACTCTCTTTAGTGGAAAATTCAACAAATTCTTTGGTGGCTGACAAATCAGGAAAAACGATATTGTCGAAATATTGTTTTGCTTTTTTGTCAATATTAAGCCGTGTATTTAATTTATGCTCATGTCTATAATCAGCTTGACAAGCTAACCATGCATTAAATAGCAGTGTTTTATCATTAAACTCTGCCAGCAGTTTCCTGTGAATCCCCATACATTTTACGTAATCTTCGCTATCTCTTCTAATTCTAAATTCGCTATCTAATATTTCTCCAACAGCATCTTCTAAGCAGTAAAGATTCTCAATACTGTAAGTAGGTGTTACATATATTTCAGATGAACAAGATTGCGAATCAAAATCGTTGTCAATAAAAAAACCTGTTTTTACTGTGCTGTAATGTGAGTTGCTTTTTATAAGGGAATGAACTTTTAAAACATCGTCCTTACCCCCACAGATATATTTTTGTTTCTTATCGATGCCTGAAAAATTATTAATTCTTACGGAATAATATGTTGGGTCTTCGTAGCCCTCAAAAAAACAATAAAGCACATCTTGCCCCTTTTTGTATTGAAGCATGAATTCTGTGTAAGCGACACAATCAGAAGTGCCTTCCAATCTTAATAAATCAACAATATCATTCATGATTTAGTCTATATATATATTCATGCCAATTGCATGAATATCAAGTTCGTTTTTAAAAATGAAGGGGGAATGCGTAACCGCCAAAAGGAACTTACATTTTTGGGAACTAATAATGTCGGGAAGTAACATTTTTTGCCACTCTATCGAAAGAGATAATTCAGGCTCATCAAATAAAACCGTAAAATTTTCATGCTGTTCTAAGTATATTTTCGAAAAAAGTGATACTATTTGCTTTTCGCCTGAGGACAGTTGGTTTAACTTAACCCGTTTTTCTGTTTTATCTCGCAAGATGTCTAAAGTAACTGAACTTTCGTTAAAATACATACGCTTACCTACAAGATATTTATTGCATACTGTTACAAATGTTTTGATACTATCATCCAGAACTTTTTGGTCTCTATATATTTCAATTAATTTTGTTAAAAAAAACACCAAGTCCTTCTTTTCTGCAAACTGACTTGATTCAACAATACCTAAAATATTTTGCATGTCTTGGTCAGGTAAGTTATTTTTTACCCTATTTAGGATAATACTTATTTCTTCTTTCTTCAAATCTCCAAGTACTTCTGGAGTAACCACGGGAAATGTTTTAAGCATTTGGCTCAACAATTCACCAGTAACCTTACTAAAGCCATTCAATGAGGTGTCGTTAATATGAGATAGTATTTTCTTTATTCTAATTTCAACATCCTCCATTCCAAATTGAATTAATGTCTCTTCTTCAATGCTACTAAGTTCAAGTTTTTCCTCTTGGTCAAATGGACTTTCAAATTCGTATTCATAATCCTTGTGGTGTATTCGTTTGATTTGTCCCAAATTTTGCAATTCCTCTTCCACCCGCCTATATGTAGGAAAATATAGAATAGTTGAATCTAATTGTTCATCAATAATTTTATTAATAGTGTCAAATATCAGCACGAATTCATCAGTTATCAATCTGGTTAAAGCATCAACTAAAACTGCAACAGGGGCAGCAATTCGTTGGTTCAATTTATTATGAATTATATAATTAAGTATGTCTTGCTGATTTAACTCATTGTTTTTAATTAGTACGGCTTTCACATCTTGAATGTCCCCAACTATTTCCCTCAATTGATTAATAATCGCGACATGTCCTCTTTTTCTTTGCCTTTTATCATCAACTAAATATGCCTCAAGATGCATTTTAGAAAAAAATATTCTCGAATTATTTTCAAATTTCACTTCAATATTCTGAAATGGAATTTTCACCAGCTTATGCCACTTTTTTGTCAAAACATAATATAACGCATTAAGTATTGTCGTTTTGCCAAGACCATTTTCCCCAATTAGAATTTTCACCTTATTGTCAAATGGGATGGTAACGTTATGCACCTCGAACAAACCATTGATTGTAAACCTTGCTACGTTACTCATATTGGACGTTTTAAATTCTCGCTAAATGTAATTAAAGTATTGATTTTTTTATCTTTTTTTAGTCAACTCTTATCATACTGATAAATAATTTTACCAGTATATTTACAGCGACAAGTAAGGCATTAAATATAGTTGCGTTGCTACTGTTTCTTTTGTAGAAAAGCGTCCAAACTCAATACAGCAGAGAGACACAGCAGACAAGGCACACCCATGGGTGTGTTCCTTGTGCTGTTTTCTATTCTGCACGGTGTTGGACGCACCTTCTACAAGTAGGAATACACGCAGAGGTTCACGCCCTATTTTTTTGCTTATTCCACAACTTACTTTCCAGCCGCAGGACCTCAGGCTATCAATTAAAATGGAAATTATACTGATTCCCGTATGGCTTGCTTTAAGCATTACTATTGGCGTTGCTGGCACTAAAAGAGAAATCGGCTTCTTTGCCGCCTTTATGCTTTCATTGGTGTTATCGCCTGTGTTGGGCTTGATACTAACCGCTTTCTCACGAGATAAAGCAACCATTGAATTTAGAAACACAGTCATTGAATTGTTAGAGAAAAAACAAATCAATTATGACGACCTATAGCAATTACCATCAAATAGTAGAAGGTATATACCGGAAGCACAACCCCGATAAGCTGGCAGATGTACCTAAGCTTCTGGACAAGTATCAAGGTCATGAACTTAAGCTTATAGAAAGCCTCTTTGCAAAATACAACATAGGGAAGAATGAACAGCAACAGTTTTTTGCCGTTAACACCTATGTAATGCCTGAGCGAGAAACTAATGCAAGTAGTGTAACGGCAGGTGTAATTGTGATCGCAATCGTAATTACCTGCATTACTGGCTATGTAATTTTTGGAAATCAGCCTACACACGATGCTGATAGTAGTCCAGAAAACGCCGCATATGAAAATGATAATGCACCAGCAGTTGCAAAGCGTGAAATCTCCATTAATGAACCATACACTGTGGCGAGCAAAAGGGCGTATTTTTCTCTAAATCCCGAACGTAATCAAAGTTTAAGTGAGTACTTATATCGGGGTGATAATTTTACTGCAACAAAAGAATGCAATGGGTATGTGTATTGTGAATATACCGACAAGTTGGGTAATGTTTCAAAAGGATGGCTTGCAAAACAGGACATTGTATTGTATAGACCGACTTATGCAAAGGCGCAAATATCCGAGAATGAAACAAAAGAAATCCTAAATGCACTAAAAGTGCCAGTTGAAGAAGCATTGCAGCAATCAATAAAATTTAATGTTACTCGAATACAACAAAGCAATGGCTGGGCTGCAATAATGGCAAAGCCAATACAAACCTATGATTCACCAGTAAACTATACAGCCACGGCATATCAGGCAATGATTGATGATGGAACTTTTGACGAAGATGTTTCTGCATTGCTACAGTTGCGTAATGGTAGCTGGAACGTTGTTGAATATCAAATTGGAGGTACCGATGATCCAAGTCAAATGTGGCTCGAAAAACATGGGCTTCAACACCTCGGCAAAGCATTAGGGCTAACTCAATAAAATAACAAAGGGTATAATCTTCTAAATTAAACAAACAAAACCACATGAAAAAAGCAGCACTAATTATTACAGCACTTTCAATAGCTATCGCAAGTTGCAAGAAAGAGGATAGTAGCAACGACACCTCACCCGTTCAAACTCAAACAGTAGCCAACAAGGTAAGGTTAACCGTGAACCAGAGCCAGGGAAGCACAATTGCCACGGAATTACTGATACGCTTGGAATACCTTAGCAATGATACAGCAGGGAGCGACTACGATGTGCTTACAGCAGTAGTGGGCGGTGTAACAATGCTTAACGATACAATCAATGACCGTAGCAACGGTGCTACATTGAACACAGCTACAAAAGCATTTGACATAACCCAAAAATATGAGGTAACACTGGCACGTGGGACTGAAAAGCTAATTACCATTACCAGCAAATAGAAAGGAAAGACGGTGTTTACGGGCAAATACTATACCGACCGAAGCACTTGCCGACAAAACGAAACACAAGCCCGTAACGACAAAATAAACGTCCGTTACGGGCTACTTATTTGTTGCTGTTTTATCTCCAGTATTATGTTGATATACACCGACCACTTTGTTTCGGTGCAATAGCCATAATAAATGAGACTGTGAAAACGCAATAGAACGCAATGAGAAAAACTAAAATCGTGATACCGATAAACCTACTTGCAACCAAAATAAATTACACCATGTCATGTATTTTACGGGTACGCATAGTATGTTTGTTCTAATATGCCGACAAATAACATGCATATTAGTAGGCATTGGCGTCAATTATATCCAAATTAGCTAAACGGATACTCATCGCCTGCACACTTACTTGGAACTTCGCTGATAACTCTTTTATAGTATCTTGAATATAGCCTTTGCTGGACGATTTGAATTCCTGTTCAACTAAGGATTTAGGCATTAATAAAGCTGCGGCGAAAGCATTTGCTTCACGCTCTTTAATAAACTCACCAGTAGAAGAAGTTGCATCTCTGAACATAATCCTCTGTTCAGGTTTTTTATCCCGATCAATAAACAACGGCATATCTTTTCCCGCATGAAGACGATAATGGGCTATTTCATGGGCAATTGTAAAACGTCTCCTTTCATGGCTTTGCGTTTTATTATAGCCGATAACAATGTTGTCATTAGTAATTCCAAGAAAACCTGAAATGTCTGATTGAAGTGGCATTGCTTCCACTCGAATTTTTAAGAAGTCTGTTAAACATATAACATCAACAGGTATAGTGTAGCAGCCAGCATCATCTAATAATTTCTCTGCCTTAGCTTCAAGAAGATTATTTATCATTTTTGGGCTTTCTATTTAGCAACTCTAATATACTATTTTTTGTGACATCATCAACATCCTGTTCGTTAAGATGTTCATTAATTAAAGTAAGATTGTCTTCTTCAGAAATGTTCAGTTCCTTTAGTGAAGGGAGAAAGGTAGAGATTTCAGTATCTAATTCCCGTGCAATTAAGTAAAGATATTGCAGGCTGACTTGTTGCTTCCCCGATTCAATATTTGAAATGGTAGCTCTATTGATTTTCGTTTTTTCTGAGATGTCGGCTTGAGTTAAGCCCTTGATATCTCGATACGATCTTACTCGTTTCCCAACAATAGTATATAAGTCCTTAAGTGGCATTTTTTTCGGTGTGCAAATGTAGGCATTTTCTTGTGAGTAACAAAATACCAAATGTTGAAAAAGTGTTCATAAATAAAAGGTGTGTGATTGTAACAAAATTGATTTTTGTTAGGTTTATACACTTATCTTTGTCGAACAAAATTTTTAACCAATGGCAAAAAATGGAAAAGCAGGCGATGGACATCGCAATGGAGCTGTAAGAGAACGCTCCCAGGTACAGAACCCCAAAACAGGTTTGTATGTCAAAAGAGATGCCAATACTGGCAAGTTCATGGACAACAAAACTACAGGCGGAAAGTTTAAAGGGGTTAGAGAAGAATAACTGTATTTCTATAAAGACAGTCGCTGAAACTTCGAGGTGTGATGAAGAAGACAATTTTTAATAAAATTAAATAACATGAAAGTCACTTTATTTAAAAACAATGAGGTTGAAGTAAGTTATAAAAATATCGGCTTTAAGGCTAAAGGCGAACTGGCAACAGTTATTTCTGTTTGCGCTGTCTTTGCACTAATATTAGTCGGTATTTCATCCTTACGTAGTTAAGAGTTTAACAAGGGCTGTTTACACCCAGCCCTTTTTTATTAACGTTATCAATTATTATTAAAAATGGCTTACACAAAAAGCAACATGGTCTACACAGACTATAAATGGAATGCTGGCTCCAGTAACGACAATCCAAAAATTACTGGCAAACCAGATAGCACTCTGCTAAATCGACACGAGGGTTACGAGATGTTATACTTTATCAATCGTTGTGCGTATCTATGGGGATGGGATGAGAATAATATCCTTCCAATGCAAAGACTGGAAAGGATAATAAGAGAAAGAGTACCATCGGACACCAGAACACATGGCGGAATAAGGGAGTGGATATCGAGAAATTACCCGCAAATATAATCTTGCAAAACATTTCTAACATTAAGGGATTGATTGAATTCAATCCCTTTTGTTTTTGCCCCTTGTCTTAATACAAGGGCTGAGCCTGCATTTGAACCCCATATATCATACACTCAATCGTTACAAATATTAAGTTTGTAATAGCAATAGCAGTTCTTTGAAGCAAACAGATTAGCTGAATTACTTAAAACAAGTAAAAGCCGATAAAATTCGAGGGGTCGTTACAAAACGGTTACAAATACAAACAAAAAACCCCTGAAAACGAGTGTTTACAGGGGTTTCAAGCTTTGGTATTGTGCCCAGGACTGGATTCGAACCAGCACATCCTTGCGGACGCTGCGACCTGAACACAGTGCGTCTACCAATTTCGCCACCTGGGCAGGTGTGGTTTGTGTCAGGGAGCGCAAAGGTAAAAAAAATAATCAGAAAACCAAACTATTTGGTGTGCTTGTTATTACCCATTATCTGGCGGGCCGTAGCACCTGCCGATCGTGTTTTCATATACTCGTAACCTGCTACGTTCAGCAGCAGCAGCAGCATACCATAAAAGGTATCTTCAAACGGTATAGTGACCATGCGGATACCCAGATTGTGGGCGTCGTTGTAGCGTACTACAGCCTCTTGCGTAAAGGCACCCGTAAGTATGCCGTTGGACAGGAAGAAGGGTAGCAGTATAAGCAGGAAGGTGGTGTAGAATGCCGCCATGTATTGTACCCGCCGCACTACCAGCAACATCAGCAGGCAGGCCAGCAGCGAGAAGGTGACGGACGTGTAGAGCTTGTACAGATTGGTAGCGGCAACACTGAGCAGCAAACCAATAAGCACAAACGTAATGAGCTCAGCCACCCGGGTAAAGCGTGTAAGCGGCACGTACAGGCCAAGGCAGTAGTAGGTGAATACACAGGCATAGGGTATGCACAGGAAAAACAGGCACTCCTCAATGGGTAGGTTGTACAGATGAATGCCGGTTACATATCGTGGGTTAAAGTTCCAGATGCCGGCGCGGGTAAAGAGCGCGTCCCAGACAAGGAAGAAGGCCGCTGTAAACAGGCACGGTAACACAAAGTGCCGCCACTGTGTCACAAACCTGAAGTGCGGGTGAAACGAAAAGGCCAGCGGAAACAACAGGCATCCTGCATCTACCAGCAGGTACAGGTAGCGGTCAGGCATGTGTTTGTTTTCTTTTCATAGCTTCAGCAAAGTACTTTAGTGGCACCCACAGCATACCAAAGCACTCGCCGTCTTCCTTGCCCAGATGTTTGTGGTGCATTTTGTGTGCCCGCCTTATGGCACGGAAGTAGAAGTTGTCGGCATTGCGGAAGAACTTGAAACGCTGGTGAATGAATATATCGTGCACCATAAAGTAGGCAAAACCATAGATGGTAATACCCAGCCCTATAAATGCCAGATGGGTGTATGTGCCGTATATGCCTGCTGCAAGGCACAGTATACCCGGGATGGCAAAAATGAGAAAGAAGTAGTCGTTTTTCTCAAAGAATGAAGACGGGTTTTTCTTGTGGTGGTCCTCATGCAGGTTCCACAGCAACCCATGCATTACATACTTGTGTGTAAGCCAGGCAACAGCCTCCATACACAGAAAGGACGCTATTGTGATCAATAAGTTTGTCTGCCACATGTTGGTTATTTCTTTTGTTTCCCGAATAGTTGAGCAAGCTTTTTTGCCCTGAAGTCAAATATGTTCTTTAATTTTTTTTCTACCACTATGCCATGCATTATGGAGCCCAGAATGCCCAAAGGTAGGGCGTATTTTATTTGGTCTGTCATAAGAGTGCCACCGGGTGCGGGAACAAAGGTATGGGTATGCTCCCACAGACTGTATGGGCCGCGCTCTTGCCGGTCGGTAAACATATGGGGGGCATCTACACCGGTTATCTCGGTGGTCCATTTCATCTTTATGTTCAGCAGCGGGCGTACAAAGTAGTTGATGCGCATGCCATTGAAGATTGGTTTGCCCAGCACATCGCTCAGTATCTCGAATTGCATTTCCGGTGGGGTGATCTCAGATAGGTTTGCAGGTGTTGAGAAGAAAGCCCATGCTTCGTCGATGGATATAGGTAGCAACTGCTCGCGCTGTAGTGTGTATGTTTTCATATTTTGCTATTGGTAAAAAGTGATTCGTAATGGTTGTCTACACATAGTCTGAACCAGGGTGTGTACCTGCCAGGATTGGCTGCCATACTCCTGAGCAGCTCATCTGCCGGGATATATTTCCAGTCGGCCACCTCTTCGGTGTCGGGTACCGGCGGGTCGTCGCAGATGCCGGTAAACACATGGTCAAACTCATGTTCGGTAAGGCCGTTGCCGAGGTCGGCACGGTATACAAATGTGAATGCAGGAGTGAGTGTGCAGGATATGCCCATCTCTTCCATAAGACGGCGGGCTGCTGCTGTAGCCACATCCTCGCCACTGCGCGGATGGCTGCAGCAGGTGTTGGTCCATTGCAGTGCAGAGTGGTACTTGCCACCGGCGCGCTGCTGCAGCAGCAGTTCGTGTTTTGTGTTGAATACAAAGACAGAGATAGCTCGGTGGAGTTTTCCTTCTATATGTGCCTGCTGTTTTTCCATCAGGCCGGTTTCGTTGTCCTGTTCGTCTACTAATACTACTCGTTCCATGGGTGCGGATTTAAAGAATGCTGAAGCTGTGCCTGAAATAAGATGTTACCAGCAGGCCAATTTTGCGATGGTTCGAAATACGTACCCGTTGTTCGCGAATACGTGATGGTGATACGCTGCGTATCTTGTTGAAAAGTGTGCGGTAGTACATATAGGCTACATACACTCCAAACCGTGCATTGCCCGGCAGTTTTTTGATGCCTTCAAACGCCTCGCGAAAGTCGTTTTCTATATCGTCTTCGATACGCTTTTTGTCATGCTCTGAAAAAGATCCGAAGGCTACACCCGGAAAGTATACCCTGCCCAGGTGTTCGTAGTCGGCCTTGATATCGCGCAGGAAATTGACTTTCTGAAAGGCTGCACCCAATTTGCGGGCAGCAGGTACCAGGCTGGTGTAAAGGTTGTCATCATCACCCGTAAATACTTTCAGGCACATCAGGCCCACTACCTCCGCCGATCCTACAATATATTCGTCGTAAGTCTCGCCAGAGTGGGCAGTCCTTTCAAGGTCTATCTCCATACTCCGCAGGAAGGTGGCAATCAGGTCGTGGTCAATTTTGTACTTGTTCACCACATCCTGAAAGCTGTTCAGAATGGGGTTCATGCTGATTCCTCTCCCAATAGCGCGCCAGGTTTCTTCTCTGAACTCGTAGAACAGCTCCTTTTTATTGAAATCATGAAAAGAGTCTACGATCTCATCTGCAAACCTTACGAAGCCGTAGATAGCGTAGATAGGGGCATGTATGGTTTTGCTGAGGCAATGTATGCCCAGCGAAAAGCTGGTACTGTAGGTTCTCGTGGCCAGTTTGCTGCATCCGGCAGATACGTTGTCGAATAACTGCTTCATAGTATAGTTAATTTGTATTTTTTAGTAATTGGCCGGCGGCTATCTGCCCCGATATCAGCGCAGGTGGCACACCGGGTCCGGGCACGGTAAGCTGACCGGCATAAAACAGGTTTTTAATAGTTTTGTTGCGCAGGGATGGTTTCAGCACAGCGGTCTGCATCAATGTATTGGCCAGTCCGTACGCATTGCCTTTGTAGGAGTGGTAGTCGGCCATGAAATCGTTGATGCAGTAACTGCGCTTGTACACAACATGTTCAGTGATCGTGTCGCCACACCATTGCTCCATGCGGCTCATCACCTTTTTGTAATAGCGCTCACGCACTTCTTCAGTGTCTTTCAGGCCCGGTGCTACAGGTATGAGAACAAACAGATTTTCCATGCCTTCAGGAGCCACATCCGGATCTGTCTTAGAAGGGCAGCACGCGTAGAATAGCGGGTCTTCGGGCCACTGCGGGTCGGTATATATATCGTTAGAATGCTTGTCGATAGATGCATCGAAAAACAGATTGTGGTGAATGAGTTTCTTGACACGCTTATTGACTCCTATATAGAAAATGAGGCACGATGGCGCAAACGTTTTCTTGGTCCAGTATTGCTCTGTATAGTTTCTGTATTGTGGTTCGAGCAGGTATTGCTCCATGTGGTGATAGTCGCCTGTTGCTATCACGCCATTGGTATGCGGCGTTCCGTTTATCGTGTTCAGGCTGGTTACGCTGCCGTTGGCTACATTCAGCTTTGTGATCTCACAATCATTGCGGAACTGTACACCCATCGATCGGGCAAGATCTTCCATAGCCTGTGGTATTTTCAGCATTCCGCCCATGGGGTACCATGTGCCCAGCGAGAGTGCTGCATAGTTCATCAGGCTGTACAATGCAGGTATCTGGTGTGCCATAGCGCCCAGAAACAGCACCGGGAACTCCATAAGTGCTACCAGCCGCTCATCTTTAAAATAGCTACGTACGTGGCTGCGTACCGACTGGAAGACATGGAGTTTGGTAACACCTTTTAGTACATCATAGTTGATATACTCTGCCCACGAATATGAAGGGCGGTAAACAAGGTGTTGCATGCCGGTATTGTACATGTAACGACCCTCATCGAGAAACTTTTTCAGTTTTACGGCACTTCCCTTTTCTATGCCTTCAAACATATCTTCAATACCAGCCATGGACGCAGGTACAGCCAGTACATTGTCTTTGCCAAATATGACCTGAAAACCGGGATCAAGCTGCACCAGTTCATAATAGTCTGACGGATGCATTCCGAAATTACCGAAGAACTTTTCAAAAACATCAGGCATCCAATACCAGCTTGGCCCCATGTCAAATGTGAATCCCTGTTCAGTAAAAGATCTTGCCCTTCCACCATTGGTAGTGTTCTTTTCGTACACGGTCACATCATTGCCGGCTTTGGCAAGAAAACAAGCCGCCGACATACCTGAAAACCCACTACCGATCACCGAAAAGTTCTTCAATTTTGTTGTGTATTTGTAGTTATTATTTAAACATTTTATTGGATAACACTTACTTCAGCAATTCAATGAGACTCCCTACGCCATCCATAAAAGAAACATTTTTCGGAAGCATTTTTGGATCGTTGAGTATATCCCTGTTTCCGGCTATAAGCATCTTTACTTTTTTATCCATGCCTGCATAGTTTGCAACTAAATCCTTCAGTTCGTCAGCAGGTCGGGTTGTAATAAAGAATGTGAGTATGTGTTGAACGCTTACTGATTCCAGCATTTTTCTGATATTCTCCACAGGTACGTTTTGCCCCAGGTATATGGTATCGTAGCCATGTGAGCGAATGATGTAGTTGGAGAATAGCAGAACAATTTCGTGCCACTCGCCAGGCGGCAGAAACAGCAGGAAACGATTGTTCTTTTTATGGGGTGGTAGCAGCCCGTCTGTCGCCGACATCAGTTTGCGCCGGATGATACAAGAAGCAAAATGTTCCTGAACAGGCACAGTTTTGTTGATTGTCCAGAGTACACCTGTCTTGTTGAGAAAGGGATAAACTACATGAAGCATGGTTTCGTACATGCCCATACGCAATACAGCGGCAGAGAAAACCTTTTCGAATCCTGCTTCATCAAAAGCAAGCATGGTCACTACGAGGTCGTTGATATAGGTGGTGTTTATATGTGCAGACCCATGTAATTCAGCATCTTTTTCAATATGTTTGAATATCTCATCGTCGCTAAATGCCGCAATTTTAGATATTTTATGCCCTTGTGAAAGCAGGGTAGTTACATTGAGCAGTTTACGCATTTGCGTATCATCGTAATACCTACGATTTGTTTCAGTTCGGTTGGGATGAATGATACTATACCTTTTTTCCCATATTCTGATGGTATGTGCTTTTACACCCGTCAACCGTTCGAGGTCATTTATCTGATACATTTCCATTCTGTTCAATTATATTGAAACAAAGTTAAACAAAAATTATGGGCTGACAGGTGTAATCTTCCATATTTGTGTTAAAGTTTTTTGTTTTGACGCGTTGAGGGATTTTACAATGTGAGCAGGATGGACTGTAAAGCACGTTTGCCAATTCGTTTTTTGCCCACTCAGTACAGCTTGCAGGTATTCCAGACCTTGCGTTTGAACCACAGCAGGTTTTTCAGATCGGTATCCGAATATCCGTTAATTTCGTTTCAATCCTATTCAGCTATGGCCGACAGAGTATTGGTGCATCAGATCAATCGCCCGATTAGTGAAGCTTACACCCATTTTGCAGATTTACACAAGTTCGTAGCTATACATCCGGTCATATATAAGTGTGAACTGCTGGGCGAGTCGTCTTACAAACTGCATGAACGTATGGTGCTTGCCGGCCTGGGAATTTCATTTTCGTACAAAGTACTGCTGCAAAAGGTAACACCCCATAGCCAGGTGGTGATGTTTGCTGAGATCGTGAAGGGTGTAACACTGAAGCTGGTTTTCGACTTTACCGACAACAACGGTACTACTGAATTGACTGAGCAAGTAATTTTTAACGGACCATTTTTCATCAAGCCACTTTTTTTGGCATTTTTGATCAAACAACACAAACGGATGATCTGCAATCTCAATGATGCAAATCGGGTTTTGTAGTTCGGTGTAGTTCAAAGTTTGCAATTCCTCATTTTATACATCGACGAGGGCTGTTATTAGTCTTTATGGTTTCGCATGCCTGTGAAAATAGGTATTAACAGAAAATACGGGAAAAATACGGTATCTAATTTTTTTAGGTAGGGTTACTTTTGTGCGGTTACTAATATATAATTGTCTTTATTTTTTTACCTCTAAAAACAACCAATTTTATGAAAAAAACATTTTTTTGGATTTCGATGCTGTTTTCTTTTATTCTTTCCATTGGATGCGGAGAAAAAGGTACTGAAAGTGGAATCCCTGACACAAGCAAATCGTCAGCAGTACGGTGTGATACGCAGGCGGTAATAAGAGCCTATTTTGAGAAAATGGGGTATTCGACAAAAAACATTGGTCATTTTGATTCCTCAACTACTATGTTGAATGCTTTTACGCCTCCATTATTTGCGCCAATTCCTAGGGCAATGCTAAAAATGGGACAATTGATTTCCCTTTCTGCAGCAGATGCGAAAGTCGAAAATTACCTGACAACAATTGCGGCAGGAGATGAGAAAACGCAATTGAGGTCGTTTTTTGTCGATGCCCATGTGTTTTATGATTATTTTAGCCATGATCCGGATGCGCCGATAACAATTCCTACTGGAAATAAGATAAAGTACTTTAAACTCATTTTATGTAATGACAATACGAGAGAAGTGCCTGTAATGAGTTTAGTTGTTGTTCCATATGATGCAACAGGCAATTACATTACTATTGGAAGTGAAGTCTATAATCAAATTGCTGGTTGCCCATCTGCTTGTCCTGAAGTTGGACAGGCTGCATTTGACAATGTGTTTACCGGGACAGTTTCGGCAACTTATTCGAGGCCACCAGGACATACTCAGATAATCAGAGGAAAATAATGTACTTTATATACCTGTATATTTCAATAGTATTTGCAGCTTGTGCTGTATATGCCATTAACTTCAAGATTTTACCTGCTGCGTTGAAGATAATATTTGTGTACCTGGCAACAGTATTCGTAACAGAAGTGATTGGTGTTATTTGTCTGGTAATGTACAGATACAATCTGTTTGTATACTTGATGCTCTGTCCTGTTCAGTTTGCGTTGATTCTCTATTATTTTTTTAGAAAGCACAAACGGCCGATTCTAAACATTTTTATTGGACTTGTTTTGTGCTTTCTTTTTGTCGTTTTGATGGATACTTATTTTCCCATTGGGAAATATTTTACACTTATAAAAAATGATAATATAAAGAGGGTAAAGGGGCTATATACCTATTTTTTTATTTTTGAAGGGTTTTATATTATTCTTGTATCGCTGGTAGCCTATTACAGGTTTTTTTCAGATGACTCAAAGCTGCGTTTGTTTCGAAATCTTGATTTTCTGATTGTAACGATATTTCTTTTCTTTTGGTCCATTACATATTTGTATAATGGCGTCTATGATATTATATATCGGAATAATAGTGTCCTTTTTTTTCAAATAGTATATCCGGTATATTGTATTGTAAACTGTTTCACTTATTTAATACTTGGAGTTTTGCCAATACTCCTTAAAAAAAATGTTATCGACAGTGACTGAAATAATTTTGCCGATTTTTTTTGTAGGGTGCGTGATAATAGTAGTTAATGTTTTTGTTGTATTACTACTTGTTGTATTTAAAAAACAACGCATGCGATGAGGTGGCATTGATCGCTACCGTTTATACCAATACCAACAAACAAATAATGTATAAACAGCGAAATTTTTCTATTTTTAAGTCTGAAAATATTTGAGATTTATGAAAAAAGCAATTGTTGTATTTATTCTTTTTTTCTTTGGAATTGATGTTCATTCGTACGCACAGTCGGGTTCTATTATTAAAACCAGCGTAGGTAAGCGGCATGTAAAAAGATTTCAGTCTTACAGGCTGCACCCCAGCTCTTTTTTGATCAAATCGCTTTCCAAAGGCGAGGGAATTGGGGATTATCTGCTGGGTGCTTCGGATAATCAAAAGACCTATCTGCATTTGTATTTCGGAACGAAAATCACACCTGATGGACAGGGCGGCGAAAAGAAAGAAAAGATGATGGTTATCACTGGCGCTGTTCAGGAATCGGATGGACAGGGCGGTACACGCATTGTTCATGACAGCCGCAGTAAAATCTGGGCTACACCTGTATCCGAACCTAACTGTTGTGTGCCGTTTGACGAAGATATTGATTACATGGATGGCGGTGCAGACAACTGTGATATAGCGAATTGCACGGTGGGCATAATTGACACGGCAATGGCGAAAGAATACATTAAAAATTTTCAGCGCGGAAACGACAATGAGGTATATTGGCCTAAAGTATTTGTTACGGAGTCATTTATCATGTCGGCCAACGAGATTAAAAATTATCTGCAGTACAACAGGGGAATTGAGTATCTGCAAATTTATATGGGCTATAAATACCAGGAGCGGTACGACAATTTTACGGCTATGCTCATCGGAACCGACAACATGGGCAGGCATATCTGGGGCAGGGATGTAAATGACAACCAGACCATGTTTGACGAAAGCGACCCCTGCCCGACCTGCCTGGTGCAGTTTGATGCCAGCATGGATTACCACCATCAGGACGGAACCGCCATGGATCGCAAAAAAGATAAGAAAGTAAAGAAGTAGCGAAACCGCAGGAAAATGGTTACCAGACAATGATCCTGATATTATTTTATGTTTTGCTCGCGGCCATGCTATTCAGTATCATCTGCGGGTCATTGCAATATCGAAAAATTGACAGAAGCACACGCATCGTGCTGTTGCTGCTGATTTTTGCGATAACCGGTGAAGTAAGTGCTAGGTTGAGTTATTACTGGTTTCAGATGAAGAATCCCGTGTACCATGTCACAGCTGTAATAAGTCTTACATTGGTTACAGCATACTATATCGATCTGGCAGCGTTTCGTCACAAACGTTTGTTGATGCAGCTAAGCACGCTGCTTTTTGTTCTTACCGGACTGGTCAACCTGATCTATTTTCAGCCAGTCACGACTTTACCCACAAACACTTTGCGTTTTCGGGGTTTAGTTGTTGCGGTGATGTGTCTGAGTTATTTTTATAAAATGTTTATCAGTGACAATATAGTCAGTGTAAAGCGGCATCCGCATTTCTGGATAACCATGCTGCTCGTTTTCATTTATTGCTTTACCTATTTTTTCTGGTCTTATATTCATGCACTATATGCTGCCAACAATCACCACGAGCTGGCAAGGGTCATACAATTGGTAATCAACATTATCTCCTACGGTGCTTTTGGATTTGTATTCCTTTATTATCCCAAAATGATAAATAATGACGCTAGACAATGATCTGATCACTTTTTTGGGAGGTACGCTTACCCTCATGCTTTTTGCATTTACACTGGTTATCTTTCTCATAGTGCACAAAAAGAAGCGGTATGAACACTTGCTGGAAAAGCAGGCGCTTGAAAACAACTATCACAGTCAGTTGTTACTATCCCGGATGGAAGTGCAGGAGCAGTCTTTCAAGTATTTTTCTGAAGAGATACATGACAACATAGGCCAATTGCTCAGCATAGTAAAAATGCAGTTGTACAATATCCGCAACAACAGTAAGGAGCAGCAGATCATCTCAAAGGCAGGAGAGTGTACGGACTTGTTGAGTAAGGCAATATCGGATCTGCGCAACATCAGCCACACGCTGAACAGTACATTTGTAAATACGGCTGGTCTGGTGGATGCTGTAAATAAGGATCTGGAATATGTGCGATCGGCGAGAGATATGCAATGTACGCTACACCGCAGCGGCGATGAATACAGCATGGGAAACGAACGGGAATTGCTGATATTCAGAATAATACAGGAGGCAATCACCAATGCCATAAAGCATGCTGCGCCGGCAGCAATAGATGTTTACCTGGACTATACGCCACTAGCTTTGTGCGTGACAGTTGCCGACAATGGTTCGGGTTTTGAGACAGACAATGTTGCCAGCAGCGGGATAGGGCTCAGCAATATGTATGTACGTACCGACCTGCTGAAGAGTAAACTGGAGGTTGTATCTGAAAAAAATGTAGGGACCAGAATAAGGTTAGAGATCAACAGATAAAATTCTTTGAATCAACTATTTAAATAATTCACACTTTTTTATAGCTTTAAGCTTTTATATCACTCGCTGAAGATTTCCCATTTTCCGAAAAATGATAAAAGTAGCTTTAGCTGACGATCACGCGATGCTCCGCAAAGGTGTGGCGGGGGTGCTTTCGCAATTTGAGAATATAGCAGTAGTACTGGAGGCAGGGAATGGTAGAGATCTGCTGGACAAGATGGCCGCAACATCTCCCTTGCCGGATGTGTGTATACTTGATATCAATATGCCGGTGATGAATGGCTACGAAACTGCATCAGAGGTCAGAAAGCGCTGGCCCGATATAAAGATCCTGGCGCTTTCGATGTATGATACAGAGTTGAATGTGATCAAAATGCTGCGGAACGGTGCAAATGGCTATGTGCTTAAAGACTCAGATCCGGAAGAGTTGCGTCAGGCAATCAATGCTGTTTACAAAAATGGCTTTTACCATTCTGATATCGTAACAGGGCGAATGTTGCACATTCTTCATGATCCTGAGGGGCGCATGAATATAGAACTGAATGACCGTGAGCTGCAGTTCCTCAAATATTGCTCTACCGAAATGACTTATAAAGAGATAGCGGATGAAATGTGCCTGAGCCCACGGACAATAGATGGCTACAGAGAGGCGCTGTTCAAAAAGCTGAATATCACTACACGTACCGGTCTTGCCATGTATGCTATAAAAGCGGGCGTGGTTTCCGTGAAATAGATTTTGCCAAAAATGAACCGGGCGGACTGTCTGGGCAGTTTGCTGCTCCATAATTATTTCATCACCCGAAAGTTCCCCCAAAGTTGTTACCGTAATTCAGGACTGCAGAATTATCTTTAAAGCCAATTTACAATAATGCAAAAAATGACCATTAAACGATTATTCGCTCTTGTGTTGCTTTCGGGCATGTCGGTAGCGACGATTGCACAGGATACAAAGGACGCCAAAAAGAAGTGGGATGTAAATAAGCCCGGCGGCCCCGGTAAAGATGTTTCTTTTGCAGTGAATGAAGGAACGTGGATGAACCTCGATGTGTCGCCCGATGGCAAAGACATCGTATTCGACTTGCTGGGAGATATATACATCATGCCCGTCGGAGGTGGAAATGCACAAGTGCTGCGTGCAGGTATGGCTATGGAAGTGCAGCCGAGGTTCTGCCCTGACGGCAAGAAGATCCTCTTTACATCAGATGCGGGTGGTGGCGATAATGTATGGATGATGAACAAAGATGGCAGCAGTGCCGTGCAGATAACCAAAGAAAGCTTCAGGCTGCTCAACAACGGTGTTTGGGTAGACAATAATTACATTGTTGCACGTAAACACTTCACTTCCGGAAGGTCGCTGGGAGCAGGTGAGTTGTGGATGTACCATATATCGGGTGGGGGAGGTTTGCAGCTGACCGCACGTAAGAACGATCAGCAGGACCTTAATGAACCCTGTGCTTCACCAGACGGGCGTTATGTGTATTATAGTGAGGATATGTACCCGGGCGGTTTTTTTCAATACAATAAGGATCCCAACAATCAGATATTTGTAATCAAAAGGTATGATCGGGAGAAGGGCGAGATAGAGACGGTAACAGGTGGGCCTGGCGGTGCGGTAAGGCCACAGGTATCGCACAATGGTAAGCTGCTTGCTTTTGTGAAAAGGGTAAGGACAAAAACAGTACTGTACCTGCGCAATCTGGAAAACGGAGAGGAATGGCCAGTTTATGACAAGTTGTCGAAAGATCAGCAGGAAGCCTGGACGGTATTCGGCATTTATACCGGTTTTGCATGGACACCAGACGATAAGAATATTGTGATCTGGAGTGGTGGTAAAATCATGAAAATTGAAGCTGGCAGTGTCAATACAGCTTCTGAAATCCCGTTTACCTGCAATGTAAAACAACACATCACTGATGCGGTGCGGTACAAGCAGGATCTGAACCCCTCTGAGTTCACAGCGAAGGTGATACGTCATGCTACAACATCGCCTGATGGTAAGTGGATGGTTTTTAATGCTCTCGGACATATTTACCGTAAGGCGTTGCCAGACGGTAAGCCCGAGCGGATCACCAATAGCAGTGTGCAGGAATCAGAGCCGGCGTTTTCCGCCGATGGTAAATGGCTGGTATACGTTTCCTGGAATGATACACTCGCCGGCAATATCTGCAAAGTGGCTATGGACGCCAAGGCAAAGCCCCAGGTGATCACGACAACAAAGGGTATGTTCCGTACGCCTTCATTTTCGCCCGATGGCAAATGGCTTGTATATGGGCGGGAAGCCAGCAATGGCGATATGGGTAACAGCTACACGGTGAAGCCAGGGATTTACTACCTGCCTGCAAATGGAGGTAAAGAAGTGTTTGTAACAGATAAGGGCGATAATCCTGAGTTCAGTGCCGATGGCAACAGGATTTATTTTCAAGGAGGTGGCAGCCAGCTTGCACCGTATGAGCGAGCGTTCAGCAGTTGTAAGCTGGATGGAAGTGATGAAAAGGCGCTTATTAAATGTAAATATGGCAGCCAGTTCACGGTTTCGCCCGATGGTAACTGGGTGGCTTTTGTGCACCTTCATGCCGTTTATATCGCGCTGTTTCCTCATACCGGAAAAACCATCACATTGGGCGATGACGTTACCGATATACCTGTAAAGAAGGTGTCGAGAGATGCAGGGATAAACCTGCACTGGAGTGGCGACAACAAAAAATTGCATTACACGCTTGGTGATCAGTATTACACAATCAATCTTGAAGACCGCTTTGAGTTTGTATCCGGTAAGGCTGATTCACTGTTTAAAGCACCCGAGGCCGGCATATCTGTGGGACTAACTGCGAAAACAGACAAACCTGACGGAACGATAGCCCTGACTAATGCCAGGATCATAACAATGAACGGGAATGAAGTAATAGAGAACGGGACAATAGTAGTGGAGGGTAATGTCATAAAAGCGATAGGAAGGGATGTGAAAGTTCCGGCAGGTGCGAAAGAGATCAACTGCAGTGGCAAAACGATCATGCCCGGGTTTATAGACGCGCACGCACATGGCAATCACTTCAGGTACGGTCTTACACCGGACAAGCATTGGGCCTATTTTGCCAATCTCGCATATGGTGTAACTACTATGCACGATCCGTCGGCAAACAGTGAAATGGTATTTGCACAGAGCGAGCTAGTGAAGGCCGGCATCATGACCGGGCCCAGGGTTTTTTCAACCGGTATGATCCTGTATGGAGCTGATGGCGATTTTAAAGCAGTGATCAATTCCCTCGAGGATGCGAAGAGCGCGCTGCGGCGCACGCAGGCTTTTGGCGCATTTAGTGTGAAAAGTTACAATCAGCCGCGCCGCGAGCAACGCCAGATGGTGATTGAAGCTGCCCGGGAGTTGAAAGTGGAAGTAGTACCAGAGGGTGGTTCGTTCTTTTATCACAACATGAGCATGATCATGGATGGCCACACCACAATAGAACACAACATACCGGTTGCACCTCTATACAATGATGTTATAGAGTTTTGGAAAAGGTCAGGTACGGCCAATACTCCGACACTGATCGTTAGCTATGGTGCGCTGAGCGGGGAATATTACTGGTATCAACATACCAATGTTTGGGAGAAGGAAAGGCTGCTGCGGTTTACCCCACGTGCCGTGATAGATACGCGTAGCCGTCACAGGGTGATGGCTCCTGAAGAAGAATATGAGAATGGCCATATGCTCGTATCGCGCAGCCTTAAAAAATTGAGTGATGCAGGTGTTACCATCAATATGGGCGCTCATGGCCAGATACAGGGTATAGGTGCACATTGGGAAATATGGATGATGGCACAGGGGGGTATGAGCCCGATGGAGGCTTTGAAAACTGCCACCATAAATCCTGCACGAAGCCTTGGGTTCGATGATTGGATCGGTTCGCTGCAGCAGGGCAAACTTGCTGATCTGCTTGTGATGGACAGGAATCCGCTTGATGACATAAAAAACACAGAGACCATCAGGTATACAATGGTAAATGGTCGCCTGTATGATGCCGAAACAATGAACGAAATAGGGAACTATGATCGTAAACGTGGAAAATTCTATTGGGAATACAGCCGGAATGCAGAGTCTTTTCCTTGGCACGAGGCTGCGATAGAGCTGGGCGACTAGTCTTGGCCAGTGCAGTTACGAATAATTGGTATGCCTATCGGTTGAAAAGGATTTTAAGGTAGAATGAAGGCTTACTCAGCTGCTCGCGTACATCAAGATCTGAGAACATACAACTGATGGTATTGCGCAGCGATGCGCTTTTGCTTGCCTTGTTAACGACAAAGTTGAACAACCATGGATACTTGCAAAGGCGTTGCAGCGTAGCACTGATTTTCAGTTCGTCTCCCAGACGTTTGTAGAGTATATCGTCATAGGCGGTCTTCAGGAACGAGCCTGAAAAATCGTTGGCCTGTACTGCTTCTTTTATGGCCATAGCTGCCAGCATACCACTATACAGTGCATTGCCGATGCCCTCGCCGCTGAATGGGTCTATGAGGCACGCTGCATCGCCACACAATATGAAATTGTTGCCGGAAAGCGGTTGCCGCTCCATGGCCAGGGGCAGTCCCCAGCCCTGAATTTTGTCAATCAGTCTTGCATTTGCAAATCTGGGTGCTATTTGCGGGTTGTTTCTGATAGCGGCCAGCATCTGTTCACGCAGATTGATCTTCTTTTCTCTAATAGTTTCTGACAATATTCCTACACCCACATTGGCTCTGCCGCCGGGAAGCGGGAATATCCAAAGGTAGCCGGGTAGCATTTCCGGCAGAAAGTGCAGTTCAATAAAGTGTTCATCATGCATGCCTGCAACGCCTTCGTAATAGGCACGCAGGCCCACAGCATAGGTTTTGGGAGATGTGTTTTCACTTAGGAATTGTTTGCGGACAATACTCTTATCCCCATCGGCACCGACGATAACCGGAGCAGAGATCTCATGTTTTGCACCTTCATGTGTCAGCTCCACTTTTGCGCCGTTACCAGTGTGGAGTATGCCGGTTACTGTGGCGCCCTGGTATATTGTTGCATAGGGCGACGGCATTTTGCTGAACAGGAAATTATCGAGATTCAAACGTGGAACGGTGAAGCCCGGTGCCTTTGTTTCTTTTGTACGATGAGGAGAAAAAGGAATGTCCAGATGCTTTCCATTTGGAGCTACGAACTTTATTCCCCAGGAAGGGAGGAATTGTGCTCCGTCGGCCAGTATTTCATTGAGCCATTCAGGATTTGCACGGTTTATTACTAAGGCTGTTTTGCCGCTGCAGGCATCGCCACACACCTTGTCGCGGGGGAAAGTCTCCTTGTCTACTACGACATGTGGTATTTCGAATTTGGTAAGGAAAAATGAAATGCCTGCACCCGCCGGGCCGGCTCCAATAACAATAACTTTAGTATCTGTTGTGCTCACTGACATCTCCGGAGTCAAATATACTGTTACTTCATCAAAACCATCATTAATGATATAAATGCTATCCATGCGCCTTTAACCTCTGTTTAACCAAATTGCGTGCATATAACGGAGTCAATGCTGCTATTGATTAATTTTGTCATAGATAGTAAACGTACCTTTGCAAAATTAGTGGCCATCGCAAAGAATATTTATTATTGATGAGTTTTCGCCTGCTTTTTTGTCTTCTGTTATTGCCTGTATTTTGCAAAGCGCAAGTGCAGGGACAGCAGCTTATTGACTCACTGCTCAGAAAGTTGCCTGAAGCGAAAGCAGATACTGATAAAATTAAGCTGCTCAATCTACTGTCTATCACCTATAAAACCATAGATCCGAATGAAGGGATCAGGTTGGCCAACGAACAGCTGGAACTGGCTATTGCACTGGGCAAAAATAAAGGTGTTGGCCAGGCATACAATGCCCTCGGGGTCAACTACTACCACAAGTCCAACTACACAAAAGCGTTGGAGTATTTCAACAAGGCACTTGTTTTATTCACAGAAGAATCCGGAGCAGGTACATACGGCAGTATTATCAGCCATATTGCGGTTATTTATCAGGAAATAGGCAACTATCAGAAAGCGCTGGAATATAACCTTAAGTCATTGGAACTTGATCTGCAAATCGGCGACAGTATAAACATTGGTGGCGATTACGGCAACATAGGAATTATTTACTTGCTCAAGAAGGACTACAACAAAGCGTTGGAGTATGATTTTAAGTCGTTGGCCATTTTTCAGCAATTAAATGACAAGGATGGTCTTGCTCATAATTTCGGCAACATCGGAAATGTATATAAAGAGCAAAAGAACTACATAAAGGCGCTGGAGTATGACGCTAAAGCGCTGGATCTTTTCAGGGAGCTGGGTGACAACAATGGCATTGCGATAAATCTTGGCAATATCGGTTCCATATATGCCGAACTAGCAAGGGACCTGGATTCGCCCGGCAAGCAAGACCGTATTGTGCCACAGGGTTCTAAAAAGGTTTTTCTGGAAAATGCTATCCGGTATTTGTCAGAGAGTATTAGTCTGAGTAAGAAGATTGGTCAGCTCGATAACATCATAGAGTTCAGCAAAAACCAGTATGAGGCCTATATGATGTCTGGCAATCTGGATTCGGCATTTGCCAGCTATCTGCAATACACTACTTACAAAGACTCTGTATACTCTGCCGAAAACAAACTGAAGATCGCAGACCTGGAAACAGAGCGTGAACTGGCTGTAAAAGATAAACTGATTCAGATCAAAAAGCTCGAGTTGGTTCAAAAACGCAACGAGCGGATCATACTGATCATCTCACTGGTACTTGTGCTTATCGTCGCAGGTTTTTTCATACGACAGTTTATGGTGCAGAAGCGGCGCAACCTGTTGTTATCTAAGGAAAAGAAGCGCCATCTGGAGCGGATAGAAAAGCAGAAGAATGTGATGGGCGACATCGCTTATACCCATTCGCACGAGGTGAGTGGACAGGTAGCCACTATTCTTGGTCTTGTGGATGTCTTCAACCTCGGAGATTATACTGATCCGGACAATAAAGTAGTGATAGACGGCATAGCTGAGACTGCAGTAAAGCTGGATGTGATTGTAAAAGACATGATCATCAAAGAGAACATGATCAATAGCAGTAAGACGGGTGGTGCCGTTTGACCTCATAATTATTGTTCATAGAAAAAGGCGGGTTTTTTGCCCGCCTTTTTCTATGAATCAGTTCAACGTTTATTTAATTTATCTCACCTACCATATCCCTTGGGTCTACCCACTGATCAAATTCTTCGGCAGTGACATATCCCAGATCTATCGCTGTTTGTTTCAGGGTTTTACCCTGCTTGTGTGCTGTCTGTGCTATCTCAGCAGCCTTGTAGTAGCCTATTTTGGTATTGAGCGCTGTGACCAGCATCAGCGAATTGTTTACATGTTTGCGTATGTTGTCTTCGAGGGGCGCCAGACCTTCGGCACACCTGTCGTTGAAAGATACACATCCTTCGCCTATGAGGCGTGCGCTGTGCAGGAAGTTGTAGATCATCATTGGTTTGAACACATTGAGCTCAAAGTGGCCGTTAGACCCACCAATGCTGATTGCCACGTCGTTGCCCATAACCTGAGCTGCTATCATGGTCAGTGCTTCGCATTGTGTTGGGTTCACCTTGCCGGGCATTATAGATGATCCGGGCTCATTGTCGGGTATATACAATTCGCCTATGCCGGAGCGTGGGCCGGAGCTGAGCATACGGATATCGTTGGCTATTTTCATCAGGCTCACCGCCACTGTTTTCAGCGCGCCATGTGCTTCTACTATAGCATCGTGCGCGGCCAGACTTTCAAACTTATTTTCTGCAGTTACGAATGGCAGGCCGGTTAGCGCCGCGATGTTTTCGGCTACTTTTACCGCATAACCTGCTGGGGTGTTGATGCCGGTACCGACGGCTGTGCCGCCCAGTGCCAGTTCGCTGAGGTGCGCCTGACTGTTGTAAATGGCACGCAGGCCATGATTGAGCTGCGACACATATCCACTCAGTTCCTGACCCAGTGTAAGTGGGGTGGCATCCATAAAGTGGGTACGGCCTATCTTCACCACATGCATAAACTCCTTCGACTTACGATCCAGCGTATCGCGCAGCTTAGATATACCAGGTATAGTCACATCCACCAGCATTTTGTAGGCTGCTATGTGCATTGCCGTTGGGAAGGTATCGTTAGAAGACTGTGACTTGTTTACATCGTCATTTGGGTGAATGATCTTGTCTTTATCCAACAGCGAGCCACCATTCATTACGTGTGCGCGGTAGGCTACCACCTCGTTCACGTTCATATTGCTTTGGGTACCGGAGCCTGTTTGCCAAACTACAAGCGGAAATTCTTCGTCCAGCTTACCTGTCAGTATTTCATCACATACCTTGCCTATTAGGTCTGATTTTTCCTGTGGCAATACGCCCAGCTGACAGTTGGTGATGGCTGCGGCCTTTTTCAGAAATGCAAAAGCCTTGATGATTTCTTTGGGCATCCTGTTGATGTCCTGCGCAATTTTGAAGTTCTCGATAGAGCGTTGTGTCTGTGCGCCATAGTAGGCATGAGCAGGCACCTTTACTTCGCCCATAGTGTCTTTTTCAATCCTGATATCCATGATCTGGTATGTGTTTTTGTGGTTTGATTTCGGGATGCAAAGGTACATGTAGAAATTGTAAAAAAATGCTTTGATATGCAGGTTCCACCCGACATGCACGGTTTGATAGTATAAAATACATTGTGATTTTCGTCAGGTTTGACCTAACTTTAAGCCGGATGCAGTACTGAAATCCTGCATGGGTATATAATGTGGCAGGAAATTGATAATGAGCTTTACAGGAAGTTCGAGTTTACAGATTTTGTACATGCTTTTGGCTTTATGGCGCAGGTAGCTATTATAGCAGAAAAGCAAAACCATCACCCCACCTGGACCAACACCTGGAACAGTGTGGAGATATGGCTTACGTCGCACGATGCCGGTAACACCATCACGGACCGTGATTACAAGTTGGCCACATCCATAGACAAGCTCGTCTAAACCCTGAAACGTTTTGTGGATCCATTAAACAAGTATTAATGAATTACATGCTCAACTCTTTACCGGCCTGGGTGCTTTGCTTTTGTTTTTCGGCATTGTGTGTGCTGCTTTCATTAGTACTTCATCATTTCTTCAGCCGCAGACTGCAGCGTGTCCGCTTTTCGTCTTTCAATGAAAGTGGTGGTATTATGTTTGGTGCGATAAGCCTTATCTACTCGCTGATACTCGCATTTGTGATTGTTGCAGTCTGGGAAGACTATGAGGAGATCAACAAAAGTGTGATCGAGGAAGCTGCAAAGCTGGAAGAGGTGCGTGAGCAGGCGGCAGACCTGCCGTTATCATTGCGAATCATTATCGACTCCGGGGTGGCGAACTATGTAAAAACTGAGATCGCCAACGAATGGTATCAATACCAGCACCACCATGTTTCCAATCCTGCGTTGCGGCAAATCAGGGCGCAGCTACTGCTCCTTGATACCCTCCCGGCAGCTGATAAAAGGGTAGTGGATGCAGTACAGGACAATATTGCTGATGTACAGGAGCTAAGGTATACACGTGCCGGTTATTTGCGGTCGCATATACCATTGCTCATTTGGGTAGTGTTGGTGGCAGGTAGTATCATTGTTATTTGCTTTTCCTGGTTCTTTACAGTTGAGCCAGCCTGGGCCAACAGATTGTTGCCAGGTATGCTTACTGGTATGCTGGCTATGTGCATGTTTCTCTTGTTCATGCTCGACCATCCACTGTGCGGTTCATCGGCAGTGAGCCCGGATCCGTTGCTTCATGTAATCGGTGCGCCCAAAAACTAAACGCTTGATCTGCTACGATCCGTCGGGGCTATCTACCCGTTCGATCTTAATAACTCCCTCCAGTGCGCCAAGCCTGTTGCAGAACACGTTCAGCTCTTCGCGGTCGTGCACATATACCATTATCGTACCCTCAAACATGCCGTCTTTAGAATCTATGCTCAGCGAGCGCATGTTCAGTTTCAGCTCGCCCGATATGATGTTGGTTATCTTCTGTATCACGCCTACGTCATCGAGCCCAGTTATACGTACGCCGGTGAGGAAGGATATCTCTTTGTTTTTGGCCCACTTTGTTTTCACTATTCGGTGGCCGTAGTTGGCGAGCAGTTTGGCGGCGTTGGGACAATCTGCCCGATGCACTTTAAGGCCTTCGCCAGAGGTGACAAACCCGAATACATCATCGCCGGGTATAGGCTGGCAGCATTGTGCAAGCTTGTACAATATTTTATCAGAGCGCTCTCCGAAAATGATTAGTTCTGCCCCTTTGCCATGTTTCTGCTTCAGTATCTCTTCATCTGCAAGTTGTTTGGTGTCATTCTTTATTTCACGCGAGGGGTGCTGCAGCTTGTCGCCGTATATTGTAAATGTTTTCAGATCGCTCAGGTCGATACTGCCCACTGCTATAGCATAATAGAGATCCAGTGGCGAAGGCTTTTTGTAGTATTGCTGCAACTCCGTCACATTGTGCTGAGAGAGCGTTGTATTCATCTGCTCCAGCTTGCGTTTCAGCATGTCCTTGCCGTCTTCAGCGGTCTTACGTTTGTCCTCTTTAAGGTAGTTTTTTACGCTCGATTTTGCCTTTGCTGTTACAAGAAACTGCAGCCAGTCTTCAGAAGGATGCTGCTTGGATGAAGTGATGACCTCTACCTGATCGCCACTGTCTATTTTGTGGCTAAGTGGCACCAGCCGGTGGTTCACTTTGGCGCCTATACAGCGTGCACCCAGTTGTGTGTGTATATCAAAGGCAAAGTCGAGTGCAGTTGCACCTTTGGGCAATACACGCATATCGCCCTTGGGAGTGTATACATAGATCTCTTCAGTAAACAGGTCGAGTTTAAAGTCCTGAATAAAGTCGATAGTATCTGTGTTGGGGTTGGCAAGCACCTCACGCAGGTGTTCCAGGAAGCTGTCGAGCTTGCTTTCCTGGGTCGACGGTGCACCTTCCTTATACTTCCAGTGGGCGGCCAGTCCTTTCTCGGCAATTTCATTCATTCTTGCCGACCGTATCTGCACCTCTACCCAGCGTCCTCCCTGGCCCATTACAGTGGTGTGCAGCGCCTCGTAGCCGTTGCCCTTGGGCACGCTTATCCAGTCGCGCAGGCGCTCGGGGTTGGGGTGGTAGAAGTTGGTAATGATAGAGTACACTTTCCAGCAGTCTTCTTTCTCGCGCTCTGGCGGCGACTGAATAATGATCCTGATCGCAAAGATGTCGTACACTTCCTCAAAGGTCACATGCTTGTTGCGCATCTTATTAAGGATAGAGTGTACTGCTTTAGGGCGGCCATAGATTTCGAAATCAAATCCATGACTGGCGAGTTCTTCTTTAATAGGTTTTATAAACTCATTGATGTAGCGCGAACGTTCTCTGCGGGTCTCTTTCAGCCCGCGTGTGATGTCCATGTAGATCTCGGGCTGAGTGAATTTCAGCGCCAGATCTTCCATCTCAGACTTGATCTCGTATAGGCCCAGGCGGTGGGCGAGGGGAGAGTAGATGTAGGTGGTCTCAGAGGCTATTTTTAGCTGCTTCTCGCGACTCATGCTGTCCAGTGTGCGCATATTATGCAGACGGTCGGCCAGTTTTATCAGTATCACACGTGGGTCTTCGGCCAGTGTCAGCAGTATTTTCCTGAAGTTCTCTGCTTGTATTGTGGTGTCGCCTTTCAGGTCTACCACATTCGATATTTTGGTGAGGCCATCTATGATGCGCGCCACATTCACATTGAATTCGCGCTTAAGGTCTTCCAGGGTTATCTCTGTGTCTTCAACGGTATCATGAAGCAGTGCGCATATGGCAGAGGTTACGCCCAGACCAATCTCCTCTACAGCTATGCGGGCCACCGCCAGTGGATGCAGTATGTAGGGCTCTCCCGATTTGCGCCGGGTGGTTTTGTGTGCTTCCACTGCCATTTCAAAGGCGTGGCGCAACAGTGTCTTATCGCCCTTTTTCAGGTTCAGTTTCAGTGCACGCAGCAACGCTCTGTATTCCCTTAAAATGAGTTTCTTTTCCTCTTCCTCAGTTTTGTTGTATACCTCTAAGTGATCAGTTTCTTTATGGTCCATATCTATAGCAAAGGTCAGATTTATCAGTCAATTACCAGAATCCGGTAAAAATCCGGTGGTACGGGTCTGGTACAGCGAATTTATTGTTCAATACTAATTTACGTACTATCCGGTAGTTTGCACCTATTTGCCGATAAGATTTATTTACTATTCGCTATAGCAAAGAAGATGTGTGGTTGCTATGCTGCCAGCCACAAACCCAGACGGCAAAAAAGGAGCCCGCATACCACGCTGGCTATCGAATATCCCATGGCTGTAAGCGGTGCGCCCTTCTGAAGCAGGTTGATGTTTTCGAGGGCGAATGCAGAAAAAGTGGTGAATCCTCCACAGAAACCAGTGGCCAGCAACAGCATCATTGGCTGAGACAATGCGGAGTTTTCGCGAATGGAAAGACCAAACAGTAGCCCGATAAGGAAAGACCCTGCAATATTGATACCAAAAGTGGCTACCGGTAGTTGCATGTTCCCGGCTCTGGCCACAATGCCTGATATCATGAAACGAACCATGCTGCCGGCAGCACCTCCTATTCCCACCAGTAACAATGTCCTGATATTCAACTTAAGTTGGTTTTTTTGATGACCTGCTACAAATGTAAGCAGTTGCGGACATATGTGTTGCTGGCAGGATAGGGGACTAAAAATCAAATGCTTTATTGCCTGGTAAAGCTAGAGACCCTGTTTAGCCTGGGTTTCCGTCCTGTTGCTGCTCATACTTATTTGCGGCTAGCTCAAAAATGCGTTGTTGTCCCGTAATGAAACGGATAATTTGAAGCAGTTGACTTCTTGATTTTTGGTGCTGGATGCTATTCCGGGAGTGGTGAATAGGATCATTCAAAAAAAATGCCACGCTTTTGAAGGCGTGGCATAAGATTAAAATACTTGTGAGCAACTCTACGAGCTGCAAGTCACACAACCCTCCTCCATAGTACAGGTGGGACCTGCATATTCGGTGGTGATATCGTCGGTTTCATCGGCGACTGCTTTGGGCTCGCTTGATGGCAATACCGGCTCGATTTCCTGGCTGCCTTGTTTCTCTACTGTAAATTGTACGGCCTGCGATGCTGCCTGCGAGCGCAGATAGTACATGCCGGTCTTCAGGCCCTTCTTCCATGCGTAGAAGTGCATAGAAGTTAGCTTGGACATGGTAGGGCTGTCTACAAACAGATTGAGCGACTGCGACTGGCAGATATATGCACCCCTGTCTGCGGCCATATCTATCAGATTGCGTTGTTTTATTTCCCACACCGTTTTGTAAAGCTCCTTGATGTTTGCCGGTATCTCGCTGATGTGCTGTATAGAGCCATTGGCTTTGATAATGCTGTTCTTAATGGTGTTGTTCCACAGGCCCAACTCCGCCAGATCTTTCAGCAGGTGTTTGTTTACGATGATAAACTCGCCGCTCAGTACCCTGCGGGTGTAAATATTGGAGGTGTATGGCTCAAAGCACTCATTGTTGCCCAGTATCTGCGATGTAGACGCTGTAGGCATCGGTGCTACGAGCAGTGAGTTGCGCACGCCATGTGTCATTACCTCTGCACGCAGCGACTCCCAATCGTATCTGTCGCTTGGCTGTACATTCCACAGGTCGAACTGAAACTGGCCTTTAGATAGCGGTGATCCGGGGAATGTTTCGTAAGCACCCTGTGCTATTGCGAGGTCTTTGCTCGCAGTCATGGCTGCGAAATAGATAGTTTCAAAAATGTTTTTGTTCAGCAGCTTAGCCATGTCGCTTTCGAATGGCAGGCGCATAAGTATGAACGCATCTGCAAGGCCCTGCACACCCAGGCCTATGGGGCGGTGGCGGAGGTTGGAGGTGCGTGCTTCGTCAACAGGGTAGTAGTTGTTGTCGATAATTCTGTTCAGATTGTTGGTGATGTGGTAAGTAACTTCGTACAGCTTCTCGAAGTTGAAATTGCCATTCTGTACAAACCGTGGCAATGCAATAGATGCAAGATTGCACACCGCTACCTCATCGGGGCTTGTATACTCTATAATCTCGGTGCACAGGTTGCTGCTTTTGATGGTGCCCAGATTCTGTTGGTTGCTTTTGCCATTGGCAGCGTCTTTATACAGCAGGTACGGTGTGCCGGTTTCGATCTGTGCCTCCAATATTGCAAACCACAATTCCTGTGCTTTGATCGTTTTTCTGGCGCGTCCCTCTGCCTCGTATTGAGTATACAGCTTTTCAAATTCTGCACCATGACAATCAGAGAGTCCGGGTGCTTCGTTGGGGCAAAACAGACTCCATGTGGTGTTTTCCTCCACACGTTTCATAAACAGATCAGGTATCCATAGGGCGTTGAACAGATCCCGTGCACGCAGTTCTTCTTTGCCGTGGTTCTTGCGGATATCGAGGAACTCAAATACATCGGCATGCCATGGTTCCAGGTATATTGCAAATGCACCCTTGCGCTTACCACCACCCTGATCTACGTAGCGGGCAGTGTCGTTGAACACGCGCAGCATGGGTATGAGGCCATTGCTGGTGCCATTGGTGCCGCCAATATAGCTGCCGGTGGCGCGTACATTATGAATAGCCAGACCTATGCCGCCTGCACTCTGGGATATCTTTGCTGTTTGCTTCAGTGTATCGTATATACCTTCTATGCTATCGTCTTTCATGGTCAGCAGAAAGCACGATGACATCTGTGGTTTGGGAGTGCCTGCATTGAACAGGGTAGGGGTAGCATGTGTGAACCACCGCTCGCTCATCAGGTTGTAGGTCTCCAGCGCGCTCGTGATATCCTGCTTGTGGATACCGATAGCCACGCGCATGAACATATGCTGTGGGCGCTCTACTACTTTGCCGTCCAGGCGCAGCAGGTAAGATTTCTCAAGTGTTTTGAAACCAAAATAGTCGAAACCGAAATCGCGGTCGTAAATGATAGAACTGTCCAGCAGTTCTGCATTTGCTTCTATGATCTCCATGACATCGTCGGCCAGCAGTGGCATTTTACGCCCGCTGGTAGCATCGGTACAGTTGTACAGACGGCGCATGGTTTCAGAAAACGATTTTGTTGTGTTTTTGTGCAGGTTGCTGATCGCTATGCGGCTTGCCAGCAGTGCATAATCGGGGTGCTTGATGGTGAGCGACGCAGCGGTCTCGGCCGCCAGATTGTCGAGCTCAGTTGTGTATACACCATCGTACAGCCCTTCAATCACTTTTTTGGCCACGTCTATCACATTCACAGCCCTGTTGAGGCTGTACGACAGTTTCTCTATGCGTGCGGTTATTTTGTCAAACTTTACGCTTTCCTTTTTGCCGTTTCTTTTTATTACGTACATATTGTTGGGAATTTGAAATTTTGGTAATTGGTAATCAGTAGTTAGTTGATAGTAGTTAGTATTTAGTCGATAGTATATAGTCGTTAGTCGATAGTAGTTGGAACCGGCATGCCTTTTTAAAAATCCTCATCGAGCGAAAAGCTCTGCGATGCCGCACCATTTATCACGCCTGCTTTCTGGTAGTCTCCTACACGCTTCTCGAAGAAGTTGGTTTTTCCCTGCAGCGAAATCATTTCCATAAAGTCGAAAGGGTTGGTGGCATTGTACACTTTCGGGTATCCCAGTTCGTCTATCCACCTGTCTGCCACAAACTCTATGTATTGTTGCATCAGTTTGGCGTTCATACCGATCAGGTCTACCGGGATCGCTTCTGTTACAAATTCTTTCTCTATAGTTACAGCTTCGCAGATGATGTCATATACCTGTTGCTGCGAAAGCTTGTTTTGCAACATGCTGTAGAGCAGGCAGGCAAACTCGCAGTGCATACCTTCATCACGGCTTATGAGTTCGTTGCTGAAAGTAAGTCCCGGCATAAGGCCGCGTTTTTTCAGCCAGAATATGGAGCAGAAGCTACCGCTGAAAAATATGCCTTCAACCGCTGCAAACGCAACCAGGCGTTCTGCAAACGAGCCATTTTTGATCCAGCGCAATGCCCATTCTGCTTTTCTGGTCACACCTGGCACCGTATCAATGGCATGAAACAGCCTGTGTTTTTCTTTGGGGTCTTTGATGTAAGTATCTATCAGCAGGGCATAGGTTTCAGAGTGGATATTCTCCATCATGATCTGGAATCCATAGAAACAGCGTGCCTCTGGCAATTGGACTTCGCTCATGAAGTTCACCGCCAGATTTTCGTTAACGATGCCATCGCTGGCTGCAAAAAATGCAAGCACATGCGATATAAAGTGACGCTCTCCATCATTCAGACCGTCCCAGTGTTTCTGATCATCACCGAGGTCTATTTCCTCAGCGGTCCAGAAGCTGGCTTCGTGTTTTTTGTACATTTCCCATACCCTCGGGTAGTTGATCGGGAGAATCACAAAGCGGTCTTTATTTTCTTTTAAAAGTATTTCTTCCTGCATAGTCACTTATTTATTTTCTTGCTTGAGCAATACCCGGTAGGGCAGCTAACCAGTTAATGTTAATTACTCTTCCACCTAGGGTAGTTACCGTGAACGGGGCAGGTATTTTGGTAAGTCGGTTTTCAGTTGTCTTTAGGTGCTGTCAGCTAACGTTGCTGATCATCTTTTTGGCGCGCAGACCCTCCAAAACTTGCATGTATTACTACATCAGAAACAATGCTTCGGGGCTGGTGCCAGACAAAAAACCGGCTTCCCATTACTTCATCACAGTACTACTGCTTAGGAACCCGATAACAAAACAAATGTACCCCCTTACTCAAAACTACCGGCGAAATGATATGCACACACTGTGGAAAAACAGCGTTGAGTTGTGGCGAAAAATACAATCTTGTTCTGCGGCCTTCGTCGACATTTTCTGAGGCAACAAATCTGTAGGTGCACAGTGTGAGGAAAGGGTTAATGTATGAATATTTATTTACATGAAAATTGTTGAATTGGGAATAGAAAAGCCCCATCTATTTGTTTTACCTTTGCAGTCTTAATTGAAATAGTGTATTAATACAGTATTTGCCGGCAGCGCTACACAAGGTTGTTATTTGGATTTTTTGAGTGCGTGCCAGCTTTTCAGACCTAAAGTATTGATGTAGTTGCTATTGTCAATTCGATACTAAACACCTGAACTTAGATACTTTTTTAACTCCAAATTCAACAATATCGTTACTATGTTCGACCTGGTATTCATCATTGACGACTCGCCGTTGGAGCGGCTGATATCGGAAATGCTGATCAGGCGGGCAGCCTTTGCCAGGCAGGTATTGTGTTTTAGTTCAGGTCAGGAGGCGCTCGATCATCTGGAATTGAATGCAGCAATACCGGAAAATTTGCCGGAATTGATATTTCTGGATATACAAATGCCTTTGATGACCGGCTTTGATTTTCTGGATAGGTATTTGAGGCTGCAGTCTCAGCTCACACGCAGTTCCGTATTCTACATCATGTCGTCAACGCTGAATGATGAAGATTTTACAACAGCCAGAAATTACAAGATTGTAGACAAATTCCTACCCAAACCGCTTACAGCAGAGATGCTGGACGAGCTTTCGGCTGCCCGGGAAAAGGAGAACCGGGCAGCCGAGTAGCAACAATCTTTATTTATTTTTTACCTGACCAGTTGGCGGATTTACCGCACCACCATTCAGCAGTTGAATAGAGGCGTTAATGCCAGCCTGAGCCTGAGCGTTACCCGGCTGAATTTTGAGTGCGCGCTGAAAAGCATATATCGCTTCATTTGGCTGATTGCTGGTATAGTATGCTCCACCCATGTTGTACCACAGGTCCACATTGTTAGAGTCAATTTTTAATCCCTTTTTATAGACCTCGATTGCCTCGGTGTACTTACCAAACTTGCCGTATTCTTCCCATCCCACTTTCAGGTAGTGATCGCAGATCAGCTTGTACATGCCCGGCAGCGTAGGGTAGGTGGGGTACAGTTGCCGCACTGTGTCGATATTGGCTGCTGTCTTTTCGATATCGCCCATTTTGTACCATGCTATGCCACGGTTGAGGAATGCTGCAACGAATTTGCGGTGTATAGACAGCGTATGATCCAGAATGCCGATAGCGTCGCGCAAATATTTTTCGCGTCCTTCTTTCGTTTTCTCATAGTCGGCCAGGGTTATATATGACGCTGCCACATTAGCGTTAACCAACACGCTGTTTGGCACCGTTTTTATGTCTGTGCTGAACAGCGTACTGTCGTTTTTCCATGCACGGTTGCGGTCTATGGTCTTAAAACTCATTAGCGCTACGACAAGCACCACAAAACCACCCGCTAGTTTAAACCCGGTTGCAACCGGTTGTACCCGCTCTGCGCCTTTGTACAGCAGCCACGCAACAACAATAACGAATCCAACAGACGAATGGTAAATAAGGCGTTCTCCTAATGTGGCGCCAATATCAAACACCAGATTGTTAACCATGAGCAGATGCAGCATGTAGAACGCGATGGCAAAGCACATAATCTCTTTGCCTTCGCCAATAATGCCGCTACCCTGTGTTGCGGCCTCTGCAAGTTTTCGTTTCGGAAAGAAACGGAACATCGCCCAGAAGATAGCACCATGCACCAGCAGCGACGCCCATACCAAAGGATCAGTGAACTCCATATAGGGTATCTGTGCGAATGAATAATCGGCTGAAAGCGGGTGGGGAAACAGCAGGAATTTCAGGTAGTAAAGCGTTGCACCAATCTCGGTAGCGAGTTTCTGATTGCCCTCTGCGTACAGATAAGGGTTGTTCAGCACTTCTTTGCCTGCGCTTTCTATCACCTCGGGCAGCGCTGCAAATCGCTGCTGCAAATAGGCAGCTGACAGCAGAAAGTACGGTAGGAACGGTACCAATTTGCCCACCAGCAGCGACCAGTCGGAAGTGCCGCTTTTCTGTGGCTTTATGTAGAAATACAGCGCGCCACCAGCCAGCGCTAATCCCAAAAACGGGAACATATCCAGAAGCGCATTGCTGCTACCAGCTTCGTCGCCAGATGGTGCAATGGCATTAAGGCGTACGGCCAGATATAGCGTTACGATAACAGCATAAGGCAAAATGGTGTAAATGCTTTTGTACACTGAATAGCCTCTGAAAAGGTAAAAGGCAAGGGGTAACAATGCCAACATCGTTATAGCATATTCTTTGGAGAGAAATGCAAGGAAGAAGCAGAATAATGCAGCACCAAGTGTCCATAGCTTTTTCTTGTTGTCTTCGTACTTGACCGCGAAGATGAATGTGAGGCACATAAAGAGTAGCGACATGATCTCATCACGGCTTTTCACATTGGCAACCACTTCGGTATGTACCGGATGCACAGTAAACAGCACAGCAGCTATCATAGCCATGCCCGGGTATTTGGGGAAAATGATGAATCTTAGGAAATAGAGCAAGATAACTACTGAAAGCATGTACCACAGCACATTAAAAACGTGGCGTACGTTCATGTTGTGTATCAGTTTTAACTGGTTAGGCCCTGATACACCATAAGAAATCGTTTGGCTGAGGACGCTATCTACATTTTCCTCCTTTACTGCACCAAGAAATTGCTGTTCTATTGCAAAGGTAATGATGGAGAGCGGGCGATAACGGCCACCCTTCAGCTGATTGGTGGTGTGTAGCTGGCGGTAGTAACTATGGTAGGCATCCTTGGTAAGTATGCCATTGATACCGCTGAATCCTTCCAGCACAAACTCATTTTTTACGATCACAATACCATCGTCATGTGCAAACTCATGTTTGAAAGTGTTGCAGTACAATGCAAAAGCAAGCAGTGCCACTATGATTGCCTG
Organism: uncultured Bacteroidota bacterium; assembly: GCA_903824665.1. GTDB lineage: Bacteria > Bacteroidota > Bacteroidia > Chitinophagales > Chitinophagaceae > Nemorincola. Next base: position 28,178 of record CAIJXT010000026.1, on the reverse strand, counting down.
TCCTTTGAAGTCGAGCAGCCAGAATCTGATATCGCCCATATTGAATACCGGCGCCGGAGGTGCGGCGGCTTCTGCAACAGGGTTTTCGGGTTGTTTCGTTACCGGGGTGGGTTGTGTATGTTGTTTTTTGGCCATTGTATTGAAGTGATACCCAAAAATAAAATTAAATAGTTTCTAAAAACACATGTAAGATAGGGTAAACAAACCGGAATTATTCATTAAGGAACGATTCTACATTTTGCAGCAGTGCTTCAGTAGCGCGTTCCAGATCATCGTTAATAATAATTTTATCAAACTCCGGTGCTACTTTAAGCTCATCTACTGCTTTCGAGATCCGTTCTTCCAGTGTTTGCGGTGTTTCAGTGCCCCTGGCGATCAGGCGTTCCCGCAGTACCTCTATCGATGGCGCTTCAATAAAAATGGTAAGACAAATATCCCGGTATTTATCGCGCACACTCAATGCGCCCATTACGTCAATATCTATCAATGGATATTTATCAAGAGCCCATATCCGCTCCAGTTCTTCTTTAAGGGTGCCATAATACTTGCCGGCATAAACCATTTCCCACTCCACAAAAGCATCCTCTTCTATCATTCGTACAAAAGTATCCTTGTCATAGAAGTAGTAGTCTTTGCCATGTAATTCCCCTTGTCTTGGTGTGCGGGTGCATGCAGATATAGAGAAGGCAAGGTTGTCTTTCGCTGCCAACAATCGCTTTACCAGCGTAGTTTTTCCCGATCCGGAGGGTGCCGCGATAATGATGATTTTCTTATTGTTCAAGGCTGTAAGACTAATTGCCTGCGAATAACGCAAAAATTTGCCGGTTTTTCTAATAGACAGATTCTTGCTACAACAACGGATTTTGGAATTCTTGCCTTGATATTTGATATTTGATGTGTTATGTCCATTAAATCTAAAATGTGGGTGCTATTGTTGTTGGTAGCCATATTGTGGGTATTTTCTTTTTTTCTGACTCAGTTTCCCGGTTTCGTAATATACTACAGCGATCACATCTATCCGTCTATCCAATCGGGGCGCCATACTGTTTTTGGCGCAGTACCATTTAGTATTGGCGATGTGCTTTATATTATTGGTGGTATTTGGTTGCTGGTAACACTTACCAGGTGGGTATACTTCGTGCGGAAGTTTGGTGCTTACAAAGACCGGCTGGCTGGATCGGTGCTCAATGTAGCCAATACTGGCCTTATGGTGTACTTGGTTTTTCTGTTAGGGTGGGGTGCTAACTATTCCAAAGAACCGCTGGCCCGGAGTTGGGGCTTGAAAGTAGAAAAGTCGGGCGGAAGGAAGGCTTTGAAAGCCAGAGAAATCGCTGCTTTGGGCTCGTTCAATAAGTTTCTGGTTGACAGGCTTAACCAGTACGCCCCTCAATATTCTTCCTTGCCTTACAGTCATATCAATGATCGCGCCTTAGTGTATTACCGTGAGTTCACAACCAGCAAAGTAAAAGACCGGGGCCTGGGTATAAAGGGGTCATTGTTTGGCTATTTCTTGCAGCGTATGGGTATCGATGGTTATTACAATCCATTTACCTCGGAGGGGCAGATCACCAAAAGGATTCCGGTATTTATGATGCCGTTCACTGTTTGCCATGAGATGGCTCACCAGGCGGGCATTGCGGCAGAGGGAGATGCTAATCTGCTGGCCTATGCAGTCGCTACTGCGGCCGATGATCCCGTGTTCCGGTATTCTGCTTACCTCAATATTTGGTTGTATACGAACAACAGATTGTTCCGGTACGATTCAGCGCAGGCGAAACACTTTTCCGGACAGTTGAATATGCTTACCATTGCACACCTTGATACGCTGGATCAGATCAGCCAAAAATACCACGGACTTTTTTCGAGCTACACATCAGATATTTTCGACAGCTACTTGCGTTTGCAACAACAGGCAGACGGTATTCTCACCTATGGCAATGTGAGCAGAGAAGCATGGCTATGGGAACAGAAGCGTATACGAAGCCGCAACACACCCATACAGGTGCCCTGAATAAATATGGCTTCGTAGTTGTTTACCACATTAGCAACTCACCTATCCGCGCAGCTACTTTATCGGCATTGGGTAGCATCGCCGCTTCCAGACTCATGTTCATAGGTACAGCGGGCAGGTCCAGCGCACCTATGGTCTGCACCGGTGCGTCCAGTTCGCGGAAGCAATTTTGAGCTATCCGGCCTGCCAGTGCTTCGCAAAACGAGTTGCGCAGCTGTTCTTCTGTCAGTACGATCACTTTGCCATGCCTTTTGACTGTGCGGTATATCAGGTCCTCATCCAGCGGGTAAATGGTGCGGATATCGATCACCTCCACATTTCCGGGGTACTGTTTGGCAGCGTTCTTTGCCCAATATACTCCCATACCGTAAGTGATGATACAAATTGATTCTCCGTTGTCTATGGCATCCTGCGACGCCTCCAGTACCACATTTCCTTTACCAAATGGCAGTATGTAGTCTCTGTCGGGCTCCACAGTCTTGGCTTCTTCAGTACCAGGTACTTTACTCCAGTACAGTCCTTTATGTTCCAGCATTACCACCGGGTTGCCGTCGTAAAATGCGGCCTTGATTAGTCCCTTTATGTCCGCTGCATTGCTGGGGTAGGCTATTTTTATGCCTTTTATTGTAGCCAGTGTACTTTCTACGCTGCCGCTGTGGTAGGGGCCGCCACCGCCATAGGCGCCAATAGGTACACGCAATATCATAGATACCGGAAATTTTCCGCAACTGAGGTAGCACGATTTGCTGATCTCTGTAACGAGCTGGTTGAGACCCGGATAGATATAATCGGCAAACTGAACTTCTACTATCGGTTTCAATCCTACTGCATTCATGCCCACTGTAGACCCTATGATATAGGCTTCCTGAATGGCCATATTGAATACGCGGTTGTCGCCAAATTTATCGGCAAGTGTTGCCGCTTCACGGAAGACACCACCCAGTCGTTTGCCAACGTCCTGACCATAAAACAGCGCTTCGGGGTGGTCCTGCAGCAATTCTTCTACTGCATGCAATGCAGCATCAACCATTACTACTTTATCCTTGCCTTCGGGGCAGCGTATACCTTTCTCTTCTGTAACAGGTGAGGGTGCGTATACAAAATGGCTTACTGTGGCTGGGTCGGGCTCTGGTGCAGCTACTGCCGCATCAAATTCTGCCTGCACATAAGCAATCTGTTCAGCTTCGATTTTGTTCAGTTCAGACTCGGTAATCTTATATTCTGTTACCAATATTCTTCTCAGTTTCGGACCCGGATCGTTTACTGCATGTTTTTCCAGATCTTCCGTAGTGCGGTACCATTCTTTCCGCACACCCGATGTGTGGTGGCCCAGTAGCGGTACTTTGGCATGAACCAGCAGGGGTGAACGGTTTTCGCGTACATGGGCGATCGCCACTTCCATAGTGTTGTAGGCGGCTGTGAAATTACTGCCATCTACACGCATGCGTTCCATCCCTTTAAAGCCCGCTGCAAACTCATAGGCATCCATAGTGCGTGCCTCGTCGCTGCTTACAGATATGCCCCAGTCGTTGTCCTGAACTAAATATATTATCGGTAGTTGATGCAGCACTGCAAATTGGAAAGCTTCACTCACCTCGCCCTCGGTAACGCTGCCATCGCCCAGAGAGCAGATGACAACCGGGGGTACCGGGTAATCCGATAGTTTTTCCTGCTCGCGGTACTGAATGCCCTGGGCAATACCGGTTGTTGGAATGGCCTGCATACCGGTAGCACTGCTCTGGTGTATTATACCCGGAAATCCTTCCCTTCTGATATTGGGATGGTTGTAATATTCTCTGCCTCCTGTGAAGGGGTCATCGCCCTTGGCCAGCAATTGCAGCATGAGTTCGTAAGGGCGGTAGCCCATGCCCAGCATCAGGCTTTCGTCGCGGTAATAGGGGCTCACAAAATCGCAGGGCTGCAGCAGGAATCCTGTAGCAAGCTGTATGGCCTCGTGCCCGCGCGAGGTGCTGTGCACATACTTGCATACCTGTCTGTTTGCATCATAAATTTCCGCCATAGATCTGGCGGTCATCATAAGCCGGTATGCCTTTAGTAGTAGTTCTTTAGAAAGCATGAACGGCAAAAGTAAGCGTTAACGTTGAAAATCGGAATGAAAAAGGCAAATACACCATTGGGCAGGTACAGCGTTTTAGAATTCCCGGTCCCCAAAATATGTTTACGTAGATTAAAGTGGTAACACAATAATGCCACCAAAAAAAAGCCAAAGACCAACCAAACCTAACAGACCTCCGATGATGAGACCGGCAGCAGCAACGCCCCCGTTTCTGCGATATTTGCGTAGACCTGATATTCCGAGTAATATCGACGGAATAGCAAAAATTGTATAAATGGGATCCACAACAAATGATAGCATTACTCCAACCAGGCTTATCGTTAAAGCAGCCGAACCGCGCCACCCGCTTTCCAGAGGTTCCTTTTCTTCGTCCTTTTCTTTCCGTTTTTTGTCCTTTTTCTTACCGTCTGCTTTTTGTGTATTAGTCGATGTGTCAATTGTTGGCAGCATAGCCAATACAGGTGATATCTGTGCGCTGTGCACAACATGCCGTGTGCCAGAATGTTGCACGAAAACCGGTCCTGCCTGTAGCCTGAAATTAGAATTCAAAAGCAACAGAATAATAATAAAAAGGAATCTGGGCATTTATTTATAAGGTGTTTATTGGGGTGTTATTTTTTGAATGGGCTGTTTTGGTCTGCTACAGCCAGCTAAGCAATGAAATGATCAGCACAAGCGCCAATATCCCGACAACTACGCCAATTATTCCCAACACTAAGCCAGCAATGGCTAAACCTCTGTTGCGTTTTCTTCTGCCCATGCCTATCGCTCCGAAGATAATAGCGAGGATTGACATCAATATTGTGACAGGCCAGCCCACAAAACCAATAACGCCGCATACGAAAGCCACAATCCCCTCCCAACCACTGGTGCGGGGAGACAGTTTGTTTGCAATTTCGGGACTGGAGTATCTGGATATAGTACGGTAAAGCAGCGATTGGTCAGCATTTGGCCGAAAACTGCTTGTAGCTGAAGACGCTATTGTTGCTGAGCTATCAACCGTAAGCATCGATTTTTTAACCACAAATCCCGCATACGAGCTATTGGTTGTGGAAATCAGTATTGCAAAACAACAAAAGATATAGAGTGCTTTTCTCATGGGATTATGGATTTTATGCCGGTAAAAATAGTGCAATCATTTGAATGTTTCTTGTATGTTTTTTTTATGGTCTGGATAATGCGCTGCTTTTTGATTTGTTTCACTCGCATTCTTCCTTATTGGCTTGTTAAGATGTGATGACAGTCAGCAGAAATGCGGAACCGTTTGGTATTTTTGTTCACAAACCAAACTCATGAAACCGAATATAGGACTAGCAGAAGAACAGGTACAAACCACTTGCAAGCTGCTCAACCAGCTTCTTGCCGATGAAATTGCCCTTTACACGCATACCCGCAATTGCCATTGGAACGTTACCGGACCGGCATTTTCAGTATTGCACAAATTTTTTGAGGGTCAGTACGAAGAGTTGTCGACAATAACAGACGATGTAGCTGAGCGGATCCGCATGCTGGGTGGCATTGCAGAAGGTACACTGGCTGCAGCAGCTGCTGCGTCGCGCCTACCTGATCCCAAAGACGAAACAGGAGCCATGAAAATGGTATTGGGTTTGCTGAACGACCACGAGTCGGTAATCCGCACGGTACGTGGCCAGATCAGTCAGGTCAACGATACATTCAAAGATGCCGGTACTGCCGATTTCCTGACCGGACTAATGCAGGCACACGAGAAAATGGCATGGATGCTCAGGGCCCACCTATAGCATTTTTTTTTATTTTTCATTACAATATCTCCCTGTCGCACCTAACCAGTGTGGTGGGCACAATAGTTTTGCCCGTACATGGGGTATAACAATCTGTTAGTGCAAACCAGCTTACCTTTACACCTAAATTTGCGATCCATGCATCTCATCAGAAGAAACCGAATTCTACGCCAGTCACCAGCTATTAGAGCCATGGTGGCCGAGACCATACTCAGACCATCAGACTTTATAGCGCCCTTGTTTATAATAGAAGGTGCTGGTGTAAAAGAAGAAATTTCTTCGATGCAGGGGTATTACCGTATGAGTATTGATCTGACTGTGCAGGAGGTAAAAGAACTGTGGGGGCTTGGTATCAGGAGTGTGTTACTGTTCATCAAATGCAAAGACGAGCTGAAAGACAATGCCGGCACTGAAGCGCTTAACCCCGATGGACTGATGCAACGCAGCATTAAGGCTATTAAGAACGCATGCCCCGATATGGTGGTGATGACCGATGTGGCATTGGATCCTTTCTCTACTTACGGCCACGACGGAATTGTGGAAGGTAATGAGATCGTCAATGATGCGACCGTAGAAGTGTTGGCGCAGATGAGCATCAGCCATGCTCGCGCGGGTGCAGATTTTGTAGCGCCCAGCGATATGATGGACGGACGCATAGCTGCCATTCGCGAGGCGCTGGAGTCGAAGGGATTGTCTAAAACCGGCATAATGGCATACAGTGCCAAGTATGCATCGTGTTTCTATGGTCCCTTCCGCGATGCACTGGACAGCGCACCCGGCTTTGGCGACAAAAAGACTTACCAGATGGACTATGCCAACCGTATAGAAGCCATAAAAGAGGTGCTGATGGATGTAGAAGAAGGAGCAGATATTGTGATGGTCAAGCCGGCAATGGCTTATCTGGACATCATACGTGAGGTGCGCGATAGGGTAGATGTGCCCGTGAGCGCTTACCATGTGAGCGGTGAGTATGCCATGATAAAGGCCGCCGCTCAAATGGGCTGGCTGGACGAGAACAAAGCAATTCTGGAATCGCTCACCGCTATCAGGCGCGCCGGAGCGAGCCTGATAGCAACCTATTTTGCAAAAGATGCGGCGAGGATGGTGGTGGGATAAAGGGGCAAGATGGTGATGGGATATAGTATCAGCTTACACTAAAACTTTAGATGGGTATACTTAAGTTTGTGTTACATGCGGTATCCTGCCGTCAAAAATTGTATTGGATCCCAATGTAAAAGGATGGTTTTGTATTGAGGCGATATCTCAGGTCGTTTGTGATGGCAGTCGTCCCGGAAATCGTATCTCCGATTTTTAACGAATTGAGTTCGTTGTTGAAGTTGTAGATCGCACCGAACGCTATTGCAAAGGCAAAGGGCTGTGTGAAACGAAGGCCCGCTCCACCTAACATCGTAGGGGTGTCTTTACCGGTACCCACACCTACCTGTACCAGTGGGTGAACTATTCCGTCAAATCCATTGATAATGAGATTGAGGCAACTGGTTGCCACTACTGGAAGCCGTTTACTTTTGGCTTCGCCGACGACCATTTGGCCTGCCGCATTTGTTGTTGTTCCATACTGGGCATAACCAATATCTGTGAAAGCAATGCCCGTTGAAATTTCCGGAATAAGTGTGTGATTTGCCCTAAGCCTGATTTTTACAACAAGTGGTTTGCCAACTGTACTTATTTTCATTTGATTGTCGTCAAATTTTATTTCTCTTTTGGCAATCGTGATATTGATCAGCTTCAGGCGTTCGTGCTGAATATTACTACGACCAATGATTGTTTCGTTGTCACCCTCACATCCGTTATCCCTCTTGTTTACTCGGCTCGATGGGATAAACAGCTTCGCAGATTTGTGTAGTTCGATGATGTACTTGTATAGAGCTTCTCTATCGGCTTGGATCTTATTGCAGTCGTCAATAAACTGTTTCAAAACGTATTTTGTGTACAGTAAAAAATTTGAACCATTTGCTTTTTCATCAGGATCAGTAATCGAATTTGGAAGTGTATAGCTGCTGACATTTCCCTGCAAAAGAGAAATGAGTTTTCTCCCTTTTTCAATTTGGTGTTCTTTTGCTTTCAGAAATACCTCTAGCTCCTTAGTTTGTGTCGTGAAATCTTTCAAATTATTTTTTGAGGCCAAAAGTTCAATTTGAACCTTTACATCATGCAAGAAGCCGCTTGTATCATTGAAATTGCCATCATATATGTGTTTGTCTAATTGGGTAATGTTCGCGAATAAATCCGTTTCAACTGGTATCGCTTTAAAAGTACTTTTATCTTTTACATACAGGTACTTCCATTCAGTTAATGCCGGTGCACCGAAATTGTTGATCATATGCATAATGTTGGCGTTTTTGTTCTGTTGACCATTCGTTTTCGGGGAATCTACGATGCCCATTACTTTTCCCACAATCGTTTCTAATTTTGGCTCAATGCTAACTTCAGAATTGAACTTCGAGACTTCTTTCGAAAGAGTAATAATTTGACCCAGAAATTTTTCGACGCTCTGATAAGCTGGATCCGATAGTATTGTGTCTGAATACTGGACACTGTGTGTGAGTGGATTGAGGAAATCAAGACTAAAATTGATCTCTTTTCTACGTATGGATGCTACAAAACTGACTGTCTGGTTGTTATCAAGGTGTTTCTGGAACACCTGTCCCAGGTTACCATCTACCTGATAGTAGAGAATGCCGGCAGGTAGGTCTGCTCGCAGACTTATAAAGTTATGCACCTTTTCTGCTTCCAGAATCTCATTGGTCGAGTTCTGCGCTTTGGTTTCGCTTGCACATAACATTGTAACAATGGCGCAGCCTGCTATTACCGCAATTTTCTGAAGTTTAGGTAAATTCAATTTTTTGTTCATGTTATGTGTGTTTTGTGGTTTAAAAATCCCCCTCACCCCTCACCAACTCCGTACACCTCCTCACTTGGCTCTTCCTGATCATATTGCGCCGGTGGGTATCTACTGTGTTTTTACTCAGGTACAGCACACTGGCTATGTCTTTCGAGGTTAGGCCTTTGGAGATATAGCCAAGTATTTCCTCCTCACGCTTACTCAGCAATACGCTGTCCCCTTCCTGCTGCTGTATCATACTTGCGTTTTTTCTTACACAAATATGCAACACCAATCAGCCGCCGATTAGGAGAGTATTCACGGAAATAAATGGGTGTTTTTCCCGTATGCAAACCACTGTCGGCAACATGTGGCTGATATCTGCCGTTTTTGCTGTCATTTTGTCAATTTTTCAACTTTGGAATACAGATTGATAGGTCTATTAAAAATCTAAACACTACATATATGCAGGAAAAAGGCAGTATATCGATCCACACGGAAAACATATTCCCGATTATCAAAAAATTCCTTTACTCAGACAATGAGATCTTTTTGCGCGAGTTGGTATCCAATGCCGTAGATGCAGTGCAGAAGATCAAAAGGCTTTCTTCGCTTGGGCAGTATAATGGCTCTCTGGGAGCGCCGCTTGTTGAGGTGGCATTCGACAAAGAGGCCAAAACCATAACCATATCCGACAACGGGCTGGGTATGACTGCTGAGGAAATTAAGAAATACATCAATCAGATCGCCTTCTCGGGTGCAGAGGAATTCGTAGAAAAATTCAAGGATGCCAAAGATGCGCACGAACTGATTGGCAAATTCGGACTTGGCTTTTATTCTGCATTTATGGTCGCCGACCAGGTAGAGATTCAGACACTGAGCTACCAGGAAGGTGCCCAACCAGCCCGCTGGATATGCGATGGCAGTACCGAGTTTGAGATCACCGAGGGCAGCCGCACCGAAAGGGGCACCAGCATAATACTGCATGTAAATGGCGACTCTGAAGAGTTTCTGGACAAATACAAACTGCAGGGTATACTCGATAAATATTGCCGCTTTCTACCAGTCCCTATCAAGTTCGGCACCAAAACAGAGTATGATTACGAAGACACTGCCGTTGAAGAACCGGTTGAGGGTGAAGAGGCAAAAAGCAAAGATCCTAAGGAAATAGAGCTGGATAACATCATCAACGATACTACTCCTATCTGGACCAAAGCGCCATCTGAACTTAAGGACGAAGACTACCTGAAGTTTTACAGCGAGCTCTATCCTATGAGCGAGCCACCATTGTTCTGGATTCACCTCAATGTAGATTATCCGTTCAATCTTACTGGTGTACTGTACTTCCCCAAGGTGAAGAACGAATTTGAGTTGCAGCGCAACAAGATCAAGCTGTTCTCGCGACAGGTATTTATCACCGACGAGGTGAAGGATATCGTACCGGACTTCCTGATGCTGCTGCATGGTGTGATAGACTCTCCGGATATTCCGCTCAATGTGTCGCGCTCGTTCCTGCAGGCCGATAGTAATGTGAAGAAGATCAATAGCCACATCAGCAAAAAAGTTGCCGATAAGCTTGCCGAGCTGTTTAAAAACGACCGTAAGGCTTACGAAGAAAAGTGGAGCGATATAGGCATGTTTGTGAAGTATGGCATGATCAGCGAAGACAAGTTCTACGATCGTGCAAAGGACTTTGCACTGTTTACCAACACTAAGCAGGAGCATTTCACCCTCAGCGAATACAAAGAAAAAGCACAGACACTGCAGACAGATAAAGATGGCACTATTATTTACCTGTATACCACCGACCCTGCCAAACAGGATTCATTCATCCAGAGTGCCAACCGGAAAATGTACGATGTGTTGCTCATGAATTCACCCATCGACAGCCACTTCATTCATACCATAGAGCGCAAGCTGGAGAAAACCAATCTGAAGCGTGTAGATGCAGATGTGGTAGAGAAGCTGATAGCGAAAGACGAAAAGATTGAATCGATACTGAACGAAGAGCAAACCACCAGCGTAAAGACCATTTTTGAGCAGGCTATTAGCAAGCCCAATATGAATGTGAAAGTAGAGGCGCTGGGACCCGACGAGTTGCCGGTAACCGTTACGATGGACGAGTTTATGCGCCGCATGAAAGACATGGCCGCGATGGGCGGTGGTGGTATGGGCTTCTATGGTTCGCTGCCCGATACGTACAATGTAAGTGTCAATAGCAATCACAAGTTGGTGAGCCGCATACTCGCTGCCGACGCTGTCGATCAGGGCACGCTGGCCAAGCAGGCTTTTGATCTGGCCATGCTGTCGCAGGGCTTACTTACCGGGGCCGACCTTACCGAGTTTGTAAACAGAAGTGTGAGCCTGATATAGCCAATTGAAATGAATGTTTGAAAAAGGGTGCAGATCTACAGGTTTGCACCCTTTTTCTATAGTTGCCCGATAGTTAATGCCACAACAAACAACCAAAAAGTTCTGTGATTAATTTTATCTTGCACACGCCTAACAGCGGTATGCCCGCTCCAAACAACATACGATATGAGAATCATTCCCGGAGAAATAAAGACAGCATTGTTGCACGGATACCTGCTGGGTGCAGTGGCGCCCAGGCCTATTTGTTTTGCCAGTACGATTGACAGCAATGGGGTGTCCAATCTGTCGCCATTCAGCTTTTTTAATGTGTTTGGTGCCAAGCCGCCAATACTCATTTTTTCGCCTGCCCGCCGTGTGCGCGATAATACGGTAAAGCACACCCTCGAAAACGTGTATGCCACCAGCGAGGTGGTGATCAATGTAGTAAACTACAATATGGTGCAGCAGACCAATCTGGCCAGTTGCGAGTATCCCAAAGGGGTCGACGAGTTTGTGAAGGCGGGATTCACGCCTATTCCTTCCGACATTGTGAAGCCATTCAGGGTAAAAGAATCGCCGGTGCAGCTGGAATGCCGGGTGCTGAAAGTGCTAGAAACAGGTACTGAGGGCGGAGCCGGCAATCTGGTGATCTGCGAGGTGGTGTGTATGCACATAGACGATGCCGTGCTGGATGCTGAAGGCAAAATAGACCCCAACAAAATTGATCTGGTGGCCCGCATGGGTGGCGATCATTATTGCCGGGCATATGGTAGTGCTATTTTCGATGTACCAAAGCCCAATGCAGCACTGGGAATAGGTATCGATGCGCTGCCTCAGGCAGTGCGCAACAGCACCATTCTCACCGGCAACCATCTGGGTATACTGGGCAACAGCACCGCTATACCACCAAAGGAGGCGGCACACGATAAGCGTATAAATGGCATTCTCGATTTATATAAAAATGACCCCGTAGCCCGTACCGAGGGGCTGCACCGCTACGCCAAGGCCCTGATAGAAACCGGCGATGTGGAAAAAGCCTGGCAGGCACTTTTGGCATAAAAAGTGTCTGGATGTTTCGCTTAGTAAGTTTTAATTGTATCTAATGTGTTGATAATCAATGATTTAATTCATTGTTTTCATCGCTTGAGCTATCTTATTGAAAATGTTTGCTGCCTGTGAATTTCCTGTGAAATAATGTTAATAAGATGTGCATTTTACATTGTGATAATTCTCAAATAATGTTTTGGTAATATTATTGTAGGTAACTTTAGTATAATAAATAATGCTAAAGATGCTTTGGAGAAAGTTCAGCGGAGAACCCATTAAAGTGCCGGTAAAATCGGCAGTAGAAGATGCGATTGTAAGGGAGATCAATGCAGGGTACAAATTGAAGGTATGCATCGGCACCGACTCTCAGGTACATGGCGCCGAAACCGAATTTGCTACGGTAATTGTATTTCTGCGCGAAAAACGTGGTGGCTTTATGTTTATCAGCCACGACAAAACCCTGCAGACTTACAGTATCAAGGAGCGCATGCTGGTAGAGGTGGCACGCAGCATAGAGATCGCTTACGAGCTCTGCGACCTGTTCAATAAGTATGATGTAGATATGGAGGTGCATGCCGATATCAACACCAACCCACAGTTCAAGAGCAATGAAGCCCTCCGCGAGGCTATGGGCTATATATTGGGTATGGGCTATGCCTTCAAGGCCAAGCCCGACGCATTTGCCAGTAGCTGCTGCGCAGACAAGATCGTTAACTGATCGCACCCCGCAGGCACATATCCGCCATCGGCATCGTATTACGAGCCGTACCAGAGATAGTCACCCCTTTACATTTCGTTCCCTTATTGTTTCTTATACACCGTCCAGGTGTTCATTAGCGCGCTGTCTATGGTAGCGGTATCCTTTACCACCAGTTCTGCGCCGGTAAGGCTGTAAATGTGAAGTACACCCTCTGTCACGGGTAGCCCGGTGGTGGTGCTGGCAGGTTTTATATTTATATCCTTATCACTATTACTCAGTGTCCAGGTAAATGCGAGAGACAGATTGGTGCCGAAAAATGAGGTCGAAAAATCGCCATTACCATCACCCTTGAAGGTGAGCGCTATGGGCAGCGTATCTGGTGCGGGCACCACCTCGCTGGCATCCATCACGTTATTGTTGTTGGCATCTGTGCCCACCTGGGTCATTGTCCATTTGCCCGATAGGCGTGCCTTTACAGAGTCGTCTTTCTTTTTTTTTCACGCCGCCAGTGCTATCAGGCATATACTCACTATGCCTATTGTTGTTTTTAGGGTATGTTTCATCTTGTAAATGTAACAGTTATAGTTCAGTTATAATACAATCACCGCTTCACAAATTTCTTCACCACTCTGTTATCTGCAGTAGTCACCTCTACCAGATACAAACCCGATGATAGGCCGGCAATATTTACTTCGGCTTTAGTCCGTACTGTCCCGGCTTCATATACCGCTCTGCCGGTAATATCGTATAGTTTTATCATTGCCGGTACCTGTACTCCGTTTTTGAACTGTATGTACAGCTTGTCTTCAGCAGGATTTGGGAAAACATCTACAACCAAAGAATTGCTGATTACCGGTACGTTTTCTGTAGAGATATCAGGAGTATGGATTTGGCCCATTCGCACCAATTGGCAGTTCTGGTCAAACTTGCCGATATATTGATCATTTCCTGAATTGTAAAATGTGTCAGAATTAAAAATAGCCAGGGCTGGATGAAAAGAAAATTCGTATCCTCGTCTTGCTGTCAAATAGAAGTAGTTTTCTCTGTCAAAAGTGATTGTTGGTACTTTCAAATAGCGGAGATTTACGTTGCATATTACTTTGCCATTTGAGTCTAGTTTTACCACAAATACTTCGCCTGGTTTAGCGGGTACCATTGTGGTATCAACCTGCAACAAAGGCGCTGCAGTGCTGTTGCGTCCACCTGCTATATACACATTATTCTGTCCGTCTACCTCCAACTCTGGGTTCACGTAGGGCGATAGCGCCCTGGTGGTCCATACCGCATTGCCGGTATCATTATATTTGGCAATGAAGGTGTTGTACTCTGCACCGGTTGCAAAAACAGGTGGTGCGGTATTGAAGTACAGATCGCCCTTTAGCACACCTGCAGTCACCGGTTTGCCGTCGGGGCCTACACCTATTGCTGCGCCCATGTGGTCTGTACCTACCGGCACCCGCTGCCATTGCGGGCTACCTGTTGCTGTGCATCCGGCTACATACGAGCTTGTATCGGCCTGGTAACTGGTATCTGTGCCGCAAAACTGAGAGTCTATACAATTGCCCGCCACATAGGTATTGCCGTAAATATCGGTGGCATAGTCCTGGTTACGTTTGTTCCCCCGAATCGTTTTCTTCCATATCAGATTGCCACCTGTATCAAATTTCATGAAGAAGGTGCCCTCGCTACCTGGGGGTGTTTTTGCAGTGTCGGTCCCAAATGCTACCCAGCTATTGAATTCCGAATTCAGGTACACATTGTCTGCAGTGTCTATGCCAAGGCCTACTTTGCTTCGATCTAAAACTCCGCGGCTTATTTTGTGCCATACAAGGTCTCCGGCAGAATCGTACTTGGCAAGCACTATTGCTGAATTCCACTCCGTACCCGACGGGTAGACATTCACTCCGGTATCCAGCGTTATAGAACCATTAAAATTACAGGCAAAGTAGGTGTTGCCATATCGGTCGTTTGCGAGTTTAGTATCAAAAGTCCTGGTAGGATAAGGCCAATCATCACCACCCAAAACATTAAACCATATTAAATTAAAATTCGAATCCAATTTTGAAATAAAAAGATAAGGAATAGAGCTGGGAGAAAAAGGACCGGCAAAATCTTCCTGTTTTATTGTAGTATTTGCAAAGACAATTGAATCCTGCATTGCGCCAACAAAGCTTATTCCCTTGTTTCTGTCAATCGATATTCTCCCCGGGAAGGGATAGTTGTACTGTGCCCGCCCAGCAATAGTAAAGGCCATTAATAACACCGCAATAAGATAGGACTTCTTCATAGTTATGGTTTATAACTTATAAAGTTAATGAAAATAAATACGGTATTGCCGGTTTTTTATTGCATTATTTTGAAGGATGATCATCTGAATCCCCTCAGAAATTCTGTAATGCCCATGCGCTTTTTGCCCTCTGCCTGCAGTTCTTCCACATACACCCATCCATCGGGTGTGGCAAATCTCAGGTACGCAGCATGGTCGGTCTGCATAGTGCCGGGTGCGGTGTCGTGCCGGGTGTGCTCATATCGGGTGGTAAATACCTTGATCGATTTTTCGCGCAGCACGGTACATGCAGCAGGGTAGGGCGATAGCCCGCGCACCAGATTGTGTACAGTTGTGGCTGGGTGGTGCCAGTCTATGATTGTATCGGGTTTAAAGATTTTGGGTGCATGTTTCAGCTCACCGGTTGCTACAGTGGTCTGGGGTATCTCTTTTAGCGAGCCAGCTGCTAGTCCGCGCACAGTTGTTACCAGCAGTTCCGCTCCTGCCTGCATCAGCTTATCGTGCATGGTGCCTGCATTGTCGGTGGGCAGTATGGGCACGGTGTGTTGCAGCAGTATGTCGCCCGTATCTATTTCGTGTTTCAGCGCAAAGGTGGTCACGCCTGTTTCCGTTTCGCCATTCATTATAGCACGGTTTATGGGCGCAGCCCCCCGGTATTGCGGCAGCAGCGATCCATGCACATTTATGGTACCCATCGGGGGCATATTCCATACCACTTCCGGCATCATCCTGAAGGCTACCACTACTTGCAGGTCGGCATTCAGTGCCCTTAGTTGTTCCAGAAATTCCGGTGCCTTCATCTTTTCTGGTTGCAGCACCGGTATCCCCGCGCTCAGTGCGTATTGTTTCACCGGCGACTCGTACAGTTGCCTTCCACGGCCGGCGGGTTTGTCGGGCATGGTTACCACGGCCACTATTTGGGCACCGGCATCATTGAGTGCTTTCACCGAGGCTACAGCAAAATCAGGAGTACCAAAAAAAACAATGCGCATAGCTTCAAAATTCTTCATCGGGGCAGCAAAATTACTTGTATTGTACGAAATTTGATTGTCCCTTTCAGGTAGGTAGTGATCATGTGGTTGCTTCCAGGCATGTCTGGCTCACATTGTCCCAGACCGGCATGGCTCACGATTCTTTCCGGGTCATTCCCCGCACTATCAGAAATACCCCTACAGCGATCCATACAAAACTGGCCAGCCTGCTGTTGCCCGCTGTCTGCCCCACACCATGTGCCGCTATATAGTACACCCTGATGCCCACTATGAGCAGTATAAGACCGGTTATTGTTCTCCAATTCATATCTTCTGCAAATAAAAGCCTATTCCCCAAATTTTCCTGCCTTTCTATCAGTGTGTCATTATATCATATGTATAAAGTCTGCTGTTTTAAATGCTGTTAACATTATTGCCTTCACTTTAACAAAGTAAAATGTACATTTGTCCTCCATTTTAAAATCAACTCAAAGGTACCAATGGCAATATTAGGTAATCTGATAGCCCGGTCTTTACAACTACGTAAAAAATTCAACCTGCCGGTTGCAAGCCCGCAGACATACCAGCGGCACACACTCCGTCAGTTACTGGAGCGCGGCCAATATACTTCTTTCGGAAAACACTATGGTTTCGGTGATATACTGAGTAAAGAAATTGATTTCGTAAAAGCTTTTCGTGAGTCTGTTCCGCTTCATACCTACACAGATATGCACGACCAATGGTGGTGCAGAGCACAGGATGGTGAGGAAAACGTATCGTGGCCCGGCAAGGTAAAATACTTCGCACTCAGCTCCGGCACATCAGAGGCAGCCAGCAAACATATACCTGTTACACAGGATATGATCAAGTCGATCAAGAAGGTGGGTTTCAAGCAACTCTACAGCATGGCCAACTTCAAGATAAAGCCGGTGGCTTTTGAGAAGGGTGTGCTCATGCTGGGCGGTACTACATCGCTTTTTGAGAAGGGAGAATATTACGAAGGCGATATGAGCGGCATCAGTGCCAAAAATATGCCCCGCTGGATATCGTCGCTCCTCTACAAACCGGGTCAGCGCATTTCGCGCCGCCCGAAGTGGGAAGACCGAATAAAACTTATCGTAGAGAAAGCCTCGCAATGGGATGTGGGCATAATATGTGGTGTGCCTGCCTGGGTACAGATCGTACTGGAGCGGGTCATCAAACACTACGGTGTTAAAAACATCCACGAGGTATGGCCCAATCTCAGCGTATACATACATGGTGGCGTGTCTGTAGAACCCTACCGCCAGAGCTTCAAGAAGATATGGGGCAAGCCTGTTACCTTTATAGAGACGTACATGGCGTCCGAGGGTTCTTTCGGATTTCAGGCCCGCCCCAATGCCGGTATCAAGCTGGTACTGAATGCAGGAGTGTTCTTTGAGTTCGTGCCATTTACTGCCGCCAATTTCGACGACGATGGCAATATCAAACCCGATGCCAAAACCTACCTTGTACACGAGGTAGAGGAGGGGGTAGAGTATGCTGTGCTGCTCAGTACCTGCTCCGGTGCATGGCGCTACCTGATAGGCGATGTGCTTCGCTTCACCAATGCTGCCGAATACGAGATTGCCATTGTAGGTCGTACACGTCAGTTCCTTAGCCTTTGCGGCGAGCATATGTCTATAGACAATATGAACAAGGCGATTGAGACAGTTTCAAAACAGCTTAATATCACCATACGCGAATTCGCAGTGTCCGGCATGAAGTACGACAACCTTTTCGCCCATCAGTGGTATATCGGCTGCGACAACGATGTAGATCCTCAGGTGATTAAAAAACTGCTCGACGAAACCCTCTGTAAGCTCAATGATGATTATCTTGTAGAGCGTACATCGGCACTCAAAGAGGTGTTTGTGAAGGTGCTGCCCGGCGATACATTCATCGGTTACCTCCGTGCAAAGGGCAAGGAAGGGGCCATGAGTAAGTTCCCGAGGGTACTGAAGGGCGAGCAGTTGCAGGATTGGGAGCTCTTTCTGAACAGGCAAAAAGTTAAGGAGCCCATGCCGGCATAGGGCACTGGGACAAAAGTGGGGTTAACCCTGTACTTTTGCACTTAGCCGGTAGTTTATTCCCGGCACCAACATTACAAACATACCAATGACCAGTCCATACATACTGTACTCCGATGGGGAGGGTAAGATTTTCGAAGACACATCGCTCTACACCGTAGGCCGCAGTGGATGGGACGCAATGCCCATTCCCACCGAAGACTGGATTGAGTTGCCCGATGGCGGTAATCTGTATGAATTACCGGGCCGCCGCGGAATCGGCATTGACGTGAAGACCGGTGAAATGCGGCTGTGTGAGAAGGGATGGGCAGTAGCTGCCTTTATACCACCTGCGCATACCGGATTCTATATTGCTGCCTACGAAACACTACCCGATGCGCCAATACTGCCGCTTTTTTGCTACACCGCTGCCGGCTGGCTCAACGAAAAATTCTATGTACCCGCCATGCGCATCGAGCGCGATATCAGGCAGGAGTGCAGCGGATATGATCAGGTTAAAATTGAAACAGGAGTAGGTCAGCTGGTAAAAGATTACCCTCACAACCGGCTGGTAAAGCACCTTGCCGATAACTGTGCGCTAACCTACCATTGCCCCGCCGCCCGCAACTATTTCCTGGGTCGCTGGGAGTGCCCTGTGCCTACCTCGCCCGCCTGCAACGCCAACTGTATTGGTTGTATTTCATTTCAGCCAGAAGACGAAACGATTGTTTCGCCTCAGGACAGACTGCAGTTTAAGCCTACAGCAGCAGAGATCGTAGAGTTCACAGTACCCCACCTCGAAACTGCACCTTACCCGATCATCAGCTTCGGGCAGGGTTGTGAAGGAGAGCCACTGCTCATGTGGGAAACCATCCGTGAAGCAATCATCGAGATCAGAAAGCATACTACCAGAGGCAGTATCAATATCAATACCAACGGCAGCAAACCGGCGGCGGTAGAACAGCTGATGCAGGCTGGTCTTAACAGCATCAGGGTAAGTCTCAACTCAGCCCGCGCAGACATTTACACTAACTACTACCGCCCCAATAATTACAAGTTCGAGGATCTTGCAGAAAGCCTGCGTATTGTAAAAAAATATGGTGGATGGGCATCTATCAACTACTTTGTCTTCCCGGGTATGACGGACTGCATAGAGGAGTTTGACGCACTTTGCGATCTTATCCGCACTACCGGCCTTGACATGATACAGTGGCGCAGCTTCAACATAGACCCCGATTGGTACCTCGGCAAAATGAATATCGGAGATACTGGCGAGTGTATGGGCATCAGGCAGATGATAGAATTGATTCACGAAGAATTCCCGCATGTCAAGTTTGGGTATTTCAATCCGCCTGCCGAGCGAATGAAGAATTTCGAAGAGGACTTTGCACACTAGTCGTTATTCAGATTCACGCAACGCCCCCAGGTTCCGTTGTATGCCCTTCCATTTAGATCGTTTCATGGGCGATTTCCTGAAAACCCTGTTGAAATACTCTTCAGTCATTCCCTCCCATTCTCGCCTCGATAGGTCCAGTACCTCCCTTATTGGTGTCAGTGCAGGTTCGTTATGTGGTTTGGCAAACCGGTTCCAGGGGCACACTTCCTGGCACACATCGCAGCCAAACATCCAACCCGCCATCTTATCCTGCATACCCGCAGGTATCAGTGCATCCTTTAGTTCTATAGTCAGGTACGAGATGCACTTACTACCATCCACCACCGTTGGTGATACTATGGCTTCAGTTGGGCATTCGTCTATACAGCGGGTGCAGGTACCACAGTGGTCGGTGGCGAAAGGGCTGTCTGCCACTAGCTCTAGGTCGGTGATTAGCGTTGCGATAAAGAAGTAAGAGCCCGAATGCCGGGTCAGCAGATTGCCATTTTTACCAACCCATCCCTGTCCACTGCGCACAGCCCAGCTGCGCTCCAGTACCGGCGCACTGTCCACAAATCCGCGCCCGTCTACCGCGCCTATTGTTGTGTTTATAAAGGCCAGTAGCTCGTTCAGCTTATCCCGTATCACAAAGTGATAATCTGTACCAAAGGCATACCTCGCTATTCCGGGGGCACCGGCTGCCTGGTGTTCGGCAGGGTAGTAGTTCAGCAGCAGCGTGATCACTGATTTTGCACCCGGCACCAGCTTCCGCGGGTCTATCCGCAATTCAAAATTGCGCTCCATATACTGCATAGTACCCTGATATCCCTTTTTGAGCCATAATTCCAGCCGCCGGGCATCATCATCCAGATGTACGGCCTCAGCCACACCGCAGGAGTTGAACCCCAGACGCTCTGCTTCCGTTTTTATCAGCTGGGTGTTATTTTCTGGCGACAAGCGATGACGTTTTCAGCACGAATTTATTGCTATTGACCCATCTATCCGCGTTTTTGTTCGTTGTTGCATCATTTTCTGCACTCATAATTTACGACCGGAGTGCACATTCGTAATTACGATCATTTGTTGCACCTTTGATGTTGAGTGAACAGACCTGTTATTATTCTCCTGCTTATTGCCACCATCGACAGGATTATCCTGCAGGGTATTTACCCCATATTGCCGGTCATGATTGCCGATCTTGGTGCTACACCCAGAGACAACGGCATTTTTATGGCCATCACCTATTTGGCTATTGCTGCCGGGTCATACCTTACACCACGCATACTGGGTTTGTATAGCTCTGTCAGCAGGCTGTCGGTTATTTTGGCTATCCTTACTGCTATCACGCTCATAGCCATGGGGTGCGGTATGGGATACACTGGTTTCCTCGTCGCCACGTCTTGTTATTGGTTTCTGTGTGGGGTTCAGATCAATATTTACAGTATCATCATGACCTACATAAGCCCCGCTCCGAAATCAGGCCGCAATTTCGGCTTGCTGGCCAATACTACACTGGTGGGGGCTGTTATTGGCAGCTTTTTTATTGGTCCGGTCATACACAGCCTGGGTACGCTTTCATCCTTCATTGTGTTTGGTATGATGACCATCGTTACCCGCTTCCTCATGCTCGGCTCCGGGTTTGATGTGGTTTATGCCCAACACAGCCAGGATACGGGTACTTTCCGCATCAGTGGTAAACTCTGGTTGCTGCTCATTACATTCAATGCAGGTATTATGCTGTCGTTTATGGGCAGGTTCAATCTGTCCCTCATCATGAAAGACCTGCATTACGATATCGACACCATCTCCCGCATATTCGCCTGGGGGGCGCTTATTGTTTTTCCATTGCCGTGGTTGTTTGGGGTTTTGTCAGAGCGCATTTCGGGCAAGTGGTTGCTTGTTGTATCGCTTGCGGCAGTTACCGCGGCCATGGGCTTTTTGTATACCGGCAATACCTATCAGTCGTTCTTTGCCGTCAGCTTTCTCATTTGTATCATGACCTACTGCAGTCGGGGCGTATCCCAGAAGATCATTTACGACATGTACCCCATCAGCGAACAGAAACACGCCCAGTCTGTATTGTCTTCTGCCAACTGGGTTGCCGCCATTCTCGGTTTTGTAGTAGTGAGCATCACTTCCGGCCATTTTTCGCTGCAGCAGGTGTCGCATTATAGCTTCACAGCCGGTGTTGGCGCTGTGGTGGTATTAATGTTCTCCCGCATCCGTTAGCGGTCATACCTGCGGGTTTTCCATTGGCTGCCCTTGTTGGCGGTGGCTGTAGTGGCAATGCCAGTTAGGGCATTTGTAGTGCTTCCTTTGTGCTGCCATACATAAGCTGCCATCAGCGCCGCTACCTCATCTGTATCAGCATCTTCTTTTACCAGGTATTCCGGTTTAAAGTAGCGCTCTATAAATTTAGTATCATAGTGTCCGCTGCTGAACGCTTCCTGTTGCACAGCCCATTTCCCAAACTCCAGTGTCGTTTTTATGCCTTTAATATAGTATTCGTCTATCGCCCGGCACAGTTTGCTTATCGCTTCTGCACGGGTAGGCGCGTGTACTACCAGTTTGGCAATCATCGGGTCGTAGTAGATCGGTACTGCGGTGCCTTCTTCGTACGCATCATCTACACGCACACCAGGTCCCTTGGGTGGCTGGTACATTTCCAGTGTACCGGTATCAGGCAGAAAATTGTTCATTGGGTCTTCGGTACACACCCGCAACTCTATCGAGTGTCCGTTGATATGAAGGTCTTCCTGACTGAAACTCAGTGTATTGCCCCTGGCAACATTGATTTGTTCCTTCACCAGGTCTATTCCGGTGATCATTTCCGTCACACAATGTTCTACCTGCAAACGGGTGTTCATTTCCAGAAAGTAGAAGTTCAATGCGTCATCCACCAGAAATTCCACCGTGCCTGCACCATAATAGTCGCAAGATCTGGCAGCAGCTACCGCACATTCGCCCATCGCCTTCCGTATCTCTGGTGTCAGGCAACTGCTGGGTGCTTCCTCTACCAGTTTCTGGTGCCGGCGCTGTATGCTGCATTCCCGTTCAAAGAGGTATACATAATTGCCATGCTGGTCGCCCATCAATTGTATCTCTATGTGTTTGGGCGAGGCTACGTACTTCTCTATAAATACATCATCATTGCCAAAACTTTTCAGTGCCTCGCTTTTCGCTGCACTTACCTGCTCTTCAAATTCATCATCTCCATTCACTACCCGCATGCCCTTGCCGCCACCACCTGCCGATGCCTTCACAAGTATCGGGTAGCCTATTTTACGGGCAATAGCCTGAGCTTCAGCAATATCTTTTACCGGCTCTTCTGTGCCGGGTACCATCGGTACATCAAATTTTTTGGCGGCCTGCTTGGCACCTATTTTGCTCCCCATTACGGCTATGCTGTGTGCCGAGGGGCCAATAAAGATCAGTCCGGCATCGCTTACCGCTTTCGAAAATCCTGCATTTTCACTCAGAAATCCATATCCGGGATGAATTGCATCGGCTCCGGTTTGCAGGGCTACTTCTATTATCTTATCGCCACGCAGATAGCTTTGGGCGCTCAATGCTGGTCCAATACATACCGCTTCATCGGCATACCGTACAAAGGGCATATTTCTGTCTGCCTCAGAGAACACAGCCACGGTTTTTATCCCCATTTCCCTTGCTGTGCGCATTACACGCATAGCGATCTCACCACGATTGGCAACTAATATTTTGTTCATTTACAATAGACTCATTGAAAAAGCGGGCGACTCGTTTCCTACCCCAATGCAGACAAATAGTGCATTTTGACGGCGTGTGGCCACGGTTGGCTTTTACTTTTTTTGTTTACGGGCTGCTAAGGTAGGTAGAAATTCATTCGAAAACTGCTGACACCAGACAGTTCCCACAGGGCTGTGGATAAACTCATGCTGTTACTGTATGTGCCGCTGGAATGTACCAAAGCGAAAAATAGGCGAGTGACATTTGCTGAATTAATATATTTTCATCGACAATGTTTACTATCAGCACTTTGGGCAGGCTACAAAACTTCAGATTGTGGTTATACCAAATTAACAACAATTACATCGAAAAATACCGCGGTTTGTCCTGCTTTCCCATACCAAATTCTTACCTTCGCCCCACGAACTAAAACCAGATAGTGATGCCAGCAAGAGTTTATGACAACATACTGCAAACAATAGGAAACACGCCACTCGTACGCCTCAACCGCGTCGTTGCCGATCTTCCCTGCACAGTTTATGCCAAGGTAGAGACCTTTAATCCCGGCAACAGCATAAAAGACCGTATGGCACTCAAAATGCTGGAAGTAGCTGAAAAAGAAGGTAAAATAAAGCCCGGTGGTACCATTATCGAGGGTACCAGTGGCAATACCGGCA
Organism: uncultured Bacteroidota bacterium; assembly: GCA_903824665.1. Classification (GTDB taxonomy): domain Bacteria; phylum Bacteroidota; class Bacteroidia; order Chitinophagales; family Chitinophagaceae; genus Nemorincola. The sequence continues at coordinate 4,344 of CAIJXT010000026.1, read as the reverse complement.
TGGGTCTTGCACTGGCCGCTATCATCAAGGGCTACCGCTGCATCTTTGCCACCACCGACAAACAGAGCAAGGAAAAGGCAGACATTCTCAAGGCACATGGTGCAGAGGTGATCGTTTGCCCCACCAATGTAGATCCGGAAGATCCCCGCAGTTATTATCAGGTGGCACGCCGCCTGCAGACAGAGATACCCAATAGCTGGTACGTAAATCAGTACGACAACCTGGCCAACAGGCTGGCACACTACGAGCAGACCGGCCCGGAGATCTGGGAACAGACCGAAGGAAAGATAACCCACCTGGTTGTTGCAGCCGGTACAGGTGGTACTATAGTAGGTACAGGAAAGTACCTGAAGGAGCAGAATCCGAACGTAAAGGTTTGGGCTATAGATACTTATGGTAGTTTGTTGAAGAAATGGTTTGATACAGGAGTGCTCGATATGGGCGAGGTACACCCCTACATTTCAGAGGGTTTTGGCGAAGACTTCCTGCCTGAGAATTACGACCGTAATGCGCTCGATCACTTTGAGAAAGTGACCGATAAAGACGGTGCATTGATGGCTCGCCGCATTACTAAAGAAGAAGGCATCTTTGTTGGTTACTCCGGAGGCTCGGTAATTGCGGGTCTGCGCCAGATGAAGGATCAGCTCAAAAAAGACGATGTGGTAGTGGTCATTTTTCACGACCATGGCAGCCGCTATGTAGGCAAGATATACAACGATGAGTGGATGATGGATCGCGGCTTCCTTGAGGTGGCCACCGTAGGCGATCTCATCAACGGTCTGGGTCGCAGGCGCCTGGTTACCATTGCCCACGACGCCAGGGTGATGGATGCACTGGAACTGATGAAGAAGTACGATATAGAGCACCTGCCGGTAATGAACGGTCTCGAAATGGCTGGCAGCATATCGCAGGGCAGCCTCTTCAAGCGACTGATAGAGCAGGCCGACGTGCGCGATATGCTCGTTGCCGATGTGATGGACAAGCCACTGCCAGTTGTAGAACGCGATATGGCATTGGAGCGCCTTACCAGCTTTATCAACAAAGACAATGGTGCTGTCCTCACCCGCGACGATAGCGGCCAGTATTCTATACTCACCAAGTACGACATTCTCAACGCATACAGCAAGGGATAGTAGCCGTGTGCAGCTTCTTTGTCAACCCGTTTTCTGGCAGTATGCCATAACCTTACATCATCCTCACTTGCCCTCAGCGGGCAGATGAGGATGATGTCTTTCTTACCTCACCACATCCATGCGCAACATTAAGACACTCATTACCGATATTGTCCGCAAGCCACCTTTGCTCATGCCTTTTGTGGCCGGTGCGCATCTGCTGGGATTGTTTTGGGTTGTGTGGGGTTTGCGGGCGGTACCTATTGGCAATATAGAGTGGTTACAAGCGGTGTGGATGCTGGCATACGCCATTTGCTGGCTTGCCGCCTGCGACCTCCGCCAGTGGGGTGCTACAGGCTACATACTGCTATCGGTCATCAATGTGGTCCTCTACGTGTTCATTAAGAATCCCAACAACCGCGACCTGTACGTCAGCAATTTGTTCATTCTCGATGTGCTTTTCAGTCTGTTCCTGCTATACTCCTCCAAAAAATTTGAATAGCAGCCCGCCTTTGGGCAGGGGATAACCCAGGCGGTGCATGATGCACCGTGTTGACTATTGTTTCAGCAGACCAGTATTAGCCATAAATATCTTCACGGCAATGGCCAACAGTATCACCCCAAAGAACTTGCGGATCACCAGTATACCCGATGGTCCCAGCAACCGCTCCAGCAGATTCAGCGAGCGCAGTGTGATGTAGATAATGATCAGGTTAATGAATATGGCAATCAGAATATTGTAATACTGGTAGGCCGCTTTCAGCGACATTACCGTGGTCAGCGTACCAGACCCCGCTATCAGCGGAAACGCCACCGGCACCAGTGTGCTCGTCTTGGCATCCTTATCTGCCTTAAAAAACTCCAGCCCCAGCACCATCTCCAGCCCCAGTATAAAGATCACTATTGAGCCCGCTATCGCAAACGATTTGATATCCAGGCCCATAAAGTGCAGCATGCGCTCACCCACCAGAAAGAACAACAGCATCAGCCCGCCCGACACCAGCGTGGCCTGCATGGCATTGATCTCGCCCACCTTTTTCTTAATGCCGATGAGTATAGGCAGCGATCCCAGCACATCTATTACCGCAAACAGGGTAAAGGATACGGTAACAATCTGTGAAATGTCTATTTTACTCAGCCCAAAGGTTTCCATACGACCGCCAAGATACTTACATTTACGCCACAATTTACAAATATGCCAATAGCCAACTACAGCCATACCGTTGCCGAACGTTTTATGCGTTATGTGCAGATAGATACACAAAGCGACCCCAACTCGCCCACACAGCCCTCTACCGAAAAGCAGAAAGAGCTGAGCCTGCTGCTGTTGCAGGAGCTGCACGAGATGGGCATCAGCGATGCCGAGCTCGATATTCATGGATACGTGTATGCCACCATTCCGGGTACATCCGATAAGGAAGTGCCTGTGCTCTGCTACTGCTCTCATGTAGACACCGCGCCCGACTGCAGCGGAGCAGGGGTAAAGCCCATTTTGCACCGCGCCTACAATGGCAGCGACATCATCCTGCCCGATGATACCAGCGTCATCATCAATACCCACGATCATCCGTACCTCAGCCAGCGCATCGGCGACGATATCATCACAGCATCCGGCACCACACTGCTCGGTGCCGACGATAAGGCGGGTGTGGCAATCATAATGGACCTTGCCGCCTACCTGCTGCAGCATCCCGAGATCAAACGCGGTGCCATCCGCATCCTGTTTACCCCCGATGAGGAGATAGGCAGGGGAGTAGCCGCCGTAAATATGGAGAAGCTTGCCGCACACTATGGTTATACACTCGATGGTGGCGAGCGCGGGCATCTGGAGGGTGAGACCTTCTCTGCCAATGCTGCTACCGTTACCTTTCAGGGCATAAGTGCCCATCCCGGCTATGCCAAAGGCAAGATGGTGCATGCCAGCAAGGTAGCCGCCGCATTCCTGGCTTCGCTGCCGGCAGGCGAGTGGTGCCCGGAGGTTACCGAGGGCATGCAGGGGTTCGTGCATCCTGTAGCTATGGACGGTGGCCTGGAGAAAGCCACAGTACAGTTCATAGTGCGCGATTTTGATACCACCAGGCTGCCTGTTCACGAGCAGCGTCTGCGTGGTCTGGCAGAGCAGGCAGTGGCTAAGTTTCCCGGCTCATCAATGACCTTTGCCGTAAAAGAGCAATACCGCAACATGAAGGAGATACTCGATGGTTGCCCCCATGTGATGGATTATGCCCAGGCTGCCATGGTGCGAGCCGGCATCACCCCGCAGCGCATGAGCATTCGCGGCGGTACAGATGGGTCACGTCTTTCGTTTATGGGATTACCCTGCCCCAATATTTTTACAGGCGAGATGGGTATCCACTCCAAACAGGAATACGTAAGCGTGCAGGACATGGAGAAAGCCGTAGAAACACTGGTACACCTCGCCCAGATATGGGAAGAGAAGGCGTAAATGCTGGAACCCGCTGTCTCCCGCTTTTGTTACCGCCCCCATTGGCGCCAGTGTTTTCCACTGGCGAGTACTAATATTGCGCTCCCCGCTTGGTCAATGTATCGCCGCTTATAGCTTCTATATATTTTTTAATTCGGTCTCTTGCTTTATTGTCGTTACTATCTGGCTCGTCAATTTTTTGTCTCAATATGTTCATCGGATACATGAACGTACCACGGTCATAATGTATAGGTTTTTCATAGTCGGCACCTTTAGATATCAGGTACTCAGCTATTTGAAACTTCCCCGCAAACAACGCCCACGACAGTGCAGTACTATATCCGTCAGTATTAAAGTTGATATCTGCACCTGCTTCAACCAGTATTTTTACACTTTCAAGATAGCTTTGAGATGCTCTTTTCAGCGGAGTAACATCAAATTCACTGTCTGCACATACATCATTTACCCTTCCACCAAATTTAAGTAGTAGCGTAAGATAATTGGCTGTTTCCTTTTTGTCGGCGGCTTCTAAAAACGGCGTATTGGTAGGGATACATCTTGCATTGGGATCCGCACCTTCCAATAATAGTGCTCTGGCAGAAAAGTACCTATCATTTTGTACCGCCCAATCCAGCAGCGTCATCCCGAATTTCTCTTCCTTGAATGACAATAGCGATTTATTCCTTATGCATATTTTATGAATCCTCGCAGTGTCTTGCTCGTATACTGCCTTTGCCAGTGCCCAGGCAGGTGTGTATTTGTACAACTCTATATCCCATCCCAGCAGTTTTTTTTTGCTCAGCGTCA
>CAIJXT010000025.1 GCA_903824665.1 uncultured Bacteroidota bacterium | reverse complement strand
GCAGGGCACTCTGGGCACAACCGGTAGTGAAGATGCGCATCTGGAGATCACGAATATGCTGGGCCAGGTGATCTACCGGAACACGGTACGGTCGCACAGGGGCAGCATAGATGAGCGGATCGTGCTGGACAATGCGGTGAGCAACGGCATGTACCTGATCAGTGTGACGAGCGGCGACCGTACGAAGGTGCTGCATGTGACGGTGAGCAGATAGTCGGTTAATAATACATTACAGTAATCGGGCCCGGACTTGTTCCGGGCCTGATGTTTTTTGGGGGAGCGGGAGCAATCGAATGCGCATTGTTTTATGGTGCTTTGAACAACAGGCAAGCAGACAGACGGGATAGCATTTATATATAAGGGTAGTGCATAAAGGAATGTGGGTTGTTTTAGGATGGCGAATTGAGGTGGTTTGTGGTGGGGTATTGCATATCTGTCTTTGCCACAATAGTGAGTGGTTAGGAATGATTTGTTGGCAAGGTAAAAGGATGGTAAAACGATAACTGATTTAGCACTGGGCATTTTCATAGAAAAGATTATTTTTAACAGTTTTATTTATAACCCACACCTGCCTGCATGCCGAAAAATTTACTTCTACTATCTTGTTTATTGCTGATTGCTGCTACCTGTTGCCGGGCGCAGGTGGATACTGTTATAGGGCTGAGCGCCAGTGGTAAGTATGGTACAGACCATGTGGCAGTAGCTGCCGATATATGTTTTGACGCACAGGGTGAAAAAGCCAAGGCTAATGCGATATATAACTGGGTGACCCACAACATAGCGTATGATGTGAAGGCGCTGCGCAAGTATCCGAAACACGTGGATGATAAGGTAGGGCAAACACTGAAAAACCGAAAGGCAGTGGCTGACGGCTACTCGATGCTATTTACTGAACTGTGTCGCGATGCGGGGATGCAGGCTGTGACCGTAGATGGCTATGCCAAAGATTGGATAACGGACAACGGAGATGAAGTATACATACCGCGGCACCAATGGAGTGCAGTAAGGATAAACGGACAATGGCAGCTTGTGGATGCTACCTGGGGCGCAGGGTATCTGTATCAGTCGCAGAGCTGGTGGCGGGTGATACTGCAGAAGGTGTTCAAAAAGAGTAAGATGCATGCCAAGAGTCTGAAATTCCGCTACAGGTATGACCCGCAATATTTTTTGCAGGATCCAGAGACTTTCAGGCTGAAACATTTGCCGGCCGACCCTTTGTGGCAGCTTACAGACACAATTATGTCTATTGCAGTGTTTGAGGCCGGCGATAGTGCCATACGCAAGTTTAACGAACTGTATAGCAAGCCGAAGCAGAATGACCCACGGCTGGATAAAATAGCTAAGCTGGACGAGAAGCAAAAACTGTTTGAGTATGCCGACCGGGCGTATGGCTACAACTATCGGTTTCCGGTGGTAATGGCACTGAAAAACACATACAGGGCAGTATCGATAGTAGAAAAAGCCTATACAGACTCGACCGTAAGCAATGGCGATATTATGCTGAAGGATGCAACCAACGACCTGAGGAAGTCGCTGGACTATATAAAGGATCAGAAAAAGGCATTTCCGGAGGAATACAACAAGCTGAAGATGAAGAATAAGGCGAAGGGTATGGAGGCCAAACAATACATAAGACAGATCAAAACAGATGATAAACGACTGATAGCGGAATCGAACAAGCGGATCAGGTCGGCAGACAGCAAGTATAAAAGGGCAAGGAAAAAGCTAGGCGATGTGCAGCGGAAAAAGAATGGTGTGAGCCCCAGGAAAATAGGCAATATAGAAACATCGAAAGTGAAAAAGAAAGAAGGCGCACCTGAGCTGGAGGCAATAAAGGATTCGGTGGATGCGCGCAATACCCGTATAGCAGTCCTGCAGCGCACAGCGGCAGGACAAGAAAAAGATGCAAGGGCTGTAATTATGGCAAGTGCCCTGATGCTGGATACGCTGGTAAAGGCACTGACTGCTGAAGACTCTATGCTGCGCATGGAAGCTAATGCGCACATGAATATGCACGACAGCTATGATGATGAGGTAAAAAAATGGAATAAACTGTTTACCCGCCAGAAGTATTACAAAACAGACACCCTGCTGAAATATTACTTTGCTGCATTTGATACTGTTGCGACGCAGTATGAGCGCCTGCAAAAGACACATGCGGCTGGCTTTGAGCTGCATAAAGCGAATATTCGCAGCCTGGAGCAATACAGGAAATGGAACAACACAGATACCACTATTGATGCCGAATACGCGCTGACAGCTGGTAACTATCTGGAGGCAATAGACAGTGCAGCTACAGATATAGCGGACTATGCCAACTACCTGCAGGGCAACAAAAAGCTGTTTGGTATGCTGAATAAGATAAGCAAGCGGCAAATAGAAATAGTAGGCTATATGGAACGGGCGGAAAAAAGCCGCCAGAATCTGGAGGCGAGCAGTATAAACAATAAAAAGGCCTTTGACCTGAAGGAAAATGAAAAACAGCGAAAGGGAGTGCAAAATGCACTGGAGCAGGTACAGGAAGTGGTAGACCAGATAGATGGGGTAAAATAATAGTATACCGGCGATGAAAACGACCATCTGGAACAAAGCTCCTGTGCTGCTGATACTGCTGATAACACTGGTTTTTGCCAAGCTGCAATACAACAAACTGGCAGCAGGCCCGGGCGATGTGTGCATGAGCATATGCTCTGACGGGCGTGGGTACTATGCATGGTTGCCGGCCTTATTGATATACCAGGATGTTAATTTCAACTTCTTTGAGCAGACGGAGGTTAAAGACCCGGTATGTGGTGGTAGGGTGGAGGGATGCCTGCAGGACTACCGCTCGTGCATAGATGGCACCACATCTAATAAGTATTATCCTGGTGCGTCGCTGCTGATGCTGCCTTTTTTTGTTGTGGCTCATGTGGCCACAGTATTGTTTACAGACCTACCGGCAACGGGGTATTCCCGATTGTATTTTGTGCTGACGGGTATATCCGGAATATGCTATTATCTGCTGGGAATGTGGCTCATATTGTTGTCGCTACGTAGGCTGGGTGTGCCTGTGCGCGACCAGGTGCTGACCATACTATTTGTTACGTTTGGGTCTAACATCATGTATTTTTCGGTAGATAAGCCCTCGTATTCGCACATCTACTCTTGTACCGAGATAGCGGGGTTGGTGTTCCTGTTGTTGCTGTTGCGTGAAAGGTATACCAACGGCAGGCTTGCAGCATTGGCACTACTAACGGGCCTGATATTTGTAACACGGCCGGTGAATATATCCGTATTGCTGTTGGTTCCATTTGTTTTTTGGGGACAAAAAGCGCAAATAATGGCCGTGTTGAAAGCAAAACCGATGCGCCTGCTATCTGTGCTGCCGGTAGTGCTGCTGCCGGCGATGCTGCTGCTGATCAATAAACAGGCAACGGGTCATTACCTAGTATACTCCTACGGGGGAGAGCGTTTTTATTTTGGTGATCCTTATTTTTTTGAATTGTTGTTCAGTACCAACAACGGATTGTTTCCCTATACGCCACTGATGCTGATGCCGTTTTTGCTGGGATTGCTTTGGTTACGGCAAAATGCAGAGCGGAGGCTATTGACGGGAATCGGTGTGACCCTGCTGGTGACGGTGTATATACACAGCTCGTGGTGGTGCTGGTGGTACGGGTTTTCGTTTGGTGCACGGTCGCTGCTCGATTTTTTGCCATTGTTTGCTGTGGTTACTGGCTTGTCGCTTAGGGCCGCTGCAGGTAAAAGGAGGGTAGTGTTGGTAGCTGCATATACGGTGTGTTGTGTGATTACCATGCTGCTGTATCATCAGAAAAATCACGGCTATATGAATGGAGTTCCGATTGATGATTATTGGGACGCGCTTATGCTCCGGCAAAAGGGGTAGTAAAAAAGTGGCTTCCCGATATAGGTATCACACCTAGTATTGATACACTAAAAATAATACAGTGGGTCTATTTGGGATAACGAAAAAGGTTACTACATTTGTCCGCTAACACCGATCTCAACCGATTTACTGATTGTTATTTCCAAAAAGTATATTTTTAATTCCATATATATTGTTGGCTGTATTCTGTTACTTGTTTAAATACCTACGAAGCATGAAAAATTATACATTTTATTTGTTTGCATTTTTGGTTCTCTGCACGGGTTCAGCCTTTGGTCAGGCAGAGGAGGTAAAGACAATTCTGGCCCAGAAGAGTATCACCATCACAGCGGTGCCTGTGAATGCGGAGATATTCCACATCCGTAACATAGGCAGTGGAGAAGATAAGCTGGGAACAGGAACTGCACAACTGAAGCTGGATAAAGACGAGAAGTATATTATAGAGGTGCGTAGAGAAGGGTATCAGCCTGTTCGCCGGATATATATGCGTCAGAAGAATGGTTCGGAGCAGGATAAAATTGAGTTGTTGTACAGGGTGGTAGATATTAATGCATCGCCCTCTGACGCAAAAATATTTGTGGACAATGTGGAGCGTGGCAACAGCTACTACAAGGCATATGTACCTAAGGGGCAAAGTATAACGGTGGATGTAAAGAAGCCGGGTTTTCTGACACTGACCAAGGTATATTATAATAAGGAGGGACAGGATGAGCCAGAAGCTTCGCATCTGTTCAAGCTGGAAGACAGACTGCTGTCGCTGAAAACAGTGCCAATTGACGCCAGTATAACTGTAGACGGAAAGAAATACGGAGAAGGAAATACCGACATCGTGATCAAGAAAAATACCTGTGTGTCTGTGACCGTAGAAAGACTGGGATTTGTGGGTGTATCTGCCACCTATTGTAATAAGGACAATGAGAAGGTGCCACCTATGACGGACGAGCTGGTGCTGAACGACCGTACGGCACAGTTTAACACTCAGCCTGATGATGCCAAGATTATCGTAGATGGAAAGGAAGTGGGCAAGGGTGCTTACCTGGCAAGGGTGCCACGTGGCAAATGTGTGGAGGTAGCGATAGAAAGGTCGGGCTATGCACGTGAGCGCTATGAGCTGTGCAATAAGCCAGACTATTCGCAGCCGGAATCATCGTATCCGATAAAACTTACAGAAGATGAGGCGTACACTAAATCGGAAGAAGGTGGCGACAAGGCCAACAGGAATTTTAGCGTAGAGGTGAACCCGGCAATACCAGCGGTTGAAGCCTGGAAAAAGATAACGAGCATCATACAAACTTTCTTTGACGAAATAGAGAACAGTGATTTTACAACTTCTTATCTGCGTACGAACTGGGTGGCATCTGAAAAGCTGAACGAATCGAAGAAGCGCGTGGACCCACAAATTATTCGTACCAGGGTGATCATATCGAGCGGAGGCAGCACACCGCTGCGTTACAACGTAAAGATCCAGAGCGAAAGGTCTAAAATCACCTGCAATGAGGGAACCAACACACCTCCTGTAAACAAGGATGATTGCTTTGAGACATTTCCCCGTATCCTGAGGAAATACAATGACCTGATTCAGGAGATCCAGCGCAGGTTGCAGTAATTATTTTGCGGGGTAAATTCCCGATCTGCGAGATAAACGAAAAATATTAAGGACAAGCACACCTACTGCAAATGGGTGTGCTTGTTTTCTTTTCAGAGTGTTAGATTGAAAGGAATATTCCGTTTTTCTTTATTTGCATGAAAAGTATTTCAATTTATTTGTGGTAACATTTCAATGGGTTAGGTGATATCTATTGGCTATCCACAATGTGTTATTAAAAAAAACGAAAAAGTTGGGCATGCGTTTCTATTTTGTAGGATATTTTAATACAAATGGTATTTTCCCCGATAAATAAGTCAGTGAGTGGCCTGATAGCAATATTGCTGTGTGCCGCTGTAAGTACCGCACAGCCCACCTTCAAAACAATTTGGAAAACTTACAGTACCGGCTGGGTAGTACACGAATATACCTACAATCTGGTGCAGACAGACAGCGCAAGGCTGTACCTGGCCGACAGTGCAACCATTTATGTATCGACAGACAGCCTGGTGTCTATGAAAGTGTCGTGGCGCAATAATGATCAATCGGAGTATAAGACTGTAAACTACCTGAGTGCGAAAAAACAGCTGCTGAAAACGGAGGAATATAAAGATGAGACGCTGCTGGAAAGCAATGAATGGCGGTATGACGAAAAGAACCGGAAACAGCAGCATTACAAAGACAGCAAAGTGACGGGTGCCAGCTACAGAAAGCAGTATGAATATATCAGTGAAAAGAATGGCGATGCGGTAATTCTGGAAAGCTCTTATTACAACAATACCATTGAATTTTATACCAAGTACTTTTATGACAAAGACAGGCAACTGTACAAAGAGGTGCGTCTGAATGACAATAACAAAGACATCATACATGTAGAGACCTACACCTATGGCGAAAACGGCAAGGTGAAAGAAAGATCTGTGTTCTTTCCAGAGTTCAAGGTGACGAAAAAGTTTGCTGAAAGCGCCGGGAATGTACCTGCTAAATGCTTTGGTTTTAAGCCTGCCGGAATAGCGGACAAGCCCAATAACAATACCCGCATTGCCTATATGAAACGGCTGATAGCCAAGAATCAGGCATTGATATCAGACCCGGTTTGTACAGAGTTTGAGTTTACATTCAACAATACGCCAAACTGCTCTGTAACGATTGCCTCTTCCAAAGTAAACAAAGGCAAAACTGTGAAATACAGATTGAAAGAAAAAGCATTCTAATTGGCTTTGCAGCAGCTAAGCCCCGGTTTCTGTTTCGGGTGTGTCGCCAAAATCGAGCAGGCCGCTTGGAATCTTTACTTCAAAGTCTTTGAGTGTTTTTGTTGTGTCGCCCTGCGCGCGCAGCAAGTCGCCATTAATGAGTTCGCGAAGGCGCCAGCCAAGGTACAGATCGCCGGTAGGGAAGTTGAATTTGCCCATGGCCTGACTAACGATACGAGATGCTTTCTGAAATTGCTGAGAACAGAAACTGAGTAATTGTGTGTCGTAATGGTCGGCATTTCTGGAAACGATGCGTTTGCCACCTTCCAGTGTGCGGATGCCTTTGTTCTCGTCTGTGAGTTTGCGCCAGTCCTCGGTATCAGTTTCAATCTCGGCATAGCTTACCGGTCTTGCCAGGCGGCGGGCCTTGACCACTTCTCTGGGAGCCAGCTCGCTGATATTTTTGGGATAGAACACTTTGCCATTGGCATCGAGGAAGGGAAGGCCTGCAATATTTACCACGAAGAATCTGCCGGGATACTTGCCAAGGTACTTTGTGAGCCATAGCCAGGTGCATATGTCGGCCGGCCAGGGAGCAACCCATAGCCACGCTACAGCCTCTTCATTGTGGGCCATAGCGGCACTTACGGTCAGCATACGTTCGGTATCGTCGACCAATGTGGGGTTTTTGTCGCCGGGAACAACCTGCTGCCAGAAAGCCGACCGGAGATCAGAGAATTTCTGTCCTTCTTCTGTTTTGGCGATCGGGCCGAGATTCAGCAGATCTTTGATAACAACGACCTCTCCTGCCATTTCTGTATTGCCGGCTACTGCTTCTGCAACCGGCACTGCTGCCATGTCACCTATGACTATATGGTATATCATTCCAAACTGAGCTTGTAGCGCAAAAATAGCATTGGAAAGGCAATATTGTACTCTGTGGCCTAAAATAGCCTGCCGGGGCTTGCCTGATGGCCGTAAGGTATAGGGCAGTACCTTGATACAGTGCAGAAGTGTTACCGTGTGGCGGCAGCGTTGAAGTTTTTTGCTAATTTCACGGCACGAATGAATGCCGAATACAAGAAAATTCTCGACTCAATAAAGCTAAGGCAGTTTGCGCCTGTGTATCTGGTAGACGGCGAAGAGCCGTATTATCTGGATAAGCTGACTGCGCACTTTGAAAATGATATACTCAGTGCGGCTGAGCGCGATTTTAACCTAACGATACTTTATGGAAAAGATGCACACTGGACTGAAGTGGTGAATGCATGTTCGCGTTTTCCGATGTTTGCAGAGATGCAGGTAGTGATACTGAAAGATGCCGCACAGTTCAAAGGTAGCGATGGCGACGAGAAGGGATTGAACGCACTGCTCTCCTACATTGAGAAACCGAGCCCATCGACAGTATTTTTGATTGAGCACCCTTTTAAGAAAGCTGACGCCAAAACGAGGTTTGTAAAAAGGGTAAAAGAGAAGGGGATACATTTTACATCTGACAAGATCAGAGAGGATAAATTGCCATCGTGGATAGAAGATTTTGGCAGTGAAATCGGTTTTCATATTGGCAGACAGGAGTCGGAGGTACTTGCGTCTTATCTTGGTTCTGATCTGCAGAAAATCTCGAATGAGATAGAAAAGATCAGGATCAATGTGCCTGAAGAGAAAACCCTGACTCTGCAACTGATACACAAATACATAGGTATAAGCAAGGAATATAATGTTTTTGACTTTCCGGGTGCTGTTACCGGTAATAACCGGGAGAAGTTGTACGGTATGCTGTCTTATTTCTTAGCCAATCCGAAGGCGGCTCCCATGGCATTGATGACTGCTACCTTTTACTCGCACTTCAACCGGATGTATATAGCCCACTTTGTACGGGGCAAAACGGATAAAGAAGCTGCGGCAGCGATGGGTATGTCGCCCTATTTTGTGAAGGAAGTGATGGCCTCCATTCAGCAGTGGCCGCTACCGCGGATAGAACGTTGCCTGCTATTGCTGGCCAAGTACAATACGATGTCTGTAGGTATAAAGAACACTACAGGTGACCGGGAACTGCTAAAGGAGATGATAGGGCAGATGCTGGAGTAGCCCTCGGCACGGGGATATTGTTTTCTGAGTTTTATTGATGCTATTTTCCTGCGGTGCTAGCGTCGATTTCATCAACCTATGCTGATCGAGCGGTAGAAATAATATTATATGTTGCTTCAGTTCTGCTGTTAGAAAGGCTGATTTGCAAATTTGGGCTTTGGGTTATTTACTTCCACCTGCTGAACCTTGAAAAAAAAGTCGCTATTTTCTAATAATTTATTATTTTTTCAGTGATCATCAGCGCCGGAAGTTGATTTTGTATCGGTATGGGCTTTAATTGACCAGCCCGATAAGCGTGATTCAGACAATATGGTGATCTAAAAATCAAGGTATGAAACATATACTTCGGTGCATGCCATTGCTGGTGTTGCTGGTGTTGTTCTCAATTAAATCAATGGCCAAGTTACAGGGACAGCGCTTTGTTGATTCTATGTTAAAAGAACTGCCCCGCCAAAACGAAGATACAAACAAGGTGAAATTCCTGCGTGAATTAGCTGCAAAAATATTAAGTATTTCACCAATTGAAGCGACAAAATACTGTCAGCAAAGCGTAGATCTGGCAGTAAAGCTCGATTGGAAAAAGGGCATTGCGGCAGGCTACAATGTATTGGGTAATGTCTATTTAGTCAGGTCCGAGTATCCAAAGGTTTTGGAATTTTATTTTAAAGCCCTTCAGATTGACGAAGAGATAGGCAATAAAAAGGGGGTAACTGCTGTGACTTGCAATATAGGCAACTTATACATAACCCTTGAAGATGAAAAAAAAGCATTGGATTACCTGTTGAAGGGGCTAAAGTTGGCCGAAGAGGGTAACTACAAGACCTTTGCGGCAAAAGCCATCCACAATATTGGTGGTATTTATGCCAGGCAAGATGACTATCCTACAGCGCTGGATTATTTATTCCGGGCCCTGAAACTAAATCAAGAATTAGGGAACTTGCAAAGCGTCGGTATCTCTTATCAAACTATTGGCGATGTGTATTCAAAACAGAAGAGATATACATTGGGTGCGCTATTTACACATAGATCTTTGGAGATAGCGGAGCAATTAGAGTACAAATTTGAAATTGCCAAGACACTGCACATTTTAGGGAAAATATATCTGGAAAAGGCAAAGAGCGAGTCCATTGCAGGTGGCGGCAGTGTAAGTGGTGCCGACTCAGAAGATTCCAGTCACACAGAACAGGCACGAGCAATTCAATCTACATTCAGGATACCAAAGGGAAAAGCTGCCCTGCTGGCCGCAGCTATAGATTACGAAAAACGGGCGTTGACACTATGCAAAGACCTAGGTATTCGAAACTTAATGATTTATTGTTACCTGTACATTTCGGAAGCGTACGCTCTTAAGGGAGATTACAAGCTTGCTATGGAATACCAAACCGCTCACCATGCTATTAAAGATTCTGTATTCTCGGAGGATAACAAGGCGCAATTGGTGAAACTTGAAATGCAGGATCAGTTCGAACGTCAACGGCTGGTAGACAGCCTGAAAGTAGCAGAGCGAGAGCGGTTGAGTGCATTGCAGTTGCGGAAACAGAAGAGCTACTCGGCGATGGGTATGGCTGGGATACTACTGCTGGCATTTTTCTCTTTTTTCATCGTTAGGGAGCGCGGTAAATCGGAGCGTGAAAGAAAAAAGTCGGATGCGCTACTGCTGAATATCCTTCCGGCTGAAGTTGCACAGGAACTGAAATCCAATGGCTCATCAGAGGCAAAGGACTTTGATAATGTTACTGTTCTGTTTACCGATTTCGTCAATTTCACCAGAGCAGGTGAAAAGATGAGTGCCAAAAGCCTTGTAGGTGAACTGCATGCCTGTTTCAAGGCTTTTGATGACATCACCAACAAGTATGGCATCGAGAAAATAAAAACGATTGGCGATGCCTATCTGGCGGTTGCAGGGCTGCCCTCGGCAGACCCAAAACATGCTAAGAACGCAGTAATTGCTGCCATTGAGATCAGCACATTTATGCAGAAAAGGCAGTCAGAACTTGGCAGGGATAATACTTTCGAGATCAGAATAGGGATACATAGCGGCAGTGTAGTTGCCGGAATTGTGGGGATCAAAAAGTTTGCATATGACATATGGGGTGATACTGTGAACACTGCAGCAAGGCTGGAGCAGAACTGTGAAGCCGGTAAGATCAATATCTCGGAGACTACTTACGGCCTGGTGAAAGGCGAGATCGACTGCATATTCAGGGGGGAAATAGAAGCAAAAGGGAAAGGGCAGCTAAAGATGTACTATGTAGGGCAAAAATGACACGACCAGAATGAAGGTAAACAACGGACTGATGCGATCCCCTAAATTGAATTGGCAAGCTATTTCAAACAAATCACAAGGTCGGCGGCATGCTATGGAAAAGGAAAAAGACCCGCAACGATTGTTGCGGGTCTTTTTTTGACTAAAATGACTCTATTTTTCCGTCTAGTTCCCAAGGTAGGTTTTGAGCAATTGGCACCTGCTGGCAGTGCGCAGCTTGGTGATGGCTTTATCCTTGATCTGGCGAACACGTTCGCGGGTGAGGGAGAATTTTTCTCCAATATCTTCGAGGCTCATTGGGTTAGCAACGCCGATGCCAAAGTAGAGCTTGATCACGTCGCGCTGGCGGTCGGTTAATGTGCTCAGGGAGCGTTCTATTTCACAACGTAGCGATTCGCCGTGGTACAATTCTGCATCGGCGGAATCTGAATTGGGGTTTTCCAGAATGTCGAGGAGTGTATTGTCTTCGCTATCAACGAAGGGTGCATCGACAGAGACGTGCCGGGCTGCAACGCCGAGCGTTGTTTCTACCTCTTCGGTTCCAATCTCGAGCAGTTCTGCGAGTTCTTCGGTTGAAGGTTCGCGTTCGTACTCCTGTTCTAGTTGGGAGTATGCTTTACTGATCTTGTTGGAGAGTCCTACTTTGTTGAGTGGCAACCGCACAATACGGGATTGCTCTGCCAGCGCCTGCAGAATGGACTGACGAATCCACCATACTGCATAGGATATGAATTTGAAACCACGTGTTTCATCGAACCGCTGAGCAGCTTTAATAAGGCCAAGATTACCTTCGTTGATCAGATCGCTCAAAGAGAGCCCCTGATTCTGATACTGCTTAGCTACGGAAACCACAAAGCGGAGGTTTGCCTTGGTGAGTTTTTCAAGAGCAAACTGATCGCCCTGCTTGATACGGATGGCGAGCTGAACTTCTTCTTCAGGTGTGATCAAATCAACTTTGCCGATTTCCTGGAGGTATTTTTCGAGAGACTGGCTTTCACGATTTGTTATTGATTTCGTGATCTTTAGCTGACGCATAGACATAGGCAACGAATTAAGGGGTTAAAAAATTAACTCACAACTAATAGTACCAATGAAAGTTGACATTGTTAACACAAAACTAAGGGTCTTAGCAATCCAACCCAAAAAAAATTATGAAATCGTTAACAGGTAATCGTAATATGAGCCAAATGCTTTAATAAAATATTCGAAGGAATTGAGAATATAATTTTGATTGTAGCAGCATTTTTTTATTATTGCACCCGAACCGATTAATAAAGTGAACAGTACAACGATGACGAAAAAGAAAATAATGTATTCCGTGGAGTTCCCGATCAGATGCTCACCCGCTATTTTGTACGAATTTTTATCTACTCCGGTAGGACTACAGGAGTGGTTTGCAGATAAAGTTGATCAACGTGACACTACCTATTTTTTTACCTGGAATGGCAGCACAGACAGTGCACAGATTCTGGAGCATGTAGACAATGAATTTATCAGGTATCGTTGGGATCATTATGGTAAGGACGAGTTCTTCGAATTTAGCATTGAACAGAGTCCGGTAACGAATGAAACAATTTTGCGAATTACAGATTTTGCCGACAAGTCGGACATAAAAGATCAGGAACGCCTGTGGAACTCTCAGGTACATGATCTGAAGCACCGCATAGGGGCATCGTAGGTGTGTGTGGCGTTTTTTGAATCAGTTACCGAAAATATTTCCGGTGACCGGGAGTTTTTATCTTTGTTTTTTTAGCCTGCGCTACATTTTGCCGCAGGCTTTATTTTTGCAACAAAAGGTTAATGATTGCAAGGCATTACCACCGTAGGTATTGTTTTGTGTAGGTTTGCACCTTCAACAAATTATTATTGATTAAAAAGCTAGACATATTACTGATCCGTAGTTTTATCGGGCCGTTTGTCGTTACATTTTTTGTATCGCTTTTTGTGCTGATGATGCAGTTTTTCTGGCTGTATATGGATGAAATGCTGGGAAAGGGTGTGGGGGTGATGATGTTGTTGCAGCTTCTGGTTTATATTTCTACTACACTTGTTCCTCTTGCTCTGCCTCTGGCAATTCTGCTATCGTCTATTATGACGTTTGGTAATATGGGTGAGAATTTTGAATTGGTAGCCATCAAGTCATCAGGCATATCGCTGCTGCGTTTTATGCAGCCATTATTCCTGTTTGTACTTGGATTGTCCGGTTTTGCATTCTTTTTTGCAAACAATGTGATACCCGTTGCTAATCTGAAAGCGCTTTCCTTGCTGTATGATGTCCGGAATTCGAAGCCGACACTCAATATTCGTCCTGATCAGTTTATAAATGATATTCAGGGTTATTCGATAAGGGTAGGCAGCAAGGACAAAGATGGAAAGATCATCAGGGATGTGGTGATCTATGACCATACTGATATGATGGGCAACACCAAGGTGGTGCTGGCACGTGAAGGGCAAATCATTGCCACAGCGGACAAGCAGTCGATGATCTTCAGGCTGAAAGACGGATGGCAATACCATGAGGGGTACGAAAATGGCGTACATAATTATACGCAGGTGCGCATGCATTTTGACGAATGGGACAAGGTTTTTGACCTTTCGGGCTTTAAGTTTACGAGAACCAATGAGGATATGTTTAAGAATGCGACACAAATGATGAATGTGGCGCAACTGAGTGAGAGTATTGACAGCCTCAAAAAGCAAAAAAACCGCAGCTCACTGAATATGCAGTCGCTGCTGGTGCCGCATATGACGTTGGAAACACGTGGTCTGGAAAAAGACAAGATCATGGCAGCGATGAATAATAAGGCATATCAGCCACGCAAGTATGATTCTTCGCTCATGGAACTGGTTGCAGACTCGTCGAAGAAGGCGCTGACACAGGCGCTGGTGAATAATGTGCGTAACCTGAAATCACTGATGGATGTGACGGCACTTGACAATCGCCTGCAGATTGAGAATTACCTGAAGTATGAGATTGAGCTGCATAAGAAGTTCACACTGTCATTTGCCTGTATCCTGTTGTTTCTGATAGGTGCGCCACTGGGGGCGATCATCAGGAAGGGTGGGCTGGGTATGCCACTGGTAATAGCTGTCAGTTTTTTCGTTACGTTTCACATTCTCAATATATCCGGCGAAAAGCTGGCTAAAGCGGCGTCTGTGGCTCCCTGGATGGGTATGTGGATGTCGACTTTTATGCTGTTGCCGCTGGCGATATGGCTGATCAGAGCGGCACGAAATGATTCCAGTATATTCAGGGCCGAGGCTTATCTTCG
The DNA here is from genome assembly GCA_903824665.1 of uncultured Bacteroidota bacterium. Classification (GTDB taxonomy): domain Bacteria; phylum Bacteroidota; class Bacteroidia; order Chitinophagales; family Chitinophagaceae; genus Nemorincola. The sequence continues at coordinate 262,204 of CAIJXT010000025.1, read as the reverse complement.
TTTTTTCCGAATATTAGCAAGGGTAATGTCTGCGGTAAGTAAATAACCTCTTTTTGGAAAACAATCTGCGACCATATAATCTATACTTTTTTGTGCCATTTGTGCTGTGGTTGTTAGCCGGCGCGGTACTCCTAATTTCTTTTGATCAGTTTGCATTGTTTCGCACCATTAACGGGCATTATTCTCCTTTTCTGAATGAATTGATGTTCCACGCAACAAAGATGGGACAGGCAGAGGTAATCATACCTGTTTTGGCGGGGTTGATGCTGCTGAAAAAATACCGGAACTGGTGGTATTTTACGCTGGCAACGGCAAGTAATGTGATCCCGATGTTGCTGCAGCAGTCATTGAAATCAATATTTGACAAGCCCAGGCCAATGCATTACTTTGAGCATACCACATGGTTACATATTCTTGAGAACTGGGATCGTGTGTTTGAGCGAAGCTTTCCTTCGGGTCATACTCAGGGGGCATTTAGTTTTTTCTGCTTTTTGTCTATTTTACTCCCACAGCGATACCGCATGGTTGGAGCAGTATTGTTTTTACTTGCCTTGCTGGTGGGCTACTCCAGGGTTTATCTGGCGGCACACTTCGTAGCAGATGTGTATGCAGGCAGCATAATAGGTGCATTGGGCACGCCTATTGTATTTGTGCTGATGAGTAAGTATGTAAGACGTTATTTTCCAATCACTTCCTGACGAGCTGGTATAAAGAGACCCAGGCGTAGTCATATTCGAATTTCCGGAGGAGGGTCAGGTTGTATCCGCTGCTTATTCGATCGAATTCTGCCTTGTCAAATTCGTCGCTTGAGGTAATGTAGTATGCTGTTTCTGGTGTTACCTCTGCCTGCAGACCAGTGAATGCACTGCCTGATAGGTAGCCTGCAAAGGGCTGGGAAAGATTGATCCGTACGACACAGGGGGCGAGTATCTTCTGATTTTGCAATTGTTTCTGTTCGCAACAACGGACCATTTCCAACGCGACTTTGATGGAGGGCCGATAATCGTTATCGCCACCTGCACGCTGATGGATATAGAAATACAGACAGGTAGATGATATGCCAATGATGATCAGCGGGAAAATGGCCCGGAACTGATGCAGCGCTTTGTTTATTACCACAGAACCTGCGATGACAAATGGTGGAAAAACACAAAGCAGGTAACGAGGTATATAGAAGTTGACAGAACTGAACAGCAGGTAGCAAACGATAAATGATGTAATCGCATACAACGCCCTTTTTTCGTTTTCGGTCAAACGGATTTGCCGCTTTACGGTTATGAATATGAGCGACAGCAGCACAAAGAAAGTAAAGCCGTTGCGGCCGTAATAGATAACCAAATATGCTGCTGCACTTGGTAGGTTACTCGTAAATGAAGTCCAGTTGGAACTGATATAGCCAGTATGCAGCGGGAAAAGAAACCAACCGTACGTGATTTTTTGCGCTACGAAGAACAAGAATGCGATAACAACCGGAACGGCAAGAGCAGCAAGGCTACTGGTCAGTTCTTTAATTGCATTGCCGTTGCTTTTGCGGAAAGTCAGTAGCTCGGTCAATCCAAGAGCAAATAGTAGTACCAGACCAGATTCTTTTGTGAGCAGCATTGCTGTAGCCACCAACACAAAAAGTAGCTTTCTGCCTTTCATCCATGTAGTAAAACAGAGCATGGTCCACAGCGCCATAATTGATTCGGGCAACAGAAAACAGGCCTGGCTGATGAGAATAGCCTGGGAACACAGCAACAGTGCAGCTATAAAGGCGACGCGCCGGGAGAAAAAGGTGTCGCAGAAATACCAGACGGTAATGACTGTGAGGACAGTAACCAATAGTGCAAAGCTGTGTGATGCAAATAGTGAGGTGCCAAAAGCATGCATCCATAATGCGGTGAGTGAATGAAAAACTAATGGATGACCGCGGGAAAGATCGGGGGGGAGGGCAGATGGCAGTAAGCTGATACCATTTTTGAACATTGTGTGAATGGCAACGGCGTATGGTGAGGCTTCATCCCAGTAATAGGGCAGCGATAGAAAAGGAACTTTGTATATTATGAGTAACAGGATCATGAAAATGAGCCCCAGCAGGTACATGTGTTTTTTTAGGAAGCCTGCAGCCATAGAACGTATTGATGAAATGGAGGTTAGAAGCTCATGCCGAAACCTACCTCTGCCAACTCGGCAACTGACAGGTGTGTTTTAAGAAAGGCGCAAATGTACAGTTCTTTAATAGGTCCTTTTTCGCGTTGTAGCAGGTAAAGGTTGCCTCCCAATTTCTGATAGAGTTTGCCCTGCGTCTGGAATGCCTGTTTGAGATAGACACCGGTTTGCAGCACTACACCCACTCTGCCCAACAAAAACTCATTGCCCACCAGAAAGGCAACCTTGTAGGAACGGTCTTTCTCAGTGCCGGCCGGTACGGCACCATTGTTGCGCATAAATGCGTTTATCTGTTCATGGTAGGAGTAGTCGAAACCAAGAAATGCCTTGTTTTTGCTGATCCAGCGTTTGCTGGCAAGGGCAGTGGCCAGGTAAATAGGGTAGGTGGGGCCTAACGGCGCATTGGACTGGTTGAAGGCGATGGTGGCTCTGAATTGGCCCAGCCAGCGATTTTTAAGTGGTTTTAGTTCGTGGGTAATTCTTTTGGGACGAGAAGTGACAGGGAAATACTTGATGCCCACATGCCCGCCAACCATATTGATCCCGAGGTTGGGCTGGTGATAGGATGCATTGGAAATGTGGGAAAAATTGAATCCGGCCTGGACGTACCAATGGTGGTTGATGTGGAAGCGGACATCGGTCATAAACGACGCATAGTCGTTAAGGTTGCTGCCAATAGCATTGTTTAAAGTGTCAAAATCGGGTTGGCGCGAGAATTTACGGGTTACAAAGCCTGCGCCGTCGCCGATACGCACTGTCCACTGTAAACGATTCCCGGAAATGATGGGTATCTCGATGTTGGGGTAGATGCTGAAGCACCTGCCATACACAGAATCTATGCCATAGTTGGTGTAGGTAAATCCGATACCGATGGTGGGGTATCGCCTGCGCTGCTCCCATTCTTTTTTACCATATGTTTTCCATTGCAGGTTGATATCGAGACCAGAGGATAGGTCGGGCACCGGTAGGTGGAATTTTTCGGTATGCTTTATGACTTTGCCGGCAAACACATTGGCATCGATACAAAAACCCGCGAGCGGGTCATTGGGTTGTGCGCGGCAGAGAAGCCCTGCAAACAATAAGGTTATAAGCAGCAGTCTTTGGAACATAGAAAATACCCGACAAATATAGCAGCAAAAATGAATAGTAAAGGATGTGGACAAAAATGAAAAAGGAGTACCGGAAACGGTACCCCTTTGAATTCAATTTTATGTGTAAAGTTTAGAGATTGCCTCTTTTGGCCTGTTCTCTTTCGATAGATTCGAACAATGCTTTGAAATTTCCTGCGCCGAAGCTTTGAGCACCTTTCCGTTGGATGATTTCAAAGAAAAGTGTTGGCCGGTCTTCTACAGGTTTGGTGAACAACTGCAGCAGGTAGCCTTCCTCGTCACAATCAACAAGAATGCCAAGTTCCTGCAATGGTGCGATGTCTTCGTCGATCTTGCCGACACGGTTTGGAAGGTCTTCGTAATAGGCGTTTGGTGGTGCATCGAGGAACTCGACACCGCGTGCCTTGAGCGCTTTAACCGTAGCTACGATATCATTTGTAGCGATTGCAACGTGCTGCACACCCTCACCCTCATAGAAGTCGAGATATTCTTCGATCTGTGATTTTTTCTTGCCTTCGGCGGGTTCGTTGATTGGGAATTTTACATATCCGTTGCCATTGCTCATTACTTTGCTCATCAAAGCGGAGTACTCCGTATTGATCTGTTTGTCGTCGAAAGACAGGATATTTACGAAACCCATTACATCTTCATACCATTTTATGGTTGGGTTCATGCGGTTCCAGCCCACATTGCCTACGCAATGGTCTACATAGAGTAGTCCGGTTTCGGTAGGGTTGTAGTTGCTTTTCAGCTCTTTGTAACCGGGCAGAAAAACACCCTTGTAGTTTTTGCGCTCCACAAACATGTGGACGGTTTCGCCATAGGTGTAGATTCCACTCATGCGCACTTCGCCGAATTCGTCGGTTGTGGTAACTGGTTCGAGGAAAGATTTTCCGCCGCGGCTTACGGTTTCTTCATAAGCCTGGTAGGCGTCTTCCACCCAGAGGGCGAGCACTTTTACACCGTCGCCATGTTTTTTGACATGCTCAGATATAGGGTGGTCTGAATTGAGTGCTGTTGTAAGCACCAGACGTATTTTGCCCTGCTTGAGTACATAAGATGCTCTGTCGCGTACACCGGTTTCGGGGCCGGCATATGCCAGCGACTGAAATCCGAAAGCCGTTTTGTAGTAGTGTGCTGCCTGCTTGGCGTTACCTACGTAGAATTCGACATAGTCGGTACCATTGATCGGCAGGAAGTCTTTTGCCTGCTTCATTTTCTGACTTACAGTAAGTTGGTCCATAATATCTTTTTAGTAGTGTTGTTGAATGATTTTATGCGAAGAAGGCTTATTGCTTTGTTTTAGTCGGCCCAGCTATATACATATTTTTCGTCTTCTATACCCAGTGCGTCGTTGGTGAGAATGAGCGGATGGAAGGTATCGACCATTACTGCCAATTCCTGCGTGTCGCGAGCGCCAATGCTTTTCTCTACTGTGCCAGGGTGCGGTCCATGAGGAATGCCGGCAGGGTGAAGCGTGATCATACCGCGCTCTACATGTTTGCGGCTCATAAAGTCGCCATCGACATAGTACAGGACCTCGTCGCTATCGATATTGCTGTGGTTGTAGGGGGCAGGTATTGCGAGCGGGTGGTAGTCGAAAAGGCGAGGTACAAAGGAGCAGATCACAAAGTTGTGCGCATCGAACGTTTGGTGAACCGGTGGCGGCTGGTGTACGCGGCCGGTAATGGGTTCGAAATCGTGAATGCTAATAGCATAAGGGTACTCGCAGCCATCCCAGCCAATGACGTCGAAAGGATGGTGGCCATACCATATAGGGTAGAGTAGTCCTTTCTTTTTGACCTGAATGAGGAATTCTCCCTTAACATCAAATGTTTCCAGATCCTGTGGTTTGCGGAGGTCCCGCTCGCAAAAAGGGGCGTGCTCGAGGAGCTGCCCGTACTTGCTCAGGTACCTTTTGGGGAAAGTTACAGGGCTGAATGATTCGACAATGAATAGTCGATTGTTTTCATTTTCAAAGGCTATCTGGTATATGGTGCCCCTTGGAACAACGACATAATCGCCGTAGCCGAATGGAATTTGTCCGTATTGTGTTTTGAGTACTCCGCGACCCTCGTGTATAAATAACACCTCATCAGTATCAGCGTTTTTGTAAAACACATTATCGGTGAGACCCTTGGTGGGTGCGGCAAGTGTAAGCATCACATCGTTGTTAAACAAAACCGTTTTGCGACTTTTAATATAGTCGGCATCAGGGTTTACTTTGAAACCTTTAAAGCTTCGGTGTTTCAATATGTTTGATGTGGCGGCAACAGGCGCGACATTTACGGGTTCTTCTGCCCGGATAATTTTGGTGGGTTCGTGCAAGTGGTACAGCAAAGAGGAATTAGAAGAAAAACCCTCTGTACTGAAAAGCTGCTCTGAATACAGCCCGCCGTCCGGTTTTCTGAACTGGGTATGCCGTTTGTGGGGGATCGATCCGAGCGAAAAATAATGAGGCATATTAAGTTGTTTGCTGCAAATTTAATAATTAATGGCGTGAATGGATGTTTTGAAAACGATTGCAATTTTTTGTAGAAACGAATATTTTGTCGGCTTTATAGAAAGGCGGCAGCCCGGTTGTTGGGAAAGTGCCTATTCAGCGGTTAATAGCGATCTAGTTCATGTGATAAAATGAATGCAAATGAGGAGAGGGATACCCTGATTTGTTTCGGTTTTGGCTGTGAAATGAAAATGAGTCAACCGATAGTTGGGAGGATTTTTGCTGCTGAATTGTGTGCCCAAAAAGTGTCCGATTAAATTTAGTACTATTACTCTTTGACTTTCTGCTCCATGCTTTCTATTTTTGACAATATTGTAGTTATATAACAATGGCAAAGAAACCGGTAAAAAAGGCGGACAACCAACCGCAGTCCCGTCCACAAGAGGTACCTATACAGAAAACGACATCAAGGGTGGGCTCTGTAGTGCCAGCGGGCAATAGTGAAACATTTTCGATAAGGAATATCTGTATAGCATTGGGACTTGTTGCATTTGCTGTGTACTTCAATACCATATGGAATGGTTTTGTGATGGATGATGTGATGGTGCTAAAGGAGAACAGAATGGTGCTACAGGGAATGAGTGCCATACCAGAGTTGCTGACAACACCGCACATGAGGGGGTACCTTATTATACCCAATGATCTGTACCGTCCGTTGTCGCTGGTGATGTTTGCTTTGGAATATTCGCTTTTCGGACTATCTCCTGCAATGCATCACTTGTTTAATGTTATCACGTTTTCGGGTTGTGTGGTGATGTTTTTTTTGTTTCTGCACAAGTTTTTTGGCGGTACACGCACGGTTCTGGCCGTAATTGCAACCCTGATTTTTGCGGTTCACCCGATACATACTGAAGTTGTTGCAAATATTAAAAGCCGGGATGAGCTGATGTGTTTTTTCTTTGGTTTCTGGTCTTTAAATCTATTTATGGACTACATGAAGGACGGAAAAATGCTGCAGCTGGTTCTGGGTGTGGTTATGTTTTACCTCGCCATCATATCGAAGGAAACAGTGATTGCATTTGTAGGACTGATACCTGTGATCTTCTTTTTTTATAAGAATGAGGATAAAAAGCGGGCGATGTTTATAACTGCCGGTACATTAGTTGCTTTTGCCGTATTTATGGGTGTGCGGTCTTCGGTGCTGAATGCCTACGATGCAAACCAGGCGGGAGCGCCGGTAGAATTCATAGACAATGCCCTCTCCGGAGCGCCAAGTGCGTTATCATCGTTTGCGACAAAGGTAGTGGTGATGGGATTGTACCTGAAACTGATGTTTATTCCTTATCCGTTGCTAAGTACTTATTCGTTCAATAGTATTCCGTTTGCTGATCTATCCAGTATAGGTTTCTGGCTTTCGCTGATTGCCTATGTGGGTATGATCTATATAATGGTGACCCGGTTTATGAAAGACAAAAAGGACCCATGGGCGTTCGGGATACTTTTTTATCTGGCGACAATGTTTCTGTTTTCGAATTTTCCATTTCTTATGGGTGCGGAGCTTGCGGAACGTTTTGCCTTTTTTGGTTCGGCGGGCATATGCCTGATAATGGCTCTGGCCATAGAGCACTGGATCGTAAAAGCGCAAACAGCTGATCTGAATACATTGAAAGCCTCAAAGGTATTGGCAGTGCTGGTGCCGCTGTGTGTGGTGTATGGAGGGCTGGCTGTAGCACGTAATGCAGAGTGGAAGGATAATGTGACCCTGTATAAGGCAGACGTGAAACGCTCGCCAAACGACTGCCGCCTGTACCACAATGTGGCATCGGCGCTGGCAGAGGAGGCATACATGGAGGAGCCTGATTCGCTAAAGAAGCTGAAAATAGATGATGAGGCGATCACGTACCTGGTAAAGGGTTTGGAGATCTATCCGGATTATGCGGATCTGTATGTGGAAATGGCCCGTATTTATGATCGCAAAAAAATGCCAGATTCGGCAGTGAAGTATAACACACTGGCGCTGAAAATGAATCCGACCAATTTTACTGCAAACAACAATCTGGGAAGCGTGCTGCTGACAGCCGGGCGGTACAGGGAGGCGATTCCTTATTTCACTCTGGCCATGCAGTTTAATCCCAACTTTAAGTATGCCTACCTGAACATAGCACGTTGTTATAATCAGTTGCAGCAATACGACTCGGCTGTGATCAATTTCCGTAAATTGATGGAATTTGAACCGCAGAATCTGGATGTATATTCAGAGATAGGTATGGCATTCTTTATGATGACCAAGTATGATTCTGCAGAATACTTCTATAAAGCAATACTGAAGCAGAAGCCAGACGATGCCAATACGATCAACAACATTGGCGCAGTAATGCTAAACACCAAGCGGTATGGCGAAGCGGTAGAATACTTCAAGAAGGCAATTGCATTGAATCCCGGCTACTTTAATGCTTATACCAATCTTGCCCGATCTTACTTCTTCTCCGGGCAGTATGCCGCCACTATCGAGACTGTGAATAAGGAAATACAAATGGACCAACAGAATGCTATAAAGGATATTCCCTATATAGCGCTGTCTTACCAAAAGATGGGTAATATGGTGGAAGCAAAAAAATGGGAGGCTACTTCGCAGAAGTATTATTCTAATTTCAAATTGGAATAGGTGTTCTTCTCTCACCTGAAACCTTGAGCAATGCCAATTTCCGTACAGTACCTATTGCTGGGCAGACATCGAGCGTATGGCGGTTATGCGCTATTGCTGGTTGTTTTGTTTTGTGTGTTACAGGTACATGCGCAGGATACGGCACACCGAAAAAGTCCGGTGGGTATAGAAGCGAATTTTCTGGCGGGGCGGATCGTAAAACATTCTGCAAAATTCACAGCTCCTGTGCCGCCCTTATCACTGGCTTTTGATCTGAATGTGGCGTGGCAGTCTTGCGGCACGAAAGACTGGCATCAGCGTTGCGGGTACCCGGTTACAGGGATAGGTATAGTCTACACTGATTACCGCAGCAACAACATTTTTGGTAAGTGTGTGGGCGTATATCCGAATATGCAGGTGCCTGTGATCAGGGCTAAAAACCTGGAATGGACATTTCGTTTTGGGGTTGGTGCCGGCTACGTGACGCGGAAGTATCAGCGAGCGCCAACTATGGACACCATAAACACAGCTATCAGCACACATCTGAATGCATTTGTGTTGTATGTGACCGACATCAGGTATCATTTAAATCAACATCTGGATGTACAAGCAGGGGCGAATTTTACTCATATTTCTAATGCGCTGTACCGTGAACCCAATCTGGGCGTGAATATGTGTGGTGCACATATCGGTATACGGTATTTTCCTGAAACCTCACGTCCCAAACCTTTGGTGCGGGACCTGCCGAAACTGAAGAACCGATGGTTGGTGGAAGCCAGGGCCGGTATATCGCATAAAGAAGCCCGTGCAGCAGGTAATCCTGTGGAGCCCGCCTATATTGGTGCATTGTCGGTAAGTAGGCGGTTTGCGGGCAAGACAAAGTTGTTTGCCGGCATTGATGCCGCGTACCACAAAGATGTTTATGCGTTTCTGATCAATTACGGTGTGGAATATGGAAGGGAAAAACAGCATTCCTGGGATGGTGGTTTCTTTGCCGGTGGGGAATATATGGTAGGCCGGTTGGGGCTGGTGGCCATGGTGGGTGTGTATTACCAGCAGACTTTTCTTGACTTTGACCCGGTGTACCAGAAAATGGGTGGTAAGTATTACCTGTGGAACCGGGAGAAGGGACTGGCTAAAGAGTTTTATTTGACTGCGTTTCTGAATACGCATGGAGTAGTGGCTGAGTATGCGGAGTTTGGGATGGGGTTTGGCTTCTGATTCATGGCTTTATTTGTGTAGTTCGTAATGACAAAATGAATGCTTTCACAAAAACGCCACCGTGTTCCATTGTTCTTTTTCACTTTTGACTAACTTTGCGCCCATGCCTTCTATTTCGAATCGCGGTGGCCAGATGCCCCCATCCCCCATACGTAAGTTAGTACCCTATGCCGACGCTGCTAAAAAGCGTGGTACAAAGGTATATCACCTCAATATTGGTCAGCCGGATATTGAAACCCCTGAGGCCATTCTCGACGCCGTGCGGCACACAGATATGAAGGTGCTTGAATACAGTCCAAGTGCGGGTTTTGAGAGTTACCGCAAGAAATTGGCTGAGTATTACAAACGTAATGATATAGATGTAACGCCAGCAAACATTATAGTAACTACTGGTGGCTCTGAAGCCATTTTGTTTGCTATTATGGCGTGTATGGATCCGGGGGATGAGATCATTATTCCTGAGCCGTTTTATGCCAATTACAACGGTTTTGCAATAAGCTGTGGTGTTAATGTCGTTCCGATCCCGTCTGGCATTGAGACTGGCTTTGCGCTGCCACCGATCAGTGATTTTGAAAAGGCGATAACGCCCCGCACACGGGCTATAATGATCTGTAATCCGAACAACCCGACAGGGTATCTGTATAGTGCAGATGAGCTGAACACGCTGACGTCCATTTGTCTGAAATATAATCTGTTCCTGTTTAGCGACGAGGCATATCGTGAGTTTTGCTACGATGGCAGGAAACATATATCTGCATTGTCATTGCCGGGATTGGAAAATCACGCTATACTGCTGGATACCATTTCGAAACGCTACAGTGCCTGTGGTGGCAGGATAGGTGCCTTTGTAACCCGCAATCAGGAAGTGATAGATGCAGCGATGAAATTTGCACAGGCGCGCCTTAGTCCGCCGTCTTTTGCCCAGATACTTGGCGAGGCTGCCGTGGACCTGCCTGCAGATTATTTTGATTCGGTACATGCTGAATATACCGCCAGAAGGGATCTGCTGGTAAAACGCCTGACCGCAATGGATGGGGTAGTGTGCCCGCTACCGGGTGGTGCGTTTTACGCAATCGCTCAACTGCCAATCGATGACAGCGAAAAGTTCTGCCAATGGCTGCTTGAAAGCTTTTCGCATAATGGTGCTACAGTGATGATGGCGCCTGCTGCTGGTTTTTATGCTACAAAGGGTAGGGGAAAGAATGAGGTTCGTCTGGCTTATGTGCTCAATACGGATGCGATCAATGGTGCGATGGATTGTCTGGAGGTGGCGTTGAAGGAGTATGGTAGTAAATAGTAGAAAGTCTAAAGTAGAAAGTCTAAAGTAGAAAGTCTAAAGTCATTAGTCTATAGTCTATAGTCTATAGTCGTTAGTCTATTGTTGTTTGTAGGTAGTATTACAGTGAAAATTAGATCGCCAATGGCTTTTAGGGGTCATTGGCGATTCGTTTTTTTGGCAAGGGAATATAGTTCCTGGCACCTGTCTGTGCTAAGTGGTTTGTAGCCTCCAGGGTGGGTTTTTGCGGATGTCGCCGGCAAAATAGAGAATAAGTTGATTGTTGTCGGGGTCCTTTAGGCGGGCTTCGCGCCAAAGCCATGGTTTGTCGGCGGGCATTTCTTCAAAACTGATTCCTTTTTCGATCAGTTTTTCAACCTGCGCGTCCAGGTCGTCGCATTCAAAATAGATCGTTATTCCCTCTCCCGTAGGCAAATGGGGTACTTCGTGGATGGAGAAAGTTGCTGTTCCGTCAGGGCATTCGAAGCGGGCGTAACGAGGTAGTGCGTCTACGATTTGGATTAGTCCGAGGTTTTTGTAAAAATGTACTGATCTATTTACATCAAGTGAAGGGATAGTGATTTGATTGAGGTTCATGATTGCAAAGTGTTTTGTCGTTTTATTCGTTATATATCAACTCCGTTAAAACAGGGAAGTGATCTGAAGGGTATTTGCCGTAATAGGTGTCGGTAAGTATTCCCCATTTTTTTACACGAAAATTTCCGGATACAAAAATATGGTCTATCACTTTTTTTTCTGTTATCAGTTTCCCAAAACCATGAAAAGTGGGGTTGTTTTCGGCAATGTTTTGTTTGGCTGTGGCTATGTATGTATCTGTCAGGAAACCTGATTTTGTGATGACCTGGTAGCAGGGGCTATCGCGCACATCGTTGAAGTCGCCGGTGAGCACTACATTTTCGTTTCCCGCCAGCATTTTGATTCGCTGGACAAGTAGCTTGCTGCTTTCCAGGCGGGCAACTTTACCTTCATGATCATAGTGTACGTTAAAAACCCAGATCGTTTTTGCGGTCGTGACGTCTTTGAGCTTGGCCCATGAGCAGATACGTTTGCAGCATTTTGCGTCCCAGCCAATAGATGGTTTTTCGGGGGTTTCGGATAGCCAGAAGTCGCCATTGGCAATCAGCGCAAAACGGCTTTTTCTAAAAAAGATAGCTGCATGTTCGCCTGCGTATTTTCCGTCGTCCCGTCCTACTCCGCAGTGGCTGTACTCCGGAAGGGCCTGCTCCAGGTAAGTGAGCTGGTTTTTAAGCACCTCCTGTGTACCAATAATATCAAAATCGTGGAACCTTATGAGCCCGGCAACGATTGGTGCACGATCGATCCAGAGATTGCCAGCGTCGCCCGGGTTGTCGTATCTGATATTGAATGAGCCGGTGATAATATTCTGCGAATAGGCTACGGTTGCAGAGTAGCAGAACAGGACTGTGAGTGCCAGCCATAGGTGAGCATATGAATATTGTTTGCGCAAGGCCTGTATATTGAATAGATGGAAAAAAAGATATCAGATAGGGCTGTGGGTGGGGTGCTGTCTTTAGTTTGTTTGCCTCAATTAATGCCTTTGGCATCCATGTAAGCTTTTGCTTCTTTCATACCTGCAGAGGCCGCTTTGCGTAAAAGCTGCTGACCTTTTTCTTTGTCTTGTTTTACATCTTGTCCTTCGTAGAGCATCACCCCGAGGTTGGCTGCAGCGTTTATGTCTCCCTGGGCTTCGGCCTGAGTATACCAATAAACGGCTTCACCGGGGTTCTTTGCCACACCATATCCGTAATAGTACATCCGTCCTATTCTGAATTGTGCGCCTTTGTGCCCTTGCCGTGCAGCAGCGAGGTAGTGTTCAGCAGCTTCGCTATAGTCTTGTTTTATTACCTCTCCGATGCCAGTTTCATGCATCTGGGCCAGAATATACTGAGCGAGTACATTTCCGGATTTTGCCGCTTTATGAAACAGATCTGCCGCTTTGCTGTAATCCTGGTTGAGCCCACCAATTCCGAAGTAGTACATTCTGCCGAGGTTGTTCTGCCCTGTTGCATCTCCATTGTGAGCGGCCCTTTTATACCATTTTACTGCTTCGGCTGTATCAGCCCGGCAACCATACCCATGTTCCAGCATCCAGCCCAGCATGCCTTGCGCTACTGCGTTCTCACTTTCGGCGGCCAGCCGGTACCATATTAATGCGGCCGAATCGCTGCGGGGAACAGCAAGGCCTTTTTCATACATTCTACCAACATTCAGATATCCGTAGCTGTACTTACCATCGGCAGACAGGCGGTACCATTTGAGTGCTTCTTCATAATCTACATTGACCCCTTTGCCATTTTCATACATGTACCCGAGGTTTCCCTGGCACCTTGCGAACCCCTGTGCTGCGCTTTTACGATACCATTTCAGGGCTTCTCTGTTGTCTATATCCAGGCCACCAAGTCCGTTTTCGTACATGTAACCAAGATTGCACTGGCCAGCTGCGCTGCCAGACTGTGCAGCTCTGCGATACCATTTGAGCGCTATGGTATCGTTGATAGGGGTACCAATGCCATTGTGGTAGATATCGCCTATATCGATTTGCGCGTCGGCATTGCCAGCCTCAGCAATACGGTACAGGGAGTCGAACATGGACTGGGCTGAAGAGGCAGAATAGCTGCAGACAAATACAAAAGCTAAAAACCAGGCGCGGGTATTCATAAACTACAGTTAGTACGTTAAAAATACTGCAATTGCCCCAAACGGTGGGTTAAAATATGGGTATCAACAACCGATAATTAGGTTTGTGTAGATTGGGCTGTACCCTCACCGGATGAATCTGCAAATAAACGCGAAACCAATGCGGGGTGTAAAAAACAACAATACCGTGCCATAGAAGCTATGGCACGGCAAAAACTTTGATGGTTGACTGAAAACTATTTCTGCGTGCCGTTCTTGGCAGGTGCGCTTTTTGATGGGGTATTTTTACCCTTTACTGCACCTTCTGGTTTCTGGAAGAACATTACAGATATGACGCAAAGGCCGCCTATTACGCCTATAAGTGTCCAGGTTCCTTTCTCCATTACATCTGTAGATTGCTTAACGCCCATAACCTGCGAACTCATAGAGCCAAAAGACCCCTGCAAGCCACCACCCTTAGGGTTTTGGATGAGAATAAAGAATGCCAGAACTACACAAGCGAGCAATATAAGTATTGTAATCAGGGATATCATGATTGTTTCTCCTTTAAGATTTCTTCTATTTTGCGGGCAAAGTACGCATTTTTTTGAGGATTTCGCAAACTTAATTTACGGTACATATCCATTGCTTTGTCGTACTTGCCCTGTTTGATGTAAATTTCAGCGAGCGACTCGCTTGCAAGTCCATCTTCCTTGGCTATCGAGTTGACGGCCATTTCAAAAACACTTTCCGGTATTTCTTCGTTTTCTTCTTCGATTGCGGCAGCCAGCTTTTCTTTTTGCCACATGGTTTTGAGCGCGCGCTGGTCTTTGTTCTCTTCTTTTTGTTTTTCGGTAGAGCTCTTAAAATGCAGCAGCCATTCTGAGAAACTCATCATGACCATGAGCGACTTTGCCGCGTCTTCTGCAGTTTCTTCGTGTTTCAGACTTTCGATTTCCTGCGGCAGTTCGTTAGGTATCTTTTCGCCTTGTTGCAGGAAGTAGTCGTCGGTATAAACCGGGAAAATTAATGGTTTTTCGTGACGGGGCTCGATCTGTTCTGTGTCAGGAACTATGTCCGCAAGCGTTTCGGTTGTTTCAGTTTCTACTGCTAAGCTGCTTTCTTCTACTTGTTCTGACTGAGTGTCGTCCTCGTCGCCTTGTATCCAAAAATTTTTTGCCTTGTTTTCCAGTTCTTCGGTTTTTATGGCAATATCCATTTCTGGCGATTGTTCGGCAGCGATTTCTGTCAGAATCGATTCTTCTGGTATCGGGCTGGTATTTGTTGGCTGTGATTCTGCAACAAATTCATCGATTGCGGTTGCCTCCACTTCGGTAATGGAGTCAGGCGCAATATCCTTATCTATTAGTACCGGTGCTACGGGAGGGGTGTTTGCCGCGACCGCAACGGCAGGATCGATAGTCGTTTCAATGACGTTGGGTTCCATTTTTTCAGCATCGGGTACAACCGTTACTGCAGGGGTTGGTGGTGTGGCTGGAGAAACATCTGCAGTACTACCACTTTTGGCAACTACATCAGCCAGTTTCAGTTTGCCGGTGCCTGCTTCCATAAAGTCGCAAAACATCATCCAGTTGCCCATGTAAGGCATGACAGCGGACATGGCAGCGGGTGAAAAAGGCTGTTCTCTGTGTTTCTGCAATGCTTCGAGGTAGCGAGCAGGCACAAAGTAGGGGAATGATTGCCGGAAGTTTCCAATACTACCCTGATCGCCACTGCTGAGTGTGGCCGGGTTTTCCATTAATCCGGAAATATATGCTATGGATGCTTGCTTTGTCATTTCGCTAACAGGCTACCAATTTACGAAAGCTTTATTAAATATATCGTCGGCAAGCTGATTTCCTATATCTTCTATCAAAGCTGCTTCGACACTTTGCAACATTTGTGAGGCATTGAAGTCTGAAAAGCGGGTAAAAGTCTGCGAAAAATCTGCTTTTTCATTGAGGCGGTTCTTAAAGTTGACCTGTACTGCAATGGTAAGCCTGTTTTTAGTAGCCACCTGTACGCCCTGTGCGCCGGTAACAGTGACCTCGTAAGTGGTGATATGGCCTGAAATGTCGTAGTCGGCTTCGTCGCTGGTAACAGGGGAAAGCCCGGTCTGCGAAAGAATTCTTCTTCTTATTTTATCGGTGAGGGTGGCACTGAGGCTTGGGACGATATTTCTGGCTTTGTTTTCTAATTGATGGATATTGATGTTCTTGCCCTCGATGGTGGCCCCTGAAAAACTATATACACGACACCCTGCCATACCCAAAAGCATAACAGTAAGCAGAAACAATGTGGTCAGAATTCTTACCTTCATCAGATGTCGCAAAAATAGTGAATTAACCAGTAGTAAAGTTTTGTGATAGATTGTGTTAATATGTTAGTAGGGTTGTCCGAATTTAAACAATGTGTACACTATCCCGATTTGAATTTGTAATGGTAGGCCATGGTAGGCTACGACCCCTTCTTCAAATCCGTCCGGAGTTACCATCCTATACTCTGTTTTGGACGGACTGATATATGGGTTTTTCCATGCCAGAGTACCGGCAACAGTAAGCAAAAGCCTGTTGGAGATAGCATGGCGGGCTGAAACGGGACCAATGAAGAGCCCTAACGACGAAACTGGCGTCCAATAGTCGGGCATGACTTCTTCGCCTGTTATTTTGGTCGTTTCTATCTGGCCAGTGATACCCACTTGCCCGTTTTCATGGAATCTCTCAACTGTGCCAATCATGTTGCCTCTTGCTACACCAATTTTTGCAAAGCCGCCAACTTGTATCCGCTCTCTCAGGGCCGTCTTGCGAAAAGAGTAGCCACCGAAAATGCAATGAAGCAGACTTGCATCATACGTCTCGGCTGCTGCACTGTTTTTGCCGTCTGGAGTAAAACGCATTCCTGTTTCGATCAATGCTATCTGATAGCCGATATGGAACCGGCTGCGTTCACTCACCTTGAAACAGAGGTCGCCGCCAAGGTAGCTGTGTGGGTTGCTAAAGCTGTATCGTTTTGTGTCTGACGCTGGTGTGGCGCCTGCATACGGTAGCAATTTGGTTCGGTTTGTACCTATGGCAGTATGGATTTCCCATTCTCTGCCCAATGCAGCGGAGGGGTATAAATACATGACTTCGGACAACAAAGCAGGTAATTTCCGGCTGATTTTTCGCAGCATATAATACATAGATAATTTGTGATGCATGTGATATGGAAAAGTGTCAACAGGTTGGGGTAAAACGTAATTGAAATAACTTTATTGCTTGTGCGGGATCGTGGATCGCAGCGGTCGGCATTTTTTAACTTAATTTGTGTGCCGAACATGAAGCAGATAATAACACCCCCGGAGATCAGGACTGTGCAAGTAACGCGGTACATAACACCATTGCGAGAGGGTGGGTCTATGCCGGCAATTGCAGAGGCCGACGATATGTTCATGTATGTACTGAAGTTCAGAGGTGCCGGACAAGGCACGCGAGCGTTGATTGCAGAGCTGGTGGGAGGAGAGATAGCACGTGTGCTGGGTTTTAAGGTGCCTGAAATCGTGTTTGCCACACTGGATCCTGCATTTGGCAGAACTGAGCCGGACGAAGAAATACAGGATCTGTTGAAAGCAAGTACCGGGCTGAATCTGGCGCTTCATTATTTGTCGGGCTCCATAACTTTTGATCCAACTGTGACTTTTCCTGATGCAAAACTGGCCTCTGGTATCGTATGGCTGGACAGTTTGTTGCTGAATGTGGACCGTACCTGCCGGAATACAAATATGCTGTTGTGGCATAAAGAACTGTGGCTCATAGATCACGGAGCTGCGCTATACTTTCACCATTCGTGGGAGCAGGCAGCAGGCAAGGCGCTGCTGCCATTTGTAAATATTAAAGACCATGTACTGCTACCGCTGGCGTCAGACCTGGATGCTGCAGACCTTGCATTCAGGAATATACTCACACCAGAAGTGATAGCTGGGATTGTGTCGCTGATACCCGATGACTGGCTGGGTGAGGAGCCGTTTTTCGAAAACCATCAACAGCACCGCGACGCCTATACACAATTTCTCACTGCAAGAGTCAATAATTCGTCAACCTTCGTAAAAGCCGCTCAGGATGCAAGATCAGCTATTATATGAGTATGCGGTGATTCGCATTGTGCCGAGGGTGGAGCGTGAGGAGTTTCTCAATGTGGGTGTGGTATTGTATTGTGCTTCCCGCAAGTTTTTGCAGGCAAGGTATGTGCTGAATGCGGGTAGAATAACCGCTTTTTCGTGCAAAACGGATGTAGCGGAAATAGCAAGATACCTTGAGGCCTTCGAACGGATATGTGCAGCCAACCCTGATGGCGGGCCAATAAGCAGGCTTCCGGCTGCTGAGCGTTTCAGGTGGCTGACGGCTACCCGCAGCACTGTTGTCCAGGCATCAAAGGTGCATCCGGGGTTTTGCATTAGTCCGGAAGAAAAGCTGGAACAGTTGTTCAGGGAATTGGTGCTGGAATGATAGCCCGGCACGATAATACTACATGCGCCCGGGTATGAGATAAATACAACTTGAAGGTAAGAGGCCAAATGGTTTGACATACACAAACAAATTTCTTAGGTTTGCACCCTTATTTCAGCAATATGCAGCAATCCATACTAGATCAAATGCAGCAAATGGGCCACGAACAGGTGGTTTTTTGCCAGGATCCCAATACAGGGCTTAACGCGATCATCGCCATTCATAATACTACACTGGGACCGTCGTTGGGTGGTACCCGTCTCTGGAACTATGCGTCGCACGAAGACGCAATAATAGATGCACTGCGCCTGAGCAGGGGTATGACGTATAAGTCGGCAATCAGTGGTTTGAATCTTGGTGGTGGTAAGGCGGTGCTGATAGGCGATGCCGGCAAGCTGAAATCTGAAGCCTACTGGCGCAGATATGGCAAATTTGTAAACAGCCTGAACGGGAAGTATATCACTGCTGAAGATGTGAATACATCGAAGGGTGATATGGAGTACATAGGGATGGAGACCAAGTTTGTGACCGGCAAACCAGAATACATGGGCGGCAGCGGCGATCCGTCGCCGGTTACGGCTTACGGTGTGTATATGGGCATGAAGGCTGCTGCAAAGAAAGCTTTCGGAACCGATGTGCTTACCGGCAAGCGTATACTTGTGCAGGGTGCAGGCAATGTGGGTCAGTACCTGATGGGGCATCTGGTAGAGGAAGATGCAGTGGTCTATACCTGCGACATCAATGAAAACAAGCTGAAGGAAGTAGCAGCAAAATATCCTAAAATTAAGATAGTGGATGGTGCAACCATTTTTGATATGGAAATGGACATTTATGCGCCCTGTGCGCTGGGTGCTACTGTCAATACCGAGAGCATCAATAAAATGAAGTGCCCTGTTATTGCCGGCGGTGCAAACAATCAGCTGGCTGATGAGAATGTACACGGACCGATGCTGGTAGAAAAGGGTATTATATATGTGCCTGACTTCCTGATCAACGCCGGAGGTATCATTAATATCAGTATCGAAATTGACGGGTATAATAAAGAGCGCGCAATGACTACAGTTGCGAGGATCTACGACCGTACGCTTACGATATTTGATATTGCTGAGAAAGAGGGTATTCACACTCAGCTTGCAGCTATGCGTATGGCTGAGGAGCGCATAGCACGCATTGCAGCATTGCGCGTGGGTATATAATGATCCAGAGGCTGTTTAAAACAGCGATAACCGAAAACATCAAAACAAGACATAAAAAAAGAAGGCACTCGATATGGGTGCCTTTCTTTTTAATGAAAATTGTAACGAATTACTTTTTGCTGCTGATCCTTGTAGCAAACTCTTTACCTGCTTTGAACTTAGGTACTTTGCGTGCTTTGATTTTGATCACAGCACCGGTCTGTGGGTTGCGGCCGTTACGGGCAGAGCGCTCAGACACAGAGAATGTACCAAAGCCAACCAATGTAACACGGTCTCCTTTTTTCAGTGTAGTTACTACAGTACTGGTAAAAGAGTCAAGAGCATCATTAGCCTGCACCTTGGTGAGGCCCGCATCTTTTGAAATTTTGTCAATCAATTCAGCCTTGTTCATAACTGTTTGTTTTTTTGTTGTGAAATGATAATTTTTGAGGATAGAACAAATATACAGACGTTTGTTACACTTCCAAACACAAAAGTTAATATTTTTTTGGCTGCAAACCCTTGCCTGTTGCAGGTTTCCCACATATTGTTAACAATTTATTGCATTAATGTCGTAAAATCGGTGTGGTCTGTATGCCTTACCGGTAGCGGGTTTCGTCACATTGGCAAGAAAATTGCTATGACGACATGGCGAATGTGCATGCCGGCAGTTGTCAGACTGTTTCCATAACAGATCTGAAAGCGACAAACCTGCCGCCAAACCGCGCGAACGCTTTTTCGCGCATTGTCTGCGCATATGTGTCTATGTAGGTGTTGTAATTTGTGAGGTCAAGAAGTTCATATTGGGCAGAATAGGTTATACCTTCTACCTCATCCTGCTCCAGCAGGCGGCTAAGTCTGTAGCCTGTGAATAGTCCGGTATTCATAAGGTCTGGTATGTGTTCATTTTTCATCCAGACAGTCCATTCATCGGCTATTTCGCACTCTACTTTTATGGTTACGTTGTATAGGATCATAACATTGTTTTGTGTTTCAAAAATAGTACAAAGTGGTATGCCCACCAATGCCGGTAAACAAATCTGACTGCACTATCACAGTTTCACATCGGACATAGACAGCGCAGCGATATAGCCACTGCTCCAGGCATGCTGGAAGTTGTAACCACCTGTGATGCCATCGGCATCAAGCAGCTCGCCGGCAAAGTACAATCCGGGTACCAGGCGACTCTCCATTGTTTGTGGGTCAATATCTTTTAGGATTACACCACCGCAGGTTACGAATTCTTCTTTGAATGTGGTCTTTCCCGAAACATGAAAGCTATCGCGCAGCAGGTGCTCAGTGAGTTTATTTTGTGCTGCTGCGGGCATATCTCCCCAGCGGGTCTGGTCTGTGATGCCGCATAACTGGGTGAGGTATTCCCAAAGCCGTCTGGGCAGGCCAAAAGGATTCTTTTGTGCCACAAGCTGCTTGCCATTCTCTCTGCGCAGCTGAGCGATCGTAATTTTCAGGTCGTCTTCAGCAGTGTCGTTCAGCCAATTGATGAGCACCCTGAAGTCGTAGTTGCATGCAGCCAGCTCGCGGGCGGCAATTGCCGACGTTTTGAGCACCGCAGGGCCACTCATACCCCAATGGGTAATAAGTAGCGCGCCTTGCTGTACTATTTTGGTGCCGGCAATCTTAATGGTGACCAACGGTACGCTTACCCCCATCAGCTCTGTGATGGGGTGTTTCGGCATGTTGAAAGTAAATAGTGATGGTACCGGCGACTCTATTTTATGGCCGCTGTCTTCTATCCATTTGTATTGTTCTGCTTTTGGGAATGCCCCAGTTGCCAGCAGCACCTTGTCGGCAGCATATACGGATGTGTCGGCAAAATGGATGATGAACCGGTGCGGACTGCCAGCGGGTTGGGGCGCTATAGATTTTACTGATTTATGGTAATATACCTCAACTTTTTGCCGCATCATTTCCTGCCATATGCAATCAATGATAGTCTGCGAATCGTCTGTTGAAGGAAACATCCTGCCATCGTCTTCTGTTTTTAGGGTCACACCGCGTGCTGCAAACCAACTGATGGTTTGTTGCGGTCCGAATCTGTACAATGTCTTGCGCAGCAGTTGTTTGCCACGTGGGTACCTGGTGATCAGCTCGGGTATATCGAAACAATGGTGTGTGACATTGCACCGTCCGCCACCCGATACTTTTACCTTTTGCATCACCTTGCCTGTTTTTTCAAACAGGGCTACTTCCATTCCGGACTCGCGGGCAATATTTGCCGCAGCGAAACAACCGGCGGCACCTGCACCTATTATGGCGATCTTCATTTGGGGGTAAAGGTAAACATAAGGCACGTTCTTTTGCGACGAGCACTGTTGGGTATCTGTGCCGAAACAGTAATGGTAAATTTGAGGCGCATTTATGTTTTCACTAGCTTTGGAGGATAAACAGCTATTGATAATGTTACAATCCGCTACGCTTCAATTTCTGGAGCAACTTAGTAAGAACAACAATAAAACGTGGTTTGACGGGCAAAAGGCTGCCTATGTGGCTGTTAAGGCTGATTTTGAGGCGCTGGTGACAGATGTGCTTGCCGGACTGGCGGTAACCGATCCGGTATTTAAGGACCAGATGGCCAAAGACAGTATTATGCGCATTTTTCGCGATGTGCGGTTCTCAAAAGACAAAACACCGTATAAACAGAATCTGGGTGCGGGTTTCAGTAGTGGCGGCAAAAAAATAGCCGGCGCAGGGTATTATCTGCATATAGAGCCGGGTGGGAAGAGTTTTGCCGGTGGAGGTATGTGGCAGCCGGAAGGGCCACAGTTGAAAGCAATAAGGCAAGAGATCGATTACAACTTCAAAGAATTCAGCGACATAGTCAATGATAAAAAGTTTAAAAAGCTGTTTAAAGAGATAGATGGCGACCGGCTGGTAAAAGTGCCGCAGGGATATAGCGAAGACAACCCGGCTATTGATTTTCTACGCCTGAAAAGCTTTACGGTAGGGTGCCCAATACCAGATGCTGACCTGACCAAAAAAGGTCTGGCGAAAAAGGTAAATGATGCATTCGCAACCATGAAACCCTTTGTTGATTTTCTGAACAGGGCAGCGGTTTGATTAGTAACCAATATTGAATTGAGACAAGTACATAGGTAGTCAATATAATTCTGCATGAACAATAACAACAAGGATATCCGTTGGCAACAGCGAATTTAGAACTACAACAGGGCACCTTGTAGTCTTAGGAAATTTATAGAAAAAGGAGACCTGAATGAATTGGAAGAACGGGGAATCATAAAGGCCTTTGAGTTTACCCATGAGCTTGCATGGAAGTTTATGAAGGATTACCCAAAATTGATCTGTCGCTAAAGAAAAACACTTCCAGTCCGTCTCTAATTGAGCATATCAACAGGGTCAGGTGTGTTTTTTATGATCAACAGGATGTTGCGGCATAAGAATGGCAGCGCATAGACGCATTGCTGATTTTTTGCTGATAAAACGTGTTTGATTATGGGTGCGAAAGTTTTTATATACTCCTGCTTTGTATTTCTGG
Organism: uncultured Bacteroidota bacterium; assembly: GCA_903824665.1. GTDB lineage: Bacteria > Bacteroidota > Bacteroidia > Chitinophagales > Chitinophagaceae > Nemorincola. The sequence continues at coordinate 239,529 of CAIJXT010000025.1, read as the reverse complement.
CCTACATTCCTGCCAGTGCAGACAAACTTGTATCGTTTGGTGTCAGGAAGAACCGGTTGAAGACAATCGGATACGTTGAAAGCAAACCGGTAAAACCAAACGACACTGACGCAGGTAAAGCAGGAAACAGGCGCGTAGAATTCAGGCAGTATTAGTTGCTGGTCTTCCGATAGAACTCGAAGCATGTTTTTTAACTACTAATATTTCGTAATATTGACTCATGAAAAACAGCCTCATAATTTCAGCAATGATCGCGTTGGCCGCAGGGGTGCAGTTGACCTCCGGTTGTAAGAAACAGGATCTGCTACCTGCGCCTATTTATCAAAGCTACCAGGTGCATTACTCTATAACCAGGAATGAAACCCGGGCTGATGCTTTTTTTAATTATATGAATATTAGCGGGCTGCGGGTAACGTTTCCTGATCAAAAGGTTGTCCGGGCGAACGGAGACACATCATTGGATTTGAAATTAACCAGCGGCGAGCAGTTTTTTCATTGGGAAATAGGTGGCACACCCGAAGTGGTGTTTACACTAACCCGGCGGGACGGCAGCATACTCACCAATAAAGCGAATCGCACTATGATGGGTGAACTCGAATTGGTGATGGACTCTGTGCTGTATGTGAGCGATACAATGCGCGCACGATGGACTGGTACACCCCTGTCGCAGACGGACTATGTCGCGATATCTATGAATAGAGTGTACGATTCTGTCGGACTTCACAGTGGCACTTCGGGAGGCTTTTTTGGTCCAGATTCAGAAGATGGGCACTTATGCACTTTTGATTATAATCAAACCAGTAAGTTCCATCCGGGAACCTATGATGTATTGCTTGTAAAAGAAAGAACAGTACCCTTGCAGCAGCGGGATGGTGAGGCTGGTGGCACTATGCAGGTATCCATCTCTTTAGTGAAGAGGGTAGTGGTGAAGTAGGGCGCACTTTGTGGATTTCATTGCTATAGCTAAAATGTCTTTGAACTGACCCATTCCCGATACTATATAGAGACTTCCGCTCCATATCTTTTATTTTTGTTGTCACTTATGCATAGTCAACTCCTTACCTGCTTATTTATTTGCCTTAGCCTGTCCGCCTATACCCAGGAAAACAGGATTTATTATGATGAAAGCTGGCAGGAGTGTAAGAAAAAGCATGCGGAGTGGTACAGAGATTACACACCCGAAAACGGCCTCTATAAAATAGAAGACCACTATGCAGATGGGCCGCTATACATGACCGGCTATAGAACCACAGTGGCAAATAGCCAATGCCGGTACAGGGAAGGTACCATTGTTTTTTATGACAGGCAAGGCTACAAATTGAGAGAAGGTGCCTACAAAAACGGGGTCAGGATAGGCGTGTGGAAGCACTACTACAAAAACTCGAACGCGGTTAGGACAGAGGTAACCTATAAAGAAGGTAGTGGCGAGGTTGCAGCAACCCGCGAATTGGACTCTGCCACGCAGCAATTGAGAGTTTATCCGAAAGATACAACGGCTGATGGTAAGAAATCCTTTACGTATACCGAAAAGATGCCGAAAAGCAGTGAAGATTTAAACAGGTATATCGCAGCAAACCTGAAGTACCCCAAATTGGGACAGATAGCCAAGATAGAGGGAAAAGTACTCGTTAAGTTTATTGTGGACGAAGATGGGGCCGTTGCTGAACCGCGGGTGGTAAAGGGTTTGGGAGGAGAGTTTGATGACGAAGCTCTAAGAGTGGTCTCTGAGATGCCATACTGGCAACCCGGTTATCAGAACGGCACACCGGTCAGGGTGTATTTTACGTTTCCAATAGTTTTTAAATTGAAATAGTAAGACAAAAGCCAGTTACCGCTCAATAATGGGATCACGATTCAAACTGAAATACATCCTGCTAGGTTCTGCAATAATATTATCGTATGTGCGTTTTAGGTTTTAACCTGCAAATATATAGCACCCTGTATGGACCAAACGGACATTTCGCTGCATCAGGCAACTCACTCGGATATAGATTTGATCGTTGATATGCGTATACTGTTTTCTGACGAGCTTGCCGGGAAACAGGATATTGCCGCGGAAAGGGAAATGCGTGCAAATCTGCATGGATATTATGCTGCGGAATTGAACACTACATGCCTGTGCTGGTATGCTATGGCAGCTGGCGAGGTTGTATCTATCATCAACATTGTGCTGCGCAGGCAACCCGGTAATATCAAAAACCCCAGCGGCAAGTGGGGTATATTATGAATGTTTTTACACTGCCGGCATACAGAAAACGAGGGATTTCATCGCAATTGCTGGACAAAATAATGGACCATGCCATTGGTCTGGGCTATACTGCCTTCGAACTACATGCCACCAAGGCAGGGGAGCCAATGTACCTGCAAAACGGTTTTGTTGCACATGGCGAGCCTACTTACAGGCGGTATTGTTGAGCCGTTGGCCGCCGACAGGAATAGGTAATATTTAGTTGGCTAGAAAAACAGTAGCTAAATAAGTTATATTAGCGATATTCGTCTAACATACAGATGGTTTGTGCTTGATGTTATAGCGTGAAATAGCTTACAACAGTTTAAGGCTGAACCAACGCCCAGACTAGCTGGAAATGCGGTGCGTAAAATTAGTCACATCGTGTTGCAGGCGGATTTGGGTTTAGTCTCAATTAGTAGTTTCGCCGAAGTATAAGTGCATGAAATAATATTCAACTATGCATTGGAAAGGTTTTGCGGTTTTGATTTTGCTTTTCAATACCGGTTCAAATAGCTTGGCCCAATCTGCTTTATCGATGCCAGGGGTACGATATCTTGACGGATTTGCACCAGCAGAGCAAACTGTATTTTTTAGCGATTTTACAGTTGATACGACAGGTGCATGTTTGAAGAATAAATGGCAGAACAGTGATTCAGATTTGGTGATTAGTCAGTTTGGACTTTCTTATGGCAAACAGGCAAATCTTTCGGGTAAATTACTGCGGCCGATAAAACCTGGCTCGATTGGAAACGTTGGTTATGTTACGTTTGAATGTGATTTTCGACTAGTTGATTCGGAAACTTCCACCCTAAAAATCGGTTTTGTGGATGCCTCGGGTAGGGTACATTTGTATTCTATTGATCAAAATTGGTTTACACAGCATGATGTAAGCAATCCTGGTAAAGCTGCTTTCACAGTGCCCATTAGAAATAAGGTGCCGGGATCTCTTTTCGATCCTGGCGGGTGGCATTGCGCCGCATTTTCTTTTTCTGAAAAATCGATGCATTTCTATATTGATGCCTACCAAGTTTGGGGAATTGGCAATGATGCCACAGATATGACCGGTGAATACCACAACACCTATTATGAACTGAGACCATCAATGTTTGAGCTGTCGGGCAAATCAGCGGTTTTAGTGAAGTCAGTTCGTTTTGCAGTTCAGGATATGGTACCTGTCGCCGGAAAGATACAAATAGCTCAATTTGATAAGATTTTGAGTGGTGCAACATTTGTTACAAGTAATGTGCTTTTCGACGCGAATAGTGCTAAAATATCCGCAAGTAGTATGCCATTTATCGCTGCAATGGCACGATGGCTTGACGAGAATGTGACCGTAAATATGGAGATAGCTGGTCATACTGATGGAGATGGAAGTGATGAGGCGAATTTAGTTTTGTCACTTGCACGGGCCAGAGCAATAGCCGACAAACTGGTTCTTTATGGTGTCTCCGAAAACAGGCTAAAAGTCGTAGGGCATGGAGAAACCAAGCCAGTGGATTCAAATGATACAGAGAAGGGTAAGGCTGCTAACAGAAGGGTAGAGTTTAGAAAGATATAATATTTTTTGATTAAAAAGTTTCAACGTGGTGTTTTGCCGGCGCATTTGACAATAATGTTTGCCGTGTGGCATTGCAGGCGACTATTTGCACCAGTGCACACAATTATAGTTTTGATTCGAATCAGGGGCAACATTAGCTGCGCAGGCAACCAGGTAATATCAAATACCCCAGTGGCAAGCGGGGGTATATAATGAATGTTTTTACACTGCCGCCATACATAAGAAGAGGCATTTCATCGCAATTGCATGAAAAAATTATGGACCATGCCATTGGTCTGGGCTATACTGCCTTCGAATTACATGCCACCAAGGCAGGGGAGCATATGTACCTGCAAAACGGTTTTGTTGCACATGGTGAACCTACTTATCGGAGGTATTTTCCAAAAGGGCAAAGGTACTGAAGGCTTTGGACGGCTAACCTACTCAGGTCCTTGAAAAAAAAGTGACGAAATTGTATATTACTATTGTTTAGTGTGCGGACAAGGTAGAAGCAAGTCAGGCAAAATTGAACGTAAACATGTGTCGTTTATTTTGATGTTATGGCATTTGCCGCAATATCAGACCTTAGTTCAATGTTAATAACTATGTGGATAATGGTCATTTTTCTGCATTTAATTTTTACTTTTCAGTTTGTACCCCTTACCTTTGCGCAAAATTTCGGCCCTCTATTACTTACAAGGGGTGAAAAGGTACTAAATAATATAACTCATACTTATGCCAAACGTTGGTAAGATCAAACAGATTATCGGGCCGGTTGTGGACGTTTATTTTGGTGGCGACAACAAGCTGCCGGAAATATTCAGCGCTCTTGAGCTCACACGCGAAAACGGTGACAAACTGGTACTGGAAGTACAGCAGCACCTGGGTGAAGACAGTGTGCGCGCCGTAGCGATGGACGGTACCGAAGGCCTTGTGCGCGGTACAGATGTAATTGATACAGGTAAAGCGATAGCAATGCCAATAGGCGATCAGATACATGGCCGTCTGTTTAACGTTACCGGTGATGCGATCGATGGTCTGCCAGCTCCTAACAAGACTAATGCCCGTCCGATACACGCCAAACCTCCGAAATTTGAAAATCTGAGTACGGCATCTGAGATACTGTATACAGGTATCAAGGTAATTGACCTGATCGAGCCTTATGCAAAGGGTGGTAAAATTGGTCTGTTTGGTGGAGCGGGTGTGGGTAAAACCGTACTGATCCAGGAGCTGATCAATAATATCGCTAAGGCATATGCCGGTCTGTCGGTGTTTGCTGGTGTGGGTGAGCGTACACGTGAGGGTAATGACCTGATGCGTGAGATGATTGAAGCAGGTATCGTAAAATACGGCGAGAAGTTCATACACAGTATGGAAGCCGGTGGCTGGGATCTGAGTGCAGTGGACCTCAACGAACTGAAAGATAGCAAGGCAACATTCGTGTTTGGACAGATGAACGAACCACCCGGAGCACGTGCCCGTGTGGCACTTTCCGGTCTTACGATCGCTGAGTACTTCCGTGATGGTGATGGTAATGGCAAAGGAAAAGACATCCTGTTCTTCGTAGATAATATCTTCCGTTTCACTCAGGCAGGTTCTGAGGTGTCGGCCCTTCTGGGACGTATGCCATCGGCGGTGGGATACCAGCCCACACTGGCTACTGAAATGGGTCTGATGCAGGAACGTATCACCTCTACCAAGAATGGTTCTATTACATCTGTACAGGCGGTATATGTACCAGCGGATGACCTTACCGATCCGGCTCCGGCAACTACCTTCGCTCACCTTGATGCGACAACAGTACTGGATCGTAAGATTGCTGACCTTGGTATCTACCCGGCGGTAAACCCACTGGAGTCTACTTCACGTATCCTTACGCCGATCATAGTAGGTGATGTACACTACAACTGTGCCAACAGGGTGAAACTGATATTGCAGCGCTATAAGGAACTGCAAGATATCATCGCGATTCTGGGTATGGACGAGTTGAGTGAAGAAGATAAAATGACGGTGGCCCGCGCACGTAAGGTGCAGCGCTTCCTGTCACAGCCGTTCCACGTAGCTGAGGCCTTTACCGGTCTGAAAGGTGTACTTGTACCAATCGAAGAAACAATCCGTGGTTTCAACATGATCATGGATGGTGAGGTTGATGAGTACCCTGAAGCAGCATTTAACCTGGTAGGTAGCATAGATGACGCTATCGCGAAGGGTAAGAAGCTGATGCAGCAGGCAAAGAATTAATTTTTTTTGGAGTAGAAAGTAGAGAGTCGAAAGTAGAGAGTCGAAAGTAGAAAGAGAGAGTGGGGAGTATTGTTCGGAAGTAGAAAGTAGTTTGTTTGCAGTATTTAAATGATACTTTGTACGACGGATAGCTTTCGGAATGTGAGTACTCTTTTACGACCTGAAACTGACTGAAATTTGCGATTCACTTTTGCCCGATACTTAGCGACTGAAAACTAACTACTCAAAACCCAGTACTTTCGACTTTATACTTTCGACATTATACTTAAAAAGACCAATGAACTTAGAAATATTAACACCAGAGCACAAGGTTTTCAGCGGTAAGGTATACGGCATTCAGTTGCCGGGTACGAATGGTTCTTTTGAGATATTGGAGAAACATGCTCCGATGATCGCTTCATTGCGCAAGGGCAAGATGAAAGTAATAAAAGACAAGTCGCAGCTGGGACAAACAGAAACTTACGAGATCACAGGTGGATTTGTAGAAGTGCTGGGAAACAATGTGAGCGTGCTGATTGAAGACGCAACAGCTGTAGACTAAAAGAGAATATGATTGAAATTGTAACAAATGCCGGGTTTTACCCGGCATTTGCTGTTTTGGGAGGTGGAGGGTCTTAACTTCTATTTTGGGTATGTGCGGGTGGTGTGCTAATGCTGATATTGGTGTAAATTAGCAGTACATGGAAACCCCTGCAGCACCTTACCGAAAAATCATCCACATAGATATGGATGCATTTTTTGCATCGGTGGAGCAGCGAGACAATCCGGAGTACAGGGGGCGGCCACTGGTTGTGGGTGGGATGCCACAAGGCAGGGGCGGGGTAGTAGCGGCAGCCAGTTACGAGGCCAGGCGTTTCGGGATACGGTCTGCAATGCCCTCTAAACGAGCGCTGCAGTTGTGCCCGGAGGTGTTGTTTGTGCGGCCACGCTTTGCAGCATACAAAGAGGTATCGAACAGTATACGGGCGATATTTGCCAGGTATACTGACCTGATAGAGCCATTGTCGCTGGATGAAGCTTACCTTGATGTGACCACTGATAAGCAGGGTATAGGGTCTGCAATTAAGATTGCCCGAAACATAAAACAAGCTATACGGGAAGAACTACACCTGACGGCCTCGGCAGGTGTGTCGGTGAATAAATTTGTGGCCAAAATAGCGTCTGACCTCAACAAACCAGACGGGCTAGCTTTTATAGGTCCGGAACAGATCAATACGTTTATGGAGCAACTGGCGGTAGAAAAGTTCTATGGTGTGGGTAGGGTAACAGCTGAGAAAATGAAAAGTATGGGACTGCATACCGGTGCAGACCTGAAACAACTAAGCGAAGATGCATTGGTGCAGCATTTCGGCAAATCGGGGCGGTTTTTCTTCAGGATAGTACGTGGAATAGATGAAAGGCCGGTAGTGCCTGACAGAGAAACAAAGTCGGTAGGGGCGGAAGACACCTTTGCCACCGACCTGACTACGCTGGAAGAACTGCAGGCTGAAATTGCGAACATAGCCGGGATTGTGGCAGGCAGGCTGGAGCGGAATGGGTTAAGTGGGCGAACGATAACGCTGAAGATCAAGTACCATGATTTCAGGCAGATAACCCGGCAGATGACCCTGCCAAAACCTGTAGCTGATGGCGATACCATTACGGAAATGTCGAAAAACCTGCTGCTTACTACAGACATCACCGGTATAAAAGTAAGGTTGCTGGGGATTACCGTTTCGGGATTTACCGAGCCCGAGGCTGCCGGCCGGAAACGCGAAACACTGCAGTTGAGGTTGTTTGAAGATGAATAATTCATGCAATGGCTGCATTGTTGGCAAACATATTTTTTACGAAAACGAAATTGATTTTGGATACCTTTGAATTACTTTAGTATTGGTCTAATATGTTGAAATGGAATGATCGTTTTCCTTTTGTTTTCTTCGCGATAATTCTGGTATTTATCTTTCTGGCAGGAGACGGTATTCGTATCGCACAGTATCCGCCGAGGTCTTTCCATATGTTCAGGCAAAGCGATTGCCTTGCTTATACAAAAACATACTACCAGCATAAAACAGTCTTTTTTGCTCCTGCAACCTACAATCTGATCGGGAAGGATGGTCGTGTAGTGAGTGAATTTCCCGTGCTGTATTATCTATCAGCACAGTTGTGCAAATTGCTTGGTTTTCATTACTGGATAATAAGAGGTGTAACTTTTTTATGTTATTTTTTTGGAGCTTTTTGTCTGCTCCTGATCACCAAACGTTGGATTCGTAATCCTGTATTGGCCTATTTTCCTGTTATCATCCTTGCTACGGCTCCGTTTTATTTTTACTATGCTGTCAATTTTTTGCCTAATGTGCCGGCAATTAGTTTTTCATTTATTGGGTTGTATTTTTTACTGCGGTTTACAGACAATAGCCGAACATACAATCTTTCTTTAGGTACGTTATTTTTCGTCGTGGCTGCTTTATTGAAGCCCACGGACGGTGGGCTTATCTGGGCCGCAATGACTGGGGTATTGACGTTTTCGATTTTTACTAAAGTCGGAATTGATGTAAAAGTAAAACCGGTTTTAATCAGTTGTCTGTCTGTGATTTTGGTTAGTGCAGGATGGTATTATTTTGTAAAACAGTATAATTTAAGGTACGGGAATACTATAAATCTTCAGGGTATTTATCCCATTTGGGATATGATTTGGGGAGATGTTCTCTACGTTTACAATGAGCGGATAATGGGTATTTGGCGTGATACTTTTCAGCATCCTGTTTTGCTCCTGATATCCGGTGGTTGTCTGATATCATTTTGTGTAAAATGGAATAGGCTGGACAGGTTTTTAAGGCTTTTTACTTTGTTTTTGCTAGTAGGTACGCTGGTCTATATTCCATTATGGTACAAAGCCTTTAGTGATCACGACTACTACCAATTGATTTTTGTAATACCAGCTTTCTTTTTGAGTGTAACGATGATTGAATATTATGAGCGGTGTATTGTTGATCGTATTTCAAAGGAAACAAGGTATACGATCAATATTGTTCTTGTTGCGCTCATGATTATTTGTGTATACCACAATCAGTTTATTCAACTAGGAAAATACTCTGATAATATAAGGAACTACGGCAACGTAAATATTCATGAAGTAGAGCCATACCTAAGAAAATTTGGTGTTACTGAAGATGATATTGTGCTTTCAGTCCCTGACGGAACGCCAAATATCACGCTTGCAGCCTACGGAAATCGGGGTTTTGCGTCTGACCTTTTTGAAAAAGGACTGTTCAATGTGGAGTATTGCAGGCAAAGGGGCGCCCATTACATGATTATTACAGATGCAAGCTATATCTACGACTCTGCCTATGTTGCATATACATCAAAACTAGTTGGGCAATATAAGGATATCTATGTTTTTGATATCAGATAGACAGGGGTTATTTGAATTCCAAAGACGGATATGTTTATTGAAGAGTGTGCATTTTACATGCTGGTTTCGTGCAGGGTACCTGTTGTGTTTTATTGGTTCATTGTTCGGACATTTGTGATGTAGTAGCGAGGGAAAAAGGCCCGGATCGTGCTTGAAGACAACATTTTGTAACCCTAAAAAACGAATAAAATGAATACTGTGACAAATAAGATGAAGGTAGAAATATGGAGCGATGTGATGTGCCCGTTTTGCTATATTGGTAAGCGAAAGTTTGAAAAGGCTATGGCGCAGTTTGCCGATAGCAGCAATATTGAAGTGATCTGGAAGAGCTTTCAGTTGTCGCCCGATATGGTTACGGATACTACAATCAGTACCTACCAGTATCTGGCCGACCACAAAGGCATCCCGGTGGCGGATGCCAAACACATGAGTGATCAGGTGACACAATCGGCAGCGAGAGAAGGATTGGTATACAATTTTGATAACGCTGTGGTTGCCAATTCATTCAAAGCACACCTGTTTACCCACTACGCAAAAAGCTACGGCAAACAGGATGCGGCTGAAGAGGCACTTTTCAAGGCTTACTTTACAGACGGCAAAAATATTGATGACAATTCGGTACTGTTGTCGCTTGGGGTATCTATTGGGCTTGATGCTACCGACCTGAACAACACACTGCTGACAGATAAGCATGAGGCAGCAGTAGAGGCAGATATCATAGAAGCAGGTGAACTGGGGATTCGGGGAGTGCCGTTTTTTGTGTTCGACAGGAAATATGCTGTGTCCGGTGCGCAGGATTCGAGCGTCTTTCTCCAAACGTTGACACAATCGGTTGGCGAATGGAAGACTCAGCAAAGTGCCAGTACAATTGCAGTGACAGATGGCGCTGTGTGCACCCCGGATGGTGTATGTGAATAGCATTTGTTTTCATTTTTGAGTCTTGTATCACCCTGAATTTATTTAGGGTGATTTTTTTTATGGGTGTTCAGGTAGTTTTCAGACTTTTCGCAAAGCCTGAGTGGTTACTTTGGCTTGTATTTTAGCTTCCTGCGTACCACTCGAGTCGTGTACTTTGAATTGCAATAAAATATATTTTTCACCGGCATAGGGGTATCTTTTAGATCAGTTGTCTTCTCCTAAATACGGGGACTTGCAGGAAGCAATTATATTTGATACAGGATACCAAAAAAACAGAATGGCGACTGATACCATATTTACCAATCACGCACGGGATACGCAAATGATCGAAGATGCATTCAAAAGCCATTTCAAGGGCTTGCATCAGTATGCCTATGCCATAATCAAAGACGAAATTATGGCGGAGGAGATGGTGCAGAATGTGTTTTACAAGTTGTGGAAAAACAGAGATACGATTAAGGTCAACGAATCGATGGCAGCGTACCTGTATCGTAGTGTGTATAATGAAAGTCTCAATTATCTGAAACATTTAAAAGTAAAAATGGCCTACCAGGCCCATGCGGCGCGGACTATGGAAGACATCAACAATGCGGCAGACAAGCTGAAACTAAAGGAACTGGAAACAAAGCTTGAGGAAGCGCTCAGGGAACTGCCGGAACAATGCCGAACCATTTTTCAGATGAGCAGGTTTCAGGAACTGAAATATATGGAGATAGCCGGTAAGCTGGGTATATCTGTAAAGACGGTGGAAAACCAAATGGGTAAGGCGCTGAAAATACTGCGGCATAAGTTGGTCGATTTCCTACCAGTGCTGCTGCTGCTGTTTGCAGGGTTGTAGCAAGCAACACTGCAGGGAGCGAAAATTGGCTGACAAGGATAGATTAGCACTGATAGGAAAAGAACAAAAAAGCAAGGGGATAGGATCTGCAAAAAAACAATTCATAAAGCAACATTAAAAGAGAAACACGTGAAAAACAACAGAGAAAATATTGGCGATGATGTGCTGGTGAAGTACCTGCTTGGTGAAGCAGATGCCGATGAGGTGCGTGCAGTTCAGCTTTGGATCGCTGACAGTGCGGCCAACCGGAAATATTTTGACGATTTCAAGCTGATATGGGACGAAAGCAAGAAGCTGGAGGGACAGACTACAATAAGTACAGAAGATGCCTGGAGCAGGTTTAAAAGCCGAATCAGTCAGGAGGAAGTGAGTGGTGTTGGCTCTGGAACACAGGGCTCCCGTACCATTGCGCTGGGTAGCATGGCGTGGATGAGAGCGGCGGCTGTGCTGGTGTTGCTGGTGGGTGGAGGGTGGCTCATATACACAATGAGCGGTAGCGGCGATGGCCAGATGCTGGCGCAATCTTTTGACAAAGTATTGATGCATACGCTGCCTGACGGATCGGTAGTAACACTCAACAAGCACTCAGAACTATCTTACCCGGCCCACTTTGACGGTAAGACCCGGAGTGTGTCGTTGAAAGGAGAAGCGTTTTTTGATGTAAAACCAGATAAGACCAAGCCCTTTATTATTGAAACAGACAATTCGTCGGTAACCGTGGTGGGTACCAGCTTTAATGTAAAGAACAGGAAAGATATGACCGAAGTGATCGTTGAAACCGGAATAGTAAAGGTGGCCGGAAAGACAAAGGCAGTGGAACTGAAACCAGGGCAAAAGGTAACTGTGGCAGGCCCGAATGATGCACTGCAGCAGGAGCAGATAAGCGACGAGCTGTATAATTACTACCGGACCAATGAATTTGTATGCAATGCAATACCGCTGCATAAAGTGGTGGCAGCACTCAATGAAGCCTACAATGCTGATGTTGTAATAGCTGATCCAAAATTGAATTCACTTTTGCTTACCACTACATTTAAGAATGATACGCTGGATAACATACTGCAGGTAATTGCTAAAACATTCAATTTCACGATAGAAAAGGAAGGGAATCGAATAATTCTGAAATAGAGATAATATTTTTGCCTGATGTTTTTTAGCAAATCGCATGTTTTTGTATGTTTTCTGGGTGTGTTTTGTCTGCTGGGCGGTAGCGCCATAGGCCAAAGTCTGCTCCAGAAACAGGTATCGGTAGATGCAAAGAATAAGCGGTTGAGCGAGGTGCTGGCGGCAATTGGCCGCCAAGGGAACTTTTACTTTTCGTACAATAGCAACATCATCCGCAAGGACAGCATAGTATCGCTTACTGCGAGGGGCAAAACAGTGAAGGAAGTACTGGATATGCTGCTGGGAGAGCACTGCCAGTATGTAGAAACGGACAAGTATGTAATACTGCAGCCAACTGAGCGGGAGAAATGGTATACTATATCTGGATTTATAACTGACGGGCAAACGGGAGACGCACTGCCTGATGTGACCGTGTTTGAGCGACAGCAGCTGGTAGCTGCCATAACCGGGAAGGATGGCTTCTTCAAGCTGCAACTGAAAGACAGGGAAAAGTACCGATCTGCAGAGATTACAGTAAGCAAAGGATTCTATATTGATACCAGTATTTCTCTGATCAAAGGGTACGATCAGGAGGTTGCACTTACCATAGTACCAGAGGTGTATTCGCTACCCGGTATAGTTGTAACCCAGCATTCAGGTATGGAAAGGTCTTGGCTTGGAAAGCTGCTCGTTTCTTCAAAGTTGAAAACCCAAAATCTTAACCTCGGCAAGTTTTTTGTAGACAAGCCTTATCAGTTCTCTCTTGTGCCCGGGCTAGGCACACATGGCAAAATGAGTGGGCAGGTTGCCAACAAATTTTCGCTGAATGTACTGGGCGGATATTCGGCAGGGGTGGAGGGGTTTGAAGTGGCGGGCCTGTTTAACATCGATAAGAAGGATGTGCAGTATGTTCAAACAGCAGGCATATTCAATATAGTGCTGGGCAACACAAAAGGTGCGCAGGTAGCGGGCGTAAGCAATTTTATAGAGGGGAAGGCTACCGGTGCGCAATGTGCGGGTGTTATCAATAAAGCAGGCAAGGTAGATGGAGCACAGGTAGGTGGAGTAGTCAATATTGCCTTTGATACTGTAAATGGCGCACAGGCCAGTGGATTTGTGAATGCTGCTACGGTAGCAAATACACAAATAGCAGGATTTGTAAACATTGCTGAACACATTGACGGTATACAGATTGCCGGATTTATCAATCTGGCGGAACGGATAAACGGGATGCAACTAGCAGGTTTCATCAATCTTGCAGATCAGGTTGATGGTATGCAGCTTGCCGGGTTTGTAAACATAGCAGGCACAGTGAAAGGCGTGCAAATGGCTGGTTTTATTAACATAGCCGACAGTTGTGACTATCCCATAGGCCTGGTAAACATAGTAGGGAATGGCGACGCCTCTCTGGGTGTAACGGTTGATGATCTGGGCACTACAACACTTTCTTTGCGGTCTGGTGGCCGCATTCTGTATGGAATAGTGGGTATAGGTGTCAATGCCTATCAGTCTGCAGGTTTGGTTGGTGTAGAGGCAGGATTGGGTGCCCATATACCGATTTCACGTCGTTTCAGGATCAATACTGAATTTTCGTCCATGTCGCTTTTTGATTTTGGAGCACAATCCGTAATCGACAATGGCTTCAGGGTGCTGCCCGCAATGAGGTTAGGGCGTTTTGAGGTATTTGCCGGTGGTGGTATCAATATCAGTTTCGCTGCTGTAAATAAACCACTCTCCAGCACACTGAATACCCGGTTGTGGGAAGACCAGATGCGTGGCGGCGACCAGGCCACAATCAGGGTGGCAGCGCTTGCCGGAATACAATTTCGTTTGTAGTGCCTGATCCGATTTATTTCCCGCGAATAAATTTGAGTATCATTAGCATGCCCATAGAAACGGCAATCTCTTTGTTGCGGATACGGTCGTAATGGAACGTGAATTTTTTTGTCTGAACCTCGTTTGCCGATGCCACAGCCATCCAAACAGTACCGTTAGGCACTTTTTCAGAATCATCAGCAGGGCCCAGCAGTCCGGTTACGGCAAGGGAGTAATCTACACCCAGCGCCTTTATTGCTCCCTGAGCCATCTCTGTTACAGCAGCCTCACTGATCACACCCTCTTGTTCCAGTGTCTGTTGTTTTACGCCTAGTATCTGTTGTTTTACTGCATTATTGTAACATACTATGCCACCCATAAAGTAAGCTGACGACCCGGGTACTTGCGTAATGTGGTGGGCGATACACCCACCGGTGCAGCTTTCTGCCAATCCGAGGCGCATATCGTGGCTGGTGAACCATCTATGCAGAATCTGCTCCATGGGAATGTCTTCCAGTGCAATAACAATATCCTGCAGGCGGGCAGCGATTGCAGCCTGGTGAATGCTGATTTCGGCAGACAGCACTCCTGCATCTGCCCCCTTACCTGTCAGGCGCAGTTTTACCATGCCCGGTCCGGGCAGGTAAGCAAGTTTTATATGAGTAGGGAGGGCCTCCTCCAGATCTTGAATCTTTTCTGCAATGAAGCTTTCGCCCTCGCCGGCAGTAATAATGGATTGGTGAACAATTGCATCGCTGCTGAATCGTTGCAGCAATCTGGGTAGCACCTCATCTTCCATGATGCACACCATCTCAAAAGGCACACCAGGCAAGGCTATGATCACTTTGCCATCTTTTTCGAACCACATACCGGGGGCAGTGCCCATACGGTTGAACAGGACCGTACAAGAGTCGGGTACATCGGCCTGTTTCACATTTCGCTCCAGCACCGGACGGTTGCGTTTGGCAAAAATCCCCATCACATGTTCCAGTACTCTCGGGTCTGTACGCATTTTTCCGCCAAAATATTCGAGCAGCAGCGGCTTGGTAATATCGTCGGCTGTTGGGCCCAGTCCGCCGGTGATGATCACAAGTGACGCACGACTGATCTCCTGATCGAGTGCATTCACGATGGCGGCTTTTTCGTCGCCAACAGCAACCCTTCGCAGCAAATCTATGCCCTGCGCATTGAGTTGTTTGGCGATCCATGCTGAGTTCGTGTCAATGGTTTGCCCTATGAGGAGTTCGTCACCTATAGTAATGATGGATGCAGCTATATTGCTCATATGTCTTTGCTGAAGAATGGTGCCAGTCTGGTGTAGAGCTCCGGTGGCATGTTGATCGTCTTCTTTTGTTTGGGGTCATAGAACACGAGCGTAGTTACGCCCTTATTCAGCAATTCGCCGGCTTCGTTGTACAACTCCGAATGAAACTGAATCTTGGTGCCTTCACTGAGTTCTTTGAGTACTGTTTTTACTGTTATCAGGTCGTCGTAGAGTGCCGGTCTGAAGTATCTGGAGTGCAGTTCGGCAACAGGCATCATGACGCCCATCTCCTCCAATCTGCGATAAGTGAAACCTAATGTCCGTATAGCTTCGGCCCTTCCTACTTCGTAATACAATGCGTAATTGCCGTAATACAAATAGCCCATCTGGTCGGTCTCGCCATATCTTACCCTTATATGCGTTTCTGAGGTGTACATATCTGCTCTGTAGTGCTTGTGGCGTTGCTGAGCTCAAAAGTAATGTAATTGCCGAATACCACCGAGGAATGAACAATTCAGAGTAGTGTTACTTTACGTACGGTCATTGTAGCGATATATTGTTTATTTTTGAGGCGGATTTGGTACAAGGGCATTAAAAAAACAGAAGGCACATGAGAATACTTTTTTCTACAATAGCAGTCGCAGCTTCTTTTTCTGGTTTTGCCCAGCATAATCTGGGAGTCGCAACCAGCAATTTCGCAGGGATAAACAGTCTGGCATTGAATCCTGCAAACATTTCTGAATGCCGTGAATTGAAATCGGTAAATATTCTCTCATTGTCTTACGGAGTAGATAACAATGTAGGTCCGTTTAATGCCAAAGAGGGATTTGTGGTAGCACTGGATGGCGGTAAGACCAATAACATGTTTCAGTACACCAACAACAGCCGTATAAGTATGCTGGCGCCCTACATCAATATTGCTGGCCCAGCCGTCATGTTCAGGCTTGACAAAACAAACACGATAGCCATTACTACGGGTCTCAGAGGGATGAATCAGTTCAATAACTTTGATCAGACGCTGTTTCATACTTTCAACGAACCAGGGTATATAGCTGAAAAGAATGTGCTGGCGACACTGAGGGATTTCAGCTATACTGTGCATCTCTGGACAGAAATAGGTGCATCTTATGCCGGTGTTTTTTACAATGACGGGCACAATAAAATTAAAGCCGGTGGCACATTACGTTACCTTTCCGGTATCGCGTATGTGGGGGTGACCGGCAGTACTATGGATGCTAAATTCACGCAGGGTACTAATTCGTTTTCGGCAGGCAATGCGGAGCTCGAGTACTCAAGCAATGCGTTAAATACCCGTGCATCGCAGGGTAATGATATTTCAAAAGGGTTTGTAAGCCTGCTGGGAAAGCGGAAATTTGGCACTGGCTTTGGCGGGGATCTCGGTGTTGTATACGAACACAAGCCTATGGACGCCAAACCAACAGATGGATATAAAACCAAATTCTCTGTTGCCGTTTGCGACATAGGTGCCGTGACTTATAATGACGATATCAATACCACTGAAAAGTTTACAGGGACTGGTGAATTGACTGGTTCGAAAATACTGGCAAATGTGAAGAACTTTGAAAACATGAAGACCTATGCGGTAAAAAGTGGGTTCAAAGCAGAAATCACGAAGGAGGCGAAAAAAGTACACATGCCTACACGCCTGATGCTGGCCGGCGATTATCATTTGCAAAAGGAGTATTTTATCAATGTCACGTTCCTGATCAATCTGGCAAACCGGGAAAAATATGGCAACTCTTATTACAGCCAGTTTTCAATTACCCCAAGGTACGAATATAAAAAGCTGAAGCTGAGCCTTGGGCTGCCAATATCCTACAGTACCTTATCGAACCGGTTCAAGACCGGTATTGGGGCCATGTACAAAAGCATTTTTGTAGGTAGTGACGATCTGTTGGCTATCGTATCCCGCAGTCAGTATGGCCTCAACTTCTATGGTGGTGCGAGTGTGCGAATGTACAAATAGCCGGTACATTTTTCCAGTACCAATTCACCATGATTTTTACACGGGTATGTGTCCTATCTGAATGGTTTTCAGAGGTGTTAAGGGTACCTTATAATCTTTCTTTTTAACGTAGCTTTAACCCTGCCTTTTTCTTAGCGACCGCCATAAAAGTTATTTTTGTACCTACCTCAAAGATGAAACGCATAGGAAATTATATGTGGCGTTATTGCGTTGTATTGCTGTTGGTTACAGGTGCATGCCGAACCGCGTTTGGCCAGAATGTGGTTTTTACTGCGGTAGCGGGAGCCAACAAGATAGGAGTCAAAGACAGGGTGCAGGTACAGTATACCATTCAGGATGCACAGAATCTTCAAACGGTTACCAATCCTTCGGATGCGGATTTTGTTATTGTGGGTGGGCCTTACCAGTCACAAAGTTCCAACACCAGTATAACCGGCAACAGGGTAGTGACATCGCAAAGTATATCGCTCACTTATGAGCTGATGCCCAGGCGTGAAGGGACATTTACTATTCCCCCGGTAACAGCCCGCGATGCTGCAGGACACAGTTATCAATCCAATTCGATCACTATTCAGGTGGTTCCGGGAACGCTGGTACAACAACAGCCCCAGCGCCGTGGACGGGCTTACGATCCGTTTGCACAGGATGATGATGTGCTTGCACTCATGCGTCAGATGCAGGCCATGCAGCAACAGCAGATGCAGGCTATGCAACAGCCGAGGCGTGGTCAGCCACAACAGCAACAACCCCAGCCGCAACAGGCAGACCCTCCGGTTAATGATGCTGAAATCAAAAAAGACCTGTTCATAAAAGTGGCTGCTGACAAAACCAAGGTTAAAATTGGTGAGCAGGTTACCATCAGTTACAAGCTCTATTCCCGTATACCTATGCAGATGGGCATTTCGAAATTGCCGTCGCTTAATGGCTTCTGGACGCAGGATTTCGATATCCCTAAACAGGCAAAACCGACTGAAGAAGTGCTGGATGGTAAACGGTATCAGGTATTTCTGCTGAAAAAGTCTGCTTTGTTTCCGCAACAGGCCGGTACGCTGGAGCTTGATGCAGCAGAGGCAAAGGGTGTAGCTCGAATAGTACAGCAGGTACGCCGACGGATGTCGGATATGTTCGATCCTTTTGGGGGCGGTACGCTCATGATGAACGATCCGGTATTCAACAATACCTTCTACAATACGATGGCGTACAAGGATGTGCAGGTACATCTCAAAAGTACTCCTGTCAAGATCACCGTGGCTCCGTTGCCGGATGAAGGCAGGCCCGAAAACTATGGCGGTGCTGTGGGGAAATTCAGTATTACAGGCAAGGTTGATAAAAAGGAACTCACCACTGACGAAGTAGCAACCCTTACTCTGGATATAAGCGGTAGCGGAAATCTGAAACTGATAGAATCTCCGAAATTGAATCTCCCGAACGGGCTCAATACTTACGACCCCGTAATAATTGATACCATTACCGGAAGGAGCACTACCATCAGTGGTTCCAAAATCATCAGTTACGTTATTACGCCACAGACACCGGGAGATTATGAAATTCCTGCGATAGCGTTTACCTACTTCAATACACAAACCAACAGTTACGTAACTGAACTTACCCAACCGGTGAAACTTCATGTGACACCCGGTAAGCGCGTTGCAAGCGGACAGAAGCAGGGAGGTGCATCATCTTACCGCGATTTGCATGATATTGTAAGGCATCCGCCGGCAGAGCTTTCTTACCGTAGCGCACCATTATTTTTTAGTGCAGGGTACTGGTCGATGTATCTTTTACCCGTAGCTCTGTTCGCTGGTATGGTTGTGTGGCGCCGCAGGGATGAAGAGTTGTCTAAAGATTCTGTATTGCTGCGCAAAAAGCGGGCCAACAAAGTAGCTTTGCAGCGCCTGATAACGGCTAAGAAATTGTTGCAGGAGCAAAACAAGAAGCCGTTTTATGAAGAAATTTCCAAGGCAATATGGTTATACCTGAGTGACAAACTTTCTATACCTCTTGCTTCTTTGTCGCGCGAAACAGCAGCAGATGCGCTGAGTAAAAGAAATGTACCCACCGATGTTCAGAAATTGCTGGAAGATGTGATCTGGGAGTGCGAAACGGCACTATACGCAAGTGGAGGTACACGGAAGATGTCTGATACGTACGATGATGCAGTAAAGGTGATCAGTAATTTAGAAGACCTGTTTAAAGTATGAAAAGGATCATAGCTATCTTCGTTTTTATATACCTTGTATTTCCAGTTATTGGGAGCGCTGCCGGATATAAAGAGCTGTGGAAGCGTGCCGCTGATCATTACCATGCCAAACAATACGATAGTGCGGTTTTATATTTTGAACAGGTAGCTGCCGGCAAGCCCCAAAACGCTGAAGTATATTTCAACCTTGGCAATTCATACTATCGGATGAACAAGGTGGCATTAGCGGTGCTCAATTATCAGCGTGCATTGTTTATTGACCCGGAGTACAAGGAAGCCCGCGAAAATCTTGAAATCACACAAGCAAGGATTCCCAACCATGCAACACAGGTTGAAGACATTTTTTTCATCGGGTGGTGGAAGCAACTTACCGCTCATACAATGGCTACCGATTGGGCAGTAGCATCGCTGATTACTTTTTTGCTAATTATTTTTTCTGTTTGGGCCAGACGCTTTATGACCATAGGTGGCAGAATTCCAGTGCAGCTTCCTGGTATATTAACATTCGTATTCTGTTGTTTCTTGATTTTCGGGTTTGTGGCGGCAGCAAACAGCAGGCAATCGCCGGATGCTGTGGTGATGGAAAACGACACTCCCATGATGAATGAACAGCTCAAGGGAAAACCATTGGCATTGTTGCCTGAAGGCGCAACTGTGAAAGTTGTAAGCCAGCGGGGCACATGGGTAGAAGTAAGTCTGCCCGACAGCCGTACCGGCTGGATCATGCAGTCGCAAATGATCAGAATTTGATCCGGCAGGCGTAAGTACTTTTAATTTCCGATTAGGTTCCTACTGATTAGTTGAGCGTTGTTTTTATTAGTTTTCCAGGAAGCCTCAACCAGTTGATATTCTCAAGATTGAGTGTAAAAGATATGCTGCGCGTAAATACGTTCTTACTGCCAAATTCGCTGCTGAGATGGTCGCGGATTTCCTGGCTCATCAACAACGGGAAGAAAACGGAAACCTCTTTGGACAGGAACAGTTCCAGACCCGCATCATAAAATACTGTTGTGCTTTTTACATTTTTGAAACCAGGATTGGGATTTGGCATAATGCCTGCGTCTACAAATATTCGTATTGGGAAGCCTATTTTTGGGAGGTCAGTTTTGAGATTTACGGCTGCCAGCCAATTGTCTGAACGCAATACACCATTGAAAACCGGTATTTTAAATCCACCCTCCTGAATTGCAGATACCTGTTGACCAACAAGACCATCCTGTACATTCCTGCCACGGTAGGTACCATCATAAAGGTAGTCATTCATTCCGCTATAGCTGGCGTTGAGGATGTACCTGTTGGTTGTAGCAGGATTGTTGTTGATTGCAAAGAACTTTCCGAAGTATGCGCGTACGAAGAGCGATTTTTTGGGTGCGTAGTAGTCTATCCGTATGTTTCCTTCTACATTGAGCTTTGCAAAGTCGGCATTGCCATGTCCGTCCAAAGAGTAACTGAATGGATTGTAGGTTCTTTTATTCAGATGCTGATACCGTAGACCGGCATACATGTTTTGACTATTGGTCATGGTGGGAATTGCCAGACTGTCTGTGCCGAATGCAAAAGCGTCTTCGGTAATGTTGTATTGTTTCAGTGATAATGTACGAATGACAGGACTCAGCGGGTTGGATTCTTTTAGTGTAAAAAGGATTGAAGGTGCTATCTTGGTATAACGGGCATAGATAGCCCTGTTCATGTTCAGGCTTGTTTCGTTGTGGTGAAAAGATTTGGCGTCTACCATAATCATGATCTCTTTAAACTTGCTGTTGGGGTACCACGAAAAGCCCATGGCACCCGCGCTTGTAAAGGTCTCGGTACGAAAGGAATACATAGGTGCGAAAGCAAAAACAAAACGGTTTTCGGGTATAGTAAGGTTGTGTATGAACAGGCCACCCATAAAGCCATCATACTTATTCAGACCGAGCGCAGGACCAATAAATACCTTGTCTTTCTCAGACCTGTTGATGCCTGCAAAAGGCTTGAGTTTGATGCCAAAATGATGGAACAGGGCATTTTTGCGATAAGCATCGTTGGCGGTTTTCGCGTCCGGAATATCGCTTTCCACCTTTATTTTATTCCAGTTGGTACCTGCCATCGTGATGCTGGTGGTGCCGGCAAATGGTGTGGTCCATGCGTCACCCGTCATGCTGTCTTTCCGGTAAGCAGCGATGTGTACAGGTGCGGCAATAGCTGAGTTGTTTTTAATGGTCACCACAGTATTTCCTTCACGAATCTTAGCCTTTATTACAGCAAAGTCAATTTTCCTGCTCGTATTCAACAGATCTTCGAAAAACCAATTAAGTGGTTTGGACGTGTATTGTTCCATTACGGCACGGAAGTCTTCAGGTTGCGGATGGCGGAAGCGCCATTGTTCAAAATAGGATCTCATGGCCAGCCCAAAGGTATCCGCACCCATATATTCTTCCAGCCAACCCAGCATCAAGGCTGTCTTGTAATATACATCTATACCGTAATTCAGATTCCTGAAGTGCTCAGAATGGCTGTTTATTGGCTGGTCGTCGTTTGTGGCAGCCAGCTCATAGTACAACAGCGCTTCATCTACTTTGTTTTTCTTTTTCTTTAGCGGTATTTTGTGTATTGATGCGGTAGTTTTTTGTTCATAGAAAGTGTTCAGACCTTCATCCATCCACGCATGGTCTCTTTCGTTGCTTGCCAGCATGCCATAAAACCAGTTGTGGCCAGCCTCGTGTATAATCACTGTTTCGAGTTTGGCAGTAGCTACGCGGTCTATTAGCGTTATTGTGGGGTATTCCATCCCCCCTCCAGATTTCATATCTCCCAGTACAGCTTTAATTGTGCTGTATGGGTAGGGGCCTACATACTGGCCATAGTGCAGAATGGCATCTTTGAGGTATTGGGTTCCGTTCTTCCACTGGGCCTGATATTCAGGTAAAAAAGCAGTCCATGTTGTCACGAGTTTTTTGTTGCCGGGTGAGGTTACAGTGTCTTTTCTCACTATAAAGCGCTTATCTGCAAACCATGCAAAGTCATGGATATTGTCTTCAGTAAAACGGACGGTTTTCCATTCTGTAGAACTTACAGGCGCTTTTGATGATTTTTTGCTGTACAACGTATCGGCAGGCAGGGGTAGGGTAGACAGCGAATCGAGCCACTTGTTTTCACGTTCGTTCATACAATTGCCTGTTGCCAGTATCACATAGTTTGCCGGTAGCGTCACAGCAACATCGTAAGACCCAAACTCACTATAAAACTCGCCCTGATCAAGATAGGAAATAGGGTGCCAACCTTTACTGTCGTATACTGCAGGTTTTGGGAAAAACTGTGATACATAGTATGCCTGACCGGTGTGTCCGTTTCTGGAAAATATGATTGGTAATTTTACCCGGAACGGAGTGGTGATTTTGATTTTGCCTCCAGGGAGTAGTGGCTTTGGCAAATCTACCCTTGCAATGTCGGGTGTAGCTTCTGTAGAAAAATGCTCGGCCCGCGCCCCATCAATAAAAAACTGCAGGCTATCCATATAACCACGGTCTTTGCGTTTCGCAAAATAGAATGCTGTGCTGTGGTTGATATCCTGTTGTTTGGCAAAGGGCGTAAGGTCATTTTTGTAAGCATTTGGCCACAAATGCATATAAATATACTGCAGTGTGTCCGGAGCATTATTCGTGTATTCAATTTCTTCAAACCCATTCAGTATGTGCTGGTTATCGTCCAGTTTTACTTCAATTCTTGTATCAACACGTTGTTGCCAGTAGGGTTGTGCAAAACACGAAACAGATAAAAACAAACACAGAAAATATAGCGACAGCTTCATGGTGCTAAAATAAGCCAAAAGTGGATAGTAATAGTGTATTACAGTTGTTGTTAGTTCGTCACTTATTGCTTTTCCTTCAAGTAATATGAAGTGTTCGGACATGGTGAAACAGGATAACGTTTGAACATCTTTCTATTTGCCGATCAATATTACCATTGCAGGATTCATATTGGTAAAATGATAGCTGCAGTTGCTGCTGCGATTCTCAGTAATTGCAGCATCTCGATTTTGTGTGGCAGCATTTCACTTTTGCTTCAGGTAGTGTATTTTAGTTTGCCCAAGTTTATATAATCTGTTTCTCAGCAAAAACGTCGGGTTGGTACGTTATAGGAGGGTGTTTGGGTTTGGGGGAGCACAAAAAAAGCTGCCGAAGCAGCTTTTTTGTTTTGAAGTATTGTTGATACTATTCTTTGTCGCTTTTGTCGCATTTTTTGCTGCAATCGTTACCAGAACATGCATGCAGGTGACCACCACCGCAGCAATTTTCGTAATAATGAGCACGGCGGTATGTGTGACTGCAGCATCCGCTGTGGTGTGAACCACATGTAGAACCACATTTGCTTTCGCACTTATTGTCGCAACCTGCCTTATGACGAGCGTAACAGCCATCTGGACCGTAGATGTAACCACAATGACCCCATCCGTAATGGTGACCGCCGCAATTGTCTTTGCAGCCATGTGCATTTGCCTGAGTTGCGGTGAACGCTGAAAGGAATACCATCAGCAGCATGCTCGTAAGAATTCTGAATTTCATAAGCTAGTTTTTGAATTGTTTTGTTAGAAAAAATGGTTTTTGGTTAACAGAGGTTAAAGTTAATGTAAATGTTCCCAAAGTCAAAGTGTTTCAGAAAAAAAACTCAAATTAAATTTCTGTGTTGTGACCGCCTGTTGTGGTGTTTTTTTGTGATCGATGCAACAACACATCAAATCGTTGAAAACCAAATCGTTTGATTTTTCCGGAACAGCGGTAATAGATTGTGAATAATCAGCGACAATGAAAGAGCCCGGCGTTTGCCGGGCTCAACAACTATTTGAATAATAGGCTATTATTGTATTATCGAGCAGACTTCTGAGCAGCTTCGTATTTTGTATACTGTTCAGCCGACATTGCGCTTTTTATTTTCTGATCGCGACCCATTTTCATTTGCATGCTTTGTCCAGGGCCTGGCTCATATCCATTGGCTTTGGCCTGCTGGTATTGCTGTTCGTATTCGAGCTCTGCTGCATATACACCTTTGTACTGGTCAGCCGTCAGTCCGTATTGCTGCTGTGCAGCTTTTGCACGACGCTCGGCATATTGTTCCGGTGAAGGCATAGTAGATTTTACTGTCGCAGCTTTTGCTGGTGAAGCCGTTTGCTGTACTGCAGACTTAGATGTGGCTTTTGATTGCGCAAACGACACCATTGTAACACTGGTAAGAAGTACGCATGTTGTGATCAGCTTTTTCATATTAGTTGTATTAATTGGTTTTAACAATGAACTACTAAATTAGTATTTTTATGATTATCAGTGTGCAAAGTAATCAAAATTCTTCATAAGATTTTGTTATTCCCGGCTTCGATCCGCTACTGAAGCGGGTTTTAGCAAATACCTGAATTTATTTCAGAAAGGGTCAATATCAATTATTGGTTAATATTACTGTGATTCTTGTTTATCCTTTTACTCAAAATCGGGATATAGCAGATACTTCTTTCTTATTTTTTTGAACCTGATGATATCTTTTTTCCAGGATTGTCTGATAGATGCTGCATTTTTTAGGTCTCTGATTTGTGCTTCCAGGTTATTTGTTCCGCTTAATTTGGTAAAAAAAGGAGTAAAGAATTTGTCCTTTTGCGGATGTGCTTTGTAGGCGTCCAGCAACCAGTCCAGCTGCATTTGGTTGGTAAACCCCATTTTGGTGACCACTTTGCCAAAACATTCTTTGTCTTCAAAAGGCGGTTTTTTGGCACCATATCCGCTTCGGGGAACAAAACTGTAGGAATAGGAACCCCTGAATTCCGGGCATCCAAACTGCATGAATGGCTTATCAGTACCTCTGCCGACACTTACAGGAGTGCCTTCGAATAAGCAAAGAGATGGGTAGGCATAGATTGCGTCCATAGTACGCAGATTTGGAGATGGAGGCACCGGCAATATGTATTTTCTACTGTGCGTGTAATTTCTACATGGTACTACCGTTAATTGAAGACTTGCGGCGCCGGCAAACCAACCCTCACCAACCAGCATACGTGCATATTCGCCTGCCGTCATACCATAAACAACCGGTATTGGCTGCATTCCCACAAACGATGAATGTTTCTTTTCAAGTACGGGGCCGTCAACATAGAAACCGTTTGGATTGGGCCGGTCTAATACCATAAAACGTTTACCTGTATTTGCTGCGGCCTCCATGCAGTATTGCAACGTAGATATATAGGTATAGAAACGCACTCCCACATCCTGCAGGTCGTATATCATTATGTCAACATCGTCAAGTTGTGCGCTGGTTGGTTTTTTGTTGGCACCATATAACGATATTACGGGTAGTTTGGTAGCACTGTCTATTCCGTTGGCTATATGGGCACCTGCGTCTTCGTTTCCGCGGAATCCATGTTCGGGTACAAAAATTTTCGTCACCCTTATGCCCCGTGATATCAACACATCAAGCAGCGATTTTCCATTGCTTTCTGACGTCTGGTTGATGATGAGGCCTACCCGCAATCCTTTTAGATCGCCCAAAAACTTGTCCGGGTAGGCGGCAGCAGGTTGTATGGTGGTATCTGTAAGTCCTTTGCCGAAAATAGGGACCGACAAAAAAATGAACAGGAAGCAAGAAATAATGTTCTTCAATTTAACCTTTATTTGCCATAAAGATACAGGTGCATAGATTATAAAACCGTAACTTGCACGCTTTAATTTATTCATCTCAAACGTAAAAGATGTCACACGTACAAAAGGGAGATAAGGTCAACGTGCACTACCATGGCCGCCTCAATGATGGTTCTACATTCGATAGTTCGGAAGGAAGAGAACCTTTAAGTTTTATTGCTGGTCAGGGACAAGTGATCAAAGGATTTGACGACGCGGTTGTCAATATGATACCCGGCGACAAGAAAACCGTCAATATTCCGGTTGATGAGGCTTACGGACACAGAAGTGATGACATGGTCATGGACTATCCAATCACTGAATTTCCTGCCGATATGAATCCTGAGGTAGGTATGGAATTGCAGATGGGTGATAATCAGGGTAACGTATTCCCTGTTGTAATCGTAGCAATCAATGAAGATATGGTGACACTTGATGGCAACCACCCATTGGCTGGTCACGACCTCACATTCGACATCGAACTCGTATCGATCGGATAATTTTCGTTGTTCGCACTTTTGCCAACGAATAAAGATAATGCGCCCCGCCAGCTTTTGCATGGCGGGGTTTTTTATAGTTATTACGAAAGCGGAAAAGAGGCCAGTCGGCATACTTTCTTTTTTTCTGCTTTGTCTACTCTTCGGTTGTCGTAGTTAACATGATATCACAAATGGACCATATTGTTTGTATTTGGAAAATAGATGTGACGGGCTGATACCGCTGAGTGGTCATGTTATTTATTTTTAAAAAATCCTGTTTCATTCTCTTAAATAATTATTTTTGTTTGAAAATATCTACGCTCACAAACGGAATCATTGTTGACAGTAAATGAATAATACATATAACGACCTCGTACACCAGACCTTCCACTTCCCGCAGGAAGGATTTGACACAAACGACAACAACAATCTCCTGTTTAATGGGGTTGATATCAAGGCGTTGATAGACAAATACGGAACTCCTTTTAAACTTACTTACTTGCCAAAGATTGGGATGCAGGTAAATAAGGCAAAGAAAATGTTTGCTGACGCGATCAGAAAGCATAAATATGATGGCAATTATGTGTATTGCTATTGTACAAAAAGTTCGCATTTTTCGTTTATAGTAGAGGAAACATTGAAGCATGGTGTAAATCTGGAAACTTCTTTTGCCTATGATATCGATATTATCTGGGCATTGTACAAGAAGAAAAAGATCACAAAAGACATATTCATTATCTGCAATGGTTTTAAAACCCGTCAGTATACGCGCAATATTTCAAGACTGATAAATGAGGGTTTTAAGAATGTAATACCTATTATTGACAACAAGAGCGAATTTGAGGATTACAAAAAGTCGATACGGTCAAAAGAACCCGTGAATATTGGTTTGCGGATTGCTACTGAGGAAGAGCCGACTTTTGACTTCTACACATCGAGATTAGGAATTCGTAGCCGCGATATACTTGAATTTTATGTAGACAAGATCAAGGGGAATGAGAAGTTCAGGCTTAAGATGCTGCATTTTTTCATGAACAAAGGCATAAAAGATGATGTGTACTACTGGAGTGAACTTAACAAGGTGCTGAATTTGTACTGCCAGTTGAAGAAGGTATGCCCGGAGCTGGAAGGTCTGAATATTGGTGGTGGACTCCCCATCAAACACTCACTGAACTTTGATTACGATTACAACTACATGGTAAGCGAGATTGTGCTGACAATCAAGAAAGTGTGCAAGAAGAATAAAGTAGATGTTCCGGATATTTATACCGAATTTGGATCGTTTACTGTGGGTGAGGCAGGGGCTGTTGTGTATAGTGTACTGGACGAGAAAATGCAGAATGACCGCGAGATCTGGTACATGATTGATAGCTCATTTATTACCACACTTCCTGACACCTGGGGCATAGGGGAAAAATTCCTGATGCTACCCATAAACAAATGGGACAAGGAATATCAGGAAGTGCATCTGGGTGGTCTTACCTGCGATAGCCATGATTTCTATACTTCTGAAGAACATATAAACGCCGTGTTTCTTCCCAAGCTTGAGAAGGACAAAGACAAGACGACAGAACCACTGTATATTGGGTTTTTCCATACCGGTGCTTATCAGGATCAACTTGCGGGGTACGGAGGCATCAAGCACTGCATGATTCCATCTCCCAAGCACATCGTAGTGGAATACGACAAGGAAGGGAACCTCGAAGACTGGCTGTATGCACGCGAACAATCGCCGCAAAGCATGCTGAAAATTCTGGGTTACATTAAATAGGGATGTGTGGATTTGTATGGTGGTTGTAAGTAATCGGATTATATTACCATCGCGTCAATGCCCTGCATGGACCAGCTATCAGTGAATTGAAGGGGTCAGCAATGTGCCAGGTAGCAATTACTTCGATTTCACTTTTACCGTCACATTCATGCCCGGTTTTACCTGCATGATGCCAGTGGTAAGGATCGTATCGCCAGGCGACAGTCCCTGAATGATCTCTACATTGTCACTTGTGCGGGCGCCAATCTTTACAGGAACCAGTGTAGCCTTTCCCATTTTAATTACTGCTACAACTTTGTCCCGGTTGGTGGGTATTACAGCCTGTGATGGAATCAGTAAAGCTGTAGCATTGTTCTGAAAAGGCACAATTATATGTGTGAACGCTCCCGGGCCTAATTTGCCATCTTTGTTGTTGACAACAGATCTTACCTTTAAAGTGCGCGTAGAAGCACTCGCCGATGGCTCAATGGCTGAAATTGTAGCTGTAAAAGTATCCTGGTTACTATTGACTGTGAAGAACACTTTCTTACCATTTAAAACTTCGTTCCTATACTGCTCCGGAATATTGAAATCCATTTTCAGGTTGCCGGTTTGTTGCAATGTGGTTATGACCGTAGATGGGGTGACAACAGCCCCTGTGCTTACATTGCGGATGCCCGTTTTGCCCGAAAATGGTGCTACAATAGTTGTGCGTCTTAGTTGCGCCTCGGCATAAGCGATATCTGCATCAATAGCAGAGATCTGTGTAATGGTTGTTTCGAAGTCTTGCTGGCTGATGCCACCAATGTTCAACAATTCTGACTGGCGGGTTTTGATTTTTTGTTGCAGTTCGCGCTGTGCTTTCAGCTTTTGAATCTGCGCGCGTATGTCCTCATTATATAGTCGTGCAAGCACCTGACCTTGTTGCACAGACGTTCCTTCGGTAAACGATATTGCCGTGATGCGCCCCTGTATCTCAGGCATAACAGTCACCTCTTCATTGGGCAGCAGGGTACCAGATGTTGTGTAATTGTTCTGGAAATGTTCTGGCGTAACCACAATACCCTCGGCAACCAGCATTTTAGGACCGGAAGCCTTTGCGGGCTCATTTCCGGGTTTTTTCTCGCTGCACGCGGTAAGGTGCAGCAGCACCGCGATCAGGGCAGGCAGGTAAATATTTGGTTTGCTGAATACATTCATGAGCACATTATGATACTGACAAAGATATTGCGGATAGGGCATGGTTGCCCCAGTTTTAATTGATCTTGGAATAATATTAACTTATCGGCATCAGTAATTTTGTGTCTGGTAATATTGGTTTTTAGGTGCCAAAGGGTCAAATAGTCGTATTATTGTTGTGATAACCCGGAGAGTATGCGGTTGATAGTGATCACACCTGAAAACAATATTACAGGAGAGCATCAGATAGTGAATGCGCTACTTGAAAGAGGGTTATTTCGTATACATGTACGTAAGCCCGCTTTCGACACAGCTGCATACCGCGAATACTTGCAAAATATAGACCCGGCACATTGGGCGAAAGTAACGGTACATGGCGGTTTTGAACTGTATGGTGAATTGAGCCTTGGCGGAATACATCTGAATGTTGCTGCCAGGCAGGATGCGAAAATTGCAAAGCTCATCCAGCCTCCGGAAAGTAGAGCCATATCTGCTTCGCTGCATTCGTGGCAAGAAGTAGAAGAGTTGAATACACTTTACCACTATGTTTTCATCAGTCCATTATTTGACAGCATATCGAAAAAAGGATACCTGGCTGCTACACCCGTTCAGGAAATACATGATCTGAGGAAGAAAGCGGCCATTAGTGGAGCAAACTTGCCGCTGATAATAGGGTTGGGTGGGGTATGCCGCACCAATATCGGCGAACTAAAAGAGAATGGTTATGATGGTGCTGCCTTGCTTGGTGCCATTTGGAATGCCAAAGACCCACTGGCCGAATACGACAACATAGCATCGCTTATAAAGTAAGCTGGCTAATACCGCCGGTAAGATTGAACACGTTCGCGAAACCTTTTTCCGATAGCATGCGGGCTGCATGCATACTGCGGGTTCCTGATGCACAATACACCACTATATCAAATGTAGGGTTCAGATCGCTGTATCTTTTTTCCAATACCGACAACGGAACATTGATACCACCAATATTGCCTATAGCGTGTTCCTCAGCTTCGCGCACATCTACAATATGAACGGTCGTTGAACTAGCGCTTTTTTTCAGCAGGTCGGTGTAGGTAATCTGGGTGATGGGAACTGTACAGGTTTTCTCCGTTTCATAAGGTAGGGCGGTGATATTCTTGTTGGCGGGATTTGCAGCAAAGCTGAACATATCAGTTTGCATGGTGAGTGTATCAACTACCAGCAGTTTGCCACTGAGCACCGTGCCCGTGCCGGTTATCATCTTGATCACTTCATTGGCCTGAATTGTTCCGACAATGCCCGGAAGGGTAGCGACAACACCAATATCGGCGCAGTTTGGCGATTCGCCGGTACCCGGAGGCTCCGGAAACAAACAGCGATAGGTGGGCCCTTCTAGGTAGTTGAATACAGAAACCTGACCTTCAAATTTGTAAATGGCTCCCGAAACCATGGGTTTGTTGAGTAGTACACAGGCGTCGCTTACCAGATAGCGGGTTGCAAAGTTATCTGACCCATCAACAATGATATCATAGTTATACAGGATGTCCAGCACATTAGCATTACTGATAAACTCGGGATGAACCTGCAATGTGACATGTGGGTTGAGACCTCTGAGTCTGGCCGCTGCAGTTGAGGCTTTGCTATTACCGAGATCGGCGGTGGTATATAGCACCTGACGCTGCAGATTGGACAAGTCTACAACATCGCCATCGGCTATCCCTATGGTGCCTACCCCCGCTGCCGTAAGGTATTGCAGTACCGGGCAGCCAAGGCCACCGGCACCAATAACGAGTACACGGGCAGATTGTAGTTTTTGCTGACCGGAAAGGCCGATCTCTGGCATTATAATCTGCTTGCTGTACCTTGTTTTTTCCTCGTTAGTCAACATATCCGGGTGAAAATGATCAATAATAGCAGGGGTAGTCGATAATGTATGATCTAGTGTCTTGTTAACTTCCCTAATGAACAACACCCGCAGGGTGGGGGGAAAACTGTGCCCAGTCTTTCCAAACAGGTTTGTATCCCTTTTGCTCTATCATTTCCTTTACTTCTGCTACAGAGCGGCTGTCGTCTATTTCGAACTGCTCCAATGACTCTTCTTCTATAGTATAACCACCGGGGTTGGTTTTGGAACCGGCACTGATGGAGGTAGCACCCAGTTGTATAATGTTGTCTCTAAATACCGCGCTTTCACGGGTTGAAACAGATAATTCGATCTCCTCATTGCAGATACGCCATGCACAAATGAGCTGTACGAGCTCTTTGTCGGATATGACAGATTTGGGCTCTATCAGTCCCTCGGCGGGGCGAAGGCGGGGAAAGGAGATACTGTACTTAGTTTGCCAGAAATTGCGCTCCATGTAGTTTACATGTAGTGCTGTAAAGAAGTTATCGGCACGCCAGTCTTCCAGTCCTATCAGCACGCCCAGTCCTATTTTGTGTATCCCGGCATTTCCGAGGCGGTCCGGAGTGTCGAGGCGGTAATCAAAGTTCGATTTTTTCCCTTTCGGGTGGTACATTTTGTAGTTGTCGCGGTGATAGGTTTCCTGATATACTAATACCGCATACAGCCCTTCCTGTGCGAGAAGGTCGTATTCGTGTTGTTCCAGCGGCTGCACTTCTATAGATATGTTGGCAAAGTGAGGCCTGAGGGTACGAATGGCTTTGATCAGGTAGTCGACACCTACATTTTTATTGGCTTCGCCGGTTACCAGCAGCACATGGTCAAATCCCTGCTGTTTCAGATGCGCTGCTTCCTGCAGCATCTCAGCACCGGACAGTGTTTTACGGCGTATTTTGTTGTCGAGGCTAAAGCCGCAGTAGGTGCAGATATTCTGGCATTCATTAGATAGGTACATGGGTGCATAAAGCTGTACCGTCTTCCCAAAACGTTTCTGTGTGATACTGTTGCTCATCCGTGCCATTGGTTCCAGATAGGCTGCCGCTGCCGGCGCAATCAGTGCCTTGAAATCTTCCAGGTCACGCTTGCTTTTATTTAGAGCACGTTCTACATCAGCAGCATTTTTAGCGTTGATGCTGTTCACTACTTCATCCCAATCATAGGTATCAAAAACATCCCTGAACATGTTGCAAAAGTAGCCAACTTACTGCAGATACGATACAGTAACACCAATTGAACAAGTCAAAATATAACGGCACGACGAATGATCGTGGTGGTCTTTGACGCTGGTGTTTATTGCCGGAAGTGCTGTCGCTAACTTCGGCATTTGATGGATGTCGACAGGGGTAGAGACAGCGGCGGATTTGTGTCACAAATGATGTGTTTTGTTGTCAGGATGTTATTTTGAGTAATTAATGACTAAACTCATTGGTTATTTGCGACATTTATCGTTACATTGCTGTGCCCGTAAAATACACCTATGAAGGCCAGAATCAGACTTTTCAAGATTATTGATCCTATTTTTCAAAGCTTGCTGTTTATGGTATTTACGTATGCCATATACAGTGTGCCGCCTTACGAATTGTCTTACCGGGTGCCATTTGTGATTCTTATGTTGTGGCAACTGTTCAGTGCACTGGCGCATTTGTCGTTCAAGCGGGTTACTAAGTTGAAGCAGCAAAGGAAGTATCACCTATCAGTATTTTCGGTTTTTCTGTTGATCTATTTTATATATTCTGTGTTTATTCCCGAACAGTTTGTTGAGGACCGCGTGCCAGATGGTACAGTACAGATACCATTGTATAGTATGGTGCTTGCAGCAATAGGGCTTGGTGTGTGTTTCTGGTACAGTATTATTTGTTTCCGCGAGATTCGCCGGATACTTAATAAAGCGCAGCACCTTGATAACTGACCGGACCGACTATTCTTCGTTTGCGATGTTCAGGCTGCGACTGCAGTCAGTTCCACTACATACATGAGTGTTGGAACAGAACAATAGCGCGATGGTTTATGCTTTTAGTTTTGGGTTAGGGAGTCGTTACTTGCGGTGCAAAATAGGGGTCATGCGGAGCAGATGCCTACTTGAAAAAGTGTTTTTGCGCACTTTGTTGAAGAATTTTTTGAAGGAACTCATTTTTGTATATTGTGTTGATTATCAAATATTTACCAAAATTTACTTCTTGCGTTTTTGCGCACTTTTTGCGCACTTGCTGCCATGAAAAAAATCAATATTTAAGTGGCAAGGGAGCAGATTTATATGCCACAAAAACCGCGCCAATTTTGAGCACTTTACAAATGCATGGGCAGGTGGCACTGCAATCAGGTGAAGTGATTTGACAAATTTAGAGACGGGGAAAACATGGGGCAAGGGGGGATTGCGGGTGTTATAGTGCCTTTTATAAACTGGGTTAATTGCGTGTGTCGCGAGTTCGCTTGGGCAATTGGTGAGGCGACAAGCCAGCCCTAGTTGAGCATATTAATAGTAAAAACGGTCAACCAATAGCACCGAGGTAGATATGAATTACTTATTTTATAGGGTATATACATTTTATAAGATGCGGGATATTAACCCGATGATGATGGCCATTCAATATATTGTATTCTTACAAGTTGTAATGCTTTTTGCTACAATTGAAACAATCGATATACTTTTTGATAACATTATATATAATTTCATTAATGCATATTCAATGTATAGTGTTCATTATACGATTGTAATTGGCATTATAGTGATTGTAATAAATTTATTGATTTATAACAAGAAGAAAATACCTTACTTAGTGAGCAAATACAATGGCAGCATACTGAATCAGCAAATCAAAATGTGGATGGTTTTTAGTGTAGCGCCTTTGATATTATTAATAACAATCTATTTGCTTAGTGTTACTTGTTCTTAAAGTTGGCGAAGGTGCAAAAAGGTGACAGCGAAGACAAATCAGCCATACTTGCAGATCAGGCGGCATTGAAAAATACCTGTATTTGAACTACATTTGCTTTGAATCGCGCCAAATAAAAAAGACTATGAACAAGGTTATTGCGGCAATTGTTGTGGTGTTATTTTTGGGGATTAGTTGTATCGGCAAGGTGAGGGAGCAGCCGGTTTCGCGGTTTCGCGCTGATCTGAGTGCACTCATCCGTGTAGCCAATAAGCCGTCTGGTTTTGATTCACTAAAATATATCGAGCTTTCGAGGGGAGTATGGAACTGTAAGCTGGAGCTGCAGGGCTTTATTCCTACTGTAGAGGAACAACTGTATCATCCGGCGAGCCGCCTTATGGTTTCGGCAGTATCTGTATCGCCCTCGGCGCAGCAAAATATTAAGATGCTTTTGCTGAAAGGACTTCCCGGTTATACTATGAAGGATTCTGATACAGATAAAACTGTTGACATAGACCGAACAAAACAATCCAGAAAAGTAGTGTTCACAAAAACTGAAAGATCGGTGACGTCTACCGTTTCTGTAATTTTCAACGCGCACCAATATTCTTCTATCACACTGGAAATAGAGGCCTGGTAGTTATTTGCGTGTGGATGCTACTTCTGTCAGGTATGCTTCCAGATTCAGTGCTATTTTGTCCCAGTCGAACCTGTTTCTAATCACTTCTGCACCAGCATTGCCAACTGATCTACGTTCCTGTTCAGAGGAGAGCAACTGCGAAACACTGTTTGCAAATGCCAAAGGATCCGTCTGCATGATAGCGCCCTCGCCGCTTTGAATACCCAGTCCGGCAAAGCCAATGTTGGAACATACTACAGGCACTCCCATAGCCATAGCCTCAAGTACTTTGTTTTGGGTGCCTGCACCAAACCTAAGGGGTGCAACAACCACAGAAGCAGCGTTGTACATGCCGGCAAGATCTTTAACAAAGCCGGTAACCTCAATGTGGTCATTTGCGAGTTCCAGTACACTTGCCACTGGTCGTTGTCCGGCAATCACGAAATTTACCCCGGGATGCGTTTTTCTTATTTCCGGAAGAATAGAATTTGCAAAATGAATTACCGCATCAACGTTAGGAGCATAGTCCATGTTGCCGGTAAAGAGGAGCGTTTTGTTTTGGGCATAATCATGATCTCGTGGTGAAAATGTAGTCATGTCTACACCATTGGGCAGCAGTCGCAGATTATTAGCATGATGCTGTTGCTCGAGGTAGGCCAGATCCTCGGTAGAGCAAACCAATGCCATATTGTATTCTTTCAGCACTGCTTCGTATTTCAGCACCCGTGCTTGTTCCATATTCTCAAATAAGGTTACCGGCAGGCTGCGCTTTACATGTTTGCGTCGCTCCCAGTACAGGGAAAAAGCGTCGGGAAGGTCGAGTATACGGGGAATATCTTTATGGCCAGCAAGGTATGGCGACATGCGCAGATGCTGCACATGCACAGCATCGTATTTGTTTTTTGCCAGCATTTCGGTCAGTTGATTTGCAAGTGTGGCCGAGCGGAAGTACAATAACTGTAGCGGCATGGGGCTCCAAAGGCTGGCGGTACAATTCAGTACAGACTTCCATTTGGGCAGGTATACCAGGTGAACTTCAGTAAATATTTTTTCAAGTTCTGTTTTGTATGTCAGGTCTTCTTTTGTTTCCGCAAAGGTGAGCAAGTGCAACTCATGACGCTTGCAGAGCCGCTTTGCCAGATTGAAAATCTTCAGCTTGTCGCCCCGGTAAGGCGGGTAGGGTACACGGTTTGCAAGGAATAGTATCTTCAAATGTCTGCTGTTTTGGTCACTTTTCGTACTTAAGGATAGCGCTGTTGACTAGGTCAGTGCAAGTTCGGTTGAAAAAAGTAAAATCAGGGTGTTTTTGCCCCAAAAGACCATAATTTCTTAACATGATCACAAACATCAGACATATTCAGGTCATTCATACACTTAAAATGACCTTTGGGGCATTTGCTATATCCGATTTTGCTGCAGGGATGACAGCTCAGTTTTTTGTTTTCGATAATGACTGATTGTGGAGCCACTCTTTGCCTGAGGTTGTTGTAGCCATAATAGGGAAACATACCCATTTCAGGTGCTGTGTTGCCCCATAGCGATACAATAGGCTTGCCATAGGCGGCTGCAACATGCATGAGCCCGGTGTCGTTAGTGACAACAACACGTGCTATTTTTACCAGTTCAGCAGATTCGTTGATATTGAATTTGCCACATGAGTTGTAGATCTTAATGGGATCCAGTTCTGCGATCTTTCCTGCTTCAAACCGGTCTTCAGGACCGCCCAGTAGCATTACCGGAAAAGGAATCTCCATGCAGAATTTCTTCCACTGCTCTACAGGCAGTTTTTTGGTAGCCATAGAGCCGCCAATAACACAACCCACATATCCACCCCAATGACTCATGGGAATATCTGTATTGGAAAGTGCTTTGCCGGGCGGGAGGTAGTGGTCCAGACCCTTGCCGTCATTTTTTACATTCAGTTGTTTTACGGTATCAAAGTAGCGGTCTACAATACTGATATCGGGCATCAGATTCACTTTCAGATTGGTCAGCAGCCACTTCTGAACATTCAGTTTGGGGAAAGAATAGCTTTTTGTGTTCAAAGCTCTTTTTACCTGTAGTGTTCGAAGGTTGTGATGCAGGTCGATAATACAATCATACTTTTCTTCGAGCAAATAGGGTATCACCTTTGCAATGTCGTCGTGCAAATAGTGCAATTTGTCTATGTGCGGGTTGTGCTGCAGAATGGGGCTGAACGTCAGCTTGGTGAGGTAGTGTACTTCTACATCAGGGCGCTGCTGCTTCAGGCATCTTAATACCGGGGTGGTGAGCACTATGTCACCTATGGACGAGAAGCGGATAACCAGCACTTTCATGAATGGAGGCAATAGTATGTGGTAACAGAATAAAAGTCAGGCACTGGCAACGACGCACTTATTGTCGAAACCGCCAATAACAGTCTAATCGGCGGCGTAGGAGAGTTCGCACCAAGCTTTACTGTCCGTTATTCCCAGTGCCTCCTTTGCGCCATCGCAGATACCAATAACAGCATTTGCATACAGTTTGGTGTCGGGCAGTGGTCCCAGTACCTTCACATAAGTGGTTTTACCGGATCCGGGATTAAAAACCTTGATGATGCTGCCACGTGCGGCTTCGTTATGGAAGGCATAGTACATGGCATTCTTTCCGGGTTTTTCGAAAAAAACAGCAGTACCTTTTTCTGTCAATACATTCAATCCACCATTAGTCTGTACATTGAATACGGAATCGAGACCGCCGGGAACAGGTACCTTTCCGGAAGTATCTATTACAACTACTTTTTTAGGTGCCGGAAACGCCGTGAGTGTAACCGGATCAGAACTGTCTTTAACCATCATTTTTACCCATCCTACAAAAAGTACCTGACCGGGCACAAGTGTGTTGCCCTTGAGTTCGTTCCATGTTCTCATTTCCGCCTTGGTAACGCCGGAATAGTTGCTTATCGCCGAAATATCATCCTTGCTACGCACACGATAGTATAGCGGATGTATGTAACGCATTTTAAGTGGAGGAGGCTTTACTGTAAGGAAGTTCTCTTTGGTCACCGGAATATATACGATGGCGCCTTCAGAAAGCTTTTTCATTGTGCCCTCGTCGTTTGCGAATTCCAGAATACCTTCCTGTATGAAAAAGCGTTTGGCGAGCATTCGTGCGTTTTCTCTTGCCTTCACGGTATATTTTATTTCCCAGGCACTTTCCTTTTTTACTGCAAACAGACTGTCGTCAACCTGGCACAGCGCGCCGGAAAACGGTAAGGTGAGTAAAATAGTTACAAGAATCCTCAGCATAACGACCTCATTTTGGTGCGAAAAGTACAACAAATTATGCCTAAAACGAAACCAATTAACTTAATAATAGCGTTCGGTGGTATAGGCTGAGGGAACCTTATCTCGAAAAAACACAGCGGGAAAAGGTGTTTTCGGGATAAATTACCGGATTATTCCGTTCTTTTTTATGGAACATTTGCCACTATTCGTATATTAGCACCTAAATTCATTACACAACTTAACAAAATTGTGCGCAAACACTAAACATTGATCTATGTATCGCAACTCAAATTTAAGTAAATTCACTCTGTTAGCTGCTGTTTCGCTTCTTACATTCACCCAGTGTAAACGCGGAACAACTGATGATAATTACCTGACAAATGACGATGACCGAATAGGTTATGCCTCAGACGCATCAAGAATAGAATTTGCAAACAACGATGTGTTAGCGCTTGCCGATCAGGCAGGTATCCTGTACAATGCTGAATATATCCGCAAGTCGACCAGCAAATGTGCTACTGTTGCCGTGGATACGATCAACTCCCCACATACACTGATCATCCGTTTTGGTGATGTGGATTGTGAGTGTGCTGATGGCCGTCTGCGCCGTGGATCAATTGTTGTAAAATACAATGGTCGCTATCTGGATACCAATCAGGTGCACACTATTACGTACAACAACTACTACATCAATGGTAATCAACTGACAGGTTGGGTAAAAGCAACAAGAGTAGATACAACAGTAGTGGGAGACTGGTATTACAGGGTGCAAGTAAATGATTCTCTGAATATGAGTCCGGATCCACTTATGAGCAAACATATTGTTTGGTCGGGCAACCTGATGCGCAAATGGGTAGGCGGTGATAAAACTAATGACCGCAGCGACGACTATTTCTCTGTATCAGGCAGCGCTACACTTACAAGACCAAACGGTCATGTGTTTAATTTTAATATCGCTACGCCGCTTCAGTTTGCTATCGGTTGTGACTTTGCACAATCAGGTGTGGTAAATGTGACTGGTTATACAGGCAGCCGCATACTGAACTATGGATCTGGTACCTGCGACGCCGCTGCTCAGCTGAATGTTGGCGTACATGTGTATCAGTTAACGCTTCAAAAATAAATCGGAATAGTCGCAAGAACCAGTCCGGTAACTGTTTAGGATATAGCTACTCTGAAAAGGGTAGCTATTTTCATTTGTGGTAAAAAGTTCTTTTTTATAGTTTTCAAATAGTATTTATATTGCTGTTTAAATATCCCATATTATGAGCAAACATACCCAAATTCTCAAGTTGCCATTTTTGATGTTATTGTGGTGCCTGTCTATTGTTAGTTACGCGCAACAGACAGAAAACTTCGCCGCTAACCGGTTGGTGGTAAAGTTCAGAACCTCGGCAAAGCCGGTATATTCGGTCAAAAGAGGATATGCTGCTTTTTCTGTGGCATCGGTAGACAAACTGAATAAGAAACGTGGATGCACATCGGCAAGAGCACTGAAGGTGGGTGGCAACATGGGTAAGCGACCATTGGTATATGTATTGAACTTCAGCAGCCCGGTAGATGTATTGAGCCTGGTAAAAGCGTACACTCAAACCGGTAAGTTTGAATATGTGGAGCCTGACTATGTAGGAACAGCACATGGTACTACCGAAACAACACCGAACGATCCTCATTTTTCGAAACAGTGGTCGCTTTACAACAATGGGATTGCCTCTTTCGATTCGGCAATTATAGGTGCTGATATCAGCATGAAAAAAGCATGGGACATTGAGAAAGGTGATACGTCAATCATCGTTGCTGTGATCGATGGTGGCGCCAAAATGGATCATCCTGAGTTTGCTGGAAGGATATGGCGGAACTACGACGAGATTCAGGGGAATGGCATAGACGATGATGCAAATGGATATGTGGATGACTTTCAGGGATGGAATTTCGCCTACGATATTAATAACCCGGCAGACGAAACTGGTCATGGTACTAATGTTGCAGGCATTATAGGTGCCAACGGGAATAATAGCATAGGATTGGCCGGTGTAGACTGGTACTGTAAACTGATGATTCTGAAAGGTCTTGACACAGCGGGATTTGGGTATTATACGTGGTGGGCTGAGGCAATGACCTATGCAGCAGATAACGGTGCTAAGGTCATCAATATGTCGATAGGCGGTACAAGTTCGTCAACAACATTGCAGAATGCAGTGAACTATGCCAATAGTAAGAAAGTAACCATGATCTCAACCACAGGCAACGGCAATACGAGTGCGCCCAATTATCCGGGTGCGTGCACCAATATTATTGCAGTAGGTGCTACTAACAATCATGATTGCAGGGTCAACCCTTTTTCATGGGGTGGGGGCAGCAACTACGGCACTTACATCTCGCTGGTAGCACCGGGCAACCGCATTACGGGTTTGTCGTACACTTCGAATACAAACTATACCAGTTACTGGGGAGGAACATCGCAGGCAGCACCACATGTGGCAGGCGTAGCCGCCCTGCTGCTGGCACAAAATCCGGCGAGGACACCTGCACAGATCAAGACAATACTTGAGACAACGGCAGAGGACCTGGTAGGCAACCCGCTGGAAGACTTGCCGGGATGGGATATGTACCACGGGCATGGCAGGCTGAACGCTTACGCCGCTTTGTCGTGGGGTCTTTCTGAGGTAAGCCCTCTTGCAGCTGTTGCTACAGATGTAAAATTGTTTCCCAACCCAACTACAGCTAAGGTATTTGTAAAAATGGGTAAGCAACATATACCTGCAAACTATGCCGTGATCAATGTTGCCGGTGCAGTAGCATTAAACGGTGTGCTGCGCAGCAGTAATGAAGAGATAGACCTGGGAGGGCTGCCTAAAGGTAGCTACGTAATACGGTTGAATGGCGACAACTTGAATTTTGCGCAAATGCAGGTATTGCGATAAAAGAAAGACTGCGGTCATACCCGAAAACAAAAAGTGCCCTCTGTTTGGAAGGGCACTTTTTGTTATAAAACCGGACTGCAGCAAGGTGTCTTATGCCTCAGTCTGTTGTGTATCAGATGTTTCTTTTGGTTTTTTCATAATGGCATACACTTCTATGCTGAATCCGATCATCATAATGACAGGTGCCAGCGTAATGCGCGTGAAACTATACAGTTCGGCATAATTGAATTCTTTGGGGTTGGCGCTCTTACCACCGCTCATGAGGAACAACCCAAGAAAAATAAGGACAAGTCCACCTATCATCCACATGTAATTTTCTTTGTCAAAAAGAAACGATTGTGTGACCTGTTGCTTTCCAGTCTTAACCTGAGGCCTTGGTGTGGCGGCTGTAGTTGGTGCAGTGCGGGTGGTTATTGGTTGTTTCGGTGCAGTTGACATATAAATATTTTGTTTTTTTTGTGGTAGTATGTTAGTACGTTAGTTATTCAATAATTAATAAAGATCATCTACATGCATTTTCAGGTATTTCACAACCGAACGATGTGTGCTGATCATGGAAATAAGTATGCCCAGAACTATCATGCTGGTAATAAGGAGTGTCACGAGTAACGGGTCATTCAGCAGATCCAGAACCGGTAATTGGGCTTTGGCAAAAGACATCACCAACCAAAGACCCAGGACAGCGAGCACTCCACTTGTGAGTCCATTGATCAATGCACGCAGATCAAATGGACGGGTTATGAATGATTGGGTGGCGCCCACCATCTGCATGGTCTTGATGAGGAATCTGTTGCTGAACATAGCCAGCCTTACGGTATTGTCTATCAGGAAGATCACAACAATCAGCAATATTACAGAGAGGCTGCCCAGTATTATGCCTATTTTTCTGAAGTTGCTATGCATCTGATCAACGACCATATTGGGCCAGGTAACATCCCGAACGACATTGCTCTGCAGGATAAACTTCCTGATCTTAAGCAGGCTGTCGCGATTTACATACCCCTCGTGCATTTTCAATGAAATGGAAGTAAACAACGGATTGTATCCCAGAAATTCAACAATGTTACTGCCTTCTACCTGGCTTTCCATTGCGGCTGCCTCTTCTTTTGTTATGATCCTGGTTTTCCGAACAAACGGTTGCTTGTCCAGAATGCTGCGCATTTTTGCTACATTTTCATCGCTCACATTGTCGTGGAAGTCTACATTTACTTCGAGATCCTCTTTGAATGCGCGGGTGAGTGCTCTGCCATTGATGACCAGCCAGCCCAAAACGCCCAGCAGGAACAGCACAAGTGCTACCCCCATGATCGCATTTATATATGTAGGTTTTGCTTTTTTACCAGTTGCCATTTCAGAATGCTTTAAACCGGTTAATCGGGTACCGGTAAAGTGGAGCAGGTACCAAAAGCCTGCAACGTCCAAAAATATAAAAATCTGCGGGTATTTCAGGTAATATACCTGCCGGGGTTTGTTATTTTTAACAATATCGAACAGAATTCTTTTTTTGAGCTGTTTCGGGTACCTCAAATCCAATCTTCTGAGTGGCGAAAATCCTGCAAAAAGACAAATCAAGCCAGACAAATGGCAGATAAGTGGGTGGCAAACTGATACAGATAGCAAATGCAGAAATTTGCCAGTGTCAATTCTTTATGGCAACGACCGGAAAACACAACATTTGTGTACTTTTAGCCCGGCAACATATTGGCCGATCTATGAACGACGTACAAATATTTTTAGAGGATCATCATTTTATACAAACCAAGCCGGAACATACTTATGAGCCTATGCAACTGGGCGCAAATATCTCCTGCTTTTGCAACCCGGATTTTGATATTACGATCGCAGATCTGGTACTGGTGGGTTGTGCCGACTGGAGCGGTGTAAACCGAAAGATGGCTTATGGCAATAGCCCCGATGCTGTGCGTGAACAACTATACAAGATGTATTACTGGCACACGGATATCAGGATAGCCGATATGGGCAATGTTCGCCGTGGTGCAACACCTGCCGACACCCGTACTGCGTTATTGGCTGTGCTACAGGAAATACATGCAGCAGGCAAAATAGCGGTAGTGCTGGGCGGTGGGCACGATCTGATGCTGCAACAATATGAGGTTTTCAGAAAGGCAGAACAAATGGTGGTAGCGTCGGTTGC
The DNA here is from genome assembly GCA_903824665.1 of uncultured Bacteroidota bacterium. GTDB lineage: Bacteria > Bacteroidota > Bacteroidia > Chitinophagales > Chitinophagaceae > Nemorincola. Next base: position 196,254 of record CAIJXT010000025.1, on the reverse strand, counting down.
CGACATGCTCATTGACCTCGATGAAACAGAAGTTGTCGATGCTTCAGGTTTCCTGCTCGAAATGCTTACAGCCTCTCCCAATTTCGTATCTCATTACAGTCATATCGGTTTTCAGAGTTACTACGCCCATCCGCAAATGCTGGAAACGCTGGATAAGTTGAGATTTGATTTTTACCGTTTGGGCAAGGTGAGGGAGAGTATAGATGAGGTGGAACCGGTGTTGCGTGGCAGTGATCTGCTGGGTTTTGATATGTCGGTAGTGCGCTACAGCGATGCACCGGCAAACGTAAATGGATCGCCCAATGGGCTGAATGGAGAAGAGGCGTGTTTTATTACCCGTTTTGCAGGAATGAGCGAGCAGCTTACTTCTTTCGGAATTTATGGTTTTGATGAAACAAAGGATACAAACAACATGACGGCAAAGCTGATCGCGCAAATGCTGTGGTACTTTGTAGACGGGCTGCTGGTGCGGAAGATGGAAGCAAAACTCACCGAACGGGATGAGTTCATCATGTTCAACGTAGTGTTCAGCGATGCAGATACAACGTTCCTGAAAAGCAAACGTACCAAGCGCTGGTGGATGAAGTTGCCGAACGGAACATTTGTACCTTGTTCATACAATGATTACCTGATAGCAAGTGCAGGTGATATTCCGGAGCGCTGGCTACGCGAGCAGGAAAGACTGGGGTAAATAGAGCAAGTTGTATGGCGGTACTGCAAAATAAAATGGCTACAACGTTGTGGGTTTTTGCGGGTAAACGAATTTTGAGATGGCAAAGAAAAACACGCTAACTGATACGGAACAGGTAACAGCGCACATCCAAGCGCTGGACTCCGCTCTTGCTGCTACTGTTACCGCGTTACGGAATATCATTCTTAGCACAGATACTGAAATAGGGGAGCAGATCAAGTGGAATTCACCGAGTTTCTATTATACTGGTGCAATGAAACCTTTCGACCCAAAGGAGTATAAAAGAGATATTGTGGTGATGAACCTGCATCGGGGGCAGATAATGCTGGTGTTTCCCACCGGTGCAAGGATCTCCGACAACACAGGACTGCTGGAAGGTAGTTACACAGATGGTCGGCGCATAGCAAAGTTCAGAGATTTGGAAGATGTACAGGCACGCTCAGGAGCACTACAAACGGTAATCAGAGACTGGCTAAGTACAGTAGAAAGGTAGTGAAGCGGTAATACTGGCAATTACTTTGATTCCATTTTCCGCAGCAGTTCCTCTGTTGCTTTCACATCAGATCCTGCGGCTTTGCCGGTTGCAACAGCTTTTGCTGCCATTGTCTTTGCATCAGAAATCTGCCCGGTTTTATACAGCAGTGACGCATAGGTGTCGAGGTTGGGGTAGCTGCCCTCCAGCGACACTACTTCAGCCATCCATTTGCATGCACTGGCAAGTAGCTTTTTGTCATCGCTGTTTTCGTAGATATCCCAGCAGAATGAATTTATCTCAGTGGTTTTCCCAAATCCGTTTCTGAGTACAAATTCATTGCAAGCCATTCCATACCGGTTCCAGTCTTTAATAGCTTTGTAAAAAGACAGGCTACAGAAAATGCGTGCATCGGGAGCATCTTCCGCCATATACTTGTCGAGCATCGCCAGTAGATTGTCAAATGCTCTTTCATCTTTGTTTTTAGTAGCCGTTGCCAGCACCGAACCAAGCAGCGTATTTAGGTTGTCGTGTACTGTTGTTTTGCCAAAAAGCTGCCTGTACTTGGGCACATTTTCCAGAAAGTGCCGGGTATACTTGTCACCGACATCATAACGGTCTATAACAGCCCAGCTTACTTCTGAGAACAGGTCTTTCTGTTTGTCCAGAAAGGCTATTACTTCTTCCTGCGTTGGGAAAGTTCTTTTGTCTTTTTCAGCGAATGAATTCCGGTAAAAATCAGGGTAATCCACATTGAGCGATTTGCTGAAGCCAGGCGCCGGCGTATGCTTCGTTTTATCGAGTACGCCTTTCAAATCTCCGAGAAAATCAGACGATTTTTGATAGCCGGTTGTATGGTATACATATTCACCATCTGAGTTGAAAAACAAAAACGACGGAAACCCGGTTATATGATACTTCATAGACATGGCTATACCCTCGCCATGTTCCATTTCCATCTTTACAGCTATGAAACTATCACCCAACAGCTTTATAACTTCTGTATTTGTCATGGTTTCCTTGTCCATGACCTTGCACCAGCTACACCAGTCTGTATAGCAATCTATGAAAATATACTTATGTTCGGCCTTTGCCTTTGCCAGCACTTCTTTCCATGGTTTGTTGTAATAAACAACTTCATCGGCATGCAGCCGAACTGCAGCGAGTATTGTGACAAGAATCAGGAGCAAAGTGCGTTTCATTATTTGTTTTTGGCGTTAAAAATACTCGTTTTAAGCACATGTTGCTTTTTTGGTGCCGTTGTTGTCAAAGTGGATATTCAGTTGCTGATTTGGTTTTGTATTGCGCTGCTAAAGCGCTGCATTCCGGAAAATGCGGATAAAGCCAAACAAAAAATATTATTTTTGCAGCATGGACACATCTTCCCGGAAGCCAAACATAATAGTTGCGATGTTTACCATGAAATGTCCCAGTTGCAGGCAAACTCATGTGTTCATCAACAAAAGCATATTCCCCCTGAGTGAAATGGTAATGCTGAAGGATGAATGCGAAGTGTGCGGACAGAAGATGAAGTCGGAGCGAAATAATGGAGGCGGTATCAACTATGCGCTTACGATGATTTTGTTTTTCCTCAATTTATGTTGGTATTGGCCCATATTTGGGCTGTCTTACAAAGACAATAGTGTGTATTACTACCTGTTTGCCAGCACAGCCATTGTATTGCTGGCCCAGCCATACCTTATGCGCCTCGCTCGTATGATGTACCTCTATCTTTATGTGGGATTTGGCAATACCCGCAGAGTAGAGGTGCCCTCTGAGCGGTCTGCTGGCGGAGATGAGTAAAGTGTTTGAATTATTTCTTGTCCCAGGTAGTAGAAAAATATACTTTTTCGCCACCTATGGTGCAGTAGGGTGGCTCAAAACCAGGCATTGATGTAGCACGGATGTGACGCTCTATTTTTTCCGAATCCCATTCAAGGCTGATATGCTTCAGCGCTTCCATTTCGTTGCGAAAGTGCAGGCTGGTACCAAACTTGCCCACCAGCACCTGCTGAGAAATGGGTTGATAGTTGCCGCTGATAATATGCCCCAACGTTTGTTTGAACAGATTCAATGATGCATTGTAGGTGAGCTGATACAGCTCATTGACCCAGCAGTTTCGCGGGATTGGGAAGCGTTTCTGAAACAACAGGTCACCGTGGTCTATGCGTGTATCTATACGATGTATCGTGGTGCCGAATTCGGCTTTCCCATCAATGATAGCAAATGAGAACTGATTGCTACCGCGGTATTCGGGCAGGGGCGCCATGTGCAGGTTTACGGCTATTTGTGCAGCTTTGGCAATATGTTCCTGTTTTAGTATCTGATGGTACTGCACCGAGTAAATAATATCACAATCCGGTAGTTGAGACAGATCTGTAAAAACCGGTATTTGGTTTTGCTCAGCAAGTTCTTTCAAGTTATTCCCCGACCCAAACTCCTTTCTTTCCTGGGTCATTATTCCGCCGATTTGAAACCCGAGCACATGCTGTTGCGAGATAAGGTGGGCAAGGCAATCGTACCCTATAGGTTTGGAACCGAGAAAAATTACTTTTTTTGTGTGCATTCGCAAAAATAAGTTTTAAAGTTATTCTATTTTCGCCCCCAGATGACACCACACAAAATACTGATCATTACCAATCGTGTGCCGTATCCGCTGAAGGACGGTGGAAATATGGCCATGCATGCAATGATTGAGGGATACCATCATGCAGGCTGGAAGGTACACCTGCTGGCAATGAACACAAGCAAGCACCATGTAAGCGGCGATGCGCTCAGGCGTATTTTTACACATTTGCATGCGTTTTCGTGGGTAGATATTGATAACGTGTTGAAGTGGCAGGATGTCCTGCGCAATTTTCTTTTTGGCAAGGAGCCGGAACATGCCAAGCGTTTCTACAGCGAAGATTTCAAAACCAAACTAAAGGAAATACTCACTGAATTTAAACCGGATGTAGTGCAGGTGGAGAGTGTTTTTCTTACCACTTACCTGCCAGTGATCAGGAAATACTCAGAAGCAGTTACTGTGCTGCGCATGCACAATGTGGAATACCAGATATGGCAGGGTCTTTCGCGCCGTACCAAAAACAAACTCAAAGCCTACTACCTCGACAATCTGGCAATAAGAGTCCGGAATTTTGAGCGCATGGCATGGAAAGAGTACAATCTGCTCCTGGCTATAACCGAAAAAGACGCCCATCTGGTACAACGGCTGGAGGATGTTTCGCACGTTATTGTAGCACCATTTAGTATTGAGACCGATAAGATAAAGCCACCTGAAAAGGAAGTGCAGTGGGTAGGGTACCATATAGGCGCTATGGACTGGCGACCCAATGCAGAGGGGATCAGTTGGTTTCTGAACAAAGCATGGCCAGCTATTCACAAAGCGGCTCCTAAATTCAAATTCTACTTTGCCGGCAGGGGTATGGACAAAGAATTTAAGAACGTGAAGCTCAGCGGTGTGGAATGCATGGGGGAGGTGCCAGATGCCGATGCATTTATTGAAGACAAAAAGATACTAATCGTGCCACTATGGTCTGGAGGTGGAATACGGGTAAAAATACTCGAAGCAATGGCCGCCGGAAAGATTGTTGTAACAACATCTAAAGGCATAAAAGGCATTGAAGCACGCCCGGAAGAACATTATCTGCGTGCACATACTCCCAAAGACTTTGCCAATGCAATAAAATGGTGTCTGGAGCACAAAGTGGAGGCAGAAGCACTTGCGGCAAATGCGCGCGCTCTGGTAGTAGAAAAATATGATCAGAAGAAAGTGATGCACACAGTGATAACAGCTGTAGAAGAACTCATGAAAGTGAGGCACCACTAATAACACAACGGATTACAGTATGCAGAGCTGCATAGCTGTAAACCGTTGTAGCATCTTACCTATTAAAATTCTGCATTCTTAGGTGTACGTGGGAAAGGTATCACGTCGCGGATGTTGGTCATACCGGTAACAAACAACACAATGCGTTCGAAACCGAGACCAAAGCCGGCATGCGGCACAGTACCAAATTTACGGGTGTCGAGGTACCAGTACAGTTCTTCAGCAGGAATGTGCATTTCGGCCATACGGGCCATGAGTTTGTCCAGTCGCTCCTCTCTTTGCGAGCCACCTACAATTTCACCGATGCCCGGCGCAAGTATATCCATTGCGGCTACGGTCTTGCCATCGTCATTCATACGCATGTAGAATGCTTTTATGTCTTTGGGGTAGCCGGTAACGATTACAGGCTTCTTAAAGTGCTTTTCTACAAGGTAGCGTTCATGTTCGCTTTGCAGGTCGATACCCCACTTTACATCATACTGAAACTTCTTTTTCTTGTAAGCCGGTGAATCGAGCAGAATGTTGATCGCATCGGTGTAGGTGATGCGCTCAAAATTGTTGTTGAGCACAAAGTCGAGTTTTTCTATCAGCCCCAGCTCGCTGCGCTCATTTGTAGGTTTCTGTTTTTCTTCGTCTGCAAGACGCTGCGCCAGAAATTCAAGATCTTCACGGTTGTGCTCCAGCGCATAGGCAATGATGTACCTGATGAACTGTTCAGCGAGATCCATGTTATCATAGATGTCATTGAATGCGACTTCGGGTTCTATCATCCAAAACTCTGCAAGGTGACGGGCAGTATTTGAGTTCTCTGCACGGAATGTGGGCCCGAAAGTATATACTTCGCTAAAAGCCATGGCACCCAGTTCGGCCTCCAACTGGCCACTCACGGTCAGGTTGGTATTGCGGCCAAAAAAGTCTTCCTTATAGTTAATGGTGCCATCTTCGTTACGCGGCGGATTGTCGAATGGCAGGGTAGTGACCCTGAACATCTCACCTGCACCTTCTGCATCAGATGCCGTAACGATAGGCGTGTGCATGTACACAAAGCCACGGTCGTTGAAAAACTTGTGAATGGCATAAGCCAGTGTATGCCGTACACGGAAAACAGCACCAAAAGTATTGGTACGAAAGCGCAGGTGGGCTATCTCGCGCAGGTAATCGAGGCTCGGCTTATTTTTTAGCTGCAGTGGAAACTGCTCCGGGTCGCACTCGCCCATTATGGTAATGCTATCCGCTTTCAATTCCACGCGCTGTCCCTTGCCCTGCGATGCGACTATTGTCCCATCTACGCTCACTGAGGCACCATTGTTGATTTTTTTGACAATCGTTTCGTCTGTATCCAGACCTATAACGACTTGCAGATTGCCCATGCACGAGCCATCATTGACCGCTATAAACTGATTGTTACGGAACGATCGTACCCATCCTTTAATATTTACCTTGTAGTCGGTTTTGTCGTCGTTGAGAATTGCTTTTATCTTAGTACGCATTGCTATTGTTTTTCCCGAATTGATCAGGGGTGTTTTTGAAGGTGCAAAATTAAAGCGCAATACCCGTACAGAACAATTTATTTTGTAAGGCAGGTAGGCGGGTAGCGAAAATAGTTATTTGCTGAAAAACAGGTATTTAATAGAAACCAACATCAGAAAGCCCCCAAAGAGCTTTTTGATCACATTGTCTGGCAGGCCAAGGGCAACTTTACTACCCAGAAAACTACCTGCTACAAAGGCTATTATAAGCACGCCTGCCACTTTGAAGTCTACATATCCGGCTTTGTAGTAGTTGATAACGGCAAAAATGCCCACCGGCGTCATCAACAGCGCCAGCGATGTGCCCTGTGCCATTTTCTGACTCATAGCCAGAAAAAACACCAGCGACGGTACGATGACAATACCGCCACCAATACCTACCATACTACTCAGCAACCCGGCCGCGAGGCCTATGGCCAATAAAGCTACAATGGTTAACATGTTCATTGTTGAAAAATTGAAATGGTGATCAAAAAGTAACCTCCGTTAACAAAGCTTTCATCGTGGTTCAGGTCAGCTTTTGGACTTTCTGCCACCACTGCCAAAGATGATACCCGTACCCAACACGAAACCAAAATTATACCAATTACCATTATTGTGCACCTCGTAAAAATGAATGCTGTCGGAGAAAAGGGAAATGCAGAAAGTCACTGGCGCAATAACGCCATGCCAAAGGCCCATAAGGAAGCCGGCCGATGTGCCACCTGATGCCGCAGATGGGTTGTGCCCGGCGGTGCAGCCCGCTACAAAAAGCACAGTTAGGGTAAGTATGGCAAGCATTGTTTTTTGTCTCATAATGTGGTTTTTACTAAAGGTAAGCAATAGTACAATACCGCATATGCGATGCAAAGCCACCTTGCCAGGAGGAATGCGGAGAATTTCTTTAAAAGAACCAGTAAAAAGATAATGCTATAAATTTTCTTAGGTGACTGATGCTCAAAATGGAACCGATTGTTTGCCTTCGACTATCGTTGCGATACCGCGCAGATGGCTATTCCCATGGACCGGTTTTGGTGACATTCACCAGAACACCTTTTTCTAAGCGAAAAAGCCCACCTGAAAATCCGAACCAGAGGCGTCCTGACCTGTCCTGAAATATGCACTGTACATGATTTTCGGTGATCCCGCTCTGGTCTTTTATTGTGGAGAATCTATTGCCGTCGTACTTTGCTACGCCTCTGCCACTGGTAGCAAACCATATGTTACCTGATTTGTCCATAAGGATGTCGCTAATGTTGTTGCCGGCCAGGCCATCCTGCTCAGAAAAGGTGGCAAACGTTTTGCCGTTGTAGCTGGCAGCGCCGCCACCACGTGTGCCAAACCAAATGTTATCGTTACGGTCTTGCGCAATGCACCAGACACTGTTATTGGGGAGGCCGTCTTTTTCGGTATAGGTTGTAAAAGTGATGCCATTGTACCTTATAACCCCTGAGCCACCAGTACCAAACCAGATGTCGCCATTTGTTGCCTCGCAAATAGCCAGAATAGCCATAGCCTTGAATCTAGGATTGGCAGATACCGTGTTTGCACCCGGTAGAACGAAGGAAGTGAAGGTTGCACCATCAAATCGGCTTACACCATTTGTTGTGCCCACCCATAAGACACCATTGCGGTCGAACAACATAGAGAACACATCGTTTCCGGCAAGGCCATCGCGGGCTGTGTAATTAGTAAAGCGTTCACCGTGGTATCTGGATACTCCGTTTTCGGTGGCCAGCCATAAGTTACCGGCCTTGTCTTCAACCATTGCTTTTATGCACACTCCCGCCAGTCCATCTTTTTTCGACAGGTATTTTAGTGTATTGCCATCGTACCTGCACACACCGTCCTGCGTAGTTCCCAGCCACATATTGCCTTTTCGGTCCTCATATATTCGCCGAATGTAGCTGCTGATCTGGGATTTTGGGAACACGGTCGCCGTCGCACCCATAGGTTCGGGATCTTTTGGGCCACATGCACCAAAAAAAACGATAAGCATAATAATACGAAAGCGTACCCACATGGTTTAAAGATAGTTGTAAGGTGTGTTATCAAAGTGTTAGAATGCTTCACCATAAACGTACCCTATGGTAAAACAAATAGGTCTTTTCGTGAAAGGATAAAAAATGGATCGCATTATTTCAATGTTATAGCCAGTGCTGTGCTGGCAAGAAGGTTGGCAGTTGTAGCGGCTCCGGTATTGTCTGTAAATATGCGATCGGTGCTCTTCAACGTTTTTACTTCTATTCGCCAGATAACATTTTTCAAAAGATAGAAATCAAAATTTGCCGAAAATCCGGTTGCATTAAATCCATTTGGTGTTCCTGAAGTGATAATAACCCCGTGTTCGTCGCTGTAATATTCGCCCCTTACTGCAATGGCTGTTTTTGCACCTGCCTGGTACCTCACAATGACTGCGGCCCCCATCCAGTTATTCCAGTAGCGGCTGCCAGGGCGTTTTTGCTCCAAGCCATAATCAATGCCTGCTATTATCCCGATTTTTTTTGAAAGCGCAAATGTGCCATAAATGTTGTGAAAAACTCTGGTCTGTCTGTTGCTGTCTGGCTTGTCATTGCCGGCAAAAGTGCTGTAGTTGAGCACTATTCCAGACGATGGTTTGTAGGTGATCTGGGTACCACCGCTGAGCGCAGAATTGCCGTAGACCCGCTGAATGCGCTGCCAACCGTTGAGTACCATCACAGCCAGAAACCACTTGTCGTTATCAGTCCGGTAGTTGAGTTTTGCACCACTTTCGTAGTAAGGTGAATTATCGGCAATGATACTGCGTGTGAGTGTCTGGCAATCCGGAGAGTAGGCACTTTCAAATCCAAGATGCGAAGGCATAATACCTGCATCAATATAAAGGTCTTTATTTCGAGCGATTTTCACACCTGCAGTTGCCTCATAGAGCATCTTCAGTACACCTTGTTCGGCTGCATAGGTGGCATTCATATAGGTGCCGGCAGCGATGGCAATGTTTGCCCGAACCCTTTCTTTTTGATAACTGCTTTTCAGGTAGGCAAGATTAATGTTGACTTCATTGTGCCGGTTATGCGCAAAAACGAAATCCGGTCGGGTGTTGTTTGCCGGTTCACCGAAATCGTAACAGTAGTATGCCTCCAAAAAACCTGAAAAAGTGAGCGATTTTGGTTTGTCAGCGGCGACCGTATCCTGACAATATGAAGGTACCGCACCGATAATAAACAACGACAATGCAATAAGTTGCTTTTTCATTGTTACAATAATGCGAACTTTATCCCGAAAGAAGAAGCATCAACCCTGAATAATTAATAGTAATGCGATTTGTATATGAGCAAATTGTTTCAAGTCAGTTGCTCTGCGCATAAATTCTCATTTATTTTATGGGGCACTTTCGGACTCTTAAAAAAACATGAACTTCTCGTTGTAGAGAATGATGAATAGAATTATAAGCTATTTTGTGTTTGGTGCGTTCGCTGGTAGCCGAAAGGCTCTTTCCTATCAATTCATTCTAAAAGGCAAAGCACTGGAACCAATCAATGATTTGCTGCAAAACACACTTGCCGCCATTTATAAATTATGCGTAATAATATGGTAATAGAACAGTAAAGAACAGGTAAAAAACAATTTTGCCATACAAACTGAAGTCCTCAAGTCCACAAAATGAAAATATCGTTGTAATAGTATAGAGCTTAGTTTTCTTCAGTTTTAGGCGCTAAAACAAAACCACCGTTGCTGCTCATTTGCAGCGGCGGTGGTTTTGCTATCATTTTTCAAATTGCCTGCCAGTCTTTTTTTTTACCAAATCAGTTGCTATTTTTCTACTACCAACCGTTGGGCAATTGATTTGCCGTCACTACCTAAGAAACGACACATATATGTTCCCGGTGCCAGATCGGCCGGAAGCAAAATGGTGGTTGCCTGCTGATCGATCATTTGTGAAACAACCAATTTGCCATCTATAGTGTGCACACTGAATACTCCGGAAACCGATGAAGACAGCGCCAAAGTGCCGGAAGTAGGGTTGGGGGATAACTGGAAGAAACTACCATAACCTGTTTCGGATTCCGGATTTTCAATTGTACCCCTTGCGCCAGTAACTGTAATATCACGGGTTCTGTAACAACCGGTGCTGAGCTGGTAGGTAATAGTTGTCAAACCTGTACTTACCCCAGTTACTCTGCCCGTAGTGGCATTTACCGATGCTGTTGTGGATGCAAGGCTGCTCCATGAGCCACCTGCCGGGCTGCTAGTGAAATTTACAAAAGCACCCTGCGCAACTGTCGATGAACCTGCTATAACTCCTGGTTGTGGATTTACAATTGCCGTCACTTTTCTGAAACAACCAGTGCTCAGCATATAAGTGATATTGGCAGTACCCTGGGCAATACCGGTAAGGACTCCACTGCCAGCGTCGATACTGGCTTTAGAAACGTTGCTGCTGGTCCAGACACCGCCGGAGGGTGAAACGGAGAGTGAATTTTCGCTGCCGGCACAAACTGCAAGCGATCCTATTATTACATCCGGAATCGCATTTACCGTGATTTCTCTGGTAACCAGACAACCGCTACTAAGCAGGTACTGAATAGTAGTATTTCCTGGTGCAATGCCCGATACCGTTCCTGAGGTACCAACAGTTGCAGCTGTACTATTGCTGCTGCTCCAGGTACCGCCTGCTGGCGATGTGGAAAGTCCAGTTGTTGCTGCCTGACAAACCACGGAAGAGCCGATGATTGGATTGGGGGCCAGCTTTACATTTTGAATTGTGGTTTTATAGCACGATGGGGTTACCATGTAAGTAATAACGCTGCTGCCGGAAGAAATACCCGTTACCAGACCAGTATTTACATCAACGGTTGCGCGTGCTGTGTTACTGCTGCTCCATGTGCCCCCGGGATCACTGTTCCCTAGGGTGACAGTGAAACCAGGACAAATGTTAGCAGTACCCGTGATCGTCGCAACAGCCGGATTTACCGTTACATCGCGAGTCACAAAACAACCGGATGATCCTAATTTGTAGGTTATTCTGGCAGTACCCATGCTCACGCCGGTGACGATACCGGTTGTAAGCCCAACTGATACAGAAGTATTACCGCTGGTCCATGTACCACCTGCTGCACCGCTGGTTAGTTGCGTTTCAGATCCCTGACAGACAATGTCCAAACCTGTAATGGGAGAAATAGAACCATATACCTGGAAGCTGGTTGTTTTGTAACATCCGGCACTTACAATGTAGCTAACTGTTGTAGTGCCTTCACTGATACCGCTGATGATTCCGCCTGTACTACCAGTCGCAATATCATTGTGAGCAGTCGACCATATACCACCTGATTGCGGATTGGTGAGAATTGTAGTTGTTCCCGGGCACACACTCGTGTTACCGGCTATTGATGGTACTGCCGGATTTACGGTGAGTTCTGTAGTACTGAAACATCCGGGATCCAGCTGGTAAGTGATAATAACAGTGCCTAGCGTTAATCCTTTCAGCAATCCTGTAGACGAGCTGATGAGCACCCTATCGGTATTACTGCTGATCCATGTTCCTCCTGGTGTTGCATTGCTCAGTACGGCTACGGAAATCGGTTGCCCAAGGCAAACAGATGCTACACCCGTATTGGGACTAGGCACAGCAACGGTGACCTGCACAATTCTTGGGCACAATGTCCCTACCGTATAGGTGATGTTTGATGTACCTACGCCTGCCACACTGGACACAATACCAGATACAGGATGCACGGTAGCAATAGCGGTATTGCTGCTCGTCCATACACCGCCTGTGGTGCCGGAGTTGAGGTCTGTAGCATTGCCCGGACACAGTGTAAGGGCGCCGGTAATTGCAGCAGGAGCCGCGTTTACTGTGAGCTGAGTTGTGGAAACACAACCTGCCGAGAGGGTATAGGTGATATTAGAAATGCCCTGGCTTACTCCTGTAACAACCCCTGTTGCTGCATCTATTGTTGCTTTTGCCGGGCTGCTGCTCGACCATGACCCGCCAGGTTCGCTATTTGTCAGGAGGGTAGTAGCCCCCGGGCAAACTGAGGCGGTGCCACCGATTGCTGATGGGGGTGGTGAAACCACAACAGTTGTGGTAGCTACGCAACCGGCAGGTAGGGTGTAGCTGATCAGAGCGTTTCCCGGGCTTACTCCGGTTACCTTTCCATTGGTTGGATTTACCGAAACAGTGCTACTTGGGCTGCTCCATATTCCACCACCCGGACTGTTTGTAAGTGTTGTCAGGGCGCCAGGGCAAATATTGAGATTACCACTAATGGTTGCCGGGATAGGGCTAACAGTAAGTGATCTGGTTGCATAAGCATTTCCGCAACTGTTACTAATAGTGTAACTGATCGTTACTACTGCTGCTGAGATACCGGTGACACTGCCGCTGGCATTCACAGTAGCCTTAGTATTATTTGATGATGACCAAACACCTCCTGTCGAGCCAGTAGACAACAACACATTATTACCAACACAAACCTGGGCTGTACCAGTAATCGGATCAGGGGTCGCGGGTAGTGGTGCAACAGTAACATTTGTTGTAGCTGCAAGGCTGCCGCACAGGTTGGTGACTGTATAGGACACAATGGTACCTCCGGCGCTTACCCCTGTCACCAATCCGGATGCAGAAACGGTTGCTGCTGCCATATTGGTGGAGCTCCACGTGCCACCATTCATGCCATTTGTAGCCAATTGCGTTGATGAAGCCTGACAAACAGAGGTGCTTCCTGAAATAACTCCCGGATTTGCAAGCTGGTTGACGGTTACCATCTGAGCAGCCGCGACTGCACCACATCCATTTGTGACAGTATAAGATATTACCGACGTGCCTGGCACAATGCCGGTAACCACTCCAGCTCCTGAAACAGTAGCCACGGCAGAGTTTGTACTACTCCAGACACCGCCACCCGTTCCGCTTGCGGAAAAGGATGTATTCGTTCCTACACAAATCGCTGCAGTTCCGGTTATTGTTCCGGGCACAGCCGTCGGATTGACAGAAACAGATTTTGTTGCTGCAAATGTCCCGCAGCCGTTAGAGACTGTATAAGAGATTGTCGTGATGCCATTAGCCAAAGCCGACACACTTCCGCTTGCAGACACAGTGGCTACAGCCAGATTCGTACTACTCCAAATGCCGCCGCTGAATCCGCTGGAGGTAAGTGTCATTGTGGTGCCAGGACACAATGTAGAAGAGCCGATGATGGTGCCAGGATCAGGCAATGGGGTAACAGATACGGTTACCGATGCAGTATTGCTGCAACCACTGGCATTTGTACCATTTACGGTATAAGTAGTGGTGCTTGTTGGGGTAGCAGTAACACTTGCCCCAACAGTTGCAGACAGGCCAATAGATGGAGACCATGTGTATGTGTTGGCTCCTGAAGCGGTTAGGCCGGTAGATCCACCTGCACATATGGCAACATTAGACCCTGCATTGACTGGAGGCAGACTGTTTACTGATACTGTTACCGTTGCCGTATTGCTGCAGCCACCGGCGTTTGTACCAATTACGGTATAGGTAGTGGTGCTTGTTGGTGTAGCTGTTATGCTGGCACCTACGGTTGCAGACAGACCAATAGATGGAGACCAGGTGTGAGTATTGGCACCTGTGGCTGTAAGGCCGGTTGAAGAACCAGTGCATATGGCAACATTTGACCCTGCACTTACTGGCGGCAGGCTGTTGACAGACACGGTAACGGTTGCGGTGTTGCTGCAACCGCTGGCATTTGTACCATTTACAGTATAAGTAGTGGTGCTAGTTGGAGACGCTGTCACACTGGCACCTACCGTTGCAGAGAGACCAGTTGCTGGAGACCATGTGTAGTTGTTGGCACCTGTGGCTGTAAGGCCGGTAGAAGAACCAGTGCAAATGGCAACATTAGACCCTGCGCTAACAGGTGGCAGGCTGTTTACTGATACTGTTACCGTTGCGGTATTGCTGCAGCCGCTGCCGTTTGTACCATTTACGGTATAGGTAGTGGTGCCTGTTGGGGTAGCTGTCACGCTAGCACCCAAGGTTGCAGACAGACCAGTTGCCGGAGACCAAGTGTAGGTATTGGCGCCTGATGCAGTAAGGCCTGTAGAAGAACCAATGCAAATGGCAACATTAGACCCTGCACTTACTGGTGGTAGGCTGTTGACAGATACTGTAACAGTCGCAGAATTGCTACAGCCACTGACGTTTGTTCCATTTACGGTATAAGTGGTTGTGGCTGTTGGTGTGGCGGTAACATTGGCTCCTACCGTTGCGGAAAGACCAGTTGCTGGCGACCAAGTGTAGGTTGTGGCTCCTGAAGCAGTAAGGCTGGTAGATGAACCGGTACAAATCGCAACATTAGACCCTGCACTTACTGGCGGCAGGCTGTTGACAGATACTGTAACAGTCGCAGAATTGCTACAGCCACTGGCATTTGTTCCATTTACAGTATAGGTAGTCGTGCTTGTAGGGGTGGCAGTCACGCTGGCACCTACCGTTGCGGAAAGACCAGTTGCTGGCAACCATGCGTAGGTATTGGCGCCTGATGCTGTTAAGCCAGTAGATGAACCGGTACAGATCGCAACATTAGACCCCGCACTTACTGGCGGCAAGCTATTGACAGACACGGTTACCGTTGCAGTATTGCTGCAGCCACTGGCATTTGTACCATTCACGGTATAGGTGGTGGTGCTTGTTGGGGTAGCAGTAACACTGGCACCTACCGTTGCAGACAGACCAGTTGCCGGAGACCATGTGTAGGTATTGGCACCTGTGGCTGTAAGGCCGGTAGAAGAACCAGTGCAAATGGCAACATTAGACCCCGCACTTACTGGCGGCAAGCTATTGACAGACACGGTTACCGTTGCAGTATTGCTGCAGCCACTGGCATTTGTACCATTCACGGTATAGGTAGTAGTGCTTGTAGGGGTGGCAGTCACGCTGGCACCTACCGTTGCGGAAAGACCAGTTGCTGGCAACCATGTGTAGGTATTGGCGCCTGATGCTGTTAAGCCAGTAGATGAACCGGTACAGATCGCAACATCAGAACCTGCGCTGACGGGAGGCAGACTGTTTACTGATACTGTTACTGTTGCTGTGTTGCTACAGCCACTGCCATTTGTACCATTTACGGTATAAGTAGTGGTGCTTGTTGGAGACGCTGTAACACTGGCACCTGCCGTTGCGGAAAGACCAGTTGCCGGAGACCATATGTAGGTGTTGGCACCTGAGGCTGTAAGTCCAGTATTCGAACCAATACAAATAGCAACATTAGATCCAGCACTTACAGGAGGTAGGCTGTTGACTGATACGGTTACGGTTGCTGTGTTGCTGCAGCCGCTGGCATTTGTACCATTTACGGTATAAGTAGTGGTGCTTGTTGGTGTAGCAGTCACGCTTGCACCCACAGTTGCAGACAGACCAGTTGCTGGAGACCATGAGTAGGTAGTAGCACCTGAGGCTGTAAGACCGGTTGATGCACCAGTACAAATGGCAACATTAGATCCAGCACTTACTGGTGGCAAGCTGTTTACCGATACTGTAACTGTTGCGGTATTGCTGCAACCACTGGCGTTTGTACCATTTACGGTATAAGTAGTGGTGCTTGTTGGAGACGCAGTCACGCTGGCACCTACCGTTGCGGAAAGACCAGTTGCCGGAGACCAAGTGTAGGTATTGGCCCCTGAGGCTGTTAGTCCCGTATTCGAACCATTGCAAATAGCAACATTAGACCCTGCACTGACTGGTGGTAGGCTATTGACAGATACGGTTACGGTTGCAGTGTTGCTGCAGCCGCTGGCATCGGTACCATTTACGGTATAAGTAGTGGTACTTGTTGGAGACGCAGTTACGCTGGCACCTATAGTTGCAGACAGGCCTGTTGCCGGAGACCATGTGTATGTGTTGGCGCCTGATGCAGTAAGGCCGGCAGAAGAACCAGTGCAAATGGCAACATTAGACCCTGCACTTACTGGCGGCAGGCTGTTGACTGATACTATTACCGTTGCGAAATTGCTACAGCCACTGGCGTTTGTACCATTTACGGTATAAGTAGTGGTGCTAGTTGGACTGGCGGTTACACTTTCACCAACAGTTGCAGACAGGCCAGTTGCTGGAGACCAGGTGTAGGTTGTGGCTCCTGATGCTGTAAGGCTGGTTGATGCACCTGTGCAAATTGCAACATTAGACCCTGCACTTACAGGTGGCAGGCTGTTGACTGATACTGTCACGGTTGCAGTGTTGCTGCAGCCGCTGGCATCGGTACCATTTACGGTATAAGTAGTGGTGCTTGTTGGAGACGCTGTCACACTGGCACCTACCGTTGCAGACAGGCCAGTTGCTGGAGACCATGTGTAGGTGTTGGCACCAGATGCGGTTAAGCCAGTAGATGAACCGGTACAGATCGCAACATTAGATCCTGCGCTAACAGGTGGCAAGCTGTTGACTGATACTGTCACGGTTGCTGTGTTGCTACAGCCACTGGCATTTGTACCATTTACGGTATAAGTAGTGGTGCTTGTTGGAGACGCAGTTACGCTGGCACCGACCGTTGCAGAGAGACCTGTTGATGGAGACCATGTGTAGGTATTGGCGCCTGATGCGGTTAAGCCAGTAGATGAACCTGTACAAAGGGCAACATTAGACCCAGCACTTACAGGTGGCAGAGCTAGCACTGTTACACTTTGGGTGGCAGAAGAACCCGATACAGTATAAGTAATAGTAGTAGTGCCTGCAAGGACACCTGTTACAATACCTGAACCATCGACAGATGCTGTTCCGCTATTGGCGCTCGACCAAGACCCGCCGGCGGGGGTGCCTGTTAACGAAATTGAATTTCCGGAACAAATCGTCGAAGCTCCGGTAATAGCAGCTGGGGATGTTACCTGCATATTCGTGGCAGATGACAGTGTGCCGCAGCCATTTGTAACTGAATAATGAATCGTAGCATTACCTGTATCCAGGCCAGTAACCACACCGACAGATGATACACTTGCAATGGAGGTGTTGAGGCTGTTCCATATACCCGATCCACCACCGAAAGTCATACTCATAAGGATTGTGTCGCCTGCGTCGATCCGTGCAGCTAGTTTTTCACCATCGGCCTTGGTAATCATGTATACCGGAATGGTAATGCCGGCACCGAACGTACCAATACCCATATCAGTCAATCCTGGTGCATTATTGATGATAATGCAGGCTGTGGCACCGGCATTTTGTGCCTGCAGTGCTTTATAGCTGAACTCACATGTTCCGCGATTAATAAAAGCTACATTGCCAGTGAAGTAACCGGGTGAAATTGTGGTGCACCCTACAAGGTCGCCAGAGGGCGCTTTCTTAACAGGGACATTTGAAAACACTGCAGGAATTGCACCCCACGCGGCAAATGTGCCATCATTATAGTTGGTTGCCGCAAATGCAAGATCACCAGCCAAAGAACCCGGAGCTGTAACCGAAAGGTGCACATCGGTCAGCGTTACATTTGCTCCTACATTAACCTGAGCGCTGCCAGTTTGTATGCCTGGTGTGGGTATTGGATTGACGGTAATAACAGTAGTAACGCTGGCACCTGCAACTGTGTAAGAAATAGAGGTAGTACCAGACGACAGGCCAGTAACAACACCAGTGGCAGAACCTACAGTAGCAACGAAACTATTGCTGCTTGTCCATGTGCCGCCGCCCATTGCATTTGACAAAGTGGTGTTGGATCCGGCGCATACAGTTGCAGTGCCGGTGTTAGCAGATAGCTGACTATTGCGGAATACCGATAGCGAAAACGCAGCAGCTCCGTAATTTGCGATTACCAGATCTGGTTTGTGATCACCATCGAGGTCGCCAATTGCTGCACCTTCAGGGCCTGTTCCCGCCGTAAATGTTACCTGCCCTGCAAATGTGCCTGCACCTATTACGCCTGCTACCCCTGTGTTTCTGAGTATTGAAGCTGAATTGGTGTTTTTGTTTGCAATTGCAAGATCCGGTCTTCCGTCTCCGTTAACATCACCTATTACAATTCCATGTGGATTTGTTCCGGTTGCGTAATCAACTTTAGCTGCGAATGATCCTGTTGTAATAGTACCGCTCGTAGATGTGTTTTTCAGAATTGATACATTGTTCGTACCGCCATTTGCAGTAATAATTTCCGGCTTTCCATCCGCATCTATGTCACCTGTGATCACATTTTTCGGGGTTGTGCCTACCGTAAAGGCAACTGGAGCGGCAAAGGATCCGGAATTGACGGTGCCGGGTATTGAAGTGTTCCTGTATACAGATACACTTGCACCACCGCTATTGGCACAGACCATGTCTGTTTTGCCATCACCGTCGAGATCATTAAGCGCCACTCCAAACGGTTGGGTTCCGGTGATATAGTCAACTTTGGCAGCAAACGACCCACTTGTAATGGAACCTGTTGTGCTGATGTTGCGAAAAACGGATACCCGATTATTGCCTGCATTAGCAACAGCAATTTCAGGTTTTCCATCACCATCCACATCTCCTACAGCGATACGAATAGGGGAGCTCAACGAATTAAAATCGACCTTAGCAGCGAGCGATCCCGAATTGATCGTTCCAGGCGTACTTGTATTCCTGAAAATTGAAATAGTATTGGACAGGTAGTTGGCAGCTGCTATATCTGGTTTTCCGTCGCCATCAAAATCTGCTACAACAATTGCTTCAGGGTCATTTCCGGCTGTGAAATCCACTCTGGTTGCAAAAGATCCGGAGCTCAACGATCCTGATGCGCTGATATTTCGGTACACGGAAATGTTATCTGTGTTTTCATTTGCTGTAACAATATCTGCCTTTCCATCTCCGTCAATATCCGCAATCATAACGTCCGGACTGTTTGTCCCTGCACCCAGGTCCACTTTCGGCGCCATGCCGATCACCGTTGTTGGGTAGTTGGTTGTGTCAAATGATTGGATAAATCCACCTGAATAGAAGCCTGTCAGTGCAGATGCACTATTGGTTACGGTTACTGGCTCATAGGTAACTCCTACAGGCACAGTGGCGGTGAGCGTGTTGCTGCCTGCAGCTGTCACTGTCGCCTTCGTAGCACCAAAGTACACGATGTTGTTAGCTGGTGTGGTATTGAAATTTGTACCGGTTATCGTAACTGTTGTGCCGGGATTGGATGGGTTGGGCGAAACATTGGTAACCGTAGGTGGAGCAATAGGAGGGCTATTCCTGATAACCGATACCGTATTCGAGCTATAGTTTGGCACCACAATTTCGGGTTTATGATCACCATCAAGATCAGCCAGATCAAGATGGTAGGGGTAAAGGCCGGTTGCGTAATCAACTTTTGCAGTAAACGAACCTGAAGTAATTGACCCACTACTCCCGGTATTGCGAAAAACCGATACCGTATTATCATTACTATTAGCAACCACCATATCTACTTTTCCGTCTCCGTCGATATCTCCCATCGCAATTCCACGTGGTAATGACCCTGTGGTAAAATCGACTTTGGCAGCGAGTGAGCCTGATGTAATACTACCGCTGGTTGCAGTATTACGAAAAACAGCAACTTTATTAACGTTATTGGTTGTTACCGCTACATCTTGCTTGCCATCTCCATCTATATCACCAATACAGATACCGAGAGGGTAGGTGGTGGCACCGGTGGTAAAGTCCACCTTTGCGGCAAAAGAGGCGGTGGTAACCGATCCGGCGGTACAGGTATTGCGAAAAACCGAAACTGTGTGGGCGTTATAGTTCACCGTAATCATTTCCGGCTTACCGTCGCCATCTATGTCGGCAGCAGCAACGCCGTATGGTGTTGTACCGGTAGCAAAGTCTACCCTCGAAGCAAACGAGGAAGGGGTGATGCTGCCTGCATCGCAGGTATTTCGAAGTACAGATGCAATGTCAGCATTGCAGCTTGTTAACAGGTCGGGTTTGCCATCACCATCCACATCGGCTACTGCCAGGTAGTTAGGGTTCGTAAAGGTCGGGAAGTCCACCTTTGCAGCCAGCGAACCAGTTGTGATCGAACCGGGCGTAGCAGTATTTTGAAAGACAGAAACATTGTGCGAGCCCCCGTTTGCCACCGAAACATCTGGCTTTCCGTCACCGTCCACATCGGCTATAACCACTTTGTTCGGACTATTGCCTGTGCTGAAGTTAACGGCCGAAGCAAATGATGTTGAAGCTATGCTGCCGCTGGTGCTGATATTGTGATACACTGAGATGGTATGATGAAAAGCATTTGTAACAACCATATCGGCCTTGCCGTCGCCGTCAAGGTCTCCCAGTGCTACGCTAAACGGATTGGTACCTGTCGTAAAATCTACTTTACCTGAAAAATTCAAAATGCCGGCAATGTAATTACTGTTGTCGTATGTAGGTAAAAACTGATAATTAGAATACCCGGCCAGGTTCAATGCGTTATTGTTTACGCTAACCTTTAAATGCGTTGCACCAACAGGCACTGTAGCGGTAAGGGATGTGGTGCTTGCGGCGGACACAGTAGCCTTTGTGGCACCGAAGTACACAATATTATTTGCAGGCGTAGTGTTGAAATTTGTTCCGCTTATAGTAACAGATGTACCGGGATTGGCAATAGACGGGCTTACCGACGTAACTGTGGGCGGGAACAGCAGCGGGTTGTTCCTGAGTACGGAGATAAACGCACCTCCGTTGTAACTTAATCCGATATCTGGCTTGCCATCTCCGTCATAATCACAAACACTAGCTACTCTAGGGGTTGTACGGGTCAGGAAATCCACTTTTGAAGCAAAAGATGAAGTGCTAATAGAACCGGATGCAGCAATGTTGCGCAATACTGAAACAGTGTTGGAGCTGGTATTGAGTGTAATAATGTCGGGCTTGCCATTGCCATCAACATCTGCCGCTGAAATGCATACCGGATTGCTGCCAGTTGGGAAATCTACTTTGGTAGCAAATGAACTGGCAGTGATACTGCCACTTGTTGCCGTGTTCCTGAATACTGATAAAGTGTTGGAATTGCGATTTGCGCATGCAATATCTATCTTGCCGTCACCATCAAAGTCATCTGTGACCACATCGCTGGGGAAAGTCCCGGTTGTAAAACTTACCATAGAAGCAAGTGAGGCAGCATCAATGGTTCCCGACGTTGCTGTGTTCCTGAACACACCTACACTATTGGCGCCTGTATTAACTACCACAATGTCTGGCCGGCTATCGCCATCCAGATCGGAAACAGACAGGTTTATTGCGCCCGATCCTGCCGCAAAGTCTACCTTGGTGGCAAAAGAGCCGGTAGTAAGTGCACCGCTGACAGTAGTATTTCTCAACACCGAAATGTTAGACCAAAAATTATTGACTACTATTATTTCCGGTTTTCCATCACCATCTATATCTGCCACTGCTATGCCATTTGGGACACCGCCTGCCGCAAAATTCACATTGGTAGCCAGAGAAGCCGAATTAATTGTTCCGCTGGTTGCAGTGTTCCGTAAAACTGAAATATTGCTGCCTGTGGAGTTGGCAACAACAATATCCAGCTTTCCATCTCCATCCAGATCCGCTACTGCCACCCTGTTCGGCGTTCCGCCGGCTGCAAACTCAACTTTAGCTGCGAACGACCCGGCAGTAAGCGTTCCGGCAGTTGAAATATTGCGGTAGACAGAAACGGTATTTGCAGAGCTGCTTGCCACCACAAGGTCGGGTTTGCCGTCACCATCTATATCTCCCGAGGCAAATCCCTCCGGATTATTCGCCGAAGCAATATCAACCTTGGCCGAAAAATTCACCGTTCCTCCAAAGTACTGGCTGTTATCATAAGTTGGCAGGAAAGGAAACAGCGAATAGCCCGAAAGCCCTGATGCCACATTACTAACACTTACCGGCATGTGGGTTGCGCCTACAGGCACAGTAGCTGTCAGCGAGGTAGCAGTTGCTGCCGTAACAGTTGCTCTGGTAGCTCCGAAGTACACTATGTTATTAGCAGGTGTTGTATTAAAATTAGTACCGGTTATAGTAACAGATGTACCGGGATTAGCGGGGTTGGGGGAGACGGAGGTTATAATTGGAGCAGATAAAAGTGGATCGTTTCGCAATATAGAAATGGACGATGCACCACTGTTCGCTACAATTATTTCTGGCTTAGTGTCGCCGTCAATGTCTCCAATACCGGCAGCAAACGGGCTGCTACCCACCGCATAGTCTACTTTTGCCGCGAGCGAGGCCGAACTGATTGTTCCGCTCGTAGCGGTATTGCGTAATACCGATATCGTGTTACTCGTTTCATTTACCGCTATTAGGTCAGCCTTGCCGTCGCCGTTGATGTCACCTGCTTCGATATCGTAAGGATGGGTGCCAACTGCAAAGGCAACCTGGGCAGCAAAAGATCCAGTGTTGATAACACCGGAGGAAGAAGTATTTCGGTAGATACCTACATTGTCAGTGAATTTATATCCAATGGCGATATCCGTTTTGCCATCATAATCAAAATCGGCAATTGTCATACAATATGGATTGCTCGCCGAGGCGAAATCAACTTTTGCTGCAAAAGAGCTTGTGTTGACTATGCCGGGACTACTTAGGTTTCGTAGCACAGAAAGGTTAAGGGAACCATAATTGCCTGTGGCAACATCTGGTTTTCCGTCCCCATCAAAATCCGATATTGCCATGGCTATTGGATTCGTGCCGGTAGCGATATCAACTCGGGTTGCAAATGTCGATGCGGTGAAATCACCTACAGAAGCCACATTGCGAAAAATGGAAATAGAGTTGGCGTCATAATTAGCAACAACCAGGTCTGGCCTGCCGTCTTTGTCAATGTCCGTAATTGCAATGCATCGTGGGCTACTGGAACTCACATAGTCAATTCGTGGCGTAAAAGATCCGGAAGTAATAGTTCCCGTTATAGTTGTATTTCTATAGACTGAAATCGTATTGGAGCTGAAATTTGCTACAGCAATATCGGGCTTGCCGTCGCCATCTATATCCCCAATTGCCACATCGATGGGTTGACTTCCTGTAGGAAAATCTACTTTAGTAGCGAGCGAG
The DNA here is from genome assembly GCA_903824665.1 of uncultured Bacteroidota bacterium. GTDB lineage: Bacteria > Bacteroidota > Bacteroidia > Chitinophagales > Chitinophagaceae > Nemorincola. The sequence goes on along the minus strand of CAIJXT010000025.1, from coordinate 172,806 downwards.
CTTGCAGAAATGCTTGCGATACTACTTGTGTTATTGAAAATCGATATAGTATGAGACACACCGTTTGCTACTACCAAATCAGGTTTACCATCGCCATTGAGGTCTGCAACACCTACAGTGTAGGGGTTTGTCCCTGTAGCGAAATCGACCTTGGCACTCATACGAATAGCATCAGAAAAATAACCACTGTTATCCCACTTTGGTAAGAACTGAGACTGTGCAAACGCCGTGAGGCTGGTTGCTGTATTGTTTACACTCACCGGCATGTGTGTAGCCCCGACAGGCACAGTAACATTCATTGACGTTGCAGTTGCCGCTGTCACAGTCGCCTTCGTAGCTCCGAAATACACTATGTTATTAGCAGGAGTTGTATTGAAATTGGTGCCTTCGATGGTAACAGATGTACCGGGATTAGCGGGGTTGGGGGAAACAGAAGTTACAGTAGGAGGCAAAACAAGTGGACTATTACGAATAACAGACAGGCTGTTTGAAGCGTTGTTGCTGACCACTATATCGGGCTTGCTGTCTCCGTCAAGGTCACCAAGTGCTACATATTCCGGGGTTGAGGCCGTTGCGAAATCCGACCGGGGAGCCAGAGATCCGGAAGTGAATGCACCAGACGTCGTAGTGTTTCTGAATACAGATACACTGCCAGCTGAAAGATTGCTCACAACAATGTCGACCTTGCCATCTCCGTTCATATCTGCGATAGCTAGGCCATCAGGACCAGCACTAGTAGTAAAGTCTACCTTTGTTGCGAAAGAACCTGATGCAATTGTGCCACTTGTAGCCGTGTTCCGGATCAGTGACAGCGTATATAATCCGTAGTTGCTAACTGCAATATCCTGTTTGCCATCGCCATCCAGGTCGCCAACTGCCAATGCAAACGGATTTGTGCCGGTAGTAAAATCAACCTTTGTAGCCAGCGACGAGCTATTGATCATACCCACAACAGCAGTATTTCTAAATACCGATACTGAATTCGAGTTATAGTTGGCAACAGCCAGATCGGGCTTGTTGTCGCCATCAAAATCGGCCGCAGCAATGCTTATTGGTAGTGCGCCTGCCACAAAATCAACTTTGGCCGCAAATGAAGTTGAAGAAACAGTTGCACCACAGGTATTGCGCAACACTGACACCGAATTTGCGGTATAGTTTGCGGTTACAATCTCGGGCTTGCCATCCCCATCTATGTCTACCATAGCTATGCTGTATGGGCTGGCTCCGGTCGTGAAGTCTACCTTCGCAGCAAAAGAGGAGGTATTAATAGCACCGGAGCTGGCGGTATTTTGCAGTACAGATACGCTGCCGGCGGAAGCATTAGATGCGATGATATCAGGCTTTCCATCACCATTTACATCAGCAATGGCAACAGCATAGGGTGCTGATGAAGTTGCGAAATCGACCTTTGTGGCGAACGAAGAAACGGTCATAGCACCTGTGGTGCTGGTATTGCGGTAAACGGATACTGTGTTGGAGTTATAGTTTGCAGTAACAATGTCCGACTTTCCATCTCCATCAAAATCACCTATGGCTACACCAAACGGAGTAGCGCCACTCGTAAAATCCACTTTTGCATCAAAATTGGGAACATGATTGATGTAATTGCTATTGTCATAAACCGGCATGAACGGATACTGCGAATAACCAGTTATAGACAAGCCTGTATTCAACACGCTTATCGGGGCAAAAGTAGCCCCCACTGGAACAGAAGCAGTCAATGATGTACTGCCTGCTGCCGTTACGGTCGCTTTAATAGCACCAAAGTAAACTATGTTGTTAGCAGGAGTAGTGTTAAAGTTAGTACCTGTTATCGTTACTGATGTTCCGGGATTAGCGGGGTTGTGAGAGACGGCAGTAACTGCTGGAGGGGTATTGAGGGGATTGTTTCTTAGAACGGAAATGGTATTTACGCCTGAATTTGAGGTAACAATTTCGGGCTTGCCGTCGCCATCTAGGTCGCCAATTGCAATATTATAGGGATTCGCCCCGGTCGCGAAGTCGACCCTTGTAGCAAAAGAGGCTGCCGTAATTGATCCGCTGGTTGCTGTATTTCTAAATATGGCAATTGAGGCGGAAGTGTAGTTAGTGCCAACAATGTCGGGTTTGCCGTCTCCATCTATGTCTCCAATTGTGACATAATTTGCAAGGCTACCGGTCGCAAAATCGACTTTTGCAGCAAACGAAGACCCGCTTATGGTGCCAACACTGGCAGTATTGCGAAACAGCGATAGAGACGTGCCGCTATAATTACTCACAGCTATATCTTGTTTGCCATCACCATCAAAATCACCAACACTCACAAAAGTTGGTTGGGCGCCTGTAGCAAATGTGACACCTGCAGCAAACGAAACAGAAGTAATAGAGCCTGTAACTGCAGTATTTCTGAAAACCGAAATGGAGTTGGCGGCAAAATTGCTCACAATCATATCTGGTTTTCCGTCACCATCAATGTCGGCCAACTCCACTCCACTCGGACTGCCACCCGTAGCAAAATCGACCCTTGCCTCCAGCGAGCTAGCAGTGATGGTACCGGGTGTGGCTGAATTGCGAAACACAGAAACATTGCTTCCGGAATTATTGGAAACGGCAATATCGGTTTTGCCATCACCGTCAATATCTTTCATTGCGATATAAAAGGGACCTGAGCCTGTAACAAAGTCGACCTTAGCTGCAAAAGACCCCGAAGTAATAGCACCAGACGTGGCTGTGTTTCTAAAAACTGATATGGTACCAGATGTTGCATTGCTTACTATAATGTCATACTTGCCATCGCCGTCTATATCACCAATTGAGACACCATTCGCCCCTGTGCCTGCTGCGATATCTACCTTTGTAGCAAACGAAGCAGTTGTTATTGAGCCAGTAGAACTGGTGTTTCGGTAAATGGAAATTGTGTTAGAAGTCTGGTTGCATGTAACCATATCTGATTTTCCGTCACCATCGAGATCAGCAATAGCCATACCTATCGGTGTCGTGCCAGAGGCGAAATCCACCTTCGGATCAAAATTCACAACTCCCGCTATGTACCCGCTATTATCATATTTTGGCAAAAACGGGTACTGAGAAAATCCAGCCAGTCCATTTGCAGTGTTAAGTAACTGTGCCGGCATATATGTGGCACCTAAAGGTACTGTTACATTCAGTGATGTAGCAGTTGCCGCTGTGACTGTAGCTTTTGTTGCACCAAAGTAAACGATGTTATTAGCAGGTGTGTTGTTAAAGTTGGTACCGGTGATGGTTACTGATGTGCCGGGGTTGGCAGGGTTTGGGGAGACTGATGCGACAGCGGGTGGTGCAACAAGTGGATTGTTGCGGAGTACGGACATTCCATTAGAGCTTGCATTCGGACTGATAATCTCCGGTTTTCCGTCGCCATCAATGTCGCCGACTCCAAGTTCGTTTGGTGTATCTCCGATAGAGAAAGTAAACTTAGTGGCAAGAGAACTGGTGGAGAAGGAACCGCTGGTGGCGATATTCCTGTATACGGCTACAGAAGGGCCTTCGGTCAGCACAACGTCTGCTTTGCCGTCTCCGTCTATGTCAGTCATTTTAAGGCAAGTGGGACTCGAGCCAGTTGCAATGTCCACTTTGGTTGCAAATGAGCCTGCACTGATCGTGCCGCTGGTAGCCGTGTTCCTGAAAACGGAAAGTGTAGCAGCCCCGTTATTAGACACAGCTAGTTCCGCTTTGCCGTCTCCATCTATGTCGCCGATCATCACTCCCAAAGGGGTAGCGCCAGTGGCGAAATCTACTTTTGCGGCAAATGAGCTACTGTTGATAACTCCTGCTGTAGTTGTGTTGCGGAATACTGAAACATTGCCGGAGCCGCTATTAGATACAGCCAAATCCAGTTTGCCATCGCCGTCTATATCGCCTATTGCAATTTTTTCAGGGTTTGTGCCCACTGTGAAATCAACCTTCGCTGCAAATGAGCCCGATGTTACGGCTCCGCTGGTTGCGGTGTTCCTCAATACAGAAATGCTGCCTGCGGTATAGTTGACAACGATTATTTCGGGCCTGCCATCCAGGTCCAGATCTGCAACCTGCACTGATTCTCCACCTGTGCCCGTTCCGAAGTCAACCTTCGAAGCAAAAGATCCGGATGTTATAGTTCCCGATGTAGCAGTGTTGCGCAATACTGATACTGTATTTGATGTAAAATTGGATACAACAAGGTCCAGCTTGCCATCTCCATCAACGTCTGACAGAGCTACACCATCCGGGCCGGTGCCAACTGTAAAGTCAACCTTTGCTGCGAAAGATCCGGCAGAGATGGACCCGCTGCTGCTGATATTTCTGTACACCGAGACTGCAGCTGATGTGGCATTCCCAATCACGAGATCGGTCTTGCCATCGCCATCTATGTCACCCAAAGCTACACCATACGCACCGCTTGTGCCGGCAAATGTCAGCCTCGCGTCGAAATTCACAGAGCCGACAATGAATGCACTGTTGTCGTACTTAGGAGCAAACTGACTTTTTGTATAGCCGGTAAGGGAAGATGCAGTATTATTCACGCTCACCGGGGCAAACGTAGCCCCCGCAGGCACAGTAGCCGTAAGCGACGTAGCTCCCGCCGCTGTAACAGTTGCTTTGGTAGCACCAAAGTACACTATGTTATTAGCAGGTGTAGCGTCAAAGTTGTTACCGGTTATTGTTACAGATGTACCGGGGTTGGCTACCGCGGGACTGACGGCTGCGATGGAAGGAGGTAATAAGACTCCGAATCTTGCAACTGCAATTGCGCTATTTGTATAATCTGTGATCGCCACATCTGGCTTGAAGTCGCCATCTAGGTCTCCAATTGCAATTCGATTAGAATTACCCGATCCCACAGAAAAGTCTAGTCTGTCCGCAAAGGAACCAAGTGTTATCGAGCCGCTACTGCTAATATTGCTAAAAACAGAAAAAGTATCAATTGATGCTTGAACAAAAATATCGGCTTTGCCGTCACCATTTGCATCGCTGAGCTTTACTTTGTGAGCATATATTCGCACGAGATCTACTTTTGCCGCTAATGAGCTCGTATTTATTATACCAGGGGTGCTAATGTTCCTAAACACCGAAACGGTGCCGGAACTGTTGTTAGCAACTACAACCTCGGGTTTTCCATCACCATCTATATCACCCATAGTCACACCTGATGCCTGGCTTCCTGTGGTAAAATCAACTCGTGTAGCAAATGACCCGCTACCAATCGTCCCTACTACAGCAAGATTCCGGTAAATCGATACTCTGTTGGCAGTGGCAACCGCCAAATCTAACTTTCCATCTCCATCCAGATCTTCAAAGTCAAGGTCATAGGGCTGCCCAAAAGTTGCAAAATCCACTTTTGCCGCAAACGAAGTTGCTGTCATCGTACCCGCGCTGCCAGTATTTCGCAGTATTGATATACTGTTCGAACTCCCGCTAAAATTTGCTACAGCCAAATCTGCTTTACCGTCGTTATCTACATCGGCAATTGTAATACTCATCGGATTTATCCCGACTGCAAAATCGACCTTAGCTGCAAATGAACTTGACGTTATCGTTCCGCTGCTGCCAGTATTCAGGAAAACGGAAACGTTGTTGGAAGAAACGTTTGCAACAGCAATATCTGGTTTCCCATCTCCATCAAGATCGCCAACAGCTACTTCGGCTGGTCCAGTTCCCGTCTCAAAACTAACTGGTGACGCGAAGGAACTTGAGGTCAACGAGCCACTGCTACTTATGTTGCGGTATATATATAGGGTGTTTGATGTATAGTTAGTGGAAACAAGATCTGGCTTACCGTCTCCATCAATATCATGAATTACAATACCAAGGGGGTGCCCCCCGGTAGAATAGGTCACTTTCGGCAAAAAGTTAATGTTACCACCCAAGGCGCTATTATCAAACGTTGGCAAAAAAGCATACTGCGAATACCCAGTCAGCGCAGAAGCAGTATTATTCAGACTCACCGGCATATAAGTAGCCCCAGTGGGCACTGTGGCTGTCAGCGAAATTGTAGTTGCCGCTGTGACAGTAGCCCTCGTTGCACCGAAGTAAACAATGTTGTTGGCAGGGGTGGTATTAAAATTGGTGCCGGTTATCGTGACCGTTGCTCCCGGATTGCCAAAGGCAGGAGCAACATTAGTGACGGATGGTGGCAACAGAAGCGGGTTATTCCTAAAAACAGAAACTGAACCCGAACCGAAATTCGGCACAACAAGATCGGGCTTGCCATCTCCATCTAAATCACCAATAGTTACAAATTGCGCCTGAGTGCCCGTTGCAAAATCAACTTTCGCTGCAAATGAACCGGCAACTATACTACCAATGCTGCTGGTGTTAAGGAATACAGAAACAGTAGCGGATGTTTGATTAGATACTGCCATATCAGGCTTGCCGTTACCATCAAAATCTCCTATAGCTACCCCAGTGGGCTGAACACCCGCGGCAAAATCTACTTTTGTGGCGAATGAACCCGTGGTAATAGCGCCACTTGTGCTGGTATTGCGCAAAACTGAAACATTTGCAGAGTTGTAATTTGCTACAGCCATATCTGGTTTGCCATCACCATCAAAATCACCGATAGCAACACATGCAGGAGTTGCGCCAGCTTCAAAGTCGACCTTAGCGGCAAAGGATGCCGTAGTAATGCTACCCGCAGTACTGGTATTCCGAAAAACTGATGCATCATTCGAACTCCAGTTAGCTGTTGCGAGATCTGGCTTCCCGTCGCCATCGATATCGCCTATGGCCACTTTCAAAGGGCCGGTACCCGAGGCGAAATCAACCCTGGTAGCAAAAGAGCCGGTAACTATACTGCCGCTTGTACCGATATTGCGGAGAACCGAAACGGTATTTGAGGTGAAATTAGCAACCACTATGTCGGCCTTTCCGTCTGCATCCAGATCTCCAATGGCTACCCCGGAAGGGTTAGCGCCCGTTGTTAAGTCGACCTTAGTGGCAAATGATCCTGTTGTGATACTGCCAGTGGTACTGGTGTTGCGAAAAACAGAAATGGTTGCATCAGTAAAATTCGCTACGACCATATCCGGTTTACCATCGCCGTCTATGTCGCTCAAAGCCACATCTACAGGCTGCGTTCCTGTTGCAAAGTCTACTTTTGCGGCAAAAGAACCGGAGGAAATAGTACCGCTGGTGCTTGTGTTGAAGTACACCGACACGGTAGCAGAGCTTCGGTTTACCACAGCCATATCAGGCTTGCCATCGCCATCAATGTCGCTGATGGCTGCCACCGTTGCACCGGTTCCGCTGGTGAAATCTACTTTTGAATTCAGATTCACTACACCTGCAGCGTATGCGCTGTTGTTATAGGTTGGCATGAAAGGGTATTGCGAAAAACCAGCCAACGAACTTGCTGTGTTATTTACCGACACAGGCATGTAAGTAGCGCCAGACGGTACGGTGGCTGTGAGAGAAGTAGCGCTGGCCGTAATAACAGTGGCCCTGGTTGCACCGAAGTAGACAATGTTGTTGGCGGGGCTGGAATTAAAGTTGGTGCCGGTAATATTTACCGTTGATCCCGGGTACCCAAGCAATGGACTTACACTGCCGATAGTCGGTTGCTGGGCTTTGGCAGCCATTGCCAGAACGAATATACACGCAAAGAGAAAGGTGGTCTTTTTCATATTGTGGTTGTTAATACTAATGAAGAACATGGCATTTTGAAAATACTGCTATATTTATTAAAATAATTAAACCGTTTGGGCTACTATTTTTCATGCTTTATTATCAAGCAAAAAAAAACACATTATCAAAGACACAACTGCAATATACAATAATACAAAATTAATAAGCGCGCAATTCTAATTTCCAGGTGAATATGGCTTCGTCTATCTAATTCGCCGCAAGCAAATGTATTTTACTCTTCTTGGGCAACCTATACGCCAAATGTAGTAGTTATGTATTCCGGGCAGTGGGTTAAAAAAGCATCCGTCTTTTTATTTGTTCGCGCTGCTGAACAACTTTCAAGCACAAGCCTGCTATGGTTTTCGGGCTTTTCTTTAGATGATTTACAAAAAGGTCTGTGGCAGGCGGGTGTATGGTTTTGTCTTATTCCGGGCTGTGTACACCAGCGAAGTCTCCAATGCGCCTGATCTGAAAAGTACATGTGGATTATAGGCTGTTACTATCTCGTAAGCCGTATTCAGTCTTACATTGCGCCACGATACACCTGCCGACGGGCCTATACCGGTCGCTTGCTTCATCTTCATATACTGCCCGCCCCCATAAACAAACAGAGGTTCTTTGCCTTTGCATTGTACCTGCCACCTTGCGTAGGCGGTAACATTCATGATTTCTATGGTGTTGCTATTAGGTTGGCAGTAATATCCGTTTACACATACCGATGCAGCATTGCTAATATTAACACACATCCCTGCCATCAGGCTCGTTCTGTGAAGTTTTCGAAAATCACCCAACAACGGCTCGCGCCCGGCGCTCCAATAAGCTTTATCGTGAGAGGTTTGTCGTGTCACCGACACAAAATACGAGACCTTATCTGCAGGGCTTCCAAGCCAAGCTACAGAAGCAGCCCAGGTATTTGCTTCTTCATAAACTTCCGGAAATATCTCGCTTTCCATATCATACTCCAAGCGCATGTATCTAAGCCCTGCCGAAAGGTAATGCCTGCCTTGTTTGCCTATCGCCTTGTGGTAGGCCGTGCTCAGCCCCCAGTTTCTTATTGTATGCTTTTGCACCACTCCCGGGTCGTTGCGACCATACTGGGCAACTGCCCCTATACCCAGCACATCTCTTTTGGGCACTATCGCTTTCAGCAGGGGCATATCTGCAGCTACACTGGTCAGGCAGTAGCGCCAGTCAAGATAGGCAGGTGATTTTGTGGTCCCGTTTTGATAAAAGTTTTTTATGCGAAAGCGTCTGTCGTCTGCGGCAATCCGTATGCCCCCTGTAGCGCCCACGTGCGCGGGCGAATACAGCATGGGTATCGCTTGAAGGGTCGCCGGTAGGGTAGATTTGGGCTGCCCTATCAGTTGCGGTATACTAACCAAACTCGCAAATACCAGCAATACCGTAGACTTCATAACGTGATGTTTTGTAAAGGGTAGTGACGGGAGCTAATATAGTTGATTTATATCGAATAAAATAAATGAAGCTGTAATTTCCGGCGGTCAAAGTTTTGCAAACGAATGTGATAGAAAAGACAGCCAAAAGCCAAACCGCTGAGAAGACTGGTGACTTTTAGAGCCGTTCATTCGAGATCTCTGCACCACCTGGCATGCCTCTAAATCATTCAGAGCACGGAATATTTGCTCATTTCAGTTGGATTGCGGCCGTCGACAAGAACTCAGAAACCGGTGGAATATTCTTGCACATCGTGATGCGGCAAAACAAGTTGCTATGTTCATATAAATAAATGCGTAAAGCTTTTACTTTTTTGCATTGTGTTTGTCAAACAGCAAAATAGCTATTGTGAAAAGACTCTTACTATTATCATTTCTGCAGTTGCTTATCCTTTTTTTGTACGGTGATGCATTTGGCCAAATGGGTAGACAGTGGAAGATTGATGATGGTTTGGCATTCCATAAAGGCTGCCTGATTTTCAGCCTCACAGAAGGAATCTCGGAGGTTGATTATGGGGTGAAACCAATATATATTGATGTGTTTCGGCGCAACTCTGTTTCGGCACACCATGATCCTCTGTTTATAGAGTATGGTTTTAGCAGAGAATGGAGCGCCGGAATTGAATTAAGTGCCGACCTGCTCAAAATAGACCCTTCAAAATACTATGATAACACAACCATGTCAAGAGATGTTACCGTTATCATGTCAGACGCTTCGCTTTATTTAAGTTACCATTACCTGGTAACGAGATCGCTTGACCTTTCCAGCATATTTGGGGCAGGGGTCTCCGCCGTCACTATTAATGGAAAAGACAACAACGCGCAATATCAATATAATTCAGGTGGTTATATTGTGCGTGCTGCCACAAGGGGTACCTACTATTTCTATAAAGGACTTGGGGTTACAGGCATTGTAAGTGCATTCACAAACTATAATTCAGCAAGTAATTTCAAGGGCAATACTTTTGGCAAAAACTACCTCACTCAGATAAGAGGTTTCTCCTGGGAATTGGGTTTGTGCTATCGAGTACATTAAAGTATATCCATCTGCGATTGATGTCAACGAGTTTCCTCCACAAGTCCGCATTAGCAATGCACAACACCTTAGCCGAATAAGCGCTATTTTTGCCGGTCAACCGACAAAGAAAAATAATTGGGCAGCAACGATCAGAATAGGGTAACATATTTCCCGGATAGTGTGATAAACGAAACAACCCTGCCACAGCGGTTCACTTTCCCATTTTATTACGAGCCACACCCGTTAACCAAACTCGCAGCCGCCCAGTTGCAGCAGTACCTGGAAACGCAAACCGGCCTTGAGCACAATTTCGGACTCACCAACGATAACGAAACTATGGCCATCGGGAAAATGTTCGGCGTTCTGGTGGTGGCAGACACTGCCGGGAAGATCGGGTATCTGTCGGCGTTCTCCGGCAAGCTGGCGGGCTCCAATGATCACCCGAAATTTGTACCTCCGGTTTTCGACATGCTTACCGAAAATAGTTTCTTTCTGAAAGAGCAGGAGGTAATAGATTCCGTCAACAAGCAACTGGAGGAAATAGAATCCAACGAAGATTTCCACCAGCTAAAACGTGACCTGGACCAACTTTCAGCTCAGTCTATAGAGGAAATATCCGCTTTCAAAAATGAGCTGAAAACCAATAAGGAAAACAGAAGATTGCGCCGCGAAGAGAACAAGACCAACCCCGATCCGCATGATTTTGAAATGGTCGAAGCAGACCTCTCCAAGCAGAGCCATTACGACAGGCACCGGCTCAGACTACTTACTGCAAAATGGAAAGAATTGCTTGAAGATACACGCACCCGATTGGCACAATTTGAAGACCGTATAGAGGCACTGAGAAACGAGCGTAAAGAGAGGTCGGCGACCTTGCAAGTCCAGCTTTTTGAGCAATATTCATTTCTAAACAAGGCCGGCAAAACCAAAAGTTTGCAGGACATTTTCAGTGCTACCGCCTTCGGTAGGCCACCATCGGCCGCGGGTGAGTGTGCTACTCCAAAGCTGTTGCAATTCGCATTTGCACATGGTTACCAGCCGCTGGCTATGGCAGAGTTTTGGTGGGGAGCGGCGCCCAGGTCTGAGATCAGAAAACACAAACAGTTTTATCCGGCCTGTGCAGGCAAGTGCAAGCCTATACTGGCCCATATGCTGGAGGGATTGCCCATAGACGAAAATCCGTTTCTTCAGGCAGAAGCTGGAATCAGGGACCCGGAGATAGTATTCGAGGATGATTGCTTATTGATAGTAAATAAGCCGGCCGGGCTGCGTTCTGTTCCGGGTGTAGACATCTCCGACTCGGTGTACAGCAGGCTTAAAAACACACTGGTGAATACCGAACCACTTATGGTGCATCGGCTGGACATGGGTACTTCGGGGCTGCTGGTGGTAGCCAAGACAAAGGGCGCACACAAACACATTCAAGAGCAATTTCTGAAGCGCACAGTCATTAAGCGGTACGCTGCATTGCTCTCTAAAGCTATAGGCCAGGCAGAGGGCGAGATAAACCTCCCCATTTGCGCCGACCCGTTTAACAGGCCCCGGCAAATGGTTTGTTTTGTAACAGGCAAAACAAGCATCACCAGGTGGAAGGCAGTGGAAAATACCGGCGATGTGACCAAGGTGCATTTTTGGCCGCTTACCGGGCGTACACATCAATTGCGCATGCACGCTGCTCACGAGCTTGGGCTGAATGCACCCATCGTTGGTGACGATATATACGGTATCGCCGGCACCCGGCTTTTCCTCCACGCAGCACAGATTTCTTTTGTGCACCCCAAAACAAAGGAGCGGATTAGTTTTGAAGTAGCAGAAGATTTCTGATAGCGAAAACGCTGAACGTTAAAGTAACACTGGCATTGAGACCCAATGACATGGCGTTTGTAACGCCCGAAAATAGATATGTGATAGCAACATCGCTCTCTACTCTGTTTCTTTCGCTCTCTCGAAGTCGGGGGAGTTGGACAACTTTCGAAACCTTTTATCGGGGATTTGATAATGTTGAAAGCAATTATGGAAACAATCGAGTAACAATGAACAAAAGGACAGAAAATCGTTATCATTCATGGATGGAGTTGACTGGACAACTTTCGAACTAAGAAAAAAGTACGTTGTACTATGTCAGTGGTGGGGCAAGATGCGCCTTAGTCCATCTGTACTTTGTGTCGGTTTCATAAAGAACTTTTGGGCAAATCCCTTGTACGCCAAGCCAAAGCACCACTCGGAGTAGCCCACGCCAAGGCTGCTGTGCACTTTCCCGAAATCGGTGAAGCCATGTCCGTACCGGACAAAAAGTGTCAGGAACTGAAAGTCCGTTAAACGAAAATATTTGTTGAGCCCTATGCCAGCAGTGAAGCCGGACACCCGGGGTATCTGGTAATGTTGCTGCAGCGAATCTTCATTGATGACACGGAATTCATTTTTTGTAATGGCTATATAGGGCTCCAGGCAAAAGTTGTACTTCAGGTTCAGCGAATAGCCGGCGCTGTATTCCCCTTTGTTAGGGTTCAGCTTGGCTTCTCCCGTCAGTGGCTTGCCATCCAGCATTAGCTCGGTTTGGGGAGTTACGGTAGCAAGAATGAACCTGGCCCCCAGGTTAAAATCACCATACGCCACATAAAGGGCGAATGACGCTCCATTGTGCTTGCCCAGCCACCGGGCTGTCTGGGGCGTATACACATAGCTGCTGCGTCCTATTTCGGGTCTTATTCCCCACCTTGAGACCTGCCTGCACCTGAACGCCTGATAATTGACCGGCTCAATTGAGCGTAAGCTCACATAGCGTACCTGCTCAGTATCTGATCCACAAACAGCATCCCGGTTATACTGCTGGCCATGGGCAATACAAGCATGCAAAATGAGCGTCACCATCAGAGTGAAGTTCTTCAAGAACATACGGGTGCTCGTTTGGGTCATTAGACCATAAACGGCGCTTAGTGTAAATTATTTTGATTACTATAAAAAATAATGCCCATTTCATGGAGAAACGAGCATTGTCGTGGAAAACAGTATCAATCATGGATTTGTCGGGACGGCTGGACAAGTGTCGAACTTGTTTATAAAGGATTTGCTTGCTCTACAGTCGCTTTTGTGGATGATTGGGGAAGTATCGGGAAGAACTGGCAAATACTTGCCGGTGGTTGACTAGACAACTTTCAAACTGAAATTTGTATTCTCACTCAAAAAACTAATTCGGCACACAAATGATAACTTATTGTGCGTTTGCACGCGGCAAAGTACGTGTATGGCTTGCCAGCAGACCTGCGTGTTTCATAAAGCCGTTCTTGTCTACGGCCTTTCTTATGCCCATGATACCAGCTAATCGAATTATTACTCGATGAAATTATAGGAGGAAGTACCACCTTTTGATGATTAACTACAACACTGATTTCGTTTGGGAATTCCTGATTGCATTTTTTTATCACAGCTTTATTAGTATATGTTTTCGCTTTTAAAAGCTTCAGTTGTTTTCCTGTATCCCTATTGTAATTTCTGTACCAAGACAAAGTGAATTTTATTGAGTCGGGTAAGCAATTATTAAATACTTTCAGTTTATTAATTCTAATGGTATCTGAGCTTACAAAGTAAGGTCTCTTTAAGGTCAATACGCCTCCTGAATCATCTAAGGGTAAATCTATCACTGCAGTCGAATCGGCCAATACGATTGGCATCACCAACTTATATTGACTGGAAATTTCGGTCTTTATAGGCAACCGTTCTACAATATACCCTCTGAGTACTAATGACTTCGATGTCAACGAATCCATGTAGTCCAGATTATGAAGAGAATTGGTATCAATAGCAGTCCGCACATCGATATTAATATCGATATTTTCGGTTAGAAGAGTGTCTATAACCAACAATTTCTTTTTTTTCTGGCTGAATGAATGCACAGAAAGAAATAATATCAATATTGTTAGCGGAAATTTCACTTTCTAAATGTACAACATATGAATGTTAGGAGTGCTATCCTTTAGTTTCACAACTACCAAAATTCACAACTGGATTCGAACCGAGAAACTCCCACAAGTCCAGGCGTCTCGCTTGGTCTGCATGTTTGCAAGCGTCTCGCTTGCGATAACAAAAAAGCGAAAGCGACATCGCACTTCGTTCTGTTTCATTCGCTCTCATTTATGTCGGGGAGACTCCACTGGCGCGAGCGTTAGCGCAGCGCTCTCGGGTCTACGCAAATAGGCCGGTTTGCAACCGGCCGTTCGTCCGCGGCCGAATAGCATTTCCGCAAACAGTCCCGAAGTAATATCTTGCAGCCATATCACCCATTATAAAGATGTTCTTAGAGCCATATCATACACACAAGACAGGTTGGATGGAGGTCATTTGCGGCTGCATGTTCTCCGGCAAGAGCGAAGAATTGATCCGCAGGCTCAAGCGCGTGCAGATAGCCGGCAAGCAGGCAGGCATCTTCAAGCCTGCTACCGATACCCGGTATGATACCGTGCACATCGTCTCACACGATGCCTCCCGCATACCCTGTATACCCGTAGCCAGCCCTGCCGCCATTCCCGCCCTCGCGGTCGGGATGGATGTAGTAGGTATAGACGAGGCCCAGTTCTTCGACGACAGTATCTGTGACGTCGCAGAACGCCTCACCCTGGCCGGCGTCCGCATCATTATTGCCGGCCTCGATATGGACTTCACCGGTCGCCCCTTTGGCCCCATGCCCTCCCTACTGGCCAAAGCCGAATACGTCACCAAGCTCCACGCCATCTGCACCCGCTGCGGCGACCTCGCTACCTTCTCCTACCGCAAGTCGCAAGGGCAAGAGCTCTTCCTCCTCGGCGAGCAAAACATCTACGAACCCCGCTGCCGCGCCTGCTACCACAAATAGTCCGGCATGCATACACATGGCCGTACAGCAATGACAGCCTCTAAATGATGTTTGAAATGCTGCCAAATTCGTGGCCCCCACTAGTCCAGGCGTCCTTTAGATTGGTCTGCATGTTTTCAAGCGTCGCTTGCGATAGCAAAAGAGTAAAAGCCACATCGCTCTTCGATCTGTTTCTTTCGCTTTCGTTAAGTCGGGATGGCTGGATATTTTTTGAACCAGTTTATATGCGACTTGTTTGCTTAAAAGAAACTTTTGGGAACTATTGGGGTCAAATGGGAATGAATGGTCACAAATGGACATAAACAGGCCAGAACATTTAAGTGCCTGACTGGACAACCTTCGGACTGTTTTAAAGTACCGAACACTATTGTGTCCGAACTATATACTTCCCTATTTAAGCAGTTATCTTAAACATACCAAGGACTTTTCTTTTTTTTATGAATAATGCAGGTTGGAAAGAAGGAAAATAATTTGAGCTACTTTATTTACGTTAAATCGTACTTTATGTAATGCAATCCGTAAAAAATGGATAATAAAAATAGAGCGTAATGCGTTATTAGCCATTATATAGGCTCGATATAAATCATAAAAATTGTACTTATATTTGATACATGAAAACGTTTCTACTCTTTACTCTATTATTACCTGTATTATGTTTTGGCCGGAATGACTTTCCTATTTACCGACAGGGTCAAAAGGTTGATCTAAATAATGAAGACACACTGCCCGGCAATGTGCAAAGCGAATTTAAACGCCTTGAATTGTATGCACTTGGGGGGTATAATTTTAATTCTGAACCTATAACCGGCACGTTCAAAAAAGGCGGTTCCTCTGTCCTGTATGGCGACGGTTCCGGTATCCTGTATCGCGGCGGCATTTCGTATTATCTTTCATCTGCATTTTCATTGGGAATAGAATATTCGGGGATAAATTTCACTACCAAACAGTATAATAAGTTAATTGCCCTCGCTACTCCCGCCCACGCATTTTTACTAAACTTTTCAGGGCACATTTTATGGAACGAAAGCAGCATTGATATAAGCGTATTGCCTGGCTATTCTTTTATAAAAAACGGCGAACTATACCGAGGACATTATGCGAATCACGTTAACAACCTCACGGGATCCGGTTTGTGCTTTGGAGCACGGATACAATACAGGCGTTATTTCACCAGACATATGTATGGTGTAATTGGCACTGATTTTATGTACAATAATTACAAAGCCGAAGAATGGAATTACACTTATAGCAGTCATACAGGCTCTCGATATGAAATACAAAAAGCACAATTAAACATCAAGTCTTTTTCGGTTAACCTAGGGTTAGGCTACCGCTTTTAATTGCATCCTCCCAACCAGTTTTGGCCACTTGTGTAGGTTGGCTATGGCTAAGCCGGTACCCAGGCATCATTGCACCATTCATATCTGCTCAATTGCCAGATGCGCAGTCGAGATAAGCGTAATGTTCCTAAATTATAAAAAGTTCGGCGTACGTCTCTGACTACGCCGCAGTGGCGTCAAATCTCCAGATTTGCAAAATAGACACAACAAATGAGCAAAAGCCACATCGCTCTTCGATCTCTTTCTTTCGCTCTCATTTAATGTCGGGGCGTCTGGATTCGAACCAGCGACCTCTTCGTCCCGAACGAGGCACGCTACCGGGCTGCGCTACGCCCCGAAAAATTTACGGCACCAAAAATAATATTTCTGACAAAAACAGAACTGATTTCTACTTAAGGATGCTTATTTTTATCACCTATGGAGCCAATCTTATTGCTACATGGTGCCATAGGTGCACCAGACCAATTGCAACCACTCGCAGAGGCACTCTCGGGCCGGTATGAGGTGCATGTCGTATGCTTTTCCGGGCATGGTGGCAAGTTGCTGGGCAACGGAAAATTTTCTATGGAGCTTTTTGCTCATGATGTACTAAGCTATATGGAACAAAAGGGCTTGGAGCGCGTTTCCGTGTTTGGCTATAGTATGGGCGGGTATGTGGCAATGTACCTTGCCAGAAACTATCCGGAGCGTATAGCAAGGGTAGTGACACTGGCCACCAAGTATCACTGGGACGAGGCTACCGCTGCACGCGAAGTGCAGAATCTGAACCCTGAAAAAATTGAACAAAAAATACCGGCATTTGCCGATGCGTTACGCCGCCGCCACGCACCACTAGACTGGGTGTCAGTGCTGTCCAATACCGCACAGATGATGCAGGACCTTGGTGCCGCCAATGTGCTTACCACAGCCGACTATCCGTTAATTACTACACCGGTTTTACTGTTGCTCGGCGACCGTGACAAAATGGTAACCCTCGACGAGACATTGGCTGTATACAAAGCACTACCGGCGAGCCAGCTGGGCATATTGCCCGCCACACCACACCCGATAGAGCAGGTCGATGCATCGTTTCTGGCTATGCTGATCTGGAAATTTGTAAATTAAGGATACTCAAATTAACTGCCACATTCCTGAAGTATATCCACTATGATTTTTCTGAAACAAATAGATACACCGGTCGGTGCAATGCGCATTGGTGCTACAGACGAGGGTATCTGTCTGTTTGATTTTCAGTATCGAAAGAGCATTGACAGTATCATGGCACGCATTGAAAAACTGACTGGCGACAAATTTGGCGAGGGCGAACACCCTCACTTTGCAACACTGGAGCAGCAGATAGGGGAGTACTTCGCCGGCAGTCGTATGGTGTTCAATCTGCCGCTGCACCTGGTGGGTACGCCATTTCAGAAGCAGGTATGGGAGGGTCTTTTAAAGATACCCTACGGCGAAACCAGATCATACAAACAACAATCGGTGTTTCTGGGCAATGAGAAAGCAATCCGTGCTGTGGCCGGTGCCAATGGCGAAAACGGTATTGCCATAATAGTGCCCTGTCACAGGGTAATAGGGGAGAACGGAAGCCTTACAGGCTATGGCGGCGGCTTGCAACGCAAGCAATGGCTGCTCTCCCACGAACGCAAACATTCTGGCCTGGCAGCTCAGGGCAATCTGTTCGCTATGTAGCGGCCGCTGATTTGCCTTGGTTACGCTATTTCTTCCCCGTTGCCAGTTCCCGGTTCATCTTTATCATCTTCAGTGCGGTCAGCGCTGCCTCTTCGCCCTTATGCCCGTGTGGACCGCCCAGCCGTTCGTAGGCCTGAGCTTCGGTATCCAGGGTAAGCACACCAAAGATCACCGGTATCGGCAATGTCATATTGAGTTGCAATATGCCATCAGTAACCGCATTGCACACATATTCAAAATGGGGCGTACCTCCCCGTATCACCGCCCCAAATGCTATGATGGCTTCTGGTTGCATTGACGAGCCCGCTGTGCATTCCCACACCCGCCGGCACGCAAAAGGCAGCTCAAAGGCGCCGGGCACCGCATGTTCCTGTATGCTAGCTCCATACCGGGTCAGCACATGTTTGCATCCTTCACGCAGCCCTGCGATGATCTGGTCATTCCACTCTGTATATACTACGGCTATTCGGGGAGTACTGATATCAGCTAGCATAGCCTCATTGAGTAGTCCGGTGTTGTGTTGCGACATAGCTTACATTTTTTTTGAACTTTACTACCTGTTGAATTCCATACCCGTTGCTATCAGGTTACTGTTGGCACGCGCCAGTATCTTGCCATTCAGGTCATATACATGACATTCTACATTCACTATTTTTTTACCTACTCGCAGCACTTTCGATTCAGCACGCAGCCGTTCACCTTCCTTTATAGCAAACAAAAAGTCTACATTCAGCGTCAGCGATGTATAGTGTTGGTCGGCGTCAAGGCTCACTACTGCCCAGCCTATGGCCTCATCTATCACCAGGCTCATCATGCCTCCGTGAATGTTACCGTAAGGGTTGGCCATCTCGCTTTTTACGGTCACACCCAGCGTTGCCGCACCTTTTTCTATATGCTCCAGCGTGAATCCCAGCCAGTTGCCGGCGGCCGACCGTGAGTCAGTGACCACTTTGCCGAGATAGGTCTCTTTGATGTGGTTGAGTACACCACCCGCAGGTATTCCTTTATATCCCATGGTGCAAATCTCAAATTCCATAACCCAAATTCCAAATAATGCACAAAACAATTACTTTAGTTGTATGAATGCCGCAACACCTGCTACCGCCATAGTGTCATCCCGCCGCGTGCAGCGCGGCTGGGCTATGTACGACTGGGCAAACTCAGCTTACAATCTGGTGATTACCTCCACTATTTTTCCGGCCTATTACAATGCGGTAACCACCATCAAAAAAGATGGGGTAGTGGTCAGCGACACCGTATCATTCTTTGGGCATACCGTCAAAAACAGCGCCCTGTTCGACTATTCTATTGCCGCTGCCTACCTCATTATCGCTTTTATGTCACCTATACTTTCATCTGTTGCCGACTATCGGGGCAATAAGAAGCGATTTATGCAGCTCTTCTGCTATATGGGGGGCGTTTCATGCTGCTGTCTGTATTTCTTTACCAGCCACAGGGTAGAGCTGGGCGTTATTTGCGCTGCCATTGCAGCACTGGGGTACTGCGGCAGCCTGGTGTTCTACAATGCCTACCTGCCAGAGATTGCCACACCCGCCGAGCGCGACCGCGTAAGTGCACAGGGTTTTGCTTATGGTTATGTAGGCAGCGTGCTGCTGCAGTTAGTATGTTTTCTTTTCGTACTCAAACCAGAGCTGTTTGGCATCACCGACGATACATTTGCACCACGTCTGTCGTTCCTGTTGGTGGGTTTGTGGTGGGCCGGTTTTGGCACATATTCCTTTCTCCGCTTGCCGGCAGGAGTGGCTATGGCAGCCAAACCCGGGCATAGCGTATTGTACAATGGATTCAGGGAGCTGCGCAAAGTCTGGGACCAGATCAGGCACCTGCCCAAACTGAAAACCTATCTTGGCGCGTTCTTTTTCTACAGCATGGGCGTTCAAACCGTGATGCTTGCGGCCACGATTTTCGGCAGCAAGGAGCTGAAACTCGAAACAGGCCAACTCATAGGGGCAATAATGATCATTCAGTTGGTGGCAGTAGCAGGTGCCTATATAATGGCTCGCCTTTCCGAGCGGTTTGGCAATCTTCAGGTACTGCTTTTCGTGGTACTCATCTGGATCGGTGTTTGTGTTGGTGCCTATTATACCTACACTGCCACAGAGTTCTACATGGTAGCAGGCGTGGTGGGGCTGATTATGGGCGGTATTCAGTCACTCAGCCGGTCTACATACTCCAAGCTCATGCCACCTACTCAAGATACCACCTCCTTCTTCAGCTTCTATGATGTTACAGAAAAGCTGGCCATAGTCATCGGTATGTTTTCGTTTGGGTTTATTGATACCATACTCAATATGCGCAGCGCCATTATAGCACTCATCGCTTTTTTTCTGGTGGGGGCCGTAGTGCTTTACATCGCCATCCGTAAGCCCGAACATACCCTCGCGTAATGGAAAGCAATTGCGTGTAGCTTTCAAAGTCAGGCACTATTAATACTTACAGTTTTGTTGTAATTGCCGGCGTGGTACTGCCAATATTTGTTTCGGCGGGGTACCTTGTGTAATATTACAGTCCTAAACTAATTGCGATGAAGCTTTATTCAATCAATGCGGGATATTTTAAGTTAGATGGTGGTGCCATGTTCGGCGTCGTTCCGAAGTCTATGTGGAACAAAGCAAACGCTGCCGATGACAACAATATGTGCACCTGGGCTATGCGCTGTCTGCTCATAGAGCATGGCAACTACCGTATACTGATTGATAACGGAATGGGCACTAAGCAAGACCAGAAATTTTATAGTCACTTCTACCCGCATGGCGACGACAGTATAGAAAAAGGACTGGCAGATCTGGGACTTACCACCGACGATATCACCGACGTTTTTCTTACCCACCTGCACTTCGACCATTGCGGAGGGTCTATAAAGCGCGAGGGCGACCAGCTGGTGCCTGCCTTCCGCAATGCCGTGTACTGGAGCAACAAAGCACACTGGGCGTCAGCGGCAAACCCCAATGAGCGCGAAAAAGCATCTTTCTTGAAAGAAAACATACAGCCCATAGAAGCCAGCGGACAGTTGCGGTTTATAGACACAGCCGAAGGTGCCGAATGGCTGCCAGATATCCGTATCAGGTATGTTAATGGCCATACCGATGCCATGATGCTCCCCCAGATCACCTGTGGCAACACAACCGTGTTGTTCTGTGCCGACCTGTTTCCCAGTGCTGCCCATGTGTCATTGCCCTGGGTGATGGCATACGATATGCGCCCACTCGATACTCTTGCCGAAAAACGCATGATGCTCAATGAGGCAGTGGCCAACAAATGGCTGTTGTTTTTCGAGCACGACCCCCGAAACGAGTGCTGTACACTGGAGCAAACAGAACGTGGCGTGCGGGTGAAGGAACTGCTGAAGCTTGCCGATACCGGTATCAATGACCAATAAAGCAGCCCTTAGTTATCGTACATCAGTACTACCGGGTTGGCGTCCATAGTGTCGCCACGGTAGTTGATTTTTATGTCCTCTATGTAGACTTTTACATTTGGTCCATTCACAAGTTTTATCTGGCGCTTCAGCGAGTCGGTAAGCTCTCCTCCGGTTACGTATACCGGGCCATAAAACGGAATTGACGGTGCAATCATCGTAAACTTGTAGGCTATCACCCTGCAGTTTACAGCATCTGCCAGCAGCAGCGCATTCTTCTGTATTTCCTGGCGGCTGGTGAGGGTGGGTATCAGTTTCCCGTTTTTTACCTCCGGTGGTAGTATTCTGCCCAGTGTTATAACAGGTGGCTTGCGGGTGTTTTTTTGTGCATATCCCTTTGTGACCATCCCGGGCAGTGCTGCCAGCATTACCCAGACCATTGCCCCAAACCTTAGCACACGCCCGCTTTTGCTCATATCTGGTATCGTTTTACACATCCCATTACCCAACCTGTTTTTAATCATTGTAGGTGTAGGTCAGCGCCGGCGATGTGGCATCTGTTTCATGACAGTTCAGGTGTATGTCCTGTATGTGTACGGTCACTTTGGGGTAATCCCATTTTTTGATCACGCCCTTTTGTGTTTCAGACATTTCATTGCCGTTTACATACAGCGGCCCGTAAAATGGCTGCCCCGGCGCGGTCAGAGAGACCGTAAAACCCGAAACCTTGCAGCCCACAGAGTCTGTTATCAGTGTAGTGTTGGCCATCAACAGCTCATGGGTAGTGTTGTAAGTAGGTATATTGGCTATCCACACACGTGGTGGTGGCAATGGTGTTGTTTCGTTTTCTTTCTTTTTTTTCTGCCCGAAAGCCATCAGTACAGGTAGTACCAGAACAACAGAAAGCATCAGCCTTTTCATCAAAAAGAAGTTTTGCGAAAGGTACGCAAAACCACAATAATTTGCGGCAACGAAATGTTATAATGCACGCGCCCTTTGTCGGTGGTGTATGGAGCTTTCGGTCTTATTCCCTGTTTTGGCTGTCCATTACAATCGTCACCGGGCCATCATTTACAAGTGCTACTTTCATATCTGCCCCGAAAGTGCCTGTTTTTACCCCCTTTCCCGTCATCTCCATTAGCCTATCTGTAAAATAGGTATACAGTGGTATCGCCTGCTCTGGCCGTGCTGCCCGTATAAACGATGGCCGGTTGCCTTTTTTGTAAGATGCATGCAGTGTGAACTGGCTCACCACCAGCAGTTCACCACCCACATCAGTCACACTTTTGTTCATTAGGCCCTGTTCGTCAGGCATTATGCGCAGCTGGGCTATTTTGCCAGCCAGCCATTCGGCATCTTCGTTCGTGTCGGCATGTTCTATCCCCAGCAGTATCATATAGCCATGGCCTATGGCTGATGTAACCACACCATCAATCGTTACACTAGCCGATGATACTCTCTGGATAACTGCGCGCATTTTTTTATACCAAAAATAAGGCAACGGATGTAAATTCGGCCTGGCGATATGCAAAATGCTACAGGTCCGTTACTTATTGATTCTTTTGCCCGACAACCTGCCATATGCATCGTGAATGCCGCCGGTGATACCTTTGCTCATGGGCTCAAAATAAGACCAGATGAAGTAAATACTGTCTTTTGAGAATCTAATATACCGTTCATTCTTCACATCATATTTGTTACTGTCATTTTTAGTCAGCCGGTAGTCGATAATTATTGGGCCATAGTACTCAGCCTTTAGAGCTTTGTCGCTGGTGACGTGCATCTTGTCCACTCCGTATTTTCGCACGAATATATAGGCGGGAGTATCCGCTTTGTACAATGTTTCATGCCCTGAGTGGTAAATAGTTACCGAAAATGTGTCGGTAACATCTTTGGCTTGTTGTACCTGGGCTGTGGGACCACTATTAGAATTACCAGCCTGCGGCTCCGTACCGGCTTTTTTTGAGCACGATGAAAATGTTGCTGCGGCTATTAGGATCGTCGCCAAAGAAATGCCTTTCATAAAATATGTGTTTTCTTTATAACGGATTTTTCATCCGGTTATTGTTGCAACAGAACTTTTATGGTTACCTCACCCAATGCAGCTATTTTTGCGTACAATGCTTCATACCAGCGATACCATAGTAGCCATTGCCACGCCACCCGGCGAGGGTGCCATAGGCATCATACGCCTTAGCGGCAGCCATGCCATAGCTATTACAAATGCTATCTTCAGGGGCAAAGACCTCTCGCAGCAGCCGTCGCACACACTGCATTTTGGCAGGATCGTGGGCGGTGATCGCGTCATAGATGAAGTCGTGGTGAGCCTGTACCGGGGCCCCAAAAGCTATACCGGCGAGGATATCACAGAGATCAGTTGTCATGGCTCGGCCTATGTGTTGCAGCAGGTGCTGGCCCTGTGCACTGCCGGTGGCGCCAGGGTGGCAAAGCCCGGCGAGTTTACTATGCGGGCATTCTTGTCCGGCAAGCTCGACCTCACGCAGGCCGAGGCCGTAGCCGACCTCATAGCCAGCGACAGTGCCGCAGCCCACAAGGCAGCTATGCACAATCTGCGGGGAGGTTTCAGCCACGATCTTGCCGATATGCGGGAGCAGCTCATACGCTTCAGCGCCCTTATAGAGCTCGAGCTCGACTTCAGCGAGGAAGACATAGAGTTTGCCGACCGCACACAGTTTTACGAGCTTATAGGACGCATAACCGCTGCCGCCCTGCAGCTGGTCAAATCCTTTGGCCTGGGCAATGCCATCAAAAACGGCGTAAGCGTGGCCATAGCCGGCAAACCCAATGCCGGTAAAAGCACCCTGCTCAACACCTTGCTGAATGAGGAGCGGGCCATAGTAAGTGAGGTAGCAGGCACCACGCGCGATACCATAGAGGAGGCCCTAAATATCAACGGTATCCTCTTCAGGCTCATAGATACTGCCGGCATACGCGAGCATACCACCGATCTCATAGAGCGGCAGGGTATAGCCCGCAGCCGCGATGCCATGAGCAAGGCCGATGTGGTGGTGTACCTCTTTGATGTGGCGCTCTACCTCACCTCCGACTACGAGCGCACCGACCTGTTGCAGCAACTGGAGGAATTCAGGAACAGCGGCACCACCTTTCTGGCAGTGGGCAACAAGGCCGATGAAACCACCCTGGCCGCCCCGCCCGACGATCTGAAACACCTGGGCAGCAATGTGCTGCTCATATCTGCGCGCGACAAACAAAATATACAGGCGCTGAAAGACGCGCTCTACACCATGATCACCGGCGGACAGGTAAAAACCGAAGGCACCATCATCACCAATGCCCGCCACTATGCTTCCCTGCAGGAGGTGCTGAAATCGCTTACAGACATTAAGACCGGCATGGACAACAACCTGCCCGGCGACCTCCTCTCTCTCGATATCCGCCGCTGCCTCCACTACCTTGGCGAGATCACCGGTGTTGTCACTACAGAGGATAAACTCGACTATATATTTTCTAAATTTTGTATCGGGAAGTAACTAAACATCCTAACTTTACCTTATGGAATTGTTGGCTACGATAAAAAATAAGCTGATTCAGGCAAAGCCTATGCTCGCATCAAAATATTCGGTCAGCGAAATAGGCATTTTCGGTTCTATGGTCAGAAATGATTTTACCGCCGACAGCGACATTGACATAATTGTAGCGTTTAGCCGCCCCGTTGGCATCGAATTTATTGACCTTGCCAATGAACTGGAGCACCTGTTCGATAGAAGAATTGATCTCGTGTCCAGGACAGGCGTTAAGCCTTCGTACATGCAACGCATTCAACCAGAAATCATATATGTCTAAAAGATTGCCTGAAGTACTGGTTGAAGATATTTTGACTAGTGCAAAAAAGATAATTAATTACACACAAGGCTTAACTTTTGAAGAATTCGTTGAAGACGAAAAAACTATTGATGCCGTAATTCGAAATTTTGAAATAATAGGAGAGGCTGCTAATCGATTGCCGGAAGAAGTGAAAGATTTATACAGTGCTATTGACTGGCATCGGCTACGCGGATTTAGAAACAGGATAGTGCATGATTACATGGGCATCGATTATGCGATAGTATGGAACATCAAGGAACAGTTTCTACCTGAATTGATAGCTAATATCGGGCAGAATTGAAGTAATCTAAAGGCATTTTGTCGTCTTCTACCGGTCTGCACCCTTTTTCTGCGGAAAACCCTCCGCTGTCAGCGCAATCAATGTTGGTGAAAATAAATTCTTTTGTGTGACCTCTTTGAGCATTTGTACCGCCGACTAAATTCGTTCGTTTTAGTTCCAATTTCCTGTCTCCCTTTTCAAAAATTTCGTCAATGATTGAATGTGCCGCATTTGTAAGTATGTAATATGCTTCTTTCGATTTAACGGCATCGATTAACTTGCTCAATCTGTATTGATCATCTAACGAAAATAATTTTTGATTATATTTTATGAACCCATTATCATTATGTGAAACGGTGTAAGGCGGATCAAGAAAAACAAGATCCTTCTTTTTGATATTGTCCTTTGCCAAATCGAAATCACCATTATAAATTATAGCAGACTTCAATGCATTGCTCACTGATAGTAAATTTTCCTTTTCTAAAAACTCCTTAGTCCTATATCCAAAAGGCACATTGTATTTACCCTTTAGATTTACTCTGTAGATGCCATTAAAGGAAGTCTGATTTAGAAATATAAACTTTGCTGCCAGTCGTGCGGAATTCCTATACTTCTTATCTCTTATTTCATAGTAAAAATCCTCTTCGTTTTTATATTTTCTCAGTTCTTTAATTACTTCTAACGGCTCTGCTTTTAAAGTCTGATAAGTAGCAATCAAATCACTGTTCAGGTCAGATAGAAATACTTTATGGGGCGGCCGTAAGGAAAAAAACATAGCTCCGCCACCTAAAAATGGTTCATGATAGTTATTGTATCCCGCTTTAGGTAAAAGCAAATCTATATGTTTGAATAACCACATTTTACCTCCTGCCCATCGTAAAAATGGCCTTGCTTTTGTTTCCTTAATTTCTGGGGTGTTATTCTTTTCCAATCTTTTACTTTTTTTTGCTCAGTCTAAGTTCTTTTTTAAGCATATTGTATGCCTTTACAGCCTGGGAGTGTTTTAGTTTTTCATCAAGTGCCATTTCAGCATAAGTTAATGTGACCCCATTTGGAATAAAAATTGGATCAAATTGAAAGCCAAAGGTCCCTCTACCTTCAATGGCTATCGTTCCTTCTGTTTTTTCAATGAAGGACTTTCTAACTTTACCGTCACAATAACAAACGCCAGAATATACTGATGCAGCTCTTGTTTCTCCATATGGAATTAGTTTGCAGATTTTTGCGTCCATTAAGTCCCACATAGGCTTAGATAAGGCTCCAGGGAAATTGTTAAGGTACTCGATACACAATGCACCATGTTCTACAATCACAGGTACTCTGCATGCTTTATATGCCTCTTCAGCTTTTGATTTAATTACAGTTTCCAGATTATGCGACAAAACTTCTTGAATATTATGTTCCAAAAATTTTATTTCTACATCAACGTCGGAAAAGATAGTAGATATTTCCGCCATTTTATGTCTATTGACAGTGTTAAAATAAAGTTGTGTCATTTTATTTGATTTAGAAAGTCAGCAAGACTATTGGTCGGGTCTATTGGGTCAAGATTGATCGTGACTATATCCCATTTTTTCAGAAGTTCCGATTGTATAGGCTCATTACCAAACGTGACAAAATATGAAGGTCTTAAAGTAAATTCCGAAGCCTTATTTTGCAGACTTTTCAGTTTATTTATTTTATACCAGATATACCTAATATTGGTGTCGTTGAAACTGTATCCCATAAAGAGGAAACTGTTACTCAACAAATCAGATCTCAAGCGTTGATCAACTGCCTCTTCTAATGACATCCTGTCAAAATACTGACTTTCAGTTAAGACAAGGGTTGAAGGGTCAACTAATGTTCCGTGAAATTTGATAACCTCACATTCGGTTAATTTGTCGTCAGCTCGAACAAAGTCTGCTAAACTCGCATACTCTCGGACACATTTGCCACTATCTCTCAAACAACTCTCGATATGAGTATCGTAATTTGTTGTGTAAATTGTTTTAACATTCAACTGCGTTAACGCAATGTGTGAAAGTGATTTCTTCCGTTTCTGAACGGCCTCTTCTGAATCGAATATCACGGTCATATTGTGAACAAATGCATTCCACTCAAATTGGTGATATCTGCTGAGATATTCTAAAAGTTGAGGGTAGCTTCCATGTAGAAAAAAAAGGTCGGACTCATACCCAACTTTCTCGGCAACCTGAGCGATAAGTCCCCGCCAGTCCGGCAAACCGAGTGGTTTGGAAAAACCAGATCCTACAAATGGAATTAACCGGCCTTCCAGATTTGCTTTTTGAATTTCTTCAGCGTGCGGAATTGTCATATCTTTTTCGCTATAAGTCTCGTTATTGAATGCTGATGAGATAGTCCCGATGTCGGGTGGCTTTCGGTTATTATGGCATCTTCACTATAAATAATGCTCCAATCACCAAATAGCTCTTCGAACTCTCCGGTTGAAAGAAATGCTTCAAAGTCCAAATATTCTTGAATATCTGGCGGTGGAATAGCGTCAGTAAATGTCGCTCCGATAAAGTAACTTCCAATTTTACCCCATTTTTTTAACTGCCGAACGAATTGCTTTATTTCCTCTTTATTCGAAAGGCAATGAAGTATTCCATAAGCAACAATTAGGTCAAAGCTCAACTCGTCAAATGCAACGCCTAAAACATTGCAATTTACAATATTTATATTGTTCTTATCCCTATTGTAATTAGGTTGCAAATGAAATTTTGACAAGGCCACTGCAGATAGGTCTACGGCTGTTATCTTCCCACCTAACCCTGCCAAGAATACGGCATTTTTGCCCTCTCCAGCACCAAGATCTAAAATTTTCCAGTTCGACAAATTACTTTGAACTTCTTCTGTAAATAAACGAACATACTTTGCTGGCTTGTTATCCCAAAATAGCCCGGCTGTGTTTTCATACTCTTCTTGATATTTATGTTTATTTTTCTTCATCCCACCATTTTTTTATTGTTTTTGTTAAGTCGCCCAAAGTACCACCGTTGAAAAGATATATATCTGCTCTTGTCTTAAAAAGTATTATTTCTTTTTCCACCTGATGATCACGTGCATTCCTAAATTCGTTTATGCTAACATCACGATATCTACTTCGATTTGTGAAAAGCCCCAATGCGGTATCGCGTGGTACATCTATATACATCAGATTCAAATCAGGTAGTTCATTTTTAAGATGGTTGTATGTTTCTACATTTCTTATTCCATCAATAATAACATTAGGCGTTTTATAACGTTGAACTTCTTTTATGATTTTTTCTGCGAGTTTCTTTATTCCATCAGGTTTTGAAATAAACTTAAGTGATTTCATTTGAAACTTTTGTCGATCCCCAACGCCAAAATCTTTTTCCCTGATAAGTTTAGCTACACATTGCCTGGTAGAAACGATTGGCATGCTATATCTGTTTGCCATAAATTTAGCAGCTTCTGATTTTCCACAACCGACTTCACCTACTATTGCTAATGGTGCACCGTAATGTCGTTTCGTCTTATCTTTTACAAATACTGGAGTGTAATTGCTCGGCTTGGGAATGAATTTTTTCATGAGTAATTGTGACCAAAATTCCATTTCATGAAATTTCTCCCAAACTTCGTACGACTCTAAAAGTCTTACTTTGCTAATCGCCTTTTCCTTTTGTATATTCTCTATGGGAAAGCCTTTGGGTAATTTTGCCTCGTAAACAAATGCAAAATGATTCAACCCCAATGGTGAGGAGTCGTCGTTAATGACCCCAACACATGCTAAATTCTCTATTTTTAGACCCTTTATCTCTTCATATATTTCACGGCGGGCAGAATTTGAAACGCCTGCATCCTTAGTGAATAAATCAATGTCGTTGTTATTAACATGTCCTCCAAAGCCAATACACAGAACTCCCAACAATAAGCTTTCCTTTTGACCATAACTTCCTCTGACAAAAGACAATATCTTTCCTTCCGTATCTCTGATAAGTACATAAGACACAAGTTGCTTAATATCATGCCTGCTTTTTGCTTCTCCTCGATTAATTAGCAATCTATTAGCTGGGTTTTCCAAGTCTTTTAAATATGGCTGAAACCGAGTTGAAAATCCAAAAAAACGACCGTGTTTGTCAACTAAATCTTGACCGATACAAACAACAATTTCTTTGCTTTTGTTCTTAACAATAGGGTGGGCTTGGTATTCTTTGAACTTATCCCACTCTCTAAGGGCAAATTTGTTTGGTCCAATTCGTTTGAAAAGTGAAGCATCCTTTTCAAATCTAATGTGTTCGGATAATCTTGCCCTAAGAGTGTTAACGGGAGTTTTACCGGCAGATTTTAAAAGTTGTCCCACAAGAGCAAGGTGATAAATATCCTTTACCAGCAAGGGTTCGCCGTGTTCGCGTAGAATTTCCTCAGCAGCTCTAATAAATTCTTGTGCCAATTTTAACGCAGAATAAAAATTTCTATAAAAATAATAAACATTTGCTAATATATCGTTCCCAGCACCTAAATTGATCGTAACAAAAATATTTACAGCTCAAAGGCACCAATTGGCACTAGTGTTTTCCACTAGTGTCTGAATACCTGCCAGTGTTTTTCACTAGCGATACCAACTTGTGTAGTTTGCCGATTAATAGCTTGGTCATTATTAGGTTTATGGTACCTTTGCGTTGTATAAAGCTAAAACAAAAATGTTTCAATAAAATAGAAATTTGTTTTTAATGGTTGCAACCCACATTCCTGCCGGTCTGAGCATCCACCACCCCTATTACACCACATAAAACAAATAATGAGGGTCATTGCGAGCTGCGCCCCCGCGCTGTGTGCTGTAGCCGCGCAGCCTGGCAATCTCGCCAAATGAGAGTATAATACAATCCACGCGTCATGCTTCGTCCTACCACTATACCACTCAATTCCACTAATGCTCCTACATTTCACCAAAGCGTTCATTTTTGGCTCGGTTTTTGTGGCATGTATCTGTAGGTTGTAGTTCCAGATATTGCATTTATTCTCCATGGCAGCAAGTGCGCAAAAAGTGCGCAATAATAGAATAAAATGTATTTTGTAACGTCTTGAATATCAATATTTAACACAACAATTGCGCACCAACAGAAAATGTAAATAAAAGTGCGCAAAAACCAGAATTGCCCACTTTAGCCCAGCGCATTACCGCATATCTTGCCGCAACCCACCTGGGTAAACGTCAGCTAGCAGAAAATGGTGTAATTCTTAAATGAAATCCTGCATGATTGATATTTCGATACATTACCGCCCAAATTGTAGTTTATATGGTAGAAAAGCAGGGGAGTAGTGGGAAGCAACTGCGCAAAAAGTGCGCAAAAATAGATGATAACAGAATGGATATACAATTGATATCCAATAGTTTAAGTCAGAATTGCACAAAAACAAAATTTGCACACCAAAGTGCGCAAAAATGGTCTTTATCGGTTTGTGGCTATCCGGCAATCACTTACCAGGCAGGAGTAAAAAATGCAATGATCCTGATTAAGACACCTGGCTACCGGCTACCTTGCGGCTTACGGCATCACCCAGGCTTATAAAGAACCCAAATACCATGATAACGATGCCCAGCCATAGTACATTGATATAGGGGAAAACAAGTGCCTTCAGTACTATAAAGTCGTCCATCGGGTCAGTTTGGCGTACCTGAATGTCTACAGACGCAGAGTCTTTCGAGTGTACATTCAATGCACCAAAACGGGCGTACAAGCCCATATCGGTAACAGTATCGTCTACTTGCATGATGTACTGCTTGTCGCGGAGAATGTAAATAGGGGCAATGTCTTTTTTGACACCAAACTTGTCGTAAACCGACAACAATGCTTTCACCGCCAGATCACCTTCCTTAGGTTGGTACCTGCGGTCATTCACCTGGTTGCTGAAGCCGTTAAAGATCATAAAGCCATTGGCCAGGTATATAGAGTCGCCAGCCTGCTGCACTATATGGCTGCGATAAGTACTGGTGTCGGTCTTGCTTTTGTCGGTAGCACTGTTGATATAGGTAAATATGTCACGATCCCAGTAGTGCTTGGTCGATGGGTTGGCACTCAGTCCCTGCTGCCCCTTGGGGTTGATGAATGCGTCGGGATAGAGCATAAAGCGCTCCAGTATGGTGTTGGTGGCAGTGTCTTTGCGCTCAAAGGCTACTCGGTAGTAGATGCGTTTGTCCTTGCCGGCCACATCGCTGTCGCCTATATAGGTAGCAAAGTAGTCGCCCATAGCCACCGGCACCCCACGAAACATAATCACATTTTCGCGGTTCTCCATCATGGTTTCGTGGTCAGTGTTCTTCTTGAAGTTGAAGGGAATACCGGTTGTATTGAGCGAGATAGCATGTTTGTTGTATGCCGAAAGCAATATGCCCAGCATCACCGCCGCAAAACCCAGGTGCGCTACCGATGGTCCCAGCTTGCTGAATTTGAGTTTTTGTACCGTTATACCATAATATATAGTAGCAACGATACCATAGCAGGCAGAGAACAGCATCACGTCGTACTGCCAGGTCTTTATATCCTGTCCCCAGGCTATAAGGCCGGTAAGGACCAGTGCCACAATCGCAGTACCACCCAGGTTTTTTGCCAGTTTTTTGCCATTGGTGTCCTTGTACTTCATAAAGAGCACGGTTGCCGCCAGCAGTCCTACAATGATGGCCACCCATACCTGAATGTTGTTGTAGTGGGTTATAGGGTCGGTAGGTGGTGCAAAATCCTTACCGGATATCCACTTGGCCAGCGGCGCCCATACAGGTATAGAAGTAGTAACGCTGATCTGCACCGATGCAAGAAACAGTATTACTGCACCTATAAACATCCAGAACTCCCGAGATAGGGTAGCTTCTTCTGTTTTGATTCGTGGCAGACCCTTCCACCGGATGGCAAGCGCCGCAATGCTCAGCGCCAGCAGCAGACCTATCACCGCCAGCAGATGGTAGGTAAGTGCAGTGCCGTCACCGGTAAAGGCGTGTACCGATGTCTTGCCCAGTATACCGGTACGGGTGAGGAAGGTAGAGTACCACACCAGCAGATGGGTGAGCAGCAATAGCACCATGGTAATGATGACTGCACGACGGGTACTGCGGAAAACCAGCAAGGTGTGCATGCCCGCAATCAGGGTGATCCAGGGCACCAGCGATGCATTCTCTACCGGGTCCCAGGCCCAGTAGCCACCAAAGTTGAGCGACTCATAAGCCCACGCGCCGCCCATCATGATACCGGTACCCAGTACCGCACCACATGCCAGCGACCATGCCAGTGTGGGTTTAATGAAACTCTGGTAATCGCCCTTCCATAGGGCAGCTATACAATAGGCAAATGGGATAAGAGTAAGCGCAAAGCCCAGAAACAGGATAGGGGGATGTATCACCATCCAGTAGTTCTGCAGCAGCACATTAAGCCCATTGCCGTCCTTCACAAAGTCCATATAGTTGGGCATAGCGAAGATGGGTGCATTCTGCATAGCATGGCGCAGCAGCAGGAAAGGTGTACTGCCTATCTTGATATCGGGCCCCAGATAGATGCCCAGTATCATAGTGGTCAGTATCACCTGCACAAGTGCTACAACAGCCATCGTGCGGGTCTCTAGCTTGCCGGCAGTCTTTATAACGATAAGGCCCAGCACCGCATGCCAGAAGGTCCACAGCATAAAACTACCCTGCTGACCCTCCCAGAAACACGACAGCAGGTACTCCGATGGCATATCGTAGGAAGAATGCTCCCAGGCGTAATGGTACTCAAACAGGTGATTGGTGATAATATAAAACAGCGCAAAGAATATGCTGATCACCGAAAAGGTATGGAGCATAAAACCGCCCCGACCCAGCAGCAGCCACGTGCGCCCCAATGCCGGATCGTTTTCGTGCCGTACCGCATTAAAATAGCTGTACATGCTGACCAGCGCAGCCACAAAAGAAACAATAACAAAAAAATGACCCAGTTGCCCGGGCCACAAATGCTCTCCTGTGAATTGTGTTGCGCTCATGTTTTATAAGTAGTTAGTCGAAAGTCGTTAGTAGATAGTAGTTAGTAGTTAGTCGAAAGTATAAAGCCGTTATTCGTTAGTATACAGTTTAGTGTCAAAAGTCGTTGGTCCAAAGTTCAAAATATCAGTCAGGCGCAGAATGCTAGTTATATTATGGTGTTTACGTGATCCCTATTTGTCAAGCCTGTTTACATCGCTTCCCTATGCCTTTGTCAAATACTCTAATCACCTATCTACAATCTACTAACGACTAACGACTATCTACTAACGACTATCTCCCCCCTTACCCCTGATTCCCTACCGCAATCTGGTCTTTTTTGTATTTCGACGGACATTTCATCTGTATTTTGGAACAGTGAAAAGTGTCTCCATCCATATAGCCCATCATTACAATCTGTTCTGACTTTTCAATATCACGTGGCTTTTCACCATTGAAAATCACTTTATTCTTGCTGCCGGCTTTGTCCTTAGCAAAAAAGGTAAAGTGGTTGGCATCTACCCTCGGATCGTATTGCATGCCCTGAGTAGTGTCGAGGGTGCCTATAATATAGTAGCTCTTTTTCGGTTCTTTAGCAGCTGAGGCAAATGTCTCATACGAACTGAAGTCACCAAACACACTGATCAGCACAGCTATTGCCACCATGATCAGTACCAATAATACAATTTGAGTTTTTTTCATTTTCTGTAACAGATAATTTGCAGGTGCCCCGATTATTGGGCGCAAAGTTAAGGTATTAGCCCTTACAATAGCTTTCAGCGGCGGTGATTGCCGTCAGCGAATTGTCTTTTTTGAAAATTCTTAACCATTCGCCGCAGATAGTTTGTAAGTTGGCTGTACATAGTTTAGTCTTTAACCCATATTTTTGCATTACAAACCACAAAAAATCATACACATGAGTTTCATCACAGACATTGTAGCCCGGCAGGTATTAGATAGCAGGGGTAATCCGACGGTAGAAGCAGACGTATACACCAGCGAAGGCAATATGGGCCGCGCAGCAGTTCCAAGTGGAGCCAGTACCGGCAAACACGAAGCGGTAGAATTGCGCGATGGCGATAAGAAGAAATACCTGGGCAAAGGTGTGCTGAAAGCCGTAAGCAATGTGAACGACATCATAGCCGAAGAGTTATATGGTTTTGATGTAACCGACCAGCGCGGCATCGACAAGATGATGATAGACATAGACGGCACTTCCAATAAAGCTAAGTTGGGTGCCAACGCTATACTTGCTGTAAGTCTGGCGGCTGCCAAGGCTGCTGCTCAGGTATCTGGCCTGTCACTATACAGGTACATTGGTGGCGCAAACGCCCGCACACTGCCTGTGCCGATGATGAACATTCTGAATGGCGGTGCACATGCCGACAATAAGATCGATTTTCAGGAGTTTATGGTAATGCCCGTAGGTGCTGCTACATTCAGCGAAGGGCTGAGGTGGGGTGTTGAGATCTTTCACGCACTCAAAAACGTACTGAAGGAAAAAGGATACAGCACCAATGTGGGCGATGAGGGTGGCTTTGCTCCAAACATTCAGAGCAATGAAGAGGCCATTGAAACCGTATTGAAAGCCATAGAAAAAGCTGGCTACAAGCCGGGTCTGCAGGTGGGTATTGCAATGGATGCAGCCAACAGTGAGTTGTGGAATGAAAAAGACAAAAAATACCACTTCCACAAAAGCGATGGTAAAAAAATGAGCAGCGACGAGCTCGTGGAATATTGGGTGAAATGGTGCAAAAAATACCCCATCATCAGCATAGAAGACGGCATGGCCGAAGACGATTGGAAAGGTTGGAAAAAACTCACAGAAGCACTGGGCGACAAAGTACAGCTGGTAGGTGATGACCTGTTTGTAACCAACGTAACCCGTCTCGAAAGAGGTATAAAAGAAGCTACAGCAAATGCGCTGCTGGTAAAAGTGAACCAGATAGGCACCCTTAGTGAAACAATAGATGCTGTTACAATGGCGCAGCATAACCGGTACAATACAATTATGAGCCACCGCAGCGGCGAAACTGAAGATAACACAATAGCAGACCTGGCTGTGGCACTCAACTGTGGCCAGATCAAAACCGGATCTGCAAGTCGCAGCGACCGTATGGCTAAGTACAACCAGCTCCTGCGCATTGAAGAAGAACTGAAAGAAAATGCCTTTTACCCCGGCAAGTTGCTGAAGTTTGGCAAATAATCAGTATCGCAATGTGAATATGTTGATAAGTCTTTCAAGGAGTAAGTTCTGATATGCTTAATTTTCCGGTATGAAAAAAGTCACAAAAGTCATTACTAACAAATACTTTATAGTAGCTGTATGCTTTGTGGCGTGGGTCATGTACTTTGATCAGAACGACTGGATGTCGCTGCAGCAGCGCCAGAAGGAGCTCAATACTGTAAAAGACAATATCGGATATCTCAAAGACGAGATCAAAAAAATGAACACCGAGAAAAAAGCACTCATCACCGATGCAAATGGCAACCTCAATGATCCACACCGGCTTGAACAGTATGCCCGTGAGCGCTACCGGATGAAGCAGGATGGTGAGGATGTATATGTAATTGAGTAAGTATAATTATTAGTCCTATTGATAAATAATCAGCCACCGGATAAAGTGGCTGATTATTTATGTAAAGAGCGGTGGTGTTACCAGTCATTTGTGAGTTGGGTTGACCTGGTAGGGTTGGGGTGGCAATTGTATTTCACTATATGCAGATAGTTATAATCATGCCAAAAGTGCGCTCCGGTTGTTCCGTTTACCACAAATAGTACCCACCTTTGTTGTCGCTAATAGAAACCGTGCATGATTACAATAATTGCGGGTACAAACCGCGCAGACAGCATGACAATACGTGTGGCGCAGGTTTATTATGATTTGATTCAAGCAACCGGCACCGACGTTCAATTACTTTCTCTGGAGAATAAACAGGTTTGGGAGCGGGGTGCGTCTATGCTGGATCTGGAACAACAGTATCTGATTCCCGCGCAAAAATTTCTGTTCATAATGCCCGAATACAATGCCAGTTTTCCCGGGGTATTGAAAATGATGATCGACAACAGCGACATCAAGAAATGCTGGTGGTACAAGAAGGCTGCACTGGTGGGGATATCTGATGGCAGGGCGGGCAATCTCCGCGGGCTGGAGCATATGACTGCCATTCTGCACTACATGAAAGTACATGTGCTATACAACAAAATGCTGCTTTCTAAGATCAGTGAAGAAGTCAGCAGGGAGAATGGCTTGCTGAAGCCCGAAACTGCTAAACAGATCAATCTGCAGATAGACGAATTTATTCAGTTTTAATTCCCCAACTTTGCCACTTCAAATCAGTCTGAATTCACATTTCTAATGAAATTACGTTTCTTCATTATCCTCAGTATCATTGGCCTTGCCGAATACTATAGTTTCCTGGTTGTTCGCTCATCCGTACGCAATTTGCAGCCTGTATGGCGTACGTCGCTCACAGGCCTTTATCTTTCGCTCACAGCTATTAGCTGGCTTGGCCTCATATTTTTCCGTACGGTCAACTGGGCTGCTATGCCCCACCTGGTGCGCAATCTGTATGTAGCTTTTGTACTTGGCTTTGTCGTGGGTAAGATCCTCATACTGTTGGTAATGCTGGTAGATGATATCAGGCGCCTCATTACCTGGCTGATCTACTCAATGGCCTACAAAAATTCACCCTCTGCCGACACCGGCACCGTAATAGACAGGTCTGTGTTTATGAAACAGGCAGCATTAGTACTGGGTGGAATATCACTGGTGGGCTTTACTGCCGGCATTACAAACCGGTACAAGTACAGGGTGCGAAAGATGAAACTCAGTTTCGACAATTTGCCCAAAGCATTCAAAGGCTTGCGTATCGTTCAGATATCTGACATTCATACCGGAAGTTTTGATGATCATAAGGCTGTGGCGCACGGTATTGAGCGCATCATGCATCAGGAAGCAGATATTATATTGTTTACTGGCGATCTGGTAAATAACAAGGCTAACGAGGTAGACGAAAAATACAAAGAACTATTCTCGCGCCTCAAGGCACCAATGGGAGTGTATTCTACTTTGGGCAACCATGACTATGGCGATTATGTAGAATGGCCATCGCGTCAGGCGAAGGCAGATAATCTGGAAACTCTGAAGAAAATACATGCTGAAGTTGGGTGGCGGTTGCTGATGAATGAACATATAATACTGGAGCGGGAAGGTGAGAAAATTGCATTGCTCGGCATCGAAAACTGGAGTGCAAAAGCAAATTTCCCCAAGTATGGCGACATGAATCTGGCTTGGGAAGGTCTTGCGGAGAAAAACGTACCATTCAAGATACTTTTATCGCACGACCCCTCGCACTGGCGCGAGGAGGTAACTAAGAAATATAAAGAAGTAGATCTGACCCTTAGTGGTCACACCCATGGAATGCAGTTCGGGGTCGACAGCAAATGGTTCAAATGGAGCCCTGTACAGTATGTGTACAACGAGTGGGCTGGTATTTACCGCCAGGATGGCCAGTCGCTGTATGTCAACAGGGGATTTGGATTTCTTGGATATCCCGGCCGACTGGGTGTGCTGCCCGAGATCACAGTTATAGAGCTGGCTTAATAGCAGTTCGGGTTAGGATACAATTGCTGTTACGATTTCCTTATCAAGTGGCGACATCTTGTGCGAAAAAACATGTGTCAGCTTACCCTGTTCATCGATAAGGTACTTCTGAAAATTCCACCTGACTGTGTTGTCTGAAAATCCGTTGTACTTTTTCCTGGTAAGCCACTGGTATATCGGAGCCTTGCGGAATCCTTTTACTGGCACTTTGGCGGCCATGGGGAAGGTGACGCCATAGGTAGTTGTACAGAAAGCAGCAATCTTTTCGTTGGAGCCGGGATCCTGAAACAGGAAACTGTTCGACGGAAAACCGACAATGACCAATTTATCAATGTGCTGTTTATAAAGCGCTTCCAATTCCTTGTATTGAGGGGTGAAGCCGCACAAAGAAGCTGTATTGACAATCATGATCTTTTTTCCACGGAACGATGCAAAATCGATTACTCCGCCACTAATAGACGGTACCCGGAAGTCGTAAATGGTGGAAGGAATGGTTTGGGTAGAGGGAAAAAAATAATCAAGAATAGAAGGCATCAGGGGAGCGTTGGCTAATGAAGTTGCACAAAGCTACTGCATATGATGCACAATGACTTAGCTGTTTCTATTTTCGGCAGTCCCGATGGGTTTACTAACACTATGTGGATACTTAAAACATGCCAAATATTACCACACTGTTATTTTTGTATGAAACAAAGTTAATCCATGTCATTAACCACCTTGAAGGATGATCTGTTGGCAGAATTCAGAGAAGAAAGGATAATGATCACCGAACAGCTTGAAATGCTGGACCCCCTTGCCACTTCGTTTCGAAAACCTGCAGCACAACGGCTGCTCAGCAGCGGTACACTTATTATCACCGAGTTTAGTTGTTACATCATTAGTTTGGGTGGAATAGCATTTACGGCACTCATGCACCTAATATATCCATTCAATATTCTCAATAAAACGTTCTACAATCCGGAGCTCCGTGCGAAAATTGGCGCCCCCAATCTTACACTGCTAATAGCCGCTATCTATGGCCTGGCAGCTGTTTGTGTTCTATGCGTCTTTCTGATCGGGCGACTGGCGCGCGAAATGCGTCTGAAAAACGATTTACTCCACCATGCCGGTAAAGACATCAAAGTAATTGTTGGGCAACATCTCGAGCGCAAAGCGGCAATAAACACCATCGAGCAGCGGCACATGCTGGGAATGTCGGGCGTAACCCATGTACCTCAGACAGGCATTACAGCCACTCAAGTGGTTAATGCAGGATATTGATCTCCGAAATTCGTTACATCCTTTTCCGGTTGTATATTTACGCCCTGATCGGGTGCCGAAAACAATTTCACGGCATTAGATTCAAGTTGCATATTTATCACTACAACCAGCTGCCTGTGCAAACAGCATGGGTGTGTACTTCTTCTTAAAATGGAAAACAGTAAAACAATCAAAACCGATTCGGGGATAGAGATAAAACAGGTGTATTGCGAGCCTGTACAAATGAATGAAATGCCCGGGCATTACCCGTTTACCAGAGGCGTCCATGCTTCAATGTATCGCGACCGTTTGTGGACCATGCGCCAGTATGCAGGTTTCAGTACAGCGCAGGAATCCAACAAACGATATCATTTTCTATTGGGGCAGGGCGTAAATGGACTGTCAGTTGCATTTGATCTGCCAACACAAATCGGCTACGACTCTGATCATCCGATGGCAGAAGGCGAAGTAGGAAAAGTTGGTGTAGCTATAGATTCTATACTGGACATGGAAGAGTTGTTTGATGGTATCAGGTTGTCAGATATCACCACTTCAATGACCATCAACTCAACCGGTTTTATCCTGCTCGCGTTTTACATAGCGCTGGCACGCAAGCAGGGGGCAGACATTCGCAAGATCTCCGGAACAATTCAAAATGATATACTGAAAGAGTATGCTGCCCGGGGTACCTACATATATCCGCCTACGCAATCCATGCGTATTATAACGGATATCTTTGAATACTGCAGTAAAGAAGTGCCAAAATGGAATACCATATCCATATCGGGATACCATATCAGGGAGGCAGGTTCAAATGCAGTACAGGAGCTGGCATTTACACTTGCCAATGGCAAAGCCTATTTACAGGCAGCCATTGATAAGGGGTTGGATATCAATGTATTTGCACAACGACTTTCTTTCTTTTTCAATGCACACAACAATCTGTTTGAAGAGGTAGCGAAATTCAGAGCTGCGCGACGTATGTGGGCCAGGATCACTCAGGAACTCGGAGCAACAGATCCTCGTGCACAGATGCTGCGCTTTCACACGCAGACAGGAGGCAGTACACTTACTGCCCAGCAACCCAAAAACAATATAGTACGGGTGGCATTGCAGGGGCTTGCAGCTGTATTGGGTGGCACGCAGTCGCTACACACCAATGGATATGATGAGGCATTGTCACTACCTACCGAGGAGGCCGCGTCAATAGCATTGCGTACACAACAAATTCTGGCGTTTGAAAGCGGAGCCACCGATACTGCCGACCCGCTGGCTGGATCTTATTATGTTGAATCATTGACAAACGAAGTAGAAGCAGCTGCATGGAAACTCATCGGCAAAATAGATGCAATGGGTGGGTCTGTAAAAGCGATAGAGCAGCACTTTATGCAAGACGAGATCGCAAGGTCAGCATACGCCTACAATAAGGCCATTGAAGATGGCAGTAAGGTTATTGTTGGTGTTAATAAATTTACCTCCGAGGAAATGAGCAAACCTCCCGGCTTTAAGATCGACGATTCTATACGTATCGTTCAGACCGAAAAACTGGCGCGACTCAGAGCTCAAAGAAACAACGAAAAAGCAACCGCATGTCTCGCTGCGATCAAAGCAGCCGCATTGTCTGCAGATAACTTGATGCCGGTTGTGATAGAAGCTGTAGAGAACATGTGTACACTGGGAGAGATAGCAGACACCCTTCGGGATATTTGGGGAGAATACAAAGGGTAGGGCAGAGCCAGGATTGGTAAGAAGCCTGCACGGGATTTTGAACAACAATTCATAACTTTATCGTACTGCGTATCTTATGAAAGCGAGTCAATTTATTCTACCGGTTGTTTCAGGAACTATGTCTGGAATGATACTGCAGGTCTTCGGGGAAAAGGCAATCAGGATGGCTTATCCTTTGCCTGCCGGGGTAATCAATAAAGACACCCTGGAGGCGTACAATCATGGTCTACCGGCCCAGGCGTTCCTGCTTTTGATCGGCAATCTTGCGATTTGCGCATTTTTGGCTGGCATGGTTTCATCATTTGTCGCAGGGAGGCAATCCCGAGTTCCTTCGATAATTACCGGGATTATTCTGGCCGTAGGCAGCCTATATATGGCAGCCAGTATGCCCGGACAGCCTATGTGGTTTACAGCCGTGAGTGTACTTTTATATGTTCCTATGGCTTTGTTGGCTTTTGTGGTGGTCAGCAAAAAATAGCATTGTCCCTTTTGCAGTGGCAGTAAAAAGTCCAGTTTTTCTATTCCCATTCCCATTTCACCTGTCCATGGTGGTAAAAAACAGTATTTCCGTTTTCTAATAACACCTCTATGGCACCATCTGTTCGGGTGTGAAGAATTTCGGCAAACCATGTTCCGTTAAAATCACTGAACTTCTGGTACATTCCTTTTTTGTACAACAGCGCGTTGTATTCTTGCATTATGAGGGCCGACGACATTGGGAAAAGCACTGTATTCATTACCTGATCACGTAGCTCATTGCGCAACAAGTGCATATCGGTCTCCTTACCACACGCCATCTTCAGCGAAATGCCATTGGGGAGCATAGGTAACGCATCATGCCTGACATTCAGTCCCAACCCTATGATGCTATATGTCCATCGACTGCCATGGAGGATATTCTCAATGAGTATGCCCCCTGCCTTTTTGTCATTGATGATGATGTCATTGGGCCATTTAATTTTGACAGACGTCTTTGGCATCAATTTTTGCAAAACATTGGCAATTGCCACTGCTACAGACGCACTAAAAGCAAATTGTTCCCAGATTGCCTGCTTTGGTGAGGTAATAATGCTCATAAGCAGGCTGTTGCCCGGCTCATCCAACCAGTTTTTGCCGCGCTGACCCTTTCCATTTGTCTGGCTCCTGGCAATAACTGTAAGCCCCGGATACGCCTTATCGTCATTGATAAGCTGCATGGCATAGTTATTGGTACTGTCTGTATAATCGAGTTCTATTATACCGAAATCAGGATCTGGCATGTGGTTAAGTGCGAAAAGATTTATAATTTTGGTAAAATAATTACCGTCCATTATTCAACAAAACTAAGACACAAATTTGGAGAAAGTAATATCGGCTTTGCAGGAACGTAAAAAATCCCCGACTCGCCTTACGAAAAACAGCAAACTATTTAAGACCATTATCAACGCTATTCGCGACAAAAAAGGTGAGCAGATCGTTTCACTCGACCTGAAAAAAATTGATGAGGCAGTTGCAGACTATTTTGTTTTATGCGAGGCACAATCCCATATACAACTCAAGGCTATTGCAGAAAACCTGATTGACGAAGTACAGAAAGAATGTGGAGAAAAACCATACCATACAGAATATGGTGATTCCTGGACTTTGGTTGATTATGTCAACATCGTTGTGCACATTTTTCAGACAGAGCAAAGAAAGTTCTACAATCTTGAAAGTCTTTGGGAAGACGCTCCGAGAAGTGAACATTGATTTATAAAGCAAGAATTACTTACCCATTATTATACTACGATTAACAGGCAAAATGGAAGATAATAAACAGAATACTCCACCCGGCGACATGAGGCCGGGAAATGATGGTCCGGTA
Source organism: uncultured Bacteroidota bacterium (assembly GCA_903824665.1). Taxonomy (GTDB): domain Bacteria; phylum Bacteroidota; class Bacteroidia; order Chitinophagales; family Chitinophagaceae; genus Nemorincola. Next base: position 129,969 of record CAIJXT010000025.1, on the reverse strand, counting down.
AACAGTCCGCGCAAAGGCCCTAAGTTCAATATATACTGGATCTACGGTCTTATTCTCGTTGCGATATTGGGTGCTCAGTTCTATGGTGGCAACTTTGGCAATTCCGTCACTGAGCGTAGTTTCCGTGACTTCAAAGAATACCTCGATAAAAGCCAGGTAACCAAACTCGTTGTAATCAACAATGAGCATGTTGAAGTATACCTTAAGCCGGGTTCTGTGCCACCACCTACACCGGGAAAGGTGCCCACCATTTCAAACGGAAATGAAAAAACACCTGCTTTTACATTTAAGATAGGTACCGTAGACCAGTTCAACAAAGATCTGGCTGAAGCTCAGAAAAATATCCCGGATCCCAATCGTGTGCCTGTGATGTATGATCAGCAGGGCGATATGCTCCATGCATTCCTTAACACTTTGCTGCTCCCTATCATTTTTCTGGTGGCAATGTATTTCCTCGTGTTCCGTAAGATGGGAACAGGTGGTGGTGCCGGCGGTGCTGGTGGCATCTTCAACATCGGGAAGTCAAAAGCGCAGTTGTTTGAAAAAGGAACCCGTGTCAATATTACTTTTAATGATGTTGCCGGACTCGATGAAGCCAAGGTAGAAGTAATGGAAATCGTTGATTTCCTTAAAAATCCGAAAAAATACACAGCTCTGGGTGGAAAGATACCAAAAGGCGCTTTGCTTGTAGGTCCTCCCGGTACCGGTAAGACATTGCTGGCAAAGGCAATGGCCGGCGAAGCGCAGGTTCCGTTCTTTTCTATGTCGGGTTCAGATTTTGTAGAGCTATTTGTTGGGGTAGGAGCGAGCCGCGTGCGCGACGTGTTCAAACAAGCCCGTGAAAAAGCACCTTGCATTGTATTTATAGACGAAATTGATGCGATAGGGCGTGCCCGTGGCAAAAACATGATGATGAGCAATGATGAACGTGAAAATACGCTCAATCAGATGCTGGTAGAAATGGATGGTTTTAGCGGCGACAGCGGTATTATTGTACTTGCAGCCACAAACCGCCCCGACGTGCTGGACACAGCGTTGCTGCGCCCGGGTCGTTTCGATCGTCAGATATCTATTGATATTCCCGACGTAAAGGGTCGTGAAAAGATATTTGATGTGCACCTTAAGCCTATCAAACGTTCAAAAGACCTCAATATCCGTAAGCTTGCTATACAAACTCCGGGATTTGCTGGTGCCGACATCGCAAACATCTGTAACGAGGCTGCACTTATAGCCGCCCGTAAAGGGAAAGCCGAGGTCGACATGAGCGACTTCAATGATGCCATCGATCGTGTGATAGGCGGTCTCGAGAAAAAGAACAAAATCATACTGCCGGAAGAAAAGCGAATAATTGCTTATCATGAAGCGGGTCACGCAGTATCAGGATGGTTTCTGGAGCATGCGCATCCATTGGTGAAAGTAACGATTGTACCACGCGGCGTTGCTGCTCTGGGATATGCCCAATACCTTCCAAAAGAAGTATACATCCGCACCACAGACCACCTGCTCGACGATATGTGTATGTCGTTGGGAGGCAGAGCGGTTGAAGAACTGGTTTTTGGCAAGATATCTACCGGCGCATTGAGCGATCTGCAGCATGTCACACGTATGGCTTATGCTATGGTATCAATGTATGGTATGAATAGCGCAATCGGCAACATATCTTTTTACGATCCGCAGAATGAAAACAGTTTTTCAAAACCTTATTCAGAAGAGACAGGTAAGATGATTGATGATGAGGTTCGTAAACTTGTGGAACAGGCTTACAACCGGGTAAAGAACCTGCTGAATGAAAAGATTGATTCTGTGAAGGTGATAGCCGAGGAATTGCTGAAAAAGGAGGTTTTGTTCAAAGACGATATGGAACGCTTGCTCGGCAAACGAACTTATGAGGACAATGGGTATATAGACGAAGATGGTGAATTGATACCAGAAAGTACTGTGACACCTAATTCCTGATCCATCAGCAGAGAATAAAACCGGTGTAAACACCCAGAAAGTGCATTAAAATTGAAACTCAAAAGTGTGTGTTGCTTCGGCATCCACACTTTTTAATTTGGTTTATTCGGTATGCAAACATTCAAAACATCTAAAGCGCGGGAAAACATATTGTCCCGGATACGAAAAAGCCTTGGCGAAGAGCAGTTGCCTATGCCTTTTCCGGAAGCGGAGAAAGACCACAGCAATGTATATGCGCGGTCTGCAATGTCGCATGAAGAAGTGTTTGCTGAAACGTTTATCGGTTTAGGTGGTAAGTTCATTTTCTGCGACAATGAGCAGGAGCTACTTGGAAACATTGGTTTGCTATACGAAAAACTGGCATGGAAACAACTTTTATGTGCAGATGACCGCCTGATGAAGTTGTTTTCCAACAACAAAATAGATTTTATAGGACCTGCAGATCCTGCAATAGAGAGTGCCGATGCCTGCATCACAGGCTGCGAAGCGCTCATTGCCAGAACAGGATCAATATTGCTGAGTAGTGCGCAGCACATGGGCAGAAGTGCCCCGGTTTATTATCCGGTGCATATCGTTTTTGCCTTTCTTGATCAGGTGGTGTATGATATCGAAGACGGTATTAAAATACTGAAAAAGAATTATGGCAATGCGATGCCATCCATGATCAGCCTTGCAACAGGCCCCAGCCGTACTGCAGATATCGAAAAAACACTTGTGGTCGGCGTACATGGACCTGCTGAGGTGTATTGTTTTTTGATTAACGCAGAATCCTGAGCCGGTTGGGGTCAAAAGAAAACTAACATTATTTACTGCTGGTTTCTTCCTGCTCCACCTGACTACGTGACCATTTTTCTTTTCTTGATTTACGGCGATACTCTTTTCTGCCACCGGCCTCTTCGCGCCGATACATCATTCTTGAATTTCCATCAGCACGCTCTGATTTTGCTTCGCCTTGGTGTTCATCGGTATTAGCATGGTTGTGTTGATGGGCGTTCTGCTGCATCTCTCCGTCTGTTACGCGCTCTGATCTATGTTCGGCAGCCGTTTTTTCCTCCGGTGCAGATTCGTTTTCCTGCGCTTCGCGAACTACATAGTTGCGCCTGCGACCTCCATTATCACCCTCTTTGTAGTATTTTTTCTTGTATGTGCGTTGTGGCCTCTGACTGTTACCTGATTGGGCCGAAGCTGTTTCTGTTGATAGCAAAATGGCAACTGCCATTGCTGCTGCTGACACGGATATCCTGATTTTCATATTGCTAAAAGTAAGAAAAATGGTCCTTTTGTCAATCATTTAAACGAAAATCACATCAGATTGCTATTCTTTCTTAGTTCCAAAAAATCATAACCAGCTACTTATTGCGTTAGTTTAAGTGTAGATTTCCGATACATTCTATTTTCTACTCTCCCGAATAGTCTCCAGATATTCTCTGAATTGATCACCATCTGCTGCTCTTGCCGCTTCTCGTATCAGCTTCATACCCAACTCAGTGTTCTTTTCTACCCCTTTTCCTTCGTAATACATAATTCCTAAGTGCCCCTTTCCTTCAATTCTTCCTTCATCGGCAGCCTTCTTATATCGCTTAAATGCTTCAGCATAGTTAACAGCCGTGCCTTCACCGTTGTAATACATGCCTGCCAGATTCAACGCAACGGTGATATTTGCATCTTCCACTTCACTGAATAATGCAAAGGCCTTCTGCAAATCACGCTGAACACCTTCACCGTTGCTATACATGATGGCTAGGTTGTTTTTGGCTGCAGCATCGCCTTTTTCTGCAGCCTGAGTATAATACCTGACAGCTATTTCGGGGTCTTTTGTAGTACCGTACCCATGCCGGTACATCATTCCCAAGTTATTCAACCCTTCTACACTCCCTTTTTCTGCTGCAAAAGCAAACCATCTTACCGCTTCAGAGTAGTCCTGTTCTTTCAATTTTCCATTTTTGTAGATTTTTGCCAGTTGAACATATGCTTCAGGGCGCCCATTCTCACCGGCTTTTTTAAGGAGTTCTATTGCTTTATCAACATCTGCTTTCGCATTCTCACCTTTCATGTACATTTCAGCAAGGTTCACCATTCCCTGCCCAAGATTGTGGTTGGCGGCCCTTGTAAAAAGGTCTATTGCGGTTTTTGTATTCTTCGTCACTCCTATCCCTTTCATATATAAGTACCCCAGCAGGTTTTCGCCTGGCGCACACTCTAAAGCAGCCGACTTTCTGGCAAGGTCTAGAGCTTTGACCGTATCTTTTTCAACACCAAATCCTGCTAAAAACATTTTCGCAAGGTTTGCCAACGCACCACCATTGTTTTGTTCAGCTGCTTTGCGTATCCAGTCAAAGGCAAGTTCTTTATTAACATCCACACCGAGACCATCACTGTAAAAAACACCAATATTGTTTTGTGCCATAGTATCATTCTGCACCGCTGCCTTCAGGTACCATTGCATGGCCACATTATAGTCAGTATCCACACCTGATCCAGTTTCAGAAAGATGCCCAAGGCCACTCATAGCTGGTGCAAAATTGTATTTTTCGGCAGCTTCGGTATAGTAGTAATGTGCTAGCGGATATGCGGTGTCGACTCCTGTTCCATATTCATACATAGTACCGAGATAATATAAAGCAAGCGGATCCGCCGATTGTTCTGCTTTCGAAAAACACTCAAATGCCTTTTTAAAATCTGGTCGATTGTCGCCATATCCATCATGATAATATTGCCCCAGATAACTCCAGGCTACAGAAGAGTTTTTATCAGTAGCTTTTCTCAACAACTTATAGGCGGCTTTAACATCCTTTTCCACGCCAAATCCGGTCATATAATATGCTCCCAGCCGTCCGGTTGCATCGGCATAGTTCTGTGTAGCTGCCTTTCCTATCAGGTCGAAAGCTTTTTTCTTGCTTATCGAATCTTTTTTCTGTTCGAGCAGCAGCGCCAAACGGTATTGCGCAGGTGCAAAACCAGCATTTGCTGAGTCGATCATTGTTTGGGGCTGCGAAAAAGCTTTCTGTTGACCCAATACCAGGATTGCAAAGGACAGCAAAAAAGCAGAGTAGAATTCTCTCATATATGTCTGTTTGAATTTTGAATTCCTTATTCTAAACCATGTTCCAGCATGTATGCCTGAAAACAACCGTCGCAGGAACTGGACGCCTCTTTGAGTAGCCGAATACCATAGGTTTCATCTTTCGGCACACCCTTCCCTTCGTAATAGAGAATACCCAGATTGCCCTTTGCAGCAGGTTCGCCGGATACCGCCGCCATCTGAAAGTATTTTAAAGCCATTTCATAATCAACCGGCACTCCCTGTCCATTCAGGTACATTGTACCGATATTAACCTGAACCATCGGATTGTTTTCCATTACCTCCATAAAAAGCTGCATAGCCTTTTTATAGTCTGTCTCAACTCCTTCACCAGACAGATACATGGAAGCTAGATTGTTTTTGGCGGCATCATTGCCTGCCTTAGCAGAACGGGTAAACAATCGAAAAGCTATTGCATAATCAACATTTACTCCATGTCCCTTTTTGTACATCATCGCCAGATTGTTCAGCCCGGTAGGGTGCTCCTGTTCTGCTGCTTTTGCATACCATTTCAGGGCAAGTGAATAGTCCGTTTTTACACCTACGCCATGTTCGTACATCCACCCTATGTTGTCATAAGCAGCTACGGAATTCAATTTTGCACCCTTCAGAAAGTAGTCCATAGCTATACCATAATTTGTGTCTACTCCCTTGCCTTCCATATACAGGGTAGCAAGATTGGAGTAGGCATCCCCATGGCTGGCCTCTGCAGATTTTAAATACAACGTCCTGGCTTTGTGGTAGTCTATCGGTACACCAAGACCATTTTCGTACACATATCCTATGTAGTTGAGTGCACTGCCATTTCCTGTTGCGGCGGCTCTTTCAAACCATTTCATTGCAAGCATATAGTCTTTCGACACTCCGTTACCTTCCAAATACATGCTTCCCAGATTTACGTATGCGTTAGCATAATTTCGCTCAGCCGATTTGGTGAACCATTCAAAAGCAACCGAATAATCTTTCGGTACACCATCTCCATTAAGATAGAAAAATCCCAGTTTGTTTTGGGCAACGGTGTCATCCTGTTCGGCAGCCAGACGGAACCAGTACAATGCAATAGAGTCATCTTTTTCAACACCTATGCCCTGCTCATATAGCAGACCTACTTCCCGCTGCCCTATAGCGTCCTTTTTTGCGGCGGCCTTTTTAAACCATATCGCTGCTATTCTTTGATCTTTCTGAATTCCATATCCGTATTTGTGCATCAATCCGGTATTACTCTGTGCTCGTGCACTGCCATTGTCGTCGGCGAGATGAAACCATTCAAACGCTTTTTCGTACGCGTTCTTGTCGCTGACATACCCACGCATATACATTTCGCCCAGCATATTCTGAGCCTCTGCATTATCCTGTCTGGCAGCTTTATCAAACCATTTCTTCGCTTTTTTGAAGTCCTGTTCCTCACCCTGTGCATACAAGTAGTGGCAACCCATCTGGTATTGGGCGTTTGCTATACCGCTTTCTGCTGCTTGTTGCAACCGGGGATCTATTTGTGCAATCATAACCAGATTGCACAACATCAGGAAAACTGAAAATGCGAATTTTTTGTACATCAAAACTAATTCTGACGTAAATATAGAAAACCCGAATAATTTATCCTTTTAGTCTTTGCAAACGAAGGCGCAATTTTTCCAAATGTGCAACAATCCTCATCAGGCTTTGGTAGCGATGTAAATGAAAATACCATTGATCACAAGGTAACAGAACATAAAGGTCAGGGCACAAATACCATCGAATTTTCTGGCACGCGGTGTTTTGCCTTCCTTAACCAACCGCAGCGAATGCGCATTGGCGATCATTATTAATAGTATGAAGAACAAGGTAACTCCATGAAGTGAATCCACCAGAGTGAACGATGTTGACTCTGGAAGTGCTGAATCAACGATATATTTATTACCCACAACTGCAAAAAGGGAACCCACACTTAATCCAAACCTCGAATCCATGCTATCTGTATGGATGTAGAAGCACATGTAAGCGATCAGAAAAGCGAGATACATACCCAGGAACATCTTCCAGAACAATCCCATTGCATCCCTGTCTATCTGTAGTTTCACTTTATAGTTGCTGTATTCTGAGTAGGGTACCTGAATAGCCGGATCTCCGAATGACGTTTCATAAACCCGTTTGCCGGTTGTTATAGCTATACTGTCTATCCGCCATCCTCTTAGTGTAAACCTTTTGTCAAAGTGTTTGCCTCCTGTATCGGCAACAAATACAAGCGACTTGGCATCGAATTGCGAATTTTCTATTGAAAAACGAAGTGTCTGTCTGTCGAAAGGGAAATTGTCAATTTTCCATGTGTCCTTCATGACACATTGCAACTTCATAAGCAGATATACCTTTTCACCGGAGCTGTCGATCGTCGAGAATGATCTGTTGACTGTTTTTGCCTGTGGAATTTCCAGATTTTGAAGAAAGTCGAATTTTCGGTTCTTATATTTCAACCAAAGCCATAAACTAACCGTGTATTCCTTGTCTTTAAAGTCAATATTGTGAATGCTTGTTATGTATATACCACTCCAAACCGTGTCCGGTGCCTGAGCCATTGTTTTTGCTGGTAGTACAAAAAGTAGGAGCATCAGGCAAATGACCGGAAACGAATATTTGAACATTGGATTTACCATGGGATTCTGTGCTGAATTTTATTGAAATAAAGTAATGACAACGAAAATCCAGGCATTGAAGGTTTGAATATAAGTGCTGTTGCCCGGGTTATCTCTTCTGCTATCAGATAAAGATACAGGAAAACCAACTGTGTATCCGTGCGTATACTTATCCGTGGTAAACACGGGATGCAACTATGAGGTTGTTTTCAATTTCAAGTACTTCCGCTACCAGCATATCGGGTTCGCCGGCCACACTGCGAATGTACTCCATAAAAACCCGGTGCTCGTCTGCAGTTAGAGAGGTGTAGTGATAATTAAGGGTAGGGAGGCGGTCAAAAGCATCGCGCCACCATGCATGCAACGCGGGTCGGCCTGTTACCTGACCGTTTGTTTCCGGCTGCCTGATTTTTAATTTGGGGCTATAATGAACGGCGTTGTCTGCGTACAATGCAAGCAACTGATCGAGGTTGTGATCATTAAATGCTGCAAACCATTGTTTTGCAATTTCTATGTTCTGTTCAGCGGTCATCAGTATTTGCTGCCTTATTTGTTCAATTTTCTGAAATACTCAACCGTGAGCGCCAGTCCACTCATAAACTGTTCGGTTGGTTTGTATCCCAGCAGACGTTCCGCCTTACTGATATCTGCCAGAGAATCGCGGATATCACCCTCGCGTGGATCGCGATGGATGGGAGGATGTTCAATCTCCAGAATTTCTCCTATCGCATCATACAGAAAATTTACGCTGTAGTTTGCTCCAGTAGCTACATTGTAGGCTTCGCCAAATGCCGTCTGGTTTTCTGCCAGCATAGCCCTGATATTCGCCTGCACTGCATTGTCTACGTACGTAAAATCACGCGTTTGTCCGCCGTCGCCGTTTATATGTACAGGAGTTTTATTAAGAATACCTGTAACAAACAAAGGTATTACCGCGGCATATGGACCATTAGGATCCTGACGTGGTCCAAATACATTAAAATACCTGAGCCCGGCAACATGCATGCCATACAACTTACCGAATACACCTGCATACAGTTCGTTGGCCATTTTTGTAACCGCATAGGGCGACAATAAATTGCCGGTTCTGTTTTCCTGTTTCGGTAAGTTAGGTTCGTCGCCGTATACCGACGATGAAGACGCATACACAAAGGAAAGAACACCCGCATTTTTTGCCGCAGTGATCATGTTTACAAAACCACCCACGTTCACATCGTTGCTAGTCACCGGATCTTTCACAGATCTTGGTACAGAACCCAGAGCTGCCTGATGGGTAATATGCATGATACCTGCACAAGCAATAGCACAGGTGTCCGGATTACGAATATCCCCTTCCATAAATTCGTATGCCGGATTTCCGTCGAACATGGTAACATTGGCCATGCTGCCGGTGGCCAGATTGTCAAGGACACGTACCTTGCCAGCTCCATTGGCCAGCAAGTACTCAACAATGTGCGATCCAATAAAGCCGGCGCCGCCGGTTACGAGAAATTGTTTTCCGGAAAGGTCGCCCTGGTGAAATGTGTTCATATGTGTCTGGTAGTGTCCTGCCTGAGCCGGTCAATAGAAAAAAGACCGTACGGTGGGGCACGGCCTTATATATTCTCTTCTATCCTGTAGGATGTGATTAAGCTTTCTTCTCAGCTGGTACGGAACTCTTCCTTCTGGTGCGTGCCGGACGTGATTTGCCGAAGCTGCCTATATTGATTTTTCCTTTTTTGGTACGTTTATCGCCTCTGCCCATTGTTGTATTTTTATTGAATATTGTGAATGATGTGCAAAAGTAAACAAAAGAAGGGACTTTTACACGGTCAAAAACAGAGAACTGCTATTTTTGTTTCGTACCTGTCAACTGATTTGGTGTATGTGCCCAACGCACAGGGTCCTTTCACCTAAAACATTATTTTTGCGTCCTTAGTATCTGGCTCATTTTTCAATATGTTTAGCATCATAATTCCGGCTATTGGCAACGATATTTCATTGGCTGTTTTGCAGGCAACAGTTGGGTCTGTAATAGCTCAGAGGCACATTACCGATGTGATTATTGTCGCCGACGACCTCAATCTGGAAAAAGCAAAACAGATCAATTCACAATATCCCGTGACAAAGATGGTTAGTTCCTGCAAACCGGGGTTTGCATCAGCTTGCAATGCAGGACTAGCCGCTGCCGGCGGCGAACTCATCTCGTATCTGCAACCAGGCGATCTGGTCGATGAGCACTATTTCGCCGACAAAATTGAATATCTGACAACACACAGCGAATGTGATGCATGTTATGGACAACACAGGTATACCGACAAAAACCACAATACAAAACGCTATCCACTGTACACAGATAGTACCAGGTATGCCAGAGAACATCTGGTCAATTTTCTTTCAGGCACATATTTACCGCAATCTTCCATTGTATGGCGCAAAGCGTACCTGATTAGGCGTGCCGGGCATAACGAAGATTATGCAGTGGAATCAGATATTGAATTGTTTGTACGAAGTATTTTTCATGGGCTGAGAATTATTGCTGTTGCAGGCGAAAGTACAATAGCGATCGCTTCGGTGCCCGGATATCTGGGCACAGCTGCAACACTCGCAGGCGTAGAAAACTGGCGCCAGGTACTCCGCATCAGGAAGAAAATGTTTGCAGACCTGCGGAAGTTTTCTTTTGAAGAGGACGATTGTTTTTTAGCTTTGGGCACCTTTCTCTTCGACCGTTGGATGACACTAAGGCATGAGCACCGCGAAGTGGCCATAGAATTTTTGGAGTTTGCAAAGAAAGTATGCTGGCCATTACCGGTAAAGGGCGGCGCAATTGTACGGTTAGCGGCAATGATTCTGGGGCCTGACAGGGCAATAGAATTGCTGCAACCAGCTGGCAAAAAAAGGAAATAATACTAATTAAGGTGCAAATTCAATCGGTAGGGTATTGCGCCTGAAACCAGGGTAGTCCTAAAAGTAATCTAAAACGATTCAATGAAAAATTTGTTTATAGCGATAGAAGGAACTGACGGAAGCGGGAAAAGCACACAAGCTGCTTTGCTCGCCGAAAAGTTACAACAGGAAGGTCACAAAGTACACCTCACTTTCGAACCCACAAACGGTCATATTGGTCGGCTATTGCGCAGTATTCTGAAAGGTCAGATCAGTGTAGACCAAAAGGCAATTGCAGCATTGTTTCTCGCTGATCGCCTGGATCACATATTGAATGAACAGGATGGTCTGGTAAAAAAAATGAACGAAGGATACACTGTTATCTCTGACCGGTATTACTTTTCTTCATTTGCATACCACAGTGTCTATATGAACATGGATTGGGTAATAGAATGCAACCAGATGTGCCGGGAGATACTCAAGCCTGATGTAACGGTTTTTGTAGATGTTCCCCCGGAGGTATGTATGGGCAGAATTATTGCAAACAGAGAAGTTCCCGAATTGTATGAAACCGGTGAAATTCTCAAAAAAGTTAGAAACAACTATATGGAAGCATTCAATGTGCTTGCATCAGAGGAGGTTGTGAAAATTGTAGACGGCAACCAACCTGTAGAAGTAGTTGCAGGTTATGTGCGCGACGCATGTCATATGTAATATTCCATACTTCTATCGCAAACAAAAAAACCTCTTTCTACCGTTTTTTTTTGCTGTTTTTATACAATTAGCAATTGCATCACATCACACCATAAATGACAGTATCTTGCGGGCATCTGCCCGTTTTTGATGTGTCTTATGTCGCTAAAACCGCTATGGTAGCGGTTTTGCGTACCAACCTTTTTAAAAGCTGGCCTTTCTATAACGTGGAAATTCATAACGACAAAAACCATTTTATATGAAAAAAAGCGTACTGTTTCTTTTTGCTGGCGCCTTTGCATTGAATGCACTCGCTGCAACAAACATCACAACACCCACCGTATCTGGCAACTGGACTGTGTCCGGTTCTCCCTACAAAGTTTTCAACAATATAATCGTAAATACGGGGAGCTATCTGTATATAGCCCCTGGTGTTGAGGTAATTTTTCAGGGTGATTATCGGCTTACGGTTGCCGGTGGTATGCGGGCCGTCGGCACAGCCGCACAACCCATCCTTTTTCATGTACAGGACACGACCGGCTGGTACAATCCCGCTACCACAAATGGTGGATGGGGTGGCATTTTTTTTGATACCTATTATGGCGTTTACCATGGTTACGCTCCAGACAGTTCCACTTTCGAATATTGCAGGGTATATGATATGAAAAGTGATGACGGATTTGCTTTATTCTATAGGGCAATGCACATAAAAAATTGCGAATTTTTTCATAACAACAAAAGAACCATTGCTGTTAACCTCAATTCTGTTCTGACTTTTGAAATGAGTAATTGCAAAATCTACAACAACAGAAACAATAGCAATATGATTGTTTCTGTCCTTGAAGGCACCACAAATATTCACGATTGCGAGCTTTTCAACAATGTAGCATCAACCAATTGTATTAGTATTTTTAATGGTACTGTGATTTTCAAAAATAATAAGCTCTATAAAAACAGGCAAACTGGAATAACTCCCGGATCTGCATTGATGTTCAATGGATGCACAGCTTTGATTGAAAAAAACACCGTCTATGAAAATGTTGCCACTATGAATGGGCCGATAGCGTTATGGGATTCTCGTGGCGATGTCGTGGGCAATTATGTATGCAACAATCAGTCTACTGCTATTGATGATGGCTCCGGCACCTGTGGCTCTGTGCAGGGTGGGGGAGGCATCAGACTGCAATCCAGCACTGCACCTGCAGGTTATAGTTATACCCTGCGCAACAACATCGTCGCCAATAACGATGCAGCATTTGGCGGTGGTGGTATTTATATTATGGATGCAGAAGCCTATCTATACAACAACCTGATTATCAACAACACTGGTTACTTTGGTGGTGGTGTATATATGAGCAATGCCTTTGGCAAGCCCGCTGCATTCAAAAATAACATCTTTTACAATAACGTCTCTTACCACGGCGGGGCTGATACTGCTGACCTCTTTATCCCAATGGCCGCCAACTTTGGATTCGATCACAACTGGTGCCGTTCAACATTCTCACGAAATCTTGGCACGTCCCCTGCGTTTACAGGCACCCTCACCAGCGACACTGCCACAAATGTAATAGGTGCGCTACCCGGCATTAAAGCCCCAACTAATACACCGGGATGTAGCGTGCTGGCCAATTCAGCAGATTTCAGACTTAAACCCGGATCTGCATGCATTGATGCGGGTGATACTACAGGAACAATGACACCGGCAACAGACTATTACGGCAATGCGAGATTTTTTGGCTCCAAAGTAGACATTGGCGCATGCGAATTCGACCCGGCTCTTATCACAGCAATCGTGCCATCAAATGACAAAAAACAACCAGGGCTATCGGTTTATCCAAATCCAGCTGTAGACTATGTTTTCATCGAATTGCCAATGGCGAAAGGAACTGTATCTTTAGTTGATATCTCCGGCAGAATAATCGTTCAGAAATCGGTCACTAATAAAATAACAGATATATTAGTGCACGGTCTGCCTTCAGGTGTATACCAGTGTATATGGAATCACAGTTCTGAAACGCTCTCAGGAAAAATTGTCATTGAGTAACTATCTGGCATTCTCAAAACAAAAGAGTCCGAATTAGCCGGTTATCTCATTTTTAGAATAGCCCACGCCACTCCTGGTCGTGGGCTATTCATTTTGTTAACGAAAAAATCATAGTACCACAATGTCCAAAACCAGTTGGTGGCTGACACCAGTTAAACCGTAACATACAATTACATGTCGGGGGAAAAGCGAAGTTTTTTTTGAGATAACAATTCAAATTCCTTCATTTTCGCCGTATAAAATACTAATATTGTTACGCTGGATGAACTCGTTTCTTAACCACAAAACAAATGCAATAAAAAGTCAGGCTACCAGTTATGGGCACGGGAACACGATCATCTGAGGAGGCGAATACAACATTTATCGTGATCGATGATGATCCGCTGAATAACAAAATATGCGGCATGTTCATCAGAAAGATTTTACCTGACGCTGAAATAGAGACTTTTCTAGATCCTTTATTGGGCATTGCACATATTCTGGCGTTGTCTTCAGTCCCTCAGTCTGTTAAAAAAATACTATTTCTCGACATAAACATGCCAGGAACCGATGGATGGCAGGTGTTGGATGCGATCAAATCAACATTCACAGAAACAAATCTACCGGTTCTAATTTATATGCTTTCCTCCTCTGTAAACCCTCAGGACAGCCAGAAAGCGAGAGATCCGTTTATTACCGGATACATTGAGAAACCCCTTTCTGTGGCCAAACTAAAAGCAATTATCTAGTATTTCCGCTGTTTTTTGCGGGCAGGTGGTAATTGCTGATTCAGCAGATTCTGCATTGTATATACCTGCCTCAGGAGATTATTATTATATTCGCAGGAATTATTGTTCCGATAAACAAAACGGCCTTAGTAATATTATGAAGAAACCATTTTTATTGCTGACTTTTTTATTTGGTTCTGTCGCTGTATTCAGTCAGGGCAATGTAAACATTCAGATGGCGTATGTGAAGGGGGGTAGTTTTTTCAGAGGTAGTGACGACCGCAAATACAATAGTGAAGAATACGATAACGAAAAACCAGTGCACCGGGTAAATGTTACCAGCTTTTACATGGGTAAGTATGAAATTACTCAGGCACAATGGCGCACAATTATGGGTATTCTGCCTCCGGCTTACACTGGTACCGACTATGTAAATAAGGATTGCGATGAATGTCCGGTAGTGAAAGTGAACTACGACGATGTGCTCGAATTTATTAAGCGCCTGAACGAGAAATATCCTGGCAAGAATTACCGCCTGCCTACAGAACTCGAATGGGAGTTTGCGGCACGTGGCGGCAAATATACCGGCAACTACCGTTATAGTGGCAGCAACAAACTGGCGCTTGTTGGGTGGTATGGTCGCCCTAAAGGTGCAACACATCCGGTAGGGCAAAAACAACCTAATGAGTTAGGCATATATGATATGTCTGGAAATGTACTCGAGTGGTGCACCGATTGGTATGATGCCGACTACTATAAAACTACTACCGATACCTGGGATCCCAAAGGGCCGCCAACCGGCGAACTGAAGGTTTTGCGTGGCGGGTCGTACTATGATGACGATCCGGTTTGCCGGAATGTATACCGCAGCAGATTTACGCCCAAAACAAGGCAATGGAATATTGGATTCAGGCTTGCAACCGACAATTGATAGGTTAGATCTATTACCTGAAATGCGTTTCAAAAATATTATACAATAAAAAAGCCCCGCCGAAGCAGGGCTTTTTTATTTGTTCAACGCGTTAAATATTTCCAATTAGTTTTTGCAGATAACTACCATAACCGCTCTTCATATACAGTTTCGCAAGCGCACCCATTTGTTCATCATTAATCCATCCATTACGGTAGGCTATCTCTTCAATACAGCCAATTTTCAATCCCTGCCTTTTCTCTATCACTTCAATAAACTCACCTGCCTCAATCAACGAATCGAACGTTCCGGTATCCAACCATGCGGTTCCACGATCCAGAACACCTACTTCCAGTTTCCCTTTTTCGAGGTACACCCTGTTGACATCGGTAATTTCCAATTCTCCACGATGCGATGGTTTGATAGCTTTGGCAATAGCCACAACATCATTGTCGTAGAAGTATAACCCTGGCACAGCATAGTTAGACTTAGGTTTTTCAGGCTTTTCCTCGATACTTAGTGCCTTAAAGTCCTTGTCGAATTCAACGACGCCATAACGCTCAGGATCATGTACTTGATAAGCAAAAACAACGGCACCGTCTGGAGTGACTTTATTTCTTAGCAGTGTGCCCATCCCTGATCCATAAAAGATATTATCGCCAAGCACCAGTGCAACCGGGTCATTGCCAATAAAATCAGCACCCAGAATAAACGCCTGGGCCAGCCCTTCCGGTTTGGGTTGAACTACGTATTCAAAACGGCAACCGATCTGACTACCATCACCAAGCAATTTTCGAAAAGCTGGCTGGTCTTCCGGAGTGGTGATAATCAGTATCTCATTTATTCCGGCGAGCAGTAATGTTGAAAGCGGATAATAAACCATCGGCTTATCATACACAGGCATCAATTGTTTGCTGACAGCAATCGTAAGCGGGTAAAGACGGGTACCCGACCCACCGGCCAATATTATTCCTTTCATTATCTGTTTGTGTATTGCGTTTCGTAATATTTTTGGTAGTTGCCAGAGGTAACATGGTCCATCCATTCCTGATTGTTCATGTACCAGTCAATAGTGAGCTTAAGACCCTCTTCAAAAGTTACAGACGGATACCAACCTAGTTCTTTATTAATTTTTGTGGCATCAATGGCATACCTGCGATCATGACCTGGCCGGTCCTTTATATACGTGATCAGCTGCTCAGATGTTCCTGGTTCACGTCCCAGTTTCGCATCCATCTCCTTGCACATCAGCTTCACCAATTCAATGTTCTGCCATTCGTTGAAACCACCGATGTTGTAAGTTTCACCATCCCGGCCGTTATGAAAAACCATATCGATAGCCCTTGCATGATCTACCACATACAACCAATCGCGTGTATACTTACCATCGCCATATACCGGCAAAGGTTTGTTGGTGCAAATATTGTTGATGAATAAGGGTATAAGTTTTTCTGGAAAGTGATTTGGTCCGTAGTTATTAGAGCAGTTAGTGATCACAAAGGGCATATGGTACGTATTTCCGTATGCGCGCACCAGATGGTCTGATGCAGCCTTTGAGGCAGAGTAGGGGGATTGCGGGTCGTATGGTGTTGTTTCCAGGAAAAAGCCTTCAGCTCCAAGCGATCCATAAACTTCATCTGTAGACACATGGTAAAAACGCTTTCCGTCCATGTTGCCTTTCCATGCTGCTCTGGCCGCATTCAGCAAATTGGCAGTACCCATCACATTGGTTTGTATGAATGCATTGGGATCCAGTATCGAACGGTCTACATGACTTTCTGCGGCAAGATGAATTACACCGTCAAATTGATACTGATCAAACAAACGGGTTACATGCGCAGCATCAGTAATATCCGCCTTCTCGAACGTATAGTTCGGCGCATCCTGTATGTCTTTCAGATTCTCTAGATTACCTGCATAAGTGAGGGCATCAAGATTTACAATTTTATAGTCCGGATACCTGGTAACGAATAAACGTACCACATGAGAGCCGATGAAACCTGCTCCGCCGGTGATAAGCAATGTTTTGTTCATGGTGCGAAAGTAAAAATATTAAGCGTGTTATTCCCTAAAATTGCTGTTAGAATAAAACTAATTTACAGGAATTTGCAGGATGTCTGACCCGGACTAAAGAAGTTTGAAACTTTCAATAAACTTGGTAGTGAAGTTCCCTTTTCTGAAGTCTTCGTTTTTCATCAGTTGCAAATGGAATGGAATAGTGGTTTTTATACCCTCTATCACATACTCACTCAATGCACGTTCCATCGTATTGATTGCCTCTTCTCTTGTCTGAGCTACGGCAATTACTTTAGCAATCATTGAGTCGTAATAGGGTGGAATAGTATATCCTGCATATATGTGCGAATCCACTCTTACTCCATGCCCACCCGGCGTGTGCAAGGTTGTAATCTTGCCGGGGCATGGGCGGAAATCGTTGTACGGGTCTTCTGCATTGATCCTGCACTCAATGGCATGAATCATAGGCTCGTAATTCTTTCCCGTAATAGGTACACCCGCTGCAATCTTTATTTGTTCCTTTATAAGGTCGTAACTGATCACTTCTTCCGTTACACCATGTTCTACCTGAATACGGGTATTCATTTCCATGAAGTAGAAATTGCGGTGCTTATCTACCAGAAATTCAATTGTACCCACACTCTCGTAGTTAATTGCCGAAGCCGCTTTTATCGCTGCCTCACCCATTCTCTGGCGTAGCTCTGGTGTCATAAACGGAGACGGTGATTCTTCAACCAGCTTCTGGTGCCTGCGCTGAATAGAGCAGTCACGCTCGCTCAGGTGGCATACCGTGCCAAACTGGTCACCGGCAACCTGTATTTCTATATGGCGTGGCTCTTCCACAAATTTTTCCATATAGATTCCGTCATTCTTAAATGATGCTTTCGCTTCAATTTTCGCGGTGTTGTAGGCATATTCCAGTTCGCTTTCGGCCCATACCACCCGCATACCTTTGCCTCCGCCACCGGCTGTAGCTTTTATGATTACAGGATAGCCCATTTCACTTGCCAGGCGTTTCGCTTCGTCAACACTTTGCAGCAGACCCTCAGATCCCGGAATTACAGGCACTCCAGCCCTGATCATGGTCTCTTTCGCTGTGATCTTGTCACCCATCGAGTTGATCATTGCAGGAGTCGGCCCGATAAATTTAATTTTATATTGCGCGCAAATCTCAGCAAACGACGCATTTTCGGCCAGAAAGCCGTAGCCCGGATGTATTGCATCGGCATTTGTTATTTCAGCCGCCGCCATGATATGCTGAATATTGAGATAGGAGTCGGAGCTTTGCGGCTTACCTATACACACTGCTTCATCAGCAAAACGCACATGCAGGCTTTCCTTATCGGCTGTAGAATATACTGCTACTGTGCGGATACCCATTTCGCGGCAGGTGCGGATAATGCGCAGTGCAATCTCGCCGCGGTTAGCTATAAGTATTTTTTTGAACACTTTTCTTTGATTTAGAGTAACAAATATAAAGTAACTTATACTACTAAAAATGGCCCTGTTGAAAGGCCATTTTTAAATTTGAACCCGGGTCTGTTCGGGCTATGTATTAAATAGGTTCAACAATAAACAATGGTTGATCATATTCAACTGGTGTCGTATCGTCAGCCATTACTTTAATGATTCTGCAATTCATTTCACATTCTATCTCGTTAAATAGCTTCATAGCCTCGATTATGCAAAGGACGTGTCCTTTCTTAACTTCATCACCAACATTTACAAATACTGGTTTGTCAGGCGATGGTGAGCGGTAAAAAGTACCGATCATCGGTGACTTGATAGTGATGTGGTTAGCATTTGCTTCATTCGAAGCTGCTGGCTTAGCTGGTGCTGCAGTTGCTGCCGACACAGGCTGAGGAGCAGAGGCAGGTGCCTGAATTTGCATAGGTGCTACCTGTGGCGCCATCACATATTGTGGCTGGCCGGAAAAATCCTGTTTTATAGTGATTTTGAAATCACCTTCTTCGATGCTCAGTTCACTGATGTTCGATTTATTGATCGTTTTTATCAGCTCCTGTATTTGTTTGTACTCCATGAGTATAAGTTTAAGTCAAAAGTGTTAAAGAATGGTGGTATGTTATTTATTAGGTCCTAAAAACTGATGCAATTCCTGCCTCCACAATTCACAATTCCGCTCACGCTGTTACATTCGGCACATTTATGTCATTATTACATTCGCTACCCGGGCAGGCATTATCTCAAAACTACTGCTTTACACGCTCTATGTAATTTCCGGTTTTGCTATCAATCCTGATAAGCTCGTCTGTATCTACAAACAATGGCACCATAACAGTAGCACCGGTTTCAACAGTCGCCGCCTTCATTGCACGGGTTGCAGTATCACCTTTTACACCAGGTTCAGAGTAGGTTACTTTCAGAATCACATTGGCTGGCAACTCTACACCCATTGGCACCTCAGTCTCGGTATTGAATACCACAAAACACTCCTGTCCGTCTTTGTAAAGCTCAGGATGCTCTATCAGGTTTTCATTTATCGCAATCTGCTCAAATGAATTATTGTCCATCAGGTTGAATCCGGCTTCATCTTTATACAGGAACTGGTAATTGCGCTTCTCAACGCGAACAGGGAAAATATTGTCCCCTGAATTCCATGTATGCTCTATAGACCGGTTGTTATCAACACCTTTCAACTTAGCCCAAACCTTTGCTGCTGCACGGGCTGTTTTATTTTGACCAAATTCTACTACCGAATAAAGATTGCCATCGAGTTTTATAATCAACCCGTTGCGCATGTCTGCTGTTGTTGCCATTAATTGTAATTTTTATATGCACCGCAAATGTAATCATTTAAGCCAAAAACTAAAATCCGGAAGAATGGAAAAAAAATGATTTTTTTGCCTTTTTTGCTGTTTTTTCTCTGTTTTCAAGCTATTCCCGTTCATTTTAACATGGTTTTGTCATTTTTTCGTAAAAGCCCACAAAAACATGAAATCATTCACTAAACGTTAACAAACGAGCCGCCAGCATTTCAACCCAATCTGCTCACCAATTCGTTTTTTGCCTTGATCTGCCACTCTTCCATTCGCTCCTTTTCATTCACAGAAACCGATAAAACGATCCTCCACTGGTTATTTTTATCGAGTTTCAGGGTATAATGATAGTCACAATTATATATCGCCAGGTCACGGGCATCATAAAACTGCCAGTTTACCTTCACATTTGCTATTTTTCTGGTCAGTTCCCTGCGACTCCAGATCTCATGCCGGATATGCGCTATGCCAAATTGTTTGTAAAATCCCGCTCCCTGATTAAAAAATCCCTCCAGGCGCCCACCGTCGTTAAACTGTGATGTGGCATCATCTGAAAGCATGGTACAGGGTATATTGTACATGTAAGACAGCCCTTTGGTATCATAGTTTTGCAGGGCTTTTGCATATTGTTCAAAAAAATTGCTGATCGTTTGCATGGCATCAAATTGAATGCTGTAGTATGCCTTCTGTAGCCGGAAATCGAGAGAAGGCGAGTGCGAAATTACCATTTTCGTACGTGCTAAAAACCAACCAAAAAACATTTTTACCGTAGTAATTCGTAAAATCGGTCTGCTATGTTTATTTTTGAGTTCAAATCGGCGCCATTGAAGACCCTGCTCAACAGTAAGCAACTTGACCTGACCCTTCAGAGGCTGGCTCACCAACTGGTAGAAAATCACGGTGATTTCAGTAATACAGTCATTATTGGAATCCAACCCCGTGGTATTTTTCTATCCAACAGGATCGTAAAACTGCTGAAATCCATCATCGCCAAAAAGACTATTCAGTATGGAATGCTGGACATAACTTTCTATCGTGACGATGTGCACACTACTGATATTCCTGTGCCTTCCATTACCGATATTCCATTCAGTATTGAGGGTAAGAGGGTAGTACTTGTAGACGATGTGCTGTACACTGGCCGAACAATCAGGTCGGCAATGGATGCTCTCATAGATTTTGGCAGACCAGAAAAAGTAGAACTGTTGGTACTCGTTGATCGTCGCTTCAGTAGAGAATTACCCATACACCCTGACTATACCGGCAACACTGTCGACACCATACTAACCCAAAAAGTGAAAGTATACTGGAATGAGAAAGACGGAAAAGATGAGGTAGTCCTGATTGACAAGATTTAATACATACCGGTCTTTCAGATACAGAAGGCCTGCAACGTATTTGGTGAATAGGCAGAATTATTGACTTTTGGAATATTATATAACATGCTATCGGTAAAACACTTACTTGGGATCAAAGAACTGAAAACTGAAGATATCGCGCTGATATTCAAAACAGCCGACAACTTCAAGCAGGTATTGCAGCGCTCCATCAAGAAAGTGCCATCACTTCGTGACACTACCGTTGCCAACATATTCTTCGAAAATTCAACCCGTACCCGCCTTTCATTCGAACTTGCCGAAAAAAGACTCGGCGCCGATGTGGTCAATTTTTCCGCGTCCGGCTCTTCTGTATCCAAGGGCGAAACACTCATAGATACCGTCAAAAACATCCTGGCTATGAAGGTAGATATGGTGGTAATGCGCCATTCAGCCAGCGGAGCCCCTTGGTTTCTTGCCAATCATATCAATGCCAGTATCGTTAACGCCGGCGATGGCACCAACGAGCATCCCACTCAGGCACTGCTCGACGCCTATTCTATGCGCGAAAAACTGGGAGACCTGAAAGGGAAACACATCACCATCATCGGCGACATCATGCACTCGCGGGTAGCACTCAGCAACATCTACTGCCTCAACAAGCTTGGAGCAAAGGTTATGGTAGCGGGTCCTCCCACATTGATTCCCAAGCACATAGCATCGCTTGGTGTAAAGGTAGAACACGACCTCAAAAAGGCGCTTCAGTGGTGCGATGTGGCCAACGTCCTCCGTATCCAGCTCGAGCGCCAGCACAAACCCTTGTTCTCAACACTGAGGGAGTATGCCCTATACTACGGTGTCAACCGCGACATGCTCGACAGCCTCGCCAAAGATATTGTCATCATGCATCCCGGTCCTATCAACCGCGGCGTGGAGATCAATTCAGATGTCGCCGACTCCCGCCAGTCCATCATTCTTGATCAGGTCGAAAATGGCGTAGCCATACGTATGGCCGTCATTTACCTGCTGTCTGGCAAGCGCGACCTCGACCAACAAGTCTAACCCTTACGGTTGTTGCCCGGCATTCATCCTGAGCATTCTTATTTTCAATACCTACATCAGGAGCCATTTCCTTTTTTTTGGCGTTATTTGCAGGTTCATGGAGCAAAAAAACGTTCTCTATTATATTTTCTCGGTACTAAGGCTGCTGCTTTACCCGTTCACCCTCATTTATGGGCTGCTCGTTTGGTGGCGCAACCGCATGTACGATAGTGGCCTGTTCTCGTCGGTCCGCTTCAGCCCGCCGGTTATCGCCATTGGCAATCTCTCCACCGGTGGCACTGGCAAAACACCCCATGTAGAATACCTTGTCCGCCTGCTGCAATACCGATACCGTGTCGCTACTATGAGCCGCGGCTACAAACGCCGCACACAGGGCTTCATCCTCGCCGATGAATCTACCAACGCGCTGCGCATTGGCGACGAACCCATGCAGTACCACCTCAAATACCCCGAACTGGTAGTGTGCGTGGCAGAGGAAAGAATGACTGGCATCCCCGCGCTGCTGCAGCGCCGCCCCGATGTAGATGTAATCCTGCTCGACGATGCCTACCAGCACAGATCGGTAAAAGCCGGCCTGAATGTCCTCATCACAGACTACAGTCGTCCATTCTTCAACGATCATATTCTCCCATTCGGCAGCCTCCGCGAGAGTCGCAGCGCCAGCAAGCGCGCCGACGTCATCATCGTTTCCAAGTGCCCCACCGGCCTCACGCCATCACAGGCAGCCGAAACCACCAGACGCATCAATCCCCGCCCCGGGCAAAGTGTTTTCTTCACCGGCCTGCAATACAATACACCCTACAATTTTATGACGGGTGAGTTGATGTCGCTATCGGGCAAAAATCTGGTGCTTGTCTGCGGCATTGCCCGGCCCGAACCACTGCTGGCACACCTCCGCGAAACCGGAAAAGACGTGCATGTATTGTCCTATCGCGACCACCACTACTTCGTCTCTGCCGACCTCGAAGAGATCAAGGCAGCTTACGAAAACTGGGATGTAGCCGAAAAAATGATCGTCACTACCGAAAAAGACGCCGCCCGCTTGCGACTCCATGCCGAAAAATTGGCAGAGTGGGGTATTACTATCGCTATCGTACCGGTCGAGGTGTATGTGCTTTTCGGCCAGGCTGAGCAACTGAACAGCATCATTGATACCTACGTAGAAAGAACTATTGCCGAAAATATCGAGGCATTTTCATTACCATAATATCCAAAACAGCTCCCAAAAAAAATAAGGGCTAAAACCATCCGGTTTTAGCCCTTTACATTGTTGCTATACAGCACTAATCTTTGTAGGTCTTCGGCACTTTCGGGTCTGTAATGATGATGTAATCACCCATTTTTTTGTACTCTTCCCACTTGATATTAGGGAAACTCTCATCGCTCGCGGTTGATATCACCAGATGCGTGAGCTTCGAATTGTAGTTATCAAGCTGTGTTGCGACACCAAATCCCTCATCGCTATGAAAGCGGCCGTTAACGTGCATCACCTTCTTGCCCTTGTTCTTCTTGATGTACTTCACAATCGAGTTCGCCATCGTAGCATCCCACAGCGACTGCGACAATATCATATTAAAATTGCGCATTGCTGCTGGCATTGCTTTCTTGCTGGTATCACCAGCAGGCGTGTGTGTCAGGTCCATCAGTTTCAAATAGTACTTACCGGAAGCCGTGTCATAGGGTAGCGGTGCGAAGTACTCTTTCGACTCATCGGGTAGCTGATCCAGTGCTCCCTGACCCTTGCGGCCCGCCAGATTGGTATAACGGGTCGGTGCGTTGGCACACACCACATCCAGTTGTTTTTCCTTTGCAAACATTACCATCGGCTTGTAATCGCGGTAGTTGCTCCAGGCACGCGAGTCTTTTTTGAAGTGCTTTTCAGTGATGAACCCTTTCAGATACTCGTCCATCACCGGCTGCACATCACGGTCAAACATCTCCAGCGACAATGCAAGTTCATTCCCGAATTTCAGATGCAGCAGCTCCAGCAGTGTATATTCCAGGTAGTGCGTCACGCTATCGTTGTGCTCTTCACCAAAAAGCAGCACATCATAGTTGTCCATATCCGTGGCTACCGTTTTGATCGATACTTCCTTACCCAGCTTCACAGAGTAAATTCTGTAGTTGCTTTCATTGAGCTTGTCCTGTGCCACAGCCCACATCGGGAACATTATTAGTGCTAAAATCAGTTTTTTCATATAGACATTTTAGTATGCGTCAATTCTGCTGTAATGTTACTAAATTTCTTTCAACACACTAACCATCGCCCGCACTTCATATTCATCGGCTGTCTGGCTCACGGCCATATTCAGTATCCCGGAGCTATGGAACTCTCCCGCGCTGGTCTTTTCCGCAATCTCCCGCAGATTCCCTGCCCGCACACCGCCACCGGGCATGATCACCATTCGTCCCTGGGTATATGCCTTCATTTCTGCTATCAGTTGTGCTCCTCCCAGCGCCGTTCGCTCCAGTCCCGATGTCAGCAGGCGGGTTACACCCGCAGCCAGCAGCACATCCAGTGCCTCATATGCGTCCGGCACCCGGTCAAAAACCTTATGGCAGGTCACCTCCATCGGGTATGCCCATGCTACTATCTGCTTCATAGCGTCTGCGTCCAGCCTGCTATCTGCCAGGCTCACCCCTGTGGCTATACCCACGCAGCCCATTTCTCGGCATTGCAGTATGTCTTTCTTCATCACCTCCAGTTCATCAGCGCCATACACAAAATTCCCGCCTCTTGGCCGCAGCATCGGGTACACAGGTATTGCCACACGTTCCATTGCTGTTGCTATCAGCCCAAAAGAGGGTGTTACGCCGCCTTCCAGCGGGTTCGAGCACAGCTCTATCCTGCCGGCACCGGCTTTCTCGGCTATCAGGCACGACTCCAGGTTATACGCACACAATTCCAGCAGCATATTCGTATTGGTTAATTTTTGGTTTCAAATTTGTGTTTCTGCTGGCCTTTTAAGCACCCATACGCACCGTTTACGGTGTGGGATCATTAAAGTACGCCCATACTATTCTTGCCTTGGCAGCGCCTATTTCACGTGTCAGCTCCCGCTCTGTCAGTGTTCGTATGTTTTTCACCGATCTGAATGCCTTCAGCAGGTCAGTAGCGGTTTTGTCACCTATTCCCGGTATGCCTTCCAGTTCGTTCTTAAAAGTGCCCTTGCTGCGTGTAGCCCGGTGAAAGGTGATACCAAACCGGTGCACCTCATCACGTATCCGCCTTATCAGCAGGTGCGCAGCACTGTCATAGGGTAGCTGTATCGGGTCACTGTCCCCCGGGAAGAAGATAGATTCTTCCCGCTTGGCCAGCCCCACCAGTGCCATCCTGCCGGTCAGCCCCAGCTTTTCTATACTCTCCAGTGCAGCGCCCAGCTGTCCCTTGCCACCGTCTATGATCACCAGTTGCGGCAGCGGCTTTTGCTCATCACTCAGGCGCTTGTACCTCCTGTACACCACTTCGCTCATAGATGCAAAGTCGTTGATACCCTCCACAGTTTTAATATGATAATGCCGGTATTCCTTATTCGCCGGTTGACCTCCCTTGAAGCACACCATCGCCGCCACTGGGTACGACCCCTGAAAGTTAGAGTTATCAAAACATTCGATATGCACTGGTAACTCACTCAATTTCAATGCATATTGCATTTCTTCCAGCACCGCCATATAGTCCTCACTCGTCTTCTCCTGCAGCACCAGCGACTTCCTTCGCCTGAAGTCTTCCCTGAATATCTCCGCATTTTTCAGGCTCAGCTCCAGTAGCTTTTTCTTGTCACCTACCTTCGGTACCGTCACTTTTATGCTGGCGTCGGTCACATCTATAGGCATCGGGGCTATCACTTCGTTGGCATTACTCTGAAACGTGTTGCGCAGGCTGTCCAGCGACAGCGACAGCACATCTGCCTCTGCTTCATCCATCACCTTGTCTATCACCACCGTTTTCACATGTATGATGCTGCCCATGCTTACCAGCATATAGTTCACAAAAAAGTGCTGCTCATCCGTCAGTATCGTTACCACATCTACATTGTCCAGCCGTGGGTTCACCACCGTCGACTTGGCACTGTAGTGCTGCAATGCATCGATCTTCGTTTTTACAATCTGTGCCTTCTCAAATTCCAGTGCTGCGGCATGCTGCATCATTTCGTCCTTCATATACCGCACCACATCACCTATATTGCCCTTCAGTATATGGCGCACCTGCTGCAGATCTGCTGCATAGGACTCCGCGCTCTGAAAACCCTGGCACGGACCTTTGCAGTTGCCCAGATGGTATTCCAGACACACCTTGTACTTTCCTTTGGCAATATTGGCCGGCGACAGATTCAGATTGCAGGTCCGCAGCGGAATGTTGTATTTCACCATTTCCACCAGTTCCTTTACTTGCAGTACGCCTGTAAAAGGCCCCAGATACTCGCTGCCGTCGCGTATCACACGCCGGGTCAGAAACACCCTCGGGAAGGCCTCGTTCTTGATTACAATATAAGGATAGGTCTTGTCGTCCTTCAGCGCTATGTTGAACCTCGGCTGAAAATGCTTGATAAGTGAGTTCTCCAGCAGAAAAGCATCATGCTCAGAGTCGGTCACAGTATAGTCCAGACTGTTTATCAGCGAAACCAGCCGCCTGGTCTTGGCATTATCTACCGTTTTGTTGAAGTACGAGCTTACGCGCTTGCGCAGGTCTTTGGCCTTACCCACATACAGCAGCTCATTTTGCAGACTATAGTACTTGTAGCAACCCGGTTTGTGCGGTATGGTCTGTGCCAGCTCTGTAAATTCCGCCTTTGTCATACGCCACTTATTCGTCCCCGGTTA
The DNA here is from genome assembly GCA_903824665.1 of uncultured Bacteroidota bacterium. GTDB lineage: Bacteria > Bacteroidota > Bacteroidia > Chitinophagales > Chitinophagaceae > Nemorincola. The sequence goes on along the minus strand of CAIJXT010000025.1, from coordinate 103,111 downwards.
TTATTTTTTGATCTCGGCCGCTGTCCCGTTCCGGCCTGTTTACCTTACCGCATAAATTCCCATTCGGTCACAGTATGCACCTTTTCGCCAAACATCGGCGTTTCGGTGGTTTGTATCTGTACCCGTTTCATGGGTTTGTAATACAGTTTTACCATGCGGTCGTCAAATATCGACTTTTCTATTGCCTCTACATATATGCCGCGCACCCGCTGGTTATACTGATCTATAGTTATCAGCAGCTTCCTTGTATATAGTTCATCGTCCAGCGCCTCGTAAAAAAAGTTGTGCGTTTCATCCTGGTCGTCGTCAAACTGGGTGAATTTGTACTTACCCAGAAATTTACGGTCGCTGATGTCGGTTGCAAAAAACTCGCGAAAGATATTACCCCAGTTCAGCGTATCAGCACTCACATAGCTGCTGTCAAACGGGCCATTGTTCACACGCACCGTTTTTACAATCACCAGCGGCTCCCCGCTATACGTGTTCCAGTGGTCCAGCGCATACTGCCTTATCGAAAAATAACTGCCCTGCACCTTAGAGTAGTCCTCAGCCGGATTGTCTTCCTTGCACCCACTTACAGATAAGGCTACCACCGCGGCTATCACAATAGCCAGATATTTCATGATTTGTATCACGGCATAAAATTAATAAAGTTGCTGCTAAATAGCGACAAGGATTTTCTCACCTCAATCCCGGCACACCACATACGGCATTATCCATGTGCTATCTGCTGGTGTTGGTTGGTTCCAACCACGTTGTGTTTCCATCCTCGTACTGCACATTTATCAGCCACCGTCAATCTCTTTTTGTTTTGTTGCGCATACCAATATTATAGATAAACACAAAATTTTATCCTGCAATATAGATATGCACAAACAACTGATATACAGTATATTAAAGCACTTCACTTTAATACATAGTTATTGCATCATGCGAGCGCGACCATAGCATTATTGTGATTTGGGCTGATATCTATCCAAAATCAATAACAAATTATTGCATAATCAATTGTATAACAATAAGTAATGGCAGTATAACTAAATTGATTGTACCTATTGTTTTCGCTAAATTTCTAGTATATATTCATACGCATAAAGATAGGGGAGTAGCCCACCTGCAAAAGCCAACGGTAAGTTGATAATTTACAGCCGCATTTCCCTTGGGCTATTTGTTTTAGCAAAATATCAATATGTATATTGTTTTATTTCCATCGGGTTTCAAGGCTACATTCCGGTAATATTATCTGGTTACCGGTTACGATCGTAAAATCACAATTATCCTCGAAAACCATTTTGCCATTCAGTTAGCTTCTGTAGATCTTCAGATCACCAGCCAGTCCTAAGCACTCATTTTTTTCAGAGAACAGATTATAGCCAAGACGAGTTACCGGATCCGGATTCCCAATAGAATACCACAATTGCCTCCACAGCTATTGTAATGAAAGTCCCCCCGTGGAATAGGGTGCTTTCCATTACAGAGCCCCTCAGTGTTAGGTGCGCTGCATACTAACACACTGTTTATCAGTATATTATTCCGTTTTTATCAACTTAACATAACGTAAATTATAGAACAATTCTCTGTTTGACGGCCAAAGCACTACAGTTCTTTAAAGGCTATACTGCGTCCTTTTACTTGTCGGTAATCCGATTGAAGACTGGATAATAAAAATTATTTTAAGCAGAAAATGGAGTTAATCCACCGCTAATCAATCCTGGCATATTATAATTTTCACTATCGCCTCAATAAATGGATTGATATCAGTTTGGGCGCAATGGCCACCGCACCAAAGCCTAATCGGCTTTACGGCAGACCGCTCGATGTGGTCGGTATTGAACTCGGGTTGAGTTGTAATTAAAACAACATTGGTTGGTACAAAGCCACCCAATACTTGAAATGAAAAACTTTGCCATTGGATTGATTTTAGGACGTTTTATTACCGCTATTAATTTAGCAATCTATGGATAGTAGCGATTATTTGCCCATGATATTTCACAATCAAAGGAATTAATCCAGTTCCTACACCGGCCCAATATCTTGGGTCTTTCCAAAAATGAACCTCTTTATATAGCTTGCTGTACTCTAACTTAGACCTGTCAATGCCAATATGATTATCAAGGCATTCAATATAATTATTGGCCCGATTAATCAACGATTGGAAATCATAACTTTCTTTAGGCTCATTAGCAGATTTCATCCAGTCATCAAAAACTTCAATATAGTGACGTAATATATATCTGCCATTCTCGGCAAGGTGCCTTTTTTTAAAATTGTCTTTTTCGGAATTTATCCTCTCTGAATTATATGTATCCAATACATCAAGGAAATGCTCTGCTTTATAGTTCCTTTCCTCATTCCCCACCATAAAATTTATCCTGATTTCGGATCTACCGGAGGCAGTGAACTCGGCTGGCACAAGAGCCGGTACGGCATCCTGCGGATTTCCTTTTAGGAAAAAATCTACATCACTCAACTCTGTCATACTCATGGTATCACAAATATAACACCTTTGAAAATTGATACCCAACTACTACATTTGTTTTATGGATTTCGACCCCGAATTACTCAAAAATCAGGAAAAGAAAGAGGCGCATCTTCGCCGTGCCGGCAAGTTCCTTGACTGGCTGCGCCAACCTGAACACGGCTACGCAAACTACGTTTACGAGAATAGCCCAGACAATCTTGCAAAGCTGATAAGCAAGCTAATCATGTGGGCATTGGAGGTATCCATGCCAAACGAGCAATGGGCGGTATTTAACGGGCTATTCAGGGAGATAAGAGACATGGCTCAAACACCACCGCCTAAAGGTGTTAGCGAGGAAGAACACTACCGAAAAGCGGTAGAACTGCTTGTTTCTACCCTACAGGCATATAAAGCACACATTGAAGAGATATACACATAGCCCTACCTATTTACTTCGCCTGGTCCAAGCGTCTCGCTCGGTCCTCTCAAATTGCAAGCGTCACGGTTGCGAAAACCATCCCCACCCCAAAAAAAGTCCGCACAACCACACAATATTTTCACAACAAATAGCGATTCTATCTATTGTAATTGTTGTATTTTTATTTCAGAAAACTAAAACTGGTTGTTATGAGTGGCTCATTTCGTTTTAGATTGTTGAGTACCCTGCTCTTGATCGTTACCCTCGGCGCACACGGCAAGGAAATAAGAACCTCGCTAAAGAAAGCCCTCGCCGACAAAAAAGTAAGCCTCTTCGGGCAGTCAAATGGCGGCTACTGCAACAAGGGCCTTACCCTCGAGCTCACCAACAACAGCCCTAATACCATGATCATCACCGTTCTGCCCGGCATGTTGTTCCGGCCCGAAGATTCGGGCATCAGGTGTCAGCCCCTCATACTGCTCGGCGACGAGGTCATCACCCTCAACACCAAAGAGAAAAAAAGCATAGTTCTCCAGACCTTCTGCGGCGATAGCCATGCCTCCTGCCCGTACAAAGGCATCAAATACGTCTTTGCCCGTCAGCTCGACACTACCCTCGTCAATGTACTCCGCTACGCCAAAGCCAATAGCCTCGATCCCCATCTCATTCAGTATGCCGTCTGGACATTCACCAACAACCATCCCCTCCGCACGGTCTATGCCCACTACATCCCTACCGTGTCTGAGAATTTTGTGAAATACATAGCCGGCATCAGAAAAATGAAGGTCCCCCACTACTTCGTCGAGCACACACTGGCTAGCAATGCCAACCATCCCGTTATCCGCCACGGCCAGGAAAGAGCCTATGTCAACATGAGTTGGAAGGCAAATGAGGGCTACCGCAACGTTTACGTCACCGTATATAAGGAAGGCGGCGAACGCTACAAACAAGTCGAAAACAACATTATCAGCGACAAATACGGATCCGTTGTAGTCGTTGAGCTCAACCTCGTGCGCGACAAAAGTGGCACCTACATCGTACGCCTCCACGACGATGCCAACAACATACTCCAGGAAAAAACCATTACCCTCGAGCCCGACACATCATTCTGATGTGTTAGGAGACAACTCCCTCGACCAGAACACTGCGCTCATTAGAGAAGGAAAACTCCCCTCACCTGGTCCGAGCGTCTCGCTCGGTCCTTATAAAACGCAAGCGTCACACTTGCGAAAACAATCCCCATCCCATAAATGTCACTACGCTCATCACACCCAACATCATTTTCATAATACAAAAACCCTTTTTCGCCCCAAACCCAAGCCCGCGGCGCAAACTTTTTTTAATGACATACAGTTTCTGTAGTATCATGTGCAGCCGGCAGTACCGTCCCGAAGACCCAATTTGCCCATCCCCAAAACCCGTCCGACCTTTATGCCCAAATACCAAAACCAATCTGAAATGAACAAAAAAAACGACACGTCTGAAACTCTGGATTTACCACGTCCGTCCCAAAGGAAAAGTGGGAAGCAAGTGCGCAAAAAGTGCGCAAAAATGTAGCGAATCACTATTCGTAATGAACAGTTAAACATCACATTAAGTCATAAAATGCCCAAACAGGAAATTTCGCTAAAAAGTGCGCAAAAACAGATCCGCTGTCTTTTATTACCATCGCCGAAAACTATTATCATGGACTACCCCACTCCAAACCCAATGCAATTTCAACAGATAAAATTCCCGGATGTGTCACGCCAAACAGTATACAATTTCAAAGGATTAACGCCCGGATGGGGCTGCATCCCCCAATTCCAAATGCCGGATTCCTAATCCCTATCTGCGCAAAAGTGAGCAAGAAGTGCGCAAAAATAAAATGCTATACTACTGATAATCAGCCACTTAGCATTTTTCAAAATTTCAACAGAAAAGTGCGCAAAAACGCCGAATAGCGCAAATACCACATTTCCGTAACCAACCGGTCTGCCACCGGGATCAACACCTAAACTATTTAATCCACATTAACACATTTCCTTGCATTATCTGATTTTTAAATTTCCTACCTTTGCGCCACATTTTCAAAAACGCTCTTTAATCAATTCGCTAAAATGAATAAAGTAAAAGTTGCCATCAATGGTTTTGGCCGCATCGGCCGTCTTGCTTTCCGCCAGATACACAATATGGAAGGCATAGAAGTAGTAGCTATCAATGACCTTACAAAGCCAAACGTCCTGGCTCATCTGCTGAAGTACGATACCGCTCAGGGTCGTTTCAACCAGGAAATTACACACACCGACGGTGCTATTGTAGTTAATGGCAAAGAGATCAAAATCTATGCGCAGAAAGATCCCGCTCAGATTCCATGGGGTGCACACAATGTAGATGTAGTGCTCGAGTGTACAGGTTTTTTCACCGACCGCGAAAAAGCCGAAGGCCACATTACCGCAGGTGCTAAGCGCGTGGTGATCTCCGCTCCCGCTACCGGCGAAATGAAAACAGTTGTATTCAATGTTAACCATAATATACTCGATGGCAGCGAAACAGTGATCAGCTGTGCTTCATGCACCACCAACTGTCTCGCACCTATGGCCAAGGTCCTCAACGATACGTTTGGTATCGTGGCAGGTCTTATGACCACTGTACATGCCTACACCAACGATCAGAACACACTCGATGCGCCACACGCCAAAGGCGACCTTCGCCGTGCACGTGCTGCTGCTGAGAACATTGTTCCAAACTCTACAGGTGCTGCCAAGGCCATAGGTCTGGTACTTCCAGAGCTCAAGGGCAAACTCGATGGTTCTGCTCAGCGCGTACCTACAGTTACCGGCTCACTTACAGAGCTCGTTACTGTTTTGGGTAAGAAAACATCTATTGAAGAAGTGAATGCTGCTATGAAAGCCGCCGCAAACGAAAGCTTCGGATACAACGAAGACGAGATCGTAAGCAGCGACATCATCGGCACATCATTCGGTTCTTTGTTCGATGCTACACAGACCAAGGTGATCACCGTAGGCGACACACAGATGGTGAAAACCATCAGCTGGTACGACAACGAGATGAGCTATGTTAGCCAGTTGGTTCGTACTGTTGGGTATTTCGCAGGATTGATCAAGTAGTTTTCTGATATAATATTGCACAAAAGCCTTCTTTTCAGGGGGCTTTTGTAATTTTGACAAATAAGCTTTTTCTAATTCCAATAACACTCATTTATTATGTCTGTTTTCGCAAATCATAGTTTCGCCAATCAGCGCGCACTCATCCGCGTCGACTTTAATGTCCCAATCAAAAAAGGCACCATCACCGACGATACACGCATTCGTGCCGCATTGCCCACCATCCGCAAAGTCATTGCCGATGGAGGCAGCGTAGTGCTGATGAGCCATTGGGGCCGCCCACTCAAAGACATCGAAAAGAAACCCGAGCTCACCCTCGCCGACTTTTCGTTGCAGCCCGTTGCCACGCACCTCGCCACCCTATTGGGTACGCCAGTCCAGTTCTCAGCCGACTGTATCAGCGACGACGCATCCCAAAAGGCTGCAGCCCTCCAACCCGGTCAGGTACTCCTGCTCGAAAACCTCAGATACTACAAGCAGGAAGAAAAAGGAGACCGTGATTTTGCCGAAAAACTCTCCAAACTCGGCGACGTATATGTAAACGACGCCTTTGGTACGGCACACAGGGCACATGCATCTACAGCGGTGATTGCAGCATTTTTCCCCGGCGATAAGAAAATGTTCGGCCTGTTGATGGAAGGAGAGGTGCGCGCAGCCGAAGAGGTGATGCACAACAACCGCAAACCATTTACAGCTATCATTGGTGGTGCCAAAGTATCAGACAAGATACTGATCATCGAGAATCTGCTCGAAAAAGCAACCGATATCATCATCGGCGGCGGCATGGCCTACACATTCTTCAAGGCACAGGGTGGTCACATTGGCAATTCGCTTTGCGAAGATGACCGTTTGGATATGGCCATAGAGCTACTTGCCAAGGCTCAGGCCAAAGGTGTATGTATCCACTTACCAGCAGACAGTATACTTGCCGATAAGTTCGCTGCAGATGCAGCTACCTCCTCATCACTCAGCAACGAGATCCCAGCCGGATGGATGGGACTCGATATTGGTCAGATGGCTATAACACAGTTCAGTAAGATCGTCAGCGAATCTAAAACCATCCTCTGGAACGGTCCTATGGGCGTGTTCGAAATGGAGAAATTCCAGCACGGCACCAAAGCCATTGCAGAAGCAGTTGTAGCTGCTACTGCCAATGGTGCTTTCTCTCTGGTGGGTGGCGGCGACAGCGTGGCAGCAGTCAACAAATTCCACCTTGCCGACAAAGTAAGCTATGTTTCTACAGGCGGCGGAGCAATGCTCGAGTTTTTTGAAGGGAAAGAATTGCCCGGCATCTCAGCTATCAAAAATGGCTAACCTGCTTTGTCATTTCAACTGCAGTTTATCTGGTCAGCAAAAACATAAGTAAAACAAGAACGGAAGTATACAAATATTGCATCTGTATACTTCTGTTCTTCTCCGCTTCAATAGCCAACTACTTATTGGCAAAAACACTTTATCAGCAAAATACTGATTATCAATTCATTAAACATCATTACTGCATTGATCAGATTATATCGGGCTCATTGAATACAGGATAGTACAAGTGCTCATTTCACTCTCCTACCCTTCCATTCATACCCACCCAGAAATCCCAGAAAACCGGCAGACACTATATATAATACATGCAGTGGCTGAAGAAACGGAAAATACCAAAGCACCCATTCGTTGTTGAAAAAACGCGCAACAGGTTTTAGAAAATAGTATTCAGCTGCAATCTTTATTACAAGTATTGCTGCCGTCATAAAGCGGAAAGCCGGAATGAATATACTTCCTACTGCAAGTGCCAGCAGCATCAGGTTGAAAAGGTAAACCAGTACAAGTATGAGAGTGAGTCTGGTATCATTGTACTTCCCCGACTTGGACGCCCATCGGATCCGCTGCTGAAAGAAGCTCCGCCAGTCTGGTTGTGCCAATGTTGAAACTGTCGCATTAGCCGATTTCAGATAGCAAATTCCATCGGGTGCCAGCTTGTTCATTTTCATCATCAGCAGGTAGTCATCACCAGATGCCATAGATTGTATGCCATCATACCCCCCTACCGTATCGAAAGCCGTTTTCCGGAATGCCAGATTAGCACCATTGCTCATATTACCCAGCTTCAGCGCGTGTGCAGCAGCAGTTATCCCCTGCATACTCATAAAATCGATCAGCTGAAACAACTGGACCAGATTCCGCTTTATCGTATAGATCACGGGTGCAACGATCATTACTGGTTGGCGCTGTTCATACATAGCGGCAATATGCATCAGCCAGGTATTCGGTAGTGTGCAGTCAGCGTCGGTAGTCACAATCAGTTCGCCAGTGCTTTGGTTGATGCCCGCTGCAATTGCAATTTTCTTATACGAATTGACAGGGTTACCCATAGGAATAAACTCCGACAGGCTGATGCAACGAATATTGTCCCGGGCATATTCATACGCGATACCCACAGTATCATCTTCTGAATGATCGTCTACCACGATCACCTCGTACAGGTAGTCAGGGTATTTCTGGTTCAGCAGCGACTCCAGGCAGGCACCTATATTACCGGCCTCATTACGTGCCGGAACGATCACCGATATTCTGGTTGACGGCACATACAATGCAGAAAGCGTAAACTCAGGCACTTTGAACCAACCTTTTCTGTACACAAGCATCAGCACAGTATAACCTGCCGTCAGCAACACACTCATAATATAGACCAGATTCAATTGGTTGTTGTTTAGGTAAACATGCGATAGCAATAAAGTATACTCAATGGCTATTAGCAGATGTCAATGTATAAAGGTATTTGATTCCGTTTGTTAATCCCAATCGGTTGGAAGCAAAGAAAAGGGGACACCTTGCCGGCATCCCCATCTCCTGTATCATTTTCTGAAACCAGATTGTTATTTGTAATACTTCTTCATTTTGATCAGGGAATAGATAACACCAGGCAACCACAAAATAGACAGTAACAGCGCTATTACCCAATCCCAATCTTCAAAATCATCATTGATACCCATTGCCAGCCATCCGAGAGCAACTATGGACATTACAATATACAGAACTTTTGGTATTTCAGCACTTGCCTTTGCCAATTTGTGCATTACCTTGGATACAATTGTTTGCTTACTTGCGTGCTCTTGTACCTGCGCCGCTGGAGCCTCATCAGCAGCCGCTGCATTGGTTACCGTTGGTGCTTCGTTACTTACAAATCTTTCGGCAGCTACAGATGTAGCATGCTTTTTGGTTACAAATCCAGCCATGCTGGGTGTAGTGCACAGTGTCAGCGCAGCCGCTGCGAGCAGTAAAATCTTCTTCATGTGGTGGTTGTTTTAGTTGAATCAAAATTATCCAATTCAGTCAATTTTCCATAGCACTGAACCGATATTTCTTAGACTTTTAACAATGTCTCCACACCTTCAGATCAATGACTCTTTGGCCGGTATCCGAACATACCATACAATGGACAAAACCCAGTATAGCTCGTAATCATAAATACCACCGCAATAATCATCAGCCATAAACCCACCCCGGCAGGTATCACCCCGCTAAAATGCAGCACGGCTATTGCAATTGCCAGAAACATCCTAAGTACCCTGTCCCAAAACAACATGTTGGTTTTCATACAATTCAATTTTGTACTACAAATTTCGGTACTGCTAACCGGGAGATGAATGATCTGGGTCAGTAATCAGAATGATTGACGTCACACCGCTATTTTAAGACTAAACTACCTCGCCCGGTGCAGGTCAAAAGGATAGAATTAGAAAGTAATTGCAAAGCCCGAAATAGCAATTGGATAAAGACAGAAACCACTTTTAGTGATGAACATGCCGCTTCATTCGAATTGCTTGTTCAAAAAACACTAACCCAAGCATAACAATGAGGCCCATTGCCGAGTTCAGGACAATTTGCCGGTACTGTGCCGTAATGGCTACCTTCGGAATCTGTATATCAGTAAGGCCTAAATCCCTTACTGGAGCAGCCCAGTTAGTACTAACGAGCATATACAACAGCAGAGCTGAAATAGTAAATATAAAGACGCCTGCAATTACGGAAATTACCTTTTTGTTGATTGTAAATCGTGCATTTTGTGTGGCAGGCAGTGCAGCAATGGCATCCATAACATTGCCTGAAAACCGTACATGGGGGGTGTGAAGTTCCAACTGGGCAGAAATACCCTCGTGCACCTGCAGCAACTCGCCGTGAATTGCACGCCAGTCATCATTCTCCCGTATAAGCATAGCAATACGCTGGTACTCATCAGGCATACATTCGCCATCGATATACGCCCAAATCTGTTGCTCTACAATTGCTCTGGAATCCATGTTGTTGTCATAAAATTAGTAAGAAAATCGTTCTGTTCAATTCTTATCGGCATTTTCCCGTAAGCTTGGTAATCACCCTATTCGATCAATTCCTTTTTATAACATTGTTCAATTATGTCTTTCAGCTTTTGCCTTGCTCTGTACAGCCTTACTTTCACATTTGCAGTTGTAGCACCTGTAATTACAGAGATTTCCTCTACCGATTGGCCGGCCTGGTAAAAAAGGCAAATCACCTCAGCCTCATTGGCAGGCAACTGACCGATCACCTTGTCCAGAAGCATCCGTTGGCTATTTTGCTCAGAACGGTGGGTGGGTTGTGAATGGTACTTCTGGTCATAGATTTGAGTCAGCATCTCCTCATCTAACAGCAGGGCAGAGTTATTCTTTCTGCGCAGATAGGACAGGCATGTAGTATGCACAATGGTATAAAGCCATGTGCTGAACTTACTTTCTCCCCGGAAACCGGCCAGGTTTGTGTATGCTTTTACAAAAGCATCCTGTGCCAGTTCCTCAGCTACCTCCCTGACAGGCACAAATCTGAACGCCAGCGTGAAAACATATTGACTATATCGCTGAACAAGGATGGCAAAATCAGACTGCCGCCCCTGTAGTACAGATCGGATAACCAATAAATCGTCTTCGCGGGAGTGCATCATGAGGTAAGACGGCAGTAATAGTGCAAAGGTTACACATTCAATGAAAATATCCGTTTCAGAAACTATGAAATTAAGCTAACGACAAAACACACTATTTTAACGTCTTGGGGCCGGTTTTTATTAACACCGGAAAATTCCTGTAACCAAAATTGCAAATTGGTCGTCATAGTTTGTAGTTATTGCAATAACAACTCGTCAACCAAATTAAAAAAACTTAAAAAACCACAAATATGGGACCAGAAGTAATAGTCGCAACACTCGTACCCCTTACCCTTTTCGGGCTGATATTCGGTATTGTTTATATCAGGAACAAGGAAAACATGGCGTTAATAGAAAGAGGAATCAACCCACGTATCACCGACCCCAGACCCCGACACTTTGTTAGCCTGAAATGGGGATTGCTCATGGCTGGTGCCGGAATGGGATTGTTGATTGCTTACTTTATCGACATCAATACCAACCATTGGGTAATGACAGCTGCTGGCAAAGAATATCAGGGTGACAATCCTGCCATCTACTTCTCACTGATTGCTATTGGTGGTGGACTCGGTTTGGTGCTCTCCTATTTTATTGAAAAGAAGCATTGGACCCAGATTGGCCGCGATAGCAAATAAGGTTTGACCTAAAACTCTATCTTTTAGTGTATCAGCGCTTCGTGCCCTATCCGGTGCGAAGCGTTTGCTTTAAAAAAACCACAATGCCTGTAAGCCGGATTCTGTCCTCCCGCAGTGATGCGGAATGGGCTATCATTTATCTGGGACAACGCTCGCACGCTGCCTCTCGCTGCCAACCCACATGCATCGGACGAGCTATCCTCAAGCGCATGCTTATTTGGCATTTCAGCACGCAAGGTTTACCCCTGCAACCGGTCACCCGGCCGCACTGTAGTCTCTTACACTACATTTTCACCCTTACCTGCAATTGCAGGCGGTTATTTTCTGTGGCACTTTCTGTCTCCAGTTGCCCGGAGCCTACCCGTTAGGTAGTGCGCTGCTCTGTGCTGTCCGGACTTTCCTCCAATATCTCAGTGGATACAGGCGATAGCCCGGCATTGTAGTGGGTCAAAAGTAGGCACAATGCCTGAGATAAACATGGAATAAAAGGAGATAATCAGGAAATATTAAAACAGCCACCTATTCTTCCGACATCGCTTTGATGGCTGCGCCGAGCTGATGCCAGCCGTTTCCATGACCATAACGTTTTTCACCATCTGCAACCTTTGTATAGTCGCCCTGAGTTACTGTCAATACCGTGGCGCCGTTCACCTCATCCAGCATGCAGGTTACTGTCAGGTGGTTTTCGGGCGTCAGCGGGTAGGTAGCGTTGGGGTCAATTACAGTATAGACCAAAGCCTCGTCTGGCTCAAATCTAACCACTTTACCCGTCACATAAGTCACGTTTTTACCGTCGGCAATGCCTACCCAATCCAAAGTGCTGCCTGGCAGCCAGTCGGTTACTGGTCTGCAGCCAAACATGTACTTTGCTGTTTTTTCAGGGTCTACAAGTGTATTCCACACCTTATTTTTCGGTGCATTGATGCTTATTACTACTTTTACGAATGGCTCCAAAATATTAAATATTGTTTCGTTTGATTATCGTTTTCTGCCTTCTTACAAGCAATTCAGCAAACCGGTTGCGCATTTGCATGACAACTAATTTTCCATTTTTATTGAAGTAGACACACTTCTTTTACCAGACGAGGTTACAACAATGCTCCGGAAAACAATTGTTTCACGCTCGGGAACGGTGAACTCAAGAGGCGCTGTGTAAACGAGGTCATTTTCAGTAGGTTCTGCACCATCAATTGTATAATGAATTTTCGCGCCATCAACCGATGGAGCCAGTTCGATCTTAAATTTATTGCCTTTTAGAACTGTGTCAGACGCGCCAATTGGTACAGGCACACGATAGTTATATCCATTGCGGTCCAGCTGGGCAAGGTGTCTTGGGATGCGCTGGGTAGAGAAGTTTTTGTAATCTTTATTTGACGGCAGAGACCAGGCTGTTTCTGACAATGCGAGCATTCGTGGCAGCAGCATGTATTCTGCCTTGCCTGGTGTAGCGATGTATTCTGTCCACAGATTTGCCTGTACACCAATAACATATTTTTGCTGAGCGGATGTCAGCACAGATGGAAGCGGGTCATATCCGTATGTTTTACTTAATGGTGCATGCCCACCAATGCTTAGCGGTTCCTGAGTCGATTTGCTTTGCACATGATCGAAATACAATCCGCCGCTGCCCGGGGTCATGACTACATCGTGGCCCATTTGGGCAGCAGCAATACCACCTTTCTCTCCCTGCCAGCTCATTACCACCGATCCGGGTGCAAGACCACCTTCCAGTATTTCATCCCAACCAATGATCTGCCGCCCCTGCGAACTTACATACTTAGCGATCTTGTTGATAAAATAGCTTTGCAGCCCTTCATCATTCTTTAGTTTCTCCTCGGCAATAAGTTGTCTGCAAAACTCTGATTTCTTCCACGATACCTTATTGCATTCATCGCCGCCAATGTGCACATAAGCACTCGGGAACATATCCATCACCTCTTTAAGGATGTCAAATAATGCTTTAAACGTCTCTGGTGTTGGGCAGAAAAAATCATCGTACACTCCCCAGTTCTCTCCCACTTTATAGGTCTTGCCTGCGTCACAGCTCCATTCCGGGTAGGCTGCCAGTGCCGCCAATGAATGACCTGGCATTTCTATCTCCGGCACCACCGTAATATACCGGGAAGCAGCGTACATGATTACATCATTAATTTGCTCCTGAGTATAAAAGCCTCCATGCGGGGTATTGTCAAACAGTCCCGGAACAGCCGTAGGCCCGGCCGCACGGCCTACCTTGGTTTGCGCACGCATACTGCCGATTTCTGTTAGTTTCGGGTATTTTTTGATTTCTATACGCCATCCCTGATCATCAGTAAGGTGCCAGTGAAAATAGTTGAGTTTGTACATCGCCATCACATCGATGTATTTCTTCACGAAATCCACATCAAAAAAGTGACGCGCTACATCAAGGTGCATTCCGCGATATCTGAACCTCGGGTTGTCCTTGATGGTTGCACAGGGCACGATAGCATAGCCCGGCGAATTGCTCTTCTGTATCAGTTGTATCAGTGTCTGAATACCATAGAACATACCTGCACCGCGGCCCCTTAGTTCTATATTATCTTCGGTAATCTTCAGTTCATAGCCTTCTGCCGGGAGATCTTCTTTGAAAATCAATGACAGCTTGACTGAGTTCTTTAACGAAGTGCGTTTTTTGTCCATAGTACCCATGTCAGTAACACTGGTAGCCAGGTTTGCCTTTCGCAAATACTCTGATATGAACTTGATGGCTTTGTGATTAGGAGAGTCTACCAGCACTATTGTCTCTGGTGTGAACTTGAACTCACCCTTGCCTCTGCTGACAGATGCCGGTGCAGGGATAATGCCCATATTGGGATCATTGTTCTGTGCAAAAAGGCCCATGGGCAGCAACAATAACAGTAATAGCTTTTTCATCATTTCGCTTTGTCAATGTTTACAAATACTTTTTTGGCATTCCACCCCTCAACGCATACTTCCGGCACGACCTTTCCGGTGGACCTGTACTCAATCAGCACAGTACGTTCGCCCTGTGGAGGAACGGAAATATAGTTATTATTGCAGAAAACCGGCAATATCCTTTTCTTTGTTTGTTTATCAACAAGCGATATTCTGTTGAAAAACGCAATATTACTTTCTGAACGGTTTTTCAGCGTTACTGCGATTTTGCCGGGGCCCTTGCTTACTGCTGTTATGGTCAGGTATGCCGGCCTGATCTGAGACAACCATTTATAAGTACCATCCCGGCCGGGAAACCAATACAAATTTTCGTCAATTATTTCTTTTGTAGCCGCATCAAGCAATTTCAGATTTAGAAACGCACCGCTCATAGTGTCTGTTCCATCTACTTTCCGTAATATATCGGGTGCGCCACCAATCATCAGACAGGTATCTGGTGGAATGATAAAAACAGAATCGCTCTTGCCCATAACTGTTGTCGCTGCCTTTGTGACACTATACGAAAACAACACTTTACGCTCCTGAGCAGGGTAATTGTTTGCGATCATAACAGACTTCCATCTGGGATTGTAAATGATGTGCAGTGGTGCCGCACCCGTTTTTAAGCCAAACATGGCTGCATTGGGATCAAGGTACACATCATACATCTGCCCAACCATAGCCGTCCAGGGATTCTGAGTTTTCCATACAAGCACTCCGGTATACCAGTCCCACATACGCGTTGTAAAGCCCTCCATAAGTGACCGGTACTGGTTGTAGTTTACCAATTGAGCTTTTGTTGCAAAGTCTTCAATGTTCAAAGGGTGACCATACTCTTCTATGGCCGAATCATAACTACTATACTTGTGGTACTGCCACATCTCGTCGGCATTCCATTTTCTGGCTTCCACATCATACATCGGTGGCACAAGGTTGGCATCTGGCAAAAACCGCCTTAAAGACTCGATATCACCAATGCCTACCGAACCAATTTCCGAATTCCATCCGTAAGACCGGTGTTCCCAGAAATAGCTATCTTTCTGTATCGTATATGGTCCGTCATGAGCCCTGAGCGACATACTGTCGTGATTAGAGTACTCAAAGAAGTAACGATTGGGGTCTAATGCCGGGAGCAGTGAGTCTTTGACCACACGCAGCATATCTGCCGGCGGCCGAATCTCATTTCCACCGCACCATAAAGCCAGCGAAGGATGGTTGCGTAGCATTTTCACCTGATCGCTGCACGACGCCAGCCAAAGGTCATGATCGTCGGGGTATTGGCGCCTAGCTGTTGTATCGTCCTTTTTGTAGGTGTCGTGCCACCTGCCATTACAATCGCCGGTCATCCACAAGTCCTGCATTACCAATAATCCATACCTATCACAGGCGTCGTAAAACTCGGGTCGTTCTGTTAGCCCGCCTCCCCAAACACGTATCATGTTCAGATTCATGTCGCGGTGATACCGCACTTCAGCGTCATACCTTTCATCGGAAAATCTGAGCATAGCATCTGAGGCTATCCAGTTTGCACCTTTTACAAATATGCGCTGCCCATTTACATATATTTCGCGGCTGTTGGTGGTTGTGTTCCACCTGGTAGTAAGCTCTCGCAGGCCGAAGTTCGCTGTTTCTTCGTCAGACGTTACCGCGTCGTCTGTAACAAAACGAACCTTGACCTGATATAAGTTTTGGGGACCATAGCCATTAGGCCACCATAACCGCGGCTCAAAAACAGTCACCACCGGAAGCTCTACAAACTCAAAACTGAAGGGCTTCACCACTACCCTTCTGGATACAATACCACCATCGAGCTCAAACTGTACTGTGCCGCGAAGCGCTTTATCACTCCAGTTGGTCACTTCGGCGGTTACTTCCAGTTTAGCAGGTTCCTGCGGACCGTCTTTTAGTCTTTTACCATGTACATGCGTCTCAACATGTACATTTTCAAGATTTCCGGGACCAGTCTTTTCTATGTATACCTTGTCCCAGATTCCGGTATTGCGGTCGTGTACCGGTTGTATCCAGTCCCACCCTGCCACATACTGGTTGGTGACGCTGCGTGCTATAACACCATCACCACCCTGCCCTCCATTGGGATTGCCGGCCGGATCGGGTGGATAAACTATTACTGCTACCCTATTTCTGCCGTCCTTTGTCAGGTAGGGGCTGATATCAATAGTATGGCGCAGGTACATCCCTTCTTCCCGCCTGATATTCAGCTTCTTTCCATTCAGAAACACATCATATCCATAGTTAACACCTCTGAATTGTAGCCACACATGGCCACCGGGTATCACCTTTTCAACAAAATCAGTGACAAACCAGTAGGTATAATGGTCATTGCCGGTCTCGGAAATATCCGGAATTTGTTTATTGTTCGCCCCATAAAAAGGGTCAGGAATTTTCTTGTTGTGCAGCAGCGAGGTAAGCACAGTACCCGGCACCACTGCAGGCATCCATCCGGTAAGTTTCGTAGCAGGGTCTGAGATCGTGGTGCCCGGCATTACCGCGTCTTTGGCGCGGATGCACCGCCAGCCCTTGCTGAGCTCATAGCGCTGCTGCGCCACCAGATCTGCAGCAAACAAAAACAACAGGAAAAGCACCAAAGGTATTCTGAACAAAATTGATCGCACTTAGTAGTATTGATGTGCAAATTAGCAAAAAGGTTTCGTCAGGGGTAATGCCTATTTACCACGCGTTATACCTATGACCATCCACAGCCAACCCAAAATGAAGAAAACACCGCCAACAGGAGTAAGTATACCGGCGGGACCGATAGATATACCGCTGATACTCAGTAACGCAATAGCATACAGCGACCCACTAAACAGGAGTATTCCGGTGATAAAAAAGGTGGTCGCCAGCCTGAGCTGTTTTACCGGATACTGCATATAAATGATGCCAGCCAATAACAACCCCACGCTATGGTAAAAATGATATCTTACCCCGGTCTCAAACACTGCCAGCATTTGCGGATCCAGCACTTTTTTGAGTGAGTGAGCACCCATTGCTCCCAGCAATACCGCTATGGCGGCAAGCAATCCTCCGGCTACCAATGCCTGTTTATACATCATTCAGAATTTTTGCAAAGGTATCAACTGTTATGTCTGTGACTTGTAAAATATAGTGCGCCTGGCGATAGTATTCTTGCCTACGGCTTAGGAGGTCGGTTAAAAATTGTTCGGGTTGCGGCTGACCGACCAATAAGGGTCTCTTAGCAGCTTCCTCCTTAAGTCTGGGAGCCAATACTTCTGGCGTAGCATAAAGGTATACTACCTTACCCATTGCTTTCATCACATTCATATTGTCATAAAAGCAGGGCGTTCCACCACCACAGGCAATAATAGTATTGTTGATGTCGCCATTATTTAAACTTAGCATGCAATCCCGTTCTGCCTGCCGAAACCCTAAGTCTCCAACGGTATCAAACAGTTGTGTGATTGTTTTTCCTGTTTGGTTTTCGATCACAAAATCCAGATCACAAAAGGTAAGACCAAATGCCGCAGCCACTTTTTGCCCCCAATAAGTCTTACCTGCACCAGGCATTCCGATGAGGAACACAGGTTTGTTGTTTTGCGGGGCGATCAACTGCTGTTCGTTTGGTACAGGCATACTTATCTGGCTAACTCGTTTATGCTTTCCTTATTTTGATGAGCTCTGCGATAGTAATGACCATATACCATAGCATTAGTACAGGACTCAGGTAAAGCAATATCAAAAATACAAGCATTAATGCATTCATGGCACCTGCTATTACTACCATTGCTGCTACGACCATTAGTGCCAGCTCATACCATTTTCTCGAATTGGCTTTCAAAGCTACCGGCATGTACATTTTGTTCAGTACGCTGCTCACGATCTGGCTTGCCGCGATGATTAGGTAGCTGACAATGAGCTGATTGAGCACCAGACCGCGCATACCTGCCGGTTGCATTGCAAAATAAGACCATGGCAAAATGATGCACGATAGCTGTATTGCCAGATCGGTGAGCTTGTATAGGTTGCGTTTTGTCATTTGTTGGGAGTGGCTATACTCGAGTAACTGCAACTTGTGGCTATATCGCCTGCAAGCAGGAGATACCATTGTGGTCGCAGGTTGCAAAATTCGTACTTTTGACTGTAAACAATTTGACTATTATGTATTTCCGGTTGCCAGTTGCGGCAAAGCACACTATTATATATGGCACTTCGCTGGCATTGCTGCTTGTATTGCTCAAGTGGCTGGAGCTGCGCTTACTGCTTCAGGCGGCATCTACCGATGCTTTTGTAGGTGCCGTCGCACTGCTATTTACCGGATTGGGCATCTGGCTGGCACGTAAATTGTTCAGACCACAGACCACAGTTATAGACCATAATAACAATGTACCTACCCTTGATACACCTGCCGTCGCTTCTTTCAAAATACCCGTTCGCAGTACCCCACCCGAACACTATGGTATAAGTGCGCGCGAGTTGGAGGTGTTGCAACATATGGCAGCCGGCATGAGTAACCAGCAGATAGCCGATACGCTGTTTGTGTCGCTGAGTACGGTGAAGACACATGCCTCTAACCTGTTTGTGAAGCTGGATGTGAAACGCCGCACCCAGGCAGTAGACCATGCCCGCAAGCTGGGCTGGATAAACTGATCAGCCCGATACTACCTGACGACGACCCGAAATCCATAGGTCTAAAGGACGAAAAATTGCCGGTTTGCAGCAAAATCATCCTAAAGTATGAGTGTCTTTACGACGGACTAATGCAATTTTGCAGCGTTCAACCAAACAACTACTTATGAAAAAAATAGTACTTATCTATGGTTTCATCGCCGGCACCATCAGTGCGGCATTACTGGTCTTCGGGATGATCAGTTCTTACAACGACCCGAACTACAGCGGCAGTATGGTGCTGGGCTATGCCTTTATGCTGCTGGCGTTCTCTATGCTATTTGTGGGCATCAAGGTATTCAGAGACAAGCACAATGATGGGGTACTCACTTTCAAGCAGGGCTTTACCATGGGTGCGATGATGGCGCTCATTACCGCTACGATGTATGTGGCTGCGTGGGCGCTGCTGTACCATTACTATATGCCCGACTATATGACCAGGTATGCTGAACGGATGGTGACAGAATTGAAAAACGCGCATGCCAGCGAAGCTAAAATAGCCGCGAAGGTGAAGGAGGCCGAATATTACAAAGGCCTGTACAGCAATCCCATATACTTTGCCTTGATCACCTATATGGAGATACTGCCTCTGGGGCTGGTGGTATCGGTGATTTCTGCACTGATACTGAAGCGCAAGGAAAAACCAACGGCTCCAACAGCCTGAATATCAACTTAATTGGGTATTAAACGCCTGCGAACCATCGGTTCGCAGGCGTATATTTTTTTGCCAAGCTTATGGCAGTTGTTTCAGTGCCTCTTCCAGTTTATTCTGTTGGTCGGCATAGTTAACGTCGTGCTTCATGAAGGTCTTGCCGGTTACTACCTCAAACAGCTCTATATAGCGTTCAGATATGCTGCCTACTACTTCCTCCGTCATTTCGGGTATCTGCTGGCCTTCCTGTCCCTGAAAGCCATTTTCCATGAGCCACTCACGAACAAATTCTTTAGACAATTGTTTCTGCGCCTCGCCTTTGCGCTGGCGGTCTTCGTAACCTTCCATATAAAAGTACCTGGACGAATCGGGGGTGTGAATCTCGTCGATCAGGTAGATGGTATCCCCTATTCTGCCGAACTCATACTTGGTGTCGACCAGTATCAGGCCCCGGCCTTTTGCTATTTCGCGGCCACGCTCGAACAATGCCAGTGTGTATTTTTCGAGCTGCTCGTATTCTTCTTTTGATACTAGGCCGCTGCTGATGATCTCTTCTCTGGATATGTCCTCATCGTGCCCCTCGTGTGCCTTAGTAGTAGGGGTAATGATCGGTTGGTCAAAGAAGTCATTTTCCTTCAGTCCATCAGGCAGTGCTATGCCGCACAATGTGCGCTTGCCCGATTTGTAGGTACGCCATGCATGCCCTGTGAGGTTGCCGCGCACTACCATCTCTACCGGGTAGGTTTCGCACTTGTAACCAATTGTGGCGTTGGGCAGTGGTGTGCTGATCTTCCAGTTGGGTACTATATCTCTGGTAGCATCCAGAAACTGTGCCGCTATCTGGTTGAGCACCTGGCCTTTATAAGGTATGGGGCGGGGCAATACCACATCGAATGCAGATATGCGGTCGCTCACCATCATCACCATGTATTTGTCATTTATCGTGTACACATCGCGTACTTTACCTTTATAGAAATTTGTCTGGCCGGGTAGCTGCATATGGACAATTTTGTTTTTGAACGGTTAAATAAAAGGACGGCAAAGATAGTAGAAAGAGATAACAGCCAAAAAGAATATTACCAAATAAAATCCAAATAATTAAACCCTTTGGAATCACAAAATCTATCAATATACTGTGTCCTATCATCATTATCCTCGTGCAATTTCGCTATCTTGCCATGGCTATGCACTTAGTCGATGCCGTGGTCAAGGGCGTTTTGGTTGGTCTGTTCATGGCCATATCTGTTGGTCCTACCCTTTTTGCAATCATCCGTTACAGTCTCAATTTCAGCTACAAGGCAGGGCTTGCATTTGTGCTGGGTGTATCTGTAAGCGACGCGCTCTATGTGGCCATCGCCAACCTGGCCGCCCAGTGGCTGCGCTATCTGGAACCGTACCAGAAACACATTGGTTTTGCCGGCGCGGTGGCGCTGATGGCTATTGGCCTCACGGGGTTGCTGCGCAAGCTGAAACCCAAGCGACCATCGGCGGTGCAACTGGCGATATCGGGTGGCGATATAGCCCGTATCTGGGTGAGCGGCTTTCTGGTCAATACCCTCAATCCGGGGGTGCTCATAACCTGGCTAGGTGCGGTGACCGTGACCGCTAATACTACCGGCATGTACCGTTTCATACTTTTTGGCACTGCGCTGGTGGTCATTCTGGGTATTGACTTCTCCAAAGTTTTTCTGGCATCACGGATCAAAAAAATCCTCACTGTGCGTATGGTGATCTATGTGCAGCGATTTTCGGCGGCATGTATTTTTCTGATTGGTATGGCGTTATTTGCCAGTACACTGTTTAATGCCCAAAAATCAGAAACGGGAAAGGGATCTGAGGTGAACAAAATTCTTACCCGTTAGTACTGTTTTGTCTACTTTTTTGCGCACTTTGGTGTGCAAATTTCGTTTTTGCGCCATTATGACTTAAACTATTGAATATCAATTGTATATCCATTATGTTATTGTTTATTTTTGCGCACTTTTTGCGCAGTTGCTTCCCACTATTCCTCTGCTTTGCACTTGCCTCGTACTGACAATTTTGGCTGTACAGTATCGTAGTACTGATCACTCCGGAGTTCGTGCAAGTAGTACACAATTTTCTGCTACTTTACGAGTACACATAGCGCGTTGCGGCAGGATATTGTTCAATGCGCTGCGCAGAAGCTGCCAATTCTGGTTTTTGCGCACTTTTATTTACATTTTCTGTTTTGCGCAATTTCTGCGTTAACTATTGATATTTAAGTCATTACAAAAACAATAATCTTCTATTTTTGCGCACTTTTTGCGCACTTACTGCCATGAAGAAAAATGCAATATCTGAACCTGCACCTTACAAATATATGCCACAAAAACCGAGCCAAAAATGTGCATCAGTGAAGCGTGGTGGTGTTTGTGGAAGTGAGCGACAGGCAAAGGAGGCCACAAAAAAGTGGTGGGATGACGCAAGAGGTGACTGGATTACTTCACACCCATTTCGCGGGATTGCCACGCTGCGTGGCTATAGCACACAGCCCGGGGCGCAGCTCGCAATGACCCTCATTTTTTGGTTCTTTGGGTGCTTTCTTGGTGGTGGACGCGGCGAGCGGATGGAACGCTGGTTGTAGCAATAAAAAACGAATTTCTATTTTTTTGAAACAATTTTGTTTAAACTTTATACAATGCAATGGCTCTGTAACCCGAGTACCTACCGCCCTATTGATGGGCAAACGGCGCTTTTTGGTGTCGTCAGTGGAAAACACTGGGAGGAATGCAGACACCTGTGGAAAACACTGGCGCCATCGAGGGGTAAACCTATTTCAGGGCAATTCACAAACTACTCGAACTTATAACACCCAATATCATTGGCACCTGCGCGGCTGCTGCCGGCAATGTCCTGCAGGGGTGTAAAGAGGGCATTTCCTTTGCCTATGGCGGGTGAACCTTCTTTGAGGCGGAAGTCGCCTTTGTCTTTGTCTTTGAACAAGGGGTCTTCGTTGAAGATACAATTGGTGAAGCTGATGAATGGCTCGCGAACAGTGCCCATACGCAGCAAGCAGTGGTTCAGCTCCAGATTGGCGGCGGCATCAGGCACTGAGCTGCACACGATCTCGCTGTCGAGCGAGCCGTATACGATACAGTTGCGCAGGGCAGCATGCAGATCTCCGAAGTAAATAGTATTCTGATCGGGTTTGTAATAGTTGAGTATGGCTACAGTGCCCTGATTGCTGTGTGTGAGGGCAGTGCCACCATAGTTGGCAAAGGTGCAGTTGGTGAAGGTATCTCTGCCACCCTGAATGATGGCCAGCGCATAACCACCGGTGGTGTGAAACAGGCAGTTGGTGGCCGATACACTACCCTTGCGGGCATAGATACCGGCTCCGATGGAGTTTTTGAGTATACAGTTCTCCATGCGTAGCTGTGGCGGTGCACCGGCAGCATTGGAGTCTATATCGACCCATATAGCGGTAGGATTGCCGAGTGCACCATTGCCGCCATTCTCTATGCGTGTATACCGCAAGCGGCTGCCACTGCTGTAGGAGTGAAAATAGATACCACCCCACTCTCCGGGATAGCCCTCGTAGCCGAAGTAACGACGGTCGAGGCGGTCGCCCTGAAAGATAACGCTATCTGTGGCGGTGCCATTGCTGATGAGCTTGCCAAACACCACCAGGCCCGAATTCTGGTGCATGTAGATGCGGCAGCCAGCATTGAGCGTGAGCGTGGCGCCCTGTGCCACGCCTGCACTGTTGATGATGACATAGGGCAGTGTGGTGTCCCATACTACATTGCCGGTGAGCACGCTGTCTTTGATGTAGCGCGCATTCTGGCCGTAGGCGGTGAAGGGGAGGTAAAACTCTTTTCCGTTGAGTGTGGCCACCAGCGAGTCGGTAACAATAAACGGGGTGCGCTCATTGTTGGGATCTATATTGACCGTTGCGAATACATATACGCTGTCGCGCGGGGCAATGCGGATATTGGAGATATTGTTGCCATTAAAACCATCTACATTGAGGTTGAAGTACGAACCGGGATTGAGCATGCGTACATTGCTGATCACGATCTCCTGATTTTGCGGATTGAATATCAGTATGCCGGTGGTGAAGCTGCCTGCTGCGGTGAATATGGTATCGAACTTCAGGGTATCGTCGGAGAATCTGAGCTCGCCGCCGGTAGTAAGCAGCTTTTTTTCTTTGCGGCACGAGATGCTCATCAGTGTTATAAACAAAGCCCAGGCAGTAAGTACTATTAGTGACGCTCTGAAACGCATGGCAGTAAGTAGATATTGGTACAAAGAAAGCAAAAATAAGCCGCTGGCGGCGCATTGCCACATTTATTGCAAAACGGGAGCGCCAGGGTTACCCTTAAAACGGAAGCAAACACAAAATAGTATGTGCTGTGAGCGGTAAAAAAATGCGTGATCACTGCTGCCTGGCCGGCTTGTCTTCTTTGACAGATGTGGCTACGAGCTCGTGCATTTTTGTAACCTCCTGCGGCGTGAAATACCTCCACTTGCCCACGGGCAGGTTGTCGAGCTGCACATTCATAATGCGCACACGGGTAAGGGTAACTACTTTGTAATCAAGATATTCGCACATGCGCCTGATCTGCCGGTTGAGCCCCTGTGTGAGCATGATACGGAACCGACGGCTACCCTCCTGCCGCACAAAACACTTGCGGGTGGTGGTGCCCAGCATGGGTATGCCGTTGCTCATCTGCCGAATGAATTCGGGCGTTACCGCCTTGTCTACATTGACAATATATTCCTTCTCGTGGTTGTTTGATGCCCGCAATATCTTGTTCACAATATCACCGTCATTGGTAAGGAATATCAACCCATCAGAGTCTTTGTCGAGCCTGCCGATAGGGAATATGCGCTTGGGGTGGTTGATGAACGAAATAATATTTGTCTTGTCTTTGAGGTCTGTGGTTGATGTGACACCCACAGGCTTATTGAAAGCAATATAAATGGGTCGTTTAGCAGCAGACGATTTGAGGGGTTCGCCATCAATAGCCACCTTGTCGCCGGGGTATACCTGTGCCCCCGGCAGTACCAGCTCATCGTTGATGGTGACACGTGCCTGCTCTATCAGCTTGTCGGCCTCTCGGCGCGAGCAGAAGCCGGTGCCACTGATGTACTTATTGAGGCCGGTGCCGTCTTCCCTGTTCTGTTTACGTTTTGTCATTGCGGGTTTATCTTCAGCACTATGCGGTCCAGGCTTTCCTGCGCCAGCGGGTGATAGTTCTGGCGGTATCGCGAGTATATGCGTCGTGCCATCTCGTTATGTTCGGGCGTCTGCATCATTTCTTTGTACAAAGCCTCTATGAACTTGCGCCTGCCCACATGGCTGAGGAAAGTCTCCATAGATGAATAGGCAGGTATGTAGCGGGTGCGCAGTGCCAGCAGAAACCACATACTGGCTATCTCGCTGTTGCCGGTAGTGGTAAATTTGAAGGCGTTGTCGAGGCGGGTCATCTGCAGCGCATTGAAGCCCTCTTTGGGCATACCCCTGAGGAAATGCAGCCATTCCTGCGCCGACCAGTGCACAAATGCAATGGCCTCGGGAGCCATACCATCGAGAAACTTAGTACGCTCAGCATCTACACGGCTGAAAAGCTCGTGGCCTGCACGCGGACAGTTGGCAGGTATACCGGGACCATAGACCCATTCGTCAATATTGAGCTTGCGGCGGAGTACAGTATCGTTTTTGATAAGCCCGGTGTCGAGCATATTGATAAAAGTCTCGGTGGTGATGGTTTTGAATGCGTTGGCATCGAAATACCTCACCAGAAATTTGTCGAAACGGTCGCGTCCGGCAGATTGCTCTATGAGCTTCAGGAAATGGCAGCCTTTTTCGTATGGTATATCATTCAGCCCGTCGTCGGGGTCGCGGCCTTTCAGATTCAGCTTCAGCCAGGTGTCGCGGCTCTTTACTCCCAGATCGTTTACCTGGTTTACGAGGTCCTGATAGCCCAGCTCCCACAACATATCGGAGTACCGCTCGCCCATGGTGAGCTCCATAATACGCCGCTCGAAGTAGTTGGTGAAACCCTCATTGAGCCAGAAGTCATTCCAGGTAGCATTGGTGACCAGATTGCCACTCCAGCTATGTGCCAGCTCGTGCGCTATAAGCGATACCAATGACCGGTCGCCGGCTATGATAGTAGGCGTAAGGAAGGTAAGGCGGGGATTCTCCATACCACCAATAGGGAAGCCGGGAGGCAATACCAACACATCGTACCGGCCCCAGCGGTAGGCACCATATAGCTGCTCTGCGCTGCCTACCATGCGGCCTACATTTTCGAACTCCCAACGAGCCTTGTCTATCATGCCCTTCTCGGCATATACCCCGGTACGATCGTCGATACCCCGGAAAGCGAGGTCGCCTACAGCAAGCGCCATAAGGTAGGCAGGTATTGGCTGGGGCATGCGGAAATGATATACTCCGGTATCGTTGAGGAGGTCGGTGTTCTCGGCACTCATCAGCGCCATCAGGCCCTTGGGTACCTGCACACGTGCTGTATACGAGAAACGTATACCGGGACCATCGGGACAGGGAATCCATGACCGGGCATAGATCGACTCTGACTGCGTATAGAGGAAAGGGTATTTTTTGTCGTGCGTCTGCTGGGGCTGCAACCACTGCAATGCACGGGCATTGGGCCCTGTTTTGTAGAAAATGCAAACAAATTTGGTGTTCTCAGCAATAGGTATGTGGAGTGCACTGCCCAGGTATTTCTTAGCAGCATCGAGCTGGTAACCAATGATCTTACCGTCCACCTGCACGCTGTCGATGGTGAGGTCGTAGGTGTCTAAAATGAGTTCAGATTGCCTGTAGTTGTTGCTGATGGTCCAAAGCGCGCTGCCAGAGATCTGCTTTTTATCCATATCTACCTTGATATCGAGGTGCAGGTTACGTACCTGCACACTATCTGCATTGGACAGCGTATGCTCATCTATCCATTCCTTGGGGTCGACAGGTTTTAATTTGTGCTCAGGTGTTTGTTTTTTGAATTTGCAGTTTGCAAACGACAGAACGAACAAAACCGCCAAACCGGCTTTTCTGAATAATATTAGTGCTGTGCTGAATCCTTTTTTAGACATCAATTATAGTAATAAAAAAATCCTTTATTAATGGATTGCAAAATTACACAAATGTGGTGGTATAAAGACGCACTGTTTAGTATATTCCGTATGTATGGGATTTTGTATTTTTCCTTGCGTAACTTGCACATCTATTTATGTCACTGAAAGGAAAGAAGATAGTACTGGCCGTAACAGGCAGTATTGCAGCCTATAAGATACCGCATTTTGTGCGTCTGCTGGTGAAATCGGGAGCAGAGGTGCAGGTATTGCTCACCGACGCTGCAGCACAATTTGTGAGTCCGCTGGCACTGGCAACGGTGTCGGGCAAGCCGGTGCTGGCCAGTGTGGCCGACGGCAGCACATGGAACAACCATGTGGCACTGGGTTTGTGGGCCGATGCGATGGTGATAGCACCGTGCAGCGCCAACACACTGGGTAAGCTGGCCAACGGCCTGTGCGACAACATAGTATGTGCTGTGTACCTGTCGGCAAGGTGCCCGGTGTATGTAGCGCCCGCGATGGACGAGGATATGTGGATGCACCCGTCTACCCGTGCAAACATTAAACGAATACAGGAATACGGCAACGAATTGATACCTACCGAATATGGCGAACTGGCCAGTGGACTGGTAGGGGAAGGCCGAATGGCAGAGCCTGAAAATATGGTTAAGATTATGGAACTGGCATTCAAAGTTCCGGAAAACAAGCCCCTGAGCGGCCTGAAAGCATTTGTGACTGCCGGTCCTACCTATGAGCGTATAGACCCGGTGCGGTTTATAGGCAATTTCTCATCGGGCAGAATGGGCATAGCCATTGCCGATGCACTAGCTGATGCGGGTGCTCAGGTGACACTGATAGTGGGCCCTGTAGACCGCTGGGCAACGCACCCAGCCATCAATACCATAAAGGTAGAAAGTGCTGCAGAGATGTATAAAGCAGGCATGGTATTGGGTAAAGAAGCCCATATAGGTGTGCTGGCAGCGGCCGTAGCTGACTATAAGCCAGAAACAGTTGCTGATAGCAAGATCAAAAAGACAGATGGCAGTCTTAACCTGACACTTACCAAAACTGATGACCTGCTGGCCGGGCTGGGTAAAATAAAACAGCCTTGGCAAACGTTAGTAGGTTTTGCGCTGGAAACGGACAATGAAATGGAAAATGCGGTGAAAAAGCTGAAGGGCAAAAACGCAGACATGATCGTGCTGAACTCGCTGCAGGACGACGGTGCGGGTTTTGGTCATGACACCAATAAGGTAACATTGCTGAAGGCTGATGGCAGCGTGGACTCGTTGCCGCTGCTCAGCAAACAGGAAGTCGCAAAATCGATTGTAGAACATATAACCCAAATGCGATATGCTGAAAAGACTGCTTAGTCTGTTGATATTTGTGGGGTGCGGAATGCTAACCAGTGCGCAGGAGCTCAACTGCAAGGTGACGATCATGCGCGATAAGATCACCGGTGCCGGTGTGGATCCGCAGGTGTTTACCTCTATGCAGCGTGCCATAGCCGACTTTATGAACACCCGCCGTTGGACCACAGATGAGTTTACTGCCACAGAACGGATAGAATGCAATATTTTCATTAACCTGATCAACAATAATGTAGGCGGCGACCCCAACGGCTTTTCAGGCACATTCAGTATACAGGCGTCGAGGCCGGTATTCAATGCGTCTTATACCAGCACGTTGGTCAATTTTGTGGATAAAGATTTTGCGTTCAAGTATTCGCAGTTCAACCCGCTGAACTTTGATGATAACCGTGTGAACGGGATTGATGCCATGACATCGAACCTGACAGCGGTACTGGCATACTATGCCTACATAATGCTGGCAATGGATTATGACAGCTATGCACCCAGCGGTGGTACCAGCTTACTGAAACGCGCCCAGAACATAGTGAACAATGCACCTGACAGTAAGGGTATAAGCGGCTGGAAGGCAGTAGAGAACAACCGTAACCGGTACTGGCTGGTAGACCAGATGCTGAATCAGCGTTTTCAGGATGTACGCAACTACTGGTATACAATGCATAGAGAGGGGCTGGACAGTATGGCAATGAAGCCAAACGAATCGCGTGGGCGCATACTTACAGGCATCAAAAAACTATATACTGTAAACCGGGACAACCCGAGTTCTATTTTTATGCAGTTTCTCTTCAATGCCAAAAGCGATGAGATCATTCACCTGCTGGAGCTGACACCTAAATCGGAACGTCAGCAGTACATTACCTTGCTTGCAGCACTGGATGTAGCCAATACCGCAAAATACAGTGCACTGAAATAGTGAATACCGTCCGCTTTATTGATCGTTTAAAATCCGGTAAAAGACCGCAGCCACCTGATATGTTTCTACAACGCATTGTTCCGGCTTTACTTTTTGCAATATGTTGCATGGCTTCTGCATGCGAAGACAACTCACCGGACAAGCCGCTACCCAAGGAGAAAATGCAGCAGGTATTGCTGGATATCAGCATTGCTGAGAGCTATAGTACTATGGTGAAGGATAGCCTGCACAAACAAGGACAGAAGAACCCTGATTCTCTGGCGCAGTATTACAAAGACATTTTTGCCCATCACAAAATCACTTATGAGCAGTACAAAAGCAGCCTCAAGTGGTACAAAGATCACCCGGATGATATGGACACCTTGTTCAATAATATACTGCCGGTTGTGACCCGGTGGCAGGCAACAGGAAAGTGATGCACTTACAATTATCACATTCTGCCCGATGTGAACAAGCAAATACAATCTACTGATTTACAACTATTTTATCCATGTAACTTCCACTTTCAGTGGTCACATTTACTACATAGTTTCCGCGTGCGGTTATTGCTGTAATCCGTATAGGGATATTGGTGCTGGTTGTAGCTTCGTAAATTTTGCGTCCCAAAACGTCGGTGATAAGCACGTTTGCTTTTTGGGTGGTGGGCGTAAAGAGATTAATGACAAAAGTACCGCCTGAAGGGTTGGGAACAATCTGTAACACCACACCGGAAGCAGTGTGAGGATTGACGCAATTTTCGCAATCTGCTGCGGGTAACACTGTAACAGTTTTTGTAGCGATACTGGTGCCGCAGTCTACCGAGTACGATACTGTCACCACTCCAGCTGTGATACCCGACACTACCCCACCCGACACTGTAGCACCCGTACCTGAAATGCTCCACGTACCTCCGCCAACGGTAGCTGCAAGCGTTATTGTATTGCCCTCGCAAACATCGTCCGGACCGGATATGATGCCGGGATCCTGCTCTGGTTTTACTACCAGGCCTATAGTCTGGACATGGGTGCAGCCCGCTACAGAGAGGACATAGGTATAAACGGCAGTTACCGGCGCAGATGTTGTGTTTATTAATGTTTCACCGATACTTCCTGAACCCGTGGTAGCGGGGTTTGCGATGCCAGGCACGAAATCGCGCGACCATGTATACGTTACACCAACCACGAGGCTGGTGGGAAGAAAAGAAAATAGTGTACCACTACAAACCGGTACGGGTGGCAAAACATTGGACAACCGGGGCGTGGGTTGAACAGGGACGGTAACATTCTGAACTGACGAGCACCCACCTGCCGAAACTGTGTAGATGTAGGTAACAGAAATGGTGGTGTTGGTATTGTTTTTCAATATTTCATTTGGGTTGCCGATGCCACTACCGGCCAACGAACCTATACCCGCAACGAACGGACGAGTCCAGGCGAAAGAAGCACCTGACGTGGCACTAAGCGGCACATAAGCGAACAGGGTGCTGTCGCAGATGGGTGCTGGCGTAAGTGTGCTGCTGAGCGTGGGAACAGGATTTATGGTTAAGACAGATGTGGCGGCACAACCTGTAGGTAATGTGTAAGTTATGGCTGTGGTGCCCAGCGCTGTGCTGCTGACAATTCCGGTAGCAGAACCAATTGTAACACCGGTACCGGCAGACCATGTACCACCGGCTGGAGTGCAGGTAAGTGTTGCAGTGCCACCGGTACCGCATAGTACAGTTGCACCTGCGATCGCACCCGGCAAGGGGTTGATGGTGAGTACCCGAACGATAGTGCTGGTGCCGCAGGTGTTGGTAACGGTATAACTAATTGTATCCACACCAGGAGTAATCCCAGTCAATACGCCACCAGCCACCGTGGCGTGGCTATTGCTGGCAATCCATGTACCACCAGTTACTGTAGGTGTCAACGTTGCAGTACCTGCCACACAAATGGCAGTAGGGCCTGAAAGCGTACCCGGTATGGGTAAAACGCAGGTGTCGAATCTGGCGATGAATCCGTCATCGCCACCACCGGCAACCGGTTGAAAACCGGTGGGTGTTGATATGCCCGACGCACTGGAAGTTTGCCCAACAAAATAGGCAAAGCCTAAGCGGTCTGTTGCTACTGCCATACCCGTTTCTGTATCCGGGCCGCCATAAAAGGTGGACCATTGCATCATGCCTGCCGCGTTGAACTTTGCTATGAACGCATCGCGCATGCCGCCTGAGGTCATCTGATGGGCACCAGTCGTTGCCAGCTCAGTGGTGCTGGTGGTATAACCGCCCGCGAAAATATTTCCCTTATTATCTGCTGCAAGACTCCTGACCTGTTCGCTATTTGCCCCTCCCAAATAAGTTGACCAGATCTGGCTGCCGGAAGGCGAAAATTTTGCGATGAATGCATCGGTGGTTCCCGTCAACCCGGTGTCGTAGGCTCCCGGTGTAGCAATGCCGGTATCACTCCAGGTATATCCGGCAATATAGGCATTGCCTGATGTATCAATTGCGGTAGACAATGGCACATCCCAGTCTGTGCCTCCGTAGTAGGTAGCCCATTGCCGCACACCGCTGGTATTAAACTTCACCAGAAAACCCTCGTATGCACCGCCACTACTAGATGTAAGGAAAGCACCGGGTGTTGCAAGGCCGGTGATGCCGTTGGTGATTCCTGCTGCATAAATGTTTCCTGCTGAGTCAGCGGAGACAGAAATCACTTCATCCTGGTCGGAAGCGCCATAATAAGTAGCCCATATCCTGCTACCTGATGGCGAAAACTTAGCCACGTAACCATCGTAGGAACCAGCATATACAGTCTGGTGCGCAGCCACTGAAGCGATACCGGTTGAGCTGCTTGCTGAACCGCCAAAGCAGACATTGCCGGTGGGATCTATTGTCAGTGAGCGGGCATTATCATTGCCGGTATTGCCATAGTAAGTACACCAGGAACGAACACCGTTGCTGTCGAATTTTGCCAGAAAACCGTCTCTGTTGCCGCCAAAGACAGTCTGGAAGGCACCCGGCGTAGCTATACCTGATGTACTACCTGTGTTGCCAACCATGTAAATGTTACCGAATGTATCAGTAACGACAGCGTTTCCGGTCTCCTCGTCGGTTCCACCATAATAGGTAGCCCATTTTCTTACACCTGCACTGTTGCATTTCAGCAGGAAAGCATCACCATCATAAGTGCCACCTGCCCAAACGGTCTGGTGAGCGCCGGTTGTTACAATTCCCGTGGCACTCCGTGTATTTCCTGCTGTATACGAATTATTGAATCTGTCGCATGTTATTGCAAGAGCAGCGTCGGTTGGAGAGCTGCCGTAGTAGGTAGCCCAGATTATGGCAGGGTCTATAATAAACGGTCCGGTTGCTTCGATCTGGTAAGTTAGTACACTGTCGCGCAGTACAAATCTGCTCTCAATGATATTGCCGGCTGTAGTTCTGGTAATGGGTGCGTCTTCAACGATCTCCCCTTGTGGCGTAATTACAGTAAGACTGCCATCACTATTGATTTTCAGCTCTTTAGCTCCAGAGTATACTATACGGATATTTTTAGCATCACCACCTTCCCTGACAACAAATTCGTGTTTCAGCTTGCCGCCGTTTGTGTACAAAACCCAATCAATATTCGGGTATGTGTTTCTGTAAACAATTCGGTTGTAAGCATGTGCTGTGGCTCCGTTACTGCTGGCGGTAGCTGTATAGTAGTTTTCATAATAATCTTGCAGCTCAAATACTGCCGGCTTTACATTCCTGTTTGCACCTGCCAACGATACATCTAAACGATACATATCATAAGCTTTAGGTTCATTGGTCGTTTCAGATATTAATGGCGATTTTTCTACAATTGTATTTGCGACAATTTCTTTTGAAAATTGGTAATAAATAGCACCCGCTCCAAAAAATATGTTTAGCCCCTTTGTGGCATTCAAGCTAAAGTCGATGTCTTTTCTCGGATTCCTGCTCTGATCTGTTATCTGCCCCATATTCTCAACAAATGCCTGATTGTTAGCCGCGCTATGTTCATTTACCCTGCGTGGATCACCAAAGGTTGGCGTTGCCAGTGCAATTTGAAAAGCGATGAAATAGAGTACAGGTTTCATAAAAGGAGGTTTGTTGTAAAGATAATGCTGTATATACAAAAAATGCACTTCCAGAGCTGAAAGCTCTAACCGATATTATACAGCAATTGGAAAAAATTGGAATTGTCATATAGCTTGTGCACTTAAAACGCATTCGGGTTTCCACATTATACTACACCAAAACTCCTTGCAGTTATTTATCTTGCACCCTGTTATGCAATACAAGAGAATTCTGATTACTGCTGCTCTACCGTACGCCAATGGACCGGTTCACATTGGCCATCTGGCAGGTTGCTTTTTGCCGGCCGATATTTATGCAAGATACCAGCGTGCACAAAAACGCGATGTAAAATTTGTATGTGGTAGTGATGAACATGGTGTGCCGATAACCATCCGGGCCATGAAAGAAGGCGTGACGCCACAAGACGTCGTAGACAAATACCACGCTATTATTAAGGATAGTTTTGAACAGATGGGTATCTCGTTTGATATTTATTCCCGTACATCCTCCAAAACCCATCGTGAAACATCGCAGGCGTTTTTTACCAAACTATATAACGACGGCGTTTTCGAAGAGCGGGAAACAGAACAGTATTACGACGAGGAAAAGAACACATTTCTTGCAGACAGGTATATTATAGGCACATGCCCTGTTTGCGCCAACGACAATGCATATGGCGATCAGTGCGAAAAATGTGGCTCTACCCTTTCGCCAGAGCAGCTGATCAATCCACGTAGCGCACTCAGCAGTGCGCCGTTGGTGAAGAAATTGACCAAGCACTGGTATTTTCCGCTGAATAAGTATGAAGCATGGTTGCATGAATGGATCGTTGATGGAAAAAAAGACGAGTGGAAAGCCAATGTATATGGCCAATGCAAAAGCTGGATTGACAGTGGCCTTCAGCCGCGTGCCATGACACGCGACAGTGCATGGGGAGTTCCGGTGCCCTTGCCCAACGCGGAGGGAAAGGTACTCTATGTATGGTTCGACGCACCCATTGGATACATCAGCGCTACTAAAGATCTAACTAATCAGTGGAGCGACTATTGGTGTCAGGACGATACCAAGCTGGTCCACTTCATAGGAAAGGACAATATCGTATTTCACTGCATTATTTTCCCTGCTATGCTGAAAGCACACGGAGGATTTGTATTGCCCGACAATGTACCTGCAAACGAGTTTTTAAACATAGAAGGTCAAAAAGTATCTACGTCACGCAACTGGG
The DNA here is from genome assembly GCA_903824665.1 of uncultured Bacteroidota bacterium. Classification (GTDB taxonomy): domain Bacteria; phylum Bacteroidota; class Bacteroidia; order Chitinophagales; family Chitinophagaceae; genus Nemorincola. The sequence continues at coordinate 68,733 of CAIJXT010000025.1, read as the reverse complement.
CGGTATGGGTAGATGAATATGTAAAAGATTTTCCGGATCAGCAGGATATACTCCGTTACGTACTCTGTGCCAACGCGCCTGAGAACAAAGACAATGACTTTACGTGGCAGGATTTTCAGGACAGGATCAATAACGAACTTGTTTCGGTCTTCGGAAATTTTGTAAATCGAGCTTTTGTGCTGATGCACAAATTGTGCAACGGCCGTGTACCAAAGCTGCATGAAGATGTGATGGATGATGCAGACCGTCAACTGATTGCTGATATAAAAGGCGCCAAGACAAAAGTAGAAAATTGCCTGGAGGGGTATAAATTCCGTGACGGGCTGTACGAGGTCGTAGATCTTGCCCGGAAAGGCAACAAGTATATGCAGGACAAACAACCCTGGATAACAGCAAAATCTCTGGCCGCCGAACCGGAAAACCAAAAATTGATAGACAATTGTATGCATCTGTGCCTGCAGCTCACAGCAAACCTCGCCATACTTGCCAACCCATTCCTGCCTTTTACTGTGAAGAAAATGTGCGGAATGATGAAGGTGGTAGACCGTATGCTGGAGTGGGAAAATGCCGGCAGAATAGATCTGCTGAAAGTGAGCTATCCATTGCCGGCACCTGAACTGCTGTTCAGAAAAATCGAAGACAGCGAAGTGGCGGCTCAGGTACAGAAACTTAAAGACAACCTGCTTAAAGCAACATCAAACATGGACAATTCAATACCTGTTACACCTGCCCCTGCGGAGAACCCAATAGCTACTCCACCACAAGCAGCAGCCCCCAAGCCCGAAATCACTATCGACGAATTCAATCGTATGGATTTAAGGGTGGGTACTATAATCAGCGCCGTAAAAGTGGAAAAAGCCGATAAGCTGTTGAAACTGGAGCTGGATATGGGCACAGAAATCCGGACCGTGGTTTCGGGGATAGCGTTGCATTTTAAGCCAGAGGAAATTATTGGCAAGCAGGTCACTGTAGTTGCCAACCTTGCACCACGCAAAATGAAGGGAATTGAAAGTCGTGGCATGATTCTGATGGCACAAAACGGCGATGGCAGACTCATTTTTGTGTCACCATTGGACGTTGCAGATTCGGGTAGTGAGGTGAGATAGTGTCAGTAAGGTTATCGCGCTTCAACCCTGTATTGCCTGAAATTGCAGTTAGATTTTGGGGCTTTCCTGGTTTTTGATCTTAAAATTGGGGCGAAATGGGCAAATTTGGCCGAAATCGGGTACATGATTTTGCTATTTTCATCGGAAGTGCCTATATTTGCAATCCGAAAAAAAAGTTATTGTTAACGCAAAATAATTTCTATTATTTATGTCGGTAAAAATTCGTCTGCAGAGACATGGGTCAAAAAAGCGCCCATTCTACTTCATCGTCGCCGCGAGCACAACAGCTCCCCGTGATGGTAAATTCATTGAGAAGTTGGGAACATACAACCCACTTACAGTTCCAGCAACCATTCGTGTAAACCGCGAACGTTCTTTGCATTGGCTCGACAAAGGTGCGCAGCCTACCAACACTTGTCGTCGTATCCTTTCTTTCAAGGGTGTACTGTATCTGAAACACCTTATGCGGGGTGTATCGCTGGGCTTGTTTGACGAGGCTACAGCAATGGAGAAATTCGAAAACTGGAATGGTCAGCATGAAGAGCTGGTTGCACGCCGTGAGGAAGCACACCGTAAGCACAAAGCCGACAAACGTCATGAGACTATGAAAGAATCTGTACGTAAGGTTGAAGAAAAGAACCTTGCACGTGCTGCTCAGGCCGAAACTGCTGAACAGGAAGAAACAGCTGGTGAAGCAGAAGGCACAGAACAAACAGAAGCATAATATTTTATTTCCTTCTTATAGAAAGCTACGGCCGCAAGCCGTAGCTTTTTTTTGTGCCACACAACGCACAGTTGTACCTCAAAGACCAACATAATTGCGTAATAGATGTAGCCGACACCATGTTTACTGGCACAGCAAAGCCATGCACTCCAGGTGCAGTAAAGTAGAAAAATCGATAAAATTAGTATTTATTAAAGTTGCGCTCCTGATTGTAACCACCTGGCCTGGGCGACCGGGGTTTGTTGAACGAACGGTTATTTCCGCCGCCGCCACCTGGCTTAGTGCCATTTTGTTTTGCCTCTTTTACAGAAATGATATTTCCCTCAAAATAGCTGCAATCGAGATTGTCTATTGCATCAAAACCCTGATTTTTGTCGTTCATTTCTACAAAACCAAAACCACGGGAAGTACCAGTAGCCATATCAAATATTACCTTGGAGGATACGACATCGCCAAATTCCGAAAAAAGCATTTTGAGGCCATCGGCATTGGTAACGGGGTTCAGATTTCCTACAAATAAGTTCATGGTCAAAGTATATAAGTTAATGAAAGATGCTCCCTTTCGGATTGTGAATTAAAATAGGGCTACAATATACACATTTCTTTCTTAATCAAGAATCACATCGAAATAATCAGATTTGTTGATATACTTGCCGACCCTACCACAACAATTCGGGAAGATGATGCGGCAAAAACTGCATTTAGCCACAAAAATGTTAATTTCAATTGCCTACGGTAATTTTGGCACAATTAATGTAACTGTTTCATTGTTTACATCAATTAAAAATATGTTCAAAAGGCTTTTGGTATTATCGTTCATCATTGCAGGCATACTCTATCTGTGCCAATGCAAAAAGACCACAACACCTGTGGTGATATACAAGGGCGTAGTACTGTACAATATCTGCGGCAATGTGGTGATACAATCGCAGGGAGCCCAATTGCTCGGTGAAAATGGGTGGACTGACAGCAACAATCCGTCACGACCGATTTACGATCATGTCTTCAGGGTAGCCAACGCTTGCGAGTTTGGCAATTATAGTCAGGGCGATACAATACAATTTGCCATTACCAATCTGAAGGCACAGCAGTGTGCACAATGCCTTCTGTATGTGGCTACCCCGACTACAGCCATACCGGTGCGGGTGATCAGGTAAACCCGGCTTTACCATTTCAAATTGCCCTTTACGCTCCTGTATAGCATCTGGCAATTCAGCAATTCCTTTTTCGCAATAAAAAACTATCTTCGCGAAAATTTTTCCATTACATGAACTTGCATGAATATCAGGCCAAAGAGCTGTTGAAACGTTACCATGTACCCGTACAGGAAGGCATTGCCGTATCCCAGGTGGATGAAGCGGTAAACGCATATAATCAGATTGCTGTAGACAAAGGCGCAAAATTTGCTGTTGTCAAAGCGCAGATACATGCCGGCGGACGCGGCAAGGGACGCATGGTAGAAGTACCGGAACAAAGCGGCGTAGCTGTGATCAAAAGCGCTGACGATGTAAGGCGTGTGGCACAGAATATCCTGGGAAATACACTTGTTACTATCCAGACCGGCGAAGCAGGCAAAGTGGTAAGCAAGATCCTCATAGCACAGGACATGTATTACGATGGCCCAAGTGAGCGCAAGGAATTCTACATGAGTATACTTCTGGATCGTGCACGTAAGCAGAACGTGATCATGTACAGCACAGAGGGCGGTATGGATATCGAAACTGTAGCACACGATACCCCAGAGAAAATATACAGGGAGTGGGTACAGCCCGGCTATTCGCTGCAGGGATTTCAGGCACGCAAAATCGCTTTCAATCTTGGCCTGAGTGGCCTTGCATTTAAGAATATGGTGAAATTCGTAACCAATCTTTATGATGCATACGTTGGCCTCGATTGTTCTATGCTTGAGATCAACCCACTGTTCAAAAGTGCAGATGACAAAATACTGGCGGTAGACTGCAAGATGAATGTGGATGACAATGCACTGATGCGTCACCCGGATCTGGCAGAAATGCGCGATAAGAGCGAGGAAGACCCAACAGAAGTAGAAGCAGGCGAATTCAATCTGAACTATGTAAAGCTTGACGGCAACGTAGGCTGCATGGTAAATGGTGCTGGTCTGGCAATGGCTACAATGGATATGATCAAGCTGGCCGGCGGTGAGCCTGCCAACTTCCTGGACGTAGGTGGTTCTGCAAATGCGCAAACTGTAGAAGCAGGTTTCCGTATCATCATGAAAGATCCGAATGTAAAAGCGATCCTGATCAATATATTCGGTGGTATTGTACGTTGCGACCGTGTAGCTGCCGGAGTTATCGAAGCATACAAAAAACTCGGTAATATCCATATCCCGATCATCGTTCGTCTGCAGGGCACCAATGCCGAAGCTGCAAAGGAACTGATTGTAAATTCAGGGCTTGAAGTACAGAGCGCTATTTTGCTTAGCGAAGCGGCCGATCTGGTTCAGAAAGCAGTTTCAAAGTAATCAATCAATAATAACGATAAGTGCAAAAAGCTACCGCAACACGGTAGCTTTTTTGTTGTATGGTACAACCTTTACCAATGTGCTTTTCATCAGATTTGCGTTTTCTGCAAATACACGGCACTCCCCTTTTCAGGGGTAGTATCCTTTTGATTTAATATTCTATTTTTACGTTCAAATACTACTTATGAATTCACGCGGCTTTCTTGCGATACTCTGTTTATTGTCTACACTTATCACATCTGCCCAGCTCAACGACAACGCTTACCGCAGCAGCACCAACAAATATTATTGGCAAAACCGCCGGCCCGATGCAGCCTACTGGCAGCAGGATGTGCAATATCGAATCTATGCCAAAATGAATGAATTTGACCATGTTATAGAGGGGGCGGAAGAGCTCACCTACTGGAACAATTCGCCCGACACACTGCACTATGTTTATTTTCACCTGTTTCAGAACGCATTTGTAAAGGGTTCCTACCTGCGCGATCTGGAGATTGCCAACAAGGTAAAGTCGCGGATGGGCAAAAAAGAGGCTTCGGGACTGGGTATTGTGCTCGAAAACGTACAAGTTGATGGGCAGGCTGCAAAAACTGAACTCGACAATACTATTATGAAGGTGTATCTGAAAACGCCTCTGGTGCCCGGTGCACGTGTTGTGTTCAAAATGAGCTTCAATACCTATTACGATAATGGCGCCACCCGCCGCCGAATGAAAATGTACCCTGCGTGGGGCTTCATGCATTACAACGGCTGCCAGTGGTTTCCAAAGGTGTGTGTATACGACAGAATGCATGGATGGGATACCTATCAGCACCTGAACAGGGAGTTTTATGGCGACTTCGGGCTGTATGATGTTACACTTGACTTTCCATCGAACTATGTGCTGGAAGCCAGCGGAGAGCTGCAAAACAGAAGCGAGGTGCTGCCTGACACGCTCAGGGCAAAACTGGAACTGAAAAACTTTGCCAATAAAAAAACAAACGAACCACCGTCGATCATAACGCCATATATAAAAGGTCAGCGCAAAAAATGGCACTTTATAGCCAATAACGTACATGATTTCGCATTTACTGGCGACCCTTCGTACCGGATAGGTACAGCCTACTGGAATGGTGTAGAGTGTGTAGCCATAGCTCAGGAACCACATGCTGCCGGGTGGCAGAACGCACCCGACTATATAACAAAAATCATCAAAACCTTCTCTGAGGGCATTGGCATGTACTGCTACCCCAAGATAGTAGCTGCCGATGCTGCCGACGGTATGGAATACCCTATGCTGACACTGGATGGCGGTGCCGACCCCGGCTACCGCGGCCTGCTGGTGCACGAGATTGCTCACAACTGGTTTTACGGGCAGGTAGGTAGCAATGAAACTTACCGTGCCGCCATGGACGAGGGATTTACCCAGTTTCTCACTGCCCTGGGCCTGCGGCGCATAGACGGTGACAATCTGGTAACCGGACAGCCGAAATCGAAATACCGCCGCCATTTTGCACAACCAATCAATGTGCTGGACCTGCGGGTGCTGAATAGCTATACTACGGCTGCGCTCAATCAGAATGAACTGTCTATCAATACCCACTCAGACGATTTTCATAGTGCGCTGGGCCAGGGAGGCGGGTATGGTGCCGTATATTATAAAACCGCCAGCATGTTGTACAATCTGGAGTATGTGCTGGGCGATTCGCTATTTGAGCGGGCTATGATGCATTACTTCGATCAGTGGAAGTTTGCACACCCTTATTTCGAAGATTTCCGTGCATCCATTATTCAGTATACCAAGGTAGATCTGGCGTGGTTTTTTGATCAGTGGTTCGAAACTACAAAAACACTTGACTATGGAATTTGCGGTATACGTAAAATACGCGGAACCGATAGTTTTGCTATAAACCTGCGCCGGAGTGGCGAAATGCAGATGCCGCTGGACCTGACCGTAACTGCCAAAGACGGAAGCAAACACAATTACTACATCCCCAATACGTGGTTCGAAAAAAGTACTACCGCCACTACCCTGCCACGCTGGTATGGCTGGGGCAAGCTGCACGAACATTACACTGCGCGGGTGCAAATGCCTGCTGGTATCAAACATGTGCAGATCGATACTACATTCAGGTTTGCCGACAAGAATATGGTGGATAACTACCGTACCCGCGGCGCCATCTTCAGTCCACGAGCTGTTAAGACCATGTTTGATGGTGGCCTTGCTGGCCAAACCGACCGTAAACATTACCGCATGTACGTACGCCCCGATGCCTGGTGGAATCCCATAGATGGTATAAAGGCCGGCCTGCACTTCGAGGGCGACTACCTGTCGACCCTGTACAAAATTGATGCAACCATATGGTGGAATACCCACCTGTTGCAGGAAGACGCATACAAGTCCTTTAAGGGCGAAAGCTATTACGAACGGTACAAGCCTGTTAACTATTCGTTCAATTACAACTCCCCGGTAACACGCAATATGCCCCGCCTGCAGCTGCAGCTCAATAGCCGCTATCTGGATGGACTGTGGGCGCACCGTGCAGGCTTCAACTGGCTCACCAACGACAAAAACACGGTACAGCTATATGGGCAAATGCTTTGGCGTCCATCGGCCAACGACCTTACTTACCTGGCTGACCCGGGCGAGTGGAGCAGCAGCGCGGGACGCAAAAACAACTCAGTGAACGCTGCATGGACACATCGCTACGAATACGTGCATGGACAGGGCAGGTATACTCTGGGCATGCGTGCACCCATTCTGCAAAAAGATGCTTTGCCGTTCTCTTACTCCTATGCGCAGCTCGAGTCGGTCAATTATGGCTATATAGACCAGCTGGAAATACGTACCCGTGTGTTTGGGCGTTTCGGGCTGGGCCGGCAAATGCCTTACGAGAGCATGCTCTATATGGCAGGTGCCAGCCCGGAGGAGCAGATGGAGAACAAGTATACCCGCAGCATAGGTTTTGCACCTACAGATTGGCAGGGCACCTCGCTGTATGATGTCAACCATCTGCAACAAGGAGGCGGCTTGAACCTGCGTGGATATGCCGGCTATTACTCCCCCGACGAGCATAATGGCGGCCTGCTAACAGGCTACAAAGGTCGCAGTGGCGCATCTGCAAGTATGGAGATTGGTTTTGGTAACTACCTGCAGTGGCGCCCGCGCCTTACCCGCAACTGGCTTAAGGCCGATATCTATGCCTTTGGCGATGCTGGTGTTATGGAGCTGAGCAGGTATTCTACAGCCAACGTACGGAACACGGTACCCACAGCGACGTGGAGCACGCTGCATGCCGATGCCGGTGCCGGTTTTGCATTTACCATCAAAAGCTGGGGCGTTTTTGAAAAGGCCCGACCATTGACCATTCGTGTGGATTTTCCGGTATTCCTGAACCGCCCGCCTTATGGCAATAATCAGTACGCCACTTTGCGGTATGTGATCGGTATCAACAGAGCTTTTTAACCTGACACCACCTGTTTGAAGGCTATACAGCACTCAAATATGCAGCAGTAAGTGTTGATTGTAGCCTGTTGCACTGTCAAGGCAGTAGTGTGCAGCGGATTATCTGCTGATTTAGGTGTTTTTTATGCTGCTTAATTTTGCATTTTGTAAAAAGGTCCTTAACATTGCACCCTGTTAGAAAACAGTTTGATAGTGTAACGGTAGCACCCCAGACTCTGACTCTGTTAGTCTAGGTTCGAATCCTAGTCAAACTACCAAAAATGAAAGCGGGAGCGGCGAGCGAAGAGCGATGCCCTCCCGTTTTTATTTCCCATTCGCTCCCGCTCTGTTACTCGCTCTGATAGTCCTGAAAACTACACACCTCCCCCAATTTGAATCAGTATTCTCGTATAGTCGAACGACCAATAAACGAATACTCCACCCCATTATAACCCATCATTTCATCAGTAAATCGCACCGAAAAAATCTTTTATCATATGCACGTAGCGGTATATCATATACCGCTGGAGCGCTATCATTTATACCCGTTTTGCAGGCATCAGCAATAGAGTTTATCTTTAGTATAGCTATACCAGCACCACTAATAAATAAATGTATAATTTATATTTTCATGGCAGCAACTGCGCAAAAAGTGCGCAAAAACCGACGGCTTATTTCTATATAATGATTTGTTTTTCAATTGTTTATAGAATATTTGTCCCTTACAAAATAAATTGCGCGCCACTGCGCAAAAACCCAAATTGAGCACCATTTTAAATCCCCGGTAAACCAAAGGAGGTGATTAAGGAACAATTATAATAGCATAAGTGATAACCTGTGCTGCTTCCTATAATAACAGCAGCACAGGTTAAAGAATTGTATGTTTAAAGATTGAATCGGACGACCCCGAAAATGTTTCGTCCCGGTCCATTAATACCACTGGCAAATACCCGGTATTGTGTGTCGAGCATGTTGTCAATGCCTACCTGGAGGGTAATGTATTTTTGTACTTTGTAGGAGAGCCTGAGGTTAGCCGTCATCCATGCGGGCATACCATCGGCTGTGGCATACTGTTCATTGTCTTCACCATTGCGATAGTAGTCCTCCAGTTTCTTGGCACCCTGGTAGTTTACAAAGAAATCGGCACCCAGCAGGTTGCGGTTATAAGCTATCTGAAGGCGCAGCAGCATTGGAGGGATATGATCTAGTGGTCCCGCGGCACTGTCTGTCCCGATCCGGCCATAGGTGTAGGTAATGGCGGCTGAAAGCTGCAGATGCTGTGTGATTTGCGAACGCACACTTCCGGAATAACCATATATCCATGCACTGCGGTTATTCTGGTTGGCCAGAACACGACTCTTTACGCCATTGTATACCACGGAATCCTGCCCGTTGTAGGTGAACGGTGCAGTTACAATAGCATCGAAATAGCGGGTATAGAACAGCGCATTTTCCCAAACGGCGCGCCTGCCGAATGCCTTGGTGACGCCTATTTCACCGGAAATGGTCTTTTCAGGAGCCAGGTTGGTGTTGGGTACAATCAGCGATCCGGAAGCCGACTCGAACACCTTGGCCAGATCATCTACGTTTGGCACCCGGAACCCTGTTGCTATGACCGCAGAAAGTTTCCAATTATCATTTGGCGTATGTATTAGCCCAAGGCTACCGGAATAGACAAAGTTGTTCTGTTTGGCCTCTAGAAACGGCAGGTGAAAAAAGGAAGTGTCTTTGAATGCGGAGGAGAGAGAAACATATCCCAGTCGCAGCCCATCATTGAGGGTAAAATGGTCATTGATGCGCCATGTGTGCGATCCGTAAGCCGCTATGTTGTCCATGGTATTTCCGCCGTCGGGGTAGCGGGTATCAGTGGGTGTGCGTACACCTGTATTGATGTTTTCTTTCTCCGCGGTAGAGGTCAGGCTGTTGCGGCTTTGCTCTACCCCAACCCTGATATTGTGTCGCAGAAAATGGCGCTCCGCATCAATGTTCACACCAAAGATGCCCACATGCTCTACCCTGTGCGACAGTGTAGTACTACCAAAGTTGCGGTTGTGCCGGCTCTCGACAATGTCCTGATAGTAAACGGATACATGCTTCCGCTGAAAAGCAGCAGCTTCATCATACCTCACTACTCGGTAAGCTGCCATAGCTCTTTGCTGCGGGCCATAGTACCACTCTGCCGACCGGAACTTCCCTCCGGACGCCGGGTCTGTAAGTCTGTCGTATCGGGGTATGTCGGAAGAATTTGAAAACTGGAGATTCAGCATGTGAACAACCTTTTCATTCTGTTTCCACGCAAACTTTTGCAGGATATCGTATTGTGAATAACCGCTTGAACGCTGCAGATACTTATCGTCATTCGGCAATACCGTGTCTTTGCCGTTTATGCGACCTACGTAAAAAGGCCGTTCGCCATAGGTAGTATCATAAAACGGATTCTGAGCCTTGCCACCCCTTAGGTCGCCGAAGGACGAATAGGTAAAAGATGTCAGTGACGCGAATTTGCGGCCACCGATGCTAAAGTCAGCATGGCCAGTCATTTCGTTATTGACACTACCATAGCGGGTGTAGGTATTAAAACCTGTATTGCACTTATCTGTATCTATTGCAAACGATGGGTCTTTGGTGTAGAAGTGCATCACACCGCCAAGTGCGTCACTGCCATACATGGTCGACGATGGTCCGTAGAGCACCTCGACACGCTGCAGCATAGCGTTATCGAGCGTGATCACATTTTGGAGGTGTCCACCCCTGTAGATCAGATTGTTCATCCGGACACCATCTACAACGATCACTACTTTGTTGGCCTCAAAGCCACGCAGTACCGGACTACCGCCACCCATCTGGCTTTTTTGTACAAAGATACCGGCTGTATTGGCTAGCAGGTCCGCAGTGGTTTGCGCCTGACCATTTGCTATTTGTCTTGAATTTAATGTTAGAACCTGTTGGGCAACAGTCTTTTTATTTTCTTCGATCTTGTTTACAGCAATCACCACTTCATCCATACTGATTCCGTTAGTCGTGTCTTGTTGGGCTGTACAGGGGCTGGTAAAGAGTAGTAAACAAACTGCTCCAATGTATAATTCGCACTTCATATAAACGTCTTTTGGGAAGGTTAGATAATAGAGATCGCTAACAGTCAAATGCAGCATGCCGCTGACATGGAGGATAGGCCTACAGAAATTGGATTTGGGAACCCTATTTGTAGGCTACACACACATCTGTAAATCACTTGCCGGCACCGACATTTGAGCACTTCGATCTCATTAATAAACTATGCAATATTAAGCGCGATGCCGGGGAGGATATGGGTCTTTTGCAGGGCACGTACCGTTAAGTGCACTCTGGCGGAAATCGGATACAAACCCACGTTGCATAAGTAGTAGTGGAGCTATGAAGTAATGGCCAGGAACAAGATATACATAGGAAAGTGTATCTGCCAGCGAACGGGCGATATTGCTTCCATCGGTATTGAGTTGAAACAAAATGTTGCCAACCTTTTGAACTATTCTGCTTTCGGCCTCGTCGTGTATTGCAATAATGGTTACAGAATCACCATGAAATTGTATTGAGCGTATATCATACATTTTCCCATTGATCCTAAGTTCATCGCCTCCTACCTTGAATAGCTTATATTGTGCCGATGACATTCTCAGCACTGATACTGGATGGCTGAATTTTTCCATCGCTTCATGCATTTTCCACCTTGCGGCTACCTGTTGCAACTCATAAACCACTAACAGGCCTCCGGCCTGCAAAAGCAGCAATACGAAAAGCAATATGCATCTTAGTTTGTTCAATAGTATTTGTTCAGGCACGGAAAGATAGGAAAATAACGCAGATAGCAAAAGCAATCACCTGTCCATTGGTAATATTATACGTACGTAAAGCACATTGGTTCAGTATTTAAGTATGAATTGCAGGCAACTATATCTTGTTTCATGTCCGGCGATATAGTGATAGGCAAAAAGTATGCTTTTATCGGTGCACCGCAAAGTTGGGCCACCAGTATTAGGCGTACTTTTGCTGCGTTTAAATGAAAGAAAGACTAGCATCATGGAAATTGGAATTGATAGTTTTGCCGCATCTGCCGCAGGAAGTAATGCAGGAACAGGCCCCGGGCGAAGCGAGGCTCTGAGCCAACTGATAGACAGAATAGTACATGCCGACAATGCAGGACTGGATGTATTTGGTATAGGAGAACATCATCGTAAAGAATTCCTGGATTCTGCACCAACGATCATACTTGCTGCTGCAGCAGCACGCACCAGACGAATCAGATTGACAAGTGCTGTAACCGTGCTGAGCGCGGCCGATCCGGTCAGAGTCTTTCAGGAATTTTCGGCATTGGATCTGGTATCTGGCGGACGTGCTGAAATGGTTGTGGGACGCGGCTCGTTTACAGAAGCGTTCCCCTTATTTGGCTATGACCTGGACGATTATGATGCGCTTTTTGCTGAAAAACTGGATCTGCTGCTGAAAATAAGAGATAATGAAGAAGTGACTTGGTCGGGCAAGTTTAGGGCACCACTATATAGGCAGGCAATATATCCAAGGCCATTGCAGACTCCCTTTCCGGTGTGGCTGGGCGTAGGTGGTACGCCTGCATCTTTTGTGCGGGCTGGTGCACTGGGATTGCCCCTGATGGTGGCCATAATAGGTGGCGAAACACATAGATTCAGACCATTGATAGATCTGTACCGGGAGGCTGGCAGAAAAGCCGGCTTTAGTCCGGATCAGCTGAAGGTGGGTTTGCACTCTTTGGGGTATGTAGGAGCGGGTAGCAAGGAGGCTGTGGAAAGTTACTATCCCGGCTATGCGGAAACGTTTACCCGAATAGGCAGGGAAAGAGGGTGGCCTCCTGTAACAAAATCGCATTTTGATGCTCAGAACGGACCAAGAGGTGCGCTTCTGGTAGGTGGACCGGAAGAAGTGGCTGAAAAAATCCTCCGGCATAGCGAAGCGCTGGGTGGAATTTCAAGATTTTCGTTTCAAATGGATAATGCCGGGCTATCTCACGAAAAACTGATGGATGCAATTTCACTAATAGGCGAACGGGTGATGCCGTTGGTGAACGGATAAACCCTAAAACTCCAATGTAAGGCCGTCGTAAGCGAGATGCATACCCGGAGGCAAACCAGCCTCTACTGTATCATGCAAACCCAGTTGATGGCTGACATGGGTAAAGTAAGCTGCCTCAACATTTGCCGCACTCACTACTTCGATAGCCTGTGAAAGTGTGAAATGAGAGATGTGCGGTTCGTTTCTCAAAGCGTTGAGTACCATTGCCTTACTACCACTCACCTTGTTTAACTCAGGTGGAGATATGTAATTGGCATCAGTGATATATGTAAAATCACCTATTCTGAAACCGAGGACTTCAAGTTCGTAGTGCAAAACACGAACTGGTGTGATAACCAGACCATTTATATCAAACGGTTCGTCGCCTGAAATGGTATGCATCGTGATCTGGGGAATACCGGGATAGGTAGGATTTGTGAAAATATAGGAAAACTCGCGGCGTAATGCCTCTTGTGTTTCAAGTGATGCGTAAACGCCAACAGGTTTCTTTTCAAAGAAATTGTAAGGCCTGATGTCATCCAGGCCGGCAACATGGTCTTTATGTCCGTGGGTAAAAATGATGGCATCCAGCTTTCGTACTCCTGCACGCAACATCTGGTACCTGAAATCAGGGCCACTATCTATAACGATGCTGGCTTCATCGGTCTGAATCCACACCGAGCATCGAAGACGGTTGTCTTTGGGGTTGGCAGAGTTGCAAACGGGACAAGGGCACCCAATGAAAGGAACGCCCTGCGAGGTGCCGGTACCGAGGAAAGTTACTTTCACGCTTAAATGTCCATTTTTGTTTGAACGGTTTGACCCGCAGAAAAATCCGGATCTGAACGTAGTTGTCGATACCATTTTTGCATTTCAGAGCTGAGTTCTTCTTCGTTAACAGCGATGGTATGCAGAATCTCAACAAGTGCATTAATACGCCCTTCAACATTGAAAAACTTATTGATAACCACAACCCTTCTCTCTTCGAGAATGCAATATCCGCTATTGAAATTACCCTTCTCATATCGTATCACATACCTTGCCTCTTCGAATAGCTCTTCTAATTTTTTTAGCGTGTTTGGTGTATATTTGAAGCTCATTATGGTGGCTGTTTCGATGAATAAAAGTAGAAAATTCACGGCATTTATTTTCATCAATGTTCTGTTAAGCGTTTTTTGCACTATTGCAAATGCGCAGATAGATGATGGCGGAGATGATATTTATGCCGAGCGGCCGCGAATTTTCTCGGTAGGTGTGGTTGCGGGAGCCAACTTTACTCAGATAGATGGGGATAGCTACGCAGGGTACCATAAAATAGGTGCCAATTTTGGTGGCATCGGGTATGCCCGTCTCTACCGGCATGTAGCACTGAGTTTTGAGATGCTATACAGCCAGAAGGGTGCGTTGAGTAACGATGTAAGGTATTCGCCTATCGACAGTTCTACCCTGATCACCCGTTATGATGTGGCACTGAACTATGCGGAAATCCCTATCATGATCAACTACTTTGACCAACGCAAAAGCCATTTTGGTCTGGGTATGTCTTATAGCCGCCTTATAGGAAGCAATGAATCGATGAAAACCGACCCACATTACTATATTGACTTCAACAAATATCCATTCAGAAAGGACAGTTATGATGTTGTAGCCAGCGCACAAATGCATGTATGGAAGGGGCTGTTTTTCAATATCAGGTTCCAATATGCGCTTTCGCCGGCAAGAGCGTACTCTCCGCCAAGTTTGTCGCGATCTCAAAAACAATACAATAACCTGTGGAGTGTACGTCTACTGTATATCTTCATCTAAACAAACGTATATTTGAGTACTTCAGGTAACGGCTAAGAACTATTCCGGCACATATGAGAACAATCATCCGAACATTATTCCTTATCACTATGGTATTAGTAACAACGGATACTAATGCACAAAACTACTATGATGATGACTACCGGACCTTTTACGGTGGTTTGATAGCAGGAACCAACTTTACACAAGTGGACGGCGACAATTTTGCCGGGTATCATAAGGTGGGATTCAATGTGGGCGGTGTGGTGTACACGAAAATGGATGAACATATGGCGCTCAGCATGGAAGTGCTTTATACACAGAAAGGGGCAAGATCAAAAGACTATTTTACTGTAAGCCCGGGGCTGTATATCACCGACTATGGCATAACGCTGAACTATGCAGAGGTTCCATTGATGATCAGCTATTTTGACAAGCACCGTAGTCATTTTGGAGGGGGTATATCCTATTCGCGGCTGGGCACAAGTAAGGAACACATTACCACTGTGCCGGCCCAAAACATCAACCTCAACGATTACCCTTTTAAGAAAAGCGACTACAATCTGCTGCTTTCGGGTAGCCTGCATTGCTGGAAGGGCCTATTTCTAAATCTGCGTTTCCAGTATTCATTGGTATCTATCCGAAACAATACACCTCAAAACTACTCACGCGGGCAGCAGTTCAATAACGTATGGGCACTGCGACTGGTGTATTTGTTTATGTAAATTACCTGGAATTTACGGATAGTTACAACCATTAATTTTGAGACAATAATATTAATTTCTACTTTAGTCGGGTAATGTCGTACACACTGGTAATTCATGGCGGAGCGGGTAATATAACCCCCGAAATAATGAACAAGCAGCAGGAAGCCGAATACACACAGGCGCTGAAATCTGCATTGGATAAAGGAAATAAGGTGCTTGCGGGAGGTGGCAGTGCAATGGACGCCGTCGTGGCGGCAATCTGCGAAATGGAAGACAATCCGCTGTTTAATGCCGGAAGAGGATCGGTGTTCACCAAAAAGGGACTGAATGAAATGGATGCTGCGCTTATGGATGGCAGCAACCTTGCTGCAGGTGCTGTTGCAGGTGTTCGCAATATTAAAAACCCAATCAGGCTGGCACGAGAGGTGATGCTGCACTCGGGACATGTATTGCTTTGCAATGAAGGTGCTGGCGAATTTGCACTGCAGCAGGGAGTAGAGATGGCAACAGACAACTACTTCTTTAACCAATCGAGGTATGACCAATGGGTTGAAATAAGAGATACCAACTTCACTCAACTGGACCATAAGGGCGACAACCTTAAAGGCGGACCGGTACCCAATACAGGCCATAAATTTGGCACAGTAGGAGCTGCGGCATGTGACGCATTGGGCAATCTGGCAGCAGGAACCTCTACTGGCGGAATGACCAATAAGCGATTCAGCCGGATAGGCGACAGCCCGGTAATAGGTGCCGGCACGTACGCGAATAACAACACTTGTGCAATTTCATGCACAGGTCACGGAGAGTATTTTCTCAGGGCTGTTGTTGCATACGATGTGTCGTGCCTGATGGAATATAAGGGCCTGTCGTTGCAGGATGCCTGTGCTGTTGTGATCAAGGACAAGCTGGTAAAAATGGGTGGCGAAGGTGGTCTGATTGCTGTTGACGCCATGGGTAATCATGAGTTCTGCTTCAACTCTGCAGGTATGTATAGGGGAATGACCAATAGTGCCGGCAAAGAGGAAATCGCTTTTTACGGAGTATAACCGGTAATTTTGCAGCAGCAGAAACAATTTTAGTCGCCAATTTAGATGCTAAACGTGTTGCTGCGATTTGAAATTTCCGTCCGTTGAGTAACTAACAAGAACGGATGTTCTAACATCTGTTATTAGTACCAAAAGAATAAAGTTGGCTGCCGGGATGAAGTAAGTACAGTAAAAGAAAACACACCATGTCTGACAATTATATAGTATCGGCCAGAAAGTACAGACCACAAACCTTTGATACGGTAGTGGGACAAGAACATATAACCACTACACTAAAGAATGCAATAAAAAATCAGCATCTGGCCCACGCATACCTGTTTTGCGGACCTCGCGGTGTAGGTAAAACAACTTGTGCCCGAATACTCGCAAAAACTATTAATTGCGAAAGTCCGACTGCGGATATGGAGGCGTGTGGAACATGTGCAACCTGCAGCAGCCTGAGAGACAGCAGTTCTTTCAACGTATTTGAGTTGGATGCGGCAAGCAACAACTCGGTAGAAGATATTCGTGAACTGACAAGCCAAGTACGTTTTGCCCCACAGCAGGGCAGGTACAAAGTGTATATCATTGATGAGGTGCACATGTTGAGCGCTTCAGCCTTTAATGCATTCCTGAAGACTCTGGAAGAGCCACCACCCTATGCGATCTTTATTCTGGCGACAACAGAGAAACACAAAATATTACCGACGATACTTAGTCGTTGTCAGATTTTTGACTTCAAGCGTATAACAACCGGTGACACTGTCGCACATCTGCAGAGCATTGCAGTAAAAGAGCGGATGATTGCCAACGAAGCAGCGTTGCATGTGATCGCACAAAAAAGCGAGGGATGTATGCGCGATGCCTTGTCAATGCTCGACAGAATAGCAAGTTTCACAAATGGCATGCTAACCTATGCCAATACAATGGAGCATCTGAACCTTCTGGATGCTGATTTCTATTTCCGTGTAACGGATGCGATGTTGGCTCAGGATGTTGCGGGTACACTGCTGCTGCTGGACAAAGCGCTGGAGAAGGGTTTTGAGGGCGATGTGATCATGGGTGGATTGGCGGAACATTTCAGAAACCTGATGTTGTGTAAGGATGCCCGTATGGCAAAATTGCTCGATGTGCCTACTGAGCACAAAAAAATGTATCATGAGAAGGCTAATCAGACACCTCCATCTTTCATTATATCGGC
Source organism: uncultured Bacteroidota bacterium (assembly GCA_903824665.1). Taxonomy (GTDB): domain Bacteria; phylum Bacteroidota; class Bacteroidia; order Chitinophagales; family Chitinophagaceae; genus Nemorincola. Next base: position 51,212 of record CAIJXT010000025.1, on the reverse strand, counting down.
GTTGAATGTTATTAACGACAGCGAATTGCAGTATAAATCAGCTACAAATAAACGCCTTCATGTAGAGTTATGCCTTATCAGATTGTGTTTTCTATTGCAGTTTACCCGTCCACAAGCATTAAAGATCAATGATGAATTGACGGGAGAAAAAAAAAACTCTGATTCGATAGTTCCTTCGCAATCAGAAACGGTCGTAGTAGCTCCTTCACGTCCAGAAAAAACACAGGAAGCAATTCTTCCGGTAACAACGCATGTGCCTGTTGCACAGGTAGTGCAGGAACCTGTCAATGCCCCAACCTATTCGAAACCTGCCGATATCAAAGTTCCCGAACAGCGGTCTGCAACACCCGTGAACCCTGCCAGGAAAATCAGCCTCAGTATGCTGAGCAACATTGATGAAGCAATTACACTTGCCTCTTCGGGCAAGAGCGATAAAGTAACTGAAATTACAGCAGCTCAGGCGCTTGATATTTTCGAACTGTACAAGCAGCTGCTGGTCTCTACCGGAAAAAGTGTTTTGTATTCTCAATGCTGTATGATGCGTGTAGAGGTGAAATCTCATGACGAAGTGCGCATCATTTCGCCAAGTGAACTAACGGATACCTACGCACGTGAGCAACGAAGCGCTCTCATTGACTTCTTTGGAGAAAAGGCACAGATGACCGTTCGGATCACTACCGAAGTGCAGTTGGATGAAAACCAGGCTCCGGTAAATGTAGCTTTGAGCAAGACAGAAATGTATGAGGCTATGGCAGCGAAAAACCCAAATCTTGCAAGGCTTAAGGAAGGTGCTGGGCTGCATATTGAGTATTAGCATGTTTCATTGCAGATGCAATTAAGGAACAAACCCTATGGCATACATCCTTCTCCGCTCAACCAATTTCGCTAAATTTTGGAGCAAGGTTGAAAATTTTTTACCGTTCACCAGCCCATATTTGGTGGTGTTAAGGAGAGAGTGCGGAGCGCATATAGGCATGGTATTCTGCTATAATTATTATACACAAAGGCAATTTTGCAGGGATAAATATTGTGTTTAGTATTATTAGGCTGTTTTTTAAGCTTAATAGGTCTATTATAACAATTGTTTGTGCAACAGCGTTATTATCTTTGCTACCTTAAAATAAAAACCACATGCCCGGAACAGAACTATTCGGCAACGAAGAAAGGAAAGAGATTAATGACGTACTGGAAACCGGTATCCTTTTCCGGTTCAATCATGAGCAACAGCGTAACGGCATTTGGAAAGCCCGTGACTTTGAAGCCGAAGTCAGAAAGATAACCGGCGCAAAATATGCACATGCTGTTTCCAGCGGATCTACTGCAATTGCAACCGCTCTGGCTGCGTCCGGAATCGGGACCGGTGACGAAGTGATCGTGCCACCCTTTACCTATATAGCCACTATAGAAGCTGTATTGTTCGTGGGTGCGATTCCGGTCTTTGCTGAAATTGATGAGACTTTGTGCCTTAGCGCAAAGGGAATAGAGCAAGCTATAACGAAAAAAACAAAGGCTGTTTGTCTCGTGCATATGTGTGGTGGCATGGCTGACATGGATGGAATTATGGCTGTCATCAAAGATTACAATCTTGTATTGGTTGAAGATGCAGGTCAGGCATTTGCGGCCTCTTACAAAGGCACCGCAACCGGTCTTTTTGGGACCGCCGGCAGCTATTCGTTCGACTTTTTTAAAATCGCTACTGCTGGTGAAGGAGGCGTTCTGGTTACTAATGATGAAAATGTATACAAACTAGCCGACTCCTACAGCGATCACGGACATGACCATGTAGGGGCCAACCGCGGGATGGAACAACACCCGGTACTGGGTTTCAACTACCGTATCAGCGAACTACATGCTGCGGTGGGAGTAGCTCAGACAAGGAAAGTACCACACATCCGGGAGGTAAACAGAAAACACAAGTCGTTGCTGGTAGAACTATTGTCGCAAACAGAAGGCATATCGTTTGCAACCCTGCCAGACCCTGATGGGGACTCAGCGACCTTCCTGAATATACTGTTGCCAGACACTGAAACTGCAGCCCGCGTAGTTGCAGCGTTCGGCGCGGCAGGTGTCAGTGGTTTTAACTATTGGTACGTAAACATGTACCATTTTATCAATCAGTGGGACCATATCAAAAATCTTAAAACTGCGTCAAAATTACCGATAGAAATACTAGGGAAATCACAGGATTACAATACAATGGAATTACCCAAGTCGCAGGAAGTAATCGGAAGGCTGATTTCTTTTGGCATCAGGTGTACCTGGACAGAAGATGAAGTCAGGGCACTTGCCGAGAAAATAGCAACATGCGTACGCATGACTGTGGCAGTTCCGGCATAGTATGCATGCAGCAATTGTTGCCATTTAGAAATAAGTTTTGAAAGATTCGCTATGTTCAAGAATTTTAAAAATATCGATAAAGTTGTTTTTGGCAGGGGTAGTTTTGCCATGCTGGAATCTATACTCGAGGAAAAGAGGCAGGAAAATGGCAGATTTTTTCTTTATGTAGTAGATAATTTTTTCAAAGGCAAACCCTTTGAACAGCGTATACCTCTGAAGCAAGGTGATATTATTCGTTTTATAGACGTTGATCCAAACGAACCAACGACAGATCAGATCGATGCGTTGAGAGACGAGGTATTGTTGCAACACGGAATGCCGGCCGGCGTTATTGGTATTGGCGGTGGCAGCATTATGGATATTGCAAAAGCGGTATCACTCATGTTTACAAATGAGGGATCATCTGTACAATATCAGGGCCTGAATCTCATCAAAAAACCCGGTATCTTTCATGTAGGAGTTCCAACCATTTCGGGCACAGGGGCGGAAGTTTCTATGACTGCTGTGCTAACTGGCCCGGTTAAAAAACTCGGCTTAAAATGTGAATGGACTATTTTCAATCAGGTTATTCTCGATTCTGAACTTACAGCAACGGTACCCGTAGATAAATGGCTGTACACAGGCATGGATACGTACATCCATTGCGTTGAATCTGAAATGGGCACCCTGAATAACGCATACAGTCATGCCTACGCTGAGCAGGCATTGAAACTATGCAGGGAAATATATCTTGGTGCTGATGCCGGTCAAAACCCTGAAAATGATGACAAACTAATGGTAGCCAGTATGATGGGTGGCCTCAGTCTCACCTATTCAGAGGTTGGTGTATGTCATGCATTGTCTTATGGACTGTCTAAGATACTGGGCGAAAAACATTGTTATGCCAATTGTCTTGCATTCCAGCATCTTGAAGACTTTTACGGCGAGGGTGTAAGTGAGCTCAAGCAAATGCTCTTAAAACATAACGTGAATTTGCCAACCGGCCTTAGCAAAACTTGGACGGCGGAACAAATAACAGCAATGGCCCACGTAGCATACAACCTGCCACATATGTGGAACCATGCAATTGGGCCCGACTGGATGGAAAAAATAACCATCGGGACGATCGAAGCGCTTTACCGGAGAATGTAATAAGTTTAAGACGTGATAGGTAAAGTATTTGAACTAATAAATTAAAAAATCAGGAAAATGAGCGCAAAGAAAATTATGGTTGGCGATATAAGCTGCGGAGCGGATGAACTGTTCCTGATATCGGGCCCCTGTGTGATTGAAGATGAAATGGTGATGATGAAAACAGCCGAAAAGCTGAAGGAAGTAAGCAGCAAACTGAATATCCCTATTATTTATAAGTCTTCGTTTCTGAAAGACAATCGTAGCAGCCTGAGCTATTACGATGGTCCCGGACTGGATAAGGGCCTGGCGATACTGGCAAAGATCAAGGAGCAATTCGGCTTTACGCTTCTAACCGATATTCATTATCCAGACCACGCAGCTCCGGTTGCCGAGGTGTGTGATGTGTTGCAGATACCAGCCTATTTGTGCATGCAATCCGGCTTGATGGTAGCTGCTGCGAAAACCGGAAAAGTAGTCAATATAAAGCACGGGCAATTTCTGGCACCAGACAATATGAAACACCCTGTGGCAAAGTGTATTGCTGCAGGAAATGATCAGATAATACTCACAGAGCGCGGATATACAATGGGTTATAACGATTTGGTGGTAGATCCACGCAGCTTCTATCACCTGCGTCAGATAGGTTATCCGGTTGTGTTTGATATTACGCACGCGATCAGAAAATATGGCATACCAAGTGCTGATGCAAAGGGCGGCGCAAGAGAATTCCTGCCAGTTTTGAGTCGTGCAGGTGTGGCAGCAGGTGTTGATGGAATTTTCATTGAAACACATCCGGAACCTGAAAAAGCACTTTGCGATGCCGCCAGCCAACTTAGCGTATATGCGCTTGAAGAGTTTTTGAAGCCTCTTATTGAATTACACGCCATAGAGGTAAAGTACCGTGAACAATAATCTATAGGCAGTAAATTGCCAGCGCCAAAAAAGAACATTATCTTACACCACAATATCATAACAACAAATAACATGGAATTATATCTCGATTCGGCCAATTTACGGGAAATTGAAGAAGGCTTTAAGCTGGGTTTCCTTACCGGGCTAACAACCACCCCTACCTTTATGCAGCGTGAAGGTATAACTGACATTGACGGGACAATAGTGAAGTTGTCTAAAATGGTGCCAGTGCTACAAATAGAGGCGTTGGGCAATACTGCTGAAGATGTAGTGGCAGAAGCCGTACGTCAACTGGAACTGGGCTTGGATCCGAAGAAAACAGTTTTTAAGATACCTGTGTCGCTGGAAGGCCTGAGAGCCTGCAAAATGCTGCGCAACAAAGGACTGCTGGTGAATGTGCACCTGGTATATACACTTCAGCAAGCCTATATGGCCATGCAGGCCGGTGCCAGCTATGTATGCCCGCTGGTAGGCAGGCTGCAGGACCAGGGTCATGATGCCGTTGCGCTTGTAGGACAGTGTGTGGATGCGGTAGAACGTTATGGATACGACACTAAAATAATGTTCAGCTCTGTGCGTAATTCAGAACATGTGCGCAATGCATTGAGCGTTGGTGCACATACCATTACAGTACCGCTGAAGATCCTGAAAGCATTGACAGAAAACAACTTTACGACAATAGGTACAGAGCAATTCCTTACTGATACACGCCTGATGACGGTACGTGTGAAGGATGCGATCAATAACATAAATCCTTTGGTAAACGCCAATACCAATTTGAAAGACGCCATTGTAAAGATGACCGAATATGGATTCGGATGTGTAACAGTAGTAAATGATCGTGGTGATCTCATAGGTGTGTTTACAGATGGTGACCTGCGCAGGCTGCTGCAGCATGATGGTGAGCACATTCTGGATAAGAAAATTGGCAGTTTGGAATACAAAACGCCCATCAGTGTAGATGTGAATGCGCTGCTCAATGAAGCGGCTGGCATCTTTAACAAGATGAAGGTTGATACAATACTTGCAACTGACAATAACAAGCCTGTAGGTATGCTGGATATTCAGGATCTGAAAGCTTATTAGTATCTGGAAAATTGAAAATTTTGCAATAGCGCATTTGCCTGATAAGTGGCAGATGCGCTTTTGTAACTGATATGAATCAAATTTGCTACCGGTGAATAAAAACGTAACGGAACAGGCCCAAAACACATTCCGTGGCACCTTTGTCTCAGACATTGATGCCCTAAAAGATAAGCTAAAAGGCATAGACGCATATATCTTTGACTGGGACGGCGTTTTCAATAACGGCTCAAAAGGCGCTGATGGATCGAGTCCATTCAACGAAGTGGATTCAATGGGTATAAACATGCTGCGCTATAATCACTATATCCGCAGAGGGGCAAATCCGGTAACTGGTATCATCACAGGTGAAAAAAACCCCGTTGCGATTTCGTTTTCAAAAAGAGAGCATTTCCACTCTGTATATTACGGTATAAAGAATAAAAAAGACGCGCTGTTGCACCTGTGTGCAGCGCACGAAATTCAGCCAACGTCGGTGGCCTATTTCTTCGACGATATTACCGATCTTGAGGTAGCGTCGATGTGTGGAGTGCGAATTATGGTAGGCCGAAGTTGCAATCCAGTGCTCATTAAACTGGCGAAAAATCGAGGGCTGGCGGACTACATCACAGCAAATGATGGTGGCAATAATGCGCTAAGAGAAGCTACCGAACTACTTAAAACACTTGCGGGCAAATATGAGGAAACTATTCTGAGCAGGGCAAATTACTCAGAAGACTACAGGGATTACCTGAATAGCAGAAACATTCCTGTCACTGCCTTTTATACTGTAACAGATTCTAAAATCACTGAACAAACACCGATATGATTGCAGGTATTATTCCGGCGCGGTTCGCTTCAACCCGTTTTCCGGGAAAAGCGATGGTTGATATCATGGGTAAAACCATGATACAACGGGTATACGAACAAGCATCGAAAAGCACTGCATTAGATACAGTTGTTGTTGCCACCGATGACAACAGAATACTAGAGCATGTCCTTGCTTTTGGTGGTAAGGCTGTTATGACGGCAGCGGACCACCCTAGTGGTACAGACAGGTGCTTCGACGCGCTGACAAAGCTAAACGGTGACTACAAATATGTAATCAATATACAGGGTGATGAACCAATGATAAACCCTGAACAAATAAACGAATTAGCAGCTGTTTTGCAGGATGGTACAACGGAAATTGCGACACAGATGATTCCTGTTTCGAGTCATGAAATGCTGTTTGACCGTGGTGAAGTAAAGATTGTATTGAATGATCGCCAGGAAGCGCTCTATTTCAGCCGCATGGTGATTCCATACATCAAAGGTGCAGACGAAAAAGAATGGCATATGCACCATACCTACTTCCGGCACGTGGGTATGTATGCCTATAGGAGTGATATTCTGGAACAGATTACGAAATTGCCAGTGTCGGCACTGGAAAAGGCAGAATCACTTGAACAGCTCAGATGGTTAGAACATGGCTACAGCATTAAATGTGTACCGACTACTTTCGAAAGCCATTGCATAGATACGCCCGGTGATCTGGAAAACATGCTCAGAGTATATGGCTCTACCTTGATGTAACGTGCGGCTCCTCACTTAATGTTGAATATGCAGGGAGTGCCGATCAAGTATTCTTACTTGATGTTGGGATTTGGAAGAACTGTGCGTTTGTTACAGTCGCATTCATCTGCCTCCTGCCTGAAAGTGCTGAGGCGGTCTTTTACGATAAATGACTGTTTAGAATCATCTTCGTACACGATTTCGCTGATTGCCCAATGCAGCCCGTCAGGAAGACACACTTTGAGCAAACCTACGTGTTTGTAATCTATAAGACCTCCAATTATTGTAGCCTGATTTGTAACAACTTTATTGCGAGATTCGAGATAATAAACGTAAGAAACCTCCTTGATTTTTTTGTCCACAAGGTTTTTTATACGCACATTATATCGTTGCATATCACAATCATAACAGCCGGAACATTCACGCTCATATTCACACAAATAAAACGTTTTATTGTGCCTGAGGTAATCCATACTCTGAGCACTGATCTGTGCAGAAAAGGACATAATAAAGCAACATAAAACCCATAATTTAGTACGTAGCAGCATATTCTCTGTTGTTTAAAAAATAACCATAGTGACATCATGCAATAAGGGTACTCCTTAAAACGGTGTCGGCCTACAAATATATAAAAAGCAGGGTAAACGCAATCGTTTGCAGATGTATATTTTTGATAGCAGCCTCAGGTAGGTTTGAATTTGTGTCAGGGCAGGTACGATGCATTTATTTGTCTATTTTTACCGATTATACACTTATGGCATCCTATTGGGTAAAAACACCCCGCTGGCTAAAATGTTTCTTCCCCGCAGACGTTATGTGGGACGTGCCCCTGAGTGATGAGGAAGCAGTATATATTACTTTTGATGACGGCCCCCACCCTACCGTAACCCCATTTGTATTGGCTCAGTTGAGGCTCTATAACGCCGATGCTACCTTTTTTTGTGTGGGTAATAATGTGGCCAGATATCCAGCAGTATACAATGAGATCTTGAATGCGGGGCATACTACAGGCAACCACACTTTCAATCATTCAAATGGCTGGAGAACGGCAAATGGTGCTTATCTACGCAGTATAAGACAGGCTTCAAACTATGTTGGGGGCTATCTTTTTCGCCCACCATATGGCAGAATGAAACTATCGCAATACCGAAAGTTGAAAAAGACAGACAAAAGATGGAAAGTGTGGATGTGGGACATTCTCAGTGGTGATTTTGACAAGGATCTGAGTCCACAGCAATGTATAAATAATGTTCTTGAGCATATAAAACCTGGTTCTGTCATCGTTTTTCATGACAGCGAAAAGGCGTGGGACAGAATGCATATTGCTCTGCCTGCGGTGCTTGCGTATTGTGCGGATAAACACTGGAAAATGAAAGTATTGCCGCAGGGAGACAAATGAATTGCCTTAATTTTGTCTGATGAATTTCATTGATACTCACACGCACCTATACGACGAACGACTGATCAGGGACCCAGAACAGATAAAAAGAGCTATTGAAGCCGGTGTTAGGCATATGTACATGCCCAACTGCAACAGTGAGACCATAGGTGGAATGATGGAACTGGCTGCCCTCTGGCCAGAAAACTGTTTCCCAATGATGGGCCTGCATCCTTGTTATGTGAAAGAAGATTACAAGGCTGAACTTGGTATTGTGGAGGAATGGTTGAAAAAAGAGCGTTTTTTTGCTGTTGGTGAAATAGGGCTCGACTATTATTGGGATCTGACATATAAAACACAACAAATCGAAGCGTTTGAACACCAGATAGGATTAGCTCAGCAGTACAACATACCAATAGTGATTCACAGCAGGGAATCGACGCAGGACTGTATTGACATCGTTCGCAGGCACCAGACAGGAAGACTTACCGGTATTTTTCATTGCTTTGGCGGTACGATACAGGAAGCAGACCAGATTATTAATCTAGGTTTTCATGTAGGTCTGGGTGGAGTGGTAACCTACAAAAACAGCGGGATGGCAGATGTTGTAGATAATATTCCCCTGACCGGTATTGTGCTGGAAACGGATGCACCTTACCTTGCCCCGGTACCTTACAGAGGCAAGCGCAACGAGAGTAGCTATCTCCCTGCGATAGCAGCCAAAATTGCCGAAATAAAGGGCATTCCGGTCTCTGAAGTTGCTGCGGTAACGACCACAAATGCAAACCGGATCTTTGGCAATCTGTAATCCTTACAAATACTAACACTTCATTTTAGTTTTATCGGGAATAGGGGTGTAATTTTGCGCCCTTATGTTGTTTTCATTACAAAATATTACATTTTCCTTTGGCGCCCGTGCCATACTGGAAGATGCCAGTTGGCAAATAGGTACAGGCGAGCGGATAGGTCTGGTAGGCAGCAACGGTGCCGGCAAGTCGACCTTACTGCGCCTGATGACAGGCAGTTACACAGTTGACAGTGGCGTAATCAACAAACCTAAAGACGTTTCGCTCGGATTCTTCAATCAGGATTTGCTTAGTTTTTCGACTAGTGCATCTATCCTCAAAGTAGGTATGCAGGCTTTTGAAAAAGCCCATGAGGTGGAGCAAAAGATGGAAAAGATCATCAAGGAGCTGGAAACGAGCCCCGACGACGCCGACCTGCTTGATGATTATAGCCACGCCCTGCACGATTTTGAAGTGGCAGGTGGTTATGAAATGGAACACCGCACAGCTGAGGTACTCGAAGGATTGGGTTTTTCGACAGCCGACCTGCAGCGGCCCTATGATCAGTTCAGTGGCGGATGGCGGATGCGAGTGCTGCTTGCTAAAATGATGCTGCAGCAACCCGAATTGCTGCTTTTGGATGAACCTACCAACCACCTTGATCTTCCATCAATTGAATGGCTGGAACGGTACCTGATCTCGTACCCGGGGAGTGTTGTAATTGTATCGCACGATAGGTACTTCCTGGATCGTATGGTAACGAAAATCGTGGAGGTATGGCAGCGAGGCTTACATCAATACAGCGGCAACTATACTTTTTTTCAGAAAGAGAAGCTGGAAAGAATGGATCTGCAGCAAAGAGCATTTGAGAACCAGCAGGAATACATCAGGCAACAGGAGCGTTTTATCGAGCGTTTCAGGGCTAAAGCAACAAAGGCTGCAGCTGCTCAAAGCGCCATAAAACGCCTCGACAAACTTGACGTGATTGAGGCACCGGATGGCTCTATGCCGGTAATGAATATCAACTTTGACGTAGCGACACAACCCGGCAAGATTATTTGTACGCTTGACGGTGTATCAAAGCGGTTTGGCGACCTGACTATTCTTAAAAATGCAAAAGCAGAGATCAACCGTGGAGATAAGATTGCACTTATTGGTGCCAACGGAAAGGGAAAGTCTACTTTGTTGCGTATCATCACCGGACAGGAACCCATAGAGGGCGAACGCAAATGGGGGCACAATGTGGAAGAAAGTTTTTATGCACAGCATCAGCTGGAGGCGTTGAACATAGAACTGGAGGTGCTGGAAGAAATGAAAAGATGCGGCAGCGGAAAAACGGAAATGGAGCTAAGGCAATTGCTGGGCTGTTTCCTGTTCAGCGGCGACGATGTATTCAAGAAGATCAAAGTGCTATCGGGCGGTGAGAAGGCACGAGTGGCATTGGCCAAAGTTATAGCCGCGAAGGGCAACTTCCTGCTGCTGGATGAGCCTACCAACCACCTGGACATGCAGAGTGTAGAAATGCTTATTGATGCTTTGAACAAATACAAAGGCACATTGATCATTGTTTCGCACGATCGATACTTCATTAGCCGTACCGCCAACAAGATCTGGAACATAGATAATGGTGAAATAAAAGAATTCAATGGTAGTTATGATGAATGGGATGTATGGCATAAGGATAAGATAAAACGAGAGCTGGCACAGGCTACACTATCAAAACCTGTTGCTACGGAGAAAAAGGAAGAAAAGCCCGCACCGAAACAAAATGTGAGTAATGAACAATTGAATAATCTAAAAAAAGAATATCAGAAACAACAAAAGCTTTTGCAGAAACTGGAGGAAGAAATCAATAAGCTAAAAGCGGAAGTTTCAGTGTTGGAAACAAAACTTGCAGATCCGGCATTTTATTCCAATCGGGCTGAATTTCCTAAAGTTGATGAAGATTACAGGAAACAAACTGCCAAACTAAAGGAGCGTAACGGCGAATATGATAAAGTGTTCGAGTCTGTAATGGAACTGGAAGAAAAGATTGGCGCGTAACAATACAGAATTGACAAGTTCAGTATATTTCCGATTACAAGATTGATTGTCAAAATAAAAACCCGCGCTCAATGAGTGCGGTTTTTTTGTGTAAACAAATATGATCAGGATTCGCCTCTTGCGGAGGCCTCAGCGATTCGTTCGGCTTTTTTTCTCTTTTGCCGTTTGACGATCAGTTTGATTCCTTTGTACGAAAGTTCAATAGCTTTCCATTTCAGATAGCCGCCAATCAACTCCTTGGCAGTGGCGCCCAGCAATGACCCTCCCCTATTTACGATATTCTTCATTGCTTTTTGGGTACCCGTTGTTTCTCCCCGATCTTTGCTACCTGCAAAAGCCTGCCCTAAAACACCCGAGAGCATTCCCGCTACCGGTCCCGCCATAGAGAGCAAATCGGGCGACAATATTTCCGATAAAATTCCTGCACGTTCTTTTTTTTCAACCTTTGCAGATCCACCGGTAATGTCAGATAAAGAGAAAAACCCCTCATCCTCAATGCGTTTACGTTCTTTGATCAACAAGCGTTTTTCACGCTCAAGATCTTCTTTATTTCGCATTTTTTTGACATATATTTTCATACAAGCAATGGCGTTTATTTGGATTTACTTTCTGCGTCATCTTCTTCTTCATCCTCAGTGAGAATGTCGATGAACGCATTGTTAAAGAATCCGGTAATGTTTTTCCGAAGCAAAAGTACTAAAGCCAGCAAGGCGCAATAGATACCTGTAGTCAGAAAATAGGATGCAATGCGCGACAGACCAGCATCAAAAAACACCTCTGTAAGACCGTAACCAAAGAAAAGTATAATACAGCATAACAATATCAGGATGATCAGCGCAAACATAATGTAGCTCAACAAGCTGGAAGTTCGCCCGATCAACTTGATTTTGAACAGGTTGACGTTTACCTCAACATACCTGATGACTTTTTCTTTTATGCCGCCGAAAATTCCTGAGATGTCCATTTTGTGGCTTTAAGTATGATAAATATCCTCTTCAAGCTGGTCGGCAACCTGCTTACCAAACTTATCTTTGATGTTGTTTAGTCCTTTCTTCAGTTTTTCAAGGTCGTCTTGCCTTTTGTCTTTATCGGTTGCCAGCAGGTACCCTACGGCTACGCCTACAGCGGCTCCGGCAAGTAATGTTGCAATGGTGTTTCCTAATTTTGCCATAATCAGAATTGTTTGGTGATTTACAATGTAAAGATAGGGCATAACCATGCAGTATGGCATGATCGCCATCACAAACATCAAATTTTAGGAATAAATTAAAGCTATCAGCTATTTTGCATAATACCTGTTCGCATCGATGTATTTTTCAACAGCGTCTGGAACAATGTATTTTATTGATTTGCGCTCCTTTATTTGCCGGCGGATGTAGGTTGACGAAATATGCAGGAGCGGGGCGTCGAGAATAGCAACATTAGCACCATAAGTTTCTACAATATCAAAACCAGGTCTGTTGTAGACCAAAAACGAATACCTTGACACAAGGTGTTCGAAGTTTTTCCAGCGATGAATATTTTGAAAACTGTCTGCCCCCATAATCACTGAAAAACGCTCAAACGGAAATTTTTCAGTGAGGTAAGCGAGTGTGTCAATTGTATAAGATGGTTTAGGGAGCGAAAACTCAATATTGCTGCCTCTGAACTTCGGATTGTCGTCTATTGCCAGATTTACAAGATGCAATCTATCGTATTCATTCAACAATGAATGTGAATCTTTCAACGGATTATGCGGCGAAACCACAAACCATACCTTATCAACATCAGTATGATTTACAACATGGTTGGCCACAATAAGGTGACCTGTATGAATAGGATTGAAGCTACCAAAGTACAGCCCGATATGCATAACGTAAAACTAAGGAAAACAATGAAGTGAACGGGATGAAAACAAAAGATAACAAGAGTATAAAACAAATAGTTCGTAACACTGAACTACGTGATATTACCGCCGTCCAGGCATCATACCCGGCATACCCATTCCTCCACCTTTCATTTTGTTCATCATACCCATCATCTGCTTCATCTGATCAAACTGCTTCATAAATGCATTTACGTCGTTTATATCTTTACCACACCCTTTGGCGATACGCTTTCTGCGGCTTCCATCTATAACTTCCGGATTACTACGTTCAAAAGGTGTCATAGAATTGATCATGGCTTCTATTCCCTTAAAAGCATCGTCTGAAATATCAATGTCCTTAATGGCTTTGCCCACGCCAGGAATCATGGCCAGAAGGTCCTTGATGTTGCCCATCTTTTTTATCTGATTGAGCTGCTCTTTAAAGTCATCGAAATCAAATTTATTGGCACGAATTTTTTTCTCCAGTTTCTTTGCCTGAACTTCATCAAACTGAGCCTGTGCACGCTCTACAAGCGTAGTGATGTCACCCATGCCCAATATACGTTGGGCCATACGCTCCGGATAGAACACATCGAGTGCTTCCATCTTCTCGCCCATGCTTACAAACTTGATGGGCTTTTCTACAGTATATTTAATGGTTATGGCAGCACCACCTCTTGTATCACCATCGAGCTTTGTTAAGACCACTCCGGTAAAATCGAGCCTTTCGTTGAATGCTTTTGCAGTATTGACAGCATCCTGACCAGTCATTGCATCGACAACAAACAGTATTTCATTGGGGTTCACAGCAGCCTTAATATTGGCTACCTCTTTCATCATCGCTTCATCTATCGCAAGGCGACCGGCAGTATCAATGATCACGACACCATGACCATTCTGTTTTGCATATTCAATAGCGTTGAGTGCTATTGAAACAGCATCTTTGTTTTCAAGTTCTATATGAACAGGCACGCCTATCTGCTCTCCCAGCACACGGAGCTGTTCCATAGCTGCTGGGCGGTAGATATCGGCGGCAACAAGCAATGGTTTTCTGTTTTTCTTGCCCTTAAGGAAGTTTGCCAACTTGCCGGAGAAAGTAGTTTTACCAGAGCCTTGCAGGCCGGCAATAAGAATTACTGAGGGCTTGCCTGTAAGATCCAGTTCCTCCTCCTTACCTCCCATAAGGGCAGCCAACTCATCTTTTACGATCTTGACCATGAGCTGCCCGGGACTAACTGAAGTTATCACCTTTTCGCCCATCGCCTTTTCTTTTACCTTGTCGGTAAACTCCTTGGCTATCTTATAGTTCACATCAGCGTCAACGAGCGCACGCCGAATCTCTTTTACCGTTGTAGCAACGTTGATTTCATTAATCCGGCCTTCGCCTTTTAGTTGTTTAAATGCGGAGTCGAGCCGCTCACTAAGATTTTCAAACATAAAATGTCAAAATGGAGTGCGAAGTTAATGCAAAAACACCTGTTTATTACCGGAGTCGCGATCAAAGTGATTTTTCGGAAGCTCTTTGATGGTCGTGCTATTGAAAATACTGGGAATTGTCTTACCACATTCCTTTAAGCCGAAACTTTTGTCAGTTTAATTTGGGTCTAAAACACCCAAAACAGCCATTATGGCACTATATATTTTTTAAAAACGCCATTATGGCGCACATAATCAAGAGGCACATAGTTTGCAATGGATATATCAAACCAACTAAAACTAAAAATTATGTACACAAAAAGAAGCTACGGCATGATGCCACAGACAGTAAGCAATCTCGTTGAGGACATCTTCTTCAATGGACTTAACAGAACGAACGGAGAAACAGCATTGTTTCAGGTGCCGGTAAACATTAAAGAAACCGAAGGCAACTATGAGCTACACGTAATTGCACCCGGACTGAAAAAAGAAGATTTTAAGATTGCTGTAGACAAAAATCTGCTAACAATCTCCTTTGAACAGAAAGAGGAAAACAAAGAAGAGGCAGAAGGAAAATGGCTAAAAAGCGAATACAGAATGCGTGCATTCAAGCGCAATTTTACCATGAATGAAAAGGTAGACACAGCAAAAATCACAGCTAGATACAACGAAGGCGTATTGAACGTTGCACTACCTAAGAAAGAACCAGTTGAAACAACAACACAGGAAATTTCAGTGAATTAAGAGCATGGGTTGCAATGCGATAGCGAGTATGAGGTGTGTGATTGCAACCCGGTGTGGATGAATAGTGTAGAGAAAGTGTGATGGATGAGTGAGTAACAGGCGGCATTTTTATGCCGCCTTTCTTCGTTTTTGAAACACACAATAAGAAAAATAAAAAAGAATACTCATCACCCAACCTGCGGTTGGGATTATTCAACCAAGATCAATTTACCGACGCAGGCCAGTCATTGGGCGCACTACCCCACTTTTTGTTGGGTTCAGGGCCCATCTCAAACTGCAGACTTCCGCCTTGCATTAACGTTTCGTGATCTATAAACACCTTTGTGTAGGGCTTGCCATTTAAAGATACGGATTGAATAAAAACATTCTCTTTCCCATTGTTATGGGCTGTTACTCTCATTGTCTTACCTGAAGGCACCTTAATAGACACCTCATCAAATACCGGACTGCCGAAAATATACTGACCGCTTCCGGGATTGGCCGGGTAAAAACCACACATACTCCATACTCCCCAGGCACTCATCTGCCCACAGTCTTCATTTCCAGAGTAGCCCTCTGGCTGATCATGGTACATAGAATCAATAATGGCACGCACCCACTTTTGAGTTTTCCACGACTCGCCTACAAAACTGTACATATAGGCGATATGGTGACTTGGTTCGTTGCCATGTGCATATTGACCAATCAGGCCGCTTACATCCGGTGGCGCTTGCTCGCCTTTCAATTCAGATGTTGTTGAAAATAAAGCATCGAGTTTCTTTGTGAAATTCTGATAAGAACCAAAACCGGAGGCAAGACCACGAACATCATGCGGTACGAAAAAAGTATACTGCCAGGCGTTTCCTTCTTCATAAAATGCCTTACTGCCGTCAGTAGATGTAAAATAGGGGTCGAAAGGCACTGACCAGGATCCGTCACTGTTTTTGGCCCTTATAAAGCCTGTCTCTTTGTCAAATAATGTCTGGTATGCCGCCGCCTTTTTCATAAAAAGATTGTAGTCATCTGTTTTGCCCAGTTTTTGGGCAACCTGGGCAATACACCAGTCATCGAAAGCATATTCAAGCGTCTTTGTTACGGTATACCATGCCTTGTCCTGTGGTACAAAGCCGTATTTTCGATAATCTGCAGTACCGCGTACATCCTGATAGGCACTTTTTTTCATAGCCTCAAAAGCGCGAAGCGGGTCTACACCTGGTGTGTTTTTCAATACGGCATCAGCCAGCACAGGCACCGCGTGGTATCCGCTCATACAGTTTGTTTCATAAGTACTGAGATCCCATACGGGTAGAAGGCCAGTTTCGTCGCAAAATGCCAGCATGCTGTTCATAATGTCTTTATTTCGATCGGGCTGAGTAATGGTGAACAGTGGGTGCAGCCCCCTGAACGTGTCCCAAAGCGAAAAAACTGTATATCTCTGACCTCCGTCCTTCATTTTCAGTATTTTGCCGTCGGCATTTTTATATTCACCATCAATATCTGAAAACAAAGTTGGCGCAATGCAGGTATGATAGAGTGCAGTGTAGAATATACGCTTCAAACGTTCATCTTTGGTCTTTACATCGATCCTTGCCATCTCATTCTCCCACTTTTTGATTGCCGCAACCTTCACAGCATTAAAATCCCAACCTCTTATCTCATTCAGCGCCAGCAGAGCTTTCCCTTCGCTAACACCAGACAAAGCCACTTTCATGAATAGTGGCCTACCCTTCAGGTCGCCAAATTCAAGTTCGCCATTGTACCTGCCGGTCTGCCCTTCAGCTAAAGATGGCGCGTCCATGTTTGTATTTTTGTCGAATATCCGAAGCCGCTTTGCTGGTCTTGAGAGTCTTGCTGCAAAGTATACTCGCTGAGTTTTTGCCCAACCAGATGAAAAACGATACCCAATCACTGTTGTGTCGTTCACCAATTTGATATAAGTATGAGTAGCGCTATCGTAATTGATCATATAGGTAAGCTGAAAACGCACAACAGGGGTACTTCCCTTGGGGAATGTGTACCTGTGCAGTCCGCACCGCTCTGTGGCAGTCAGGGCCACATCAACACCATTATTCAATCGTACACTGTAAAACCCTGCACCTGCCTGCTCATTTTTATGGTTGAATCCAACTTTGAAATATTTGCCGGAGTCTGTAATGTGGCGTGTGTGTGGCATGACGGAAATATCAACCCAGTCGCCACACCCGGTGCCACTAAGGTGTGTGTGGCTAAAGCCAGCTATTGTGGTATCTGAAAAATTGTAACCACTACACCAGTCCCAACCCTCAGAGCCATTGTCCGGGCTTAACTGTACCATTCCAAATGGAACACATGCACCCGGAAAAGTATGTCCATGGCCGCCTGTACCGATAAAAGGATCGACATAGCGTGTAAGCTGCTGTGCCGGAGCATTGGAAATAGAAATCAATGTAAGCGCTGCGGCGCTGATCATTTTGCTGATACCTGGGTGCATTGCACGAAGGTAATATTACAAATCAGAAAAACACAAATGACCTATGAGTATCGCCTATAAGAAACAACTATTCAAGATCTGTAACTGGCAAAGATACCGTCACGGTCGTTCCTTCCCCCGGTTTACTTTCAAATTTGAGCGTACCCTGAATATTCGAAAGGTATTCAAACATCAGCTTTAAGCCCATCCCGCTGCCCTTTTCATTGTTGGTTCCAGCAGTGTAAACAGACCATGTTCTTTCAGATATTGACTCAATCACATCCTCTGTCATACCTACGCCTGTATCTGTTACATATATTTCCAGACAATCCCCGTGTATTCTGGCAGAAACAATTATATCTCCTTTGTCAGTAAATTTATTTGCATTGCCCAGAAGGTTTCTCAAAACGAACTCCAATCCCTGTTTGTTACCAATATAGGATATTGAAGGGCTGACTAAATTAAGCATAGAATTGCCCTTCGCATCTGCCGCCAGGAGATAGTAACTGATGCACTCATCGCACATATCAAAAATACTTACCTCTTCGTCGTGCTGGTTGGCATTTCCTAATTGAAGACTTCCCCATGCTACTATGTTGTTTAGTAAATTGAGTGTACTGTCTAGCTGCCTGGGTACGAGTGCATCTATCGACATTTCTTCTTCTTTAGTAAAGATGCCCGTAATTTTCATTTCGTAAACCGATTTCAATGATGCCAAAGGGCCTCTGATATCGTGAGCCATTATTGACATTATTTGCTGCTGAAGGTCCGATATTTTTTTAAGTTCTTTTTGCCTTGTACGCAATTCAAAAAGCTTAATAACTTGCTTGCTTAGCACTTTCAAAGCAAAAGTTTGTTCAGGGTCCAGCTTTCTTGGCATACGATCAATAACACAAAGGGTTCCCAGTTTATACCCTGAAGATGTGATAAGTGGCATTCCTGCATAGTAGCGGATGTTTGGGTCACCCAGCACAAGTGGATTATCAAAGAACCGCTCGTCAACAGTTACATCTGGCACTTCCATCATAATGTCCTGATTAATGGCATGTGCACAAAATGAAACATTGCGTTCTGATTCGCTATCATTCAAGCCTGTCTTTGCCTTAAACCATTGTCGATCAAAATCGATAAGTGAAATGGTAGAAATGGGTGCATTACACAACCTTGATGCTAACTGCACAATATCGTCAAACTCCTGCTCATATACAGAATCTAACAATTCATACTTATAAAGTTCATGAAGTCTTTCTTTTTCATTAACCGGAATGGGCGGTGCGATCATTTTTGGAACATTGTTGTAATTGATTCAATTCTCAAATTAACATCTTATTGTTAATTGTTTGTTGGGTATACCATCAACGATAATGTTTGCAAATGTATATCATATCGGCTTTTAAACACAATCTCATGTATATGATTTTGTTTAGTTGAAATATTTCACTTCACTTAGTATTTTTACAATCATATAAAAACAGAATGGAAGTTTCAATAGAAAAAAGCTGGAAAAACCGATTGCTGTCGGAATTCGAAAAAACCTATTTTACCGGTATTGCGACATTTCTTAAAGAAGAAATACGAGCTGGAAAAACAATTTACCCACCCGGCAGATTGATTTTTAATGCTTTCAATCATACTCCTTTCAATCAGGTAAAAGTTGTGGTGATTGGCCAGGACCCATATCACAATCCCGGGCAGGCGCATGGACTGTCATTTTCCGTTCCGGAACCAGTTGGGCCACCACCGTCGCTGCAGAACATTTTCAAGGAACTCCAGTCAGATCTAAATATCGCACCACCGTCGTCTGGTAATCTTACCAAATGGGCAGATCAGGGTGTTTTGCTTCTCAATGCTTCTCTTACGGTAGAAGCAAGTAAGCCAATGTCTCATAGTCAGTTAGGGTGGCACTTGTTTACAGATGAGGTTATCAGGCAAGTTTCGGCAGGCAGGGACCATGTCGTTTTTTTGCTTTGGGGAAAGTTTGCGCAAAACAAAGAAGTGCTTATTGATCAATCACGACACAAAATACTGAAAGCAGCACATCCATCTCCGCTTTCGGCATATAATGGTTTTTACGGTTGCAGGCACTTTAGTAAAACAAATCAATGGCTGGAGGAACATGGCGAAAAAGCCATCGACTGGAGTTTATAGGGTGGCATAAAGCATCGATGACCATTGCCCTGCATTTGCTCTAAAAAGTACCAATTTAACAGTGGGGTATCGCTGACTTTTTACATAAACGCCATTACCGCCAAGTATCATTCTGGCATTTGGTGACAATGCGGGCTCGCAACATAAGAACAAAGTCAATTGGTTCCTATTTCACCCTTTTATATTTTGCAGGTTGCGCTACCTTTGGTGTATTGGATATGAATTCAGAAACTGCCGACACAAAAAAATCCTTTTGGTTTCAGATAGGTATATTAGTAATAGTCAGTACGATAGCGTACCTGAAGGTATTCAATGCGAGCTTTCTTTCGTGGGATGATGGAGCCTATGTTTTGTACAATAAAGATATAACAGGGTTTACCGCTAAAAATATCAGTGCATGGTTTTCTGAATATTATGTTGGAAACTACCATCCGGTTACCATGGCATCCTACGCAATTGACCATGTATTGGGCGGTCTTCAACCCCAAATCTATCACATTTCGAATCTTCTATTGCATATTACAAATGCTTCCCTTGTATTCATATTGATGCGAAAAATAGGCGCATTACACCTTCCGGCGTTGGCAGTTGCATTGCTGTTTGCATTACACCCGTCTCAGGCCGAAAGTGTAGCCTGGGTTGCAGAACGTAAAACGGTACTCAGTGCACTGTTTTCTCTGCTAGCCCTTATTTTTTATACCGAGTATGCGACCACAGGGCAACGTACAAAAATGATCTGCGCGCTTTTGGCGGCAACAGTTGCTATGCTATCGAAAGCTACAGCAGTTGTAATTCCAGTTTCATTTATTGCTGTGGATATATGGCTAAAACGTGATATCCTGAGCTTTCGAGTGTGGCGCGAAAAACTACTATTGCTCGGGATAGCAACAGTGGTGGGTATTGTGGCAATCAACGCTCAGGCTGGCGG
Organism: uncultured Bacteroidota bacterium; assembly: GCA_903824665.1. GTDB lineage: Bacteria > Bacteroidota > Bacteroidia > Chitinophagales > Chitinophagaceae > Nemorincola. The sequence continues at coordinate 30,518 of CAIJXT010000025.1, read as the reverse complement.
GAAATTTCTGGATGCTCGTACCGGAGTATCCACTTTTCAAAGTATCGTCTATGCGGGTTACGCATACAGCAGGTACATAGTTAGATTGTTTTTGCCTTTTCAATTGTCTGCAATGTACCCCTACCCAGACGAATTGGGTATGATACATTATGTATTTTGCATAGGTGCGTTTTGCTTAGTTGGGCTCATTTACGTTGCATGGCGAAGGAAATGGTATGTGTTGTGTGGCGGGCTTCTTTTCTACACCGCTAATATCGTCCTCGTACTTCAACTGATACCGTTTGGTGAGGCGCTTATGGCTGACCGATACATGTACATAGCTTGCATCGGTATTCTTTATCCGGCAATGCAGTATTTCTTTGGATGGGTGGCCCGAGCAACAAAACCGATTGTCGGTTGGGGAATATTGGCTGTTGTCACAGCAGCATGTCTTCTTTTGACCTTCGCGAGAAATACTGCATGGCAATCAGACACCAATTTTTTCAATGCAATGCTGGAGGCATTCCCCAACTCGGCTGTGGCGCAGTACAGTGTAGGCGGTATGTATCTCAAAAATGGCGACTTTGCAAACGCTGAAGTACACCTGAACAAAGCGGTACGCCTAGATCCGGGCAACTATAAAGCCTGGTACAATAAAGGAACACTGCATCTGCGTCAGGGTAAGGCAATGGAAGCACTGGAGGCACTGGACAAAAGCATAAGTATCAATGGCTATCATAAAGCCTACTTCAGCAGAGCAATATTGCACCAGGCAACCGGGCAGCCTGAACTCGCGCTTGCCGATATCGAACAGGTATTAAAAGTACAACCTCATCATTCAAGAGCGCTCTGTATCAAGGGTGATTGTCTGGAAAGAGCCGGCAAACTTAAAGAGGCGCTAGAGAACTACAGTAAGGCTATTGAAAACGATCCTGCAGAGTCTATTTTTTATATGCATCGGGGCATTGTGTTTGGCAAAACACAGCAATACAAACTAGCTATTGGAGACCTCGATTTGGCGATAGAACTGAATCCGGAAAGCGGGGAGGCGTTTTATTACCGGGCAATGATCAAACAGCAAACCGGGCAAGGGCCTTGTTCTGATCTGGAAACAGCTGTAAGAAAGGGTTACAGCCGTGCCAGAGAAGCGATGGCAAAACTATGCAGGAACTAGCTGCAAATACGACTATTGCCCCCCCAGTTCAGCAGAGTCTTTTACTCTCACGAGTTAGTTTGTAATCAGCTATAACCTTTTCGTAAAGCAATTCATATTTTGGAATAATATGTTGCTTTTCGAATTTTCTTGCATGGGCAATCGCCGCCTTTTTGAAATGAAGCAGTTCTTCGTCGTTTTGCAAAATGCTGATTGCATAACCCGCCATTGCGGCAACATCACCCACATCAGCCAAGTATCCGGTTTTTCCGTGTACATTGATCTCTGACAGACCACCTGCATTTGTAGATATAACAGGAACACTGCAGGCCATTGCTTCAAGCGCTGACAGACCGAAGCTTTCTGTCTCAGATGGAAGCAGGAAAAGGTCGGCAATACTTAGTATCTCACTTATTTGCTCCTGCTTACCCAGAAAACGGACATCGTTGTATATCCCAAGGTTTCTTGCCATCTCCTCTACCATCTGCCGATCGGGGCCGTCCCCTATCATGAGCAGTTTTGCAGGAACTTCTTTTTTTACTTCGGCAAATATGCGAATAACGTCAGGGACCCTTTTAACAGGCCTGAAATTGGAAACATGTACCAAAATACGCTCGCCATCCGGTGCAAGCATCTGCTTGAAATGATTTTTATCGGTTTGGTGAAAACGTTTTACATCAACAAAGTTGGGTATAACGTGTATTTCCTTCTCTATACTGAACGACCGCAGCGTTTCTTCGCGGAGACTATCTGAAACTGCCGTTATCGCGTCTGATTCGTTGATAGAAAAAGTTACCACCGGAGCGTAAGTACCATCTCTGCCAACAAGTGTTATATCTGTGCCGTGCAGCGTTGTAATAAACGGAATATCCCTCCCTGATTTTTTGAGTATCTGACGGGCAAAGTATGCGGCTGATGCATGTGGAATAGCATAATGCAGGTGCAACAGATCCAGATCCTGATTAACAATCACGTTCACCATGGCACTTGCCAGAGCTGTTTCGTAGGGTGGAAAATCAAATAACGGATAAGTTGGAACCTTCACTTCATGAAAATAGATATTAGGATGAAAGCCCTGTGTAAGCCGCACCGGTTGCTCATAAGTAATGAAGTGTACTTCATAACCCTTATCTGAGAGCGCTATTCCCAACTCTGTTGCCAGTACTCCGCTTCCTCCAAATGTTGGGTAACAAACTATACCAATTTTCATTATTTCCTTTTGCTGTTTTCAGTTAACACTTTTCAAATTCCGTTATCGCAATATCTCCAACAACAAATATCCACTAATACTGCCTATATATAGTGATAGGTCCATCAGAATTAACAATAATTATTTGTCAGGCGGTGTATACTAGTTATCGCCCAGAAAATTGGTTAATCACCAATTTAAAATGCCATTATTTCGATTCACTACAAATTAGGTATAACCACTATAAAACCAACAGAATCGTACTGAAAAGTTATACACATCATCTTACAAAAAAGTTATGTTGCCCGCCAACAAAAGCAGATTTAAATATAGTAGGTTTGCAGTTTACAGGCCTTCAATATCTCCTTATGTCTCTCGCGGCAAACCCTCGCAGGTATGTCATCACAATAATATTTATAGGAGTAGCTATGATTATGCTCCTAAGGCTATTCTTTCTGCAAAATTTCGAGCCCAAATATAAAATACTCGCAAACGATATCGCCATATACAAAAAAGTTGTGTATCCTCCGCGAGGTGTAATACTGGACCGCAAAGGAAAAACACTACTATCAAATACGCCGATTTATGACTTGATGATAACGCCGCGCAACGTGCCTAAAACATTTGACACGGCTGAGTTCTGTGCGGCGCTGAACATTGACAAAAAAACCTACGAATCAATATTGGGTAAGGTTCTTGTGCGGAATATAGATGTGCGCCAAAGTCCCTTTATGGAACTGCTCAATGAAGAACAGACAGCAAGGTATCAGGAAAACGCATACAAATTTCCGGGTTTTGAATTGGTAGAACGCAATATCAGGGTGTATGAAAAACCAATTGCCGGCCTTATGCTTGGCTACATTGGCGAGGTATCTCCTGAAATGTTAAAAAAAACACGGTATGCCTCGTACAGACAAGGCGACTATACGGGCTTGAGTGGTCTGGAACTGCAATATGAGGAGGTACTTCGTGGCCAGCGCGGCGTGCACTATCTGGAGCGGGACAAATTCAACAGGCCAAGAGACCCCTACAAAGGTGGAGAACTAGACAGTCAGGAAGTATCAGGCAAACAATTGGAATTGTATCTGGACATGGAGCTGCAGGAGTACGCCGAAAAGCTGATGGTCAACAAAATTGGAAGTGTTGTAGCCATAGACCCCCAAACTGGTGGAATACTGGCTATGGTGAGCAGCCCGACCTTTGACCCAAACTTACTGCGCGGAAAAGAAAGGGCCCGTAACTATGCGCATTTGTACCGTGAGGCAACACGGCCGTTGTTTAACAGAGCAACACAGGCTATGTACCCACCGGGGTCTACAATCAAACCCTTCACGGGTCTGGTTGCCCTCAATGTAGGTGCAATAACACCCTCGTATGGGTATGGCTGCAGAGGGTCGTATGGCGCATGCAGCCGAAGTATTGCATGTGAGCACAAAGATGCAGGACATGCCGGTAATTTCAGAGCTGCATTGTCTCATTCCTGCAACTCGTATTTCTGCCATATTTTCAGAATGACTGTTGATTTCAATAGTTTTTCAAGTGTAAAACAAGGTTTGCAGGTATGGCATGACTATTATAAAAGTTTTGCTTATGGCAGACAAACAGGAATCGATATCCCTTTTGAAGGAAAAGGACTTGTCCCGGACACGAATATGTACAATAAGATGTACAACAGATCCTGGAACTCCTGCACTATTGTGTTTGTAGGTATGGGTCAGGGCGAGTTGTTACTCACACCACTGCAGATGGCCAATGGCATGTGTATCATAGCCAACAAAGGCTATTATTATACTCCACATTTTGTCAAATCGATCGGCAAAAATGAAAATGATAGTCTATTGCGGAAATACCATGAAAAGCATGTGGTATTGAACATTCCTGATACGACTTTCACCATTGTACAGCAGGCAATGCAAGACGTGGTAGATCATGGTACAGGCGCTGTAGCAAGAATAGACAGCATGTCGGTTTGCGCAAAAACGGGTACTGCTGAGAATAAGGCAATTGTAAACGGAGAGGTCGTAAAGATGCAGAACCACTCCATGTTTGTAGCCTTTGCCCCACGCGAAAATCCGAGAATAGCTATAGCAGTTGCTATTGAAAATGCAGGTTATGGTGCTGCCTGGGCCGGCCCGATAGCCAGTCTGGTTATGGAAAAATACCTGAGGGACAGTATACCGACACGTAAAAAGGCACTTGAAGAAAAAATGCTCAAAGCAAACCTGATCAATAAGTACGTGTATACCATTGATTCAGTGATCAGATTGAGGGACCTGAGAATTTATAATGCCAAGGTGGAAAAGAAGCGAATGGCAGATAGTACAAAAAGAGCCAAAGAGCTGGCCCTGTATAAAAAGTGGGTGCGTTACAAAATTCATACCAATCAAAAACTGAAATCGTCAAACAACAGGAAGTAACCACTTTATGAGTACGCTAAGGAAAACATTATTCAACAGAATTGACGGCGTGGTGCTGTTGCTGTATATATTGCTGGTTACGATCGGTATTATGGCTATTTTTTCGGTAGAACATCGTACGACAGACACCTCGATCATAATGATGAATAAAAGCTATATGCGTCAGGTTGTCTGGCTGGGCTATTCGCTTTTCATTGGTTTCATTATTATCCTTACTGACAGCAAGTTTTTTTCGTCTTTTGCCTTTCTGATATACACTGCCTGTATTGCCGTACTAATAATTACCATCTTTGCAGGAGTAGATGTAAAAGGTTCCAGATCGTGGCTTGGCATTGGTAGTTTCCGGTTTCAACCCGGAGAGATAGCCAAAATATTTACTGCGATGGCATTGGCCAAATTCTTCTCGCTCAACGAAACCAATTTCAAAAAACTCAGAGACAGACTTATCGCTTCCGCTATAGCGCTGGCTCCAGCGATACTCATTTTGTTGCAAAAAGAAACTGGTCTTGCTCTGGTATATTTTTGCTTTTTCCTAGTAATGTACCGTGAAGGCCTACCCAATGCCATTCTCCTAATAGGTTTCGGTGCTATTGCACTTGTCCTTACATCTCTGCTGATCAACAGAGTTACATTGGCCATACTGCTTACTGTATTTACTATTCTTGTTGCGTTGCTCATCAGACAAACACTGAAAAGAAAAATTGCAGCCAGGATCATACTGATTAGTGCCTGGTTGTTTTCGATGCTTTTTTCACAGTTTGCGGTACCATTTGTTTTTAAGCACGCCCTCCAGAAACATCAGATTGAACGAATCTATTCCATGATTGGCATAGATGTTCCTGACGAATACAATAAAGCACTCGCCCCGGGAGAGGAGAAAAAAGAACGTACCAATAGCTCGGAATACAACGTGCTACAATCGAAAATTGCGATTGGCTCAGGTGGTTTGTTCGGAAAAGGATTCCTGAATGGAACTTCAACAAAGAACCAATTTGTACCGGAACAAAACACAGACTTTATCTTCTGTGCGGTTGGCGAACAGTTTGGATTTGTTGGCAGCGCCGTATTGATCATTTTGTACATATCGCTGATGCTAAGAGTGATCTATCTTGGAGAACGGCAACGATCTGATTTCACAAGGGTATATGCCTATTGCGTAGCATGCATACTTTTCTTTCACTTTGCGGTCAATATTTCCATGACTATCGGACTGGCACCAGTAATAGGCATTACCCTACCCTTCCTTAGTTATGGCGGGTCTTCACTTCTGTCTTTCAGCATACTCATTTTTATTCTTGTCAGACTCGATGCCGACAGACAGGTGCTGATAAGATGACCCTACTCGCAATATCAATATTCACTTAGCAGATGGCCACAATTTTTCCATTATCAGAAGGCGTTTTCACTATTGGTCATGACAAGGTGTTTGTTCCCTTTGATCAGGAACTTCATGAACTCAATGATCGTCCTATCGGGTCGCTGCTGGTAGAGGTACAACCCTTTCTTGTAGTTACGGCAAAAGACGTAATAGTGCTGGATACCGGACTGGGCTTCACAAACAAACAGGGTGTATTACAGATTCATGAAAACCTGAGAAAACATGACTATGAGCCGTCGATGGTCACAAAAGTGTTGCTATCGCACCTGCACAAGGACCATGCGGGATGTTTGATCTTTACAGATAATCAGGGAATGACAAATCCCACATTCTCCAATGCCGATTATTACCTTTACAGACCCGAAGCCGACTATGCGCTCAGAACAGGGATGCCTTCGTATCATACCAGTGATATTGAACCATTGCTGGGAACCAATCAGGTGAAATGGATTGAAGGGGAAACGGGCCTTATAGATGGCTATATTCGTTTTACGCACTCCGGGGGACACTGCCCTCAACACATCGTATACCTGATAGAGGAAGGCGCGGAAAAGATATTTTTTGGCGGAGACGAAGCGCCGCAACTCAAGCAAATGAAAATGAAGTATGTTGCAAAGTATGATTTCGATGGCAAAAAAGCCATGCAACTTCGTGAGCACTACGCAGAAAAAGGCAAAAACGAACAATGGCAGTTTCTGTTCTACCATGATGTAAAAACCCCGGTATCAAGATTGTAAACAGATCAACATTGTTGATTACCGCGCTATAAAGACAGGGATCTTAACCAGATGCCGAACGGTATTGATTGTTTCGCCATACAGCAGGTCTTTAGCAGTGTTATGGCCATGACTACCTATTATAAGCAAATCACAATTTTGTTCCTTTACAATCCTTGCTATCTCCTGAGCCCTGTTCTTATACCCCAGAATCCCTTTTGCTTTATAACCCTCTTTCTGCAGCATATCGCCATATATGTCCAGATTGGTCTGATCTTTTCGGGTTTCATAATCATTCGCCTCACTGCCCATAAGCCTTGCTGATGCACTTTCAACTATGTGAATCAAAACAAAATGAGCCTCTTTATTGCCAAGCTGCATGCCATATTGTAGCACCTTCTGGTCGTTTTCGCCAAAATCCAGCGCCAATGCGATATGCTTAAATGGTTTTACCGGCACATTCATCGTTATTGCAATATTCTTATGTACGTTGATATTGGCCTCCCTTCTTCGCACAATAAAAGGATAGATAATGGTAACCAAAAGCACAATGGCGATAAAAGCAACGAAGCAAACCACAATGACCTTCACCCAAATCTGATTTGTGGCACCCATCCACCCGGCAACACTATCTAAAAACAGCTTCAGGTTGAGTACAACAATTATTGCAGCAATAACCCAGGCACCCAGCTTTGTGAGTGGACTGATCGTGAAATTGCCCATTTTTTTTCTGTCACTCACAAAATGAATCAATGGGATAACTGCAAAAGCGAGTTGCATACTTAATAGTACCTGGCTGAAAATGAGCATCTGGTCTATCATTCCGTCGCCAGCAACCAGCAATACCACCACCGCAGGCACTATTGCGAGCAGGCGGGTAAGTAACCTTCGAACCACCGGATTTATACGCAGGCGCAAATACCCTTCCATTATTATCTGCCCGGCAAGCGTGCCGGTAATTGTTGAACTTTGTCCGGCTGCAATAAGCGCCACAGCAAATAAAACCGGAGCTACACTACTACCCAGTAGCGGTGCAAGCATTTTGTGAGCATCCTGTAGCGACGCAACATTATGATAGCCAGCGGTGTAGAATACTGCACCCGCCAGAATGAGAATAGCTGAATTGACAAAAAAAGCCAGATTCAGTGCTATAGCACTGTCGAAATTATTGAGCCTGATTGCCTTTTTGATCGAGGCGTCATCCCTTCCGATTTTACGGGTCTGAACCAATGCCGAATGTAGATACAGATTGTGTGGCATTACGGTGGCACCAATAATTCCTATGGCGATGAACAAAGCACCGTTGCCCGGTAAGCTCGGCACAAATCCTTTCACAACCTCTCCGAGGTCTGGTCTGGCGAATATCATTTCTGCCAGAAAACAGCCACCTATAATTGCTACAAGTGAAATTATAAATGCCTCCAGCTTGCGCATACCTAGTTTTTGCAGATACAGCAACAAAATGGTATCAAGCAATGAAATAATAACACCCCATATCAACGGCAATCCAAATAATAAATTGAGACCGATGGCCATGCCAAGTACCTCCGCCAGATCACATGCTGCAATTGCTATTTCAGCCAGAATGTAAAGAACAAAATTTACCGATGTTGGATACATCTCTCTGCTGCACTGTGCCAAATCTCGCCCCTGCACTATACCCAGCCTCGCGCTCAGCGACTGAAGTAATAGTGCCATCATATTACTCATCAGCAATACCCATATTAGTGAGTACCCAAACTGGCTGCCTCCTGCTAAATCAGTAGCCCAGTTGCCTGGATCCATATAGCCAACACTCACAAGATACGCTGGTCCAAAAAAAGCAAATATTTTTTTCCATTTACCGTTTTTGCCAGCAGGGTTTACCTGACCATGAACCTCACTCAATGATTTGTCGAGATCTGAATTCTGCATAACTCAGGCAAAGCTAATAAATATAATTAGTTACACCTAATTAATTGGAATTTTACCTACAAATATTTGCAAACATTTGTAATGTTCGTTTCTTCTGAATGGAAGAACCAAAACAAAAATAAATGCCCACAATCGTTGCTTGTGAACTATATTTAATGGTTCAAATACAGAGATTTTTTTCGATAGGATGGATAGATTCTTACTATTTCTGATTTGCTTATATTCAACAGTGGGTAATTCGCAAACCATTATGCGGGTTCGCCAGCTGAATGTAGACGACGGGCTTTCCCAAAGCTCTGTATATAGCATTCTTCAAGATTCATATGGCTTCATATGGATGGCCACAGGCGACGGTCTGAACAGATATGACGGCAAACAGTTCGTATCCTACAAAAGTACTCTTTCGAATAAATTGCCTAATCAGCTTAAAGACAGGAATATTAACTCACACCTTTTCGAAGACCGGAATCGAAATCTGTGGTTTACGGCGGATGAGGGCGTATATTGTATGAACCGGAGAAACGGCACTTTCAATGTATTGCTAAACAAACACGAAACAAGATTTGCCGGAATTATCACCGCAGTAGATTCTGATGCTGTCTGGGTAGCTGTGCCAGAAATTGGGGTACATAAAATAAATATATTAGATGGATGCAGAACCCTCTACCGTTTTGGTGATACAGAACTCCTCAAGAAGACCAATATCATTGTAATTCGAAATGGTGTTAATGTGCCAAAAGGAATTTGGATCGCTGATACAAAAGGACTTAACTATTTTGACAAATCTACTGGTGTAAACAAACGTATCCTTGACAAAGAAGGCCTGAACAGTGTGTATATGCTGCAAAATGGCAATTTGATTTTGGGACAAAAAAATGGAGTGGAAATTTTGAACACAACAACAGGCAGTCTTCAGCACATAACAATTAAATCTCCATTAAAAGAACAAATACAATGGCGGTCTTTTGCAGAAGATACTGCACTTGGGTACTTGTATGCGGGTGAAATAATGGGTGGTACGATTTGCAAGTTGAATTTGAAAACATATGAATATAGCCTTGACAATTTCCAGGATAGCAAAATCAATATGATGTTTATCGACAGGTCCAGAAATATGTGGGTAGGTACAGATGGAGCCGGTGTCTTTAAGATTGATATAAAGCCAGAGAAATTCAAATCATATGTACCAAAAATACCAGGCGGAACCAGTTACATGGTAAAAAGTGTGTATCGTGACGAGTGGGGGAAAATATGGATGGGTGTTTTCGACAAGGGTATTGTGCGTTTTGATCCCGTTGCAAAAAATGCGTCATTGCTGCCAATTCCGGCATTTGAAGATGGCAATATGACCAGTAAGATAGAATGCGATAGCAATGGCGACGTAGTTGTGAGTGTTGACAACAAAATGCTCTGGCTGGAAAAAAAAACAGGAAAACTGAAGCAGACCCACGTTGTGCCGTCTTTCGAAAGATATCAGAATCTCACGCCAGCAATCTATTCATTTACAGAATGGTCTGCCGGGCGGTACCTCGTGGGTACCAATATGGGGCTATATTCAATCCGAAAAACGGGAAAAAGCATAACAAATGACATAAGTCATAGCCATTTGGTCACCAATCCAATAAACGGATGGATATACAATCTGCATACCACAAAAGACGGATACATATACATTGGTAAGAGAAATGGTTTTTCTAAAATCAGAATTGCAAATGACACCGTTCCGGTATTAATAGCTTCAGGATTGGATGACATGCCTGTACGTCATTTTTATAAGAGCGAAGTGACACCGATATTATGGATAGCAACCGAGCAAGGACTAGTCGCATTCAACGAAAAAGACAAAAGCTATACTGTTTTTGATGAGCGCACTGGTATGCCCAACAGTTTTGTGTATGCAATTGTACCTGAAAATGATAGCACGCTATGGATCAGCACAAATAAAGGATTGTCGCAGGTACGGATACACTATGGCGACTATAAGCACATCACCGCAGTGTTCACCAATTTCACTTCGGACGATGGGCTGCAATCCAATGAATTTAACACAGGGGCGTTTTATAAATGTACCGATGGGACAATAATTTTTGGTGGTATAGCCGGGATAAACTGGTTCAAACCTCAGGATATCCAAACCAACCCTTACATAGCTATTCCCTCAATAACCTCGGTATACGTCAATGACACATTAGAAGCTACCGACACAGTGATGTACATGAAAAAACTGACTTTGCCTTACACAAGAAACACAATCAGTTTTACAATCAGGGCATTGGAATATACTCTTCCGCAGAAAAACGGTTTTGCTTATATGCTCAAAGGATTGGACCGCGACTGGGTGTATACCGGGAACGACAAAGTCCGCTATTCGAATCTTGCACCGGGTGAATACACTTTTATGCTAAAAGTGAAAAACAATGAAAATCTGTGGAATGAAACGCCCCTGGAAATGGAAATCATTATTCGGCCACCCTTCTGGCAAACGTTGTGGTTCCGGGCTTTGCTATTTGCATTGTTTATTTCCGGCATATTCAGCCTTGCACGATATTATGCTCACAGGAAGGTGACGCTACATACACGTGAATTGGAAAGAAAACACGCGTTAAATATGGAGCGGTTGCGCATTTCAAAAGATGTGCATGACGACCTGGGTTCCGGATTATCGAAAATATCTTTGCTAAGCGAAATAGCGCATCGGAAAATAATAGCGAACCAAGAGCCAGGTAATGACATCAGCTCGATATCGGCAATCTCCAAGGAGCTTGTAGACAATATGCATGATTTAATATGGGTATTGAATCCGGAGAATGTGATGCTGGATAATCTGGTGTCGAGAATACGGGAGTATTGTGCCGACTACCTGGATGGAGTTGGCCTAGGGAGCAAGTTGAATTTCCCTGAATCGGTACCGTCAATTGAGACATCGCAGCAAGTGCAAAAAAACATATTCTCAACATTAAAAGAAGCTATCAATAACAGCATAAAACATGCCGGAGCAAGCGAAATCGACATATCGCTTCGTATTTCTAATAGTATGCTGCACATTAGTGTTCGCGACAATGGTAGTGGATTTACTATAGCTCGAACCGGCAGGGGTGGAAACGGATTACGCAACATGAAGCAAAGAATGGAAACAATTGGTGGCGATCTCGCAATCAACAGCGTTGCCGGATCGGGCACAGAAGTTGAAATAACAATAGGGTTTGACAAATTGAAATATGGGTAGTTGACCGGAAATAGTCGATATGATTATCTATTTTTATGGCCATGAATAAATTCGTTCGGTTTTCGTTTTGGCTTATTTTCATTGTCGGCGTTATGGTACTGGCATTGGCATTTTACGAGCCCAATGATGTTACAGTAACCAGAAGCATAGTAATTAACACTTCAAAGGATGTGGTTTTTGAACAAATAGCTCATTTGCCGAACTGGCGAAACTGGAGTACACTGCCGGGAAGTGACACTTCGGCAAAAATAACCTACAACGGCATAGCCGGACAGCCAGGCAGCTCATTGGATTGGAAGGGGGACGAAGGCACTATTGGTGAAGGTTCAATAAGGAACACAGGCATTGATGGAACAACAATGAATTATTCATTTACCCTTACCAAGCCAGGCGACTTTGTGGCAGATGGCGTCATTTCCGTAAAAGACACTGGTGATGCTTCTAAAGTGACATGGACTTTTCATAAGCATTTCCCGTTCCTTGCCAATGCCGCCCTGGTGATCTTCAATCTTGACAAGTATATGGGTGGCGACCTGGAGAGAAGTCTTGCTGCATTAAAAAAATTCACCGAAACAGAAATGGGTTCCTATGTTTTTATTAAGGAAGTTACTTACCCAGGTGGAATTATTGCAGGCATCCGCGACACTTTGGCACAAAACGAAATGATCACTTTTTTTGGCGACACGTACAGTTTATTTGTAAACACGCCTTCTGAAAAATTTAATGGTCCTCATATCGGAATATTCTACGGATTGGATTCGGGGAGCACTAAACAGGATGTATTTGCAGGACTGCATGTTACAGACATCAATATACCTGTAAATGGTATTTCCTTTTCAGAAATACCCCCTACGAAATCCTATATGGCAGTACATAAGGGCGGCTACGGATCTATACAGAAAGTTCATGCGGCAATACGTGACCGCATCAACTCCGGTGGAATGCACCAGTGGCTGGCTGTAGAAGAATACATTGTATATCCCGGCGTTGAGGCCGACAGCACCAAGTGGGTAACAAACGTATATTATTTGCTGCAGTAGCTTTTTTCATCAAATTAAGGATACTAAATTGCTCCTTGTGAAGCACAGGTCACACCAAATACTTTGTTTGCTCCAGCAAGTTTCATATCAATGGTAGCAATGCCTAGCAGAACACTGTTTACCAAAGGGCTAAATGGCTTCATATTCGATGTAGCTTCCTTTTTTCCTTTCAGATTGTCCAGCTTTCTTACAGCCCATACCATCGGAAAAAGAGAACCATACAGGTAGTAAGTATTTTCTATTTTATAATTCGCCTTATTGAGTACTGAATTTAGGGTATTTATCTTGTACCTGCGATAATGACCAAGATATACGTCGTGGCCACTCCACAACGAATAGAAAGCAGGCACGGTAATAAAAAAATGGTTGTTGCTACCCGTGGTTGCCGCCTTTATTTCATTCAGCATTTTCAGATCGTCCTCCAGATGCTCCAATACATCCATCAATATCACCAGACCATTCTCAATTTTGTCTGGTATGCGCAGCACCTTTTCAATCTTGGCGTTTCGGGTTGCATCAATTTCCTCAGGCGTGTAATTAATATCAACAAGAAATACCTTCTTGATTTTAGGACCAAAGACTTTCTCGAGTTTAATTGCAAAAAAACCGGAACCGGAACCGACATCGACTATAGTAAGCGGGATGTCATTGCGTAGCAACTTGCTTGTGTAAGCAATCAATGGCTGCAACTTACTTTGGTAGTACCAGTGTATTTCAGGGTTTACTCCGTTTTCTAATTCTTTAAGATCCATTAAGCGGCATTTAGCATTATATAAGACTGTAAATTTAGCAACTTTAATTACTTTTGAAACTTATAATGACCAAAGTACAGGGTAAATAGCACATCCATGACAGGGTAAACACTTTACCCTACCATGTTTGATTTACAATTGTGCTTTTAAGTTGACATTATTTAACTCAAATTAGTAACTGGCAGTTGATAATTCCGGGATAACTAAAGTTCCGGTTTTTCATTTTCTGACCAGTTGCAACCGAAAACAAAACAGATGAACCGTTCAATAACCAATGCGATCAGGTATGTAATGGATAACTGGCTACCGCCAGCTATCAGGGACGCCCGGTGGTTTATGTATCCATTATTTCACATCTGGTTTAAAGGCAAAAATGTGCGCCTTTACATGGATTTCAAGGATATTGCCTATACACTTACAGAGGACGAATTCTCAGAAATTTACCGCAATCTTGATTGCCTGGCATACGACCGGCCAACAGATATGAACATGCCCAGTGTGAAGTACCTGACGGAATCAATACATAAAGAAGCAAAAACTTTGCTGGATGTAGGTTGTGGCAGAGGTTTTCTGCTCAACTATATTGGGGAGCATACTACCCTTGCAACTACTGGTTGTGACTTGTACGACAATGTAGCCACATTGAAAAAAGCAGCCTATAAAAAAGGAACAATTTATAAACTTCCTTTTGCCGACAATGAGTTTGATGTGGTCACTTGTTCGCACACTATAGAACACTTGAGAGAATTACCTGCAGCAATAAACGAGCTTAAGAGGGTTGCGCGTAAGCAAGTGATCATAGTGACCCCATGTCAGCGTTACTATTTTTTCACAATGGATCTACATCTCAATTTCTACCCTATTGCGTCGTATCTGCAAAAGGAAATCAATATTGAAAAAAATGTTTGCACCAACATTCAGGGTGACTGGGTGTATATTGGCGAACTAAATTAATAACTGCAACCGGACGATGAAGAACAATCAACCATCCCCACCAAACAAAGCTGCCGGTGCGACACCGAGAAACTTTTTGCTTTCTCTTGTAATTCCTTGTTACAATGAGTCAGCCAGAGTAGACATTATGTTACAGGGGCTTGCAGATTTTGAAGATAAATGGAAGGGCGCCTACGAAGTAATAGTTGTGGACGATGGCAGCAAAGATGATACTGCGACTAAAATTGCACAAAGTATCGAAACAAAGTACCAGTTTCTGAAAGACAAACTGACAATAGAGAAAATGCCTGCCAATGGCGGCAAAGGGAGTGCACTTAAAAGAGGCGTGGGGTTGGCTAAGGGCGATTTCGTGTTGACACTTGATGCGGATATGTCGACGAAACCATCAGACCTTATCAACTGGGAAAAGCGAGAAAAATCATTATTCTCCGGCGAGCGCAAGATATATATCGGGTCGCGAAAACATGAGGATGGGAAAGTAGAAGCGTTAAAAAGCCGGCGTATTATCGGCGGCGTATTTAATGGCATAGTGCAGGTTTTCACGACTTTGCAGCTGCGCGACACACAATGCGGTTTCAAGCTTTATACCAGGGATGTAGCAGCGTTCCTTTTTGGCAACATGCATAGCAAGGGTTGGTCGCACGACGTAGAATTATTGTATCAGGCCGACCTGAACGGTATAGAAATCATTGAAATGCCGGTAAACTGGGTTAATATGCCCGAAAGCAAAGTGAACGTGGTGAAAGATTCGTTTATGATGCTGATAGGTGTACTTTCTATTTCGTTCCGTTTATGGGTATTCAATAGTTTTGTTTTGCCCTTCAAGACTAGTGCAGATATTCCTGCTGAACAAAAAGCAAGCATCAGAGGCAGGGCTATTTTCAATTTATTGGCTGTGCTGCTGGTATTGATCATGCCGGCGATGAGCTTCAATTTTGCTGTAACGGGCGATGAGCACTGGCACTTTGACTATGGGAACAGCATTTATAACTATTTCTTTAATGGTGATACTGAAGCCCAAACAGCTACATCAGGAATACAGTACTACGGCGGTATATTCGATTTTATCACGGCGTTTATTTTCAACGTATTCCATATATGGGACCATTATACAACAATGCATTTCGTAAACGCATTAGTAGGTGCAGTGGGAATAATATATGCAGGTAAACTTGCCAGATTATTGGGTGGCTGGAATGCAGGGATTTTTGCTATGATATTTTTAGCATTGTCGCCAAGCTGGTTCGGACACAACTTTGCAAACCCCAAAGACATACCGTTCTCGGTAGGATATACCGCTGGAATATACTTCATTCTCTTGTACCTGCAATCGTTGCCCCGCCCCAGTGCACGGCACATTGTAGGCCTGATAGCCAGCATTGGCTGGGCTATGGGCGTTCGTATAGGCGGGTTCCTGCTCATCGCCTACCTGCTACTGTTCATTGTTTGTTATGGCCTATACACGAGACAACTGAAAACTTTTGTCAATGGTCGGATCATTAAACAATTTTTTGTTGTTGCTGCAGCAGGATACCTAATAGCTGTTCTGTTCTGGCCCTATGCACATCTGGGAATTGTGAGCAAGCCATTGGAGGCCCTTAAGATCATGTCCAACTTCTTCGTCAACATTGGTATGCTCTACGATGGCAATAAGATTCTGAGCAATCAGGTACCATGGTTCTACATTCCCAGATACATCTTGTACACTGCTCCACTGGTGGTCATCGCCGGGAGTGTGTTGAGCATGCCCGGGCTGGTGTGGCTTTTCCGCAAAAACCAGAAAGTATTTGCTTTTTCACTTTTTGTGCTATTTACTATTGTATTTCCGTTGGCTTACGCAATTTATAAAAACTCTTCGCTGTATGACGGATGGAGGCATTTCCTTTTCATATACCCACCAATCGTAGTGCTTGCAGCCACAGGGTGGAATATGCTACTTACCAACGCTAACAAAGCCATAAAGTTTGGCTCTGTTGCCATAGTGTTTGGGTTGTTGTTTCTGCCGGTAAGGTATGTGGCTGCTAATCATCCTTATGAATCACTGTACTATAATGAAATTGCAGGAGGCTTAAAAAGTATGTACGGAAGGTACGAGACGGACTACTACATGCTAGGTGTAAAGGAAGCAACAGAATGGCTGGTAAAAAATGAGGGTTTGGAAAACAAAAAAGCAATCATTGGAACGAACACAACCTACCCTATGATTGCTGCACTCTACCAGGCAAACCGGAAAAACCTGCCTGGAAAATATGTCGATATCTATGAACGATTTGCTGACTTCCGGCGCGACGAGGTGTACCAGCAGTTTGCTAAAGATCACTCAGATTTCAAAGACGCTTTCAATCCAATACCTGTATACATCAGGTACACTGATCGCTATGCTAAGGATTGGGATTATTGTATCATGTTTTCCCGTTTTGTTGATGCCGCACAGCTCACCTCAGGCAACTGGCCTCCGGAAGAGACCATACATACCGTGAAAGTAGACGGCGTTCCGATTGCAGCTGTACTGAAGCGTAAAACCAAAAAAGATTTTGCGGGTTTCGAACTGATGAAGGCGAAAAAATACATGGAAGCAAAGGAAATGTTCCTGTTGTCGCTTGCTGAGTATCCAAATAATGAACTTGTGTGGGCCGAACTGATGCGCATTTATGAAGCTGAGGGCAAAAACGACTCTGCGATATTTGCCGGAAACAAGGTACTTGTGAAAAATCCAGGAGACATTGGTACCTACCAGACTATGGGTGGTATTTTTGTAAAAGAAAAGAAAACGGAAAGTGCCATGAACCTGTATAAAAAACTGGAAAAATACAGCCCGGGTTATAGTCACTTTTTTATGGCCTATACACATGCGATGACAGGCAATGCAAATGCGGCATTTGGCGAAATCGATCAGGCGATTGCCGCTGACCCATACAATGAGCAGGCTTACAAACTGGCAATTCAACTGGCTCAGCAAACCAGAGACATGAACCGCGTAGAAGAATACAATGCAAAAGCACAAAAGGCTTTTCCGCAACAGGAAGCAGAATAGAGGACTAAATAACACCCTGTCCTTTTTTTGATCACGATAGAATCAGAAGCATGATTCTATTTGGCTGCGCCAGCAAAAGAATCAAGACCTCTCGATTGTGGTTTACATTCTGAAACAGGTTCTGACCATTGTGCAACACATTTGAGTAGCAGTTACCAAATCAAATTGCGCAGATGTCTAATCAAGACGCACACTTAGATAAATCTGAGTAATATTGTCAGGTGCATGCTCATGTCGCTTGACTCTACGATTAATTATCATATTATTTTTACTCTTTGGTTCCGCCAATGTGCGGGGACAACAGCCTTATATCAAGAACTATAGTGTAGATGAAGGACTACCTAGCTCCTATCTATACAAGGTGCTCTCAGACAAAGATGGTTTCATGTGGTTTGCAGCCGGAACAGGAGTGAGCAGATACAATGGTGTAACGTTTAATAATTTCAATTCCAATAACGAATTCCCTTGTTATGGAGCCTTCAACATGGGGAACGACAGCAGAGGACGACTTTGGTTCAACACCTTCGATGACAAAGTATGCTATTATCTCAATCAGCAGTTTTTTTCGTTTCCAACCAGGTATCCTGTTTCATGGTTCTGCTTCGGAAAAAACGACAATAATTACTTCCTGACAACAAATGGCCATGTATTACACTATAGGGCTGATGTGCTGGTATCTGACACCAGAGTTTGCGACTCGAAACTGTTCATGGGCGTTTGCGGAAACAACAATGACCTGATAATTTACAGTACTGTTGACGGGTATTTCCGTTTGTCTGATGACAAAGTAACACCACTGAAAAGTCGCAATAACGACAATCGCTTTTCCAGACTATTCAAACTAAACGATGGGCAGGTTATCACCACCAACAAAAACGGAATATTTAGAATTGTTGATACAGGATTTGCACTTATTTATCCCTTTACAAAAAAATCGGTTCTGAATGAATGGATTATTGATATCTATAAAGATAAAAATGGCACTTATTGGGTTTGTGCAGAAACAGGCCTATACCAGATAATACCGGAATCAGCAACAGCAAGGCTGGTGCTTAAGAAAAGCACCGTAACAAGCATTGCGCAGGACCGGGATGGCAATTTTTGGATCTCAACTTTTAGTTCTGGTGCATATATGTTCAGATACTCTACGGTTTACAATACGTATTTTGAAAACGCTGCGGGCAACGGCATCCTGAAAGTAACGGGATATGCACCTGATAGCGTCTTCGCATTTTATATCAATGGCCCAATTAAAAAAGTTGAAATAACTAAGAATGAAATTAAACTAACTGACAGATATAAGCACGAAAACGGTTCCGTATTCAGGATTTTCAGAGATTTCAATGGTGGATTTATCATACAAACCGGTGGCGGCTTTTTCAGATTTAATGGTAGGAAAACCGAAAGTTGTGATGCTTACAGAATACTCTGCGAAGGTAGAGATACCACGTTGTATCTGCTTGACAATCAGGATGACATCAAAAAATACATTGGAGGCCAATGGCAAATGCATGCGGCATTTGGTAAACAAAAAACAGAAGAAAAACAGGCAAACGGTGTATATAACGCCATGGCTGTTACAAAAACAACAATTTGGCTCGGGAATGATGCCGGCCTGTTTCAGATTAACGACTCGGCGATAATCAGACCATTCAGCAGTCAGATATCTAGGGAATATATTCATGAAATGTTGGCAGACAAATTTGGAACCGTTTGGGTAGCAACCCAAAACAAAGGTATCTACTATGTCAATAACAATAAAATTGTACCACTGACAAAAGCAGATGGTATATATGCCACTATTTGCAATGATTTGTTTTGTGATGAGGATGGTAATGTTTGGCTTTCGGCTGCCGAAGGGCTGTTTAAGATTGTTACATGCCCTACCGGAAAATTACGGGTCCTTGATTTCAGTATCAATTCCCTTATTCCCAAGGGTGGTGTACGAACGATGTTTAAGTACAAGGATAAAATCATTTTCACCAGCTATAAGGGACTGCATTTTTTCGACGAGATTGCAGAACTCGACACCATACCAGCACCAGGAATTGTTATAACTGGTGTGACTATTAATAATCGGGACACCGCTATAGGAAGTCATTATGACCTGAGGTACTCACAAAACAATATCAGTATAGCATACACCTCGTTGAGTTTCTCCTGGAACAAAAAACCAAAGTACTATTACTGCCTTGCCGGCAAAGATTCTGTGTGGAAAAGCTCTAATGAATTTTCAGTCAACTTTCTCTATCTGAAACCCGGTGCATACCGGTTCTACGTTGTTGCAGAGAATATTGATGGTAAGCGAAGCGAAGCGGCAATGGTTCAATTCAGCATCAACCTACCCTACTGGCAAACATGGTGGTTTTATACCACATTTTTTCTTTTGGTTTCGCTATTGTCAATGTTCATCATTCGCCATTACAGAAGCATTAGCAAAAAGGAAAAATTATACATAGAAAATGAACTGAAGGCCCTGCGGGCTCAAATGAATCCTCATTTTATATTTAATGCATTGAATGCTATTCAGGACTTTACGTTACAGAACGACAAGCCTAAAGCCAATTACTATCTGGTTCAGTTTGCAAAACTGATGCGCGGATTGCTCGAAAATTCACGAAAGAGTATAATCAGCTTGCAGCAGGAACTGCAATTTCTGGAACTCTACCTCGAAATTGAAATGGTTAGATTTGAAAACAAGTTCGCCTACACAATTACCATTGACAATCAAATAGAACCCGATCTCTCCTACATACCCTCTATGATCCTTCAACCATTCGTAGAAAATGCGATCAATCATGGCCTTGCACCGGCACCAAATGGCGGCATACTTAAACTGACGATAGAAAAACATGGCGATTCCATTAAATGCATAATTGAAGACAATGGTGTAGGACGATCCCATAAAAAAACAAGCACTCATGAATCAACCGGAATACTTACAACAGAAAGCCGGCTGCGATTGCTGAACCAACCGGGAACGAACTCAATAACTGTAACAGACCTTACAGATACCCAAGGAAATCCTGCGGGTACGAAAGTTGAACTTTGGATAAACCTCCCGGAAAACAAAGAACATTCACGTAATAATACCTACTGAAATGATAACGACAGTAATAATTGACGACGAAAAAAGAAGTATCAGTGTATTACATACACTGCTAACCGACTATTGCCCGGAAGTCGCTATTGTTGGCACTTCAGACAGTGCTTTGCATGGAATTGATTTGATCAGACAAAAACAACCCGATCTGGTTTTTCTTGATATCAGAATGCCGGGGATCAATGCATTTGAGTTGCTCGATCATTTTAAGGATCCTCAATTTCGGATTGTTTTTACGACCGCTTATGACAACCATGCTGTCAAGGCTATAAAGTATGCTGCACTTGACTACTTGCTGAAGCCGATAGGGATCGAAGATCTGAAAGGGGCGATTTCAAGGTTCAATCAACAGTTGCAGAAACCAGGTAACAGATTGCATATTCTTGCAGAAAACGAACGTAATCCGCTAAAAAAATACAGTAAGATTGCTATCCCATCTGTTCATGGTTATGATTTTCTGGATACTGCTGATATTGTTTGGATAAATGCTTCCGACGCCTATTCTGTATTTCATCTAACTAATGGGAGCACTATAACTGCCTCTTCAAATCTGAAAAAATATGAAGAATTGCTCGACAGCTCCACATTTCTCAGAATACACCATTCCCACATAATAAACATAAATCATGTAAAAAAGTACATCCGGGCCAAGAACGCATATGTAATCATGCTCGATGGAACGGAACTCGAAATATCCCAGCGCCGAAAAGACGTGATGTCTGGTTTTATTCAATCGCCCTAATTTCAGTTATTAAAAGAAATTTTGCAGTTACGTACTATTCATCGCCACTTACTTAACCCTCTGTTTGGTAGCTCTTTTTTTGATCATCTTTATGCCTGGTATCATAGATTTTTTTCAATCAACCTGATATAAAATGAGAAAAATGAAATCGGGAATTTTAGTTGCTTTCATCGTGCAGTTGTATTTCTGCACGGCCCTGATGGGACAAACAACACTTTCAACCGGTGACATTGCCTTCACCGGCTATAATTGCACACCGGCAGCCAATAATGATGAATTCAGTTTCATCATTCTGAAAACAGGAGGAATACTTGCAGGTACAACAATCTATTTTACTGACAGAGGGTGGAAAGGTATCTCTTGTGGCGCGGATAATTTTTGTACAACAGCGGACAATGCTTCTTTTCCCGAAAGCGGTTCAGCATTTACCTGGACAGCAGGCTCTTCTCTTCCATATGGAACCCAGGTTAAAATTGCAGGCGCCGGTACATCGACTACTTTTACATGCAGTAATGGGTCTGCTTCCGGACAAGTGTTAAACCTTTCTAATGCTGGCGATCAAATTTTTGCGATTCAGGGTGGGGCTTCCGGAACCATGCTGGCTGCTATTCAGGCCAACAAAGCAACTGCAACGGGATGCTCTTTTTCGACTACTAATTGGGATGACTGTACTTCCAATACTTCTGTTGATATTTGTCAATCTGCAAATAACTCTAACAGACCTGTATGTTTAACCACGGGAACCAACTGTCTGGTAATGTTGGATGGTTCGGGGAATGAGGTTGACAACGGTATGGTGAATTCAGCCTTGGTATGTCTGACCGGTAATCCGGCAACAGACCGTGCTGCGATAAATACTCTTGCCAATTGGCAGACGCAAAATACAACAGCATTGACACTGCCTCCAACACTTTCGAATTGCGCACCTTCCGCTACAACTAATAGTGCGACATCAGTCACTGGTACAGGCGCTACGCTGAATGGCGTGGTAAATGATAGAGGATTTACAACCACCGTGTCTTTCGTTTATGGAACATCATCCTCACTTGCATCCGGCAATACTACCGTCAGCGCTACCCCTTCGTCCATATCCGCTGGCACCGGTTCTACATCGGTTACCAAGGCGATCACTGGGCTTTCGGGCGGGACAACTTACTACTTCCGGACAACTGCCGTTAATGCAAATGGCACTACAAATGGAAGCATACTCAATTTTACAACTTCGGCTTCAAACGCAACACCAACGTTTTCTGGTGGAAGTCCACAATCGCTAACGGTGTGTCAAAACGCTAGCGCTACGTCTATAAATGGTCTTTTGACAGTTAACGATGCAGATATTGGGCAAACACTAACCTGGACCGCAACTTCCGGGCCCGCTCACGGCACGTTGAATATGGCTGGAACATCTGCAACAACCGGCAGCAATGTAACGCCGTCGGGCAAAACGTATACACCTACAACGGGATATAGTGGACCAGATGCATTCACAATTCAGGTTAGCGATGGTGCGGGCGGGACTACAACAACAGTCGTTAACGTTACCATCAACCCGTTACCCAATCCCGGAACAATCAGCGGAGCCTCTTCTGTGTGCGCAGGCTCCACAACAACACTCACCGCAAGCGGTACTGGTGGTGGAGTCTGGAGTAGTACAAATGCCGGTATAGCCACAGTATCGTCTTCTGGCATTGTAAATGGACTCTCTGCTGGCACTACCACTATGTCTTACGCTGTATCAAATGGATGCGGAACCGCTGCTGCAACCTTTGTGCTAACAGTTAACCCGTTGGCGACACCCGAAACGATCAGCGGATCCAATTCTGTTTGTGTAGCTGCGACAATATCGCTTACGGCAAGTGGGTCAGGTGGCGGTGCATGGTCCAGTACCAACACCAGCTCCGCTACTGTTTCAGGCTCAGGGGTTGTCAGTGGACTTTCCTCAGGTACTTCAACGATTTCTTATATAGTTTCTAATATCTGTGGCTCAGTCGCTGCTACAAAAACAGTTACAGTAAACCCACTTGCGACACCGGGGACCATCTCTGGTCCAACGGCAACATATGTCGGTTCCCAAATTACTCTTAATGCATCCGGAACGGGTGGTGGTGTTTGGGTAAGTTCGAATATGACTATTGCAACCATCTCAACAGCAGGAGTGCTTACTGGTATCGCTGTTGGCACCACTTCTGTGTCTTACACTGTTACCAACATTTGCGGATCTGTAACTACTACAGCAAATATCAATGTTGTTGCACCCGCAGCAGGAATGGCGATCAACAATAACGGAGCTGAAGCGGACAATTCTGCGATGCTGGATATCAGTTCCAGCACACAGGGTGCATTAATGCCCAGAATGACTGCTGCACAGCGCGGTGCTATCACCAGTCCTGCTACAGGCTTATTAGTGTACCAAACCGATGGATCCGCTGGCTTTTACTTTTTTAACGGTTCGGCATGGACTAGCCTAAATGCACCATCGACAGCTACATTAGCGGGCAACACATTTAATGGCGCCAGCCAATTGGTACAATTAAACAGTTCGGGCCATATGCCAGCTTTGAGCGGAGCAAACCTCACCAATCTGCCTGCTGCCAACCTCACCGGTACAATGGCTGCGGTAAACGGTTCAAACATTACAAACCTTAGTGGTGGCAATATTACTGCGGGAAGCATACCCGTAAGTAAGGTATCTGCAACAGGAACCCCATCGCCATCTACTTATTTACGTGGAGACGGCGCATGGTCAGTACCTTCTGCCGGAAGCAGTGTCGCCGTTCAGTTAATTGCTACACATGGTGGTGGGCAAACTATTACTGCCGGAACTGCGAGTACAATTCTCTGGACATCGCCGTCTGTTAATGTTTCCAGCCAATACAACACAGGTACAGGAATTTTTACTGCAGCATCCGCTGGTGATTACCTGGTGACGGCAACACTCGGAGCTCCCTTAGGTTTGACCCGAGTATTGTCAATTGTGGTAAACTCCACACCTGTATTTGCAGGGGGTATCGGAGCAGGAATTGGCACGGTCCCATCGAGTGTTCCAAACGGTTCGGCTATTGTTTCGGGTGTGGTAAGTTTAGCTGCTGGTGCCCAGTTGTCAGTATCTATGCATATGGCTGATGTAACTTCAACAACAACATCAGCAACTGTTAATAACATTACGATCGTAAAACTTAACTAATGGCTAATATGGACATTTCTTTTAAACTTTTACAGTTTATTCTTTTTTTACCGGTTGTTCTGATGCTACCTGTGGCTCCTGCCGAGGCTCAGGGTATGGCCGTCAACAGCAGCGGAGCGGCGGCAGACAATTCGGCAATGCTTGACGTTGCTGCAACTTCCCAGGGGATCCTGCTTCCTCGCATGACAAGTAGTCAACGAACGGCTATCAGCAGTCCTGCTGCCGGCTTACTCGTTTACCAAACGGATGGCACCATCGGCTTTTACTTCTATGACGGCTCTTTCTGGAAATCATTAAGCACGCCAGCAAATGTGACATTACAGGGCAATACCTTTAATGCAGCAAACAAACTGGTTCAGCTAAATAGCTCAACGCAATTGCCTGCGGTAAATGGCGCAAACCTGACGAACCTGCCAGCGGGCAATCTTGCTGGCACATTACCAGCAATTAGCGCTGCAAATGTCACGAATTTGAGTGGTGCTAATATTACTACCGGAAGTGTGCCAATCGCAAAACTGTCGGCCACGGGAACTACCAGCTCATCAACCTATTTGCGGGGAGATAATACATGGAGTACCATATCTGGTGGTAGCAGCCCCAGTGTGCAGTTGCTTGCCACATGCCCGTCGGGTTTTTCCTATGGGGGTGCTACAGGCACATTTTATACCATTTTATGGTCTTCGCCCACAGTGAACGTCAGTAGCCAATATAACGCAACTAATGGCAGGTTTACGGCTGCGGCAGCAGGCGACTACCTGGTTATAGCTAATATGGTAGCATCGGCGGCAGCACATACAAGAGGTTTCACAATATTAGTTAATGGATCGCCTAAGTATGTCAGTTATTGCAATACTGGCACAGCTTCAACTATGCCAACCGGATACCCTCAGGGAGCGTCGGCTGTATCGGGTGTTGTGTCATTGACCTCAGGAGATTATGTAGAGGTAGCAGTTTATTTGAACAATGTTACGGCCCGAACTACTGCTGCGAATGGGAGTCACGTTAGTGTAATAAAACTAAATTAGTTCATACTATTTGCTCAAAATTAATAATATATGATACGATCTCTGGCGTTTTTGTTTACTTGCTCACTTTTTGCAGGAACACTTTCGGCACAAGGCTGGGCAGTAAATGGTACTGGTGCTGCGGCTGATAATTCAGCAATAATTGATGTAAGTTCAACGTCATCAGGTGTGCTCATTCCCAGGATGACAGCGATTCAGGTATCGGCAATTGCAAGTCCGGCAACCGGATTGCTTGTTTATCAGACCGATGCAACCAGTGGATTCTATTATTACAACGGGTCGGTATGGAAATTACTCAATGTGCCTGCCGCGCTAACTACACAAGGCAACACATTTAACGGTGCCAACCAATTGGTACAACTCAATGGCTCAGCACAGCTACCTGCTGTAAGTGGTGCCAATCTCACAAACCTCTCTGCCGCCAATTTAACAGGTACTGTTGCGGCAATAAATGGAGCAAACCTTACCAACCTTAACGGTGCGAACATTACGAATACCAGTATGCCTGTAGATAAGATCAGTACATCTGGCGGAACTGCTTCTGCATCAACCTATTTAAGAGGAGACGGAACCTGGGCTACTCCATCGGGTGGCGGAGGCGGTTTTCAGTTACAGCTCCGCACAACACACGCCGGAGGACAGATAATTTCTACAGTTCCGGCGGAAGCCACCGTTGATTGGAGCACACCCACTGTAAATGTAGGTGGCCAGTTTAATGCCGGCACCGACCAGTTTACTGCTGCAAATGCTGGTAATTATCTGGTTTCGGCGTCACTCGATTTCTCCACATCCGGCCGATTAATATCTATAGTGGTCAACGGTAGTATCAGGGTTGTTGGCGCATATAACAGTAATCAGTTGGTGACTTCTACCTCCGGATACGCTTCGGCGCCGTCAAGTGTTTTTGCACTCGTGTCACTCAATGCTGGTGATGTGTTGAAAATCAATATTGCAACTCCCTTCGCACAAACAACAGTGGCTGGCAATAGCAGTTTTGTAATTGAGAAACTCTGAGCCATTTTAACAAGCATACGAATGCTCGTAATTCACTGAAAACACATTATTCACTGTACAATGTATCAGATTGCTCATAAATAGATACCATAAAATTATATGTCATAATAATATTTAATTTGTCACAGCATTTTCACTTCATCAATAAATTGCAAAATTTGTCGTTTTGAAAACCACAACACACCGAATTATGCGACTATTTTCATCAATATAAAAACGTAAAACTAATAATGTTGCCAAACAGAATGTTCTAATGCAAACATTTAAACAAAATGACATTCACCATTAAGCGAAATTAAGACACCTCGATTCAAATTCAAATCAGTGTCTATACTTGATATTTTGATTAGAAAAAACAATCCAAAATGTTCAAATTGGCAATTTCGTAATGTAATTGGTGAATCACTATCAAATCATTTGTAACAATAATTTCCTTTCGACTTTTTGAGAAAGGATTGAAAGTTACTATTGTAGACTAGCTGTTTTCATTTTAATCAGTAAGTGTAACATTGTGATTTAAAGCAAAAATATTAACCAAAATACTATCATTCATTTATATTTTTTATACCGGATGCACAACGTAAAAATATTTTTGTTACATTTAGGCTCGAAATACAAAGTGACTTTTTTTGCAATTGAAACTATTTTTTATTTATTGAAATTCGATAATCCAGTTTTATGAAAAAATATACACTATCCCTTTTGGGTGTTTTCTGTTTTTTGGCATCAATGGCCGTCGGTGGGAATACAGTAAACATTAAGACAGGAACAATAGTTGCCGGGCGCAATAATGTTCAGGTCGCTACTTCTACCAGCGCCTTTGTAAACAACGGGGTGTACGTAGATACTACAGGCACACTCAAAACCCTTGCAGCAATCACTTTCAGTGGTACGGGTACAACAACATTAAAAAACCTTACCATGAACAATGGTGCTGGCGGAACGTCTGTGTTCAGCTCTGTTGTATCAGTATACAATACTGCTACCCTATCGGCTGGAAATGTCGACGCTGGCGCAAATAAACTTTACATCCGCTCAGATGCCAATCTGGTGGCTAATCTGGTGGTCAGCGGAGCGGTGCTAACCGGTACTGTAAACGGACTGGTGGCAAGGGCAACAGCAACTACTGTTGCGTGCCCGGCATCAACAACCAACTTTTCACTCAATGTATCCGGTACATCAATGCTTTATCAGTGGCAGTCTTCGCCCGATAACAGTGCATGGAGTAATATAACAAGCGCAACAAACGCTACCTACACTGCCACACCGGGTGTTACAAAGTATTATCGTTGTTCGCTATCTACCAATAACAGTTCTTATTCACAGGCTACCCCAGGCGTGCAGATTACTGTAACCGGGGCATTACCAGTTGTTAGTGCAATTTCCGGCAGTACTTCTGTAGCAGTGTTAGGCACCACTTCACTTTCCGCAACACCTACTGGTGGCTCCTGGACAAGTACCAATACAAGTGCTGCTACTGTCAACGCTTCTACCGGCCTGGTTAGGGGCATTGCAATTGGGTCTACGACTATCTCATACACTGTTACCAATTCCTGCGGGTCAGCTACTTCCACAACTAATGTAACAGTAAGTGCATCGCTTTCGGCTTCAGCATCTGCTACAAACGTAAGTTGTAACGGCGGTTCAGACGGGTCTGCTACAGCAACACCGTCTGGCGGTACATCACCTTACTTTTATTCGTGGGCACCAGCGGGTGGTACTAGTGCTACAGCAACCGGCCTTACTGCAGGTACTTATACCTGCACCGTTACAGATGCCGCATCCGGCACTACAACGGTTTCGGCTACTATTACTCAGCCAGCTCCTTTGTCTATTACCGGCACTCCTACGCTTTGTGCTACCACAACACTTACCGCATCTCTGAGCGGCGGCACCTGGAGCAGTGCAAACACTGCGGTTGCCACGGTAGGCAGTACAGGTGTAGTAACTGGCATAGGGGCAGGAAGCACAGTGATATCTTATATACACTCCTGCGCTACGGCAACACAAGGGGTGACTGTGAATCTGGCAAACCCCGGCACGATAACAGGACAACAGACAGTATGTGCAACGGCATTCATCGCCCATGGCACTACGGGCACTTCGGGTGGAACATGGGTATCATCAAATACCGCTGTAGGAACGATCAATTCGGCAACCGGCACGATGGGTGGCGTAATGGGTAGCGTGACTGCTACTACGACAATATCTTATACAGTTTCCAATAGCTGCGGTTCAATGACAGCAACTGTGGTCAATACAGTATATCCATTGACTGATCCCGGGACTATCAGCGGCCCTTCAAGCGTATGTGTCGGATCCAATGTCTCGTTATCGAGTTCCAGCACCACAACCTCGTCCCCTCCCTATTCTTACGCCTGGTCCTCCTCCGCTACTGCCATAGCAACCGTCAATTCATCCACGGGCGTCGTCACGGGTATGTCGGCCGGTACAAGCAGAATATCGTATACCAAAACAGGTTGCGGTACGTTCCGAACTTTCTTCACCATGAACGTTTTGCCGGCATCCGTTGCAGCAACTACGGGCACCAATACTGTTACGGCCGGGTCTACAACTACACTAAGTAATAGTGTGAGTGGGGGTACCTGGAGCAGTACGAATACGGCAGTGGCTACAGTAGGCAGCACCGGCATAGTAGCTGGTCTTACTGCTGGTACAACAATAATATCTTACCTCATTAATAACAGTTGTGGCACATTTGTTTCTACAACGAATGTGACGGTAATGAGTTCGTTCTCCGCCAGTTTAACAGCGCAAACCAATGTGGCCTGCAATGGCGGCAGCGATGGATCGGCAACAGTGACTGTAAGTGGCGGCACAGCACCCTTCTCTTATTCATGGGCCCCATCGGGCGGTACAGGCGCTACAGCAACCAGCCTGGGTGCTGGTACCTATACATGTACTGTTTCGGATGCTGCATCCGGCCTAACTACTGTCACCGCCACGGTGACCCAGCCTGCACCACTGGTAGTATCAGCGATCGGCAACTCTGGTCCGGTATGCTCAGGAACAACACTTGCACTCAGCACTACGGTAACCGGTGGTACAGGCACTAAAGTATTCGCCTGGACAGGTCCCAACTCTTTCTCGTCAACACTTGAAGATCCGACCATATCTTCTGTTACCACTGCCGCTACAGGTACTTATACCGTATCTGTTACTGATGCAAACCTATGTACTTCTACCGGCACTAAAACAACCACTGCAACTATTAATGCCGGTCCATCAGTATCTGCAATAGGTAGTAACTCACCGGTATGCGCAGGCAGTGCGCTGAACCTGACCACAACAGCAGCAGGAAGCGGCACTCTAAACTACTCCTGGACAGGACCTAATTCTTTTACCACCACAGTTGAAGATCCTACAATCGCTGTTACTACTGCATCAGCAACCGGTACTTATAGTCTTACCGTATCTAACGGCTGCGGATCTATAGTGACCAGCACTTTTGTCACCATCAACCCGATACCATCGGCAAACGCACTTACAGATCAGGTAACCTGCAACGGTGCCATGACAGCATCAGTAGTACCCACAGGTTCGGTAGTAGGTGGCACAGTGTATAACTGGACCAACTCTAATACTGCAATAGGTCTGGGTGCAGCCGGCAACGGCACCATCCCTGCCTTCAGCGCTACCAACAGCGGTACCACACAGATACATGGCACCATCAATGT